>NZ_JASOYK010000005.1:0-304912 GCF_030226685.1 Paenibacillus sp. UMB4589-SE434 | reverse complement strand
GTGATAGTAGCGCCGAGTACACTGGAAATGGTACCGTCAAGGATGTTCGTGATGGTCCCGGCCGAAGTCAGGTTACCAGCGGTGATAGTAGCGCCGAGTACACTGGAAATGGTACCGTCAAGGATGTTCGTGATGGTCCCGGCCGAAGTCAGGTTACCGGCGGTGATAGTAGCGCCGAGCACGCTTGAAATGGTGCCGTTCAGGATGTTGGTAATCGTCCCGGCTGAAGTTAATGTACCAGCCGTAATGGTAGCACCCAGGACGTTTGAGATAGTTCCATCGATAGGTACAGTTAATAAATGACCGCTGGAATCAGTAGTTAGTGAAGTTGGATTACCTAACGAATCCGATCCGAATATTAGAGTTTTTAAATTGTTGGGATCGGTTTGAAACACATTATAGTTAGGCACTTGTTAATGACCCTCCCTCGATATACCTAATGTCTGATCTTGATAATACACATCTACCGCTGCCCGCTCAGTATGAGCAGCGGTCAATCAAATTCGTGTCCATCGCAAAAAAACGATTAAGCACAATCACCTTTAGCGCACCAGCATCTACCGTGGCCACAGCATCTTCTGTAAAGTCAATTCCATTCGGACTTATTTCCAGCACGGCAGATAGGGTGGAGGCCCCTTTGTTTTTGACCGCATAGGATATGACAGAAGCAACGGAGGTGTCTTGAATTAGCAGTAAGTGTGCGCTGATAAATAAGACATTAAGAAATTTCTTCCTTATGGAATAGCGTACGAGTTCCTGAGACGACGTCCACATTACAGCGATGGCAACGATGCTGAGATTGTGATGGCTTGCATGTGTGTAGTTTTTTTCTTCTGTTTTTTGCTTTAGGCCGTCGCTTTAGTGGACATTGCGGCTTTTTACGGCATGCTCTCCAAGGTGAATACCGTAAAGCATAATCATATAATCACCTTTTCCTTAACATATGGGACCCCTCAGTGCTTGGCACTTCATCATGAATCGGACGTATTGTTGGGTGATACAAGTAATCGTTGGTTAAGCTCTTGTATGAGATAGATAGGCACACCAATTCCGTTGTCAGCCATAAATCATCATATTTGTTGTTGTAGATATGGACATGAAGAAGGCATGGACAAATGCTGGGACAGCTAAGATCATTAAAAGTCGTGTTGCGCTTGGTAATAGGTATAAGCATGGGAGCTGTTATGCTGCTTCCTTGCTGTAATCAATTAGCGCTTCTAGTTGCGAACGGAGAACTACAGATAGATGGAGGGCACTGAGCTGCCGAATAAATGAAGCTGATTGAGGTTACCTGCCACTTCGACGTCAGCCCCACCTTTCTTGCATCAATCTGCTAATGGATATCCTATTCATGAAGAGCGGCAGGAATCACGGCGGGTGCCCATTGTAAAATCAAAGATAGATGGTCAAGCAAGGAGAAAATGAGATGCCTTAATTAATAGTTAGAGGAATTCCAATACTATGTTCAGAGTGTACGATGCGACAAGCTTTAACTTGAGCCTGCAACTGATATTAGATTGAGCTTGATCAAGAGATAATCATATCGATAAGGCGATGGATTTGCGATAGACATAGGGTTAGAATGGCCTTAATCAAAAGGCTAGCACCATGGTTAGCATACCTAAGTCTATTAATAAAGGGAGTGCATGGTCATTCTTACCTCCATGTTCAGACAGCGTCGCAAGTTCTCTGAAAGTCGTAAAGCTTTGTGGATTTCCACGATTGAAGGGATTCCGGCGGTTATTTCCTTAACGCTGCTAGGAGGTCCTTTTCTAACCGGATATTTGCTGTACTTAGGAGCTACTTCGAGTCAGATTGGATTTGTCTTGGCGATTACGACATTCGTAAACATTGCGCAGTTAGGGATTGCATTCTTATTGCAGAAGTTAACTTATCCAAAGTGGACGATGGTTGGTCTTGTAGCTGTGCATCGTTTGCTCTGGGGAGCAACAGGGCTAATTCCGTTTTTATTTGATAAGGACGTATGGGTGATAAGTTATATCGTGATGTACACGGTTGCTTTTCTAGCTAACGCCGGTGCCGGTATTATTTGGACCAATATGATGGGGGATATCGTTCCTGCACCTGTCAGGGGCCGATACTTTGGGATTCGTAATACAATTGTAAGTGCAGTTGGCAGTCTGGCCTTATTTATAGGTGGGCAGATCCTAAATGCTTATCCAGGAGGCACAGGGTTTCACATTTTATTTATCGTCATCTTTGTGTTTAACGTATGGGATATCGTTATGTTTATGATCTATCCCAATTTGCCGCTAAGCAAATCGAATGAGACCCAGTTAGGGCCGATGATCCGTAAGCCTTTGCGTGATAAACAATTTATTAGAGCGGTCATGTTTCTGGCCGCATGGCTGTTTGTGCAGAATATGATTCTTCCATTTTACTCTTATATGATGCTGGAGTTGCTTCACCTACCATACAATATGGTGTCAATCATCACCGTCGTTCAAACCTTAATGTCTATGGCGAGTTTGTATGTCTGGGGAAACCTGAACGCTAAGTATAATAACAAGTTTTTGCTGTTATGCACGTTACCGGTCATTGCGCTGTCGTGTCTGTCCTGGTCGTTAATTGCTGTTATGCCTACGCTTGTTGGTCTGTTTGTTGCCCATGCTTTGGTAGGAATTGGGACGGGTGGTTTTAATCAGATGGCGTTTAATTTTATTATTGGGGATACCCCGAAAAGTGAAAGACCAATGTTTATCGCCATGTATTCTGCCATCACTGGCTTTGCGGCCTTTCTTGGCCCTATAACGGGGGGGTTAGTATTCGAATGGTTGACACCAGCTCCTTCGTGGGTCCAGACTTGGGGTGTTACAGGCCTGCTCGGAGTATGTCTATTCATTCTAGGTGGAACTTGGGGACGAAAGGTGTTATTGACTGAGGGGAAGCATGTAAACTCGCTGGGACAAAATACGACTCTGCATGCAAAATAACCAAATAATCAGACTGCCTTGATAGGTGAGCTGCACTTCATACAGTAGTCAGGTGTAACAATAACAACCTGCTGTTGTAAGGGGCAATTCATGGGGAAGGTAGTCTTTTTTTGTTTTTTGCTAAAGGAGCTTTCGTTTATTCGCATGAAAAGAAAATGGGGAGTGCATGATGATATTAGTACCATTTTTGCAGTTGTGTTACTTTTAATGTAGTTAAACGTATGTAAATGACGGATGTATCTAGTCGTGTTTGTTGTTAAGGCAAAGGCGGGATATTGATTATCGAAAGACATGAGGTACTTATTCATGAAAGAAGAGAAGCAGCAGCATCGTGCAGTAGGGATACAAAAAGACCGACAGATCCACGCACCTGCAATTTTCACAAATGAAAACAAAGATGCTGACAGGCGAGAGACCGTTATGATCGGATTAACGGCGGACGAAGTACGCTTCAGAATGGAGCAGGGGCAAGTCAATAAGCTGCCAAAAGCCCCATCGCGGACATTTGGACAAATATTACGTGCAAATCTGTTTACCAGCTTTAATCTTTTAAATGCGGTGCTGGCGCTTGCGGTAATTATCGCAGGCTCACCAAGGAATGCGTTGTTTGCCGGTGTTATTATTACCAACACCTTAATTGGTGTCATCCAAGAGGTTCGTGCTAAACGGATCCTTGAGAAGTTGTCTGTGCTGAATGCAGCGTATGTTACGGTCTTAAGAGACGGGGCTCCTGTTCATATAGATCTTGAGGAAATCGTGTTGGATGACATCATTGTGCTGACGCCAGGTTCCAAGATTGCGGCTGATGCCGAAGTGCTTCCGGGCAGTGATTTGGAAGTTGACGAATCGATGCTGACTGGTGAAGCAGATACGGTAAATAAAAGTGGTGGCGCAAACATCTTATCAGGAAGCTACGTAACGGCTGGCAGTGGGTATGCCAAAGTAAGCAGCGTTGGTGGAGCCACTTATGCAGCCAAGTTGGCCGAGGAAGCGAAGAAATTCAAGCTGATCAACTCGGAACTGCAGACGGCTGTTAACCGGATATTTAAAGTCATTATTCGCATCGTGGTTCCTGTAGGATTGATGCTGGTCATTACTCAATTGTGGTTTACAGGAAAGAGCTGGCAGGAGGCGATACTTGGCGCTGTCAGCGGCATTATTGGGATGGTACCGGAAGGTATGGTGCTCCTTACAAGTGCTACGTTTGTGGTAGCGATTATCCGTCTCGCCAAATGGAAGGCGCTCGTGCAGGAGCTTCCCGCTACTGAGGTGCTTGCAAGAGTTGATATGTTATGTCTGGATAAGACAGGGACGATTACGGTAGGAGACCTGAAACTGACGGACATTGTGCCATTGAGCAGCAGCGGGACACAGATGCTGGATAAAGTATTGTCGGGAATTGCACATGCTTTTCCCAGTATTAATCCGACCCAGGAAGCCATTATGGCGCAATACCCGCAACCATCAGAGTTTGTGATCGAGAGGCGGATTCCCTTCTCTTCCGATAAAAAATGGATGGCGGTCTCATTTGAGAAAGTCGGAGGCTGGTTACTAGGCGCACCAGAGGTCCTGCTGGGAGACCGTTACGCTTCTATTCAGGATCAAGTGGAAGCCGCTGCTTCCCAGGGGCGTAGAGTGTTACTGCTTGGACGTTTGGGCGATGTAAGCCTGGAGGATTGGCAGACGACAGATGTGAATCAAGAAGCACTGTTGTTTATTGAGGATATCATTAGAGAGGATGCGCCTGAAGCGCTGGACTATTTTAATCGCGAAGGCGTCGAGATCAAAATTATTTCAGGGGACAACCCCGTGACTGTCTCAGCGGTTGCTGCGCGTGCAGGTGTGGCAAGGGCAGACAAATACATCGATGCAAGAACATTACCTGAGGCACGTGATGAGCTTGCCAAGATACTTAAGGATTACACGGTATTTGGGCGCGTAACGCCGCATCAGAAGAAAGAGATGGTAATGGCGCTGCAATCCAATGGACATACCGTGGCCATGACAGGCGACGGTGTGAATGATGTGCTGGCACTGAAGGAGGCGGACTGCGGCATTGCGATGGCCAATGGAGCAGATGCCACCAAGGCTGTTGCTCAGCTCGTGCTGCTGCAGTCAAATTTCAGTGCGCTGCCCAAGATTGTAGCGGAGGGCAGAAGATTGATTAACAACTTGGAACGCGTTTCTGAGCTATTTCTGTCAAAGACAACTTACTCCACGATATTGTCGATCGTTTTTTGTCTGCTGCTGCTTCCATTCCCTATTGTCCCGATTCAATTGACGCTGCTTGGTTCCGTTGCTATTGGGATACCCGCCTTCTTCTTGGCGCTTGGTCCCAACAAGGAGCGAGTAAACAAAGGCTTTCTTAAAAGGGTATTGCAGGCATCCATTCCAAATGGAGTCGTGCTGGGCGTCTTGACACTGCTTATCTTTATTATCGCTCACTATGCGGGGTTGCCGCTAAAACAATGCCGCACCTTGTCCACGATTGTACTGGGTGGATCGAGTTTGGTTGTGCTGGCAAGAGTCGCATCGCCGTTAAACGGCCAGCGATTATTAATTGTGCTAGGAATGCTGTTGTTATTTGTTGCTGCCTTTGTGGTTCCAGCGGGTAGAGACTGGTTTCTACTGTATGATATCGAATGGGAATATATTTTACTGGCAGGCTCGATGGCGGTTATGTCCTGGCCGATATTGTGGCTTGCAGACAGGCTGATTCGCAGAATGAGTTTCTGAGATGCCGACTAATCCGCAGTTCATGTTTCGGTTATCCATTAATAATTAAAGCAAGCAGCGCGCTGTTGATGTCAGTCTATCGTAGGCATGAGCAGCGGAGCTGCTTGTATTTGTGCTATAACGTATATGCTGCGCCGCGTTTAGATCGGAATGGGAGTGTGATGGCAAATAACGCTAATAGGGTACCAAGGCCAAGGGCGGTGTAGAAAATGCCAACATTGCTATGGTTGGCGACCGCTATGCCGACGTATGCCCAGACGAATACCAGTACAAAGGTCGAATCCCGATTGGGACCACCTACAAGCCAAGCGAGTAAAGCACCTACTGCTAACCCAATAACGGTCCATACTTCTTGGCTGAGCCCCATGCCGTTCCATTCTCTATCATAAAGGACTACCGCTGTATTGACGATCATAGCCACACAGATCCATGCCAAGTAAATGCTAAATGGGAGTCTTACGAACCAGCGTCCTCCTTTTGTCGATAATTCGTTTCTACGTACATTTGCATAAATAAAGATCAGGCTAACGAATAGTCCTGCCATTGCAATCAAAGACAGCCACACCTGATGGTAAGCATAATGCCACAAGAGCAGCCAAGCGATGTTAAAAAGATTGCTTAATACAGATAAGGGCCCGATCTGGCTGGCCGTTGAGGAAGATCCGGGCAATATTTGATAGATTGCAAACCCGATTAACATCACGTATATCAATCCCCATATGCTGAACGTGAAGGGAGCTGGAGTAATAAGCACAGGGAACATAGCTGATATCTCTCCGGTCGTCTTCCCGTTAAATGGGATCAGGTTGGCTAGCGCGTTGATGGCAATGACGGCAACGATGGTTAAAAGGTTCATCCATTTCCATGCTGATGCTGACTGCATCTTGCAACCTCCTCTATTATGAGAGCCGCATACTATTTGGTTAATAAGGTAGCAATATCTCGCCTCCGATATCGCTTTATTCCACCATACGATGCTTCTCCCTCATTTATGCCATGCCATGAAGTATGTTTCATCAACAGTAAATAAGTAGTAAGCTAGGGTTAAACAATATGTATCTGGCTGCAAGCTAATTATTTTATACAGGGAGTCATTTGGATATGACCGAACATTCTAGCGGCTTGTTAGAAGATGTGTATCGGGGGATAGTGACTAACGATAATTCATTGTTAGGATGACACTTCAACCCATAATTAGGAGGCTGTTATTTAATGATCGAATCTTTATTTCAAGCTGCACAAACCGGTGATGCTGAGCAAGCGCAAGTAATACTTCAACGGCATCCTTCTTTGGCCAATACTGAGAATAAAGAGGGATTGACACCACTTGGTTATGCTGCGCACTTTGGACATGCAGCTGTCGTGAAGCTGCTGCTTGAAGCAGGCGCAAATGTAAACGCTCTCTCCCATTCTAAAGTCAGTTATATTCCGTCTAACACGGCACTACATGCCGCTATCGCAGGTGAAAGGGACTTGGACGTTATTCGGCTTCTTCTCCATCATGGTGCAAAGACAGTTCTTATGGACAGCAATGGTCATACCTGCCTTCAGGTGGCGGAAAATCACGGTCACAATATCGAATTGATCCGTTTATTACTAGAACATGGTGCAGATAGTGGACAATAAGCATTATAAGGACTCTTCCCCTGCTGTCACGAGGTCCACAACAAACGTCAATCAGCAGGGAAGAGTGGCAGGAGTATATAGTCTGGCTGGCATACGGACTAACAGTTAAGAGTTAACGCTTAGGCAGACTCCGCCTAGACTTGTTTACTCTTACGGTATTCATTTGGAGAAACGCCTACTTGTTTTTTAAATACTTTGCTAAAGTATTTTTCATCCTGGATACCAACCATGGCGGCCACCTGCGAGATGCGTAGGTGAGGATTAAGCAGGAGCAGCTTGGCCTTTTCTGTACGTATACTGGTCAGATAGTCGGATAAGTTGATGCCGAACTGCTGCTTGAACTTGCGCGAGATGTACTCGCGGCTGACATAGAAGCGCGTCGCCATATCTTGCAGCGACAACTCTTCATGATAGTGCTGCTCGACATATTTGGCGATGTCGAAGATGATATGCTGCTCTTGCCCTTGCTGTGCAAAGCAGGCATCGGCCAACACCGTCAGTTCCCGCTGCCACAACTGCTGCCACGCTTCAAGTGAGAATGGCGCAGCAGTGATTGCGGCGTCGCGGTCAGTCAACGCGGGATTATCCCGCAGCAACAGCTCTGCAGCGTCGCCCACGGCTTCATGCGCGATATTAGCGCGCATCGTCTCCCATTCGCGATAGCAGTCGCGAATCTGCCGCGGGGAGATGGAACTGGCTGTCTTGATCGACGCTATGAACGGCTTGATGGCTGCCGAGATTTCTTCGGCACTGCCGCTCAATACGGCTAGTTTCCAGCTTTCTTCGTATGCCGCCATACGAATGCTCTTCGTATACTCTGGTGAAGCGGCATCAGCACCTGAAACTGACAGTTGTTCTTCTGCTTTAACATCCACGGTGGGCGCATTGTGTAAATAGCGTCCTGGCAGAAGCAGGTTGCGCAGATTAAGCGCCCGCTTAGTGTCCGCATAACATTGCGGCATACCCTCTGGGAACGCATGTATGCTGCTCAAGCCAAAGTGCAGGCGACGGTGCATCGTAATGTGCAGCGCTTCATTAATATCCTGCAGCACCGCTTCAAGCGCATCTGACTGGTGCCACATCACAATGACGATTTCCCCAGGTGCGTTCCAATGGCGGAAAACGGCCCCGCGTTTCGTACCGCGGTTCACGTACTCCTCCATAATATTTACAAGTGAGAAGTAGAGCAGATCGCTGTTATTGCCGAACTTCTGCTTAAATTTCTCATCTGTGGACTCCACAAAGACGAGTGCCATACGGAGCTGTGTAATATCGGCAGCCAAACCAAACGTCTGCTGCAGGCGTCTAACAACAGCGGACTGTGCGATTGGGTCGTCAATCAGACTTGACCACAGTTTCTCCGTGATGACTGGCTTGAACTCATTCATCTGGATCTGCTGCGAGTATCTTGTTGAGCGCTCTTCCTCATCCTTTATCCAAGCTGTAACCGCCTTGGCTATGGCTTCATTGACTGCGTCCTGCTCGATTGGCTTTAAAATGTAATCGATCCCGCCATGTTTTAGTGTATGTCGAACCAGGTTGAAATCACCGTGTCCGCTGATTGCGATAAGCTTGCTGTCGGGACTATTGGCGCTAACCCACTCCATAAGCTTCATGCCGCTTACATTTGGCATCATCATATCCGTTATAATGATCTGTGGCTTTGCCTCTTTGATACAGGCAATGGCCTGTTCTCCATCGGAGGCTTCATCTATATGGCTGATACCGTACTGCTTCCAATCAACAAGCAGGCGTATCGCAGCCCTTACGTGTGCTTCATCATCCACGATTAGTGCCTTCATCCAGCTCTTGTCCCACCTTCATCTGTATCTTCACTTTAGCTCCATGTGGATCAACTGCTTCAAGCTGCATACTTGCATGCTGACTGCTAAAGATGTGCAATCGTGTCAAGACATTCATTAAGCCGATTCTTGACAAGGCTTCTTCCGCAGTCCCAACGCCGTCCATGTTTAACGTCTTACTCTCATCCTGTAAAGCAGACAAACTAGGCTCTAACTCGAATGTTTTCATTTGCATGGAATCAGCAGTTCTATGATTTCTGCTGCCAGACTCGGCTGAGCTCTCTTGAAGTCTGCGGTTTAATTGTTCGAGCTTATCTGTTGGGATCCCGAATCCGTTGTCCTCAACGATTAGTTCTAATGTATGTTCGTCTGACCATCGGCTCGTAATTCGGAGCATGCCTCCTTGTACCGTACGATCAAGGCCATGCTTGAAGTAATTCTCAACGATAGGCTGCAGCGTCATCTTGGGCACAATCAGATGAAGTGTCGTCGGATCAATATCCATTTGAACGTCAAATGTATGCTCAAAGCGCTGCCCTTGCAGCTTCAAGTAGGCTTGTACATGCTCGACTTCAGCTCTAAGCGTTGCTGTGCTTTCCTCATTAAACATGCTGTAGCGCATCATCTTGGCCAACGCTGCGATCAACGAATAGATATGCGGCGCATTATGCTGAAGCGCTAATGTACCGATTGACTGCAGCGCGTTATTCATGAAGTGCGGATTAATTTGTGCTTGTAATGCTTTTAGCTGATTCGTCTTATTCGCAAGTTCCAGCTTATATTCCTGCAAAATAAGATTGTTAATCGTATCCATCATGCTGCGGAAGCGCTTTGACATGACGCCGATCTCGTCTTGACTTCCTACATGAATGTCCACATTCAGATTTCCGGCCTGGATCTGATTCATATAACGCATCAAGCGGCGGATCGGTTCCGTAATACGAATCGTAACCCATAAAGTAGCCGCTACAATGATGAGCAGTGATATCGCTAATAGCAGCATATTAAACGAAACAGCCCGCTTGGCTTCCAGGAGCAGGTATGTATTTGGTATCCGCTTGATGACCGTCCATTGTGCAATAGGTGAGTCGATGCTTTCATGCACGTACAGGGCTTGATCATATTCAAAATGACCGCTTTTACCCGGCTTTAGCAGCTCCGGTGTCATCCAAGGCTCCTGAACCTGCTGGCCAAGCCGCTCTCGGTTGTCCGAATAGACCACGAAACCGTCTTCGTCAAGAATATATAGTTGTTCTTTGTCCTTCACATAGAGCTGATCGCTGATTGCTGAGATGGCATCAAGCTTCACATCAATGGATAACATGCCAAGCTGCTTGGTAGAAGGAGTCTTATATATAGGCCGATGAATAGTGAAGACCTGGATGCTCGGAAAAAAGTACGGCGATGTCGAGAACCCGTAAGTATGGCTCATATGTGTAGGCTGCATACGGATGCCTTGTTCTGTATAACCAAGAGAGGTGACGTAAGGCTCCACATCATACAGACGACGCGGTACACTCTGCACAACTAGTGTGGAACGCTTTACTTCACTGCGATATAAATACACCTGCCATATGTCCCGCATCGAAGACTCGATATTTTGCAGCATCGTGTAGGTCTGTGCTTCCATCTGTGTATCATTGTATCCTCGCTCAAGCATACGGAAAAATTCAAAGTCCGTGTACACAGACAATGAGCTTCTGTTCAAGTTGTCCAGCATATTCAGCAGGTTCTGCCTACCTTGATAAATAAGCCGTTGATTTTCTTCCAATGCACGTTCTCGTAACGAGTGCGAATTGTATACATATGTGATCACCATCGTAGCGATTGTCGGCACGATGGTAGCAATAAGCAGGAAGCAGATAAGCTTGGTTCGGATACTATTCCAACGCATGTTTAATCCCCCGGTCAATATTTTACACCAATCCGTTCATCTCATTCGGTGTTGCCTCTTGTGCTCCCGATTCATAATGAGGATATCATATGATGTCAGAAAGGTTAAACGTCATTCTTGCAGCCAGCTCTGATACTGAACTATACGATTGGACTATACTCTCATGAAAAGGGGCGAGGCGGATGTCGCGCAAAGCTTGGTCACAGCTTGGACAACAACTCTTTTTCGTCGGACCGGCGACATTCTTTTTTATTCTTATCGTCGGAATTCCGTTTTTGCTGGGCATGTACTACTCCTTTACGGACTGGAACGGTGTTGCCGGAACGGTAGCATGGGTTGGTCTTGATAACTTTAAAGCGATTTTTACCAATGGATCGGATTATTTTGCTGCATTTTGGTTTACCGTTAAATTTACAGTCGTTGGGGTCGTATTAACGAATCTGTTTGGATTTGTGTTTGCGTATGTGCTGACAAAGCCGTTAAAGCTGCGTAATGCGCTGCGGACTGTATTTTTTATGCCAAACGTCATTGGCGGCTTGCTGCTTGGCTTTATCTGGCAGTTTATCTTCGTCAAAGGCTTCTCGGCAATCGGGGAAACAACGGGGTGGTCGTTCTTTAATCTACCTTGGCTAGGGGATGAGATGACGGCTTTTTGGGGTATCATTATCGTATTTGTATGGCAGACGGCAGGTTACTTGATGGTCATCTACATCGCTGGTATGACCAATGTGCCAAAGGATGTGCTGGAAGCTGCCGAGATCGACGGTGCCTCTAAGCTTCAAATATTGCGGACTGTCATTATTCCGCTGATCATGCCAGCAGTAACCGTATGTTTGTTCCTTGCGATCTCTTGGTCGTTTAAGATGTTTGATCTGAACTTGTCGCTTACGAAAGGCGGACCATTTAAATCTACGGAATCAGTAGCGCTTAACATCTATTTGGAAGCGTTTCAAAATAACCGTTACGGCTTAGGAACAGCTAAAGCGCTCTTATTCTTTGTTGTTGTGGCGCTAATTACGCTCATTCAGGTTCGCATCACGAAGAGCAAGGAGGTTGAAGTGTAATGTCGAAGATGAAGCGGGATTATTCCGTCAAGACCTTTGCGCTTGAACTATTGATGATTGCAGCAGGACTTATCTTCTTGGTTCCGTTTTATTTTTTGCTCGCTAACTCGGTAAAGTCATTTGGAGATTTGCTTTCTAATGCAGCCAGCTGGCCATCGACATTCGAATGGAGTAACTACCAGCGGGCTTGGGAGATAACTCGGTTCCCGGAGGCATTTATGAATTCGCTGCTCGTGACAGTGATCAGTATTCTGTTAATTGCCATAATTAGTGCGATGGCAGCTTATCGCATGGTACGTCATAATAGTCGTACGAATCAGATCTTGTTTATGATGTTTGTTGCAGCGATGGTCATCCCATTTCAATCGGTTATGATTCCGCTTGTGAAGGTGGCGGGCTGGTTGGACTTGGCCGATAGCCGCACGGGACTTATTATGTGTTACCTTGGCTTTGGTGCACCATTGTCCATCTTCTTGTTTCACGGCTTCACGAAGTCGGTGCCGTTGGAAATTGAAGAGGCCGCAGTCGTAGACGGTTGTACACCTTATGGGGTGTTTTGGAAAATTGTATTTCCACTGTTGAAACCAATGTTTGTCACCGTTGTAATCCTGAACAGTCTCTGGATATGGAACGATTACTTGCTTCCATCCCTGATGCTGCAGAGCGCAGAACTGCGGACCATTCCACTGGCGACTTACTCGTTCTTCGGGCAATATACCAAGCAGTGGGATTTAGCTCTGCCAGCATTGACGCTTGGCATTCTGCCAATTGTGATCTTCTTCTTAGCGATGCAAAAGTACATTATTGAAGGGATTACAGCGGGATCCGTCAAAGGGTAAACGAGAAGATGCGGCGTGGGTGTCGATATAGAATCCAGTATTCAAGGAAAAGTGAAAAGTATCTTGGTCAATGATTTACACCTGAGTGGTCAATTTCATCGGTGCAACCGTTTGCAAGAGGCAATTATAATGGAATCAGAACAAGTGCACTATGCTTCGTTCTAAGAATGAAAAGGCAGCACAATGGTCTGAAACAAGTCCCTGCTGCCGACTATGAAGTAGATGGGCTGCTCATAAAGCAGCAAAGTAGAGAAACAATATGCAGCAATAGGGAAAGTGCAAGAACTAAGGGGAGGTCTTACGGATGAAACATGTTGCGAAATTATCTTTGTTGATGTTATTGGCAGTATCCGTTATGCTGGCCGGTTGTGGCTCCAAAGGATCTGACGAAAGTAGCGCGAATGGAAGCGCGAATAACGGCAGCAAGGAAGTAAAGACCGTGAAGATTTTTCAGTTTAAAGTAGAGATCGCCGAAGCGTTAAATCGCTTGAAGGGCGAATTTGAGAAAGAACATCCGAACATTAAGCTGGACATCCAGACTGTAGGCGGCGGTGCAGATTATGGTGCGGCGCTGAAAGCGAAGTTTGCTTCTAATGATGCGCCTGATATATTTAACAATGGCGGTTTCCAAGAGATGGAAACATGGATGGAGCACTTGGAGGACTTGTCTGCTGAGCCATGGGTAAAAGATGTGATTCCCCTCGCCAAGGAGCCTATGACCAAGGAAGGAAAGCTGTACGGTCAACCGATGAACCTTGAAGGTTATGGTTTCATTTACAACAAAGATTTATTTGCCAAGGCTGGTATCACTGAGCTGCCGAAGACCTTGACACAGTTGGAAGATGCAGCAAAGAAACTGCAAGCCGCAGGTATTACTCCGTTTTCCAACGGCTATCAAGAATGGTGGATTCTCGGTATTCATAACCTGAATGTGGCGTTTGCCCAGCAGCAGGACCCTAATGCGTTTATAAAAGGCTTGAATGATGGCTCCACCAAGATTACAGGCAGCAAAGAGTTCGAGAATTGGTCGAACATGCTTGACCTGACCGTCAAATACGGCAACAAAAATCCGTTAACTACCGATTACAATACACAGGTGACCTTATTTGCAAAAGGCGAAACGGCGATGATGCAGCAAGGCAACTGGACGCAAGTGCAGATCGACGGCATCAACAAGGATTTGAACTTGGGCGTGCTGCCGATGCCAATTGACAACGATGCAGCTAAGAATGACAAACTGTTGGTAGGCGTTCCGAATAACTGGGTCGTTAACAAGAACTCCAAAGTAAAAGAAGAAGCCAAAACGTTCTTAAACTGGATGGTCAGCTCTGACATCGGTAAGCAGTATATTGCCAAGGAATTCAAGTTTATTCCTGCATTCTCAACTATCCCAGCAACTGCTGAGGATCTGGGCGACATCGCAGCAGAAGTAACCAAGTACAGCCAAGATAATAAAGTGTTAAGCTGGAACTGGTTCAAATATCCAGACGGTGTGACGCAGGAATTCGGCAATTCAATCCAAGCTTATATCGCAGGGAAGACGGATAAAGCAAAGCTGCTGGAAGACTTCCAAAAGGCTTGGGACAATTTGAAGAAAAAATAACAATTAACGAATGTTTGAAGTCTGGAATGCGGAAGCATACGGAAACTATAGAACAGAATTCTCATTCATCATTCTCGTGAAAACTCAATTGTATTTGGTAAGGGCTATCCGCTTGGCAGGGCGGGTAGCTCTTTTTTGTGCATGTAGTGAAGAAGGTGTGTACTTCAACAAAAATTTAGTTTAGTGCTATATAAAAGCAGGTATAAGCATATCAAGGAACTGGATGTGAGAGTTCCTCTCCGATAATAAAAGCATGACGAGGGTTGACAAAGATTGGATCTATCCTCTAATATATAAACATATTTTCATGAAAGGAGGCCGATGAAGGTGACCATTACGAATAGCAGAATTCAGCAATTGCATATTACGAAGTGTCTTTCGTCGGACTCTACGGCATAATCTTCAGCACGGGTACTCTACTCGGTGGAGGGACCTGCTTGATACAAGCGCCTGTCAGTATCGTAACTGTCAGCGGACTTGTGCGCAGGCTTAATTGTACATGCAGGAGCCATAGACGGAGGTCTATGGCTTTTTTATATTTTCGCCGCCTGCTCAATTTCAACTTATCTTGCTGTTGCAAAATAAGACGAAAAGAAAGAGAAGGGGATGCAGCGTATAAAACAAGACCGTAGACCATTCTGTCTGCGGTTTTTTCTATACAGGGATGAGACTCGGAGATATGGCGTAGGCCGCTGCTGACTGACTTTGGAAGCTGCATGGCAGCTTGACACATAAGATCAACATAGAAACGGATGAATGGAAAGGATCGATTTAAAAGATGAATACGTATTGGAAACAGGCTTCAGAAGAGGAAGCCGCTTATTATCGAACGGTAGATCTGCCAGCTGGTAAACTGCATGTGTATGCAAGTGATGCGTTATATGCAGAACTGCCCAATAAAGTGTTTGAGATGGCAAATAACAATCTATTAATCCCTCACGCAGCGTACATGAGCTATACGCCAGACGTCCATGTGGGCGTCGGCACCTGCATTGGCACGACAGCTGTATGGAAAGCGTCAGAAGGATACGTATCGCCATCAATTATCGGCAACGATATCGGCTGCGGTATGAGGGTGCATGTGACGAATATGCACCGCAATGAGTTGAAGGATGTGAAGGTGCGACGGAAGCTAATGCGAGCTATGGAGAAATATGTGCCAGTAGAAACGCACGCGCGCGGACATTTCTCAGACATTCGACTGGAGCATATTCTCACGAAAGGCGTGCATGGCCTGCCGAAGAAATATGTGCCGGATATTTATACGCCAAAGAAAACAACTTCCTTTACCCATGTGGAATGCAGCAAATTCCACTTTGATGCGGCGGTGCTGGACCTTATGCCAGAAGCAGCTTGGCATCGTGCGCATCGCCAGCTCGGGACGCTTGGCAGCGGCAACCACTTTGCGGAGGTGCAGGCGGTGGAACTGGATGAACGAAACCGCGAGGTGGCGGAAGCGTGGGGGCTGTTTGACGGGCAAGTGATCGTCATGCTGCATTCAGGGTCCCGCGCATGGGGTGGTGCAGTTAATCAGCATGGCACAAAGGCGATAGCGGATTGGATGCGTGCATCCGGGAAAGGAACGCCGGACCCGCGCCTCTTGTTTGCGCCTCTTGGCCACGCAGCGGCAGACACATACGTGCATCTGATGTACTCGGCTTTAAACTATGCTGTAGTTAACCGTCATTTGATGGCTTACGGCGTCCGCGAGGCTTTTCGTGACGTATTTGGCACTCAGGTGGAGTTGCGCACTTTGTATGACTTAATGCACAATTATGCTTGGGAGGAACAGCATGATGGAGAGCGGATGTTTGTCCATCGCAAAGGAGCGACAAGATCGCTGCCTCCGCAGCATCCTGATAATCCCAAGCCATATATGGATACAGGACACCCTGCCCTTATACCTGGATCGATGGGTAGTGCCTCTTATCTGATGGTGGGCCGCGAAGGCGGGGCTGCCAATTATTATTCGATCTGTCATGGCGCTGGACGTATTCGTTCGCGTAGTGCAACCAAGCAGTTAGTTTCCGTGGATGAATTTGCGGCCTCACTGCGGATCGGAACAGAAGAAGAGGTTGTTGTTAATCAAAAGACGTTGGATTCCATTATTGACGAGTCACCGCAAGCATATAAAGACGTAGAACAAATTATCGATAGCGTTGTAGGTGCAGGTCTTGCAGACGTAGTAGCCGTCTGTAAGCCGCTGGCAACACTCAAAGGAGCATAAGGTGAGTATTATTAATAAATTAGATAGGCCAGTATTAGTACCCTTTCAAGCAGGCATGACGGATTATGAACATTTTGCACAAGCAGTAAAGGCTGTCCAGCTATTTCTTTCAGAGCGCTATGGCAAGTCGTGGCTTATCATTTCAAATGAAAATCGATTGGAAGAAGCTTGGGATCGGTTAGATGATGATGTGCAGTTGACGAATGCGGAAGTGGAACTTGCTGCAACGGTATACGACTTTTTTGGTGTGCGAGATGTCATTTATGAAGAAGGAAGCCGGTTTGCCGAACAAGATGTGGCTGCAGGCTACAAAATTAGCAGTTCGATTCAGAATCTATTATATGTGTATCCCTCATCAGAAGTGGCGTTTGTGCGCATTCCGGTGTGGATGCATTATGGAACGGACTCAGAGAAGGTATGCTTTGCCGCCAGTGATGAGGCAATGCTGCGTTTTATGAACGAGACGCAGATTAAGCGCAGAGAGCGCGAGCGTAACAGCATTACGGTATTCACAGATACAAACAATGGGGTAGATCGGGAAACGGAGCGTCTTACAAGATCTGTGCAGCGAGAAGATGTCGTGATGGACGACAAGCTCAAAAAAGAGCTTTTCCGATCCATCGATCGCTTCTTCGACAGCGACAGTTCCTTTTATACGACTTATCGTGTTCCGTATAAGCGAGGTATCCTGCTGTATGGCAGACCGGGCAATGGCAAGACAACGCTGGTGAAGTCTATCGCAGGAAGTGTGAGTGCCCCTGTCGCATATTGGCAAATTACTGAGCACACGTCAAGTCATTCGATTGACGAAGTGTTCAATGAAGCAGTTAAGATGGCACCGATGGTGCTTGTAATCGAAGATATCGATGCTATGCCAGAGCATGCACGCTCCTTCTTTCTGAATACGCTGGACGGTGCTACGTCCAAGGAAGGCATTTTCTTGATTGGCACGACAAACTATCCCGAGAAGATTGATCCGGCGCTGATGAACCGAGCCGGTCGATTTGATCGAGCATATGAGATGCCGCTGCCAGAAAGGACGCTGCGCTTGCAATATTTGCGTCAGTTAGGCTTGGTGAGCATCCTCGGAGAGGAAGAAGAAGCACTTGCTGCCGATTTGACGGAGGCGTTTTCCTTTGCCCAGCTAAATGAAGTATACTTAACGATTGCGCTGCTCTGGTATGACAAGGAACCAATCGATCTACACCAGATTGTACGGGATATGAAGCAAACGCTAGACAAAGGTCGCAAGCAAACTTGGTTTAAAGGAAATGATACCGTCGGGTTTTTGGGGTAATATTGAAATAAAATATGGTTAAGGACAGTTGTCCCATTAGTTATTCCCTTACGTCATGAAGGGAAGAGTTAATGGGATGCTGTCTTTTTTCCGTTATAGGGAGAAGCAAGTTGATAGCAGCACAGAACTTTCTGATGATATTACACCTGGTTTGGGATTCAACTTTATTTCTAGTATCATAATGAGAGCATAAGAGACTGCAAAAGGTACTGCATAACAGATTTCATACTAGGCCGATACAAGAGAAGGAAGAACAGCCAAGATGTTGTGATGTGGCTTACAAAAACGACCCGTTTAGACGAGTTAAAGATTATATCGGCAAGGAGACCCTTAATGAACGTATTAATAGCAGATGATGAACCACATATGCTTCATATTATAAAGGCTTACTTCGAGCGGGAAGGATTTCGTACCTTCACGGCTGAAGACGGTGAGGCTGCGCTGCATGTACTTTGCAGCGAGGCGATAGATTTGGCCATTCTGGACTGGATGATGCCGAAGGTCAGCGGCATAGAGGTGTGCAAGCACATGAAGGCACACAGCCATGCCAAGGCTTTGCTTCTGACGGCTAAGGGAGAAGTCGAGGATGAATTGCTGGCACTTGAAGCAGGGGCGGACGATTACGTACGTAAGCCATTTGATCCGCGGATTTTGCTGCTGCGGGCTAAGAAGCTGCTGCAAGTTGCTGAGGACGTGCGTGTCGGACCTTTAAACGTGGATATGCAGGGACGAAAAATATACAGGGACGGAATGGACATCGAGGCGACAAACAAAGAGTTTTTGCTGCTGAAGACGTTTATCGAACATAAAGGCCGTATTTTGACGCGTCAGAACCTGCTTGATCAAGTATGGGGCTTTGACTACTTTGGTGATGACCGAACCATAGACACCCATATTAGACGCTTGCGCGAGAAAATTGGAGAACACTTGATCAAGACACATCGCGGTATTGGATACAGTCTGGAAGTGCCAAAGGAACATCCAAATGAATAAGCTGAGCCGTAAGTTGTTTGTTCGTTTCTCACTCATCGTCGGCCTTGTGCTTGTACTTAGTTATGTGGCTAATACGTTTTTTCTTCCTAAATACTATTTATATCAAAAAAAGACAAATCTGGCTCAACTAACAGAAACGCTGGAACGTATAGACGAAGACAAGCTGACGAATGAGCTTCCACATGTGGAACATCGTTATGGAGTTGATATTGTCCATGTTCCTTTTCAGACGAATATCGATGCCTTGAATGAAGCGGTGATCACGACACTTGATCGCAGGGGCATTCGACTAAGCAAGTTCTGGATAACAGAGGAAAGTGTGGCCAAGCTTACACAGCAGGAGAAGGTTCATAAAATATTTAGCCAGACCAAGCTGAAGTCAAGCTTTCTGGTTACGTTTATGAACAAAGATGATGAACTTTATGTCATCGGCGAA
Source organism: Paenibacillus sp. UMB4589-SE434 (assembly GCF_030226685.1). Classification (NCBI taxonomy): domain Bacteria; kingdom Bacillati; phylum Bacillota; class Bacilli; order Caryophanales; family Paenibacillaceae; genus Paenibacillus; species Paenibacillus sp. UMB4589-SE434. The sequence goes on along the minus strand of NZ_JASOYK010000005.1, from coordinate 285,441 downwards.
TCGATAGCTTACTCCGACGAGACGTTACATATCGTAAACCGCTTTACGCTGTACATCTCCGTGAGCGCTCTGGTCTTGACCTTGCTGCTGTCCGCATGGTCAGCGAGACGGATCTTGCGACCGCTTGCTGAATTGCGCGACACAGCCGAGCAGATCGCGGAGCTTAAGTTCAGTCGAGCAAAGATTCATACAGGGGACGAGATAGAAGCTTTGGCGGATAGTGTGAATAGGATGAGTGACAATCTGGAACGGGCGCATCAGGAACTGCAAGTACGTAATGATAATTTGCGCGTGTTCATTTCGGATATTTCACATGAGCTAAAGACTCCGCTTGCGCTCATGAAGGCTTACACCGCGGGAATGAAGGATGGGCTCGACGATGGTACCTTTACCGACGTAATTGAGCAGCAAGCGGATGATATGGCACGACTCGTTGAACGTTTGCTTGAACTGTCAAAACTTCAGGCTGATACATATGAGATAACCTCATTTAACTTTATGGAGCTTCTCGCAGAGAATGTTGATAAATATAAAATCGTTATGGCTGAGCGGAGTATAGAGCTAGAGTTGGAGCTGGCGGAGGGGATTCAACAGGTTAGCGTAATGGCAGATCGTACAAAGATTGAGATTGTGCTGAACAATTTCTTTACGAATGCGATCAAGTATGCGACAGACTCTTATATTCACTGTGCTGTCACATGTGAGTATCAAGTGCTGACTTTCCGCCTGCGCAACCGCACAGGGGAATGGACAGAGGCTGAATTGAAACGGATGTGGGAGCCCTTCAGTGTTGCCGAGCAATCGCGCAGCAAGCAATTAAGCGGGACTGGATTAGGGTTGTCGTTAGTGAAAACCATTCTGGAGAAGCATCAAGCTGCGTACGGTGCTAGAGCAGAAGGTGGTCAGATCGAATTTTATTTTTCTCTGCCTGTCACATTGGCGTAACAGAGAACCGCTAACATAGTGCATGCAATCAGTAATTAGGATACAGGAGGCATGCACAAAATGAATAAAGCTTTACTGATTATATTATCAGCGGCGATGGCATTCAGCCTGTTAAGCGGCTGCAGTGGACAAGGAGTGGCGACAGCGGAGGTAGCGGTATCTCCGATTATCGCCGAGACCGTGAAGGCCGCATACCATGACTTTACGTACGAGGTGGACCCTGCGACGCTTGGCATTGTTATTACAAGCGACGGTGTGGAGGAGCAAGCATCCGTCCCACTGAAAAAGCGCGAATTTACCGAATATAAGCAAGAAGCTGGTCGGACGGAATGGACATATCCTGCGGAGCAAATCAAGGTGGTAATCGAGAAGAAGGATCATTATCTGGACATTCAGATTCAATCACTTGGTGCAGAGCAGTTTCAATGGCCGACCATTCAGGCAGACGACTACTTGCTGCCCTTATGGGAAGGAAAGCGAATTCCGAGCAACGATCCAAACTGGAGGCAGTTCTTGAAAGAAGAGACGTTAACGTGGAGCGAGTCGTTCTCGATGAACTTTATGGCGATGGGCATGCAAAAATACGCGCTTGTCTATGTAGTGGACAATCCGTTCAACAACGAGGTGTCATTTGGTACGGAACCCAAGATCAACCTGACATTTACACACGAATTTCCAACCCTTAATCCGAAGAAGGAATATGGATTCCGCTTATATGTCACCGCCAATGACCCTGTATCAGTAGCCAAGCTGTATCGAGGTTATATTCAGGAGACACACGGGTTGAAGACACTTGCGGAGAAAGCCAAGGAGAACCCGGAAGTGGCGAAGCTGTATGGGGCACCGCATATTTATATGTGGAATAGCCAAGTGTTAACTAATGAGAATGTAAATTGGTCTGCTATGAAATCAAGGCTGGGCAGCCCGATCTGGGCATGGATTACAGAGCTTATGGAACGATATACGGAAGACGGATCACAGGAGCTTAATAGCGTGCTAGGGGAGGCGAAGAAAGAGCCACTTAATGCTTATCACAAGCGTGCCCTGGTGAAGGCGCTTAATCAGGTGTTAAAGCTGAAGCAGTTGTACAGACCAGATCTGTTCCGGTCAGCAGATGCAACAATGTTGACAGCGATCGCTGGTGGTGTCGATAAACTAAGCGAGCAGAAAATGTATGCCTTCAATAAGAGCTTGCTGAAGAGTGTCTTTGGTGATGCGTTAGCCAATCCATCCGAGTGGGGGCAGGAGCAATCGACCAAGCTGGTAGAGGACATGCATCAGGCAGGCATCAAACAAGCCTGGATCGGTCTTCCGAATTGGGCGAACGGATTGATGAATCCAGCATTTGTAGAGAAGTCTGCGAAGCTTGGTTATTTGATTGGGCCGTATGATTCGTATCACTCGATACAGGAGAAGGAAAATAAGGAATGGAATACGGCGTATTTTCCCGATAGCAAGCTGTATAACGAGGCAACCGTCACAAACAAACGGGGAAAAAAGATCGGTGGTTTCCTAAACCGCGGCCGCAAGCTAAATCCTACTCTATCACTTCCCAGCGTGAAGCAGCGATTAGAGGGTATCTTGCAGGACGGTATTTTGTATAACTCTTGGTTTATTGATTGTGATGCAACAGGAGAAATCTATGACGACTATACGCCTGGAAACATTACGACGCAGGAGCAGGATATGCAGGCGCGTCTTGCACGAATGGAGTACATCTCCAAGGAAAAGCGGATGGTTATCGGTTCGGAGGGTGGTAATGACTTCGCCAGTCGAGTGATTGCTTTCGCACACGGTTTGGAGACGCCGGTTATCAAGTGGAGCGACAAAGATATGCGTGAGAATAAAAGTAGTCCCTATTATATAGGCGGGTACTGGTCGGCACAGGGCGGAATACCTGAGCGATACGCGAAGGAAGTGCCGATTAAAGGGCTGTACCAGCGTATTTATGTAGATCCAACCTATTCGCTGCCCTTATTTAAGTTAGTATACAACGATTCTGTCATTACCACGCATCATTGGGAATGGGGCAGCTTGAAGATCAAGGATGAGGCCGCTGAACGTATGCTTTATGAGTTGTTATATAATGTGCCGCCACTATACCATTTGGATAAGGAGCAGTGGGAAAGTCATCAAGACATGATAAAGACTTATTTGGACGTATGGTCGCCTTTTCATGCCAAAGCCGTAACCAAGGAGATGACCCAATTTAAGGTGTTGTCGAAGGACCGGCTGCTGCAAACCGCCAAGTATGGTGAGGACATTCAGGTGATTGTGAACTTTTCTAAGAAGGATGTCCAATACGAACAGGAGGCGATTCCAGCGATGTCTGCTGTGATGAAGGATGGCAAGTCACGAACCGTGTTTAAAGCTAGGGATGCTGTGTATAAAGGTTGATTCTGACCGTCAGTGCTTTGGCTTCTGCTTTCATAGTTTCATATGACATTAACAAGAAGGCTGAACGGCTCTAGAGAGTAGAGCTGTGCAGCCTTGTGACATTATACGGGCTTTATGATTTCATCCCTTAATAAGGGTTGATATTGATTTAGGATTGCTGCTTCGTGTACAAAAATAGCTCATCGACAGAAACCTGCAGTACGTGGGCAAGCTGAAAAGCAAGTGTAAGGCTTGGATCGTATTTGTTATTTTCAATGGCATTGATCGTCTGACGTGATACATTACAAGCTTGAGCCAAATCCTCCTGGGACAACTTCAGCAATCTTCGTAAACGTTTAATTTGATTCTCCATCGTCTACCAACTTTCACTGTTCCAACATATGTGGCATCATCATACAAGATCATTGATTAAATGTAAAATACTTTTTACATAATAATGCAGTTGATCCGGGTAAACTAGAGTTAAGAGTTCATAATGAGACCAAACTATTATCCTAATGACAAAGCATCATAAGGGGAGGAAGTTTTCATGAGTCATTATCCGATTGAACCGATTGTACAAGCGATGAAAGCCAACGCTGATCCAGAGAAAGCGGCAGCGATGTCAAAATATATGCGCGGACAGTTTCCCTTTTTTGGTATTCCCCAACCGAAGCGTAAGGAATTGTTCAGATCGCACATACGAACTTACGGGAAGCCTGCATCGGCAGATGTTTTATTAGCCGCAGTTGAGGTGTTGTGGGCATATGAAGAGAGAGAGTTGGCTTATGTGGCCATGGAACTTCTAGAAGGAGGATTGAAGCTGCTGGAATTGTCACATATACATCGAATCGAACGCTGCATCCTGACAAAATCCTGGTGGGATACAGTGGACGGATTGGCTTCCCATACAGTAGGGGGCGTGATGAGTCGTTATTCGGATGATTGTCGTCATTATGCTGGACGCTGGATAGGTTCGGATCAAATGTGGTTGAACCGCACAGCACTGTTATTCCAACTGAAATATAAAGGCAAGACAGACCGTGAGTTGTTAGCAGCGGCGATCGCAGCACACGTTGAATCAAAGGAATTTTTTATACAGAAAGCGATTGGCTGGGCTCTGCGTGAATATGCGAAAACAGATCCGGGATGGGTAGCACATTATGTGGAACAGCATGAACTAATGCCGCTCAGCCGTAGGGAAGCAGTAAAGGGACTGATGTTAGAGGGTGTCTGATGCGAGAGGGTTAAGAGAAGTGTTCAAGTAGTTTATTTGCAAAAAAAGGAGTTGACGATAACATCCCTTTGTTTTTATAATACCAATTAAACAGGTAGGAATTATTATATAAATATTACGGGGTGAACGTCGATGAAAGATCAAGCTTGGCTACCGCTTCAAGATCTCTCGGTGTATGGCAGTTGGGGCGTAGCGTTACTTTTAACCGTTGTATTGTGGTGGCTGGCGAAGAAGAAGGTCGGCTTTGGAACCCGAGTTTTACTTGCAATGGTGTTCGGTTTTGGTATTGGAGCATTATTTGGTAAGGACGCTGTGGATGTAGGCATTCTCGGTTCTATATATGTAAGCTTGATTAAAATGGTCGTCATGCCGCTTGTATTCTCGACGATTATTACGAGTATTACTTCGGTCAAAGATCTTAACGTACTTAAGAAGCTAGGAACAAAGACAATTGCGATCTTCTTAATAACAACGGCGATTGCGGCTACGATCGGTATTGGCGTTGCTGTGGTGGTTGATCCAGGAGCAGGTATCGCACAAAGCACGGATGCTGCGAAAGATTTTGAGGCGCGTGAGATTCCAACATTTAAGCAAGTACTGCTTGATCTTGTTCCATCGAATCCTGTTAATGAGATGGCAACTGGGAAAGTAGTACCTGTCATCATATTTGCTTTCTTCATTGCGATCGCCATTACGTGGGAAGGCGGACGTCATCCGGAGCGTGTAGAGCCGGTGAGGAGCTTCTTCCAATCTTTCTCTCATATTATGTTCCGCGTAACTAAGATTATTATCAGGTTGACCCCATACGGTGTGCTCGGTTTAGTCACATCAATGGCTGCTAAGTATGGCTTAGAGACACTCAAGGAATTAGCTTGGTTTATCGCAGCGGTCTTTATTGCTTGCTTGATTCATATGGTTGTCACTTATGGATTGCTGGTGACATTTGTAGCAAGAGTGAATCCTCTACGCTTCTTCAAGAAGGCGTACCCTACGATTGCGGTAGCTTTCACGACTCGCAGCAGCTATGCGACGCTGCCTGTCAATCTGGAGGTGATCACCAAGCGGATGAAGGTGTCCGAACGTGTCGCAAGCTTTGTGGCTCCACTCGGAGCTACGATTAATATGAACGGATGCGGCGGTCTTTATCCGGCTATCGTTGCGGTGTTTGTAGCCAAAGTATTTGGCATCGAACTTGGAATCACGGACTATTTGCTTATTATCGCAGTAGCTACGCTGGCATCAGTCGGTGTTGCGGGTGTGCCTGGCCCAGCATCCATTTCAACGACGGTGGTATTGGTTCAAGCAGGATTGCCATTAGAGGGCTTTGCCCTAGTACTTGGTGTTGACGCCATTGTGGATATGGCACGTACTGCTGTTAATGCTACTGGTACAACGGTAGCCTCGCTTCTGGTGGGCAATAGCGAGGGCGAGTTTGACCGTGAGGCATTTAATAACGAGCCTGATGAAGATATTGGCATCGGGCAAGAGCGCAATGTAAGAGGCAACGGAGCCGTAACAGCAGGTTAGTGCCACGTAGAATAGGGAGTCTAGCACAGGTTCTGCCTTGCTAGACTCTTTTTTTCGCATGACTAGATGAGCAGAAAGGACACTCTATCTGCCATCTATTTCTATTATGAAAATGATGACTGTGAACTAATTCTTTTAATCCGTTATAATAGAGTCTCAATCTAATAGACAAGATAGAGCAGCGGAATGAAAGGATGATAGAAATGAAACAGAACAAACAGCGTCGGTTAGCCGCCGTGTGTATGATAGCAGCGCTTAGTGCGACCCTTTTGATAAGTGGATGCTCCAACGGAGCTACCCCCACTACGGAAGGACAAAAGACACCTCAGACAGGTTCAGGACAAGTCGATCCTGCTTTGACGCCTCAGACAGGAGAAGATGCCGACAGCAAAGGAGAGGAGCCAGTGGACAAGCTTGCATCCGTAAAGAGTGAGGCCGCAATGGCGAGTACTACGGAAGAGAAAGATGGCAAGTCTGTTGTGACAAATCCAGAATCCATCTATGTCGTGGTAAACAAACAGCGTTCACTGCCGGATGGATATGAGCCGGCAGATTTGGTGGAACCCAATGTAAAGTTCTCCTTTAGTGAAGCGCATGAGAAGCGTCATATGCGTAAGGAAGCGGCAGCGGCGTTAGAGCAGTTGTTCGCCAGTGCAAACGAGAGTGACATCGAGCTGAATGCAGTATCCGGATACCGATCTTACAAGCGTCAGCAATCCTTGTTTAGTCATTACGTGGATACACAGGGTCAGGAATATGCTTCACGTGTTAGTGCTGTACCAGGGACTAGTGAACATCAGACAGGATTGTCCATTGATGTATCAAGCCCAAGTGTGAGCAATGAATTGGAGCAAGTATTTGGTGCTTCCAAGGAAGGTAAATGGCTGGCAGAACACGCGCATGAAGCAGGCTTTATTATTCGTTACCCAGAGGATGGAGAAGCCATTACAGGTTATATGTACGAGCCGTGGCATATTCGATATGTTGGTGTGGATACTGCCACTGCTATTTACGAGCAGAAGACTACGCTGGAGCAATTCCTTAGTGATTAAATGTCCGCAGGGCGAGGTCGTTATACGTATTTTAATAAATGAAAGTTAGCGATGAGCAGCATCCTGAATGAGAGAGCTTGCAGGCTGTGTAACAGCTTGTAGGCTTTTTTCTGCGACCAGACCGGCAAACGACCGTATTGAAATCGTGCAGATGGAGAGTTGCGTAGATATCCTTTTGCATGAAACGTATTGAAGCGTGTAAGATAAGGCTGGGCATAGCATTAGCTTTTAACAAATTTTGCTCAGTTCTTTTCATTTTAGAAGGAGGAATCCATGTGGCATTTGGAGCGCGGGTGCTGAAGACGGGGATTGCGGTAACGCTGGCCCTCTATATCACGATGATTCTGCAGCTTCACACACCAGTCATTGCGGCGGTGGCCGCGATCTTTGCGATGCAGCCTTCCATTTACCGTTCATGGCGGTACTTTCTGGAGCAGCTCCAGACGAACACCTTAGGCGCAGCTATAGCATTGTTGGCGGGGATGGTCATATCCAACAACCCTATAGTGGTCGGTATTATCTGTATTTTAGTTATTATGATTTGTCTCAAAATGAAAATGGAAGAAACGGTCGGCCTAACCTTAGTAACGGTCATCGCGGTAATGGAGGCATCTGGGCAGTGGGATTTTGCATTAGCAAGATTTGCACAAATTCTGGTAGGGATTGGTTCGGCGTTTGTCATAAATATATTATTTTTCCCACCGAATCCTAAAGTCCAATTTAATCAACAGCTAGAGGCAGCATTTAGTAGGATGTCGCTGCTCTTAAGAACAGTTGTGTCTGATGAGATGAAAGAAACGGCATTCCGTGCAGAGAAGGGCGCGCTTGAGGACAACTTAAAGTCACTTGGCGATAAATTCAAATTGTTTGAAGAAGAAACCAAAAAGCTGAAACGGGCCAGGTACCGGGAATCCAGACATATCGTTGTGCACAAGCAACTGCTGTATACGCTTCATAAAGGAATGGAAGTATTGGAAGCGATGGAGAACCATTATTTCCAGTCGTTTAGAGAAGAGGGTGTAGACCGTTTATTTGACGCTCATCTGGAATTGCTGATCAAGGGTCATGAACACGTTTTGTTAAAGATGGAAGACAAAGTGAAGCAGGACAGCCACGAAATTGAGCGGCTGCAGCAAGATAATGAGTCATTTCTATATGTGTTGATGACACAATGCGTACAGGGCGAGGAAGGATCGAGGCGATTATCTATCGTTGCGGCGGCATGCTATGAGTATGGTTTCCAAATTTGTCGTCTAGATCGCTTGGTAGGGCATGTGGAATCAGGGCAGGACAAGAAAAAGTGAAAGATATGCGAACACATAAAGAGCCTGTATACGGCGTTAGGGAGTTAGTCCCATACGTCATATACAAGCTCTTCTTAAGACTGCTTCAGTTAACCGCAAGGCACCGCAGCAGACTCGCTATGAAGCCATGACACGTAGAGACGTTTGCAAATCAACATGCGACTGTTCATCTTAACCGAATGAATAATTCCTATCGTTGATAATCGAAAGTACCTATTCTTGGCAAGAGCAGCCCAGTCCGTCTTACTTATCACATCGACATACTCATTTTAATAGCTACTGTTCAACATGCAGCTATTAAATGGTGTGTAAGTGTGATAACAGACGTGCCGTGTTATCTACACAGCTGCCTGGTGATGTTGAGATCGGCAGTGTCTTACGTCATCATGGTATTCGGGACGCTAAGCAAAGTCAGGTGATGACGTCACCTAGCGTCAATACTTAGCATGTTTTAACTTGTACAGATGCATACGAAGGAATATTTTCCTGTATACGTACGTGTATCTTTCAGGGAACTAAGACGGCGAGTGTTTAGTTACGTTAACAGCTTCAACTCGAGTATAAGGTTTAGTGTCGTTTAAGACGTCGCCCAGGCCCTCGGACAACCCCGATATCCACTCTTCTTGATTATAAGATAATATCTCTTTACGCAAATCGAGCATCTTGCGATCCAACTCATCAACGGCTTTGGCGGCCTCCGTGAGTTCATTGATGACATGCTGCGGGACTTGCTGCTGGAATTTATAATAAATAATGTGCTCCAGACTAGCCCAGAAATCCATCGCCAATGTACGCAGTTGAATCTCGATGTATACCCATCGCACATCGTCAAACAGGACAAGCGGCACCTGTACGATTACATGCAGACTCTGGTAGCCATTTCCCTTTGGACTGGCAATGTAGTCTTTAATGTCGACCACACGAATATCGTCTCGTGATTTTAAGTGATCTAGTATTAAATAAATATCCTTCACAAAGGCACACACAATACGCATGCCAGCTACGTCATATATTTTACTAACGATAGAGTCCAAAGTTAGGGGTAAACCTTTGCGCTGCAATTTATTAAAAATGCTGTTAGGTTCTTTTAGTCGGGTCTTGGTATGCTCAATCGGAGAATATCCATTGCGTATCTTCCATTCTGCTTGAATAATCTTAATCTTCGTCTCAAGCTCTTCCAATGCCAACTGATACAATGTGGGCAACTGCTTTACTTGTTCATACTGCTTTAGAATCATATCAGACTTGGACATGTAAAATCTCCTTCTTGCGTGTTATCGCAGATTATAAATGCAAATCTTTATCTCAAAAGCATTTCTCTGCGTCTACTCTCTATTGTAATAGATATCAGGGGGGTATTTCAAAATACAGAATGAACTTTCCCCTATTTACTAATTTTTTAAACAGCGCAGCAGCACAGAGGTTATGCCATCGTATTCACACTATGCTGTCATTTAGCGGGCAGTGCAGGTGAATTTGGTGTAGGACCACGCCAGGCATCTATCAAGAACCGACTGACCCCCTGTTTCTTGCCGTGTACGATGACAGGTGAACTGATGAAGAGCTCCTGTCTTGCACGAGTAATGCCGACATAGAGCAGACGTCGTTCTTCTTCTAACAGTGTTTGCTTGACGTCAAGTGCGCTGGACGATGTGCTTGTGATGGAATGGATGGTGCTGTCCAAGTGAACTGGATTTACAGCTTTACCATCACGAGTCCTACTAGTCGAATCGATCGAACCAACTGTGTTGGTTTGCATGGAAGAGAACTGTTCCTTCTCTGCGGGTGGCTTATCCCGAAGCGATATTCGATGCGGAAGCAATTCCTCCGTAATGCCGATTAAAAATACGCAAGGGAACTCCAGTCCCTTGGCTCGATGTATTGTCATAAGTGTAAGGGTATCGTGTTCGTCTGTGGACTGCTTGCCTGCAAGAGCAGCTGTAGGGGCCTGCGCAGCCCGCTTGTGAGCCTTTGCTGGCTTTAAGGCTGCTGCGGCAGCATAGCGTTCTCTCAGATCTTCAATATGCTTTAAATAGGCTTCGACCGTGTCAAAACGCTGAGCTGAGCTCTCCAGTTCTTCTAACGTCTCGGCAATGGTCTCTTGATAGGCTGTTGCTTTTTCTCCAGCCATTGCAGTTGTATATTTATCGTAAAATTCACGGCGCATGTCACGTATTGCCATCTGTGGCTTCAAATTAGCCAACTTTTTGATGTATCGAATGCGAGGTTTGACCGCAGCTTGCTGGAACTCGGCAATACCCGGGCAAGTAGCCAGATGCACCAGTGGGTACTTCTTGGCATGACCTTTATCTGCTTGCTGCACATACGTCAAGCCAGAATCTTTCGGTACATACAAACAAGCAACTGCGCTGCCGAGCGCATCGAAATCACGCGGCTTCAGGGCGAGCCGCAGATGATCAAGGAGCGGCTTAACCAGCGCGTGTTCATAGAACAGTGGTTCAGCACCTAACTGCTGAAACGGGATGCCGTTCATCGTCAGATGCTCAACTAATGCACGGCTTGTATGGCCCGTCCGATACAGGATCGCAATATCTGCATATCGCAGCTTACCTGACGATACAAGCTGCTGAATGTGCTCTGCCAATAGCTGAGCTTCTTCCTCGCCATCCACGGGCCGCAGGTAACGCGGCATGGATATAGAATTAGCACGAAGAGGGGGTGAATAGTTATCCACATGGTTACCTGCTCTACCAAGTGGGAGATCCGCTACGCCCTGCATTGTCTTAGCTAAACGTTCTTTATTATGTTCGATGACTGCATTTCCCAATCCGACAATTGCCGGATTGGATCGAAAATTCATGTCGAGTGTAACTTGTACCGCATCAGGGTATGTCGTACGGAACTCTGTCATATATAAATGACAAGCTCCGTTAAAGGTATAGATCGTCTGATCGTCGTCCCCGAACACAGCCAAGTTGCGGTGCCCATCAGTCACATGGCGGAGCAGTTGAATCTGGACAGGGGTCGTATCCTGAAATTCGTCGACCATGACGTAGCGGAAGCGACGGCGGAGCTTCGCCACGAGTGCTTCATCGCTGTCCAACAGGTGGACGAGGTCAACAAGCAAATCATCGAAATCTTTTAATCCACGTTCGCGCTTCTGGTCCTCAAAGCGCTTCATTGCGCGCTGCATGTCGCGCTCTGCGTTGCCATCCGGTCGCCAGTCCATAGGGGACTGGCAGCGCGCCTTCAGCGCGGACAGCGCGGCAAGCACCGTCTCGGCCTGCAGCGTGTCGTGCAGGCTGAGCTCGCGCAGCACGCGGCGCATGAAGCCGTGGCGCGCACGCTCTTCCGCGAGCAGCGTGAACGGCGGTGCGTACGCCTGCAATAGGGCAAGCGCGAACGAGTGGAACGTTCGTGCTTGCACGCCGCGTGCCATGGCCGAGTTCACGCCAGGCAGCCGTGCTAGCCGCGAGCGCATCTCTGCTGCGGCTTTGTTCGTAAACGTGACCAGCCACAGCGCCTCTGGCGCAGCTCCGCGCACGGTTAACAGGTAAGCAGCCCGTGCCGTCAGCACGGACGTCTTGCCTGAACCGGCGCCCGCAAGGCAGAGCAGCGGTCCTTCGCCGTGAAGGACCGCGCTGCGCTGTGAGGCATGCAGCGATAGGCCCTGATTCGCCAGCCCTTGAAAAAACCAGGCATCTTCCTCGGATTCAACTGCCGCCGCAAGGCGGGCTTGGTCAGCCGTAGCTGCAACCGGGACAGGTGCTGCTGAGGTTACCCCATCGGGCCTCGACCGCCAGGATACAGCGGCACGTTGTTCTTCTTTCTTCATGTGAGTAATTCCTTTCTTATAGTAAAGGCCAGTTAACAGTTAGCCCAGTAGAGTTCTGTTATAGCTGCTGAATGAAGGGTTCATGTTACAATCAGTCTCTTCTATTATGATAGCAGAATGCTGACACCGCAAAGGCCATATCTTCCTGAAATTCGAAATGTTAAATAGAAGAGAAGAATACAGCACAACACAAACATGTTTTTACACGTATAAGCATACGTTGTCCTTAGATTAAATTAAGGGGGAGACCCTTTGAAATATGAACCAAGGAAGGGAAGTGCGATCATTCACACGTCTAACGATTCATATTGATTTGTGCATTAAATAATCAGTTTTTTACGATTTCAAGTTTCAATTGTCATGGCTTTGTTTAAAGGTTATCAGGGTTTATACTGAACTTCGCGAGAAGAGGTGAATTCACCTCTCTGCCAACAAGTATAATCTCGTATGTACTTGTAAATGCGGGACAAACATACTATGTTTATAATCGATCTATTTCAAATTTTAAATGATGGAAGTTTGGTGTGACAGGAAAGGAGGGGCCATAGGATGAATCGTTTTTTGCAGAAAATGAAAGAAGGAGCGTCCAAGGCATCTGAGAAAGCCCAAAATGTGGTGGAGTTAAATCGGATTCAATCCCAAATTGAATCACTCCGCAAAGAATGGGAGCAGAATACATATGAGATAGGCTGCCTGGCCTATGAAGCATATAAAACGAATGAACTTTCGGGACTAGAGCATCAGCTAGCCGCGCTTGCCCGTGTCAATGCGCGTGTAGAACAGGATATCGAACAATTGGAATGGAAAAGGTGCGAGCTGCGTCACGAGAAGCGATGTGATTGTGGTGAGATTGCGCCATGGACGGCCAATTACTGTGCAAAGTGCGGCACCAAGCTGCCTGATCCGCCGAGCATGGGAGAAGAGACTGCGGCCGCCTATGAGCCGCAGGGTAAAGTGACAGAATTGCGGCCATTTGAGTATAAGGATGGTCAGTATGCACATCCGGAACATGATGATGCAGAGGATGCTTTCCATTCAGTAGTGGATGAGGAAAAGTATCCTCGTTATGCCGTGCCTCAGCAAACAGATGCGTTTGAAGATGAGGATGCGTATGCATTTGACGAGGAACAGTTTCTGCTTCCACGCTCCCAGCATCGTCAACATACGGTGACTGATTCCTTGCATAAGTCGGCTGTGCCTAATGCTTACGATGGCCATATTGGCACGAAGCGCTTTGAAGCTGGTCCTGAACCATTGCCAGAAGCTAAACCCTGTACAGCATGCGGCTCATTTGCACCTCTAGAGGCGAAGTGGTGTGAGCGCTGCGGCTCTCCATTTGTATAAACGGGTATTCCAAGCTTATTTATAGGATAAGTAATTTGCCGCTGAAGCTCTATCCAAGTCACATGATTGTGGATTGGATGGAGCTTCAGCGGTTTATTTATATTTATATGCAAGGGACCAGGTAGGGGGTTGCCACTTTGTTGTTCAAGACATCATCTTATATATGCTGGGCTATGAGTTGGAACAGCAGAATAGTGGGAAGGTTAGAGAATAATGAAGTCCAAGATTTATTCGGTTAGAACCTTATTGTTAATAATAATCGACAATTGAGCATAATTTCACTAGATGTTCACTACATTGCAAATAAGTACCTGCAACGGTTTGCTGTTCCTGTCGTAAGGGATAGTATACACAGAACAGCGTTTATGATAAAGCGAAGAAGGATACATTAACCTTTGCATAGAGCGAACACTTGGCTGTCTGAAATTGTGCACGAGGAGGGATTAGGATGAAAGAATGCATCATCCATTTTGATTTACAAGCACGTAACGGTGAGATAGAAAAGCTTCGCGGTCTCGTTATGATTGAGGAGGGGAAGAAACCTACTGCTGCACAAATACTGGACATGTTGGATATGATGGGCTATAAGGCATCGATAGCAGACGAAGATCATTATGTATTCGCTCCTGCCGGCGGCAGCAGCACATTCGACAAGATTGTAGTCAAGAAGATGGATGCTGGAGAAGAATCATTTACACCTGATCCATTCTTAAAAGCGATCGCTGAATCGATGATGGAGAAAAATAGACGGTTTCTCTAACTTAGATATAATGGGATATATATGAAGACAAAAGACCGTTGCTCGCACAGAGGTATGGACAAGCCATGCTGCTCTAAGCGAGGACGGTCTTTATTGTTTAAGCAAATGATATCTAAACGTTAACGAATTCGGATTCGTTAAGCATAGAAGTACAGCTTGGGCAGCGTGTTGCGGCCTTTGGAATCTCGGAAACACAGTATGGGCAGGCTTTGGTTGTAGGCTCTGCGACGACTTCCTCTTTATCTCTCTTGCGGTGCATGACATTTATAGCTTTAACCATGACGAAAATAGACAGGGCAATAATAATAAAGTCAATAATCGTGCTGACAAAGGAGCCGTAGGCAATGACAGCGGCACCTTGCTGTTGTGCTTGTGCCAATGATGTAATTGCAGATCCGTCTGGCATAAGTTTGCCATCCATTTGCCAGAATAAGTCCTTAAAGTTAACCCCGCCAAGCATATATCCGATAGGCGGCATGACCAGATCGTTAACGATCGAGGTGACGATCTTGTTAAAGGCACCGCCGATAATGACACCGACTGCCAAGTCGATCACATTGCCACGCAGCGCAAATTGCTTAAATTCTTGCGCCAGTGTTCTTACTTTTGATTCTCCCACTTTCTTATCCTCGCTTTCTAATGTGTACATGATTACATTACACCTTGCCGACTATTTTGAATCGACATAAGGTGCATATATGTTCAGCTTCCCTGGATGTATACAAGCAGTGAAGGGCGTTGTCCCGATCCGTTCTCCATCTCCGATAGATACGATAGACTGTGAAGACTCCACGTCAATGATGGATCCGCGCTTCATGGCTACATAACGCAGCTTGACATGCTTACCTGAAAATACGGTAGGAAGTAGTCGTATGAAGGTAAACCGGCTGCAGTTATGGACGATACAAATATCAAGCTTGCCGTCGTCTGCTCTGGCTGCGGGACATATTCGAATTCCGCCACCATAGCTGTTGACATTGGAAATAGCGGTTAGCCACACGTTGCGATACTGCGATTTCTCGCCATCAATGTTTATTTCAACATTGGTAGGACGGTAAGTAAAGAGCATATGGATGATGCCAATTAAATACGCGACAGGTCCTATTTTTAGGAGGTTGCACCAGCGTTTATAGACGCTTCGATTGACGATATCGGCCACTGCGGCATCGAAGCCGTTGGCAATAGCTGTTAGAGTCCATCTGTCATGAGCCTTGATGAGGTCAATCAAGCGTCGCTCTCCAGCAAGCATTACTTCAAGCGCGCCAATTGGTTCGGATGGTATGCCGAAACCTCTTGCGGTATCGTTTCCCGATCCTGCCGGAATAATACCTAGTGTCGCATGAGCTCCTGCCAGCAGCGGGAGCATGCGGTGGATGGTTCCATCTCCTCCAATTACAATTACATCAGCGTATGGGTAGGTGACCAAGTGAGCTTTAACCTGTTCTTCTGCTTGCTCCGGGGTAGTAGACACACATGCTGCATAAGGGATGCCAAGCTTTCTGTATCTCGGCTCAATGTCTGCCCATACGTGTTGGCCATTGCCATTGCCTGCGTGTCGATTAATGACAAACAAATTCAACGTCCATCTCTCCCATGATAGCCTAATCTGTCGTCCTTTATAAGATTGCTGCAGAACTGCTTTCCTATTATAGCATTCATCATTTTCTTGCCAACCCTTTTTAGATAAAACAACAATAATCATGAAACATTTGCCAAATTCGGTCCGTATTATCAGGAGACAGACAAGTGAAATCGCATACCATTTAGAATGAGTAGAATTCCAATCCTTAGGCGGAGGTCATGAGATGTCCATGTTTAATCGCTTGTTAGCAAGTGTAGGGATCGGTAATGCCAAGGTAGATACGCTTCTTGAGCACGTACGTTATGCGCCGGGTGATCAAGTGAAAGGTGTCGTCAAAATAGTAGGCGGGCAAGTGGCGCAGCAGGTAGATGGGATTAGATTAACGTTGATGACACAATATCTGAAGGAAAGCAATGATCATAAGCATTGGGTAAATTGCGAATTAGCACGATATCGTGTGAGTGAGGCGTTTAGTCTTCAGCCTAATGAAGAGCGTGATTTTCCGGTTCTTATCACACTGCCCCAGCAGACGCCGCTTACCATCGGCAATGCACCGGTCTGGTTGAAGACGGAGCTGGATATCGCAAGCGCAGTTGATCCATCTGATCAAGATCGAATTGAGATTGTGCCTAGCGTTGAACAAAGTATTGTTATAGATGCTTTGAATCGACTTGGCTTTCGCCTCCGCAAGGCTGAATGCGAATATGCGCCGCGTCTGGGCAGCGTATCCCCATTTGTGCAGGAATTCGAGTTTGTACCGACATCTTATTTTCGGGGTGAGCTTGATGAACTGGAAGTCATCTTTTACCCGACTGAGCATCAATTGGAACTGCTGCTTCAGATTGATCGCCGAGCACGCGGTTTGGGCGGCTGGTTGTCAGAAGCGATGGATTCGGATGAGACTTTTGTCCGATATCGCTTGAGCAGGGACGAATGGAGAAGGCTTGGCGCGGAAAAGGTATCGACACAGTTGGCTGAGCTTATTCGTAAATATGTATAAATTCAATAAAAAGCGGCCCAAGCGTGAATGCTGGGCCGCTTTTATTGGGTTTGTTGCAAAATGCTGCAAAGGGATGAGGCTGTTGTTTGTTATTTGTCGCCGCGATCCGTATGTTTGCGCGGATGATTCTGTTTCGGCGCTGGCATATCTTCGTCCGCCTTGGCTACGAGCCGGACGTCGGTCTTGCCGTCATGGTGATTATCATAAATAAATTGCGTTAGCTCCCACTCCGTCGCGCCGAGCTGCGGGTCAGAAGGATAATGCTGACCACGATGCAGCACTTCTTCTCGACCCCATTCATTTGTGTAGATGCCATCGACTTCCACTTGCTCGCGAGAGACCGGATTCATGCGATCACGTTCTTTTGACATAGGGGCTAGGCTCCTTCCTGATATGGGTTAACCGCCTAAGCATAACGTTCCCAAGAAGAAGTCTGACTATCCTTCGTATGTTCTAAGTCGTGTGATATCGGGCTTCCAGCTTCTTGCCGCCAAACCACAGCAGTGCGAAGACCGCGATGGCGAGTGCAATGCGCCATGGCTGGTGAATAAAGCCTTGCCAGTCATGACCGATAAAAGCCATCATAAAGATCATCAATGATTTACCGGCGAGTACGGCGATCATAAACGTACGGAACTGAAGCGTGCTGAGACCGGCCGCTACATTAATCAAGGATGACGGTGTGAATGGGAAGCAAAGCAGGACAAAGATTGGGGTAAAGCCTTTTGTTTCGATCCAGTGAAAGAAGCGTTTGGTACCTGGCATTTTACGCTGGACGTATGCGTTGAATCGGCCCCCAAACAAGCGTGCAATCCAGAATATAGCAAAGGAACCTGCACAGACTCCGATCCAGGAATATAAAAAGCCAAGCCATAGCCCATACGCTGCCGCATTAGCCATCACAAACACGATGAGCGGCAGGAAAGGTAAGAATGCTTCCAGAAAGGGAAGCATAATTCCTGGAATCGGCCCTAAATTAGAATATTGTTTCAACCATAGTTCCACTTGATTCATATCTATATGTTTTAACGTTGTGATGACTTGTTGCAACCAATCCCACATGGTTAGTATTCATCCTCTCCCAGACAATACGACTGTTCCTGATCTTGCGCTAATGTTCAGCGAACCAACGCGATGGGAACAGTAAATAGACAATCGCAATTATGCCGAATAATCCTGCACTAAGCCAGACGACTGTGGCTGCCGAGAATTTGTCGGCTAGAACACCGCCAATGACAGGGCCAATCAAGACTCCAATTCCTTCTACCGTTGACAGCAGACTCCAGCCCAACCCTTTCTGACCAGGCGGCACATAAAGAGCCAGCAGTGCGTTCCATGCAGGCAGTACCGCGGCGTAAGAGACGCCCAATATTACAGCAAGCAGGTAAGCCATCCATACGGCAGGCTGCAGTGACAATGAGGCTAGCGTTAAGGCAAATATGCCAAACCCAATAATTAGAAATGGCTTGCGTCCAAGACGATCAGACCACTTACCCATTGGTACCAATCCTAGCACTGTACAGCCGCCCCCTATAAGAAGTAGTACCGAGTACTGCTTGTTAGACAACGATAGGGAGGCCTCCGCAAAGGTCGGGAGTATGGGTACAAGCATACTCGCGCCAAGCGTCTGCAGAATCATGCCTGGAAGTAACGGTTTAATGGCGCGCAATCTCTCCTTGAGTGCAATCCATTGTTCATGGAAAGGGACTGGTGTCGTAGGTGCTCCCGTCTGTCTGCCACCTGGAACAGCAAAGCTGATGAGCCAAGCAAGGCCAGCTAGGACAAGCAGCAATGTAAATGCCAGCTCAGGTTTGTAGTCAAGAATGACATTTAACACAACTGGACCTGCCCCCATACCGACCAGCCATATCGTATACAGGAAACCCATCTGAGCGGCACGCTGTTCTTCCTTTACTTTGGTAAGACAGACAATCCATACAGGGGAGATACCAACACCATAAAGTGCGGCAGCCAAGATGAATACCCAATTCCATTCTCCCCAAGCAAAAAGTCCGATCCCGATCAAGGATATAAGCAAGCCTATATTAATGATCAAACGAGCAGACCAACGATCAAGTAAGTACCCAATACCTGTCTTTAACACTGTATCTGTCAAATAATGGGCTGTAATAGCGATGCCTATAATGGCCAGGCTGTTGTGAAGTTCATTTTTACCGTATATGGGGATAAAGCTGACGATTGCTGCACCGCGAACAAATTCAACAAGGAATAAGATTACGGATAACAGAATGATGTCAGTCCCCAAGCCTAATGCGCGAATGGATTTCAATGCAGGTCGCTCCTTTAATGCCGACTTCTCGTTCCCCTGTCTTATCCAAGATTGAGAACTGTACCCATTATATCGTGCAGTACAAGCCAATTCCAATGGGATTCTTGTTAACGGCATGTTAAACATTTGTATGGGCCGCAGTGCTGTCAGTGCGTTATGACGACGGGTGTCTATCTCTATCCTTCAATAAGATAAGCAGGCAGGCAGTAAATGCTGCTCCAGCCATAATCTTGGGTGGCGCCATCTTCTAACGTGCGAATTGCCTGCCAATACCACAACAATATCCAGTTCGGGCACGATATAAATCATCTGTCCGCCGTGACCCAGTGCACAAAAGGCATCGTATCCTTGCAAACGATGTGACCATCCTTGATAGCCGTAATTTCCGTAGGCATCCATGCCTGCATGATGGCTGCGCATTGTTTCTTTTATCCATTCGGAGGGTATTACGTACAGAGCGTCTGTGCTGTTGCTTACATTGTTGTCACGTATGATTCCCTTATCCAGCATTAATTGCCCGATTTTTAGCATATCTCTACCTGAAAGATGAAGCCCGATATGACCAGATGCATCCCCATCGGGAGACAGTGCCCAGCGGTAGTTGATGATCCCAAGAGGCCCGAACAAATGCCGTTCCGCATATTGATCTGCGCGCATACCAGTTATACGTGTTAACAATACAGATAATAGATGGGAATCAATACTTCGATACTGAAAATGATTCATGAATTCAGCATGTACTGGCAAACGAAGAGCAAAGCGAGTCCAACTTGCACTATTGTGAAAACGATGAATCCATTGTTCGCCAAGCTTAGGACCGGTCTGCCAGTGGAGGCCGCTTGTCATCGTGAGCAGATGATAAAGAGAAATACTGCTCCATAGAGGGTCATTTTTGTTGCTTTGTGGAAGTTCTGCTTCGAAATAGGGCTTAATTGATTCTTCGAGTGCGGGCATCAGCCCATGGCTTGATGCGATGCCAACAAGTATGCCGACCACAGTCTTCGTTGCGGAACGAAGATCATGAAGCGATGTCTCGTCACAGTCAGCGTACACCTCGCATATGGTTTCTCCCTGACGGGCTAGTAGAAAGCAGCGCAGATTGGGATGCAGCTTATAAAGCGCTGTGATTGCTGTTTCTAGTCGTTTGTGATGGACTCTTTTTTTTTCGGGGACAGGAGTAATCCAGCACTTTTTATTGGTCAAGTCAGACGAGGTATTGCATATGGTCATAAGAGAGGATTCACTCCTTTGAAGTTGGTGAACGCAACTGCACATTATTTTTTTAAAGGCGATAAGTTAAAGAATCGAAACAAAATGCTTGTCCTGTAAAGAAAAATGGAGCTGATGTGGTTAGTATGCCCAATAAACAGATGTACAAGTAAAGATTGTGTGTTTTTGTTGCTCTGGGGAATATGATATAATAGGAACTATTATGCAGTGAATTCCAGCGTTACAAGCGAGTCCGAAGTCCGTTAGTTCTCCGTTGCGGAGCATGATCTACAACGCTTTGGGAGGGAATTTTCATGGCTACAAAAGGTCACAACGAAGTGAAAGAGAGCTTGTTGGAGATGACGCGGATCTTCCGACCTAAGAATCCTAGGAAATTCGTAAAGGAATATATCCGGAAATATCGGATTATGGGAGGCTATGAAGACGAATTAACTCAGCTTGTAGAGTTGGAGCTTGGCAAGATTGACAGCAGTGTGTCATAACGGAAATTTTTCAGATGACATCTGATATATAACTTATTGAACAAGGCGTCCCTTTAAGGGATGCCTTGTTTGCATATGAGCGTATAAGCTGAGCATAGAGCTGCAGGGTGATCTTAAATGCGACATATGCTATGTAGTGTTATGACTGCATCATCACACGTCATAAGTATCTGCTGTCATATAAAAGATCAGCGCGGAATAAGTCTACTAGAAGTGCGTCAATGAGCATGCAAATACGCCTGCGGACAAATTGGGGGAGCGACTATGTTGGAGCTTAAAAACGCGGAGCAGATTGCGAAAATACAGGCCGCCGGTCGATTGGCCGCAAGATGCCATCGTGAGGTGGCTTCTCGTTTGGCACCCGGGGTCACAACTAAA
The DNA here is from genome assembly GCF_030226685.1 of Paenibacillus sp. UMB4589-SE434. Taxonomy (NCBI): domain Bacteria; kingdom Bacillati; phylum Bacillota; class Bacilli; order Caryophanales; family Paenibacillaceae; genus Paenibacillus; species Paenibacillus sp. UMB4589-SE434. The sequence continues at coordinate 264,138 of NZ_JASOYK010000005.1, read as the reverse complement.
GAGATCGATGCATTTGTAGAGAAATGGCTGCTGCGAGAAGGAGGGTATCCTTACCAGAAAGGCTACAATGGCTTCCCATACTCAATCTGTGCTTCTCGTAATGACATCGTATGCCACGGATTTCCTACATCCATACCGCTGCTTTCAGGGGATATCGTAACGATAGATCTTGTCGTTCAATATAAAGGCTGGTTGGCAGACCTTGCTTGGACTTATAACATTGGGCGCGTCCGCCCGGAAGTGAAGGCTCTTGTTCGTCATACGTTAAAGGCGCTGCGATTAGGGATGGAGAAAGCTCGTCCTGGCGGCCGAGTTGGTGATATTTCGAACGCGATTGGCACGTACGGGCGGTTGAGCGGTTACGGGGTGGTCCAGACCTTGGTCGGCCACGGTATTGGCAGACAGCTTCATGAAGCACCAGAGGTGCCTAATGAGGGCAGTGTCGGAACCGGAGATGTGCTCGAAGACGGGCTGGTGATTACCTTGGAACCGATATTCACGATGGGTGGAAATGATGATGTATGGCTTGGGCGTGATGGTTGGACAGTTCGAACGATGAATGGCCAGTGGGCAGCTCACTTTGAGCATACAATAGCGGTAACCAAGCAGGGCCCGCGTATACTAACAACAGCAGTGAGCCCTTTGGCACAAGTTAGTGGGTTCAGCTCGCGACGCTTGCGTCTGTAATTACCTAGGGAGCGTGCATTGAGGTTCAGTGACCGTCAACCTAATAGGGGGTGGCGGTCACTGGGTCATAAGTGTGAATGTTCATTTGACCGTTTCTCAGCACACAATCTATTGCATATAGCGGCTAATGATCTGTTTTAAAGAAACTACATAGGGCTCAAGGGATTCTTGTGGATACACCTTCATCGCAAGTGCGCTTATATGATTGAAGAAATCTGCATTTGCACTAATATAAACTTGTTTAACAGCAGGAAGTTTTTCCCTGACAGCAGTAGCGACGGTTTGCTTGAATTCATGCGAGAGATGCTCGCTATGTGCTTCGGAGGTAGTTTGACTGCTTGGGTTCACGATCTGGGGAACAGGTTGATCCAATCGCTGTTCTGCAAGCTTGCTTGGATCGGAGACATTGGTATCCCGCTGTTCGCGCGCAGAGTGCCCGCCCACGCCTTTGGTACCAAGCCCAGTGGCATCGAGGGTCAAGGCGACATATGCATTGTGATTCAGATCGATGACATAAGCCAGCGCTACTCCGCTTACCTGACTTACATGATTGCTTGCTGCTTTAGCAACTCTTGCAGGGGGCTCAGACGACGTATGGGCCGATGCCTTGTACTTGTTATCTTTTAAAGGTGTTTCCCCCATCATATTGCCATGGAGATCGTTATACGAAGGATGATTGGAAATGCGATAATCTCTTGTTGTGCGGTCGGCATAATTGGATGCCAGATCTTTGGTTGACTTGCCGCCGTTTTCATTATAAGAATGGCAGCCTGACAGTAAGGTCATACACGTGACGAAGGAGAATATGACAATATTGTGAACGAGGGAGTTTCTTTTCCATGATTTAACTTTAAATAGTTGATCAAAATGTGAATTCACGTCTGTACACTCCTTTCGATGTGGCTCTATTTTTCCGAAAAAGGATGGAACATATGCAACACTTGGAATTTGTAACATCTAGATAAGCGGTAAAACGACACAATTATTAGGGTTTCGACACTACTTATAGAGGTGTGAACGATAAACTGTAAACGCTTACAAACGTTGATTTGACGCGAAAAAACGGACTTTTCGAACAATTTGTGAACTAGGCGGGAAACATTGACAAATAAAATTATGGAAATTATATTTAGGTGAGTGATTGTGTTTATTGACAGGATTAAGACATCCGTGCTAGAGCCGGTGACTCACCTTTTATGGACCGATATGAATCTGAGGGGCCTTCTGCAAAGGATTTCCAAGGATCTGACTCGGCCAAGCAGACTCCTCCACACAGCATATCGGGCGTATGTTCGCTCACCATGAACGTCATTTGTGCGTTAGGGTGTGCTGAGGAGTTGGAAAGGGCATGAGATGTGATAATCTGCGAAAACGTAAAAAGTGGGGTTGATCAATGATGAAACGGTGGCATGCTGTGAAACGACTCCTTCCGCTATTCGCTGGGCTCGTCTTGCTCTTGAGTGCTTGCGGTCGTGCGGATCTGTCCGCTCTCAACCCGCAAGGTCCTGTTGCGGAGAAGCAGTTCGGGCTCATGCAGTTGTCCATTATAATTATGATGCTGGTCGTCATAGTTGTATTCGCCATCTGCTTTTATGTCGTTGTGCGCTACCGTAGAAAACCGGGGCAGAACGATATTCCGAAGCAAGTAGAAGGTAGTCACAAGCTCGAAATCATTTGGACAGTAATACCGATCATTCTTCTTATCATCCTGGCTGTTCCGACGCTTAAGTATGTATTCGCTTTCGCAGAGGATTACAGCAAAGACAAGGAAGCCATCAAGGTTAATGTCACCTCTCATCAATATTGGTGGGAATTCGAATACCCTGAATTGGGTGTTCGTACGGCACAGGATCTGGTTATACCTGTAGGCAAGAAGATTGCGATTAACCTGAAGACTCAAGATGTGCTTCATTCCTTCTGGGTACCGGCACTTGCGGGCAAGATGGATACGAACCCTGAGGGAAACAAGAATAAGATGTTCTTCGAAACAGCGAAGGAGAATGTATACCGCGGCAAGTGCGCCGAGCTATGCGGACCTTCCCATGCGTTTATGGATTTCAAAGTGAAAGCTGTAAGCGAAGCGACGTTCACTGCTTGGGTTAGCGAGATGAAGGCTGAGCCGAAGCCGTTCGTTGGTGACGCGGCTGTCGGGGAAAAGTTCAAAACAAGCTGCTTGTCCTGCCATGCTGTCGAGAACGCGGGTTCGTTGGGGCCGAACCTGAAGGGGATCGGGAGCCGTGAATCGGTGGGGGGAATATTGCTAAACCGCGACAACGCGGAAGAAGCGATCGACCAAGGCAAATTGGAGAAGAATCTGCATGATTGGATTGAAGATCCGGACAAGTTGAAGCCGGGCAACAAGATGCATAAGATTCCGCTGACGGATACTGAACTTGATCAGATCGTCGATTACTTGGCGAACTACAAGCTGGATTCATTAAAGACAGTTAACAAGCAATAAAGTGAACAATAAGCATCTTCTAGGGGAGGGTAACGACCTTGGCTCACACGGCACACACAGTGAAGCGGTATCGCGGCTTAATGGATTGGCTGACGACGGTCGACCATAAGAAGATCGGTGTCTTGTATCTCATTGCCGGCGCACTATTCTTCGGCATTGGCGGTATTGAAGCGATTCTGATTCGGATACAGTTGATTAAACCTATGAATGATTTCGTTGATCCGCAGACTTTTAACGAATTAATCACCATGCACGGAACCACGATGATCTTTCTCGGCGTCATGCCGATTATATTTGCATTAATGAATGCAATCGTCCCGCTGCAGATCGGCGCGCGTGACGTAGCATTCCCTTTCCTGAACTCCCTCGGCTTCTGGACGTTTTTCTTCGGCGGCTTGCTCTTGAACTTGAGCTGGCTGATCGGTGGAGTACCAGACGCAGGATGGACTTCGTACGTTCCACTTTCAAGTACCGAGTACAGCCCGCATCACGGGGTAGACTTCTACACACTAGGACTTCAGATATCCGGTATTGGTACACTTATCGGGGGTATCAACTTCCTCGCTACGATTATTAATATGAGGGCGCCAGGCATGTCCTTCATGCGGATGCCGATGTTCACTTGGGCATCATTTATCACTTCCGCATTGATCCTGTTTGCGTTCCCCGCAGTAACAGTCGGGCTTGTCTTACTGACGTTTGATCGCCTGTTCGGCGGCAACTTCTTCTATATTCCGAATGGCGGCAGCATTGTACTGTGGCAGCATATCTTCTGGATATTTGGTCATCCCGAAGTGTACATCTTGATATTGCCAGCGTTTGGTATTATCTCTGATGTCATTAGCACATTCTCTCGCAAGCGCTTGTTTGGATACAGCTCGATGGTATTTGCGACAGTGCTTATCGGGTTTCTGGGCTTCATGGTATGGGCTCACCACATGTTTACGGTTGGTCTGGGGCCAGTTGCAAATGCCTTGTTCTCTATCGCTACAATGTTGATTGCCGTTCCAACTGGAATCAAGATATTTAACTGGTTGTTTACAATGTGGGGCGGTTCCATCAAGTTTACAGCTGCCAATTTGTATGCGGTCGGCTTTATCCCGACATTTGTAATGGGGGGCGTTACAGGTGTAATGTTGGCGTCAGCACCTGCGGACTTCCAGTTCCATGACACCTATTTTGTTGTAGCCCATTTCCATTACGTAATTGTGGGTGGTCTAGTGTTAGGCTTGTTCTCTGGTCTTCACTATTGGTGGCCGAAGATGTTCGGACGCGTACTTGCGGAAGGCTTGGGGAAAGCTACATTCTGGATGTTCTATATTGGCTTCCAATTAACGTTCTTTGTTCAGCATTTCCTAGGTCTGATAGGTATGCCTCGCCGTGTCGTTACTTACTTGCCGAATCAAGGCTTTGACACGATGAACCTGATTAGTACAATCGGTGCCATCATGATGGGTATTGGCGTATTGATGTTCTTGTATAACATTGTTATTACAAGTCGTAAGCCTGCTAATGCTTCGAACGATCCTTGGGAAGATGGACGTACACTGGAGTGGACAATTCCGTCACCTGCCCCAGAGTACAACTTCAAGCAGACTCCACTTGTACGTGGTTATGATGCTTGGTGGAAAGAGAAAATGGACGGCAATACGGAGATGAAGCCTGCTGAACCAATTGGTTCGATCCATATGCCATCACCATCGATTTTACCGTTCTTTATGTCCATAGGTTTGTTTATTGCTGGCTTAGGCTTTATGTTTGCAAAAGATGAGTTTGGAAGCGGCGTAGTCGGCTTCTTATTTAACAACTACATCATTTCTGGCTTAGGCCTGTTGATTACATTTGGCTGCATGTTCTTGCGCTCGGTAATTGATGACCACGGTTATCATATTGAGAAGGAAGAGCTGGAGGATAAGGGGGTTAAAGCATGAGCGCATCTGCACACCACGCAGAAGAGCACTGGCCTCACGAACCGGAGAAGGCAACGTTAGAAGGCCGCAACAAAGTGCTTGGCTTCTGGCTGTTCCTTGGCGGAGAGGCGGTATTGTTCGGTACGCTATTTGCTACGTTCCTGGCCCTCCGCGATCAAGTTGGAGACGGTCCTACGGCTGCAGAGTTGTTTAAGCTTCCGATGGTCGCAGCAGCAACTATGATCTTGTTGGTAAGTTCGTTGACGAGTGTATTTGCGGTTCAGGCTCTGCATCGTAAAGATGTAAAGGCGATGCTGAACTGGCTGATCGTAACGGTTATTCTCGGCTTCGGTTTCCTCGCTCTGGAAATTTATGAGTTTGTAGAATATATACATGAAGGTCATACCTTTACAACTAGTGCTTTTAGTAGTGCATTTTACACCTTAGTTGGTTTCCATGGTGCCCACGTTGCGTTCGGGGTTTCTTGGATTACGATTCTAATTGTGCAAATTTACAAAAAGGGACTCAACTTCGTCACAGCGCCTAAAATCTATGTTTCTGCGATTTATTGGCACTTTATCGACGTGGTGTGGGTATTCATCTTTACCGTCGTATATTTAATGGGAAAGGTGGGCTAACAGATGGCAACACAACAACTCACTTCGGACGACACGAAGCGTCGTCATAAGCACGAGGGGCCGCAGAAGCATATTATTGCGTTTATTTTCTCAATTGTGCTGACGTTGATTGCCTTTGCAACGGTTGGTGCGGCTGGTGAAGTTAACCCTACATTTACCATTATTATCTTGCTTGTAATGGCAGTCCTGCAAGTCATTATCCAGATGGGCTACTGGATGCATATGAAAGACAAAGGTCATATGCTTCCCATTGTCTTTATGTTTATAGGTGCTTTTATCGCATTTACGTGCATTGTAATGGGCATATACTGGGTATGGTGGCCTTAACATTGTCAAAGAATGAGAGGTGACGCAGCGGCGTCGCCTCTTTTTCCATAAGAGGGTAAAATGTGGCGAAAGTATGACAGCAGGGTAGTAAGGGAAGGGGGCGCAGCATGTTTGGCTTGGAGCAGTTCACTTTTGCGGATCTATGGAGTCCGTTGATTCTGGTTGCAGCCGTACTTATCATCATTTTGTATTTAGGGTTAACGGGCCCATTTCGGTCTCGATTCGAGAGATCTGAACCAGTAGGGGTTTGGAAGAAATTCATGTTTATTATTGGTATTGTGCTGCTGTATCTTGTACAGGGGGGACCGATAAACGTTATGAGTCATATGATGTTTACGTTTCATATGGTGATGATGTCGGTTTCTTATATCATTGTGCCCCCGCTTCTTATGTTAGGGATGCCAAGCTGGATGTGGCGTTATTTGCTGGATCGTCCAGTTATGCGCAAGCTCAAGTGGGCGATGCACCCGATTCTGACTGCCCTGCTGTTTAATGTCCTGTTCTCGTTTTATCACGTTCCGGCTGTCCACGACTATGTGATGCTGAATTATGGTGTCCACGTTATTTATTACATCGCCTTGTTTATTACTTCGGTCATGATGTGGTGGCCGATCGTTACACCCGTTCCTGAATGGGTGATCTTAACCGACGTCAAGAAGATGGGGTATATCTTTTTGAATGGCATGTTGATTACACCGGCTTGTGCTTTAATTATATTTGCGGATACCCCGTTATACTCGACTTACACGGATCCTGATACTTGGGCGCAGGCGATGGGCTACTGTGTCGCTGGTGACCCCAAGGCGCTGTTGGCTGCATTTGGAGGGCCGCAGTTCTTTAACTGGTTCGATGGAGCTGAAGATCAGCAATTAGGCGGTATCTTAATGAAGATGGTTCAAGAACTGATGTATGGCGCTATTTTAGCCTATGTGTTCTCACAATGGTTCCGCAGAGAGGGCAAGGATGATGATGATGTCGTAGAATCGACACTGGAAGGCCATTTCAACCAAGCATAATCCGTTATAATATTAGGATGACAGGTTCAAGCTATAGTTGCAGCTGTGCTGCTTAAGCGCGTCTCTTTTGCTCAAGGAGAATGCCTATTAGCTCTGTTGGACAACCTCTATAAGGGAAGGTGCGGACATCCGTGGATATTTTCAACATTATGCCGACGATCAGCACAGCATTTATCGTCATCAGCGCCGTGTTGGTTGCAATCGGCTGGAGTCAAATCATTAAAGGGAAACGTGAACAGCATAAACGCACGATGACAATGGCGGCAATTGCAGCTATTATCTTTTTTGTTATATATGCGTCGCGAACAATCTTTGTCGGAAATACAGCATGGGGTGGGCCTGATAACTTGAAGACGATTTATTTGGTCTTCTTGTTATTCCATATCGTATTGGCGACAGTGGCCGCAGTATTTGGCTTAACAACGTTGTATACGGGCTATAAAGCCAAGTACAGCAAGCATCGGAAGTTGGGTAGAGTGACATCTGTTATCTGGTTTATTACGGCGATTACAGGTGCAACTGTGTATGTATTGCTTTACATTTTATACCCAGGTGGGCATACAAAGCCGGTAATCGACGCGATCTTAGGCTGGTAACCGCGTAAGAGTGCTCTATCTGCAAGAATGAGGCATAAGACATTCTAACGAAATAGATAGCTCAGCGAGTAAAGCCCGTCAGGCTGATTCCATCATGGAACAAGCCTGGCGGGCTTTACTTGTAGATCAGGATGTCTAGCAACCAGCGTGGAACGTATCGCATGAGGCTCCAAATTCTAGGTGTGAGTTAAAAAGCTATCAAGGCGATGTATGGAACCTAATGGTATCACCCACGCGAATGAGTCCTGGTGTCTTAACAGATGCATACACACCAAAATGGATTGCATTTTGGCGTGCCACATGTTTGAGAATATGGGGGGTAATTAATCCGCTTAACGGTTCTACGTTAATGATAGAACAACGTGGACAATCGCCTGTCACCTGGATTACGGTTTCGCCCACAAGGAATTGGTGATCCCGCCATGAGCCTTCCAAATAGGCCGCTGCGTCTGTAGTTGTCAGACGAAGGTGTAGGTTCGGTCGGAAGCGTCTTATATCGATGGGCGCACCATATAGAGAGCTTAAAGCGGCTAAGCTGTGGCTGGTCGTTAACAGCAAGTCGCCGTCTTCGATGGCCCCCTTGGGAACGTACCCATTAGGCGCCTCCCAGCGCAGCAGCTTGATGCCGGCTAGCTGCTCCAGTTCAGCAAGCCATTCCTCGTCTTCCCATCGGTAAGCTCTTTCATCAGGCGTATAAATAGTGATCTCTGGCCAATCCCCAGGATGGCTGGCATCGATCCGCTGCTCAGCTCGATAAGCTGCAAGCTGCGGTACTTGTGTGATCGTAACAAATCGATCTGGATTGTCCGCACGAACGAGACCTCTGGCTCGGTCACCGTATAAGCCATAAGATTCGATCTGAGCTTCTCGCAGCAACTGTCCCGTCATAGACTTTACGGGATGCACGTACATTTCCTCAACAATCCCTATGATTTCAGACATAAACACCATCCTTCTTTGTAAGGATCTAGACCCTAAAAGGGATTATATGCAGTTGTGCTTCCAACCCTATCATACAAAAGCATGTACCTTATTTTCCACGAAAAAGAAATTTTAAACCATACATTTCCTTAAAATGTATTGACATCAATTGGATAAGGTCATTATACTGTATATAAAGATATACACAGTAATCACAGTGATCATGGAGCAAGATCACATCACATACTTAGTACTCCATCATGCGGGAACGATTTTGGATCAGACATCTGATGGCATAATCGTGAAGATAATAGAGATAAAGCGAGGGTGTGCTTATGAGAGGGAAACGATGGAAAGATGCATGGATGCTTTGTAAGCGGGACTTTCAAAGGTATTGGATAGGATTATTATTTACGTTTTTATTTGCCGCTTATATGGCAGTATGCACACTACCGATGCTAGGGGCTAACTTGAGTAAGGAGGATGATTCAGTAGCCATACGATGTTTGCTGGATTTTATTAGTCTGGTGATGATAGGCAATCTGGGGTTCGTCTTTAACCGAAGAGGACGCAGATACTTGGCTGACGACTCGCACAGGAAGCATATCGTAAAGTTGAGAACCTTGCCGGTGGAGCTTAAAACGATAATCCTGTCACGTTTTATGCATCTTAGTATTGCAACGTTGCTAAACGGAACGATTTATTTTTTAATACAATATGTGTTTATGCGGGATTTAAGGGAAGTGCTCCCTGTAGGTAATTATCTTGTATATGTATTGGCCTTGATGACGTGTGCTGTACTCATTCACATGTTCTACATCGGCTTCGAATGGAGTGTAAGTGGAAAGGGTTATATGATTGTTGTTCTCCTAATGATGATCGGATATTTGCTGATTTCCATATGTGTGTCCTTTACGGGAAAAAGCCTGGTGGTCATGCTGATCCAAAGTTCGAACCAATACGCGCTTGCTGTTGGCGTCATCTCGGTTGCCGTGCTTATCCAGACCTATACGTATAGCGGGAAAATTCTGCTTGGTCTGCTTAAACGAAAAGATCTGATGTAAGTTTAGGCGTGATCTGCGAAAAAATGGTGTAACAGAGATAGTGAGGTTAAGACAATAGAGCACGCCAGAGCACGTTATTGTTTAAATACAATCCATTGATTTTAATAGATAGCGCTACATAGGCAGGAGGTGAGACAGACCGTGTTTATGCCCATCCAAGTAAACGAGAACAGCGCAGAACCTCTTTATGCACAGATCAAGAATCAGCTAAGGGCTCTTATCCTTTCTGGGCAGCTCGAAGTGGGTACATTGCTGCCTTCAATTCGCGAGTTCGCCAGCCAATTAAAGTGCAGTGTGATTACCGTAAGACGTGTATATCAAGATCTGGAGATTGAGGGGCTTTTGCGAACAAGACAGGGAACAGGGACCTTTGTAGCCCATGTGCAGGAGGATGACAAAGACAAATTTCGTAAGAAAGCTGTCGAAGAAGCCATTTTGGCAGCTATACAAGCAGCACAGCAAGTTCAAATGAGCGAGTCAGAACTGCGCGCGTGCTTTGACGAGATGATCATGCGAACATGGGATGTTTCCAGCAGAGGCAGACCAAAGGAAACCACAGAGGAATGACGTGGGCTAGAGGAACCCGATAAATGGTTGTGAGGAGGAGACAACGTGGCTCAACCGCCAGTTATTCAACTGAAAAGTATGGTGAAGCAACGGGATACGCTGACGATCGGTCCGCTTGACTTCGAAATCCCACAGGGCTGCGTGACAGCCATCGTAGGTATGAACGGATCGGGTAAAAGTACGCTGATGGGAGCCTTGATGGGATTCATTCACCTTGATGGGGGAGAGATGCACATCGAAGGGGAGCGTTATAACATTGAAAATGACATCGCCTGGAAGCAAAAAATAGGTTATGTGCCTGAACTGCCTAGTTCTGAGGATGATGATCAGACACCTGATAAACTGGCAACACTTGCTGCCTACTGGTATGACAAGTGGGACTGGAACCTTTACCATAAACTGATGGCCAAGTATGAGATTAGTCCTCGTATGAAGCTAAGCAAGATGTCCAAAGGTATGCGGCGCAAGTTCGAGATCGTGCTCGTTTTGTCCTATCGGCCAGAGGTTCTGCTATTGGATGAGCCGACGTCTGGGCTTGATCCGATATCTTGGCGGCTGCTGATAGAGGATCTGCAGCACGTGATGGAGGATGGAAAACACACGATTGTAATTGCTACTCATGTGATCGAGGAAGTGAAGCGACTGGCAGATTACATTCTGTTTATGCATAAGGGTCAGTTGCTGACACTAGCTGAAAAAGACGAGTTGTTTGACGCATGGAAGGAATATTGGATCGAAGGTTTGGATGTGGGTGACCTAGAGGGAGCCCCAGGTGTGTCATGGATAGAGCAGGAGTGGCAAGTAGTACGGGTAATCTCGAATGATGCGGTTCAATTGGAAGCTTATTTCGGAGATCATGGTATCAGCCCCATACGAACACAGGCTATGCCATTGGATGAAATGATGATTCACATGATACGAATGGAAGATGAGAGGAGAGGGCGTTTATCATGAAGACTTTGGAATTAGATCAGGTGGTTAAGCAGTACGGAGATAAGACTGCGGTTAATGGTGTGAGCTTTGATGTAGAAGAGGGGGAGATCTACGGCTTACTTGGTGCGAATGGCGCTGGAAAGACAACCACGATGCGGATGGTTCTAAGCCTCATTTATCCAGACGGAGGCAGTATTAAATATAACGGCAAGCCTTACTATAAAGGGCTGGAGCAGATCTTTGGTTATCTTCCTGAGGAGCGGGGGCTGTACCCGAAGGTTAAGGTTAGTGAGCAGCTGCTCTACTTGGCGCAACTTCGTGGAATGGCGCGCAAAGATGCGGACAAGAGCTTAAAATATTGGCTTGAACGGTTTAACGTGCCGGAGAACTATAACAAAAAGATAGAAGAATTATCCAAGGGGAACCAACAGAAGATCGGCTTTATTGCTTCGATCTTGCATAACCCTAAGATTGTCATCATGGATGAAGCGTTCAGTGGTCTGGATCCAGTTAACGTTGAGTTGATGAAGGAGACGGTGAAGGAACTGCGCGATAATGGTACGAGTATTTTGTTCTCTACACACCGAATGGAGCATGTTGAAGAGTTGTGCCGCAACATCTCGATTTTGCAGAAGGGAAATGCGGTTATTCAAGGCAATTTGCGTGAGCTGAAAAGCAAATATCCACGTGAGAAAGTCGTGCTTCGCACAGTAGGTGCAGTCGAAGGACTGGAGCAAATAACAGGTGTAAGCGAAGTGACGCGGACAGAAGAAGGGTACTTTATTCGAATTGCAGATGAGTCCGCCGGTCAGCATATTTTGCAAGCTGCAATGAGCCAGACGGAAGTGAAGCAATTTGAAATAAAAGAACCGACGTTAAACGAAATCTTCATTAAAGTGGTTGGAGGCGAGTCGAATGCGTAATCTGGGAACGGTTATTGGCTTTACATTACGTACTAAAATGATGACTAAGGCGTTTATCGTAACAACGATCATATTGGCGCTCATTATGACTATCGGTGTAAACGTACCTTATCTCATCTCGTTGTTCTCAAAAGATGAGCCGATGAAGATTGGCGTAATGCAGGGCAATTATCCGGTCATTGAGCAATCGCTGGAAAAATCAATGGCAGAACAAAAAAACAAGGATCTGATGCTGGTTTCTTATCCAAATACAACAGAAGCGCAATTAAAGAAAGATATTGAAGCTGGAAATATCGATGGCTACCTGAAGCTGGAGAAGCAGGGTGAGGGTGCAACAGAGCAGTTCCCGAAAGTTATTTTTACAGGTACAGACAGCTTGGGTATGTCCAAAGAAAATGTGCTTATGAGCACGTTAACGCTATTAAAAACTAAATGGGTAGCTAAAGGTGCTTTATCAGAGGAACAATTTAGACAATTAAATGAACCTGTATCGTTTGAATCTGTGAAAGTGCAGGCTGATGGTGAAAGCAAGGACCCGGAAAAAGAAGACGCGAACAAAGGCGTATCTGCGATGGTAGTTATGGTGCTGATTGTCCTATTCTTTATGACCAATCAGATGACAGGCAATATGATCGCATCTGAAGTGACGCAGGAGAAAAGCTCGCGGATTATGGAAATTCTGATTACGAGTGTGTCGCCATTAGCTCAGATGTTCGGCAAAATTATTGGCATGTTCTTGTTAGGATTAATTCAGATCGTAGTATTCCTTGTGGTTGTGTTGGCTAACTTGATGCTGCCGCACAACATTGAGCCACTAAAGGATATGAACTTTGATATTTCAATGATTGATCCTGCTGTTGTTGGTTTGGGCTTGTTGTTATATGTACTTGGTTATTTCTTGTACGCTACCTTATATGCAGCTGTAGGCTCTATCGTAAGCCGCACGGAAGACTTGGGGCAGGCTATTATGCCTATTGCCTTGTTATCGATGGTTGCTTTCTATATTCCGATTTTCAGTATTTCCGCACCGAACACGATGCTGGTTAAAGTGGCTTCCTACATTCCGTTCTTTACCCCTACAACGATGCTGCTGCGAATTGGTGTCGGTGAATATGCTTGGTGGGAATTGGCCGTGTCAATAGCGATCCTACTTGTATCTGTCTTGTTGTTTGGTTACTTGGCAGCGAAGATCTATCGCACGGGCGTGTTGATGTATGGCAAACGTCCGAGCTGGAAAGAAATCCGCAAAGCGATGAAGGCATACAAGATCTAACACATATCTAACTTCTTACAAGGAGGAAGGAAGCATGAAGAATGCACGCTTGAAGTTAATTTCAGCAACGCTGGCGGCCGTTATGGCCGTCAGCGCTCCAGTTACTGCAATGGCAGCGAATGGTCAGGTGCAAGGTTCTGTCTGGTACAAGGCGGGAGTAGACGCCCTAGTAACAAAAGGGATTCTGGACAAAGGAACAGCGCTGACGACTGCAGTATCTGTTCAAGATTTTGTACGATATGTCGTTCAATCACAGACTTACCTGCATGGCACAGATACCATGAAGATAGCTCTTGCAAACGGATGGGTGAAGGAAGGCGAGTGGTCTCAGACTTCGGTTGCGCTGAAACGTGGAGAGATGGCACGTATTTTGGTGCGCGCCCTTGGCAAGGAACAGGGAGAACTAAGCTTGACTGATTATGCGGCTAGTGCGAAAAAGCTTGGTCTCATTACAGGCTATCAGGATGGCAGCTTGCAGGAAGACCGTCAGGTGACAGTACGGGAAGCAGCGGCAGCGCTTGGCAATCTAGGAAAGCTGCGCATGGCAGGGATTAGCAATCAGGGCGTACCGCAAATATCTGTTGAAGACTTTATGCGCAGTCCGGGTAACTTTGCTTATCAGATGTCCCCGGACGGCAATTACATCTCTTATGTGGCACCTTGGGAAAACCGTGCCAATGTGTATGTGAAGAAGATGGATGGTTCCAGTGAGCCTGTGCGTGTTACCAGTTCGAAGGATCGTGATATTGCGGGCTTCTTCTGGAAAGGCGATCATATTTTGTACTTAAAGGATAAGGGCGGCGACGAGAACTTTCATTTGTATGCTTCGGCCTTTAACGGCAATGAGGAACGAGATCTAACACCTTATGACAAGGTAAGAGTGGGCCTTGTTAGTTCATTGTCTAGTGTAAAGGAAGAAATTTTGATTACGATGAATAAAGAAGATGCCAAAGTGTCAGACGTCTACAAACTGAATGTAAAGACAGGGGAGACAAAGTTGGTCGCCAAGAACCCAGGGGCCATTCAGCTGTGGCTTGCCGACAAGGATGGCAAGATCCGACTAGCACTTGCAAGTGATGGCGTTGTCAGCTCCCTTTTATATCGGGATAATGAAGAGCAGCAATTCCGTACACTGCTCTCGCTGAAAGCGGGAGATTCGATCAGTCCAGTTGCTTTCTCAGCAGACGGTAAATTTATCTACGCTGCTTCTAATCAAGGACGAGATAAAGTAGCACTCGTGAAATTGGATCTGAACGGCAAAGAACAAGTACTGTATGAACATCCAGAGGTGGATATATCCAGCGCATTATATGATTCCAAAACGGATAAGATTCAAGCGGTCACTTATGTTACGGATAAGGCTCATATTCAATTTTACGATGATAAGCTTGAAGCTTTGTACACCAAGTTGGAAAGCAAGCTTGGTGCAAGCCGGGGCGAGGTCAACATTAATGATTATAACGAAGACATGACTAAGCTGATTGTTACGGTATCTAACGATAAAACGTTTGGCAGATATTATTATTACGATGCCGCATCGGATAAAATGACACAGCTTGCAAACCTGAGCGATTGGCTAAAGCCAGATCAATTGTCGGATGTACAGCCGATTTCATTTAAGAGCCGAGACGGATTGACGATTCACGGGTATTTGACGCTGCCCAAAAATAAGAAGCCTGAAAATCTCCCGCTGATTGTCAATCCGCACGGTGGACCTTGGATGCGCGACATGTGGGGCTTTAATCCAGAGGTGCAATTACTTGCTAATCGCGGTTATGCCGTGCTTCAAGTCAACTTCCGTTCTTCTATCGGATATGGCAAAGCATTTGTGGACGCTGGTGACAAGCAATGGGGCTTAAATATTCAAAATGATATTACTGACGGTGTACAGTGGGCGATCAAGCAAGGGATTGCCGATAAAAAGCGTGTTGGCATCTATGGTGCTTCGTTTGGGGGCTACGCTACACTAGCGGGAATTACGTTTACGCCTGAACTTTATGCTGCAGCAGTTGATTATGTAGGGGTGTCAAATATCTTTACATTGTTGGAGACACTACCTCCGTACTGGGAGACATTACGCAACATGTTCTACACACGTGTTGGCGATCCTGTCAAGGATAAGGAGTTGTTAACGTCGGTGTCCCCTGTATTCCATGCTGACAAAATTGTTACGCCGCTCTTTGTAGCACAAGGGGCTAATGACCCACGTGTAAATAAAGCGGAATCGGATCAGATTGTTGCTGCACTTAAGAAGCGTGGAGTGGCTGTGGAGTACATGGTGAAGGATAATGAAGGCCACGGCTTTAATAACGAAGAGAACAAGTTCGAGTTCTACAATGCCATGATCAAGTTCCTGGATAAGCATTTGAAAAAATAAAATAGACAGTATTTAGATCGAGGACCGATTTAATGGAAGTTAAAAGACAGAAGGAAATTATCCCGCGGCATAGCCATCGGAATGATGTTTGGTTTGGTGCTAGGTCTGGCCATGAACAATCTGGCCGTTGGTGTTGGAATCGGCATTGCTTTTGGAGCCGCAATAGGAGCGGTAAGAAGCAGACGTAAGTCCGAGTAAGTATAAGATGCTGCTGTGGATTTGTAGCAAATTAAAAACCGTGCTTGTAACTTATATAAGCCCTTACAGGAAACAGTGATTAAAGAGTCCGTACCATTGCGGAGCGATCACTGTTGCTTGGAGGGGCTTTTTGTCTGGGGATGTCAAGGGTTAAGGTGCAGGAAGACAGCCATAAAATTTTGTAGTCCGCATACTTAAATCGAAACTTAACCTGTATAAATGATTTGATGAACATATTTAAATATTAGCGTCATTAAATTATACTGAAAAAGTATTTGAAAGTATTCATGAGACTAGGGGAGAGAGAAAGAGGATGAAAAGAAAAATAGCTGCGTGGTTGTCAGTACTTATGTTGCTGAGTACGTTCACGATGACGTCTGCGGTTTCGGCAACTCCAGCAGTACAAGCGAAGCAGAATCATATGGATGTGACAGCGCCAATTGCAACTGATTGGGTAGATTTAGACAAGCATTGGGTACGTGACATAGCCAGACAATGGGCAAGTTACGGAATTATCGAAGGAGACAAGCAAGGTAAATTCAAACCGGATGACAAAGTTACCCGCGCAGAATGGGCAGCGATGATAAATCGAATGTTCCAACTGCAAGGTGAGCAAACACAAACTTTCTCCGATGTTGCTTCTGACGCCTGGTACCACCAAGGGGTTCATACAGCGGTGTACAATGGGTATATGCAAGGGTATTCAAATGGGGAATTTGGTCCGAACGGAGCATTATCCCGTCAAGAAGCGGCCGTTTCGTTGGGACGATTGCTTAAATGGGAGAACGCCACAAGTTCTGTTACTTGGAAGGATCAACGTCAAGTATCCGTTTGGGCCGCTACGTATGTGGCAGAGGCATCCCAGCTTGATGTAATCAAAGGTTATGCTGACGGGACATTTAGACCCAATCAGCAACTGACTCGTGCAGAAGCGATTGCATTATTGGATCGCGGTGCAGCAACGTATGGTGAGTGGTACGGTGAGAAAGGAACATATGGCCCAGCAGAAGGCGTGAAGACGATTAAAGGCAATATTATAATTAATGCCCCAGGCATCACACTGCAAAATGTACATATTCAAGGGAAATTAATTATTGGAAAAGGTGTAGGCGAAGGAGATGTGTTTCTCCAAAATGTCAAGGTTGATAAGGAAACCTTGGTATACGGTGGAGGAGAGCACAGTATTCATGTAGATAATTCGGTTCTTGTAAATGTGATTGTAGATAAACGTGATGGCAGCGTACGTCTTGTGGCAAAAGGCTCAACTGTTATACAGGAGGTTATCGTTCACTCTCCTGCAGCTATTGAAGCGGCGCAAGGTGTGAACGTCTCCAAGATTAAATTGGCGGAACAGCTTCCTGCACATGCGGATATTCGTCTGAGCGGCTATTTTAATACCGTGGAAGTGGAAGCTTATAGTATCCGAATTCAAATTCCGAAAGGAACTATCCGCAGTGTGCATGTTGGAGAAAAAGGAAAAGGCACTGTAATTGATGCAAGCAAGGAAGCTGAGCTTGTAGCACTTGTATTGGATGCATCCGTAAAGGTTGTGGGCGAGGCTCTAATAAAGCAAGCTACGGTTAATGTCTCCGGTGTTAGCTTTGACAAAGCGCCGACGCAAATAAAGGTTGGGGAACAAGTTACGACTGATATGAAGATTATCGTTGGTGGCAAAGAACGGGTCATTGGACAGCCGTCGGGTTCAACAGGTAGAGCACCTTCGGGAAGTGGCATCAGCGGCGGTAATAATACTGGTGGAGATACTACGAATGGCGGCTCTGAAGGAACTCAGGGAGGTAACAAGGGTGGAAACCCAGGTGGAAACTCAGGAGACGGGGCAACTGGTGGGAATAATAATGGAGGCATCACAGACACAGGCAACGGGTTTGTGATTACTCGTGAAGCAGAATATGTCACTGTTGGTGCAAATGTATATGGCACTAGTACACGGAGCGGAGTAGTGTACTTAATTCCGAACCAAGTAAATTATGAAAAACCAGATTTGATTCAGATTGCAATAGAAACTGGAATTGGTAAGAAGGTTGATGTTAGGGCAAATGAAGGGTTCTCAATAGACACAACAGGATTGACTCCAAATCCTTACACGCTAATAGTTTATGATGAGAAGGGCTTTTACTCCTCCTATCAAAATGTGAAACTAGTAGCAGGAAAAGAGACTCCATTTAATTATGATACATTTGTCCAAGTTGGAAAAATACCTGAACAATTCGGTTTTAAGTTTAATCGAATCATTAAAGTAGCTGATGGCGTTGATCTGGATGCCTCGGTGCTGATTTCAACTTACAGTGATCCTGTCTATCGCCCATTTAGTGATATTGGAGAAGTTATCATCGAAGGAACAACAGTCATGATGATTCCTACGAAACCTTATATTGACAAGAGCTTCAGCTTCAAAATACTGGCGGGTACTGTAACTCCTGTTGATACTAACGAACGTAACGAGCTAAAAGAAAGGACGGACATGTCCCACTTAATAAATGTAAATATTACGGATGCCCAATTTAATCTGACTCTAGTTAAAGCAGGGCAATTGATTCCGTTTTCTGTAGATCGTGAAAGCACTGTATATCTCGTGTTGTCGGATGTGTCCGGAAACGCAGATGTATTTGAACGACAAGTCGCGAATGGTTGGGGCAAGAAGGTACTTGTACAGGAAAGTCAAGTGGGTCAAACCGTATACATGGATACTGCTAATCTTAGCTCAGGAAATTATGTGTTACGAGCAACGCGTGGGAGAAGTGTTCATTTAAAGATCGTGCAATAATAGCAATGGGGCATAGCTTAGTCATACAACGTGACTGAACTATGCCCTTTTTCTATGCGTCAGTAGATCAGCGTGCCGCATGAAGGCGGGCTTGCGCCCAACCACGGCCTTATCTACTGCTACAAAGGCAAGGACGAAGCTGATATGATGGTACATAATGAAATTTAATGACATGTGATAACGTATAAGGATATGTGATCCTATAAAAAGCAGGTGCAGATATGAAGGACATTCGCATACTTGTAGCAGATGATGAGAAGGAAATACGGGATCTCATCCACAAATATTTACAAAGGGAACTCTATACAGTAGATACGGCTGCAGACGGTGAGGAGGCACTCCGTCTTTTTGAACAACATCGTTATAACCTAGTCATACTGGATTTGATGATGCCGCGAGTGGATGGCATTGAAGTGTGTAGGCGGCTGCGGCAATCGACCAACGTACCCATTTTGATGCTGACTGCGAAGGATCAGGAAGTGGATAAAATTGTAGGACTAGGCGTCGGGGCGGACGATTATGTAACAAAACCGTTTAGCATTCATGAATTAGTGGCGCGTATCAAGGCGCATCTGCGGCGTTTCTTCGTATTAGGCAGTGAGCGTGGCAACCAGGAAGAGCCGCTATTTCTCCGGTATGAGGGATTAACAATTGATCTCAAAAAGTATGCCGTTACCAAGGCAGGCACGGAAGTGTCGTTAACAGCAAAGGAGTTTGAACTGCTTAAATTTCTGGCTGCACATCCCGAGCAGGTCTTTACGAAGACCCAAATCTTTCGGCATGTCTGGGACAGCGACTATGTCGAAGACGACAATACGGTGATGGTGCATATTCGCAAGCTGCGGATGAAGATCGAAGAGGATCCGTCGGATCCAAAGTGGGTGCAGACCGTATGGGGAATCGGTTATAAGTTTGTAGGTGAGAAAAATGAGACCTGATAGGAACATCGTGCTGATCTGCTGTTTGCTGCTAGCTCTTACATTCCTTCTGATTCATGATATATGGAACGGCCCCTTGGGAACGGTACGAGGGGTTTTATTTATCGTGATTTATATGTCTGCCAGTATACTGCTGCTGGCTAGAATTCGTTTTGTTGCTAGACTAAAAGATGCTCATCAAGCACTGAAGCGTGCTGTACAGGGCAATCGAAACACACGACTATTGGCAAATGGAGAGCCTTTACTTAACGAAGTTATATTCTCCATTAACGAGTTAATAGAGCAGATCGATAAACTTCAGGTACAGACTATCCGCTCTGAGGCGGCGAGAAAGAGTTTATTATCTAATATCTCGCATGATATCCGCACGCCGCTGACTTCCATTATTGGTTATGTAGATGCCTTGATGGATGATATAGCCGACAATTCGGCGGAGAGACAAGCATATACCGCCATTGTTTTAAATAAAGCCAATAACCTTAAGAAGCTGATTGACCATCTCTTTGACCTTTCGAAGCTGGATGCAGACGAAATAGTGATGAAGCCTGAGCGGCTTGATTTGGCAGAGCTGGCTAGAGAATGTGTGATTGAGTTTATTCCAGAACTGCGCAGACAGCAGCTTGAGGTTAAGGCTTCTATTCCAGACGTTCCGTGTCTGATTGTGGCGGACCGTGTAAGTATGAATCGGATTATTAGCAATATTATGAAAAATGCCGTGCAGTATGGCAAGGACGGTAAAGTGGTTGGCCTGGAGTTAACAGAATACAAGCAGGAGTACGAATTACGCATATGGGATCAGGGCACGGGAATAGTGGAAGAAGATAGAGAGAAGGTATTTGACCGATTGTATCGTACAGAGCGATCAAGAAGCTCTTTGCAGGGCGGGAGCGGGCTAGGACTTGCTATCGCTAAAGCATTGATCGAGAAAAATGGAGGGGCGATCTGGGTTACTAGTGATCCTGGTGTATGCACGACTTTTGGTATCACAATTCCTAAGCATCCTTAGCCGCAGTCATTTAAGAGTTAATTAAGAATTGATTAAGAGCTATTTAAATTCGCCTGCTTATGCTGTTAATAAGAGTTCTGAATTTATTATGCGAGGCAGGAGGTACAACACATGGGCAGCATAATTCGCACGACCAATTTGACCAAAATATACGGCTCGCAAGCCGTAGTCGACAATTTGGACATTCATGTAAAGCAAGGACAGATTTACGGTTTCCTTGGTCGAAATGGTGCTGGTAAAACCACAACGATTCGAATGTTATTGGGCTTGATTAAGCCCTCACACGGGGAGATAGAGATTTTCGGAGAAAGTATGTCTGTCAAGCAGAAAGAGATACTGAGAAGAATAGGCTCAATGGTTGAGCATTCGGGCTTCTATGAGAACCTGACAGCTAGAGAAAATCTGCTTATTAATGCCAAGCTTATGGGGGTTCATAAGAGAGATGCGCTTGAGGACGCGCTTGAAATTGTAGGACTTGAACATGAAACAAGCAAAAGAGTCGGTCAATACTCGATGGGTATGAAACAAAGGCTGGGCATTGCAAGGGCAATTCTCCACCATCCCGAGCTGTTGATTCTGGACGAGCCTACGAATGGACTTGATCCGATTGGGATTAAAGAAATTCGAAAGCTGATTACTTCTCTGGCTGCGGAAAGAAAGATCACCGTGCTGATTTCCAGCCATATTCTTTCGGAAGTCGAGCAGCTAGCCGATCATATTGGCATTATTCATCAGGGTAAGCTGTTGGAGGAGGTTTCTTACGAAGAACTGCGAGCCAGAAATCGCAACTATTTGGAGTTTAAAGTATCCAATGACAATAAGGCAGTGAAACTGCTAGAGCAGCGATGTGGCATTGTGGATTATGAGGTGTACGACGATGGTCATATCCGAGTATATTCGCATCTTGGTCAACAAGGCCTAATAAACAAGTTGTTTGTGGAACAAGGGATTGAAGTGTCGAAGATCACAGTAAGCGAAGACAGGTTGGAAGACTACTTTTGTAGGCTGATAGGTGGTGGGAGCATTGGTTGATCTCGTATACACGGAGCTGCTTAAGCTAAAGCGGGCTAAAATGTTTCTGGTCAGCGTTATCGGCGCCTCAGCAGCACCTATCATGATGTATCTCGCCTATTTGAATATGAAAAGCAAGACGCCAGATGAACCGATTTCATTTGAGCTGTCCTTCTATAATACAAACTTAAACGTGCTGTTGCTGATTGGACCTTTATTATATGGGGTCATTACAGCGTACCTCTTTAATCGTGAATACGCGGAAGATACATTAAAGAACTTGTTAACGATACCTGTGTCACGGACAAATCTTATTATAAGTAAATTGATCCTGCTGTTGGGATGGATTCTAGTGCTGACACTGGAGGCGTGGGGGTTAACGCTGCTGCTTGGCATTATAGGCGGATTTGAAGGTCTGAGCGCAGCCATACTGATACAATCGTTAAAGGAGTATTTGATCGGAGCTGTCTTGTTGTTTTTACTGTCTACACCAACGATGTTAACCACGTTTTTGTATAAAAATTATGTCCCGACCATTATATTTACGGCTGTGATTACATTGGGGAATGTATCTGTGATCAATTCCGATTTCAAGCCGCTGTACCCATGGTCGGCTGTTCATGTGATCACGATTAACGGTTATCTCCCGCAGTATCCCCCTTTATATTCTTTTTTGGCGATTGGGATTACTTCAATAGTTGGACTTATAGCTACAATCGTTTACTTTAAGAAGGTGGATATTCAGTGACATTAAATATAGAAATATTTCGAGTGATTAACAATCTGGGGAAACAATATGTGTTTCTTAACCCTAGCGTGGTCGTTACGGCGGAATATACGATATATCTTTTGGCGTTAAGCATGCTTGTGTACTGGTTTACCAGAACTGCCGCTAACCGGATGATGGTCATTCAGGCCGGTCTCGCTTTTGTGTTTGCAGAGCTAACTGGAAAGGTGCTAGGACTTTTACATGCTCATCAACAGCCATTTGCCGAACTGAAAGATGTAAATAGATTAATCGAACATGGCATTAATAACTCATTTCCAAGTGACCATACAATTTTGTTCTTTTCAGTGTGTATGTCTTATTGGCTGGTCCGCAGGAAATGGGGATGGTTATGGCTTGCTCTGGCCTGCTGTGTTGCGATATCTCGCATTTGGGTAGGCGTTCACTATCCTGTTGATATTGCCGTCGGATCGCTGGTAGGCATCACAGGAGCCTTGGTTTCCTATTGGTTGGTGCCCAAGCTTTCATTTATTGCAGTGTTCCTTAAGCGGTATGAGCAAGCGGAACAGCGAATCTGGCCGACAAAAGGCTAGTGATTGGGAAGAAGCTATTGTGAACGTGGGAATGACACGATAGCAGAAGCTGAGAAAGAGCATAGATTCGCCGTAAGAGCAGTCATCCGATGGATGGCTGCTGTTTTGTCATTCGTGGAGAGCATTATAGCAGAGCACGTTTCCCCTTTATAATGTCGTTCATAGGTTGTTCAAACTTTTTTGGTAGACTTCACTTTGGACGAATAACGGTAGCTCCTTGCGTCAGCTGCAGGGAGCTATTTAGGTCAAAGGGGAGAGTGGAGCATGCGTTCCAAAATAAAACTAATCGGTACAGCTGCTGTGCTGATAACAGTATGTGTGGCAACTTATTTATGGGTAAATAAGCCGAAAGAAGCGCAGTCTGCACCTGTACCAACAGCACAAGTCACAAAAGGGGACATCGTAGTGAACGTGTCGGGGGCGGGGACAGTGTCGCCCCGTTACTCAGCAACTGTCAAGCCCCAACAGTCAGGTGAACTGGAGAGCGTTACTTTTAAAAGCGGGGACGTCGTCAAGAAAGGGCAGCTGCTTGCCTCCTATAAGAGTGAAGACTTTTCCAGTCAGATTGCGAAGCAAAAGCTTCAACTACAGAAGCAGGAGATGGAGCTCGCACAGTTAAAGACGAAATATATCGAGGCGGATGAGCAGTCAAGAGGAGCTGTTGCCAATCAAATTGAAAGTATGAAACTGGATATGGCATTAAGCAACCAGGGGCTTCAAGACCTACAGGACAAACAAGCCAAGAAAGTGACGATCACTTCACCTATGGCAGGTACGATAACTTCAACAGATATAAGTTCAGGCATGCAAGTATCAGGTAACACGGTTGTGGCTGAAGTTGTAGATTACACACAGTTAAAAGCTGTGATTCAGATTGATGAGCTGGATATCCCGAAAGTGAAACTGAATCAGAAGACAGAGCTGACTTTTGAAGCGCTGCCAGACAAGAAACTGGAAGGAACGGTCATAGACATTGCCAATGAAGGCACAGCTTCCGGCGGTGTGGCCGTTTTTGACGTAACGATCGGGTTCCACTCAACGGTTGGTGTGAAGAGTGGCATGTCTGTACAGGCTTCAATTGAGGTAAATAAAAAGCAGAATATATTGACGGTGCCTATTGAGGCCGTCTCGCAAATAAATGGGAAATCCTATGTTATGGTAGCATCAGGGGCCAATGAAACTGGATCACAGGCTGGCAGCGGCATGAAAGGTAAAAATGGTGACGAGAAGAGTTCTGCTGGAGTTGGATTAGAAGATGGGAACGGCGAACGGGACATAGATATGCCTGATGGTAAAGGGGGGAGTCAGCGACTGGAACAATCTAAAGGTGAGCGTGAGGAAGGATTTGTCGGCGAAGGTGGAAATACAAGCACTTCTAGAGGTGAAGCAGACGGAAAACGTGCAAGGAATATGTCCGATGAGGAGCGTGCTGCATTCCGAGACCGGATGCAAGCAGCAGGAGGACGTCAGTTAGCCAGTGCAGGTAGTGGAGCGGCAAGTGGAGCCTTGGTTGCCACCGCCGGAACTCGAACTGAAGTAACGGTAGGCATTAACAACGAGACTTACATGGAGATTGTGAGCGGAGTAAAGGAAGGCAACACGGTTATTCTTCCTGCAGTAAAAGCTTCGTCTGCGAGCAGTACGAACCAATTTAACGGTATGGGCGGCTTAGGTGGTTTCGGTGGCATGAGTGGAGGAATGGGAGGGAGCTTCAGCGGAAACCAACGCCAATCAGGTGTACAGCGTCAGTCAGGAGGTAATTCTGGAGGCGGAGGCGGGCGATGAATAGAGATGATTTAACACCGATAACGGATCATGCTGCCATTGTTCTGCCGGGACATCAGAACCCCCGTGAAGAGAGCATCCAGTTGATAAGAAAGATGTCACTGATCCTCAAAGATATTACAAAGACGTATGTTATGGGCGGAGAAGAAGTGATCTCGTTGGATCGAGTATCACTTAACATCTATGAAGGGGAGTTCTTGGCGATTGTCGGCCCTTCGGGATCTGGGAAATCAACGCTCATGAACATTATGGGCTGTTTGGATACTCCGACGAAAGGTCAATATTGGCTCGACGGACAAGAGACAAGTCAATTGTCGAACAACCGATTGGCGGAAATTCGCAATCAAAAGATCGGATTTATTTTTCAAGGGTTCCATCTGATCCCAACGCTAACGGCGTTTGAGAATGTTGAACTGCCGCTCGTCTATCGTGGGTTACCGACTAAGAAGAGGCATGACATGGCGCTGAGTGCATTAAGGCAGGTAGGATTGGAAGATCGTATGTTCCATTTGCCAAAGCAGCTTTCTGGTGGTCAACAGCAGCGTGTAGCCATCGCCAGAGCATTAGGGGGAGATCCGCCCCTAATTCTGGCAGATGAACCGACAGGGGCACTGGATACGAAGACCGGCAGCGAAGTATTGGCATTTATGAAGCAGCTAAATGAAAAGGGGAACACAATCGTCTTAATTACACACGATCCTGAGGTTGCGAAGCAGGCCGAAAGGGTGATCCGCATTCAAGATGGCGCAATCCATGAAGTTAGGAGGGAGCATCCATGAGAACGACACAGGCACTAAAGATGGCCTGGCGGAGCATACTGTCAAATAAGCTGCGCACGCTACTAACTATGCTGGGAATTATGATTGGCGTAGCGGCTGTCATTACACTAGTGTCGATGGGTGAAGGAACGGCCAAGCAAGTGAAATCGCAGGTCGCCAGTCTGGGCTCCAATCTATTGTCCGTCACTGTAACGGGCAGAGGTGCGCTCTCTTCGCTGACTTTGGATGAAGCGATGTCGTTCCAAACGATTCCAGGTGTAGCTGCGGTGTCGCCAGTGGTGAGCGGAAATGTGCAGGCAAAGGCAGGACTGCAAAACACAAATGTACCTGTAGAAGGGATTACAGCAGAGTACGAGACAGTACGCGATTATCACGTGTCAAGCGGACGATTTATATTGCCAATTGATGCGACTTATTACCAAAAGGTCGCGATTATAGGGACAGATACGGCAGCCGAACTTTACCCTGAGATGAACCCGCTTGGCCAGAACCTATCCTTGAACGGTGCAGCTTATAAAATTGTAGGTGTTATGGAATCCAAGGGCAGTTCGTTAGGAAGCTCCAACGATAATAAAGTCTGGATTCCATTGACGACAGCTGAACGACTGCTGCAGTCAAAAGGGATACGCACTGTGTATGTGAAGTTTACCGAGCCGGAACAGGCCGATACGATAACGACAGTGTTAGAGTCTAAATTAACGTCCAAGTTCCGGGGCTCTACAGATAGTTATCGTATATTCAACCAGGCAGACATGGTCGAGACGATCAGCAATGTATCACAGACGATGACACTGATGTTAGCTGGAATTGCATCTATTTCATTGTTGGTTGGAGGCATTGGCATTATGAACATTATGCTTGTATCCGTAACGGAGCGAACACGTGAGATCGGCATTCGCAAATCTTTAGGCGCCAAGAAGCGTGACATTATGCAGCAATTTATGATGGAGGCTGCGATGATCAGCGGATGTAGCGGGTTGTGTGGCATCGCTATTGGTATTGCAGGTGCTTATTTTGCTAGTCGAGCGATGGGTACACCGTTTGCGCTTGCCCCTGACATGATGTGGCTAGCTTTTTCTTTCTCGGTTGGCATCGGTGTGGTATTCGGCTTGTTCCCAGCCAACAAAGCATCCAATTTGAAACCGGTGGATGCCTTACGGTACGATTAAGACAAGAAGAAAAGGAACGTTTGCACTGCGCTATGTGCCAGTTAAGGAGGTAGAGCATTGTTAAAGCAGCCTCACATACTCATTGTAGAGGACGACGTATACATTTCAGATCTCATCGCGCTTTATTTAACTAAATACGCATATACGTATCTAATTGCCGAGGACGGGGCACAGGCGCTTGAACTGCTGTATGCCCAACCGCCGGATTTGGTGCTGCTGGATATCATGCTGCCCAAGGTGGATGGCTGGGGTGTATGCGCGGAGATCCGAAAGAACAGTGATGTGCCCATTATTATGGTGACGGGTAGTGGCGAGAGCTATGACAAGTTAAAGGGCTTCGCAGGGGGCGTTGATGATTATATTGTAAAGCCGTTTGACCCGAAAGAATTGATCGCTCGTATACAGGCAGTGCTGCGAAGAGCAAATCCTGTCTTTTTTAAGCCTTCGCTGCAATATACCGGGCTTCTGATCCAAGCAGCTGACAATCGAATCATTACCCATGCGGGAGAAGTTATGCTGGCGCCAAAGGAAATGGAACTGCTTCATGTGCTGGCGTCCAATCCCAATAAGGTATTTACGCGCGAACAACTGCTTGTGCAAGTATGGGGGGCAGACTATCCGAACGACTTTAGGACGGTTGATGTGCATATTAAGAGGATTCGGGAGAAAATTGGGTATTCAGCGCATTGGAATATGGCTACCGTGTGGGGTGTCGGCTACAAGTTCGAGGTGATGCGATGAAGAGCTTGATAAAGTTCAGTCCTAAGGGAATGTTCTTTAAAATATTGATGACGCTGCTCATCCTGCTAGTAGCATCTTATGCTTTGCTGATAGGAGTATCCTCCTTTTTTTTCAAAGATGATCTTCGTGAGAGGCAGCGATTTCAGGACCGTAATCAACTGGACAGCATTGGGCAATTTATGATTGAAGCCGACACATCAGGTTGGAGTGATGAGATGGTATTGTCTGCACTTAAGCTGACTGTACCGCCGCAGCTTCGTTCCTTATACATTATCGACCGGGGGACTAGTCGCATTCGGATCTCGCTTGCACCGCACAATAGCCCCTTTCAGCCAGATGCATTAATGCTTAAAGCTGTTGTGCGTGGAACGGAGGGGGGCGGGCGATACTTTAACGAATTCGAGCAGAGTGGAGACAAAACCATTGTTGCTGCTCAGGCCGTTGAAATTCCAGGAAAACCGGGATTTATCGTCATGACAGCCTCCAATATGTTAGAGAAAGACGTACGCATGTGGAGCCGCAGATTGTGGCTTGCGATTGGCATTACCCTGGCGATGGGGATTATATTTGCTCTGATCCTGTCTTCGTATTTGTCTGGCCGATTGCGCAAGCTGGAAGAGGCTTCACGTCGGATTGCCAAAGGAAAATTCGATCTGTTGATTCCCATTTATTCTCGCGATGAGCTGGGGCATCTGGCGCGTTCATTGGAACAGATGGCGCTTGAGTTGGGCAGCCTTGACCGGATGCGCAAGGAGTTTGTAGCTAATGTATCACATGATATGCGTTCTCCGCTTACTTCGATGCATGGCTATCTGGAGGCAATACTGGATGGAACGATTCCGTCCGAGCATGTACCACGTTATGTGCGAATCGTGCAGGAACAGAACAAACGATTAATTCGACTAGTAAATGACCTGCTGGATATAGCGCGTATAGAGGCGGGGCAGTTTCATATATTAGCGGTTCCATTTAACTTAACGGAGGCCATCCGGCAGGTGTTGGCTCGGATGGAGCCGCATTTGCAGCATCATCGGGTGATGTTACACGCTGCCGATTCGCAGGGAAGAGATATCTGGGTTCATGCGGACTCTGACAGGATCGAGCAGGTACTAGTTAATCTCATTCAAAATGCGGTGGAATATTCAGGACCAGACACAACCATTGCGATCACCGTAGAAGCAGGAATGGAAGTATTCGTCTCTGTATCTGATGAAGGCATTGGAATGGAGGAAGCTGATCTACAACAGATTTGGGAACGGTTCTATAAGACGGACAAGGCAAGAACACGCAAAAATGGAACAGGCATTGGCTTATCTATCGTAAAAGCGATTATTGATGGCCATCGCTCTAACATCAGTGTGCATAGTATACCGCAGCAGGGTACAACTTTTATTTTTACGCTTCCGTTAGCTGAAGGACCAGCGGCTTTGGGTGATATGACGAAGTAAGAGGTATCAAGCTGATGATCTCGCTTGCCGCTTGTTGGTGTTGTTGTATGATCGATGTTAAATCAATTCGACTTCCTCCGGTTTAATGGAGATTAAGTCTAAAAACATATGCTGTATGTATCCTTATAGGTAAGCAAAAGCACCTTCTGCGCCGTAGGCTGCGGAGAGCCCTGCATCAGTTTGAAGCGGCCTCACCGTTACACAATGGACGTAAAGGTGCTTTTTTCTTAATAAAGGTTTACACGCTTAGGATCAAATAAAGGATAAAAGTTCCCGCAATAGCATACATGATTGGTGATACTTCTTTCCATCGGCCAATACATAGCTTAATGAGTGCATAGGCAATGAAGCCAATTGCAATACCATTTGCGATACTGAATGTTAATGGAATAAGTGCGATTAGCAGCACCGCCGGAATCCACTCGCTCATATCAGTGGTGTCGATCAACGTGATCTGCTGCAGCATTAAGGCACCAACGATAATAAGAATTGGTGCTATCGCGCTTGCAGGTATCCATTGCAAGAGCGGAATACAGAACATGGCGGGAATAAAGAGAAGCCCCGCAACTAACGAAGTAAGCCCCGTTTTACCACCAGCGGCAATTCCGGTAGCGCTTTCAGCTGCAGTAGAGGCTGGGCTGCTGCCTAATAGTCCAGCCCCGATAATGGACACCGCTATCGCTCTGAAAGAATAGGTAAAACGATCGCGGTCAGGAATCATACCCAACTGCGCCCCCATATTTTCAAATAATACTGTAATCGTTAAAGCAAATACGCCGATCCAAAACGAGAATGATGTCCATCCACTGAAGTCCACAGCACCAAGCAGCTCACCATATGATGCGAATGAGGGCAGCATACTGTCAATCTTGTCACCTTTAACTATGCCCATCAGCCATCCAACTAAGGTTCCAAATAGGATGCCGAGTAAGAATCCGCCTTTTACCTTCCGTAAAAATAACCAGATCATCACGAGCAAGGTAATAAGCGTAGTTGCCACATAAGGATCATGGACGTTGCCCATTTTGACAAAAGTACCAGGGTTGGCAACTACCAGCCCGCCATTTTTTAATCCAAGAAAAGCTATAAAGAAACCGATGCCGGCTGTCATAGCATGAATAAGCGATTTGGGGATTGCCGCAAGCAGGTGCTTAGCGAACGGAGTTACCGTAATAAGGAGGAATAGTCCGCCGGCCGTTATCACGACTGCCAATGCCTGCTGCCATGGAAGTCCTAGTGAGGCGACGAGTGTAAATACGAAAAAGGCACTTGTGCCGAGTCCGGGTACAACGATAAAGGGGGAATTGGCATAAAAGGACATCATCATACATCCGAAAAAGGACACGATTGCAGTTGCAATCATCGCTGCTTCATAGGGAACTCCTGCTTGATGCAGCAGGCTTCCATTCACCGCAATAATGTAAGACACCGTAATAAATGCCGTTAATCCTGCCATCACTTCGGTGCGGACAGTCGTACCGGCGTCTTGTAATTTGTACCATCGCTGCAGCATTATTGATACAACTCCTTTACACATTTGTGCCTGATTTGCAATTAGTTTAGACTTCTACTTCTATTCGATTTTTATACCGAACATCCATACGTTATAACGTGAATCGTAAATATGCAATAGGAGAAATCACAAATGCCATACATGTGGGGTTCGGGAGCTGTTTCTAGTGAGGTAATGAGAAGTTTATTTTGATTTAAAAGCTAAGCAGAAGTCGTATATGATGTGAAGTTAAATGCAAAAAATAGGACAAGAAAAGCCCTGTTCACAGGTGAACAGAGCCTTGCAGCCCAAGCTAGCACAGCTAGTCCCAGGTATGATGCGAGTGTGAAGCAGTCGCTATTTGCGCCCATTGTCTGCATTTGCGGATTGGGAAGCACGCTGCGGTGTGATGTCAATCCAGGCAGCTGGCTTATGATCAATCAAATCGAGGTTCCGAAGCATTTGCTGCGTTCCTTTACGTGCTTGCTGTACACCGTCTGTGATGTTTCCACGAAGTTCGCGTCCAGACTTTGGCGCTAGGAGCAGGGCTGCCGCACCTCCGATTACGGCTCCGACGATCGAGCCGAGCAAAAATGCACGGTTGGATGAGGGTTGGGACATCGTAATTCCTCCTCGTTCAAGATTTATATTGAATATATCACGAGGCGCTAAGGAATTGCACATTTCGGGCATTTTGGCAGGGGCAAGCTGTCGATGTGATGTCGAAAAATGTGGATGTTACATGTGGAACAGTCAACTTTTGTAAAAATATGATGTCGATAAATTGATGTCAAGGATGCGGGTGAGTGCCTGTCTAAGCAACTGGAACACAAATAACCTTCACATTTGCATGCCTGAGCAGATGGAAGGTTATTTGTATTGTCTTGACATACTAACTGATGAAACTGCAAATACATAACTTCTATATAGTAAGAGTCTCATCTCAAGGGGTCAAAGCCGCAGTACGATTGTCTCAATGATCGCAGCGACACCAGCGGCCGCCAGAATAATGAGCAGCCACCAAGCACCCGGAACAAATAGTACCAGCGCTGTCAGGAACAAGGCAGACCAGATTCCGGTGCACCAATGGCACAATAAGATTAAACCGATGAAGCGGCGTATTCCAGTACCAAGAGGCTCAAATACTGTGATTACTTGTCCTTGCTCGTCCTTCTGTGCAGACGGTTCGATAAAGTGACGGCGCAGCGGGATAGATATATCATCGTATACGAGCAGATGAGTAAAGCGGAAGCTCGCAAACGCAAGAATAATAAATTGAAGCCAGCTAAGTTCAGTGAACATCATTTAACCCTCCTTCAAAGGATAATGGGTCATAAGCGCTATCCAATAACGGAATGTGTTTACGGCAGCATAAGTTCGTCCAATCCTATTATTCTATTATTCATATACTGTTTAGTAGAAAGAGCAGGAGGTGAGCAAAATGTGTTTCTGTAATTCCGTGAATAGAGCTAATCAAGCTGCTAATTCTACATGGTGGAAAAACGGTTCCCAACCAGCGGTACCAATTACGCAGGCTCAACCTGGGATTGTTCTACCTGCACCTCAGCCAATCTCGCTGCAGGCGGTGCCTGTGAAGAAGTAAATGTGGAACTATATCGTAATATATTCAAGCCTGCAAAGTTGGTGCGCCTTTTCTATCACTTTTGCAGGCTTTACTTTTCTCTATGCATTTAAGAGGCGGAACATGTACGGTTATAAATGAGGTATCACAGTATACTGCTGTATAGTTTTATTTACACTTGATGTATAATATTCCCTCTTGTGCACACGATACGTGTACAGGAGGTGGAGGCGATGTGCCGCCAATATTCAATCAGTGCGAGTGTCGTTGAGTTACAGGCTTTATTTGGTATCGATCAGGTTAATATGAATTATCGCCCTCGTTATAACGTAATTCCGACACAAGAGGTACCTGTCGTTCACCTGATGGATGGGCAACGAATACTGGACAAATTCAGGTGGGGACTCGTACCTTTCTGGGCAGTTGATGCCGTCAATGCCGATCTTTTATCTGTTTTTGAAAATGTAGCGTATCGCAAAGTGATTGAGCGCCAGCGCTGTATTATTCCGTGCACGGGTTTCTATTATTGGCGTACGACGGATAAGCGCAAGCATCCGGTACGGGTTGTGCTGCGTACGAACGGTACTTTTGGCATTGCAGGGCTATACGACATGTGGCGTAATGCTAAAGGTGACACGTATCGTACCTGCACGCTGCTTATGGCTCCCCGTGGGAATGCGCTTACGGTTGAGTTTGATCGTCGTATGCCTGCTATACTGGAACCGGAGGAGTACACCAAGTGGTTGGAGCCGGAGTCGCTTGAGGTGGAGTATTTTCAGCGAATGCTGAAGCCTGTTCATGAGAACCGAATGCATCTCTATCCCGTATCGCCATTAATTGAGCATTCGTCTTATGATGAAGAAGCTTGTATTCAGGAAATGGACTTAAAGCAGGCATGGGTGAAAAACTAACAGGCTTGAATTAAGCTCATATAGATGATTCTACATTCTGATTTGGACGTTAAAAGAGGCTAGTCCAGTTACTGGGCGGGCCTCTTTGTTTTTGTACAAAGGCCAGCGATTAGATATCTGCGTATAAATTGTTGTGCTCCCTAGGGTAATATACAATGGAAGAGTATGGTTATGCCTCGTGCAAATTATAGTCATGAACGGATGGTGAAAGTGATGCGTAATCGACAGCTTGTCTGTGTAACAATCGTTATTACTCACATCGTGTTTGCAGCAATAGTAGTCATACTTGCATCATCACTTCATATGCAGCAACTGGATCCAACTGTACAGTTGAAACCATTCACATCATGGAGACACGTAGAAAGTTCGGAAGGGTTACGAACACTGCCCGTTGGCATGATCGTGTACAGTCGAGTGTCAGCCCATGAAGCCGAGTTGGATCGACATGTAGTTCAGCAAAGAATGGATGTGCTAACACGATTATGGCCAGATAAGGAGGGACTATTACTCCGTCACCTATATCATTTCCCCGATGCACAGTAGGCAGCAGCGCTATCCCATCGTTCATAACTATCCATGATATAATAGCGATTAGTTGGAGCAGGTTCCTGCAGGGAGCCTGTTCTGTATATTTAGGAAGTTATTCATATAAAGGAGTCGAACCTTCATGCCGCCAAGACCTTATCCGGATTGGTCGTGGTCGCCTTCGCGCCATAACCTGTTTGAAGAATGCCGCCGCAAATACTACTTCCATTACTACGCTGCGCATAATGGTTGGTATTTGGACGCTCCGCCTATGGCGAGGCAGGCGTATCGATTGAAGCAGATGACGAATCTATACCTTGTATTCGGAGATGCTGTGCACAAGATGGCTGAGGAAGCGGTGAAGTCTTATCATCACTATGGAAAAATGCAGGAGCCAGAGGAGATCATAAAACAAGTCCGCTTTCTGTTAAACCAAGCTTATAAGGATTCCAAGGACATAGAGGCTTGGACAGCACAGCCCAAGCAGCGGCGGATGCTGCACGAGATGTATTATAGAGGCGGATTGCCGCCGCAGTTAACGGAGACTATCAAGACACGCTTGCCGATTTTAGTTGATCGGCTGCTTGGCAGTGAAAGCTTGCAGCATTTTATGCATGCGGATAGCTGTCATTTGGTGGAGCTGGAGAAGCTGAATACGCTTGATCTGGGCGATACGATGATCTACGTTAAGCTTGACTTTATGTACCGCCAGGCGGGCCGTTATATCATTGTGGACTGGAAAACGGGGCAGGAGGACGAACGAAATGTCACACAGCTTCGTCTATATAGCTGGTATGTTCATGAGAATTATGGCATTCCGTATGAGCAGATCGATATTCGTACGGAATATTTGTTGAGTGGGCAGTGTAAGCTGGACCAAGTGGAAGAGTATGAGATGAATGAGCTTGCAGCTTATGTGGAGACTAGCATTGCCAAGATGCGTCATTATTTGTCGGATACTGCTGCTAATGCCCCCAAGTCTAAAATGGATTTTGAGGTTACGGATGACGAGCGAAAATGCCGCCGCTGCTCTTATCGTGAAATGTGCGAAGGGGCTAGGCCGCGAACAGATGAAGAGTAGTTGTTGTTGGTTGTTTTAAATAGGAGTTTGTGTGACAAAAGAGCTATTAAACATGTAGGCCAGTGCAGGCAGCAGGTACTTATAATTCATGAACTTATAGAGAAACTTACAGAGAATGTGACAGCAAGGGTGATGCTTAAGTGGGGATCGGAAATAGACTAGAGCTGACGTCGTAAATAAGCGGGAAAGGAAGCAGCAGATGACACAAATGGAGCATGATTCACTTGCAGGTGATGCCAACGGATGTAATCAGGGGATAGACGGCAGGTTGTCTCGGTCGTGGTTTCGGCAGGGAGCGTTGCCTCTGGCACCACATCTGCTCGGACAGACATTGGTGAGACGAACGTCCGAAGGGTTGATTCGATGCCGAATTGTGGAGACGGAAAGTTATGTTGCACCGCTTGATAAGGGTAGCCATGCCTATGGCAATCTTCGTACGAAACGAACCGAGACGATGTTCCAAGATGGCGGCAAGGCTTACGTTTACTTAATATATGGCATGCATTACTGCTTAAATGTAGTTGCAGCGGAGCAGGAGCAGGCTGAGGCTGTGCTGATTCGCGCAGTTGAGCCGTTATCACAACTGGACGCGGATTTGATGCGTGCACGTAGGCCAATCCGCTCACGTAAAGCGGCGGATATTAGTAACGGGCCTGGGAAGCTGTGCGCTGCGCTTGATATCAACAAGCGTTTTGATGGTGCTGATCTGGTGATGGGAGAAGAACTCTGGATCGATCAAGGAATCCAAATTCCCTATGCGCACATTGCATGTGCTGCTCGTATTAACATTCCTTACGCAGAAGAGTATGCGGATAAACTATGGCGTTTCTACATTGCGGGGAATCCATATATATCTGTTGTAGACAAGCAGGCTGTGCCATTGTCCAGCACCGCCCGCATGATGGAGACGTTTCAAGCTGAATCTGGTGAATAGTTTCGAATCTAATGGTAGACAATGAACGCAGGAGCAAATGTATGACAAGCGATGGAATGTGCGCGAAGCACGGCCCATCGCTTTTTACATATTGGGTAGGCAAATAAGGAATTTTGAATAACATTTAAAAAATCATTTGAATATACGAATATGTGGTGATATAATTCAATTAAACATTCAAACGAATACTTGATTAACAAATATTTCGTTTTGTTATACAACTACTAATCTTCAGAATATGGAGGTGCAAAGAATGGTGCCTAAACCAATTAAAGAGGATATACAACAAGATGTGTGTGAGCTTGTGTGCTACGACCTAGCTAAGATTAACAAGCTCAAAGGACGTGTCGTTGAGCATGAAGTGAGCAATATGGCCCAAATGTTTAAGGCGTTGTCTGACCCGACAAGGATGAAAATGGCGGTGTATCTGGATGAGGGCGAAGAGTTGTGTGTGTGTGATATGGCTGTTTTAACGGGTCATTCGATCGCAACAACTTCGCATCATCTGCGGTTGATGAAATCGCTTGGTATCGCGAAGTCGCGTAAAGAAGGGAAAAATGTATTTTATTCACTGACTGACCATCATATTCGTATGCTGATTCGGATGACTCAAGAGCATATGAGAGAGGAGCATTGTCATGACTAGAACACTCCCTAATCAACTAGCACAAGGTGACGAGCGGCAGTCGTTTCAGGTAAAAGGCTTATCTTGCGCCAATTGCGCTCGTGAGTGTGAGATCGATATTCGACGTTTGGAGAATGGCAAAGACGCGGAATTACATTACAACAGCGGAACTCTAAAGATTCATCCATCAGTCAATCGCAAGCAAGTGGAGCGTATTTTGCGTCGGGATGGTGCATATCTCGTCGAGGCAGGTGCTTTAACTGGGGAAGGCTTTACGAGAGCCGCGGGCAGCAAGGGCAAGGGATCTCAACAGAGTGAGCAGCTTCATGCAGCGGGACATGAGCACAGTCATGAACATGGGCATGACCATCACAATTGTGAGGGGCATTCACATGGTTCGCATTTGCATAATCACGCGAATGGCGATAAACATGATCATTCTGATGCTAACCACGATCATGGGGAAGCGCATGGACACGATCACAGCCATGGACATAGCCATGAGCACGGCTCAATGAAACGAATGAAGTGGTTTCTCGGCATATCGTCTGTGCTTTACGTCTCTACTTTCATGTTGGATGGTCGTATACCACAGTGGTCCTTAATCGCTCTTTACTTAATTGCCGTGCTGTTGAGTGGTCACACCACATTTATGCAAGGGCTGCGTAACCTGTTCCGTTTACGTTTTAATATGGATACTCTGATGACAGTAGCACTTACAGGCGCAGTAGTAATGGGCGAATGGAAAGAAGCAACTCTAGTTGCTATCTTGTTTGGACTTAATGAGATTCTTGAAGGTTACGGTATGGAACGGGCAAGACAATCTGTTGCTTCGCTGTTAGCAGTGGCGCCTAAGCAAGCCAATGTACTGCGACACGGTGAGACGGTTACGATTCCAATCGAGCAGCTCAAAGTCAACGATACGGTCGTTGTGCGACCAGGCGAGAAGATTCCGTCTGACGGCACCGTGTTGGAGGGAATCAGCGGGGTCGACGAAGCTGCTATTACAGGTGAATCATTGCCGGTAGCCAAAGAGGTCGGAAGCAGCGTTTATGGAGGCAGCATTAACACATCTGGTCTGTTAAAAGTTCGGGTAGACAAAGCGTATGAGGACTCATCCTTAGCTAAAATATTACATTTGGTTCGAGAAGCGCAAGACACTAAGACACCAACGGAGTTGTTTATTGATAAGTTTGCGCAATATTATACTCCTGTCATTATGATCATTGCAGCGCTAGTAATGGTTGTACCGCCGCTCCTGCTGGATGGGGATTGGTTCAAATGGGTCTATCAAGGCTTTGCTGTCTTAATTGTTGGCTGCCCATGTGCCTTAATTCTGTCCTCTCCAATTGCGATCGTAAGCGGCATAACACGCACGGCACGTATGGGAATTCTGGTCAAAGGCAGCGTCCATCTGGAGCAGCTTGGCAAAATTAACGCCCTTGCTTTTGATAAGACAGGAACCTTAACCAAAGGCGAGCCTGCTGTAATGGCAGAGGTCGTGTATGATCAGGGACGCTGTTACGATGTTATCGGCGCTGTTGAGCAGGGCTCGCTTCACCCGCTTGCGAAGGCCATGATTCGGTATGTAAATGGAAAGGGCTTGACGCAATTTGTAGAGCCTTCACATGCAGAGACTGTTGCGGGTGAAGGAATTGAAGCTATTATTGAGGGTACGACTTATCTAGTAGGCAGTGAGCGCATATTAAATCGGGACGGGGCCGCATTCGAGCAGGCACAAGCAGATGCCGAGCGCATGAAGGCTCAGGGTTATACCATCGTTGCAGTCGTGGAGCATGGTCGTCCCCTTGGTGTATTTGGCCTTGCTGATGAGATTCGGGAAGAGAGTCGGGCTACGATACAGGCACTTCATGATGCGCATATCACACATACCATCATGCTGACAGGCGACCACAAGCAATCTGCTGCTCGAGTGGCAGAAGCGGTTGGTGTGTCGGAATGGCATGCGGGACTGCTGCCAGAGCAAAAGGTCGAGCAAGTAAAGGAACTGGCCAAGAAGTACCGTGTAGCGATGGTTGGGGATGGCATTAATGATGCACCGGCCCTAGCTTCCGCACAATTAGGTATTGCGATGGGCAAAGGAACGGACAGCGCCGTTGAGACGGCCGATATCGTATTAATGCAGGATCATCTCGGCAAGCTGCCAGCAGCTATTCGGGTATCCCGTC
This sequence comes from Paenibacillus sp. UMB4589-SE434, assembly GCF_030226685.1. NCBI lineage: Bacteria > Bacillati > Bacillota > Bacilli > Caryophanales > Paenibacillaceae > Paenibacillus > Paenibacillus sp. UMB4589-SE434. Next base: position 225,926 of record NZ_JASOYK010000005.1, on the reverse strand, counting down.
TCGTCAATCGGGTCATTCGACTTAACATTGGTTTATCGCTGGGGCTGAAGATAATCGCTTTGCTGCTCACCATACCTGGTTGGCTTACGCTTTGGATTGCGATCCTGTCTGACATGGGGGCTACCATAGTTGTGACATTGCTGGGGCTCACAATCCTGCTCGGCAAAGATCCAGAATGATTGGTAATTGAATAGAGAGTTATTTAAATATAAAACGGTACTTGAGCGTCATGCTCGGGTACCGTTTTTTAATTGATTTGGATATTCATTTGGATTATAGAGGTTAAGCGTGTTCGTGCAAGGAAGGACTTTTGTTCCTTTAGAGTAAGAGGAAGTATGAGAGCAGTTTATTAAATAAGTGATACATATATTTTGAAAAATCGGGGACGCTGTGATAAGGAAATCATTTGCTTGCGTAAACTTGCATATTGAGATGAGAAAGGTGGAGCCTCACTTGAAATTTAATCACCTTGGATTACCATTTGTCACAGCCAGCAACAGAAGACAACGAAGAAGGATTACGGTATCACTACTTGTATATGCATGCTTGGGTATTATCCTGAACATCTCAACGGCTCATGCGCAAGCATGTACAACGGCTGTTACAAAAGAACGTAATGCTGCATACGTAAGAAATCTTATGACAGCTTCTGAAGGTGAACACATAGCAGCTAGGGGAGAAGGTCTTGCTCTTGCGACTCAACGATATCCTACAGATCACGGCAGCAAGTACACGGCTGATTCCCGAAAATACACTACGATGCCGACGCTGAATAAAACAAATGAACCGTGGGTGGTAACCAACAATACGGTGCGTATCAATCAAGATGACCCTGTTTTGGCGGCAATCGCTGTCTCCAGAATAGCTTGGCCTGCTCTGACGGAGGAAGGAAGGCCTAACGGCATCGTGCTGGTGACCAAAGAGCATTGGGGGATAGCTGCCGCGGCAGCACATCTGATTCACCATCCGCTGAACGCACCGCTTCTTTATACAGATCAAGATCGTATTCCTGAGGCTACGCGGCAAGAGATTGCAAGGCTGCGACCTAAAGGAATCGAAAAAGGAGCCTATCCGCGAGTAATTGTAGTCGGCAATGTTCACCAGTCTGTGTGGGATCAATTGAAAGCAATGGGCTTCGATGTGCGGCGGATTGCCAGTAGCGAGCCCGCGCAGGCAGCCGCAGATGTCGATCTATACATGTCGCGAACAAGTGGACAGCTGTCTCCAACCGTCGTCGTAGGTTCACTAGATGCACCTGCCTTCACGCTGCCTGCTGTAAATTGGACAGCACATATGCCCGAGCCGTTGTTGTTTGTAACAAAAGACGGCATTCCACAAGCTACTGCTGATGCGCTTGCAAAGCGGCGCAAGACAGCAGTTATTTACATAATTGGCCCGCGCACCGCAGTATCAGCGGAAACAGCAGCGCAGTTATCTGCTTTCGGAAGAGTGGAGCGGATTGAGGGAGCCAACCCTACCGCCAATGCGGTGGCTTTTGCCCGATACAAGGACCCGAACACAGGCTTCGGGTGGGGGATTATGACACCTGGGCATAACTTTTCACTTGCTCTGGGGAATGATCCGCTGCTAATTGCGGCTGCTGCGCCATTTGCTCACAAAGGTAAGCATGCGCCCTTACTACTGACAGATGGCGGTCAGATCCCGCCTGTACTGCGTCAATACCTCGAAGGAGTTCGACCGACGTATGATCGCACGCCTGCCGAAGGGCCCTATAATGCTGCATGGCTGCTTGGGACTGCATCCAGCCTGACACCTGCGCTGCAGGGGGCCATTGATGATTTGCTCGAAATTAGCAGCAGTTCTGGAGGGCATGCAGCGCATCACGGCGGGCATGGAGCGTAACTTCTTCTCGAGGTGGCACCTCATCCTCGGTGACTGCCGTTGAACTTGCTCGTATGAGCGTATCAACCTTGACAGGGTTTCCCTCTTACATACAGAACACACTCGCTCGCAAAAGTGGTTCCACTCCGAATCCGGGCCACACACGGCCACAGCTGGAGCATCCTGTGAAGCTGTGCATTAAACAATAGGGTTGGAGCAGGCTGCTCCAATGCAACTGATGACCGACAGTCACCCGGAGTGTTAGTTTCGGGTGTTTGCCGTGCATCTTTTGCTGTTTGTATGTTTGATGGAGAAGTGTCTTTGAAGATGTTATTCTTGTACCCCTCAGTTCTTGCTTCTGATTAGACAAGTTAGGTTGCACACACATCTTCTGCTTAGATCAAGGAATCTGCCGCATTATCATTAGGTACCAAATGAACCTAAAATGTTACCATTCGATGACATAGATCACATTGAAATGACGATTCTAGTAAAAGAAATAGAAAAATTGTCGGTTTTCGTTTACATTAGAAAGGAGTAGATACCTATGTCAGCGAATATAGACATCATGACATACATACTAAAAAAGCAATGAAGAGGTGAATCTGTTGGGTAAAAGTACGTCGAAATCAAAGTCGTCATATTCCAGCAAGAAGAGCAATAACAAACTGATGCTTATCTTGTTTCCGGTCGTGTTAGTTGTACTGCTGGGGCTCATATTTGTGCTAAATCAACAAAGCACAGAGATTGGCAAGCAGCAGCGTGATGAACGTGTTGTTGATTTTAAATTGGAGGGGCAGCCGATTCTAGGTTCTCCTGAGGCTAAAGTCACAGTCGTAGAATTTGGAGATTACAAGTGCCCTGCCTGCAAGTTCTGGGAAGATACAAATTACAAGCAATTGAAGGCAGACTTTATTGATACAGGCAAGATTCAGTTCTCGTTTATGAACTATCCGTTCCTAGCACCTGATTCACGTACAGCGGCATTGGCTGGCGAAGCTGTCTATGCACATAATCCGGAAGCATTCTGGGCTTATCATGAAGCGATTTATGCGGGACAGAAGGATGAGCGTGAACAATGGGCGACACCTGAATATCTAGTTGAGATCGCCAAGAAAGCGGTACCTAGCATGGACTCCGCGCAGTTGCTAAAGCAGATACAGGATGAATCGTACAAGAAGGAAGTAGATCAAGATTTGGCTTTTGTACAACAGGCTAAGCCTCAGGGAACACCCGCCTTTTACATTAACGGCAAAGAGTATACAGGGCAGTGGGACAGCTATCCTGCGTTAAAGCAAGCGATCGAAGATGCCTTAGCGGCCGTGAAGTAATAAAGGAGGTCGTCCGAGTATGACATTTATTCGTAAATATGCACTTTATTTTGCTTTTCTCATTGCGCTCCTGGCAACAAGTGGAAGCCTTTACATGAGCGAGATTCTATTGTGGGAGCCGTGCAAGCTGTGCTGGCTGCAGCGGATCTTTATGTATCCGCTCGTCCTTTTGCTTGGAATCGGGGCATACCGCGAAGACTACGGCATTATAAAATACACGATTCCTCTTGCTATTATAGGAGGATCTATCTCCACGTATCATTATTTAGAACAGAAAGTGCCAGGCTTGGCTGCAATCACTCCTTGCCGTGTAGGTATTCCATGTAACTATGATTATTTGGATATGTACGGTTGGATTACGATTCCGCTCCTAGCCTTTACTGCTTTCCTGCTTATTACGATATTGTTGTTTGCAGCGCGCAAGCACGAATCGCAATCCGATGTCGAAGCATAACGCTAGATATAGAAAGGTTACCAGACATGGGGGATGATCAATGATGAAATTTGGTCTGCAGAAGAAAATGGTACTCGGTATTCTAGCTGTATCAACGGTGACGTATACGACTAGCGGTTTTTTTATTTTTGTACTGAAGCCTTACATTGCGCCAAGTATGAGCGAATTGGCATTTGACGCGATCATATTTTCGCTAGGCATATTTTGGACATGTTTGTTGGGGTGGCTTGCAGCCCGTTTTATTGTAAAGCCGCTCGTCCGCTTGACCAAGGCAGCAGAAGAAGCAGCGGAGGGTAATCTGAACGTCACGCTGCCAGATTACCCATTCCACGATGAAGTCCAAGTACTTAACGGTGCATTTGGCAAGATGATTTGCAATCTTCAGCGCATGATTCAAGAGATCAAGTCCAGTGTTGAAGTCACTACCCGGAACACGGTTACACTAAGCGATGCGATGACACACGCAGCGCATCAGATTGAGCAGATCTCGGAAACCGCTGATGGCATGAGTCACGGAGCCGAACGCCAAGTGTCATGGACAGCACAGACGACCTCTACTGTAGAGCATATACATACGTCAGCTGCCGCAGTTCGCAAGCGAGCAGATGAAACGGAACGTATGACCGCACATATGCTTGAAACATTGTCAGAGAGCGAACGATTGCTAGCCTCCATTATTGACGGCATGTTGAATGCCGCTTCCTCTGGACAAGCCTCGATTGCAACGGTTCAACGCCTCAACGGACAAGCCGAGCAGATAGGCAGTATTTCCACCACCGTACGAGAGATAGCAGATCAGACCCATCTATTGGCACTAAATGCTTCTATTGAGGCGGCGCGAGCGGGTGAACAAGGAGCTGGCTTCGCAGTTATTGCCTCACAGGTACGCAAACTGGCAGAGCAATCCGCAACCGCAGTCGACGATATTAATGATCGAATCGTGCAAATGCAGGCAGAAGTCGTAGAAGCGGTGCGATTGATCACACAGCAGGTGAAGACGGTCAACACCGAGGCGGACAAAAAGGAAGATGCTGAGCAAGCCTTGCAAAATATCGCACTGGTGACACGTCAAGCTTCTTCTGCCGTTCATGAGATTGTCGAATCGGTGAATGAACAGACTGAACGATTTGCAACTACTTTGGAGCAGACTCGTCAGATGGTAGCAATTGCGGAAGAAATAGCGGCAGGTACCCGTCAGGTTGCCAGTGCTACGCAGGAGCATACCGCAGTCATGGAAGAGATGGCGGCTTCATCTGATGTGCTGCGTGGACAAGCGGATCATTTGCGTGCACAGATTGCGATTTTTAAGGCATGAAACTATTCTTATAGCGTTATAATTGACTTCGGTAGAACACTAATCATTTACAGTCCGGAGCCCTATACTAGTATTCGTAGTAAATGTGTAAGTCTGGCTAGAACCAATCGTTACATCGTAATCAGTTTAAGAAGCACCGTTTGTACGGTGCTTTTTGCTGTGTAAAGGGATTATTCCGGCATCTTTATCATTCTTGATGGATTTTTGATGGACTTCAAGGAGAAAAATAGCCTGCGTTAGTCGTCGATGTTTTAGATTTACATTCTTCTCGGACTGGGGTAAGCCCAGCATATGGTATGAAGGCTGGGGAGAGCAGCTTCTTTTTCACACATTTGTACATGTACAGGTAAAGATATTACATGGTCAATCCCTAAAAAAGCGCTATCATGAACGTTATACCTAACCTATTTGATGTTTTAGGAGGAGAACATATGACGCAGCTTACGTGGGAAGGCCAACAAATGCTCTTGCACGATAGACCGTTTCGCATCATCTCTGGGGCGATGCATTACTGTCGCATTGTACCTGAATATTGGGCAGATCGTCTTTGCAAGCTGAAGGCAATGGGCTGCAATACGGTAGAGACATATGTGGCATGGAATTTGCACGAGCCACGGGAAGGCCATTTTAACTTTAACGGCATAAATGATGTTGCTGGTTTTGTTCGTTTGGCGGGTGAAATGGGGTTATATGTGATTGTGCGGCCAACACCATATGTGTGCGGGGAGTGGGAGTTTGGCGGTTTGCCTGCGTGGCTCTTAAATACGCCGATGCGCCTTCGCTGTAGTGATCCTCGTTATTTAGCGAAAGTCGCAGCCTATTATGACAAGTTGATCCCATTGTTGACTCCACTTTTGTCTACTAATGGCGGTCCTATTATTGCTATGCAGGTTGAGAATGAGTATGGCAGCTACGGCAATGATAAAGCCTACTTGCATACACTGCGGGATATGTTAATTGAACGGGGTGTGGATGTCCTGCTGTTTACCTCTGACGGACCACATGACGATTTGCTCCAGGGAGGTATGGCAGAGGGAGTTTGGGCGACTGTGAACTTTGGCTCTCGCTCGGACGAAGCATTCGACAAGCTGCTGGAGTACCAGCCAGATGCGCCGCTAATGTGCATGGAATATTGGAACGGCTGGTTTGACCATTGGTTTGAGGAGCATCATACACACAGCGCGGAGGACGCAGTTCAATCGCTTGATGAAATATTGGCGCGCGGCGCCTCCGTTAATTTTTACATGCTGCATGGTGGTACTAACTTTGGGTTTATGAATGGTGCTAACCATGGCGGTAAGTATGAACCTACGGTGACGAGTTATGATTATGATGCTGCAATTAATGAAGCGGGTGATTTAACACCGAAGTTCGAGGCCTTTCGTCGTGTCATAGGCAAATATGTGGAGCTGCCGAAAGAGCCTTTGCCTTCGAATTTGCCGAAGGCTGCATATGGCGAGGTGACACCTTTCAGAGGCGTGAGGCTATGGGACACGCTGGACACGATCTCGGATCTTCATCACAGCATATGTCCTGAGCCGATGGAGCATTATGGGCAAGGACTGGGTTTTATTATGTATTCCACTACGATTACGGGTCCAAGACCGGAGAGCCAATTAACGATCCAAGACGTGCGTGATCGAGCGCTTGTATTTATAGATCAAAAGCTGATTGGTGTCGTGGAGAGATGGAATCCCACGTCTATTCCAGTGGTAATACCCGAGGGAGGAGCAAGACTTGATATTCTCGTGGAAAATATGGGGCGGGTTAATTATGGCCCTGAGCTGATTGATCACAAAGGCATATCGCATGGCGTACGTCTAAACAATCAGTTTCAGTTTCATTGGGAGGTGCGGACGATTCCTCTTGAATCCATAGCCCAGGTCCAATTTGATGTGTCTGCATCAACACTTGACGGTGAGCAGCCTGCGTTCTACGAGGCAGAGCTTGTTATTGAAGGCGAGCCAGCGGATACGTTCTTATATTTGAACAATTGGAGAAAAGGTGTTGTCTTCATTAATGGTTTTAATCTGGGCCGTTATTGGGAAGTAGGACCTCAGCAATCCCTATATGTGCCAGCACCTATTTTAAAACAAGGAACTAATCAAATCGTTGTATTTGAGCTTCATGCTCCAGGCAAACCGCTTCAATTTAGAAAAGAGCCGCAATTGTAAGTGTTGTTAAGGAAAGGTATTTATGGGCTGGTCACAAGCTCTCAATGCCAGGTTATCGCTAATTTTGCCTCATTGACGCAGAGCAGGTGACCGCTTACGATAAGCCTGTGATTTAGAAGGTTACAACATGGACTTTGCAGAAGAAAGAAGGGTTTGGCGATAATGGACGTATATTTAGGCGTAGCACTTGTACTATGCTCGGCTCTTACACATTCTATATGGAATTTGTTTGCTAAAAGGAGCTTGCACAAGTCTACCTTTTTATGGTCTCTGCATGTATTGGCGAGTATTATATTTATGCCGTTCTTTGTTCAAGATATGATGGTTATGGACGCTAGCTGGGCTGAGATTGGGCTGCTTGTCTGTACATTTTTATGCCAAGGGCTTTACTTCTTGCTCCTTAGCAAAGCATATCAATATGGTGAGTTGTCCCGTATGTATCCCATGATGCGGGGGACAGGGGCGCTGCTCGTTCCGGTGATGAGCATGCTGCTGTACGGAGAGAGCTTAACAGCCCTGGGCTGGCTTGGCTTAATCTGTATTGTTGGCGGTTTATTTGCTATTGGCGGATTACTGAGCTCTAGTTGGAGAGAGCAGTTAGGTGTAATGAAGCTCACATTTGCTATCGGACTATGCATCACGGGCTACACGCTAATCGACAAAAGTGTGGTGACGTTTATGTCACCGCTAGGATTATTACAGCTTTCCAATCTGGCGGCGCTTGTCATGTTGTTCCCTGATATGCGCAGAGCCAAACGGTTGAAGGAAGAATGGAGACATAATTGGAAGACAATTATATTGGGAGCCTTCTTAACTCCAGGTTCGTATTTGATCTTCTTGTTTGCGATGAATCTAGCCCCACTGGCGCAGCTAGCTCCACTTCGGGAATTCAGCATCGTATTCGGCACCATACTCGGCATGTGGGTGCTCAAAGAAAAACAGGGAATGTCACGCATTGTAATGTCGCTTGTTATTACGTGTGGTATGCTGCTTGTCGGCTTATTCGGCAGCTCTGTATGAACATGAGAGCAGACAGGTGACTTGTATGTTTGTTACAGTCAGCCTGTCTGTTTGTTACTGTTGTGGAGCGTTGTCATAGTCATTGTCAGAGTCTTCATGAGACACTGTTGCGGCTTGTGCGGCCATTTCGGAACAGGCAGCGTGGCGTACTGGGGTAGGAGTGTGACAGTTATCAGCTGAATAGGAGTCCAACTCTCCATATTCGCCCCTGTTGGCTAAGCTTTCCGATAGCACAGCATATGTTCCGACATGCTGCTGCACAAATCGGGTTACTTCTGCTTCGTATAGTTCCTGATCGTAGCAGTAAGCTACGCCGTGGGTCGCTTTATCAATGAGCAGCAGCTGCTTAGGCCCGGGTTTAATGTTAAACATTTCCTCGCTCATATAAGTAGGGACAAAGATATCAGACTTTCCATGTATAAACATAATCGGCAGCTTGCTGTGTGCAATAATGTGAATAGGACTTACATCCTCCATCTTGAATCCTGCCTTGCGCTTTAACAAGCGATTTACTAAAGTCATGGTGGGCCAAGCAGGCATGTGATTGAGCTTTGTAACCTGATGTCGAATGAGCTTTGTCAGATCGGAGTATGGACAGTCTGCTACAACAAAACGCACCTGAGGGCGATGGATCGCGATATACTCAAGTACAGTTCCTCCACCTAGAGATTGACCGTGAAGGCCAATGATACAATCATCACCTTTACGGTTGACGACCCAGTCTACCCACGCTTGAACATCGTATTTTTCTTTATATCCAAATGTTGTATATTTACCTTCGCTATTTCCATGCCTGCGCTGGTCAATCAACAATGCGTTAAATCCTAGTCTAGAAAATAAAGGCAAAAATTGCGCAGACCAAGGCAGTGCGGCAGTGTAGCCATGGATGAGGATGACTATACGTTTAGATTGAGGATGCTGTTCAATATACACTCCGCACAATTTCAACCCGTCATGGCTCATGATGGTGATATCTTCTTTATAAAGCGCCTCATACTGTTTACGACTGTAGACTTTGTATTCCTCCAGCATATCGAAACAGCCTTCATATGTAGAACATTTCATTTGCGTCATCCGATTGACAGCGTAATGCGGGAGCAGCCAGATCGATAAAAGCATAAAAATGAAAATTCCTGCTGCTATCCACGCCAACATACTGATCGCTCCTTTTGGTCTGTATTGTATCGTTGGGATCGGTATTTCTTAATTTGTTCAGATAAGTCACATGGTATTCGCTTAACGAAGTAGGAATATAAGATAATACAGGCCACTTTATTCGGAAAGAATGTCAACTGCTATATCTTAAATTATACATATGTTATAAATATTTACTGTAAAAGTAATATTGGCATAGGGCGGTATCTTGTACTATGATGGAGAGTATGATTTTTGAGAATCGATTGTTGTCGGCGGTGTCGTTTTCCGTCAAAAAGGTTTATAATGTAGCGAAGGCTGTATAATGTATCAGCAATGCCCTCCGCGTTAGTCGCAGGGATTTCATAATACGAATTAATTCGACACTGTTATACGTGTTAGCGAAGGGGTTAGGGAGAACAATGTGTGGAATAGCGGGCCTATTGAATTTTGACGGTCAACAGCCGTCTGAACATATTATTAGCAGCATGATGTCGGTCATTCATCATCGTGGACCGAATGATGGCAAGTTGTGGATCGGCGATCGCGTGGGACTTGGATTCCGTCGTCTGTCTATCATTGATGTGGCGGAAGGCGCTCAGCCATTGAGTAATGAGGACGATTCGGTCTGGATCGTGTTTAACGGGGAAATTTACAATTATATGGAGCTGCGCAACGATCTGATCCATCGTGGTCATCAGTTCAAGACCCATACAGATACAGAAGTTATTGTGCATTTGTATGAAGAGCATGGCGAGGATTGCGTCCATCATTTGAGGGGCATGTTCGGTTTTGCCATCTGGGATCGCAACAAGCAGCAACTGTTCCTGGCACGAGACCATTTTGGAATTAAGCCGGTGTATTACTTCTATAACCATGATATGTTTGCGTTTGGTTCGGAGATCAAGAGCTTGCTCACCGTTCCCGGAATGCCGCGCCAATTAAACATGAACAGCTTCTACAATTATTTGACGTTCCAATATGTCCCGGACCCGGATACGATGTATGACGGCATACATAAGCTGCCGCCGGCCCATACCATTACGATACCATTCGAAGGTGCTCCACAGATTCGTAAGTATTGGGACCCGATGTTTGACCCGATGGATCGTCCATTGTCACAAGTGCTCGAAGAGATTCGGGATGTCATGACGGATTCCGTGAAGCATCACTTGCATAGTGAAGTACAGCGGGGATGTTTCTTGTCGAGTGGTATCGACTCAACGATCACGTCTACACTGATGCGTTCAATGGAGCCCATCAAGACGTTTAGTGTTGGCTTTGAAGGCGCGAATAACGAGACCATTATTGCCCGTGATACAGCGCGTCAAATCGATACGGAGCATTATGATCGGATGATAACGGAAGAAATGTACTTTGACGCCGTTCCACGTGCTATCTGGCATTTGGATGAGCCGATTGCAGACCCATCCGCCATTGCGCTTTATGAAGTAGCAAGACTGGCTCGCGAGCACGTCACGGTAGTATTGTCTGGCGAAGGGGCGGATGAATTGTTTGGCGGGTATCGGATTTACCGGGAACCCCACTCTTTGCGCTATCTTTCCTGGATGCCGGAGGGAATGCAGCGCTCAGTGAATCAGATGTTGAAGAAGATGCCGAATTTCTACGGCAAGAACTACTTGATGCGTGGCACCACGCCGCTTGAAGAGCGTTTCTTAGGCAACGCTAATATTTTCTCAGATGATACGAAGCTAGGTCTGCTGCGTGCAACAGAAGAGCAGATTGAGACGTTCTCTAAGCCGTTTGACAAGGCAAAATTATATTATGACCGGACTAAGCATCTGGACCCAGTATCCCGCATGCAGTATATCGATATGAATCTGTGGATGCCTGGTGACATCTTGATGAAAGCGGACAAGTTGACGATGGCGCATTCGATGGAACTGCGAGTACCGTTCCTAGACCGCAAAGTATTTGATGTCGCACGTCGTATCCCGATGAAATACCGCATTGCGGAAGGGACGACCAAATATGCACTGCGCAAGGCGATGCAGGGGGTTATTCCGGATTCGGTGCTAAATAGACCGAAGCTTGGGTTCCCGGTACCGATGCGTGACTGGATGCGTACACAGCGGGCCGATACGATGTGGGAGCATATCTCTGCGAGCGGGATCGATCCAATCATTAACTTAAGCGCGGTTGAAGATATGTTCCGCCGCCATAAAGCCGGACAAGGTGATTACTCACGTAAGCTATGGGTGTTGTATGTGTTTGCACTTTGGCATGCGACATTTATTAAACACGTGTAATGTTTAAATACTGAATAAACACAACAAGACCGCTTATGGACACTCATTCAGGTAGGGTGAGACCACAAGCGGTTTTTTGATTCCTACTGAATGGGAAATAAAGGAGGTATAGTAACATTCAAACCATTATATGCAATTTGCTTATTTAAATCCTTTTGATATTTGGAATCAAATGGTATATTAATATTGTGGTGGAAAAAACTAGAACAGAAAGGTGTGAATGTAGCATGCGAAGGACTTTATTTTTTGGATTTGTTGCTGTATCGAGCTATTTTACAGGGATTCTATTTTATGTTTGCCTTTTTTTATTTATATACCAACAAAATATTGTTCACGAAATAGGGAAACTCATAACTTGGACGGCCCCATCTTACATTTTTATCGTAATAGCTTGTTATTTAGGTATCGATCTGGTTCTTAAGATAAAAAGCGTGTCATCATTTTTTATACGCACCGTTATATTTATACTAGTGGGAATTATCCCAACTTATATAGCTGCCGTAATGATGGGATTTCGTTTTTTTGTAGATATTAGCTACTTTGTATCTTCTGAAGCACTTCCTTTTTATGTATTTTTCACTGGGACAGCTTTAGTGTTCTCTTATGGCTGCCATGTTGCACAGAAAAAACAGGGTGTAAAGATTTATACGGCTATTTCTATACTTGTTATCGTGGTAACGCTAGGTGTACTTAATCAAAATGTAATTTAATACAGGTCAAGCTTGTGGAGAGGCTTGACCTGTATTCTGATTATACCGTTTTATCTACCTTGTACTCCATATCTCCGCCTAAAGAAAGTGGAGTATCGCCCGTTTTTCTAGGGTCGTGTGTATAAATCTTAACAGGGGTACCGTTATCAACACGTTTGTAAATTTCATGTGCAGGATAGCCATCATGCTCACCAACTACAGTGACAGTACCGTCGCTTTTTACAGTAACGTCGTATTTCCAATCAATATTTGGAGCATCCGTAAACAATGGATTCCCAGTCGAAGCACGAATGGAAAAAGATGCAGAGCTGCTGCTTATACTTTTCTGTGAAAAAGTTAGTCCTTCATCTCCTGCTTGTTTATGTGCATAACGAGTTGCCTCACCTTTCTTGCTAACTGTCTTCTCCGTTGTAGGCCCTACACTCTTATAGGGTGTAATCACTTTGTTTTTAAAATCAACCACAATATGCTGGACCATTTTTGAAAGACTTGGCTGATTCTCAGTATAGTAAGTAAATTCCCTGTTATTTCCATTATAGTACACATCAACAGCAGAGGTTGACCAAAAAAGAATCCAATCTTGAGGAATAAAAGCAGCTACCCTCAATACTACAATATTAGCCATCTAAACCACTCCTTTTTATTTGATGCAGCATAGGGAATTTCGGAATTAATACAATCCCCCTGTATTAATTCTTTTTTATGCTCTCATGTATAAGGTGTTTCAGAGGGTCAATTAACAACCTTGATTTAAAAAAGGGAACAAAATATTATAGGTATTTATAGTGATAATATTAGAACTACTAGTAATGACAGGGGATCCGCATCATAGTATGCAAGTACATTGTTGAGGGTAATTTCTGGTGAAGACTCGGTTCGAATAGCATACGTGTTAACGAGCTTTTCTTTTTTTAAACAGTTCAATTAATTCCACAATCATACTTTGAACGGCATCTTCTTGTGGCATTTTAATAAACCTGCTCAAATGAATGATGTCTTCTTTAAAGAAATTTATTAGCTTTACGATGGCGTCATTGTTGTTCTGTTGGGCTAAATGAATCAGTCTTGAGAACTCATCTTCTGATATAGAAAAAGGAGACTTTTTTTCTTCCATTTATTCACCGCCTGTTGACTTATATTTAAATTTTGAGCAACTTGTCCCTCAGTCTTATCTTGTAGGTATATTTCATTTATAATTTTTTTCCCAGTAGCTGAAGGTATAGAGGAAATCAATTGATGCAATAAGATTGTTTCGACCCACTCAGTCGAGTTCTCAGGCTGTGGACTATTATGAGTTAGTGGAAGCTCGCGATTACAATTTCTTCTCGCTCGATATTGCAAACGCCATGCGATTCTATGAAGTTCCTCTTTATAAGAATCAATAACACTTAAGCTTTGGTTCATTATGATACGCCCCTTATATAATTAATGACTTCATAAATTATGGAGAGCAGAAATAGTATTTAACAACCAAAATAAGAACTTATGTTCCTATAATAATATTTTTAGTTCGATTAACAAAGACAAAAATTGTAATATTTTATAATAAAAAAGGATAAAAAAACTTCCACATCACTGGAAAGTGACATGGAAGTTTTGCATTCAGTATAGTTACAGACTCCAATTATTAATTAATAATTAACTTAATTAAGCTACGCCTTGTTTCTCTTTGCTGCCTGGCTGTAGTCTTCCCTTACCAATAAACAGCGATACGAGTATACCCAGCACAATAAAAATCAGGCCGCTCAAAAATACGGTAGAGAAAGAAGCTGACCAATTGTCTTTAACGAGATTAATAATTGTGTCTTTCGCTTCTGCTGGAATTTTCTGCTGCACCTCAGGATTAACCAAAATCTGATACAGCTTGTTGGAATCCGTTCCAATCTGTTCAAACATCCCTTTGACCATAGGGTCTGCTTGTGCTGTGGCAGAGGCCATATTGGATTTGACCACTTCGTTCATTATGACGTTAAATACAGTGGCACCAATTGTTCCCCCGATAGAGCGGAAAAATGTAGTCGACGAAGTAACCGTACCAAGCTGCTCGCGCGGAAACTCATTTTGGACGACAATGGTAATCGTAGGCATCACCAGACCGATTCCGAATCCGAGCACAATCATAAACATATAAGCGGTGAACTGTGAAGTGCCAACCCCCATTGTGCTCATCAAATAAAAACCAATACCGGCAATAGCCATACCTGCAGCCAGTACACTGCGGTAAGGTACTTTTAAGAGCATTCTTCCCCCAAGTATACTAGCTGCAATAAGGGAAATCATCATAGGTGTCATCGTCGAACCTGCTTGAGTGGAGGAGACACCCAGGATACCTTGCATAAACATAGGCACAAACATAATTGCTCCGAACATACCCAAGCCTACAAGGAAACCAAGTGCAGAAGATACATTAAATACACGGCTCTTAAACAAACTCATGTCGATAATCGGTTCCTCTGCGCGTCTCTCTACAAAGATAAACAAGACTAGAAATACAAATGATGCTGCGAACAATGATAAAGTCGTGAAGGAATCCCAAGGGTAGGTCTCATGATCAATGGACAAGGCCAGCAGCATAAGCACCAAGCACGGGATTAGTGTCATAATGCCGGACCAGTCAATTGGTGGTCGCTTGCCCGACACTGAAATTTTAGGCTGTTCAATCGCCTTCATGCCAATAAAAATAAGCGCTGTAGACAACAAACCAAAAGGTACATTAATCAGGAAGATCCAATGCCAGCTAATATGGTCTACAATAAACCCGCCGATGAACGGCCCAATAACAGAGCTTAAGCCGAATATGGCTCCAAATACGCCCTGCCACTTGGCCCGCTGTTCAGCGTCAAATATATCACCGATAATCGTCTGCGACATGGGCATCAGCATACCGCCGCCCAAGCCTTGAATGGCTCGATAGATGACAAGCTGCTCCATATTGGTCGCAGTCGCACAAAGAGCGGAGCCGACAACAAAGATGAGCCAGCCGATCAAATAAATAAATCTTCTGCCGAACATATCGGCCAGTTTTCCTGCAATTGGGATAACGGTCGTGGAACAGATCATGTATGCCGTGGTTACCCAAGCAAAGAAGGAGAATCCGTTAAGCTCCTTAATAATCGTTGGCATAGCCGTACCCACGATTGTCTGTTCCAAGGCGCTAAAGAACATCCCTAAGATCAGCCCGGCCAACACCATGTTGCGCCTTGACTTTACGTGGTCATTACTCATGTGAATATCACCTTAATCCTTTCTAAATCTGTGCCTAGTGCTGTATTCTTTCTCACGCGACCGCACATTACTGACGCTTTGGACACTGGCGTGACCAAGTGGTCAAAAATAATCATGACTTGTAATATATACTGTGATGACCTAAAAGTCAAATGTTTTCGTTCTAAAATATTTCTTTCACAAAGAGCTTTGTGTTACCATTAGGGGTAGAACATAACCGATGTATGACTTTATGGTCAAATGACATCGGTGAGGAGGCCGAGTCACATTGGAACCGAAGAAGCGTCAGATTATGGAAGCCGCCTTGGCGTTATTTGCCGAAAAGGGATACCATGATACGTCGATTCAAGAAATTGCGGATCGAATTGGTATCGCGAAAGGGTCTATTTACACGTTTTTCCGTTCAAAGGAAGAGCTGATGACTACAATATTTGAATATTATCACCAGCATATGTACGAGAAACTTCGTGACACTTTAGCTGAACAGGTGCCCCCGCGAGACAAGATGGAACGATTAATTACCCAATCATTGGAACAGTTTGTTCGATTTAAAATGTTTATTTTTTTGCAAAGAAAAGAAGCACATTTACAGCAGAAGCGCGAACTTAAAGAGATGATATTTGATTTCCGAGCGAAGCGCTTCTTTACTTACCGGCATATTGTTAGTGAAGTGTACGGCTCTCAAGCGGAACCTTACTGGTTGGACTTGGCAGCTGTATTAAGTGGGATGACTTTTGAGTTTATGAATTATACAGCTTTTGATAAAAAACATATCGATTATCAGAGAGTAAGTGGATTTATTATGAGTGTTTTGGATGCATCTGCTGAGCATTTTATGAAACGTAAGACGGAACCGCTGCTCACCGATGATATGATGAATGACTTCATTCGTGCAGGTCGGATTGGGATATCTCCGCAACAGCAAGAACTACTAAATACGGTATGGAAGCTCAAAGATACAATTGCAGCCTGGGATTGTGATGTGAAGCATAAAGAAGAAGCGGAGCAGGCTTATACGGTGCTGGAATCTGAAGTATTAAAGGGTAATGGAGATAGCGTGAAAGCACGGGCTATGGCGATGTTCCTCCAGTCGATGCCAAATTCACTGATTCACGAGGCTGTCGCGGATGTATTCAAGGGAATCGTATTGCTGACGGAAGCGGTGGAGAGCGGTAGGGGGTTAAAGTTGTAGTATGGTTAACATCGGCAAGAGCGGAACAGTCCGCCTCCGAGCATGGCTGCATAGACTGGACCCGATTACAAAAGGAATATGGCTGCTCAGCACAGGCCTAGCCGTCATGATGACAATGTCTTTGGCGGGACAAGCTGCCTGGTTTGCTTCTGTCCTCTTATTTGCATGGACAGGGGGGGATTGGAGCGGCAGACAATGGAGGCTGCTCTTCATTTGGTTGCTGGGCTTTGGCATACCGCTTATTGTGTTTCAATGGCTCGTGCTCCCGGGTGAGACGCCGATTCTGTCGTCGCTAACCGGGAAGCTGCTGACCGAAGAGGCGCTGCGCGATTCGGTCAGCTTAACGCTGCGATCGATGACGTTAATGGCGTCATCGATCGTGTATGCGACGACCACGGAGCCGCGCGATGTGGTCGTCGCGCTTGTAGGCCAGCTGCGCGTACCGGATCGCATAGCGTACGCGGCTGCCATTGCGCTTCGCTTCGTGCCGCTGCTGCTGGCCGAAGCGGAGCAGATGCGCCATGCGCAGCGCCTGCGGCGCATGGCGCCCGCACGCGGGGTTGGCGAGCGGCTGCGCTCCGCTCGTCAACTGCTGCTCGCCGTGACCCAGGCTGCGCTTCGCCATGTTCACATCGTCTCGACGTCAATGGAGGCGAAGCGCTTTGGTCAAGGCGGACAGCGGACCCTGCGGCGAAAGCTGCGAATTCGGCCTCAGGGGATAGGGTTGGCTGCGGTTTCTATAGGTACCGCAGTCACTTCCCTATACTGGCTGTAGCCTTGTAGGCGCGTGTTAAATAATTTACGCTTGCATTTCTCAAGGTCCCCTTGTACCTTATATAAAGGTAAACCATTTTTATTTGAAGAGGGGTAACATTTACATGAGACAAGTAGGTAAATCATTTATACAGTCCATCACGATTACCGAGTGGGTACTGATGGCACTTTTAGCTGCATCCAACAGCGTGCTATCTAGTTTGATCTCACCGCTTAACAAGCTGCTGACTGCATGGGGAGGACCTATACTTACATCAACTACGACCGGGTTGTATATGGTTTACGGTTTGCTTGCTATGTATATTATTCGCAAGCCAGGCGCGGCCTTATTTACCTATGCTATAGGTGCATTGCTGCAGATTATGATCGGGGTAGCCTACGGTGCTTGGTCTGCAATAGCTGCAGCGGCATGTTACGCTGTTATCGTGGAGCCGATTTTCTATTTGTATCGGTACAAAAGGTTCGGGTGGGTTACGATGTTGTTAGTGGGAACTATTATGGTGCCGTTATGGTTTGTAGTTGCGGCATTTATGTTTGGGTATACGAAGTATGCAGCTGTAATCTTGCTTATTACTTTGGCTGTGCGGTGTTTAAGTGGAATGCTGCTTTGCGGTGCTCTAACCAAGTGGCTGGGTGATCAATTAGCAGGAACACGATATGTTCGTCCGTTTGCAATTGGACGAGATTCTCGCTCTAAACAAGCTTGAGTCCAATCGATTTTACGATTAATATTATGTAAGAGCATACACAAGGGAGGGGCTATCTGTGGAACGACGACAGATGGAGTACAGTTTGCAGCAGCCCCTGCACAGAGCGGAGAAGGTCATGCGTGTAGAACGCGTGACCTTTACCTATGTAGGGGAGCGTACGCCGGTACTACAGGAGTGCAGTATAACGATCAAGCCGGGTTCTGTTCATCTTGTTGTCGGTCGTAATGGGAGTGGCAAAACCACGTTGTGCAAGCTGCTTGCAGGTTTAATGCATGAGCATGACGGCAGTTTGTCTGGTCATGTTGGCTGGTTAGAGTGTGAGGAGGGAGCAGATAGTTCAATTCACGGAACAGGCGAAGGCGAAGAATGGAAAGCGTCTAAGAGAAGTTCCTTATGTCTCCCACCAGAGCTTTCTCCTATAATTGGATATATTGGCGGTGACGCTGCTCAACAGTTTGTAATTGGTGTAGTTGAGGATGAGCTCGCATTTGGTCCAGAAAATATGGGAGTAGATGCCGAAGAGATCGAGCGTAGAATTGACGTCCAATTGACAGCAGTGAGTATGGAGTTGTACCGGCAGGCAAAGGTAGAACGGTTGTCTGGAGGCCAACAGCAGCGAATAGCAGCAGCATCGGTGTGGACGATGGCGCCGGATGTGCTTATTATTGATGACGCCTGGAGCCATCTGGACGCAGAGGGACGCGGGCAGTTTGCAGCATCGCTATATAAATGGATGTACCCGAACGGTGAACGCTCAGCTACTCGTACATTATGGATGACGGTTCCACGAATCGATACGGAGGATTTGCAGTATCCAATTTGGCAGCAGGCGGCATGCTGGGAACTGGAGGACGGCAAGCTCCAACCGTATAAATCTGTCGCCCCTGTAAACCGTGCCCATATGGCTACTGTCAGCATTTCAGAAGAGGAGGCAGCAAGTTCGCGGACAAAAGAGGAACAGACTATGCCAGTTCACGTTGTACTTGACTCGGTATCTGCCCGCTACTCGCATGGACCCGAAGCGTTGCGCAGTGTAACTGCTGAGGTGCGTGGAGGGCAGGGCATATTGCTGAACGGCGTAAACGGTGCGGGCAAA
The DNA here is from genome assembly GCF_030226685.1 of Paenibacillus sp. UMB4589-SE434. NCBI lineage: Bacteria > Bacillati > Bacillota > Bacilli > Caryophanales > Paenibacillaceae > Paenibacillus > Paenibacillus sp. UMB4589-SE434. Next base: position 206,679 of record NZ_JASOYK010000005.1, on the reverse strand, counting down.
TCAACTTTATTCCGTGTATTGACCGGCGCGTTACGCGGCTATCGCGGATCTGTTTTGTTTAACAACTGTGAATTACGTATGATGAAGGCGGAACAACTAGCCCGTTATGTTGGATATGCGCCTCAACAAGCTTATGCGTCATTTATTACCGATCAGGTCTGGAAAGAATGTATGGTCGTGCGGGATTCTTTGTACAATTCTGGTATTATACTTGATCAAACTTTATCTGCCGAGGAGTGGTGCCGCAACCAGCTGTTGAAGCTTGATATGCTGCACGATGCTGCTCGTCATCCTCATGATTGTTCTTTATCTGCACAGCGCAAGCTTAGCTTGTTTATTGCAACTGCACATGCCCCCGCATTCATTTTGTTGGATGAGCCGACAGCGGGTTTGGACTTGCAAGCAGCACTCGACGTTATGAGCTGGTGCGATCAGGCAAGAGCTCGCGGGGCTGCCGTTGTCGTAGCCACTCATGATAAAATATGGACGGAAGCTGCTCAAGAATATTCAGACTGGCTTAATTGGAAGATGCATGAAGGAATACTGCGGATGTAAGACGAGATTATTTTGATTCTCGGCCTTTCTCAGCAGATAGCATTAGGAGGATCAATATGTCTAGCGAGACGTTAAATGGTAGTGCCTATAAGAATGGCCACGAAGCGACAATGAAGCCTGGGCGCAGCCGTCAAATGGTTACGTTGGCACTTCTATTGTCTACCTTTCTAGCTGCAATAGAAGTTACCGTTGTCAGTACGGCTATTCCCAAGATTGTAGCCGATCTTGGGGGACTTAAGCTTATTAGCTGGGTCTATGCAGCATATTTATTAACGACGGCCGTATCCACGCCGTTATTTGGCAAGTTGTCTGATTTATTTGGACGCAAAAATGTATTTATTTTTGGGTCCGTGTTATTTGTTGTCGGATCGATGTTGTGCGGCTTGTCTCAAAATATGACCCAAATGATCATATTTCGAGCGATTCAAGGGATAGGAGCTGGCGCGGTGCTGCCGGTGACATTTACGATGGTTGCCGACATCTACAACTTTGAAGAACGGGCCAAGATTCAAGGACTTTTCAGTTCGATCTGGGGAATTGCCGGGCTGGTCGGGCCGCTAGTTGGCGGTTTTTTTGTTGACTCTTTATCGTGGCATTGGATCTTTTTCTTTAATGTACCTTTTGGCATTATATCGGTATGGATGATCATCGTGACGTTCCACGAGAAGGTTGAGCGTAAGAATAAGCCGATTGATTATGCAGGTGCGGTGACGTTTACGATTGGGATGACAGCATTCTTGTTTGTGCTTATAACGGGTGGTCAGGATATTGCTTGGAATTCCCCTGTTATGTATACGCTCATTGGAATTGCAGTTGTATTTTTATTGTTGTTCTTCCGAATTGAATTAAAAACAGAGGAGCCGATGGTTCCACTCCAACTGTTCCGCGTTCGAGACATTGCCGTCTCCAATGGGGTAGGCTTTTTATTGAGCGGAGTACTTATCGGTATTAATTCTTATATGCCGCTTTGGATACAAGGGGTGCTGGGAGAAAGTGCGCAGCATTCGGGATTATCCTTAACTCCGATGTCCATTGGCTGGCTGATCGGCTCCGTTGTTGGTGCGCGTATGCTGATCAAGAGCGGCGCAAGACTTGCGGTAGCTATAGGAACGACAGCAGTTGTAGTTGGTTCGGTATGGCTCGCCAGCATAAGCGGGCATACCTCGATGTGGATGATTATGGCGCTTACCTTTATTTCAGGACTTGGTTTTGGATTTTCCTTTACGTGTTTTACGATCATTGTACAATCTACCGTAGCTTGGAATCTGCGTGGTGCGTCAACAGCGCTGAATACGTTTATTCGTACACTAGGACAAACTTTGGGCATAGCGGTATTCGGCACCTTTTTGAACAGTCACATTGCACAGGCGGTTCGTGATGCGGGGCCTGAAGTGGCTTCTAAAGTGACCAATGAGGACCTGAATAAATTGTTAACACCGGAAAAGGCGAGTCAACTGGCACCGGATTTGCTTGTCCAACTACGCCAATTTCTAGAGAACGGCTTAAATAGTGTATTTATGTTATTAGCGGTACTTGCTGTGATAAGCTGGTTGTTCGTCTGGTTGATGCCAGCGCATCAGTCAGCTGCCAAGAAGCAACCATCGGAAGAGCATTGTAAACAAGCGAATTAGAGACAGATACCGACAACTAATTGTTGTCGGTTTTTTTCTGATTGTGGAGTAGGAAAAAGTAAGGTTGGTGTCGAAATGATTGTACAGGGAACTTCTATACGCAGATGGAGTATAGATGGAATGCGTTTGACATGTAAAGGAGCATCACCGCTATGCCGCGTACTCTCATGCCTTATCATTCGCTTCGTGCGAGTGTCGTCTGCGCGCTGCTCATCATTCTGGCGGCCATATCCACGCAATACGGCATACAGTATTCATATGGCGCGGAATTTATGATTTGCAGTGCCTTTTTGCTCGTTATTCTTGTGTTGTTTGGCTCTTATTGGGCTGCGAGCTCGGCTCTTGTAGTCAGCTTAGGGCTTTACTTCTTCGGACACGGTTCAATTACGTTGCTGCTGATTGGCCTCGAGTTGATTATGGTCGGATACTTGTACGAACGAAGAAAAGCTCACTTGCTTCTCTGGGACGGGGTGTTTTGGTTTGTTATCGGCGCGCCGTTCGCCACATTATTTTTTTACCTGCAGACTGATATTTATAGCTCCGAAGCACTGCTGCAATATTTTATGTTTGCGATGAATGGCCTGCTTAATGCCTTTATTGCAGATATCATCATCACGTATTTTCCATGGTCAAGGATTATTCCTGACTCGGAGAAGAAGACCGTATCCTTAAGTCAATTACTTACCCACCTCTGTGTTGCAGCCGTATTTATCCCGTTTATGATCAATATGGTGTTGGATAGCCAACAAATGCGTAAAGAGATTGAGACGGATTCGCTCAGTCTGGTAGAAACGCAATCGCGCCTTATGACGGACTGGCTGCAAAATATGAGCCCAAAAGAACAGCAAGGCCTGTATCTGAGCTCCATTATCGAGACTGGGAAAGTAGAAGAGAAGCTGAATAGCTACTCGCTTCACAGCCTGTTGAAGATGGCCGTATACGATGAACAAGACCATGTTGTCGGTTCAACCGATCCGCGCTGGTTCGATTCTATGAACACTTATAGACCACAAGGTGAAATTGATGAGGTTGCTTTAGCCCTTTTAAGTGACAAAGTAACGCGCAGTACAGCCAATCCCAACGTAGATAAGATGTTCTATCGATGGTTGCCGCCAGAACACCAATATGATTATGACACTAGGCGCTGGAATGATGGTTATTATGTGCTGGAGAAGACGATCAGCAATCATCCGGCCCATCGTGTAATGACGTTTATTCCGATCTCGTACTATTTACAGGGTACAATTGAGATGTATCTGAAGAAGTTTTTGACCTTGTTCTTGTTGTGTGCGTTAGCAGGCGGTATTGCCTTGATGGTCACCCGTTATATCACACGTTCTTTAGGCAATTTGAAAGAAATAACGACTGGCATGCCAACGAAGCTGCTTACACAGCAATCGGTCCCGTGGCCTGACAGCAACATTGGAGAAGTGAGGTCACTTGTTCACAACTTCAAGATGATGTCCGAGCGATTGATCGAGATGTTTCGTGAGATGCACCGCATGAATGAGAAATTGCTTGATCAGACCAATATGCTGGAAAAGTCAGAAGAACGACTGCAGCAGCTTGCCTATTACGATACGCTCACCCAACTGCCGAACCGCCACTACTTCTCTATTAATTTGGAGAAGGCGATCAAGGCAGCTGAGATTAAATCCTCGCAAATTGTGCTGTTGTTTATCGATTTGGATCGCTTTAAGCACATTAATGATTCGCTTGGTCATAATGTGGGGGATGCGCTTCTTGTAAGGGTCGCTCAACGACTAAGCGGTTGCATGTCGAAGCTAAGCGGCTCACATATGTGCGCTCGGTTGGGTGGCGATGAGTTTGTGATTGTACTTGAAGACAGCACAAGGCAAGATGCGAAGACGGTTGCACAGCGTATCTTGTCGCACTTTAGCGACAGTTTCTTTGTGTTGGAGTATGAGCTGTATGTATCGCCAGCAATCGGAATAGCGGTCTATCCTCAAGATGGACAAGAGTTCACGACATTGTTGAAACATGCGGATACTGCGATGTACGCAGCTAAGGATCGAGGCGGTCAGACTTACATGTTCTATGATCAGCTCCATCCGGAACAGCTTCCGGAGCGATCCATGCTGGAAAGCGAGCTGCGCAAAGCAATGGAGAGAGATGAGCTGCTGCTCCATTATCAGCCAATTGTAAGTGCTGACGGAGAAGTGACGGCAGTAGAAGTGCTTATACGGTGGAATCACCCGGATCGAGGCTACATCTCACCAGCTCAGTTTATTCCGCTAGCGGAGGAGACAGGTATTATTATTCCTATAGGGGAATGGGTGCTGCGTACAGCTTGCATTCAGCATAATGCCTGGATGGAGACGGGGAATATGCCGTTGTTTGGACTATCCGTTAATGTGTCGCTGAGGCAGTTTTTGAATCATGACTTTGTAGCAATGGTGGACCGAATTTTAAGAGAAACAAGCTTTAATCCGCATCATTTGATCCTAGAGATAACGGAAGGTTACGTGCACAAGCATGTGGAACAAGCTAACTATGTACTCCGACAACTGAAGAAACGTGGAATCCGGATCGCGGTAGACGATTTTGGCACAGGCTACTCCTCTTTAAGCCGATTAAAAACGCTGCCTATCCATGTCCTAAAGATGGACAGGTCATTTGTTCGTCACTTGCAGCATGATCAAGCGAATGCCTCGATTGTACAAGCCGTTATTCAGATCGGGAAAAGCATGAATCTGAAAGTAATGGCTGAGGGTGTAGAGACAATTGAGGAGCTTATCCATTTGAAGTCGCTTCATTGTATGCAATATCAAGGATATCTCATCAGTCCACCGCTTGCAGCGGATGAATTTGCCGCTCGGTTTCATGAGTTTTCGGTTGTAGAAAGGATACTCGGAGCGGCGCAACTTGGGGGTTGAAACGGTATGACTCATGCTAGGTTGTTACGAGGGTATGGTTGGATAGTCGCCTTTATGCTGGTCTTGCTCCTAACAGGATGCAGAACGGAGAAGATTTCGACGATGCCTGTAGAGAATGTCAGTGCTTCAGATGTTCATCCGCCACAAGAACTGACTGTATGGTGTTATGGTGACAGTTGTGCCGATTTTGCAAGCAAGTTTGAACAGGAGAATAAGGGTGTCAAAATTAACGTCAAGCGCTTTACCTACAACGATCATGCCCAGACGTATTTAGATGCAATGGTTAAGGGTAAAGCTCCTGATGTTATGGAAGTAGAGAATACGTTTCTCGGTGAATTTAATGCTATTGAAGGCATCGTTAACCTGCTAGAGGAACCGTTCAGAGCGGATCTGCTAAAGGCTAGCATTGCTCCAGCACTATGGGATGCGACATTATCTTACGACGGCTCCAGACTAATTGCCTTACCCATCGCATCTTCTCCTAGAGTTACGTTCTATCGAAAGGATATTATGGAGAAATACGGCTTCCCATCAGAGCCTGAGGCATTAGGACGCTACATGGAAGACCCCAAGCGATGGCTGAATATGGCCATTAAGCTGCGCAAGGAAGGGATCTTCATTACACAGTGGGATGCCGATCCTTTGGAATTGTACGAGACAACAGTACCCCAATTCGATAGCAGCATGAAATTTAATCGCAATAATGAAGTCATTCGACAGGGGCTTGAGTTGTCCCAAGAGGTTAATCGCAGAGGGCTTGATGCTAATATCGGATTATGGACAGAGCTTGGTGAGCAAGCTTTGCAATCAGGCAAGCTTGCGATGGTATACCTTGGCACATGGGGAGAGCTGCAATTGGAGCAGTGGGCTCCCAAGACAACTGGCTTATGGCGGGTGACACGCTTGCCCTTTAATCTGTATGGTTACTCAGGCTCTACTTCCTTGATGTTATCAGAGCAATCCAAGAATAAGCCGCTTGCTTGGAAATTTATGTACTCCATGTTTATGGGGATGGATGGTAACGCTACGGTGGCCGCTCATTTACCTTCAAGAAAGGCAGTATTAGACCGGAAGTACAGCAGCAATTTCTTAGGGGGACAGTATTCCAACGAGCTGTACATGGATCTGGCTATCAAGATGAGGGAATACAAGCCTACACCGCTTGATGTGGTGGCAAATGAGTGGTTTCGTGTAGCCAAGCTGAAAGCGATTGAATTTAATATGTATCCGGCGACAGCTTTAAAGACGATAAACGACGAGATTAATGTAAAGCTGGAGGAGTCACGACGTATCTTGTTAGCACGTTTAAATAAACGACGATAAGCACAAATGTGAACGAAGAAAAGTTGTACAATCGTCGGCTTGGTAAGCGCTTTGTTTACTAGACTACAATGACGATATAGCCTGAAGAGCCGGTAGTTTATACCGGCTCTCGCTGTTTAGGTTAAGATCCAGGCTTGTTGTTGGTGCATCCGAGTCGTTCAGCTTGCAGACCAAGTTTCTTTAGCAAGGAAATCGCCTGCTGCTTCTCATCCAGCGTAAGGCCGCTCAGTGCCCGACGAAGCATGACAGCTTGGCGTGGAAAGATACGCTCCATCATGTCACGACCGTCTGCTGTTAATTCTGCGAAGATAACACGGCGATCTTTGGCGCTAGGATGACGCTCCAGATAACCATTCCGCTCAAGCTTATCGATGACATACGTAACATTGCCGCTTTGCAGCAACAACTTGGAGCCAATCTGTTGAATGGGCTGCGGGCCTTTATGATAGAGCATTTCAAGTACGGCGAAATCAGTTGGGTTAAAACCTTCATGTTTGCAACCGGCTGCGGAATGATCAGACACACTTTTAAATGCTTTGGAAAATACACGGAACAAATGTAACGATGCTTCTGTTTCTCGGTCAATACGTTCATGCATAGTAATCCCACCTTACTCGAATGGTTACGATTTCATGATAGTACGAAATTAAATTTTGTAACGTAACATTAATCACATTTGTGAAAGATTGAACACAATAAATTTAAACTTTTTTAATTTGTTTGATTTTTGGTCAGATTATGAAAGCAAAATCTCACACCTTGAGGAGGATAATGAGGATGCAAACTAGTATGCAAGCATGTTTAATTGGAAGTGATCATTCCTTATACTGGGGCGACTGGGAAAAGCCAACATGCGGCCCCGATGAATTGTTGGTCCGGATCTATGCAACTGCCGTCAACCGGGCAGACCTGCTTCAGAAACGCGGTAAATACCCAGTGCCACAAGGCGCTTCTCCCATTCTTGGCCTCGAAATGGCCGGCACAGTTGAGGAAGTCGGAGCTAATGTCGTGAATTGGCAGGTTGGTGAGCGCGTAGCAGCGCTTCTCTCAGGTGGGGGATACGCGCAATATGTGGTAATTCCACAAGCTATGGCTATACAGATACCAGATCAATTATCGCTGGAGCAGGCTGCTGGTATTCCTGAAGTATTTCTGACGGCTTATTTGAACGCTTTTAAATTAGGTGGTTTACAAGCGGGGGAACGTATACTTGTGCATGCGGCAGCAAGCGGTGTAGGTACAGCAGCTGTTCAACTGGCTAAAGCTGCAGGTGCTCGTGTTTATGCTACCGCAGGTACAGATGAGAAGGCAGAGGCAGTGAGAAGGCTTGGCGCAGATTGTGTCATGAACTATCATCATCAATCTTTTAAAGACAGAATTCAACAAGAGACAAACGAGCAGGGGGTTCAGCTGATCCTAGATCCTGTTGGTGCCTCTTACTGGAAAGATAATCTGGACAGTTTAGCGTTTGACGGTCGCTTAGTGCTGTATGGAACGTTGGGCGGCTCCAAAATCGAATCATTTGATTTAATGGCAGCAATGCTGAAGCGAATTCATATCATGGGGAGCACATTAAGAGGGCTGCCTCAAACACGCAAGGCAGCATTGACAGCTGATTTTGTCGAGTGGGCAATGCCTATGTTTAAGTCTGGCCAATTACAGCCGATTATTGACTCTGTTTGGGATGCAGAGGAAGTTAATGAAGCTCATGTTCAGATGGAGAGAAACGCCAACATTGGCAAGCTGATCATTTTAACTCCGTGAAGTTAAAATGGTGGCTGGTTTGTTTGATTTGTGATATTTGCATGTGTACTAGGCAATAGTCTGCTCATTATTTGTGCTTGATGAATCTTATATAAGGAACATCATTACCGCAATTGAGCGACTGCGGCAGGGAGCTGGTACTATTGAAATACGTTTTGGGTATATTTTATGTAAATCGTCTGGATTTGTTATATAAGGCACTCTACAGTATTCAGGCGTATTGGCCTAATGTTATCGTAATCGATAATTCATGGAACCACGAGCTCCGATCCGCAGCAGCTATCCCGAAAGAAGTTAGTGTATACGAACCTCCAGTTCCGCTGTCGCACAGTCAATCGCAAAATATGCTTCATTATTGGGGGGCTGAGAAGAACTGCGACTTTGTTATGTATATGCATAGTGATGCCGAAGCTGAAAGTGGTACACCTGAGCTGCTCCTTAAACGTGTCCAGTGTCTGGTAGAGGATGGGACGAAGTGGGGGGCTGCCTATACGTATTTCGACACATTAGCAGTTTTCTCTATGAAGGCCATTAAATCAGTAGGTCCTTGGGATCCGAACTTGCCGATGTATTACTCGGATATTGACTGGTTCAGAAGAATGCGTCTCAGTCACTATGAGCTGATAGAGACATTGCTTCCGGTTAAGCATCATAATGATGGAGCTTCTACTGTGAAATCAGACTTGTACTTGCTGCATTTACACGAGGTGACATTTCCTCTATATCAGGATTATTATATAAGAAAGTGGGGCGGCGGCATGGGGCAAGAGACATATGTCTTAGCGTTTGATCGCTTTCCCCTTAATCCGGTTCCCGAGTACTTGCGCTAATCACTAACGTTTGCTTATATAATAAGCATATCATGAGGTTGGCTTGACTGTGCATGTTGGTTCAAGGCTCAACAGGGGCTCGTCCCTCTCGATAGTGTGGGATATGAGTGGATGGTTATAGAGGAGGATCGTGTATGAGCATACTTAAAGTCAATATGGAGCACGCGGGATACGATGCTCAGGAAATGAAGATCCATCAGATTACATTTGACGTGAAGCCTGGTGAATTAGTAGGCATCATCGGGCCGAATGGAGCCGGGAAGAGCACGGCAATAAAGTCGATACTAGGCATTATGAGGTATGTTAAAGGCAGCGTCAGCTTTGGAGAAGACGGGCGAGGCAAATATGCTTATGTGCCGGAGCAGCCGATCTTGTACGATACGATGACATTGTGGGAACATCTAGAACTGGCAGCCGCCGCCTACGATATGTCCATGGAGCAATTTAAATTACGAGCAGACGAGCTGCTTGCCCGATTTCAACTGAACGATGTCGTTCATCATTATCCGACAAGTTTCTCAAAAGGTATGCAGCAGAAGTTGATGTTAATTATTTCCTTCATGCTGCAGCCTTCACTTTATATTATAGACGAGCCCTTTGTGGGCCTGGACCCGCGGGCAACTAAACGTTTTTTGGACATGCTTCATGAAGAGCGGGTAAGAGGTGCGGGAGTACTGATGAGTACCCACGTGCTCGATACCGCGGAACGAATATGCGACAGGTTTATTCTGATCCATCAAGGGCGAATTGTGGCCCAAGGGACTTTTGAGGAAATAAGAGAACAGAGCGGACTGCCTGCAGGTACGTTGATGGACTGCTTCGAGGTACTGACATGATGCGGCCATGGCCGCTGGCGTACCGACGTTGGCGTTTGAATCTGAACTATCAATGGAACGCGTTGCGTATTGTGATGGATTGGACGGTCATGCTTTATATTATCGTACCAGCCTTGCTGCTCGGATTAAAATTTTATTATAGCTGGTGGACAGATGCAGTTGTTATCCCTCAACAATCATTATTTCAGACATTATGGATTTACCCGTTCTTTGTGACTATTATGATGTCTCGTGTGCGAACGTGGTCGGAAGGCGGGGACATTTTATTCCTTCGTCAGCACCCCGTTTGGTATGAGACATTTGTTCGCTTTGGCCTGTTGGAACTTGCGGTTAGGCAGACCCTGTTGACAGGTGCTCTGACCATTCTTTTATTACCATGGCTTATTCGGGGCTACCATTTTGATACAGCGAGTGTAATTATGTTGTCGCTCCTGGCGGGGTTGATTGGATGTTTGCACGCACTTGTAAGGAATCAGATAACTGTACGCATGAATGGCTGGAAGAGGGTTGTATGGGGATGGATATGGAATGTGGCTATTTTACTTGCCTTTCGATACATAATTATATCCATGCTGTCCTACTTGTTCGCAGGGGCCGCGCTCGCAGGGCTGCTTATCATATGCATTTATATGCTGGCGAGATGGCGTATCCATGTCCGTTATACATTCGATAGAGATGTGGATGTAGAGACAGGCTTCAAGATGAAGCTGACAAGCCTCTTGTTAAAGCAGGCGCTAGGCAAACAACCTAGGCGTAAACGTGGCAAGAAGCCGCTGCTGTTTCCTCATTCAGGGTACTGGAAGCAGCTCAATACGGCGGGTGAACGTATCGGAGCCATCGCTGTTAAGACGATGTGGCGGAGCAGCGTTCATGTCCTTTTTTATTGCCAACTCATTGGAGTGGGTATGATTGCTCTGTTTATTGTGACGCTGAAGGCAGCCTCATTGTTAATGCTGGTCTTTCCGGTGTTGTGTGCTATTTTGGGATACTGGCTGAATTCCTATTGGCGGGAGCTTGTAGGTAGTGAAGTGTGGAAGATGTATACCTTTGATGTGGAACAAGTTCAGATCGGGGCTTCACATTTTGTTAAAGTAAATGGAATATTACCTGGCATGCTCTGGGGAGCTGCTTCAGGCTGGCTGATCTCGCCAGTGGCAGGAATCTTATATATGGCCGGAGGGGCTGTGGTATCTGCCTTTATATCCAATATGGTTATGATGATGCGAGGATATAAGTTAAAGGAAGACTTCAAAGTTGAAGCAGAGCAGTCGTGATGATGACCGAGTACAGCAGCATGATCTTTTCCTGATACGGGTATAGTAACAGCAAACAGTATCAAGTAGGAGGAGGGTTTTTCATGGAGCAGGCCGTAATCAGATTTGAATTTAGCGATGCTCACAGCACCGAACTGGCGTATGATACATTGGATGAGCTGGGTTATCATCCCGTTAAGGAGACAGCTGGCAACCAGCTTCATATTCATGTGGAGCGGCAGGATATCACTTCTGCATTGGAGATCGTCGAAGCATATGGCGGTCAGCTGATCGAGCAAGCGGAGATGACTGAAATGAGTATTGTAAACGATGCCTACGGAATGGACATTATCCCGATACCTGCCCATGTGGTGAATGAAGATTGGATACATCATGATGCTTATGTACAGGTTGACCCAAGAGAGGATGACTTGTCCCATCGTGATGAGGAGACGCGGGGCTGGTCGGATGAGGAATCGACTAATCACTTTTAGGGTGGGATTCATCTGTAACTCTTGATAGCCAATAGAGCCGGAGAAATATAGATTTTCCGGCTCTCTGCCTGTTAGAAAGAGATATTTATTTCGCTGCGCTCATTCCGGCTGTATACCCTGTCACAAAGGCGGCAGTAATGTTGTATCCTCCTGTGTAGCCGTGGATATCTAATATTTCACCACAGAAGAATAAGCCAGATGTGAGGCGTGACCCCATCGTTTTGGGATCAAGTTCCTTAAGATGAATACCCCCGCCCGTTACAAATGCTTCTTCTAGAGAGCGTGTTCCGCTAGCCTTTAGCGGAAAAGCTTTAATAAGCTGACACAGGTGCGCCCACTCTTGTTTGGGGATGTGGTCAAATGTTATGGATTCGTCGATGTCAGCCATACTAAGCAGCAGCGCAACCATTCTTTCAGGGACGATCTGCTTTAGAATGTTCTTGACGGCCTTCTTGGGCTCTTGCTTCCATAAGGCAAGTGCATCTTGGCTCAGCATATTGGCAGAAATCTCGGGCTTGAGGTCAATCGTTAGCTGTACCGTTTCTCGGCCAGTGCGTTTTCGTTCTTTAACGACGAACTGACTGCAGCGCAGAGCAGCTGGACCAGACAGTCCGAAGTGGGTGAAGATCAAATCACCTGCATGCTCTACTACTTTTTTGCCCTTCTCATTCCATACAGCAATGTGAATATCTCGTAACGAGAGCCCTTGCAGTACCCGGTCACGAATAAAGGAAGTATTGGACGTTAAGGGAACTTCTGTTGGATATAGCTCCGTTATGGTATGACCTGCAGCTTCTGCCCACGGATACCCGTCACCCGTAGAGCCTGTGTGAGGAACTGACTTGCCGCCGGTAGCAATTACAACGGAATCCGCCCGCAGAAAGGAACCGCTCTTTAGTCGGACACCGCGAACAGCACCGTCCTCATATATGACTTCTTCGACAGGCTCGTTTGCTCGCAGCACCACGCCAAGTCTGACTGCTTCGCCAATGAGTGCATCCACGACAGTTTTGGCTTTGTCCGACACGGGAAACATTCGTCCGTTGTCCTCTTCTTTTAAAGCTATTCCCAAACGCTCAAAGAAAGAAATGATGAGATCCGGGTTAAAATGCTGGAACGCACTATGCAGAAATCGGCCGTTGCCAGGCATATGACGAATGAGCTCATCAAGCGGTTTGTTATTCGTAACGTTACAGCGACCGCCGCCTGAGATTGCCAGTTTGCGCCCTAATTTATCTCCTTTATCAATAAGCAGTACTTTAGCCCCGTGCTCGGCAGCCGAGATCGCGGCCATCAGCCCAGAAGGACCGCCTCCAATGACTATAACTTCAGTTTGTTGCATCGTAATCTCCTTTTACGGTAGTTCGCAATGATTAGCGGTTCTTGTCTTATTGTATCCTTGTCTAGATTGAATGCAACCGCGGTTTAATAAAAAAACACTAAAAGTTAATCGATAACAATTGTTTAACCGGCAGTAGTATGCTTTAATCTAAGCTACAGAGGAAGAAATAACCAATTTAATATGGAGGAGTAGTGTATGTTTGTCGCTTTAAAGGAGACCGTATTGCAAGTTTTTATCGCCTACATACCCGCTTTTTCCTGCCAACTTTATACGATGAAACCAGAGCGTATATCCAAGGCCCATATCAATATAGGAGTTTTTTCGTCCATTTCTGTTCTGCTATGTATGATGTTGTCGTTTTATTATTTTTCAGAGACAGCGCAGCCTTTTGATTTTAGGTTAATACCCTACATGCTTGGTATTCTTTATGGGGGGTATCGTATCGGTGCCCTCGTATCTGCGCTTTATTTCTTTATGCTGCTCGGTTTTCCGGAAGCTTACTTTTCACACGCTTTGTGGAGCGATGCCCTTGTTTACTTAACGCCATTTTTATTTATGTATGTGAATAAGTTTCGTCATTCAAGCGCCCGACATCGGATGATGATCGTAATGAATTTTGCATTGCTTGGTATGGCTCTATATTTGATTCATTATGTATATGTCTTGTGGGATAGTCGAATTAAGCTAGAAATGGACGTGTTCCTATTTATGGCGATGTTCGGTGCTGTATTTTTGTTGGCAGCGTGTACCGTTGTGCATTTTATTGAGAGTACGCGAGAGAAGGCTTATTTACAGCAGAGCTACTTATCTATATGGCGGCAGTATAGACAGGAGGCGCAGAAGCTGCATCAGGTAATTGATGCGACGCCATTAGGTGTCATCGCGGTTGACGCTAACGCTCGTATTACGGCGGTTAATCAATCGCTGCTCCATACACTGCGTCAAATTAATCCGCATTATGATGCCTCGAATATAATCGGGCAAGAGTATGGGAAGTATTTTGCCGATAATCAATTTTGGGAAACGGACAATCTGCTAGTATACCGAGTACTGTGTGGTGAGTCGATGCAAAGCGAAATGCTCACAGTAGGCGAACGGACTTATCTGACTCGTGCGTCATCGATGCGTAATCAAGAAACCGGGGAAATAGTAGGCGCCGTTGGGATGATGCACGACATTACGGAGCTCGTGCAGCTGCGGGCTGAGATGGGCAATATGGAACGCTTAAGCCTGGTTGGACAAATGGCTGCCAGTATTACACATGAGATACGTAATCCGATGGCGGTTGTGCGTGGGTTTATTCAGTTAATGAAACAGAAAAGTCCAGGGCACCTTGAAGACTACTACACAATAGTCATGGAGGAGCTGGATCGTGCAAACAGTATTATTAATGACTTTTTGTCGCTTGCGCAGAATCGAATTGTCGAGAAGGAAAGTATCTATTTACATGAATTGATTATGAATATTTCACCTCTCTTGTGGGCTGACGCGAACTTGCGCGGACAAGAAATCCAGTTGGAACTCGCAGAGGAACTGCCCCCACTCTTATTAAATCCGAAGGAAATGAAGCAGTTGCTGCTGAACCTAGCACGAAATGGCATGGAGGCGATGACTGATAAAGGGATATTAACGATAGTAACAAGATATTGCAACGGTCATATTGAACTGCTGGTTCAGGATACCGGAACGGGAATTCCTAAAGCAGTTGTGGACAAGCTGTTCGAACCTTTTTATACAACCAAGGCAAAAGGCACCGGCTTGGGCCTGCCATTGTGCTTAAGCATTGTAGAACGACACGAGGGTGTGATTCGGGTAGAAACAAAGGAAGGTGCAGGGACGACTTTTATTGTAGCTTTTAAAGCCGAGGCCAACGAACAGGATATCATCACTTCTGCTGCTGTATAACAAGGCATGTATTGCCCTAATTATGGTAGTATAAAGGCATATATACGTTAGCGGAGGTCATCAATGGAGGTCATTCAGCTTGGTTCGTTCACATTGCAATGGAGTATGCTTGTGCTGCTCGTCAGTTTTGTCTTCGGGATAGTAGCGATCGCGTTGCGCCTAAAGATGGAGAATGTCCCTGTGAAGCCTTGGACAGAGTGGGCAGGAACTATTCTCGTATGTATATTGTTAAATGAAAAATTCGGTTACTTATGGGACTCGCCGTCCATTATATGGAACCAGACCAAAGCGTTACTTTTTTTAAGCGGCACATCTGTTAATGGCAACGTTCTGTTAGGTATCGGTCTGGTGGCTTGGACCATTACTTATATCCGCAAGCATCAGTTAAGTTACGGCTTACTGTCGGATGTAGCGGCACATGGCTTGCTGATGGGACTTGCCGTATATGGTTTTATGTATGCCTATTCGGGTACGCCAGCTCCTTATTTGACGCCGCTCCCTTTGCCTGCGGTCATGGCTGTTGCGCTGCCGCCGTTTGAATCAATCATGAGTTTGCTGCTGCTCCTGGGGCTATGGCTGCGCAAGCGGGAGATGGGCAGCTATGCAGATGCCCAGTTATCCGCACTTGCAGCCGGTGTCATTGGCATGCTTATGTCCTATATGTATCCAGATGACGAGCGAATGTTTGGCTTATCTATACTGCAGTGGGTGTCCGTTGCATTACTTGCTGCATCCTACTTTATTACACGGGCGTGCGAGCGAGTAGAAGCTGTTCGCGTGCAATCTGAGACCACTATCGAAGATTTTCCACGGCCTCTTGGGGAACAAGAGGCAGCAGATGGGAATAGCGGAAAAATCGGATAATCCGTCTATAGCGAGCACATAATAGCTGAGACTATATGACGGAAAGGAGGCTATCCGATATGACCCAAGACTCCAAGGAACAACAGCAGCAAGCAAATCGCAGCACGAAGGCAAATGGCGGCTCAGGCGACAAGAAGCTGAATGGACCTAACCGTCCATCAACGTAAGTGTTAGTAGTTGGCTTCCTTCTCTTGCTTTTCACTCCTGAGCATGGTTACAATATTACCGATAGGTAACGATGAGGGCGTTCTATCGGATTATATTTCATTTAGGAGTGAATGCGGATGTCAATGTCATTTGAGCAATATATGCAGGATATGGTTCAACCGATGCGTGAGGAATTGACAAGAGCGGGTATTGTCGAACTTCGCACAGCAGCAGAAGTGGAAGAGAAGCTTCCAACAGCAAAGGGCACTTCGTTGGTAGTTGTGAACTCGGTATGCGGCTGCGCAGCTGGTCAATGCCGCCCAGGTGTTCGTAAGGCATTGGAGAATGACGTTACACCAGATCATTTGTTTACCGTATTTGCTGGGCAAGACAAAGAAGCAACAGCTAAGGCGCGTGAATATTTTGCGCCATATCCACCGTCTTCTCCTTCAATCGCACTGATGAAGGATGGCGAACTGGTCCATTTTATCGAGCGTCTTAGCATTGAGAACCGTTCAGCAGAAGAGATTGCTGCAGAATTGTCAGCTGCATTTGATCGTCATTGCCGCTAAGCGCAGCCCAGCGCTTATACCCCGCGCATCGTTTGCATGCGCGGGGATTTTTGCACCATGCACATGGAGGGAGTATGACAGATGAGCTTACAAGAAGAGATTGTAAAGCGTTTTGGCGTGCAGCCTCAGATCGATGAGGCGACAGAAGTACGGAAACGTGTTGATTTTCTGAAACAGTATGTGAAGCAATCGGGAACGTCAGGTCTGTTAATCGCGATTAGCGGGGGAATTGATAGTGCTGTGGCTGCGGCGCTCTGCAAGCAGGCGACAGATGAGTTAGCTGCGGAGAGCGGTCAGCCTTACATGACTCTCGGCGTATTTCAGCCTTACGGTGAACAGGTTGATATTGCAGACAGTTATGCGGTTGCGGAAGCCTTTAAGCTTCAGCATACAGTAGAGACCAACGTACAAGATGCCGTAAACGAAATTGCCCTGGAGACAGAGCAGGCGTTTAAGCAGCTAGGCAATTATCGTCATATTAGCATTCCTGGCAAAGGCAACGTGAAAGCACGGATTCGTATGGTGACACAATATGCGCTTGCTTTTGACCTGAATCTGCTTGTGGTAGGTACTGATCATGCCTCTGAGGCTTTAACGGGCTTCTATACGAAGTGGGGGGACGGGGCTGTAGATATTACGCCATTATCTTCTCTTAATAAGCGTCAAGTTCGTCAATTGGCTCGTTATGTCGGCGTACCAAGCAGTGTGATCGACAAAGCACCTACTGCTGGATTGTGGGAAGGCCAGACAGATGAGAAAGAGTTGGGCATTACATACGATGAAAATAGCGATTATCTGGAAGGCAAACCGGTCAGCGATGAAGCTCGTGAGAAGATAGAGCGTCAATATCGCAAGACAGAGCATAAGCGTTCTGCAATTCCAGGAATCTAATAGTATTGAGATCGTTATGGCAAATGGGGGTCGTCCAGTCTTCATGTGAGACTAGCAGACGCCCCATTTATGTTATAAGGCCTTATATCTCGTACCTCCTATTGACTTGTTCATATAATATGAAGAGTGCAAGTTGGATCAGCCTTGTATTAGGAGGTGCAGGATGAAACGGTGTATCATCTACAGCAATTGCCACGCCAAGCCATTACGCCAGTATTTAGAAACCTCGCTCACTTTTAATCGGAACTATCAGCTGGTGGATATTCCTTTTATTCAGGACTGTCCACGTACAGGATTAGCGCCTGAGCTGCTACACAGCTGCGATTTGTTTATTTATATGCGTACGAGTGACGCATTTGGTCCTTACTTGTCAACGGATTATTTGCTTAGTCAATTGCCAGAACACTGCGTGTCTATTAGTATAGGCAACAGCTTTTTTACCCCCTACTATCCCCAATTTACTGCTAATAACAAGGAACCGGAGTTTGCCTATGGGGATCAAAACATAATTCGTATGCTGTGTGAGGGAAAGAGCAGGCAAGAGATTATCAATCTAGTATCCGATGAGGATTTCTATACGGAATCAGAGCTAGAGCGGCTGTATGCCGATTTTATGTACAGCTTTAGAATAAGAGAGATAGGTCTTGATATTCCGATTTCCCCATTTATAGAAACCTACTACCAACAGTTCCACCTATTTAGTACAATATGTCATCCGCGAAGTGATATTTTAAGGGCAATCGCCAAGAACATACTTCAAGGTATCGGCATTTCGCAGTATGAGATTTCGCCCTACGTCAACGGTGGGGACTTTACGGACCTGATCTCTCCTATTTATCCAGCTGTAGTCAAACATTTAAAGCTTCAATTTGCCTCAGGTAATGCTCCAATCTATGCGTTCAATTACACGCAACTTAATTTTGAACAATATATGCATCATTATATTACTTATCACCAGGGGCAACTGGCGATTCGGGACTAAAGCATAACAAATAGGCTCTATGTAAAGGAAATTCAGAGAGCCTATTATTAGAGCCGATTCTCACAGGTTACAAAGCAGCCGCGTGCGGGACGTCGGATGAGCCATTCCAGAATAACTCCTCTAGACGCGGCTTGTGGCCTGGGATCACTGCGCACTGTTGGCGAAGCAGCATCATTAACTTCATGCAGGCTTGTTCCAGCACTGCTTCTGTGGAGGCGATAACGAGCAGTCCTTTCTCCGGTGAGAAGGTGATCAAGATTTCGTCTTCCGCAAGATCCCTCTTGAGTCGAAATGGCGAATCTCGATGCTTCAATTGAGCAGTCGTGCTTATTTGAATCGTCTCTTTAGGGGAGAGTGCTATCTCGATAAATGGAGTATGAGAAATTCGAACAGGCTTTAATGTAAGCGTTGTCAATATATGCTGCAATTGATGGATGGTAGTGGGAATGCGTCCTGCTAATGGGGACGCGGCGATTATCGTCATGCCCATCGTGACTTCTCCTCGCTTTCTGCTTGCTCGATTGAGCAGATCTTCATCTTAGCTGTCTCATGATAGACATTCATAAGATTATCCGTATTCTAACAGATTACATCAGAACCGCAAGCGACAGATTTGTGACGGGATGAGCTATTCTCACGAAACTCATGGCTGCGGTTCTGATAAGTGAAGCGCCTTGCGCCGTATCTTCAATCGTTTGTCAGTCGTGCGAAAGAAGGCCAGCTGTATATATGATGGTGCCAATTGATGCTGGTATGGCGAGGATGGTTTGGCAAGCACCCGAAGTCAAAGCTTCCAATAAGCTAAAAACATCAGCATTACGCTTGCAACTGCTCACGTATCCATGTGGCTGTGGTCTGTATAGCATCATCCAGCGCATCCGTTGCACCTGCAAAAGGATGAACCGCATTAAAGGTATGTCCTGCGTCCTGTACAGTGTGCCAACTCGTCTGGGCATAATGCTCTACAATTTGAGCAGAGCCGTCACGGAAGCCTGGCAGGTCATCAGAACCTTGAACGAGCAGCAGCGGGAAGGAGGCACTGGATATACGACCGATCAAGTCGTACCGTGCCCGGTTCAGCTCTAGATCGTGCAGCACGACGGCATCCAGGGGAAGTGCTTCGCCAGTACGCGCGTTTATGACTTGCGAGCGGCCAGTACGCCGTAGTTCTTCTTTTTGCGCTTCGGAATAGAGATCCATGTTCGTAACCCCATTCCATGATATGACACCGGTTAGTTCGGTTGGATGGTCCAGAGCGTACAGGATAGCCGTTGCACCACCGCGACTGTGGCCTAGGATGAATATAGGGGCGTCTTTCAGCGAGTTGTCTGTACGAATTGCTGAAGGGACTTTTAGGGCCTGACTGTTTTGATTGGTCGAGAAATTAGCTTCCTGTTCGATATTTATGTGGTCAGACTGTAAGTTGGAAGTGTTGGATCTTGCTGAGCTTTGGGCTGTGTGAACAGTAAATGAACTTGTGCTCCTAACCCCTGATGCAGTCGAATTCGCCTTAGCATGTTCAAGTGAGTTGTTGAATTCGTCAGAACGAATGAGGGCTAAAAGTGCTGTTAGATCTTCTTGCTCATATGTATACGTATTAACGGCAAATTTCTCAGGTTCGCTAAAGGTCAGCAGATCGCTGCCAATACCGTTATGGGAGAAATTAAAGCATACAGTCATAAGACCTGTCTTCTCAGCGAGCTGTGCGGCCGTGTGCGGAAAAAAGCCCCAGTCTTTAAAACCTTTGAAACCATGACAGATAATTAGTACGCCCGATTGCGGAGCGTCCCCCAAACTTAAGTGGGGCACAAAGACGTCTCCTCTAATTATTCTTACGAGCGGCTCTTCGGGATTCATATCCAGCTGAAAAGAATAATGCATAACAAACTCCTCCTTGAGCGTTTTGTAGACAGCTGCTAGCGTAAACGTGATGATTACGAAGATTGTATCACAGTTGTAGGTAAGCGACCCATTTTGGGTGGAGAAACGGAATTGACAATAGTAAGTTGTATATGTATTATGTGTATTAAGTGTACTATTATATATAATACACAAAGGTGTGAACAATTTCTTCTTTGTTTCAGCAGTATTAAGAAAGATATACATATGCTGCTTCTAGTCGGGTAGGCAGGATCAAGCTGTGAATAGATTCAATAGGTAGGCTAGGGTGACCATCTGTACAAACAGATTCAAAAGATAGACCCGAGTCGTCTGTACAAATGGATTCAACCGAAAGTGCATGAGCTCTCGCAAGCAAGATGGTGAGATGGCGGTAGAAGTAGAGTAAGAGAAAGCAAGCATGCAGGTAGAAGAGAAATAGTGTGTGAGAAGTAGTTAAAGCAAGTATGGTGCAAGAGAGGAGGCAGCGCATGATTCGTCTTCAAGAGCGTGGCACAACCCCTATCTATGAGCAGATTGTGGAACAGATTAAGGCATTGATTGCTAAAGGAGCGATGAAGACAGGAGAGAAGGTGCCGTCCGTAAGGGAACTATCATCGATTCTGCTTATTAATCCGAATACGGTCAGCAAAGCTTATCAAGAGCTGGAACGACAGGGAGTCATTCAGACGGTACGAGGGAAAGGTACTTTTGTAGCGGAGCCTGATGCTCCACGTATGGCGGCAGAGCGAATTGAGGTGTTACATGAAGAGGTGCGGCGTATAACGGTGGAAGCCAAGCATCTCGGCTTAAAAAGAGAAGAATTTGTACAGATGATTACACGGGAATGTAATTTTTTATGGGGGGATGGACATGCTGCGGATTGAATCCGTACATAAGAAGATTGATGACAAGCAGGTGCTGTCCGGTGTGTCGTTACATATTCAACCGGGTACGATTATCGGCTTGATTGGGCGTAACGGGACTGGTAAGACCACTTTGATGCGTACGATCGTGGGTATTTATGATCCAGAGCAAGGACAAGTCATGATCGATGACATCAACGTACATAAGCTTGCACAATCGAAAAGAGATATTGTTTTTATTCCGGATTCTCCAATAGCTCTAGAAGGGTACACGCTCCAGCAGTGTGCTCAACTGTTCGGCAGCATTTATCCGAACTTCGACGGCTTTTTCTTTCATGAAGCTATGGAACGGTTTCATTTGCCAGTCAACAAGCCTGTGCGGTCCTTATCAAAAGGGATGAAGATGCTGTTCAGCACGGCATTGGGTCTTGCGACACGAGCACGTGTAATTATGCTTGATGAGCCGACAAATGGAGTAGATGCGGTGGCCAAGAAGCATTTGCTTGCGCTGATCATGGAATCGGTCACACCAGACAGCGCCATTCTGATCTCGTCTCATATGCTCCATGAGTTGGATCGCATCGCAGATACAGTTGTGCTGCTGCGCGATGGACGGACTGATGAGCAGTGGGCGCTTGAGGACTTGCGCAGTCAAGTACGCAAACTGCAGATTGTGTTCACCGAGCATGAGCCTCCGGCTTGGCTTCAGCAAGAGCAAGTATATGTGCTTCAACAGGTAGGGCGTGTCTTTACGGTGCTCATCGAGTCGGAAGAACTGTATGGCACATTGCGGCAGCAAGATACGCTGTTAATCGAGGAGCTTCCGCTTACATTAGAAGATTGGTTCAGTTGGAAGTCGGGAGGTGACGGGGATGTGGCGTAAATGGTTTCCCCCAGGGCTGTGGGCAAAGGAGCTGCGACAGGTCAGGCTTATGATGTGGGCGATGCTGGTGATGGGGCTGTTTGTATTGCCGATTCCACATATGAATAAATGGCTGTTAGACTCCTCTGATCAAGTGGAGGCAGCACTTACATTTATACAAGCTCATGGCATGGATTATGATGAATACAGCTTCATTAGTCTGCGAGTAATATTATGTCTGTTAGCTGCTATACTTGCTATTTGGCAGCTTGGGTTTGAACGACGCTCTGGTATTCAAGAGTTTACATTGTCTCTTCCCTATTCCCGCATTCAAATTTTCACGACGAAGTTTCTGGTGGGAGTGAGTTTTATTACGATTGCGGTACTCGTTAACGTCATCATGGATGTAGTTGTGCTTAGTACCTCAGTTGTCCAGCCTTACTTACAATGGGGCAGTTACATCAACAAGGCTATAGTCTGTTTGCTTGTGGTGTACTCTGCATATGCAGTATCCTTATTTATCGGTACCATTAGCGGGAGCTGGGTGTCTCAGCTTGTTTTTTCCTTTGTGATGCTGCTCGTACCGTATTTTTTAGTGCTGCAGTTCCAAAAGCTGATCTCTGCATTTGGAATTCTTCATGACAGCTATTATCAAATTGAAAATTTTTTGCCGGATATCAATAAGTGGTTAGTCGACTATTATGAAAATTATAGTTGGTTCAGCCTGTTGCTGCTAACCCTGCTAGCACTTGTGGGAGGTTTATACGCCTACTCTAGGAATCGTGCTGAAAATAACGGCAAGCTCGTTATTTTCCCAGTGTGGGAGACCGTGCTTAAGATCGGCTTTACGCTATGTGTGGCACTGCTCGGCGGCTCATTCTGCTACGAGAGCATTTACCGGGGACGGATCGGGTATACGGTCGGGTTCGCGGTGGCGGGGCTGATAGGCTATGTTATCATTAAGACGTTATCACGTATGAAGATAAAGTTGTAATTTAATTGACAGGCGAGGGCCCGAACAGGCTCTCGTCTTTTTTACATATTTGAAGCATGCAATATCATTTCTGTTTTGAATTGAGGATTGACACGCGACAGAATGAGGTCTACCTTATTTATTAGTCGACTAAATAAATGAGGGGCTATGTATATGGATATATATCAATCCGAATCGCTGACGCATATCATGATGCATGTTATGAAGCTTCACCGCCGCACGCTGCATGATTTGACACAGGATGTCGAGGTATACCCAGGCCAGCCGCCGTTGTTGTTCCGTCTTGCAGATGAAGATGGGCAGAGCCAGAACGAATTGGCACAGAAGCTGCGTGTACAGCCGGCAACCTTAACAGTTATGATCACGCGGATGGAGAAGACGGGTCTTGTGGAACGAAGACAAGATGAGCAGGATCATCGTTTGTCGCGCGTATTCCTGACGGACAAAGGACGCTGCGCCGCTGAGGTGCTGAAGGAAACGCTGCAGACGTTGGAGCAGCAGTGTTTTGAAGGCTTTTTGCAGGAAGAGAAGCTTCTGTTTCGCCGGATGCTGCTGCATATGTACGGAAATCTGAATCGAATCGTGCAGGAAGATCGTTAGTCGGCTTTATGATTAGAGGAGTGTCAGGATGAACAGTTTAATTCGTTATTTGAAACCTTATTGGGCAGCGGCATTATTAGCTCCTTTATTTATGATTTTGGAAGTAGGTATGGATTTGCTGCAGCCGCAGTTAATGGCATCAATCGTTAATGATGGTGTGCTGAAGGGGGATTTGAATCACATCTGGCACGTCGGGGCTGTTATGATCGGCGTTGCCATGGTGGGATTGATCGGAGGTGCTGGCTGCACGGTATTTTCAAGCAAAGCTGCACAGAACTTCGGCGCAGATTTGCGGTATGATCTGTTTCGCCATATACAAACGTTCTCGTTCCGCGATCTGGATCGCATGACGACCGGGTCTTTGGTTACCCGTCTGACAAGCGATATTGTACAGGTGCAGAATATGGTGCAGATTGCGTTAAGGATAATGGTACGCTCGCCGTTTATGCTGCTTGGCAGCATCATTATGGCAGTGATCATCAGCCCACAATTGTCTCTCGTATTAGCAATTACGATTCCTTTGCTGTTAGCCGTATTGCTGATATTAATGAGACTGTCCATCCCTATGTTCGCTAAGGTACAGCACAAATTGGATCGTGTAAATACGGTGCTGCAAGAGAATTTGTCCGGGATTAGGGTGGTTAAGGCCTTTGTCCGTTCAGAATATGAAGAAAAGCGATTTGAGACGGCGAACCAACATTATTTTGAACATGCCTTAAAAGCGTTTCGGACGATTGCTATTAATATGCCGCTTATGATGCTGGTGCTTAATACGAGTATTGTAGCGGTGCTATGGTATGGTGGCGCGCAAACTTGGGATGGAACTATTAATGTAGGCCAACTAATTGCTTATTTGAATTATATGACTCAGATTTTGTTTTCGTTGCTGTCGATTGGATCGATGATTATGAATATTTCGCGTGCTAAAGCTTCTGCAGATCGGATTAAAGAGGTGCTGAACACAGTCCCTGACATGGAAGAGGCAGCCAATCCACGGCATGAAGTTGTACAGAATGGCCGGATTTCATTTGAACACGTCTCTTTTGCTTATGATGAGGGGATGCAAGAACAGGTGTTAAAAGACATCCATTTTCAGGTGGAAGCAGGTAAGACTGTAGCTATTATAGGGGCTACCGGATCAGGGAAGTCTTCTCTTGTCAGCCTCATTCCGAGGTTGTACGAGCCGACTTCTGGTAATGTGCTTATCGACGGTCACAATATTAAGGAGATGGATGTGCATGAACTGCGCCGCCGGGTGGGAATGGTACTGCAGCAAGCCTTGCTGTTCAGCGGCACGATCAGGGACAATATACGGTATGGCGTGCCGGAAGCTTCCCAAGCGGAAGTGGAGGATGCAGCACGTGCGGCCGAAGCGCATGAATTTATTGAACGACTGCCGGGAGGTTACGATACGGTTGTCGGTCAGCGAGGCGTCAATTTATCAGGAGGTCAGAAGCAGCGAATATCGCTCGCACGAACGCTGCTTGCCAAGCCCGATATTTTAATTCTGGACGACAGCATGAGTGCTGTCGATCTGAAGACGGAGGCGCGCATTCAACAGTCGCTGCGTGAACGGATGCGAAATAGTACATCTATCGTGATTGCGCAGCGTATCTCTTCTATTGTAGCAGCGGACAGTATTATCGTGCTCGAAGATGGACAAATTGCGGCACAGGGGACGCACGATGAGCTGCTGCGAAGTAGCTCGTTATATCAAGATATCGTCGAATCTCAGCTCCGAAAGGAGGACGTATTGCATGGCTAAAGCAACATCAGGTCACGGATCTCCTTCTCAAGCCCATCATTCGAAGGAATTGCCTGCAGCGGCTGGCTTTGGCGGCCGTCGTCCTGCTGGGCCTGTACCTAAGGAACGTGCTAAACATACAAGCGCCACATTAAAGCGGTTATGGGGTTACTTAAGCAGACAGCGGTCTAGATTAACATGTGTCATCATTTTGGCAATAGCAAGCTCAGGTCTTGCTTTAATTGCCCCTTATTTGTTGGGAAGAGCAGTCGATCGTCATATTATCCCACAGGATTCGGAAGGTTTGTTTCAGCTTTGCCTTATTCTGCTTCTTATATATGCTTGCAGCAGCGTGATGTCTTGGCTCCAGACGTATATGATGGCGGGTTTGTCCCAACATACGGTGTTGGATCTGCGTAGAGATTTGTTTCATCATATGCAGCAGCTTCCGTTAGGTTACTTTGACCGCACGCCGCATGGCGAATTAATGAGTCGAACCACAAATGACATTGAGAATCTGTCCAATACGTTAAATCAGAGTCTCATCCAGATTGTCTCGAGCGTGGTGACCATTATTGGGGCAATCGGCTTTATGCTGTACTTAAACGTCTGGCTGACGGTTGTCAGTCTGATCGCAATTCCGCTTGTAACGATTGCAACCAAGAAGATTGCGGTTCATACTCGCAAACATTTTAAAGGCCAGCAAGAGAGCCTGGGGCAATTAAACGGATATATTGAGGAAACGATATCCGGACAGAAGGTCGTTAAACTATTTCGCAGGGAAGCACGCTCTGCCGAGGAATTTAAGGCCATGAATGAACAGCTCCGTCTGGCAGGCACAAGGGCACAGATCTTGTCTGGCATGATGGGCCCAGTTATGAATATGATGAGCCACTTTACGTACATCGTGATTGCTGTCGTTGGAGGCTGGATGGCCTTTTCAGGATGGACACGTGTTGGTGTTATCGTTAGTTTCCTTAACTATTCCAAGCAGTTAAGCGGACCGGTAAATGAGCTGGCGAATCAGTACAACATGATCCAATCCGGCATTGCAGGTGCCGAACGGGTTTTTGAGATTATGGATACAAAATCTGAATTTAATTCTGAGTTGGAAAATGAATATATGGGTCGTGTCGCCGGTCATGTACAATTTAATGAGGTAAGCTTTGGATATAATCCAGATCAGCCTATTCTGAAGCGGGTAACGTTTTCGGCAAAGCCTGGTGATGTCATTGCGCTTGTAGGCCCTACTGGTGCGGGGAAGACAACGATTATTAACCTGCTGACGCGGTTTTATAATATTGATCAGGGAACGATTCGGATTGATGGTCAAAACATAGGTCTTGCTGACAAACATAGCTTGCGGCGTCAGCTCGGGATTGTACTGCAGGATGCGCATGTATTCACCGACTCGATCCGAAATAATATTCGTTATGGCAAACTAGATGCTACAGATGCGGAAGTGGAGGCTGCAGCCAAGCTTGCTAATGCACACGAATTTATTAAGAAACTCCCGCACGGATATGACTCCGTGCTTAGTGGGAGTGGCGGAAGTCTGAGTCAGGGACAACGGCAATTGCTGACGATTGCGCGCGCTATTTTGGCTGACCCTGCAATACTAATCTTGGATGAGGCTACCAGCAGCGTGGACACAAGAACAGAATTGCATATCCAAGCTGCAATGAATACGTTGATGAAAGGACGAACCAGCTTTGTCATTGCGCATCGTCTCAGCACAATTCGTAACGCAGACATGATTCTTGTAATTAACAATGGTGAGGTCATCGAGCGTGGTTCGCATGGCGAACTGATTGAGAAGCGAGGGTTCTATTACGAGCTGACCATGAGCCAGGATCGAGAAGAGGCTGGATGAGAACTGTATTTCACACAGGTATGCAGTCGGGAATGGGACAGTAGCGAATACAGGAGCAGATTCTGTAATTAGAAATTGGTTGTAGGCATAAAGAGACGGCATTCCTGTGAGCTTTAGTTATAGGCTTAACGTTGTTAATACAGACAAAGGTTCGATGTCATAATGATACACCTGTTAAGTGAAGTTCAAGGCGTGAGCTGCAGCGAAGATAGGTCAGTGGCACTGCTAGTTATATGGGATCTTGAAAATAAAGTCACACGATGTATTTAGTCACACGTTATATTTTTTATATTCAAGCCCTCCAGTCTCTGTGGAGGGCTGTTGGTGCACAAAGTTATAGCTGCATCATGTAAAATCGCACAGCGGCACATAGAATGGTAGTTTGCTACCATAATAGTTTCCGAAGCAAACGGTTAGTTGTCAGCACAATAGCAGGGCTTGAAGGAGCTATTTGTACTGCTAGTCAAGTTGTCCCAATACGCGGCGCAGCACGCGTACCGTACGCATGACGATATCACGTACGTCTTCTGGCGTGGCGCACAGTGGCAGCCAAAAGTACAGCGTATCGCCGAGTGGGCGGAGGATTAGCCCCTCCTCGAAGCCCGCAGCATACGCAGC
The DNA here is from genome assembly GCF_030226685.1 of Paenibacillus sp. UMB4589-SE434. Taxonomy (NCBI): domain Bacteria; kingdom Bacillati; phylum Bacillota; class Bacilli; order Caryophanales; family Paenibacillaceae; genus Paenibacillus; species Paenibacillus sp. UMB4589-SE434. Next base: position 178,958 of record NZ_JASOYK010000005.1, on the reverse strand, counting down.
CGCCCCGACCCGTTGTTCGGGGCGGAACGGCAGGCGGCGTTCGGCATCCTCATAGAGGTCGAACGCCGCTACCAGGCCAAGCTGGCGCACATCTGCCACGTGCGGCAGCTTGGCCAAGCCGGAATCGCCCAGCGCAGCGGCGAGTGCGGCGATGGTGTCCTGCGCTTGTTCGAGGACATGTTCTTCCTCGAACAAGCGCAGACTTTCCAGGGCCACGGCGCAGGCAACAGGGTTGCCCGTGAAGCTGTGGCCGTGGAAAAAGGTCTTCTGTGCTGCGTAATCGTCATAGAACGCAGCGTAGATCTCGTCGGTGCTGAGCGTTGCAGCAAGAGGCATCACACCAGCGGTGAGCCCCTTGCTCAGGCACATCAAGTCAGGGCTTACGCTGGCGTGCTCACAGGCAAACATCTTGCCTGTTCGCCCGAAGCCAGTTGCGACTTCGTCGGCAATGAGATGCACGTTATTTGCCGTGCATAACTCCCGCAGCCCTTGCAGGTATGCAGCGGGAGTCATGATCATGCCGCCTGCGCCCATCAGCATCGGCTCCACGATGATCGCAGCTATCGTATCGCTTTCCCTAGCGAACAGCTCGCGTAAGTGAACAAGTCCTACTTCAGCGACTTCACACTCGCTGCCTGAAGCTGTTTGGTATACTTGCCGCAAATCCGGCGCAGGCACGCGGTGTGCGTGGAAGAGCAGCGGCTTAAACAGTTCATGGTATAGCGCTACGCCGCCAACGCTGACGGCACCCAACGTATCGCCATGGTAGCTGCCTTCTAAATACACAAATTTTGTCTTTTCGGGTTGTCCGATCTGCTGCCAATATTGAAAAGACATCTTGAGTGCGACTTCTACAGCTGTGGAGCCGTTGTCGGAGTAGAATACTTTGTTTAAACCAGATGGTGTAATCTTCACAAGCCGTTCGGCTAGCTCGATGCCTGGAGCATGAGTCAGACCGCTAAACATAATATGATCAAAGGCATCCAATTGGCGGGCAATTGCAGCTTTGATGCGGGGATGGCCATGCCCATGCAGGTTGCACCACCAGGACGAGACGGTATCGTAATACCGTCGGCCATCGGCGTCGTATAGATACATACCTTGTGCTCTTTCGATCAGCAGGTGGTTTCTATCTTCATATTCTTTCATTTGTGTAAATGGATGCCAGACGTATGTACGATCTTTAAATAGTAATTCATTATGGTAAGCTTGATTCATAACATCATTTCTCCTCTAAACTCACTTATTGTTAACTTTTTATTTATTAAAAAGGTTAACATTATAGAAGGCAGATCGCAATATGAAGTAATTTGATATAAAAACAAGAGGGCCGCAGCCCTCTTGTTTAAAGATCCGTTTGGAATATTGAAGTTTGCTTCCAAGCACGATACGCATAGTATTGGCCTTATGACTTCGATATTGTATTGCGTGCTGAGAAGCTTGGGTTCATCAGATTAAGTCAACAGCCAGAACTTTGTTGAGTGGAATAAATACCGCGTTGCCGTTGTTTCTTGAAATCAGAACGGAACCACTCTGAATACCAAGGAATATACCCTCGTGTGATGTGCTGTCAAAGTGAACCCGAATACGAGTACCGATTGAAATTCGGTGAATTAAGCCCGCAATCCCGTTGTGACCACCATTGTTGCCGTAGCAGTTGTAACCTGACATCTCTCATACCTCCATCTTTAAGAAGATACTATAATGTATTCTATGAAACTCGTTTTGACTAGATAGTTGGCTCAGGGGAAACGTTGATTTTAAGAGAGTGCTAGGGATTATGGCAAGCTAAATAGGCAAATGCTATGTCTAGTGAAGCCGTTACGTGATTAATGAAGCGAAATTCATTTGCAAATCGGGTTCGCACATAAGATAATGATAAAACTTATGATGCTGTTTTCAGGCGAATAACGATCATATACAGGTGCGATTAAAGAAGCTTTATGATTTATTTGCTGTAATCAGTTGGATGATATTCGGTAAGACATGGATGTAACTGTTTTTTGATTATGGGTATACCCATACTGACGATATGGGTTGAAGGGCTGTATCTAATGAATATCAGCTGCTTTGAACAGTTGATATCTAATGGAAGGTGCTTATAGAAAGAGAGGAAAGAGCCACGTGATATATGGAGTTGGACATGATCTGCTGAATATGGATAGGATCAGCCGAATTGTAGAGGGGCGGAGCAAAAAACGTTTCCTGCATCGAATATTAACACCTAATGAAATTCAGGCGCTGGAACGGCGCGAAGCTCGTATGGTGGAGTGGGTGGCAGGAAGGTTTGCGGTAAAGGAAGCCGTGGTCAAAGCATTCGGCTGTGGCATCGGTAAGCAGATTGGCTTTCAAGATGTAGAGGTGCTGCCGGATATACTTGGCAAGCCGCATGCGAAATTAAGCGAAGCAGCTTGGGATCGGCTCGGCCTTGCATCAGGTGCGATGCGCATTCACGTCAGTATTTCTCACCAGCCTGGCATGGCTTCAGCGTTCTGCGTGGTTGAGACAGTGTGACCTTGTAGGTGATCAGAAGGTATTGGAATTACGTACCGTGCACGAATCCATTTTATCCGATAAATAGGGATCGTCAATGAACATCAATATGACGTATATCCAAAGAAAAAAGGGCTTTCCCAATAGTCACATTCGACTCATGAGAAGGCCCTTAGCTTCGATTCCTTATAGAAGAAAAGGTTGATGCAGCGATAGAATGTGCGACAGTAGTCTTCGATCATTAAGCTTGTTGTCAGATCATTCCTCGAATTGTACGAGTTGAACAGCTTCAACCAGATTGGTGAATTCAGCTAATTTGGAGGATATATCTTTGCCAAAGTTCAGCAGTCCGATCAACTTCACATCACCCTTCATTTGCTTGTAAGCTTCCTCGCTTACGATAGCAAACATATCGACCAGCTTGCGGCCGTCACCGATGATGTTATTACCACCGTACGCAAAGGATACACCATCAAGGGTAAATGCCTTGATATCTTGCTTGGCGAATATTACGCCTTGCTGCCCAGATACTGTCGGCAGGGTATCCAGCTTAGATACTTTATCCTTCTCCGTAACCTGCTTCATAATTCCAGCCTCGATCAACGCCTTAGCGCTATTTTCATTCAGGATTAGCATACGTCCCTGTGGGGTCGTCTGGTCTTTGAAGGGAATCGTTCCGCTGAATTTAATATCTTTAGCATAGTTATCTACTGTGCTTTTTACATCATCTTGCAAGCCATACAGTACAATCCCGTTCGCTTTATCATTAAACACGCAGCCTGTTCCTAGTATGGCGATAAGCCCTGCCAATACAATTGTAGATACCCATCTTTTCATTCGAAAACACTCCTCTTGCTGTATTTATGTCTCCAGCGTACAGCAATAAGGGGAATGGGCGCGATGGATCAACATGACTGTGTCTTACATTGTTGCAAGCTGAGTCGGTATTATTTCTTGTCCGACAACCAGACTGCAATTTTTTCAATATCGGCATCTTCGATGCTGCCTCCAAGTGCAGGCATGCGCTTGCCGCCATTTTTCACTGTAAGTACAATGTCGTCTTTTGTAAGCTTAGAGCCGATCTTGGAGATGTTGGTCTCTGCACCCATGCGTCCCTTTAGATCTGTGCCATGGCACTGCATGCAGCGCTGCTTGTAGATGGCAACTACATCCTCTGGACCTTCGAGTGCTGCTGAGTCGGCGGGGGTACTGTTGTTGGCGCCCGAACTCGCCCCGCATCCCGTCAATGCAAAAACAAGTACAATGGCACATGTCATGAGTAACTTTCTATGTCGCAGCTTGGGCAATGATTGAAGCATCGATATCGCTCCTTTGGATAGCGTCAATGATATTGATTACAGTATGGATAGGATAGGAACTAAAGGCAAGCTGTTCCGCCGATTGTTGGCAAAACGTTCACAACTGGTACCATTCGTGTATAATGGGCGAAGGGTTTCTGTCTGCTGGACAGAGCTATCATATATGGTATTTCCATTTAAGCCCATTATAATTTTAGATGATCTATTATTTATGAAGTGAAGTTGTTTTCATGGAGATAGGTACAGGGCCTCAGATTGTATCATGTGGATGAGGTATGATGAAAAACATTTCTGGATTGATATATCGATGACATAAATGAAGGGAGCCGACATGGACGAACAAAAACGACATTTTAGCCGGGAACTACTGCGCTGGTATATGAATAATCGACGGGATCTACCTTGGAGACGGCAGCAGAACGCTTATTATACATGGGTATCCGAAATCATGCTTCAACAGACACGTGTGGATACTGTCATTCCATATTTTAACCGATTCATTGGTAAATTTCCGACAGCTACTGCACTTGCCGATGCGCCTGAAGAAGAGGTGCTAAAAGCATGGGAAGGACTGGGCTACTACTCGCGAGCACGCAATTTACAAGCCGCAGCACGTGAGGTAAAAGAGCGTTATAACGGTGAAGTACCGGATGACAAAGCAGCCGTAGCTTCGCTTAAGGGGGTCGGTCCTTATACGACCGGCGCGATTATGAGCATCGCATTTAACCGTTCAGAGCCAGCTGTAGATGGCAACGTCATGCGTGTGCTTTCCCGTTATTTCCGTCTTCATGATGATATTGCCAAGCCGAGCACGCGCCCCCATATCGAGCACATCGCACAGGAGCTTATTCCAGAAGGTGAGGCCTCACATTTCAATCAGGCTTTAATGGAGCTCGGTGCGCTTGTATGCACTCCGAAATCGCCGGCATGTCTGCCATGTCCTGTAATGGAGCATTGCGCAGGGCGTATCGCGGGAGAGGAACTGATCCTGCCGATCAAGACCAAGGCTAAGCCGCCGAAGCCGGAGCTGCGCTACGCAGCGTTGATTGAAGGGACGGGCCCCTATGAGGGCAAAGTACTGATCCGCAAACGCCCTGATACGGGACTGCTTGCCCGCATGTGGGAGCTGCCGCATCTGCTGGCACCCAAAGCGGCTCAGCTCACAGGGCTGCCGGACGACGAGGCGATGGACATGCTCCGTGGTATGCTGCATGCGGATGGAATTGAGGTTGAGCCTGTGGAACGGCACGTGGATGCGGAGCACACATTTAGCCATATTCATTGGCAGATGCGTGTATTCCGGTGTAAAGGTACCGACACACCTTCTATATTGCCGGAAGGATATGCTTATATCCGTCCAGAGCAAATGGAAGGATATGCGTTTCCGAACTTATTTTTGCGATTAATCAACCAGTATTTTGAATATGAAGAAACATAAGCAAGTATAAATTAAAGAAAAGGTGTACTTATTTAAGGGGATTGCTCGAACAGGAGTAATCTCCCTTTTTTTATGGACTATTTTAACTATAATAGGAGGAAGATTATGTGGAAGCGCTAACATTGGATTGTAACCGTTACCAAGAAGGTGCTTGCTATATTGGACATCTTAAGGGGGAGAATGACATGAAAAGAATGAAACCTACTGTGTTATCTCGCAGCAGCATAAAGAAGAAGATCGGAATGATTCTCGGCACCGCATTAATCGCTGGAACTTTGGCAGGCTTTGCAGGACAGGCGCATGCCGCGCAGCCGCTGTCTTCCTTCTGGTACCCGGAGACATTACTAAGTTGGTCGCCTTCAACGGATAAGGATGCTGCCTTCAACCGCAGCACGGTGAAACTGAATAAAGATCGCGTTCAGGGACAAAAAGAAAATGCGAATGCTAAACTAGAACCAAAAGTCATGGCGCTGTCCGCGATGTACAAAAATACGTCCGCTGCTCCTTCGCAAGGCAATGACAGCTTCCATGGGTATGCATTTAGCTATTGGCAGTACATCGATAAGTTGGTTATGTGGGGCGGTTCTGCGGGTGAGGGGATCATCGTGCCGCCAAGCGCAGACGTTATCGATGCTGGACATAAAAATGGCGTTCCTGTGTTTGGAACCGTATTCATGCCGCAAACGGAGCATGGCGGAAAGTTCCAATGGACAAAAGAATTACTGCAGCAAAAAGCGGACGGCTCGTTCCCTGTCGCAGACAAACTGATCGAAGTAGCGAAGTATTACGGCTTCGACGGTTGGTTTATCAATGAAGAGACGCAAGGCGGAACGCCGGAAGACGCGAAGCAAATGCAGGCATTCCTGAAATATTTGCAAAAGGTAAAATCACCTGAAATGGAAATCATTTGGTACGATTCGATGATCAATGATGGTCCTGTAAAATGGCAGGGCGGCCTGACGGATAAGAACCAGATGTTCTTGCAGGACGGTGATCAACGTGTAGCGGACAACATGTTTATCGATTTCCGTTGGCAGTTCAAAAAAGAGGGCAGCTACGATTATATTACGCCATTTTTGAATTCGCCTGACAAGGCAAAGGCATTGGGACGCAGTCCGTTCGATCTGTTTGCGGGTATTGACGTGGAAGCGGGCGGTTACAAAGGCAAGTATAACTGGCCGGTACTATTCCCGAAAGATGGCAGTCCAGTCACTTCACTAGGTATTTATCGCCCAGACTGGGCATTTAATGCTTCAAAAACCAATGAGCAGTTTATGGACAATGAACAAATCTTCTGGGTCGGTGCGGACAAAAATCCGATTCGGACCAAGGAAAGTGATAAAGAATGGCGTGGTATTGCTAACGATATCGTGGGTCGTACGGTAGTTACAGATTCCGATTTTATCACCCATTTTAATACAGGTAATGGTAAAATGTTTAGCGTGTTTGGCAAGCAGGTGCGCGATCGTGAATGGTTTAACCGCAGCTTGCAGGACGTACTGCCGACATGGCGTTGGGTGAACGAGGAGCAGGGCAATCAGTTGAAGGTAGACTTTGACTTTGATAAAGCCTTCTACGGAGGCAGCTCGCTAAAAGCGACAGGCAGCGTGACAGCTGGCGGCACATCGAATATTAAGCTGTACAAAGCTGAAGTTCCGGTTACAAAGTCCACGGAAATGACATTGACTTACCAATCAGCTAACAAGGATGCAGCTGCTCTGAACATGGGAGTAGCCTTGGAAGGTGCTGCTGATCAGTACGTTATTCTGAAGCCGAAGCATACAAAGCAAGTTGGTGCTAAGAGTGACTGGCTGACGGCAACTTACGATCTGTCTGCATATGCAGGTAAGAAAGTCGTGGGTGTGTCTGTGCAAGTTGAGGGCAAGCAAGTCGTGAATAACTATGCGGTTAACCTTGGTGAATTAACGATCCGCGATCAGAAAGTTAAAGCACAGCTGGTTAAAGAAGTTAAGCATGCAGCTATTATTGAAAACGATTTCCGTGACGGAATCTATGCTGATGCACGTCTCAAATGGGACAACGCTGGCGAGGATGTCATGTACTATCAAGTATACCGTGTGAAGTCGGACGGATCCCGAGAATTTATGGGTGCGACGGGGAATGATCATTATTATGTATCGGAAATGCGTCGTAATGGCCTAGAGAAAGAAACAAAGCTGATCGTTGTGCCGGTGAACCGACATTATCAGGAAGGCCGTGCGGCAACAGTTGCTTTCCAATGGCCGGCTTATCCGTCCCCGAAGGCGGACTTCGAGGTAGATAAGACTTATGTGGCACCAGGTGAAGCTGTCCAAGTGACAGACAAGTCGACAGAAGTGACCAGTGAGTGGAACTGGAGCTTCCCAGGAGGAACGCCATCTTCCAGCAAAGATCGTCATCCAATTGTGAAATACGCGCAAGAGGGTGAATATGAGATTACGTTAACGGCAAAAAATGAAGTCGGTCAGGACGTTGTTACGAAAAAACTGATCACCGTTGACAAGGAAGCCGCGTTCCGCTCGGAAGACTTGGCAAAAGGTAAAAAGACAACAGCATCCTCCTTCGTAAATGATGGCGAGGCACCGCAATATGCAGTGGACGGGGAGTCCAAGACAAAATGGTGTGCGGTAGGTAATCCTCCACATTGGATTTCGGTTGATCTGGGGGAGAACTATGACCTGACGGAGTTTGTCATACATCATGCGGAAGCTGGCGGCGAATCTTCCTCCTTTAATACACGTGAGTTCAAGATCCAGCTGAGCACTGACGGTGAGAACTGGAAAGATGCCGTGGTAGTGAATGACAATGAGAAAGGCGTGAGCAAACATGCGATCGCCAAAACAAAAGCACGTTATGCGAAGTTGATTGTGGAGAAACCAACACAAGGCGGCGACACGGCAGCACGCATTTATGGGTTTGAAGTTAAAGGAATTGCAAATAAAGTGGAAGCCAAGTAATCTCGAATAAATGGAATTAGGAAGCGGGCTGCTGTTCAAGCGGCCCGTTTTTGTATATTTTAGTATATAGTAGGGTTTATATGTATATAGGTGAACAAAGGAGCTGCAGAGAAATGACTGTACGAACGATATTGCCATTTGGTGATCCGCTGCTGCGTAAGAAATGCAAGCCAATTACAGAGATGACACCACGCATCCTCACGATGCTGGGAGATTTGAAAGAGACCTTGTATGCAGATCGTGGTCGGGCGGGGCTTGCGGCACCACAGATCGGGCTGCTGCGTCGTGCTGTTGTGCTGGATGTAGGCGAAGGGTACTGGGAGTTAATCAATCCGGAGATTGTTGATGCGGATGGAGAACAGGAAGGAATGGAAGGGTGTTTGTCTTATCCAGGATATTACGGATTAGTGAAGCGCTTTGAACGGATAAAAGTCAGGATGATGAATCGCCAATTAGGAGAAGTGACTGTTGAAGCAAACGGTTTTCTGGCTACTTGTATGCAGCATGAGTTGGATCATCTGGACGGTGTATTGTTTATTGATCGGATGGTGAGCGATTATTTGGTACATGAATCATCGCATGCTCGTATTTCATTGTTAAAGGTGATTGAGCTTGCCAATCAGAACGTTTGTCATTTGAAATGAAGCAAAGACGGTCTGCCCGTAAATGTTCGCTTGTAGGGCGGATCGTCTTTATTAATTTAACGAATTGTGAAATACATAGACATTTGAATTAAAGTCCTTTTCACTTATCTGGGCAACGCGGCAGGCTTATATCGAATATGAAAGTAGTTGATTTTTCCAAATCAAGGAGATATATTAAAGTTATATGTCATCAAGTTTTTTATAAATATATTTAAGCATGAGTTTTTTTTCGTTTTCCCCAGTACCAACTACTCGTTACTTGCTGTTGACACTACCCCAAATCGCCCCCAATACAATCTTATTTTCATAAGTTCAGAGCAACAGCGAATTCCATTACAAGCCAATCATTCATAGGGAAGGATACTTTCTATGAATTATGGTGCCGATTTTATTCCACAGTACCCCTTATTATTCATTGGAACGAAAATAGTTTATATCCTCCAGTCATTTTATATTCTCTACATTTCCTGCACCTGATTCCAAGTGAGTTGAACAGTCATTATTTCACATCTATATTGCTAATATATGCCTAGTGTATTAGATGTCTGCGTATGCGGGATAAATCATACTAAAGAGAATCAGCTCATTATTTGGAGAGATTTCTTTCTTAATCTGCATCAATACAATTAGAAGGGGGAAAGAGAACTCTTATTACAGTCTATGTTTGAATATCTGGGGAAATCGTTTTATTAATTGCGCTATTACTTAGCTAAAGCTCGTTCGAGTATTCTTATTTAATAATGCTTTATTCCTTTATATGGGGTGGTATGGAGGCAAGAGTATGTATTTTAGAAGGAGTATGCTGACATGGCCCAAACGTGCAGGACTATAATCGTTTGTGATCACCCTTTGAGAGCTTCTGCCTTAAGACAAATTGTTGCAGAACTGGAACATACAGAAGTTATAGTGATAGATAACACTTGGAGCGCTTCATTTGGTGGTTTGGAAAACACAAGCATAGATACTATAATTATCGATATGGATGAACTTAACAGTCAGTTAGAAGTTATTTCGGCTGCAAAAAATAAATTCTCAACGACCAAAATCATCGTATTATCGGACAACATATCTTACTGTCATATGGCCGAAATAGGTGTAAGTGGGATTATACCTAAGAAATCGACAGAGAAGCAAATTAGTAGGATGATTAACGTCGTAAAAGAAGGCAAAACCATTATCCCGATCTCCAGTTTATGTACTTTGTATTCAGACAGAAGCAGCAACAGACAGATGCTGACTTTGAATGAGCAGCGTATATTGTCCCTGGTTGTACATAGAAACACCAACACTCAAATTGCAAAAAAGTTATTTGTAAGTACAAGAACTGTTGAAAATCATTTAAGAAGGATTTATGAAAAATTGGGTGTAAGCTCACGCACAGAGTGTATTGAGAAGATGAACAGTCAGAAATTGAATTTGTAAACTTGGTGGTATACCGCAAAGTTAAATGCGGTGTACCGAATAAAAATATGTGCTGCTTGCCTAATTCCAATTTCGGTGTGTTAATCCGTATATTTACTGTAACAGCAAATATAGGTTGTAACACAATGAAATGGAGGAATTACGATGGGAGCACTTATTAGAAGAATTGCACGGTACTTGGTTGATAAATGGGACTCGCTGAGCTCATGGGTGAAAAAAGGAATCGAGTGGCTTGCAGGAACAGCCCTTGTTGAGGCAGTCCTCGCAGGATTTGATGCTCTTGTAAATTACCTCTCCGGTTTGAGCCAATCGGTTCTTGAAGCCATCGCTAAATTGTTGGGATTGTAAGGAGAAAGGGCTCAGCACAATACACAACACAGTGCAGACAGGACAGTTGTACAGTTTCTGTAACGGATAAGGGGTGGCTCTCGCACAGCCGTACCTAATCCCGCTGTCCAGTCTATATGATCACGGTCTTGTGGTTATTGTGCCAAGCTAAGATGAGGAACAGTCGGATTTGCATGATTCATCTGTAATCGTTGGTTGTCAAGAACATCAAATTTAAACACTTGCAACCTGTATTTGCTGTTTAATTGTTAATATTATATTATATTATATTAGGGAAGTTGTAAAATATGACAAATGTTCTTCTTGAAGTCAATAGGTTCTCTAAATCATTCCAGAATCATATATTGCTCGAGAATATCAGTTTGCAGATTCACCCTGGGGAAATTTGTGCCCTCGTAGGCCAAAATGGTATTGGAAAAACGGTGTTTTTAAAATGTATCTTGGGGTTTGAGGCTTTTGAGGACGGTCATGTGTCAATTGCGGGTCATCCCCTGGCGGAACGAGAATCTGTCAGAAGGCTTACGGCGTTTATTCCGTCGGATGGCTATGACATCTGTGATTTGCTGACGCCTGAGGAATATTTTGAATTTATTATGACGGTGTATCAGCTTTCCCAGACGGACACGTTACCACTAATACAGGAGCTCGTCTCCCGTTTGGGGGTGGAGTCGCATCTTAAGCAATTAATTAAGGAGTTGTCGTTTGGAACGAAGAAGAAGGTATTGCTATTAGGCACTATACTGTATGACCCGATGCTAATCGTTTGTGATGAGATATTTGAGGGGTTGGATCAGACCTCTGTCGCAACCGTAATCGAGATTTTCCAAGAGCGTGCTATGAACAAGCGGGCTGTTCTATTTACGACTCATCTATACCATTTGGTAGAGTCTGTTGCTACTACCGTCTATAGGGTAGAGAACAATCAAATTTCATTGGTGGGGAAATAGCGATGAAAGCAGAGTTTATATGTTTCTAAGAACTTACAGCAGACTTTATGCCAAAATGTTAGGGGATTCATTTTCCTGGCTGCTAACTATTGGGAGCGCAGTTGTTTTTTCAGTAATCGTTAGCTTATCGTTATTATTTGTAGATGCTCCGCTAGTGTTGAAGGTAATCCCGGCTATTCTTTTCTTCTTAAATGTCATCGCTATTTTCATGGAAGATCCATCCAAAGGAAACATGGGTCAGCTGTTCTCGTTTTTGAAAATCACTCCGATCCCCAAGTGGCGTATAATCGGGGCTAATTATATGTGCAAGACTTTTGGAATCGATCAGCTTGTGTTATATGGCTCGTTATGTGTCGTTTTTCTGTGTTTCCAGCAGGAGCCCTTTGCCGTCTTTATGTTTTTTATCAGATTGTTTGTATTGCTTTTTATTGCACAAACAATGGAGTATGCCTATGTGTATTATAAAGAGAAGTTTTTTTATCATTTTATGCTGCCAGTAATGCTTCTGATCGTAAGTTTGGTGCTTAGTCATAGCAATCGTTTCGATTCACAATGGTTAAGCTTCTTAGAGCAGTATTATGATGTGGCTGTGTTACTTCTCTTTGCCTTGGCTATACTGGTTTGTCCAATAGTTACAAACAAGCTGTTAGTTGCAAAAAAATCTACTGTGCCTCTCCTCATTATTCAAATAAGCAATTTGACAGCTAAGCTATCCCATATATCTTTAATGACCTCGCACAGAAAGCGTCTTGTCAGCTATCAACTAAGAGCATATGTCAGAAATATTCATATATTATCGAAGTATTCGCTCATTACCTCATTAACCGTTGTATACTCTACGATCAGTTACTTAATGCAAGGAAATGCGAATCATGCTAACAATCTGATGATTATGGCCTACATTATGAGTATTTATTTTTTTAGTGAGATTAAACTTCATTTTTTGTTAGAGAAGCATTCGCTCTTGCGTCTGTTCCCAGTACCCGCCAAGGTGGAAAGAAGGGTAATACAGAGCTGTGGAATGCTATTTGTATCCTTCTTTGGATGTATTGGATTAATCTACAGGTACCTCCTTTTGGATACATCGCTGTCTATCTTATTAAGCAGTCTATTATTTCTTCTTTGTTGTTACTTTATTAGTGCTTGTATGCACATCAAGATACCTCCCTCTACCAAGAAGGAGAGATTTAAGCTTATCGGCATATACAGTGTGTGTTGCATGGTGGCGTTAGTTTTATTTCTTAGGTTAGATTTGCTCATCGGACTATTAATTGTTGTACTTCTAGGTTGGTATGCAAATTCAAATCAATCGAAATGAGGGGATCCAATGCCGCATCTTTTGCTTGTCATAGGTCTTATAGGTTATATTATTTTTCGTTCCAGTCCGCCTTATCATTTTATTTTTGTGGCCGTTCTGGTGCTAGGATTAGTGCTCGTTTTCACGAATAATAAAAAGAAAAAAGCAGCAGAATCGATTGGTAAAGAAAAATAAGTTTAGAGCGTGGTGAACTTTGATATGTTTACAATTGCCAAACGTGAATTTTTAGCATTGTTTAAAAGCTTCAAATCGGTTGCGATTGTACTTTTATTTGTCGTGTTTGCTTTTTCCATATCCAACTTTGTAAAGAGTAATCCTGCTCTCTTTTTGAATGAAAGTTCAAATCCATATGTATCGGGCATTCGATTTTTAACGACCGTATTTGGATTTTTATTTGTGCTGACACTCTCTCATGACGTCTTAAACAGAGAAGTAGAGAGTCAGACGATTCGTTTTGTCGTCACTAAAATATCTAAATCATCAATAGTGGTGGGCAAGTATATAGGTGTGTCCTTATTTTGGATTGTATGTCTGTCCATTTCCTTTACAGTTATTTTTATAAGCATTCAACGGTTCGATATCCTTGAATTTCTTCGCCTGCTGACTTTTATATCTTACGCCATAGGTATCAATTTTCTAATTACAACGCTTGTTTCAAAAACGAGTTATTCTATGTTTATCAGTTTATTAGGCGGGATATTGTTTCCAACATTCGGTATATGGAGCATGTTCTCATCAAACAGCATATTGCAGGTTGTCAAGTATGTGACTCCATTTCACTATATCACTCTAATGGACTGGAAATCATACTTGCCATTCGCCTTTTCTCTCCTCTTTTTAATGGTGTCCATTTATACGTTTAGGAGGAAAGATCTATAATGAATGCGATTGAAGTAAATAACTTGAAAAAAAAGTATAACGACAATTATGTCGTTAAAGGGGTTTCGTTTAACGTAAAAGCAGGAGAAATATTTGGTTTTCTCGGTAAAAACGGTGCTGGAAAAACAACGACTATTAATATGCTTTCAGGAATTATTCGTCCTACCGAGGGTGCATTTTGTATTATGGGGCAAACTCATACAAGGATGGATATGATCAAGAGCCAGATTGGGGTAATGCCTGATGCCGCCAATTATTATTATGAGATGACTGCACTTAACCATCTGGTTTTTTTCTCTGAATTAAAAAACGCAAAGGTAAAACAAGATCAGCTTATCCACATTTTAGAGCGCGTGGGGCTGAGTGGACATGAACGCAAAAAAGTAAAGGGCTTTTCCTTTGGTATGAAAAAGAAGCTGGGTATTGCCCAGGCTTTGATTGGGGACCCCAAACTGATTTTTCTGGATGAACCGACATCGGGTTTGGATCCGGAATCTGTAGTTGAAATCCAACAATTAATTCAAGAGCTTAACGCTCAGCACAAGACGATATTTTTAACTTCGCATAATCTTCATGAAGTGGAGAAGCTGTGCTCTCGTATTGTTATTATGGAACAGGGGTTAATTACGAAGTACGGTTCAATGGATGAGCTGAAGAAGCAATACCAGCAGCACATTGAGTTATTTTTGAAGATTGGGCCGGTACCAGCTGCGAATGTGCAAAGTATGCGGCAAGAGCTGTCCCAATACTGCACAGACTTGATGTTTGAGGAATCAGAGTTGACCTGCTCTGTCTCCAACGAGGAGCATATTCCACGAATTGTGTATACTTTAGCCAAAAGAGATATCGATATTTATAAAGTGGTTCCTAAGCAAGTGACACTAGAGGATATCTTCTTTGGATAAGTATGGGTTCATTTCTCTTCATTTTGTGCAAAAAGGACATCGCTCTGATCAACTCTATTCGAATGGACAATTACAAAAGGTTACATACTGCGACTCCTTCCCGGCACTCTGCCGGGGGAGTCGTTCCGCATTTTTGATAGCTATTTAATTAAAATAATATTTTTAACAACATCGTGGAAACCATCCAGGTTATTAGGTTCTTCAAGATGCTCTTTTATCGATTACTCACCGCTCGATAAGTTGTATGATTATCTTCCTGTGCAAAGTAATCGACGACGACACGGAAGCCGATATTGCCGCTAGAGCTGTCTGGCGTATTGCTGCTGCGTGCAGCAACGCGGTAACGATTGCAATAGGATTGATGACACAAGTAAGAGCCGCCCTTCATCAAGCGGCTAGTCCCATGGGCAGGTCCATGCGGACTTTCGCTTGACCCTCTGTCCTTCGGATTGGAAGTGAACCAATCTGAACACCATTCCCATACGTTCCCAGACATGTTATATAGTCCGTATCCGTTAGGCTTATACGTATGAACAGGGGAAGTTCCTGCATAACCATCGCTTGCTTGGTTAAAGGTTGGGAATACACCTTGCCAAATGTTACATTGGTGCTCTCCTCCTTGGCGAAGCACATCTCCCCATGGATAACGCTTCCCTCGAAGTCCTCCTCTTGCGGCCGTTTCCCATTCGATTTCCGTAGGCAGGCGTACACCTGCCCAACGGCAGTATGCTGTGGCATCGTTCCAAGATATATGCACGACAGGATGATCCATGCGGGAAACGATCTCACTTCCTGGACCTTCTGGTTGTTTCCAATATGCGCCTTCGACAGCCAGCCACCAGGGGGTTTGTGGTGGTGTTCCGATTACATTGACCTGCTCAAGAGATGGGAGCAGTAAATGAAAAACGTACGACCAACCGAATCGTTCGCTCTCCGTTACATATCCCGTAGCGTCCACAAAAGCAGCATATTCCTTATTGGTTACCGCATATGGCGAGATTCGGAAGCTTGCGACCGCAACCTCACGGGCAGGCCCTTCGGCATCCGCAGGAAAGCCTTCGTGTCCATCTGTCCCAAGCCAATAATTGCCGGCAGGTACAATTGGCCAATGTTCGAACAAAACAGGTATCACTACTTGCTTGGCAACAAGCAAATTCTCTAGAGATGCGTTGCCGCAGGACTCCCGTGGATTTGCTACTGCTGCACGGGTAGATGAACAGCAAGCAGCTGGTGTCGGCTCGATGGCTGCTTCAGATCCTGTGTGACGTTCCATCGGAACCGCCTCCTTCCAATTTCAGTTCATGAATGTATATAGGGATTTAGTGAGCTTGTATCGAACAGGAACTGTCTCGCTACTCCGTCAACTTGTCGATAACGATTAACGCAGCACCTACAGCTAATGCCTCTTCACCATAACTTCCTTTACTGAACACGACCTGATAATTGGGATAATGATAGGTCTTGCGTATTGCGGTCTGTGTAGCCGTATAGAAAAATAAATCATGTGTGGTCATTAAAGGACCGCCGAGCACAACTTTTTCTGGGTGAAGCACGTTCAACAAATTGGCTAACCCGATGCCGAAGTAAGTTGCGGCTTGGGTGACAATCTCGGTCGTAAGTGGATCACCAAGCCGCAGCGCTTCCATGACATGGCGAAATTGTATGGGCTCGTCGCGGCGCAGCATTTGCTGCAAGCAACTTTGCCGTCCCATCCGAATGCGAGCATTGATCTCACGTTCAATGGCATAGATGGTTGCGTATGAATCGAGACAGCCATAATTACCATCTGGTGTTCGGAAAGGAATGCCATCGGCCTGAATAATCATCTGGCCAAGCGATCCTTCCATATCAACAGCACCATAGATTAATTTGCCATCCGACATCATGGCGGAGCGCAGGCCAATGCCAGCGTGCATATACAGCATGTGCTGCACATTTTTGGCACGATTTGCCCAAGACTCAGCGATGATGGCTGCGTTTGCACCATTATCCAGCAAGACTGGAAAGTGAAGTTGGCTCTCTAATTCTTTGACGATCGGAACGTGCCTCCAGCCGGGAGCTGCAAACCATTCTGGCTCTTCAATCACGCCGTTGAACCGATGAATCGGACCAACTGCTCCCACACCTAGACCGATAATATGCTCGGGCTTGAGATGATGCTCATCTGCCCAGACCCTAATTTGTCTGACAACGGATTCTATCAGTCTCTCAGGCGTCGTGTCTTCATTCATCTCCCAAACGTAGGTATCCAGCTTGTTGCCAGCCAAATCCAGCAGCACGAGGCGGGAACTGACACGTGAAATATCCAATCCCAGACTGTATCCATAATCAGCACGCACGCGATATAAAATCGGACGTCTTCCACCCGTGGAAGCGCCGAAGCCACTCTCTTCGATCAGTCCCAGCGTGACGAGTTCTTCCAATACACGAGTTAACGTACTGACCGTTAAGCCGCTATCCGCAAGTAGATCATTTTTGGCGATTTCATGTTTACGTCGAATCCGGTGGAACAATTCTTTGGCCTTAGGAGAAGGCAGTCGTTCCGCAAGTTCGATTCGACGGTATGGTCCATTAGGCATATATGGCAATCCCCACTATTCCTGACAATAGGATGACGGTTATTGGATGCATCCGGAACTTCACTAGCCCCAGCAAGGAAAGCGCAAATATGACGATACTGGCATAAGTGCGGATTGAATAACCTTGAAGGATCTCGGAATGCATCGCCATGTTAACAGCCGCATACGCTACAAGTGCGATGACAGCCGGCTTCATGCCGCCGAGTGCAGCTTGCACCCATTGATTATCATACATTCGATAGAAAATAGTGGCAACCAAAAACATGATCATAACAGATGGTAAAATAATGCCGAGTGAAGCAACGAGACTGCCGGGCAATCCTGCAGCTGTAAAGCCGACATATACAGCGATGTTCATAGCTACAGGTCCTGGAGCCATGCCAGCAAGTGCTACGGCTTCAGTATATTGCTGTGCTGACATCCAATGATGGACAGCAGCTTCATATTCGATGACAGGCAGCATCGCATAGCCGCCGCCGAACGAGACAAAGCCCAATTTTAAAAACGTCCAAAATAAACTCCATAACATAGGATGGCCTTCTTCCTTTGTTCTGTTGTGACGGTTCGTCAAGAGTTGATATACGCTTGATATTGTTCGACTGCGCTGTCCATACTGAACAATAATCCAACAGGCCCATATGGTGCTTGAGAAAGTACAGGCATATTTAAGATTATGCTTGAAAGAAACATAGCTCAGCGTGCAGAAGTGGAGGAGTGATACGTATTATGATCTTCTGCCTGATGTTTTTTTGTAGAGCGGCGTCTCAAAGAACGATAACGCCTGTACGCTGCGCCAAGCCCAGCTGACGCACCAAGCAGGAGAATAATTAACGGATTAATGGTTGTAAACAGCAGCAATAAAGAGCATATAGCCACCAAGATCCAGGCAAGCTTGTCATTGAGTATTTGACGTCCCATTCGGATGGCGGCATAGGCAATAAGTGCAATAACGGTAGGCTTGATACCTATAAGTGCTGCCTGTACCCATGGATAATGGCTATAGTGGGCCGCACCAAGACAGAGCGTCAGCATGATCACAATTGTCGGCAAAGAGATACCGATAACTGAAACGAGAAGTCCTGGCAGTCCTGCGATGCGGTAACCAACTAAGGAAGCAACATTAATGCCGATGCCTCCAGGGGCAGCAGCCGACAGGGCGGTGATCTCGCTCATTTCATCTTCTCGCAGCCATTGGCGGCGTCCTGTAACTTCTTTATCAATAATCGGCAGAATAGCGTAGCCTCCACCGAAAGTTGTAGGTCCAATTTTCAAAAAAGTAATAAATAAAGGGATGCAAAGCAGCAGCTTGGGAATTGGAGGGATAGATGGTTCTGACATAGCGTATCCTTCTTTCCTGATGATTGGTTACGAGAACTAAATTAAAATTAAAGTTATACATAAAGTATACCTTACTTAATTCCAAAATGATATAAACTATTTATTAAATGGGTGTTTTAATTGGTTATTTATTTAATGTGGTATAAAAAATATAGCCTATTAAGTTTACTTAATTTCAAATTGGGTGTTAAATGGAGTTAATATTATTTTAATAAGAACAGGGGAGAGGTATAAGCGATGACAACTTCAAGCGACAGCTCGCAGCGCCCCAATGTGCTGCTGATTACGGTTGACCAAATGCGCTTTGACTGCCTTAGTATAGCTGGGCATCCGGTCGTAGAGACGCCAAACCTGGATGAGCTGGCACGTACGGGAGTCCGATTCGATCGTGCTTATTCGGCTACACCGACTTGTGTGCCTGCCCGCGCGGCTATATTTACAGGTCAAAGTCAACGTACGCATGGTCGTGTAGGTTATCAGGACGGTGTCCCGTGGAATTATGACACGACACTTCCTGGTGAATTGGCTAAGGCAGGCTATCATACACAGTGTGTTGGCAAGATGCACGTTTATCCTGCGCGCCGCTTATTAGGTTTTCACAACGTGGTGCTGCATGACGGTTATTTGCATCATAACCGTAATCGCTCTCATGTTGCGGCAAAGGATCATTATGATCAAGTGGACGACTACTTGAATTGGCTGCGCGAGCGTGTACCGGCAGCAGATCTGACGGACCTGGGCTTGGATTGCAACGCCTCGACAGTAGCAAGACCATGGCACCTTCCCGAAATGCTGCATCCAACCAATTGGACCGTCACTCAATCGATAGACTTTTTGCGTCGTCGAGACTCTGATAAGCCATTTTTCTTGTGGATGTCGTTTGTGAGGCCGCATCCGCCATTCGATCCGCCGCAAGCCTATCTGGATTTATATGCGGACGCTGAATTTCAGGGACCAGTAGTTGGCGATTGGGCGGATGGTGACGATGCCATGCAGGAAGGATTGAATCCAGTCACATTCCGCGGCAAAGTGCCGCAGCGTCGTCTAAAACAAGCAATGGCTGCCTATTATGCACTGATTACACACATTGACCATCAGATTGGTCGATTTTTACAAGTGCTGAATGAGTATGGAGAATTAAATAATACCATTATTATGTTTACTTCTGATCATGGCGAGCTGCTTGGCGATCACCACTTGTTCCGCAAATCGATGCCTTATGAAGGAAGTACTCGGGTGCCATTTATCGTAAACGATCCGGGCGGATGGCTGGGTTTAAAGCAAGGCGCGGTTCTTAGCGAAGTGATTGAGATGCGGGATATTATGCCGTCGTTGCTGGAGGCAGCAAGCGTGCCTATTCCATCAAGTGTCGATGGGCAAAGTATATGGAAGCTTGCACGTGCTGTTCCAACTGAGAAGACGGATGCTTTAATTGAAGGAACTGCCGTTAGTGATCTGCCTGCATTGTCAGGACGAACACGAAATATAGAAGCATCAGCTTGGCGCTCTTATTTGCACGGTGAGCAAGCACAAGGAGATGCATCCAATCATTGGCTGACCAACGGGAAAGAGAAATATATTTGGTTCTCCCAGACAGGCGTAGAGCAATATTTTGACCTAGTTCACGATCCGCTTGAACTTCACAATGCGGTCCATGATTCGGATAAGACAGCACGTGTAGTTTATTGGCGCAATATTCTGGTTCAAGAATTGTCAGGACGTGAAGAAGGGTACAGCAATGGACAAAAATTGATTGTTGGCTGCAGGCCAATTGCGACTCTCACACATGTATACGAATAATGTCGGTATACAGGAGAAGCAGACGAATGGATGAAGAATAGAACATTTTTGAGGATAGAGTATTGAATAAATCTTACTTTATACCTTATAAGTACGGATGTATGGACAAAATGGAATTAAGTAAGCCGACACTATCAAGGTGTTGGCTTGCTGTTATGCAGAGGTTGCATATTATCGTGCGAGTGAGCTATAATAATTGAATTGAATGTAACTTAAAAAACTATAAATGTTTTTTAAGTTTTTAATCATTGTTGTCAGGAGGGGAAGAGACATCGATGCGTGAACGAATAATGCAGGCTTTTGTGGATGAGATATTAGATAAGGGCATGAAGTTTACAATGGATGATCTGGCGCATCGTCTAGGAATTAGCAAGCGGACGTTATATGAGCACTTTCCATCCAAAGTCGAAGTGCTGGATTCGATTGTTGAACAGGCACTTCACGAGTCTGAGGTAAGAGCAAGGGAAATTGTGCAAGATCATTCGTTAACGGTGCTGGATAAGATTAGAGCGGTTATGACCGTACTTCCGAACAACTTTGAATTAGTGGACAATCGAATACTGGACCAAATGAAACGACTGTTTCCCGCACAGTGGGAGAAGATTGATGGTATGCTAAAGGACGATTGGGCGATGCTGCGCGAGTTAATAGAAGAAGGAATGGAACAGGGCGTCATTCGCAAGCAGAATGTTGCTTTCTTAATGAAGTTAATAACGGATGCCGTTAATTCTACATTGGATCAGCGATTTTTTGCCAAACAAAATATTTCACTGCCAGATGCAATGAATGCAATTGCGGATGTTATTTTGTTTGGGTTGGTACCACGGGAATCCCAAGTGCAAGCATTAGGCCGTGAGTGAAGAACATCTAGCTTATAGCTTTATGCAATGCATACCTTGAATACAAGGGAAATCGAATATTAACAGTCGTAATGCCAGGTCCACGGCTTGGCATTATCGTATATAAAAACTAAGAAAAACGAAATAGTTTTAGGAGTGGGAGTTATGTCTTTATTAAAGAAATTAACACGGACGCAATGGATTGGTTTAGGTTTGGTCATCAGTATTTTATTTATCGACATGTTATTGTACAGCATCTTTATTCCTGTCGTTCCGTATTTTACGGAAGTGTATCAGATGTCGTCGACGACATTAGGGCTGCTATTTGGGAGTTATGCGGCTGCGCTGTTCTTAATGACGCCTATGTTTGGTCGAATTACAGATCGATTTGGCAGACGCAGAACGATTATGCTAGGGCTTGTCTGTATGATAGGTGCTACGATGTTGTTCGTCTTTTCACAGACGACGGGGACACTAATATTAGCACGGTTTATTCAAGGATTGGCGGCAGCAGCATCTTGGACTGCCGCATTGGCGCTGCTGGCTGACTTATTCTCGGGACCAATGCGGGGGACCGTTATGGGAATTGCGATGACAGGCATCTCGTCAGGATCATTGCTTGGTGCGCCTATTGGCGGATGGCTGTTTGAGGTAGGTGACCATCATACGCCGTTTTGGTTTGCGGCGGCGATAACAGCCGTTATATTTTTGTTGGCGCTTCTATTTTTGCGTGAGCCTGAGCGGGTGGAGCGGCAGGCTAGTGGAGGCACGTTCTCTCTGCTTCGTCATCGAACGGTGCTCTTTATTGCCGTTGTTATTTTGTTGGCAGAGACTACATTAACGTTATTAGAGCCGCTGCTTCCCAACTTTATGACGGAGCGGTTCCAAATGTCGCCGCTGACGTTAGGTTTGCTCTTTGGTGCAATGACGTTAAGTTATGGCTGTATAGCGCCAATAGCGGGAACGTTAGCTTCACGCGGCAACCCGTTTAAGTTAATGCTGATCGGCCTGGCCGGAATTGCCGTTACGCTGCCCCTAATTGCAATTGTGGATCACATCGTGCTCGTATTTGTTGTGGGGAGCTTGATTGGAGCAGCGGTTGGCTTCACACTCTCGCCAACCTTGCCAACGCTAGGAGGAATCGTGGATCGAGACACAGATGGTGATTATGGAGTCGCGTATGCGTTATTTAACATGATTCATGCTGTTGGTATGATGCTCGGACCGATAGCGGGAGGCGTGCTTACTGATTTGATGTCTGTGACTACTGCTTTGGTCGTTATTAGTATTATGATTCTTGCAGGCGTGCTCAGTGGCGTTGTTTTGATTAGAAAGAAGCCAGCGACATTCTCGCCTATACTTTCACGTCAAGCGGGCACGAAAGCTTAATCGGAATAAAGTATGGAAGGCAAAGAGGCCTTTGCTTTAGCAGAATAACTGCTGAAGCAAAGGCCTCTGTAGATATTGCCCTAATTATTTGTTCAAAGCCGCCGCGTAACGTTTCTCAACTTCAGTCCAGTTAATTACGTTAAAGAATGCTGCGATATAGTCAGGACGTTTATTTTGATAATTCAGGTAGTATGCATGTTCCCACACGTCAAGGCCAAGAATCGGTGTCTTGCCTTCCATGATTGGGGAGTCTTGGTTAGGCAGGCTGTACACGGACAATTTGCCGTTGTTGTCTACTGCCAAGAAAGCCCAGCCGGAGCCGAAGCGAGTTGTAGCTGCTTTCGCGAAGTCTTCTTTGAACTTGTCGAAGCCGCCCAGTTCGGCACCGATTGCATCTGCTAATGCGCCGGAAGGCTGGCCGCCACCGTTAGGTCCGATAACTTCCCAGAAGAGAGAATGGTTCGCATGGCCACCGCCGTTGTTGCGTACAGCTGTGCGAATGTTCTCAGGTACGCTGTCAAGATCAGCGATCAGGTCTTCAAGCGACTTGGATTGCAGTTCTGGAGCTGATTCCAGCGCCGCGTTTAAGTTTGTTACATAAGTATTATGGTGACGATCGTGGTGAATCATCATTGTAGTCTCGTCGATATGAGGCTCCAATGCGTTATTTGCATAAGGAAGAGCGGGTAATTGATGTGCCATCTGAAAATACCTCCTAAAAGATATGTAGTAGTATATACACTTCATTAAACATGATTCAAGGGAATAAATCAACATAAATGTTTAGAAAGTAACGCGGAGTCAAATGTGCTGATGTCCCAACCTTATCACATTACCCGAAAACAGCGTTGTTCAAACGGTGGGAGCTCAAATTTCATGCCATTTGCTTAGTAATAGAGGCAGTATATAGAAAATAGTTGAGCTCGGTGGGCTATGACAGAATCAAAGGGGAGTTAACGTTACTTGAGAGAGCCTGATTCTATTTTTCGACAGCAGCTGACGTATATGGTTTTTATCTTTGAGGCCGAGTATATCATGCTAGTTTTACCAATTTATTATTGATTTGGTGTAGGAGAGGTATGTAACCGCTTACTATTAAGCGCTTACAGGAGGAAACAAGAGATTTACCATGATTTTTTATGGAAAATGGTTAAGAAAGAAGGAATTTCGTCTTTTTTGTCGTAATTGTAAACTGTATAATAGATATAAGTTAGATATAAAGTAGCAGACGGACGTAGAGATAAATAGTCGAACCACTATAGCTCAGGATGAGGGAGAAGCTAAACATGAATGTTCGTTCCTTTCGATTGTCGGATTATATGCCGGCTACAGAGTTGTTGCAAGCGTCATTATCAGAAGAGTGTTGTGAGAAGACGTTGGAAGCTTTTGCCAGACAATTGTCGTTGGATGGAGAGTTGGTTGTTGTTGCAGAGATGGAGCAGGACGGCGAGACAAGTATCGTTGGAATTGCCATCGGCACAGTAGACCGCAACAATGGTTATTACTATCGATTAGCCGTGCATCCGGAGTACCGCAGTCAAGGTGTAGGTCGTGCACTTGTCGCCAAGTTGGAGCAGAAGTTCCAGCAGCGTAAGGTCAAGAACATTATGATTGCTGTTGATGAGCATACAGAAGTTGTACTGCCATTCTTCGAGCAATTGGGTTATGGAGCGCAATACGTCATGCGTTCGCTACAGAAGCTTCGTATCGTTACGGGCTAATGCAACAAGAGTGATTACAAACACTCTAATCAGGATATCATTGTATGGGAAGGCATATCTTTTCAACCGTTGCAATCGGGGGAAAGATATGCTTTTCTATTACTATAAATAATTTGTTAAAATTACGTCATTTATAAATGAGGAAAGCGTATGGATCGTTATGAACAAGTGCTCGTAAAAAGTTTTAAGCATGATGGTCATCTTCACCGCATGTGGCTGGAGAATTGGATCGTACCGCAGTCGAAGCGTCATCCGCTTCATGCGTGCGAGGACATGCGCATACTCATTAATAGCCAGACGCCGATACAAGAAGCTGACGGTAAGCAGTGGCTGAGTAAAGTTCCAGCTGTTACCTTTTTTATCCCTCAGCAATGGTTTAATGTGGTTGCGTTAATTGAAGAGCACGGTGTTCGTTATTATTGTAATGTGGCATCTCCTTATTATGAATGTGCAGGTGTATATACCTACATTGATTATGATCTGGATGTTATTCGACATGCAAATGGGCATGTGGCAGTGGTGGATCGGGATGAATATGACCATAATCGCTTAGTATATCGCTATTCAGAACTTGTGGAACGCAAGGTATCGACTGGTCTCGAAGCAGTAATGGAGCGGATACGCGAAGGTCGTGCGCCGTTTCAGGATGAGGCGGTTTGTTGGTATTTCGAACAATGGAAGCTGTGGATGTCGACGGAGGGGTTGTCTGAGTAGCAGTTGGATTAGGTATACTTTATCATCAGCATACGTTTAATTATGGAATTAGCGCGAGATGGCGCCAAGAGAAGTTTTTGGGATCAGTCGCTATAAGGGCAGAATGAGTTCGGGTGTTTGGGGGTATACGGGTGAAGCTAGTTACAATCTATACGGATGGCGCCTGTTCTGGGAACCCTGGTCCCGGTGGATGGGGCGCCGTTCTTCTTTATGGGCAGTATCGAAGGGATATGTCGGGAGCAGAAGCATATACGACCAACAATCGTATGGAAATCAAGGCCGTCATTGAGGCCCTAAAGGCACTGCATGAGACATGCGGGGTTAAGCTTTACAGTGATTCGGCATATGTGGTGAACTGCTTCCAACAAAGATGGATATACAATTGGATGAAGAATGGCTGGCGCAACAGCAAGGGACAGGCAGTAGAGAACAAGGAATTATGGCAAGAACTGTGGAAGCTGATGCAGAAACATAAAGTTGAATATATTAAAGTCAAAGGTCATAGCGACAATGAATTTAACAATCATTGTGATTTTCTTGCACGTGAAGCGATTAAAAGTATGGCGAAATAAGCACTGCTGATTATGATGCTTCATTATAAAATTTAAAAAGGATTCAAATGTAGATGTGAGTCTGATCTGATTTGTAGGGCAAAGGGGAGGAGGTGAACGGGAATGACGAAGCGTGATAGTGTCGAACTGGTACCAAAGTGGGCGCGCGAGCAGGCAGCGGAAGCCGCACGTAGTATAAGGAAGGGTGTGCAATCAGGAGCGCGAAACGATCCGACTGTGGATCAGTTAATTGAAGACGTGGGTGCACAAGAACACCGATGCAGCGAGAGGTTGTATGGTGCCGTAAATAGGGGAGAAGGCATCACAGAGGAGATCGTAACTGATATGTCAGAGGGCATAGATGTTGACTATAGTAACGCTTCTGTACTTATGCCGATACATGACAGCACTGTTCAGACAGCACGCTGGGCACGTCTGAAACAGCTTATTTTAGAGGCAGCACCTACGCTTGGCATTGACCAAATCGGCTTCACCACAGCCGACCCGTTCATCGAATTGAAGGCGCGTCTGCAGGAGTCAGTCGATAAGGGGTATGCCTCAGGTTTTGAGGAGCCAGATCTGGACAAGCGTACGAATCCACGGCTGCTGATGCCAGAAGCGCAGTCCATTCTCTCCATTGCGATAGCTTATCCTTCCAAGCTGCCGGAGATCCCGAAGTCTGAGCCAGGTGCTTACCGCGGTATGTTTGCACGAACGGCATGGGGGATGGATTACCACCATGTACTGCGTGAACGATTAAAGCGGCTGGAGGAGTTCATCCGTGAGCAGGTCCCTGATTTGGAGCTCAATTTGATGAGTATGGTGGATACTGGCGAGCTGTCGGATCGTGCAGTAGCGGAGCGAGCAGGCATTGGCTTTAGCGGGAAGAACTGTTCTATCATTTCGACGAAGCTTGGTTCATGGATCTACCTTGGGGAGATGATCACGAATATTCCATTTCCGCCAGATCACCCTGTGACAGAGGATTGTGGGGAATGCACGCGCTGCCTGGATGCTTGTCCAACATCGGCATTTGTCGGGCCTGGGCAGTTGAATGCGCAGCGCTGCATCTCGTTCCAGACACAGGTAAAAGATACGCTAACCGACGAGATGATGGTTAAAATGGGTAACCGTCTGTATGGCTGTGATACGTGTCAGATGGTATGCCCGAAGAATAAGGGATTGAACTGGACGCACCAGCCGGAGCTGCAGCCCGATCCGGAGCAGGCGAAGCCGCTGCTTGTTCCGATGCTGGCGCTGTCCAATCGTCAATTTAAGTCGGAATTCGGCATGAGCGCCGCCGCATGGCGCGGCAAGAAGCCGATCCAGCGCAACGCGATTGTGGCGCTGGGGAATTTTCGCGACCGCCAAGCCGTACCGGCATTGGCGGAGCTGCTGCGTGCGGACGATCGCGCTGAGATTCGTGCAACGTCCGCGTGGGCTCTTGGCCGCATCGGTGGGGCGGCCGCAATCGAAGCGCTCGCGAAGGCACTGCCGCGTGAGCGGGATGAGGGGGTTGTGCAGATGGTGCAAGATGCGATAGCACAGGCAGTGGGCGAACCAGAGCCGCTGTATGTGCAGGAGATGGTATCTCCAATCGGGCCATTGACGTTGGTGGGGACGCTGGATGGGTTGTGCGCGATTGAGTTTGGCTCGATTCTGGAGCGTTCGGAGAAGATTCATGAATGGGCGGAAAAGGCGATAGGCCCTGTGACCTTGCAGCGGCACCCTGAAAGGCTGAAGGCAGCCAAAGAGCAGCTGGAACAATATTTTGCAGGTGAACGTCGTGAGTTCGACCTTAAGCTCGACCTGCGAGGCGGTACACCGTTTCAGCGCAGTGTGTGGCTGGCGCTGAAAGAGATTCCTTACGGCACGACATGCAGCTATAAGACAATTGCGGAAGCGATTGGCAATCCGAAGGCTGTTCGTGCAGTTGGAGGTGCCAATAATCGTAACCCGATGTCGATTATTATCCCTTGTCACCGTGTAATTGGCGCGTCCGGCGCGCTTGTAGGTTACGGCGGTGGATTAGGTATTAAGGAGCAGTTACTGCGTTTGGAAGGAATCATCACGTAGCTGTGGGCTTGTTTTTTCCATTGCAGAAGATTAGGGCATAATTGTAAAGGAGCGGCTGACATGCTATCATTATTGCGGTGGCAGTCTGTCTGTCGCTATAGGTGTAGAGCAATATTACATTAGATGATGTTGGGGTGACCATAAGAAGATGTGGATTACGATTACGGCGATCGTGTGTCTTATAGTTGGCGCTGTGGCAGGCTTTGCAGGCGGTGTATTCTATTTGCGCAATCAGATGACCAAGATGCAGTCTGACCCTGAAATGCTGCAGAAGATGGCGAAGCAAATGGGCTACAACCTGAATTCGAAGCAGATGCAGCAGGCGCAGAAGATGATGTCTGGTAATGCAGGAATGCCAGGCAAGGGCAATCCAGGTAAGAAATTTAAAAGATAAGCAGTTTAGTTATAGACGGGTGTCTGACACCTAGAGTGTATGGCAGGGGGGAGCAATCATGGCCGGCGTGAAAGATTACGTCAATACGCAAGTTGGCGCAAACCGGGAGCGAATCGAATTCCATATTAAGGAATTATTGAAGCTAATCGGTGAAGATGTCGAGCGAGAGGGGTTGCTCGACACACCTGCGCGAGTCACGCGTATGTATGAAGAAATATTTGCGGGATATGATGTCGATCCCCGTGAAGTATTAGGAGTCACCTTTGACGAGCAGCATGAAGAGCTTGTCATTGTTCGAGATATCACGTATTATAGCCAATGCGAGCACCATATGGCGCCGTTCTTTGGTAAAGTGCATATTGGGTATATTCCAAGCGGCAAGATAGCGGGCCTTAGCAAGTTTGCCCGCCTCGTCGAAGCGGTCACACGTCGCCTGCAAGTGCAGGAGCGAATTACGTCCGAGATTGCAGATATTATGGAAGAGGTATTACAGCCTCATGGCGTTATTGTTGTGGTAGAGGGCGAACATTTGTGCATGTGTGCACGGGGTGTGAAGAAGCCAGGCAGCAAGACGATAACATCTGCGACACGAGGTGTCTATAAGACCGATGCCGCACAACGCTCGGAATTTTTGACGTTATTAAAGCAGTAGTGCAGGGTTTTAATCAATGTTAACATGGAACCCGTTCCGGGCTGGAACGGGTTTTTGTATCGTAAGGGAGTTATAGCTGCTAATCCTCTGTGTGTAGGACTAAACAATGATCACAGACGCAGCAGAGGTTCGAAGTTATTACAGCATCGGATCTGAAGGAATGATGACCAGAAAGCAAAGTTTATGAAACAGCGTTCTTAAGGTTCATCACGACAGCGATGGATTACGTTGTCAGGCACACAAAGGAGGAAAACAGAACAAATGATAGAATCAAAAGAGCAAGTGGAAGTCACTGAGCAGGAGATCGTCTTGACGAAGGAACAGGCGGAATGGGTACGACTATATGAAGCGGCTAGTGCTTATAAGAAGATGGCAAGCTGGACGTGGATGTCGGGAAACCATATTTTTGGTGTGCGTAATCCGGAAAATGGAGAGATGGGTTACTGCAGCATTATGGGTGCCGATGAGTCATTATTCGGCCTAGCCGTGTTCCGGGGCGGGGAAGGTCTGGAAAGCCTGCACGATATGCTGCTAGAGCGTGATGAGCGTTATGCTTGGCTGCATCGTCAGAAATGTATTATGGTAACATTTGAAGACCGTACAGATCTGGAGAAGCAGGACCTCGCGCAAATAAAGGAGTTGGGTCAGCGCTTCCGTGGTCGCAAGACATGGCCGATGTTCCGTATTTTTGACCCAGGGTTGGTGCCTTGGACGCTGGATCAGGAGCAGGTACGTTATTTGACGATAGCCTTGGAGCAAGCTATGGACTTGGCCGGCCGCGCCAAGAAGAATGAGGCTGTGTTAACGGCGCCTCGTTCCGGGCAAGTGCTCGTTCGCTCCAATGAGAATGGCGAATGGCAGGACGTCTGGATGGACCCGGAATTTGTTCTAAAGCGCCCTGTTAAAGCGGAGTGTGAGGATCAAGCCCTGCTGAACGATATTATGACACGTTTTCCTAACAAAAAGGGACAGTGGGAGACGGAGTTCTTCTTTGCGCCAGTAGCCGTTAAGGGAGAAGGCGATCGTCCGTACTATCCGCGCCTGTGCCTATGGGTGGATCGAGCAACACGTTCAGCGGTAGGATTCCACTTGGCCTATGACGACAATTATGAGCAGGAATTCTTGAAGCATTTCTTACAGTTGGTTGAGGAGAAAGGGACACGACCACAAAAGCTGATCATCCGCACAAATGATACGGTCGACCTATTCGAAAAGACAGCGCAGCGCATGAAGATCCGAATTGAGCGTGAACCACGTCTTGCTTATTTGGAAGAGGCACGCGACGATCTGTTTGAATACTTTATGAAGAACCAGAAGTAAGAACGACATGACGCACAGGAACATCCGCTGTGTGTTGTGGAGATATAAATATGATCTATTAATGAGAGGTGGCTTCTGAATTGATCAGAAGTCATCTTTTTTATATATTTGTTGCTTTTAGAATCAAATAGGTTAGAATTACATGTTCACAAAAAATTAAAACGTCCTGACCTGTTCATTTGTAGTTTCGCTGCGGAAACTCAGATTTACAAATCAAGACGTTTTAGTTTGTATTGTGGGACTAAGCGAGGTTAGTAGGTGCCTCCTCTTGTAGCAGGGAGATTAGATTTTCTGCTAACTGAGGTGGCTCATAGTTCATAATAATGAGTTCTGGAATTTTCCCCCGCGCACTGGGTACGGAGTTAATTAGTCTTCGTGCCTCTACATGGTGAATGTGATACTCCTCAAATAGCTCCATAATAAAATCAGTCGCATGGTTGGACAGCATCACGTATACGCCACGCTTGTCCAATTCCCGAAACAACTCGGCAAGTCTGCGCTGTTCTTCACGTCCGAATCCTCCGATTGTATACGTGGTGAACGAGGAGGTCGTAGACAATACATCGTACGGAGGGTCAAAATAGACAAAATCCCCGGCACGCGCATGTCGTACAGCAGCCGTGTAATCGCCTTGTCGCATCAGAATTTCATTGGATTGAAAATAGTGTGACAAGGTCCGGATCTTTCGCTCCTGAACGAAGTCAATGGAAGAATATTTGCCAAAGGGAACATTAAAAAAACCTTTACTGTTAACCCGATATAATCCATTAAAACAAGTTCTATTCATATATAAGGTGCGCGCAGCCCGTTGAATAGGAGTAAGATTTGAATAATTTACCCGGTCACGATCCCACGACCTTACTTCGTAATAATAATCTTCTGTGTTCTGATGCGTCGATAAAATATGGATCAGATCCTCGGGGTGCTGCTGGACGACACGGTACACATTAATCAAATCTTCATTTATGTCATTAATGACTGCGCGTACAGGGTGAACTGCAAATAAAAGAGCACCTCCGCCGACAAAAGGCTCGTAATAGGACGCGATTGACCAGTCGAGCAGCGGTAACCGCGCACGAAGATGAGGCAGCAATTGTCGTTTGCCACCTGCCCATTTGACGATTGGCTTAAGCATCCTTATCTCCTATCTCATGTCATTTATTTTAATGGTAAACGATTTATATAAAAGAAAAAGCGGCTGAGAGCCGCATTATTGAACAAACTATTATTAAACAAATGAATGTTGATAATGCTATTGTATCGTTGGCGAGATAGGGAAGCAAGACTGAAAAGACTGGAGAATGAACCAATTTAATTGTAGTACATGGATGCCGCAAATCGGCTGACATTCATAGAGGGTTCGTTTGGACACCATATCTAACTATACGATACGATAAACAGAAGTCGTGTTAATGATGAGGGTTGTAGAGTTAGGCTAAGGTTAAAAGGGTTCCCACTGCAGCTTGCGCGCCTGGACATAACGTTCATTTACAATAGGCCAATAGACGACGTTCCACCAGTCTGTAATGTAATCAGCGCGCTTATTTTGATGCTTTAAATAATAGGCATGTTCCCAGACGTCAACAGGCAGGAGCGGAACGATATCCCACTGTGACAGGTTTTGATGTTTTTCTGCTTGCAATATTTCGAGTCGTCGGCTGCGTGGGCTCCAAACAAGCACAACCCACCCCCCACCTTCCACCTTTACGGCAGCCTGTGAAAAGTGCTCCTTAAACGCTTCATAGCTGCCAAAGTCACGCTCGATCTGCTGCCGAAGCTCGCCATTCGGCTCCCCTCCGCCATGCGGATTCATTGTGTCCCAGAAGATAGTGTGGAGGTAATGCCCCGCACCGTTAAAGGCAAGCTCACCAGAGAGTGCTTTGACCGATTCGTAGTTGCCCGTACGGCGTGCCTCTACAAGCGCAAGTTCGGCATGGTTTAAGCCGTCGACGTAAGTCTGATGATGCTGATTATGATGGATACGCATCGTCTTCTCGTCAATGTGCGGTTCAAGCGCATAGTAGGGATACGGAAGCGGCGGCAGGCGGTGTCCGCCGGGCGGCACGTATACATTGTCGGGACGCTTTGCGACCTGTGACGCCGCAATTGGTGCGACGCTACGCTGCGACTCAGCGCCAGCAGCTGCACCAGCATCGGCAGCTGCACCAGCGCCGATACCAGCGGCAGCAGTCGCGACAGCCGCATAAGCGCCGTTGCTGCTGCCGGCCAGCCACGGCTTACCGCCGTTCGGGCGCTGGCCGCGCCCAGTGCCGATGACCGCGCGGATGCCGTCAGCGCCTCCCGTCAGCGCCTGTGCCACAGTGCGATCATCCGCAGCATGCGGCTGCGCGGCGCTAGGCGGTACCGACCGCAGCGCATGTATGTGCGCCTTCGGCTCTGCTGGCTGAGCGGCATGATTGCTGATCGCAGCCAGCGGCATGCTTGCGAGTGCCTGCGCCGCACTCACAAACACATAGGATTCGCGTACAATGTGCGCGATAACAAGGCTGACAAGCGGTAAGTTCTGCACCGCTTGACTGTACTGCTTTAAATAGTCGAGCTGCTCGGTAAACTGTTCGGACTGATATACAGCGGCCTTAAGCAGCAGTTCGATCTGGTCGTTCAGAGCGGCATCTGTTTGGCCGTTGTTTTTTTGAATGGCGTGGAGCCAATTACGAGCCGTTTCTTCCGTCTTGATAAAAACATGCTCCCACTCATTTAACAGTTGTACGTAGGTGGGCTCAAGTTCAGGAACCATTTGGTGTACAAGTACGGTGTGCTCCTGCTCTTGATTTTTCCAACATTGAATTTCCTCCAATAAGCGAACGGGCATTAATGGCCCATAAATCGTTAGCACGACAGTCCCTCCCTAGCCTCATAGCTCCATGATGCGCTGCTATAAATATATGACAAGAAGGGGTTGACCTATTATTTGTTTTGAACAGTCAAGAGATGAAGGCGATTCGTCAGCCAGAGCCAATTATGATGCTTGTATGCTAGATGGGAATTCATGCAAACAATAATGTTGATCTATTTGTACAATTGCAAAATTAAACATACGCTATGTGTGTAATTCCTGCTGCAGAGCAGCTGCCTCTACAGCAGTATCAAAATAAAAGGCATCCCTAATGTGGGACGCCTTGTTTCAGCATGTAATATAGCACATGTGTGATTCGCGCATAAGCAGTAACAATTAGAGTTAATAGCGTTCATTGCGCATCGCAAGCAGCATTTCCCGTTCCTCTGCACGTTCCAGGAACAAGGACACTTTACGTAAATAATCTTTACTATGCGCCCGGTAAACCATCTCATGTTGAGCTTGCGGGACAATCCAGGAGGAGGAAAGCTCCGGGTCCTGGTTAGCCGCAATGTGTTCGGCAATCGTATAGGGTGCTTTGGTATCGTCCGTTCCGTGAATAAACAAGGTTGGTATCGTATACTGATGCGTTTTTACTTCGTTATAAGGGATTTGGTTCAAGCTTGTATCGTTAAGCAGCGGGAACATACCGCGCAGTATATCCAGAGAAGGATGCTTAGGTACATCAACGAATTGCTGCAAATTGTGATACAGTGTATCAGGTTCCAATAGAAATGTACTGTCAAGAACCATGCCATCAATGCCGTTATTTTCAACAAGCCCAGCCTGCAATGCAGTTCCAGCTCCCATTGAAAATCCCCATACAATGACTTCCTTAGCACCGCGTGTATGAGCAAGTTCTACCGCTCCAAGGAGTTGTTCTTTCTCCAAACGACCGCCTGTCGCCTTCGTCTTGTGCTGCTCTGAAGCAAAACCATAGTCAAACATCACCACGTTGTATCCTAGCCGGTGTGCATATTGCGCCAAGTCATACATAGGTACCCAGTATTCTTCACGATTGGCCCCGTAGCCATGGCTGAACACGATGGTACGTTCAGAAGCTTGGCTGGCTGGGATGTACCATCCGTCAACTAACGTATGTTTATCCCGAGCAGGGAAGGTAACGGTATCATATTTCATACCTTTTGATGCCAAAGGATTAGAGAACAATGGTGGTACTTCGGGATTGGCGAACATCCAAGCAATAAAGGCATGGAGGGCCAGGAAAATGATAACAGCCGCAAATAGGATGGACAACGAGAGGGCGATGGCCACGTGTTTAAGTCGCAGTCGCTTAGCTGCCAATGAGCCGGGACTTAATGGAACAAGCCATTCTGGTTGTACAGCAGGGGAAGTCGTTGTCACGGGTGCGTTCATAATGATGCCCTCCTTTTGCGAGTGAATGCTGGATAGATAAGCTTCACTGTTTCTGCTCGTTAGTTATACCTTCTAGGCGATAAAAGAAAAGGCTAGGGCCTAAGTCTTATTTGAAAGAGTTGCTCTCGAAAATGTCGTAGTTGTAGCTTAGATTATAACGGGATCTGAATCTCGTTCTTCTATATCTATCGTATGTCGGGAAGCCTATCATAGCAACGGTTCTGAGTGATTTGTAAGGAGAATGTAATCATCCCGTAACATAAGCGATGAGCACAGGATCTAATGTCGAAAGAGGGACTAAAGTCCATGGCATAATACTGCAGCTGTGCGAGAAGTGCTGATTTTTTATTACTAGTGTGCAGGGAGACTTCATAATATGAAATACAAAGGGCTCTTTACGATTGATTAGCAGGAGAGTTATACTAGATGTAACAAAGTTTCATAGAATGAAACGAAAGAAGGCGATAATAAGATGGAAGAACGCGGGGGAAAACAAACGGTACGCGCGGTTGAACGCGCGCTTGATATATTAATGTGCTTTGCTGGGGAGAAGGATTTAAGTTTGACCGAGATTGCGGCTCGGATCGAGCTAAATAAGAGTACTGTTCATCGGCTGCTGGCTACGTTAGAGGAACGCGGCTTTATTCTGCGGAATAACGATAAGTTCCGACTGGGCTATAGCATCTGGGAGCTTGCAGCGAATCTGACGGAACTGGACGATCCAGCACAATTGCTGCTGCCAGAGATGGAACGATTGCGTGAACAACTGGGTGAGACGGTGAGCCTCTACGTTCGCGATGGGAATAACCGCATTCGTATTCAGGCCGTTCAAAGCAAGCAAGCGATTCGCCGTGTAGCGACTGTGGGTGCCCGTCTACCGTTGTATGTTGGTGCATCCAGTAAGGTGTTGTTGGCCTTCGCGGAGTCTGCTGAACGAGAAGCAGCTGTACAAGAGTCGACATGGCCGGATTCAATTGACCGCGATTCGTATTTGCACCAACTGGAAGAGGTGAGGCAGATGGGTTATGCGCTTAGCATCGAGGAGCGAGAGCCGGGGGCTGCTGCTGTATCGGTGCCGATCTTTGATCGGAATCATAAACTGACGGCAGCGTTATCCGTGTCAGGGCCAGTCAGCCGTATGTCGGTTGAGACGATGCGTGAGTATGCCCCGCAATTGATGGAAGCGGCTCAGCGTATGCAAACAATGATGAGGGCTATGACATAAAGTGGCATAAACGACTTCGAATGTGCCTTGCCAAATGCTTTAATTTCGTGTATCTTAAGATAGATTAAATCGTTAATTATTTCCAACCAATTTAATCATGCGTTACTAGGGGAGCCCCGAGCGTGGGCTGAGACAAGATCGCAACGAAGATCTTAAACCCTTTGCACCTGATCTGGATTATACCAGCGTAGGGAAGTAATCGGCACTTGATATGGATGCAGCGAGACTTGTGTGACTTGTCACCGCTTGTTGTATCTTGAGGCAGTTCGTTGACGCCATTCAAGCCGGTTCCTTCGGGGATCGGCTTTTCTATTTGTGATGACGGTAATGGTGTATGCGTCTGTTCTCATTGTCTTGTGTCTCTTTCACCTCTGAAATGAACGGATTTAGGCAAGATAGATCAACGTCCAGTTCTCATTAGGGCTACATCTATACTACCGCTCCTTTCACTTTCCCTGCCGCTCCACTTGCAACGTGTTGCCCGGTGCAAGTACCTGCATAATCCTCAGAACTGCACAGTCCGCATGAACTTTCAATATGGTTTGGAAAGTACAAGGAGGACTCATAATGTCAAATGTATACAAAAATACTCCTCATATGGATGCAGACGCTCGAGAGTGGTGCGCTCCTTTTCCGAATAGCACTAAGGTGTATACGGAAGGGTCGCGAACAGACATTCAGGTGCCTGAGCGCGAGATTAGACTCGCGGACACTGAGACACCTGACGGCATAGAGACTAACGAGCCGCTGCGTGTTTATGACACAAGCGGTCCTTACACAGACCCACAGTATGCAGTGGACATTCGTAAGGGAATACCTGTTATCAAGCATGACTGGATTACGGAGCGTGGAGATGTTGAGGCGTATCAGGGACGGGATGTCCGTCCTGAGGACAACGGATTCCGGACAACGGATGCTGTAAGAATTGCAGGTGCTGAGATATTTCCGGCAGAACGTCATGTGCCGCTTAGAGCAAAATCGGGGAGCAATGTGACACAGCTTCACTATGCGCGCCGCGGAGTTGTAACACCTGAGATGGAATTTGCAGCTATTCGAGAAGGCCTGTCGCCGGAATTTGTACGTGCGGAGATTGCATCGGGACGTGCGATACTGCCAGCTAATATTAATCACCCTGAGTGCGAGCCGATGATGATCGGACGGCATTTTCATGTCAAAATTAACGCCAATATCGGCAACTCCGCTGTTGCGTCTTCGATCGAGGAAGAAGTAGAGAAGATGACATGGGCCATTCGCTGGGGAGCCGATACCATTATGGACTTATCGACAGGGAAAAATATTCATACGACCCGGGAGTGGATTATTCGCAACAGTCCGGTTCCGGTTGGAACGGTGCCGATTTATCAAGCGCTGGAGAAGGTTAACGGCAAGGCAGAGGATTTGTCGTGGGAAGTATTCCGCGATACTTTAATCGAGCAGGCGGAGCAAGGGGTGGACTACTTTACGATTCACGCTGGCGTGCTGCTGCGGTACATTCCGATGACGGCTAAGCGTATGACCGGCATCGTGTCGCGTGGCGGCTCGATTATGGCCGCGTGGTGCTTGGCGCATCACAAGGAGAACTTTCTATATACTCATTTTGATGACATCTGCCAGATTATGAAACAGTATGATGTTGCATTTTCGTTAGGAGATGGTCTTCGTCCAGGCAGCATTTATGACGCTAATGATGAAGCACAATTTGCTGAGTTGAAGACGTTGGGCGAGTTGACGGAGATCGCATGGCAGCACGATGTCCAGGTGATGATTGAAGGGCCTGGTCACGTGCCAATGAATAAGATTAAGGAGAATATGGACCTTCAGCTGGAAATATGCAAAGAGGCGCCGTTCTATACGCTTGGCCCATTAACGACTGATATTGCCCCGGGCTATGACCATATTACATCCGCGATCGGTGCGGCGATGATCGGCTGGTTTGGCACTTCGATGTTGTGTTATGTGACACCGAAGGAACATCTTGGCTTGCCAAATAAGAATGATGTGCGCGAAGGTGTCATTACATACAAAATTGCGGCGCATGCAGCAGACCTTGCAAAAGGGCATCCGCGAGCGCAGCGGCGTGACGATGCGTTGTCGAAGGCACGCTTCGAATTCCGATGGCGTGATCAATTTAACTTGTCGCTGGACCCAGAACGCGCCATAGAGTTCCACGACGAGACATTGCCTGCGGAAGGCGCCAAGAGTGCCCATTTCTGCTCCATGTGCGGGCCAAAGTTCTGCAGCATGCGGATCACGCAGGATATTCGACAGTATGCGAAGGAGAACGGGCTGGAAGATGCTGAAGCCATCGAAGCAGGGATGCGGGATAAAGCTGAAGAATATCGAGCGGCCAGATAACAATGTAGAGAATATTAGAACAGCTCCCTTCTTACATAAGGGGGCTGTTGTTGTAATGGAGAGAATGGACAACGTAAACGTTTTGATGGAACTTGGGGAGCTGTGATTTGAAAAACTTAACACGGCGCCAGTAAACGGCAATTTTACAATTTTCTCGTTTTAAAATAAAAATACTAAAAAATTGAGGAAATATATCAAAAATCGTTGATTATTATTATTTATTTGTTAATTTTTTTCATGTATGATTGTAGCAATGATTCCAATTATTTGGTTAATGATTGCGATGTTCTAAGGTTAAGAAACTCTGAAAATCTTTACTCCTAGAGATAGACGGTTCGTAAATCATGAGATTTCCAAAGTGAATTCACTTGAAGTACAACTACGTGTATAAGGAGGAGAAATGTTGAAAATATATTCACAGACTCCGCACAGCAGTCATGAAAATTATTTGGATAACATCATTTCAATTGCTAAGTTATCTGAAGAGTTTGGTTACACAGGGATATTAGTGACATATTCATCTTCTAGTATGGATCCTTTAATGATAAGCCAAGAACTGATCAAGCACACGTCTTCTCTACGACCTTTAATTGCTGTTCCCCCTAGTGCGTTGCCTTCAGAGACATTAGTCAAGATGCTTCAGACTTCGTACATGCTCTCAGGCAGAGTCATTGATATTAATGTTATTAATGGAGTGGCTAATCGTCTTTCCGAACCACCTAATCCAAATCATCACAATAAATATGACCCATTGGTGGAATACATTCATCAAGTAAAAAGAACTATTAGCGAAGGTGAATCTCTTAATTGGGACTTTTTTAAGTATACGCAAGAGGATCAAAGCGTATCTAAAAGCCTGGGCCATAAAGATAAGTATGAGCCATCTGTGTATTTGTCTGGAACATCAGTCCCAGGTTTGGAAGCTTCCTTTATGGCAAAGGTAGATTATTTAACGGTTCCACAGCCAATAGAACGCTATAAAAGTGAAATGGCTGGCTACAGAAACAACGAAGATAATCAGTTAGGTATCTGTCTGGGTATAATATCTAGACCTAGTAGAGAAGAAGCTATTGCTGAAGCTTATCGGATATTTCCTCAACAAGAAAAGGAGCGAGTAATGCTTGCTTTCAAGAGAGGCTCCAAGATGAGTGGGATCAAACAAATGGCGGAGCTTGCCTTAGAAAATGATCTATTCGATAACATATACTGGACGGGGCCATTTAAAAGTACGGGGATTATGTATCCGTATTTTATCGGGAGCTATGAGGAAGTAGCTGCTTATATTCAACAATATGTTGATTTTGGTGTACGCACATTGATACTTAACATCCCTTTTACAAAAGCTGAATTCGTGCATCGAGATGAAGTATTTAAAAGATTGTCTGTTTCGATAAGCACTTATTAAAGGAGAACATATGGGGCTTATTAAAGTTGAGGAATTATACAAGGTATATAAGGTGAAGGATTCAAGGAAAGGCCTACTTGGGGGAGTTGCAGATCTTTTCGCACCTCAATGGATTGATAAGGAAGCTGTTAACTGCATAAACTTCACGATTAATCAAGGTGAATCTGTGGGTTATATTGGTCCGAATGGATCTGGGAAGTCTACGACAATTAAGATGCTGACAGGCATCTTGTATCCCACAAGCGGCCGGGTACTAGTTAATAATGTAGAGCCGTATCACAATCGCCTTAAGAACGCATCCATGATTGGTGCTGTATTTGGTCAACGTTCTCAACTGTGGTGGGATTTAGCTATTAGAGAATCATTTGAGTTGTTTAGACACATTTATCGAATTCCCTACCCCATATTTAAGAAGAATTTGGATAAGATGATAGAGCTGCTAGGACTAAATGAGTTTTATTCTACTCCTGTTCGACAATTGAGCTTAGGACAAAGAATGAGGGCCGAAATTGCTTGCGCATTTTTCCACGAGCCGCTAATTGTCTACTTGGATGAGCCTACTATCGGTTTGGATGTAGTTGCTAAAGAGCAAGTTAGAATTTTTTTAAGAGAAATTAACAAAGAAAAGCAGACAACGATTATATTAACAACACATGATATGGATGATATCCAGCAAGTATGTGAGCGTTTAATCTTGATTGATCGAGGACAGTTAATTTTTGATTCACCAATGGAACATTTTGTGAACCAGTACGGGAAAGAACGAATGTTATTGCTTCAATTAGAACACCATGTAGATAATCTACATGTTGATCAGGGTGTATTGGTAGAAAATCAAAATAACCAAGCAAAAATATTATTTAACAAAGATAGTATAAGTGCAACAAAACTTATTCAGAAAATGACAGAATCCTACCCGATTATTGATTGCAAAATTGAGGAACCCAAAATCGAGCATTTAATGCGAATGGTGTACGAGGAGCGAGGCAGGCATTAATGAATAAGCCATCATATTTCTCAACGTTCTTAGTAATTAGTCGGCAGTCTTTTCTAAATTCGCTTGTTTTCAGAGCCAACTATTTCATAGATCTTATAACAGAATTTATATTGGTTCTACTTGGCATCATACTATGGAAAGCGCTTTATAACTATGGTGG
Organism: Paenibacillus sp. UMB4589-SE434; assembly: GCF_030226685.1. Classification (NCBI taxonomy): domain Bacteria; kingdom Bacillati; phylum Bacillota; class Bacilli; order Caryophanales; family Paenibacillaceae; genus Paenibacillus; species Paenibacillus sp. UMB4589-SE434. Next base: position 138,539 of record NZ_JASOYK010000005.1, on the reverse strand, counting down.
TGCGAATACTCCGATATCATTAGAACAACTTGTCGCATATATGGCTTTGTCAAGAATTATTGTAAGAATAGATATGGAGTTTGTCGCGCAGATTCAACAGAAGGTTCTTAATGGGGAGATTGCAGGAGAGCTTCTTCGTCCCATTCCCCTTAAGGTGAACATGTTATTTCAAGAGGTGGGACGGTTTGCAAGTACGCTTCTTATGAGAACGCTTCCGATTTTTTTGACAGTTAGTCTCTGGATTGGGGTGTCTCTTCCCAAATCCTTCGGCTCGTTGTTTCTTTTTATAATAAGTCTTATTTTCTCTTTTTTACTCGTTTTTTATTTGAATTACATTGTAGCGCTCATGGCATTTTGGGTAACAAACTTATTTAGTTTAAGCGTGTTTAAAGATCAAACGATTCGGTTATTATCAGGAACGCTCATTCCACTATGGTTTTTCCCAAAATCATTGGTAGCAATCGTATATGTGCTCCCATTTGCCGGGATTGTTTTCGTTCCTATTAATATTTATTTAGGGAACTTTGATAGCATACAGTCGCTAAAATTCATTGCCATACAAGTTATATGGATCGTGGTATTTGAATTATTATCCATATGGGTGTGGAAAAGAGCTGTGCAACGAATTTGTGTAAATGGAGGTTAATAAGTGCATAGTTTATTACTATATTATAAATCGATGATCATGCAGGTGAAAACGAGTCAAAGCTATCGATTTAATTACTTTTTGACCATATTTACAGTCATATTTCATTATATGGTGCAGTTGCTTGCTTTGTGGATCACTCTTAACTACTTTGATTCTATTGGGGGGTGGAGTATTTATGAAGTGAGCTTTATGTATGGTTTATTTACACTCTCTTATGGCATCATGATTTTCTTTTTTGCAGGTTTTCGAGACTTTTCCAGCCTTATTCACCATGGGAGCTTCGATGTTTTGCTAATTAGGCCGCATAACATTCTGCTTCAAGTCATATGTGGAAAGTTGGAACTGACTTCAGTTGCCCACTTTGGAGTCGCATCCTTGCTTTTTTGGTGGTGTTTTAAAAATATCGAAATAACTTGGTCAATGATTAAAGTACTGCAATTCATTGAAATCTTAATTGCGGGTGCTTTAATTCAAGGTGGGTTACTTCTATTATGGGCAGCATTAAGCTTTTGGTTGGTTAACACGAGCGCGCTAGTGCGTTTTGGGTGGGTGATCAATGCTAACTTTTTGAGTTATCCGCTTAGCCTTTACAACAAGCCTGTTCAATGGGCTTTTACAGCTTTCCCGCTCTCTTTTATTACGTATTATCCGGCTAAGTGGTTCTTGCATAAAAGTGACGCAATGGATCCTTGGACGGAAAGCATTGGATCAATGAGCTTGATCATTGGCATACTGTTCTTTATTGCTGTTTATTTCTTATGGTTACTAGGAATACGAAGTTATAAAAGTACTGGCAATTAGGAGAATAGGCTATGAATCAACTAAATCGTTTACTCAATCGACTATACGAGAAGCAGAAGTCAAGCAAGGAATGCATCATTTTTGAAAATAGCTTTACGTATAAAGATTTGTTTACAGAGATCGAATTGTGGTCCCAGAAGTTGTCCGAGGCAGGCGCAAAGCCGGGCTTTTTATTTGCAGTAAATGTCCATAATTCAGTTACCTTTATAGCTGTGATATTAGCATCTTGGAAACTAGATTGTCGTGTCTTAATCTTGGATACAAGATTAAAAGTGAACGAAGTAGAAGAAATACTGTCTAAAGTGAATCCCCACATCATGATCTCTTCCATGGAATCACCCAATATGCTGTCTAGTTTTATGGAGAAAGTAACAACTCAAATTGAATGTAGGCATAACGCTCCTATTGCAGACCATGATCGTATTTTACTGCTCACCTCTTCAGGTTCAACTGGAGCTCCTAAAATAATTGGTAGATCTGAATTGTCATTATATGAGGAACTGGTACGAACTCAGAAATTTGATGGGGCTATTCAAGAGAGTGACAGGGTATTAATTTTGAATTCAATTAGTTATGCTTACGGGTTTATTGCAGGTGTACTGCAGACGTTATATGTGGGGGGGACATTAATTTTCTCAACCAATAGAACGTCAGATATGATACACGCCATAACAACGCACGGAGTGACTGTTCTTCTTGGAGTTCCTTCTCAATATGAAATGATAAATAAGAACCATAAATCTATAGGAGAACATCATATCCGGGTGGCCATTTGTGCCGGAGAATCACTAAGTGAGTTGATACAACATGATTGGAGTCATAAGTTTGGTATACCTGTTGGTCAAATGTATGGCATGTCGGAGATGGGGACTATTTCGGTTGATATGCTGGGTATTAACCCTCGAAGCGTTGGTAAAGTGGCAGATGACATTTCGATCAAAATCGTCGAGGACCAAATATGGATACGAACAGATCCTGATCCGTACCTGTATCATTCAGGTGAGGGTAGATACGTAGATGGCTGGTTACGGACATATGATTGCGGGGAATTGGATAGCTCTTATCTTCATGTTAAAGGTAGATTTGATTCGCTTGTCATAATTAATGGCTTGAAAGTTCATTTGACGGAGATAGAACATACATTAAAGTTAATGCCTCAGATAGAGGAAGTATATGCCAAAACAAATGAGAGCAAACAGATCGTTGTTATGTTAACTGCAAAAGAAGGATTTGAATTAAGTGAAGCATTACGTTGGTGCAGAGAGAGACTTGCGAATTATAAAGTTCCTAGAAAGTACTTTTGGGTTCGGTCTCTACCTAAAACTTCATCTGGAAAATTAGCTAGGAAGGATCATTCAACGTTAGAATTTTTGGACACGTTAGAAGTCATTTAACGATATGGGAAGAGGGGATTAATAATGATATTGGAGAACTTGGACAAAATAAAGGCGGAAGTAGTAGAGCTAATTAATGAATTGTTAGGAGAGAGTCGGGTAATTGGGTTTGATGAGGACCTGATTATGTTCGGTTTGGACTCCTTAAAATCCATACAATTTATTGTAAAACTTGAAGATCATTTTAAGATCAAATTTGAGATTGATGAGCTTGTTCTTGATCATTTCTCGACTGTAAGCAAAATATCTATGCAGGTTGAGAGAAAATTGAATTAGTTAAGGGTGAATATTGTGAGAACACTCATCATTGATAACTTCGACTCCTACACATACAACTTGTTTCAAATGATTGCTGAGGTCAATCAAGAAGAGCCTATTGTAATTAGGAATAATGAAGTAAGCTGGGAAGAGATACAAAGGATCCAGTATCATAATATTGTCATATCCCCTGGGCCTGGAAATCCTACTAATGAGTATGATTTTGGTGTTTGTAAAGACGTGATTATGAAGTCCAAAGAACCTCTCCTAGGAGTTTGTCTAGGACATCAAGGTATAGCCAGTGTGTCCGATGCATCAATCATATATGCACCTGAGATTATGCATGGGCGATTAAGTGAGGTTGCGCATAATGAAGACGAGTTATTTAAAGGAATCCCGCAAAAGTTTAATGTCGTTCGATATCATTCATTAGTAGTTGATCCTCGATTATCTCCTAGTTTAATTCGAACGGCATGGACTTCAGACAGGGTCATTATGGGGATTCGTCATAAATATAAACCTCAATGGGGTGTACAGTTCCATCCTGAATCCGTGAGTACGGAATATGGAGATGTTCTCTTAAGTAATTTTAGAGATATTTCAAGGCGTATTTATGGCGCTTCTAAAAGTTTCTTTAGCATTACAAATGATTTAGATTTGGGGCAGAAGAATGAAAAATTAAACCATGTGCCCTGCACAACACCTTATTATACAGTTAAATATAAAAAAATTTCGCAGTATATTCAGCCTGAATGTGCATTTGCAGCGCTTTATAAAGACTCAGAACATTCATTCTGGTTAGATAGCAATCAGCTCAATGGCAGCATGTCAAGATATACGTTTATGGGGACAGTAAACGGTTCGAAAGGAAAAATCATTCGATATAACGCGAGCAATCTTGAAATGCAGATAGACACAAAAAAAGGGACTACTACAATATCAACAGATCTTTTTGATTATTTAAAACAAGACTTAGAGACATTTAAAACAACAGGTGATGCACCAGTACCTTTTAATCTTGGCTACGTTGGATACTTTGGATATGAAATGAAAAAAGTGCACGCTGGCGTCGAAAACAGCTACGAATCTTCCATGCCGGATGCTATGTTTATGTTCATTGAACGTATGATCGCCTTTGATCATATAGAACATGCGACATATCTTATTTATTTAACTTATCCACATCAACATGAGGAGGATAAAGACTGGGTTCAAGAGACGGAGCTTTTGCTTCAACAAGCGTCTGTTAAAGGAGATACAATCTTACCGATTGTAACTCCAAGAAATCAACAGGACATTATTTTTCATTTAGATCGCTCATATGAAGAATATATGGAGGATATTGCTCAAATAAAAAAATATTTACATGAAGGCGACACATACGAAATCAATTTAACAAATGAACTCCGCACAAAAATAAAGCTTGATCCATTTCAGCTATATATGAACTTAAGAAAGATAAATCCAGCACCATACTCAGCGTTTATGCGTTTTGGCGAGAATGCGATTTTATGCACATCACCTGAGCGATTTATTGCCATTGATAAACATGGAAGTATAGAGGCTAAACCTATTAAAGGGACGATTAGGCGTGGTTCTACAACAGAAGAGGATGAGGAACTCAAAGATACATTGTTGAACAGCGAAAAAGACCGCTCTGAAAATTTAATGATTGTTGATTTGCTACGCAATGATCTTGGAATGTCGTGCGAAGTGGGGAGTATTCACGTACCCAAGTTAATGAATGTAGAGTCGTTTCAAACGGTACATCAACTTGTTTCAACGATCAGAGGAACCATTAAACCTGCAGTATCCATATTGGACTGCATTCGATCGGCTTTTCCTGGTGGTTCCATGACGGGTGCACCAAAGCTTAGGAGTATGGAAATTATTGAGCAGCTGGAACGGCGTCCTAGAGGAATATATTCGGGTGTGCTAGGTTATTTGTCACTTAACGGTACTGTTGATTTTAATATCGTTATCCGAACGATTGTTGCACAGGGAGATAATCTATCAATCGGTGTTGGCGGGGCTGTTGTAATTTCTTCTGAGGAAGAAAAAGAATATGAAGAGATACTATTGAAGGCCAAAGCGTTAATTCTCTCTATTGTATACACTGCCAATGGAAGAAGTGACGGGGCAGGATATACGATTATCGGTGATAGAGATCATTCAAGAGATGAACTCGTTGCAAGATATAGTTAGGAAGGAGACTTTGCATGGATCGTCAGTTTGCCGAGGCTCTAAAGCAACAAGACTATATTATAGAGACTCCAAATCAAATGACTTTTTCATACAAAAAGTCACTAGAAGAAATGCTTCTGTATCTTGCTGATACAGAACTTACTGCTGTATTTTCCATCCTCTCTGCTTACAAACTAGCACCGACTATTAATCACAAAATTACTTGCCTTGCGTTGATGCAAGATGAACTGGGTCATGCTCTAATCGCATATCAATTATTACGAGATCTTGGAATAGATACAGAAAATTTATTATATGAAAGACGTGGCGACCAGTTTAATAATCAGTATGCAATGGACTTTGATATTACATGTTGGGAAGAATTGGGCGTTTATAACATGTTGTATGATACAGCAGGATATACATTATTAAGAGATTCTCACAAGAACAGCTCTTACGGTCCATGGAAACGATCGTTAAAGAAGGTTGAGAAGGAAGAAATATTCCACTTGAGAAATGGCCGCACCTTAATTAAAGAAGCTATGAAGAACGAAGACAGCAAGCAAAGAGTTCAATCAGCTGTAGACTGGATGTTTCTCTTAGCATATGAATTTTTTGGAACTAACGAACAGTTTCAAGAGAAAACATTATCTGAAACCTATCGCTTCAGACTATCCAGCAATGATGAACTTAGACAACAATGGTTTGCGATAGTTGTGCCATTTTTTGAGTCTGTCAGTATACGTGTACCTGCTGCATACAATGAACAAACTTCATCTTACATGCTGACAGTACCTTATCCATGTCACTTCGATGTTGGGAATAAGAAATGGGATTATGAACGTCTTGCCCCTTGGACAGATGTCATACGGAGATTTGTAAGAAGAGGTCCTGATATTAATCGATTTATTACGACATTTCAAAGTTGCTATAAAGAATTAGCTTCTTTGAGACAGGGTGATGATGGTGATGGTTAACGAAGACAATCAAAAATACTGGAATCTATTAAGAAAAGTAAACGATCCTGAGTTCCCCATCAGCATTGTTGATATGGGACTTATTTATGGCATCGATGTACATCAAGGGAAACTTGAAGTTTCAATGACATTTACACATACATCTTGTCCATGTATGGAATGGATGATGGAAGACATTCGAAATCAATTATTAACTTGTGGGGAGATAACAAATGTTGAAATAGTTGTCGTGTGGGAGCCTGTGTGGGACGCCTCCAAGATGAGTCTTAAAGCTAAGCAGCAGTTATTAAACTGGGGGGTTGTGACTAAATGAGTATGCCAAAAGAGAGATATTGGGTACTTGTCCGTGAGAGAAATGGAGAGGCTTTGAAGCACATTGGGTGTGTAGAGGCGGAAACGATTGAGTTGGCAAAACAAACGAGTTGGCGTTTATATGATGAAGAAAATTGGAATGAAATGGTTATTGTGCCTGTTCAACATGCTTACTGGGTTAAACAAGTGTAAGAACGTGCTTAAATATTGAGAGGAGAATCTAAGATGGATGTTCAAGCAACATCAACCCGCATTCTCTTGTTTAATGCTAATAATCTGGTGTTATTAGGAGACAAATTTGCGACAGTTGGAATTAGTGCTCCTAGCTTGGAAGCCACATTGTGCTCTATTTCTATTGCACAGGCTCATTTGGGACACGCCAGATTTTTTTATCGATTATGTGAACAAGTAAATATTACATATCCTTGCACGGATACGACTGAGTTGGATGGATCATTAAAAACGATATATGAAATAAACGACTGGGTTCAATTAATGACTATTTCTATCGCATTTCACCTGGCAATGGAGACGATGTTAGAGCTAGAGGTGAATGTGAACCTTCTTGTGAAAGGAAAAATAGAGAAATTACGCAAAGAACAAAAGCAGTATATGGAATATTTATCATCTTGGGTTGTAATTCTTCATCAGGATCATGAGAATATACGATGTTTGCTGCTAGATGCATACTCGACTTTTAAAATTGAAATTCGTCATATTTTCAACTGGCTAGTAGAAGATGCGGATTGCTGTAATGATATTTTATCTATATTCGAACAAAAATTTCATACTATTCTAAGTGCCAGTAAGGTGGCTTAATGAAACGAGAAAACACTATAGAGTGCCCTTACTGTAGCCAAACTAGTGTTGTCATCATCTCACAGTTTGGAGCATTCCAACTTGTAAAACAATATTATTGCAGCAGCTGTAGGAGTTTATTTGAAGTTGTGAAGTAATGAGGGATTATTACGAAGAGTGAAACGGTGAGATATATATGAAAGATTTATTGCCTGCAAACGTTGAAGAATTAACTGTATCAACGATTTCAATGCCTACTGCGCCAACAATTCATCAAATCCCCCCTCTTGTTCTTAAACTTGATGATATCAATTCTATTACATTAATGGATAAAAAAAGTGCACATAGTTTATTAGAGATGATGATTATACAAACAGGACAACTTCCACGTGCATCTATAACGGATATATCAGATAAGGAATATAGAGCGTGGATAGATATGGTTTGTAATTTTTTTGATTTTGTAGGACAGGATAGCATCATTAAAAAATATTCGCTAAGAGGTTCATTACCAAGGATTGCATTTAATATCGATCCATGGACTGATGATAGAGATGGGTTACAACCTGTAAAACGATTTCATACTCATCTATATGTTTTGGAACAAGAGGTTATTAAGACCATGATTGAAACTAAAACTAGTTATAAGGAAATAGATTCAAATTTTCAAAAAAGACGATTGCTCGATCCATTTAGTTTCTTAGGCGCACTCGTATTAAAAGACATGATACAATCCTTTATTGATTTGCCCCCTGATGTGCGGGTAGTAGATCCAGATCCTGAGGAAACCGTACGAAAAGGATATCCTGTCGGGCTTAACTTAATTGTAAAAAATGGCGTGGAGACGTTACGGCAAAAAGAAGGTATAGAACTACTCTATAATTTAAACAAACAAATAAAACAAAGATCAAAGGAAATACTGGAGAAATTTGTAGGAACAGGTGAACCATCTCCTACGGGTACTAGACATAAGTTGCTGCCATTAGAAGTGAGACTGGACAATATATCAAGGATCTCATGGCTCTCTGAGCATACAAGGATGATGATGGCTGATGCCTTGCACGGCTTGAAAGATGCCTCAGAACAGCTATTAAGAGCAAGAAAACGACATCAAGAACTTTCAAGTTATATGACAACTTCCAACGGAATAGCTTACACCTTATCCATGTTTCCTGAAAATAGAATCAATTATAAGAGTGTGACTGCACTATGGATAAATATATGCCCGAGGCTTTTTAGTGATGTAGGAGGGGCAGGTTTGTTTGGGTGCTGCTTGGTTAACTCAGTTATGATTCAACGCGGTGAAGGGATATTTAACGAGAAACAAATGCAAAAACGATGGAACTTTCAAGCTGATTTGAGAAATCATATGCAACAACAAATTACTAATTATGGCGTTCTGTCTTCTCTGTCCATTCAGGAAGTTGATATATTGCTGGCCGGATATTCTTCAAATAAAATGCGAGATTCTTCTATTCCGCCAAACCTTATGGAGAAACTTGTAAATTATTATAGACATAAAGAGTAATTGTAGAATGTGAATGCGTAGAGAATACGACAGTAGGTAAAGGAGTATAAAGCATGGATTTATTTTCGAATCCTCTATTTTATAGTTATATGAATTGCCGCAAATCGCAAGCCTTGCGGTATTTGCATACTAAAATACCGATCAGTGACATGTTATGGGACACTTATGAGTCTACGGAGACCGTTTTTAATGAAATTATTATTGACGGCAAGCCTGGTTGGTACTATCCTTGGCGAATCAATCTAAACAATGAGTTGTTAGGCATTAAAGAGTGTACTCGATCGTACAACGACTTTGAATCTGCTTTACCGTATATAGTTAATACATTAGATAACGGCAATGAGGTATATATATGGATTCGAAATAAGTATATTCCCCATACTATGCTCAATCAAACTGATTTGGAAGGCTGTCATTCAATAGCCATTTCTTCTTTCCAAAAGGATTTAAACGCTTTTGATGTCTTGGATTATCCATTTGAAGAACGATACAATGTTGAAATTCTACGTGATGGATATAATCATGCAGCAGATGATAAGAAGCAAGTTACGTATTTCTCATTGGAAAACTATTGTATGAATGATGCTGTTCAATCGAACATTAACACCTTGTTCTGTAGTAAAATAATTGAACTATCAGACGATTTTTTATTGTACGATAGATTGTTTGAAGCTATACAAAATACGACTGAGAATAAAGAAATCTCACAATTTGTTCAAGCTATTGGAGTCGTAACATTATCTAGGTTATTAACTTCTCTCTTCTTAAGATCAAATCATTATGCTGAAAGTACAATATACTCTTTTTTTAAGATGATAAAACTAGCTGAGGTTATAAAAAACTATTTAATTAGATTATCAATTAGTTCTGATCGCAGTGATATTTTTGTCCTGAAGGAAAAGTGTAAACTAATTAAAGAAATTGAACTAGAATCTCTCTATAAGCTAAAACAGGAAATATCTATTGGTGATAAACTTCCTCTGACACTCAGACCTCCAGAAAAACCAAAAAATTTTAGAATACAGTGTACAACGGATACAAGCGTTTGGCTAACATGGGATATTGAAAAGGACGAGATAGATTTTTATGAATATATTATTTATGTAGACTCGGAGCTCGTAGTTATTACGGATCAAAATGAATGTAATATTGGAGAATTTAATCCTGACAAGTCATATTCAATTACATCAAGAACAAGAAACAGATTAAACCAGATAAGTATAAACGAAAGCTGTATACATGTGAGGACAGCAGTAACCAAAACTAGTGGGAATTTATCATTGCATAAGCCTGTTATTGCATCTTCATTTGAAAGTTGTGATTTTAATTTCAATCATGTAGTAGATGGAAATGATTTAACCCGGTGGAGCAGTGAATACAGTGATGACCAATGGATTTATATTGATTTGGGGATGTCTAAGGAAATTAGTAAAATTAAGTTGGTCTGGGAGGGAGCTTATGCTAAAGAGTATAAAATTCAAATTTCTAATGATTTGAAATCTTGGCATGATGTTTCACATGTCACGAACGGGAAAGGTGAAATATTTGAGCTGTGTGAGTTAAATATTTTAGGAAGGTATGTTAGAATGTTAGGAATTAAAAGAGGTACATTATTTGGATATTCACTATGGGAGTTTTCTGTTTTTAACTAATTATATTTTAATATATTTGTAAGTTCTATTATTAACGTAACTCCTCTAGGTCATGACTAGGTTTATAGACAAGCTGGGCTCCCTTGGGAAAAGGGAGCTTTTTTACATGTTTCTTGTCTGACAAACCAATAGGGAGACGGAGTGTTGTATGGTACTGAATAAATGAGAAGCTTACTACCTGAATAGAAGCAATAGAATAGCTGTAATTGTAGTTGCAGTCAAACCTATAAGAACTGGAACAAGATTACGACGTGCTAGCTCAAACGGGCTAATTCCGCAAATGGCAGCGGCAGGGATCAACGCCCATGGAATTAGGGTGCCGCCCCCTACCCAGATAGATGCGATTTGCCCTAGGGCGGTCAACGTGTCGGTACCGCTGCCCATAGCTGCACCGAACACAGCGGCAACCGAACCTGCCAGTGATATGCCGGAGAAGCCAGAGCCGTCTAGGCCAGTAATAGCACCTACAGCGGTCATCGTAGGTGCACCAACAGTTGGATGAAGCGGGACCGTATGCGCCAGTGCTGCGCCGAGATCGTTGACGATGCCATGTGATCCAGAAGGCAGCACGCTGCCGTACAGTTCTGTAAAGGCGGAGTCGCCTAAATAGAAGAAAGCAGCGATCGGAATGACAGGTCCAAATACACGGAATCCAAAAAGGAAACCATCCACCAAATAAGAGGTCGTTTGCTCTAAAGCACGAAAGCGATGAGTCAGAATACATATCAGCACGAGAATTAACGCAGCGGTTCCGCCAACGAGTGCAGTTGCTGCACCGCCTTGAAGATGGAACCGGAACAAGATTACGACGTCGATTGTAAACAGGAACACAATCGTTAACGCCATGAATTGCTTCAGACGGACAGACAACGGTATACGAGGAACATCTAACCCGCTGTACCCGCTCGATGCAGCAAGGCCTGAAGACATATTCAATTTGCCGGACTTCATATCCCGGCGTATGAGCCAGAAGGCAGTAAACGTCGTAACGACACCCATCACGAGCACTAGCGGTATACTTGCGGAAATAACACTGGCTACTGGGAGGCCGGCTGCTTCTGCTGTAAGCTTAGGCGCACCTTGAATAATAAAGTCACCTGAGAGGGCGATTCCGTGACCGAACAGGTTCATCGACATCGCCACTGCTAGCGCAGGCAAGCCGACTCTTACCGCTGCAGGCAGCAGCACTGCGCCAATAAGCGCTACTGCTGGGGATGGCCAGAAGAATAATGAGATCACCATCATAACGATACCGAGCGTCCAGTAGGCAAGGCTCGGACTGCGTATGAAGCGTGTAAAGGGAGACACAAGCGCTTCATTAATACCGGAGGCGAGCAGCACGCGGCTCATTCCTACAATAATCGAGATAATTAGAATAGTGCCTAGCAGTTCTTTAATGGCGTAAACGAAACTGGAAAATATACCGCTGACCGCAGTAATAAGCGAGCCGTCTGCCATCCATCCGAGGGCGAGAATACCCAGAATACAAATCAGCGTTGTATCCCTCCGACAAATTAGAAAACCGATGATAAGCGCGACAAATAGGACGTATACACCGTGTATAGCTGCAAGTTCTATTCCCATAGGACACCTCCATGTATGGGCTTTCATCATGCTGCATTATCATATGCATAAGCCTATTTGAGGGGAAGTAAGTTGTCTCATTCGTGAAACAGCCCTTCTGCCAGTAACGGACAGAAGGGCTGTTATACTACTTTTTATGAATTATTCTGTACAGGATAGCTGCTGTTTCTGCTCTAGTTGTCTGTTTATGCGGTCGATAGCTTCCGTCTTGATAACCCGTAAGAATATGGGTGTTGGATAAGATTTGGACTGCCTCTTGCGCCCAGACCGGGATACGGTCTGCATCAGTAAATTTAAGCTTGCTGACTGGAGCAGTCGGCGTAAATGCACGATAGATCATGGCTGCCATTTCGGCACGAGTGATGATGGCATGCGGCTTAAATTGCCCGTTATCATACCCTTTCACAATGGCTCTGTTGTATAACCGATAAATAGAAGCCGCTGCCCAATCAGGAATCGACTGTTTGTCCGTAAAACCAGGTGCTGATGCAGCCCCTTCTAACTGGAGGAGTCTGTCCAGCAGGACCGCAAATTCTGCACGTGTGATTGAGTTGTTTGGACGGAATGTGCGATCCTCGTACCCGTTAATGACCTTATCCTTGACTAGACTGACAATGTATTCCTTCGCCCAATGACCTTCAATATCGCGTAATGAAGTATCCTCCGGCAGTATTGGACCAGTGCCGTCTCCGCCGCCAGTGCTGCCATTGGAATTACCATTCCCATTGTTGCTAGATCCGTCTGATCCGGTAGTACCACCATTATTCCCAGATCCTGAACCTGAATCTCCACCAGATCCGTTGTCCCCACCCGAGCTTGCAGGTGTGACGGTGGTGAGGTAGCTGGTCGTATTGTTAGCGGTCTGTTTCTCGCCCCCGCCGCTAACAGCTGCACGTGCCGTTAACGTTGCTGGAGCGTTGGACGCGACCTTGACCATGACGACTAGAACGGGGGCAGACTTGCCGACATCAACAGTCCCATTGTAAACGCATGTGCTGGTGGTCATGTCACAGATCCACTGCGAATCGCCAGCCTTGACCAGTGTTAGATCAGAAGGCAGCTGCACCTGCACAGTTACAGGTGCTGTCGTTGCGGATGCGCCTTTATTGTGGACAGTGATTCCATATTTGGCATCGCTTTGTCCTTGCTTAAAACTGCCGTTCGGACTTAACTGGATCGTTAAGTCTGGCAGCTGCTTAATGGCAGCTTGCAATGATGCCTTATTGTTGGCACCGTTAATTTCTGCACCCCCGCTTACTTCCGCTGTTATCGAATAGGACGCCAAGGCATCCCAAGGAATGTTAAAGCGAAGCAGAAGGGTAGGGAAGGATTCGCTTTGCTTTAGTTCATCCGCCCGTGTACATTGCTTTTTGGCTAGGTCGCATGACCAGCCGCTTCCTGCTACCGTGAGCAGCTGCAGCTCCTGTGGGAAGTCCAACTGGACATGTACAGGTCCAGTCGTTGCGCCTTGTCCATAGTTAGCCACTGTGACCGTCATCTCGGCCTGCTGCTGGCCTTGCTCATATGTTCCAGACGCTTGTAATAATGCTGTCAGATCTGCTGCCGCTGTAATCGCGGTGTGAGCCTCAGCATTACTATTGGCTGAATTAACCTCACCGCCGCCGCTTACTACTGCCTTGGCAGTCAGCGTGGCAGGGGCATCGAGTGCAACCGCGACGGTGGCGATAATGTCTGGATAGTTATCCCCGCTCTGTACGGCGTCGCTGCGCGTACACTGGGCTGTCGCTGTGTCACAGGTCCAACCTGCTCCTGCGAGATGCTTTAATAGTAGCTGTGACGGCAGTTCAAGCTTGGCAGTTACGCTGCCTTCAGAAGGACCATTACCTGCATTCGACACCGTCATCCTATAGGAGGCATTCTGCTGCCCTTGGCGGAAGGTACTGTCCGCTATGAGTGTAGTTTTCAAATCAGCCAACTGCTTGACTGTTACATTTTTGCTAACCGTGTTATTGGCGTTATTCACGTCACTGCCGCCCTGAACTTCTAAGCTGATTACCGCTGCTGCTGATGCATTGCTTGCAATGCGGAAGACCGCTTCCACCTCTGATGCAGCAGCGCCTGCATCGATTGCGCCAGAGTAGGAACAAGTGCTGGTGTTTACATTACATGACCAATCCGCGCCGTTATTCCAGTTGTCCAGTGTCCAACCAGCGGGAGGAGTAACCTTCAGCGTAATCGGGCCTGCAGATGGGCCTGTTCCGTTATTTTGAGCGGTTAGGAGTACTTTGGCACTGGTCTGGTGCTGTGCGTACGGTCCAACTGCTGTGATAGATGGGACGAGATCCGGTTTCTGCACCACCTGAACTATATATGACGCCGAGTTATTAGTCGTGTTCTGCTCACCGCCACCTGATGCGGATGCTTTTAACTCAATGGATGCCGGCGCGTTTGGGTCTACTGCTAACTCGGCCATTATCGTTGATGAACTATGTGCTGGGATGGCAGTATTCCGTGTACATATTTTTGTTGTCTTATCACAGATCCAGTCATTCCCGCTTAGCCCAGTCAATTGAAGTCCCGGTGGAACTTGAAGTGCCAAATTAATGGTGCCTACTGTAGCGCCGCCGCCTTCATTAAGAACCTCGACTTTTACCAATTTGCCGCTATCTCCCTGATTAAAAGTATCATTTGATTGCAGCAGGAGAGAGATGTCCGGTACTTGTTCTACAACAGCCAAATGTGAAGCTGTGTTGTTGGCCGTGATGGTATCTCCGCCACCAGCAATGGATGCATTCACAGATACGCTGGCGGGTGCATTGGCTGCAACCATCACCTGTGCTGTAATGATCGGATAGTTGGCTCCAGCTGGAAGTGAATTTGTACGTGTACAGGAGGAGGTTGCAACTGAGCAGGACCATCCTGACCCACTTAATCCAGTAAGCGTAAATGCTGCTGGTGTTGTGAACGATACCACAACTGGCGAGCCGTCCGTCTTAAAGGATCCTTGATTTGTCACACTAAGTGAATAAGTTCCTAATTCATTCTGACTGAATGTTCCTTGCGGGACGAGACTAAGAGTCAGGTCTATGCCGGACTCAATCAGAGTTGGGTCTTCGACACTATTATTCATCGGATTGCCGTCTCCGCCGCCAGATACTTCAGCACGGTTGATGGCGGTTGACGGTACACCATTTACGTTCACAAGTAGGGTAATTGGCGGATATTGACCCCCTCCAGCCAGAACATCGCTGCGTGTGCATGTAGTGGCTGTACCAATTGCACATGTCCACCCTGCGCCTGTGATAGACGTGGCGATAAGGCCTGGCGGTAGCAAGTCTGTCACCGTGACTGGCCCTGAAGTAGCAGCAGCACCTATATTTTTCGCAATCAGCGTATAGCTGGCATTAGTCTGCCCCTGCTTAAAATTTCCGGTATGTGTCTTCGTAAGCGTCAGATCAGGTATGGCAGTTATAGTCACATCGATAGAGCGTGTGCCGATTCTTCCATCCAATGCAGTAGCTGTTAACAAAACATTTGCAGAACCAGCTTTGCCTGGGATGGTACGTATTTCAAGTATCCGCTCTTGGCCCGACCCCGTGATAGTTGTACTGGCAATCAGTGCAGGATCATAGGTCACAGCGGTTACGTTTGCGACTTGGCTCACATCTCCCACTCGAAATGGTATTTGTAGAGAACCGCCGCTCGGGACACTCTGCCCAGGAATCGGGGATAGGGTAGGATGCGCCTCGATAGCTCCTATATCAACCGTTGCAGTTGCATCTGGATCAGCACTATCTAAGATCCGTGTGGTCCCGTACATATCTACAGCGGTTAATACAAGAGAGTTGCTGCCGGCATCAATAGCTGGACTATCCATCTGTAATGGAATATATGGCAGCTTGCCAGGAAGTACAGTTAATGGTTCTAGGCCAGCACTGGTGACATTGAGTTGATTTCCAATATCGGTAATTAAGGTCCCGTGGCCTGGTCCGATTAAATTATGCTGAGCAGATTGTATGGCTGCTCCCGCGATATTGCCACCGCTGCTCGTATTCTCAGCAACAATATTATTATGCAGCGATAGTTTGGGATTGCTCGCTTGTACCCATAAGCCGCCACCAGCGACAATGGCTTGATTATGCACAATCGTATTCTGAGCCAGGGTCACGGGCGATCCCGATTCCACACTAATCGCCCCGCCGCTGGCAGAAGAAACGTTGCCGACAAATGTGGACTGCACGACACGTCCGGTTGTAGAAAAAAGAGTTAAGGCGCCGCCGCGACTGCTTGTATTGCCAGAAGCAATATTATTGATAAAAGAAGAATTCTCGATATTAATGTAACTTGGTGTCGAGGCGGAAAGACTATCCGCGTATATCGCTCCACCAGCGCGTGATGCTGAATTATTGGAAAATACATTATTTTGGAGGTTAGCAGTTATGGTGCCCGTAATAAAAACTGCCCCCCCGTTAGAAGTGGAACGATTCTGACTAAAAGTTGTTCCGCTAATAATCAAGTGTGCGCCGTTGGTGCCGCCATAGTAAAGGGCAGAGCCGCCGACGTCCAAGCTTACTCCGCTTTCTTTGGACTCTATATGCTTAAAGATGGAGTTGCGAATGGTCAAAGATCCATTACTTACATAAGCGGAAATACCGCCGCCGTATTCGTCTTTCCCTTTGGCATTTTGCAAAGTTACGTTTTCAATTGTAACGTTAGCATTCATCAAGGGATCGTCCGGCGAATGGGAACTCACCAACTCGAAGATTCGATCTATGCTGCTCGCAGGGGAACTGCCTGCTTGAATGACTACTTGAGAAGGATCTGGCGTCATTCCCCTAATTGTTACAGAGCTGTGGATGTCCAGATCTCCAGCAAGTCCAGTATGGTCAGTACCTGCAAGAGTAAGCGTATAGAGACCAGGCGGGACCAAAATGATGGTGAGATCAGCTGTGCGGTTGCTCTCCATAATTGCTGCACGCAAGCTGCATTGATTGAAGCTGTCTAGACATTTTCCATCGCTGCTACTGACGTCAACTGTATCCGCGAATGAATTAACTTCAAATGTAGCACTGCCAGCAGCTTCTATAACCGGCAGTTCTAAGGGAAATGTTTGAACAATTAGCAAGATGGATAGAACGATTCGGACCAAGAAGGCAAAGGCACTTCTCGGCTTACTTTTACGCATGCGGTAAAGCTCCTTTCTGCACTCAGACTACAAGACTAACTTCGTGGGGGGTATACCCCTTCTAGGGAAATGATATAGTTCATTACCAAGTAAGGCTGCATGTTGTTATGCGCTTGATTGCCACCGGAACGCTGTACAGTGGACGGAGACATGGATACATCTGCCGTGCTTTGATACAGATTCGGCCGCGGCTTCTTGGAAGACTCAGCCCAAAGGTTGGGAGATGGCTTCTCTTGACTAGCCCCCTTGGTAAACTGTGGAGCATGCGTATGCGCCGGAATCTCTGACTCTGATAAGGTCACAGTCTTGTCGCCGCCGGTGCTGCCGATCGGATAACTACTAAGAGATACTCCTGTTCCTTGATGAATTGGAGCTTTGCCCTGCATATTAGGCAGTGCAAAGGTTGTCTTGCCGTCTCCGCCATACGTTGTTCCTATTATGGAATACAGTGGGGCATATGATCGGATACTTAGAAGCTGTCCGTTGCATAAGGCCCAACCCACAGGTGCAAAGTTACCTGCAAATATTCTAATTTCACCTACATATGGATCCATTAATGTGTCCTCCTCAGATTAGCTGCGGCTTGGATAAATACCAACAGTGGCAATACAGAATTGTAAACTAAGGTAAGGCTGCATGTTATTATGCGGCTGGTTGCCTCCTGCTGCAGCCAGCGCATTGACGGACATCAAGTCGGGAGCTGCCGTCAGAGGTGCATAGCTCTCCGTAACCGGTGCTGCCCATACGTTGTCCTGCGCGGATGGGAGTGATGGTGGCTGTGAACTCGCGCGAGCCGTGTGTGTATGTACAGGCATTTCATTAATCGTTAGCGTATGCGCTGCTTCTCCCTGAGACTGTCCGAATGGATGAGTTGGGCTTGTATGAATAGGAACTCTTCCTTTCAGGTTGGGCAGTGCAAAGGTAGTTCTGCCGTCTCCACCATAAGTAACACCAAGTAGAGAATATAAGGCCTGGTTGGTATTAATATTGAGTATTTGTCCTTCACAAGGTAACCAGCCTTTAGGGGCAAAGCCATATGGGAAAAGACGGATTTCAGCCAAAAAGGGTTCTGACACAAGAATACCTCCTTCTATGAATCGTAATTAGGCTCGGCTAGGGTAGATGCCGAATAAAGAAATGATAAAGTTGACCGTCAGATAAGGCATCATATTGTTATGGGGTTGATTACCGCCTGTTGGCAGTATACTTGCCGGACTCATTGTTCCCGTGGGTGCTTGGTCCCCATAAATGGCGCTGCTTGGGGCCGCCCAGACTGCGTTCTCAGGGCTTTGCTGCATCGCCTGATCATTCGTGGAGACGATGCCGTGGCTATGAACTGGAAGTTGTGCCGACGTAAGTGTTACCGTCTCGGTTCCACTTCTGCTGCCCAGTGGATACGTGGGTGTATTATGAATAGGGACACGGCCACGAAGATCAGGCAGTGCAAAGTTGGTCTGCCCATCGCCTCCATAAGTAGTACCAAGCAGCGTAAATAAAACCTCATTTTCTGAAATAGATAACAGTTGTCCATTACATAGTGCCCAGCCTTGAGGGGCGTAACTGCCTGAGAACATGCGTATTTCGCCAATATAAGGTTCTGCCATATGTTAATCTCCTTTCAAATAAGCGCCATCTATGACGGTTGGTATGTATTCCATCGGAACATAAGGATATTGCACGACAGGATGAGACTTAAAACCTAACTTTTCATACCATGTTTTTGCTTTTCCTTGTATGTCTGCATGCAGAAAGACAGAACGATTGGTATCATAAGCAGATTGCATTATAGTGCGCAGGATATGGGTCCCATGACCCTGATCTTGATGTTCTGGAGCGAGAGCGATATCTAAGATGTGAATATGACTCGCATCTTGATGAATAATAAGCCGTCCGATTGGTTGGGCGTCAAGCTCAATGATGCTGCATTTTAAGTGGGGGTATCGCTGCTGATAGTCGTGCAGTTGGAACGCTAATTGCTGTTGGATAAACGCTTCAAGCTCAAGTTGAGGCCAATTCCATGCTACTAGCTCGTTCCGTTTAACTACAGCGGCTAACTCGAACAAGAGAGGGTGACCCGGCTCGACAAGCTTTGTGACAGCGTTTATTATAAACACCTCATTTCATCATTAGATTCATAATATGAATAGTACAGAGCTAATTGTAACAAAAGTGCGTCGTTCTGTGTCAAAAAACGGAAAAAAATATAATAAGAAATGAATAATCATACTTAAATCTAGCTATTTAGTACTAGTAGAAGGTTAGTGATGGTCGGTTCTGCTGCTAGTATACATAACAAAGCACCTGCGGTTAGATCCGCAGGTGCTGTTCAAGGTTAAGCTATTCATTAAGCATGAGTGCGCTCGCTGGCAATCATTTGACGAAGAACGGTTTGTAGAATACCACCATTATGGTAGTAGTCTACATCTACCATGCTGTCCAGTCGGACGCAAGCGTTAAATTCAAATGTCGTACCATCCTCGCGAGTAGCTGTCACTCGAACTTCTTGACCTGGCTGTACGTCATTGGACAGGCCGGCGATATCGAATTTCTCGCGTCCTGTAATTCCTAATGCCTTCCAGCCTTGGCCTTCTTGGAATTGCAGCGGGAGTACGCCCATGCCAACCAAGTTGGAGCGGTGAATCCGCTCGAAGCTTTCTGCGATGACAGCCTTGACGCCAAGCAGGAGCGTGCCTTTCGCGGCCCAGTCGCGCGAGCTGCCTGTTCCGTACTCCTTACCTGCAATAACGATCAAGTTATTGTCTGCTGCCTGATACTTCATGGAAGCATCGTAGATCGACATGACCGCATCATCAGGCAGGTAAGTTGTTACACCACCCTCTGTACCAGGTGCGACTTGGTTGCGGATACGAATGTTCGCAAACGTGCCGCGCATCATCACTTCGTGGTTACCACGACGGGAGCCGTACGAGTTGAAGTCTTCGCGTTTCACGCCATGCTTGATCAAGTACTCGCCGCCAGGGCTGTCTGCCTTAATATTACCTGCTGGGGAGATATGGTCCGTCGTAACAGAATCGCCCATCAAAGCCAGGACATTTGCATTCTTGATATCTGCAATATCAGCCAAGCCATCACCCAAGTTCGAGAAGAACGGTGGGTTCTGGATATATGTTGAGTTCTCATCCCACTCGTACAGTTCTCCTTGCGGCACAGGGATAGAATTCCAACGTTCATTTTGTGTAAATACATGCTCATACTTGTCACGGAACATCTGAGGTGTGATCGCTTGGGCTACTGCCTGTTTGATCTCATCGTTAGATGGCCAGATGTCCTTCAAATATACAGGTTGATCGTTCTGATCATAACCGATCGGGTCGTTAGCCAAGTCAATGTTCACCGTACCAGCCAGCGCATAAGCAACTACCAGCGGCGGAGAAGCCAAATAGTTGGCTTTCACTTGCGCGTGAACACGGCCCTCAAAGTTACGGTTACCAGACAATACTGCTGCCACTGTCATGTCATTATCCGTGATTGCCTTGCCGACTTCATCAGGTAATGGACCGGAGTTGCCGATACATGTTGCGCAGCCATATCCGGCTACATGGAAGCCAAGTGCTTCGAGCGGATCGATTAGGCCGGCTTTATTCAAATACTCGGTAACAACAAGTGAACCCGGCGTCAAGCTGCTCTTCACATATGCTGGCTTCTTCAAGCCGCGTTCAACGGCTTTCTTGGCTACTAGGCCAGCGCCGATCATTACACTCGGGTTGGATGTGTTCGTACAACTCGTAATCGCTGCTATTACGACAGCACCTGTGCCGAACTTGCTTACTTGACCGTTCGGATGTGATATCGTTACTTCTTCTGCGATCTTCTCATCGGACAAGCCATAGCCGCCCTTATCGATAGGTGTACGAATGATATCGTTGAAGGCTTGCTTCATGTTAGCCATCTCTACGCGGTCCTGAGGACGCTTTGGTCCTGCCAAGCTTGGCACGATAGAACCAAGGTCAAGTTCAATGGCATCCGTAAATGATGGATCTGCTGTCTCATCTGTACGGAACATGCCTTGCGCACGATAATAGGCTTCAACCAGCTCGATCTGATCTTCCGTGCGGCCTGTGCTGCGCATATAGTTTAAGGTCTCGCTGTCTACGGGGAAGAACCCGACAGTAGCGCCGTATTCTGGGGCCATGTTGGCTACAGTAGCGCGGTCAGCCAAGCTGATGTTGGACAACCCTGGTCCGTAGAATTCAACGAACTTGCCAACAACACCTTTCTTACGCAGAATCTGTGTAACTGTCAGTGCCAGGTCAGTCGCTGTGGCGCCTTCAGCCAGTGTGCCTGTCAGCTTGAAGCCAATAACTTCAGGTGTTACGAAGTAAAGCGGCTGACCGAGCATGCCGGCTTCGGCCTCAATACCGCCGACACCCCAGCCAACAACACCAAGACCGTTAATCATCGTCGTATGAGAGTCTGTACCTACAAGTGAATCCGGGAATACTTCAGTTGCGCCGTCAACCGTCTTGGTTGCTGCCACGGAAGCCAAATACTCCAGATTAACTTGGTGAACGATACCTGTTGCAGGTGGTACTGCTCGGAAGTTATCAAATGCAGTCTGAGCCCAGCGAAGGAAGCGATAACGCTCCTCGTTGCGTTCAAACTCTACGTTCATGTTATATTCAAGCGCATCCTTTGTGCCGAACGCGTCAACCATGACAGAGTGGTCAATGACGAGATCAACAGGCACAAGCGGATTGATCTGCTTCGGATCGCCGCCAGCTTTCTTAACGGTATCGCGCATTGCCGCGAGGTCAACAACGACAGGTACGCCTGTAAAGTCTTGTAGAACGATACGTGCGGGAATAAAAGGGATCTCCTTGTTCTCGTCACGGCCTTCTGCCCAATTTGCAATCTGTGCGACATGCTCTGAAGTGATCGCGTGACCATCGAATTGACGGATTGCGGCTTCAAGGAGCACCTTAATCGAAAACGGCAGGCGGGATATGCCATTAAATCCTTGTGTTGTAAGGGCCTCCAAGCTGTAGTAACGGTAAGACTTGGTTCCGACGCTCAGTTCGCGAGCTGCGGAGAATGCATCTGTTCTTGCCATAATAGTACCTCCTCCATGGTTGTGTTGATGACTGATAGAGCGGGTTGTGTGTAAAGTAGGGCAACTCATCCAAATTTTTGTACACGTTTCACTAGATGGAACGTGATTTCATATTTTTATTCGTACTCTCAGTATAGCGTTTATTAGAAATTTGGTAAAGGTTTTTTGCTGCAAAATAATGCCTAAATATTTGATTGTGGCTTAACATTCTGCCAACTTCATCATGACCTCATCATGCGATCTGCATGACCCGCATACAATGAACTAACTGATCAAGCTTAAGATGGGCATGCTCCTTATACTAAAGCGGTCCTGCCTGTCTAATTAAGAAAGGTTCTATTAATGAGACGCAAGACGCGGAACAAGGAGGCGTGAATGATGCGGCAGGCATGGAAAAATACGCTCTATTTATATGTAGACCAGCATAATCGGCATGAGGTGGACGATCGGCATCAGACACTCCATGCCCCAATTACCGATATGGACTACACACTGCGAATGAGTGAACGAAGCAGACGTTTAAAACTTTGGTATCGGGAACGCGACACTTCCCCTCTCAAAAGCCAAACCAAAGCGAAGCTGGTCCGAACTCGAGAGGGAGAGGGCGAAGTGACGGTAGATATGGAGTTCCATGTACAGCGAGAGGCAGAGCAGCAGGGAACAACATTTGTAGAAGAACGTATTGATCGAGAGCGAATCACACTGACGAGAGAGGGGGAAAGCTGGATTATCTCGCAGATTGATCATCCTCAGATAGAGCGGCATGTGCGCAATATACAACTGGGGACAGAACGTGAACAGGGGCAGTTATCACCTCCGCTGCCGTACTTGAATATGGATGTTCTAGGGTCCGTTAAGACGGTAAAATCTTCGCCTTACCTTAGGGAGAAGGCTGTTCAGTATGCTGAACAGTGGTGGAATGAGCCTAACCCGAGATTTTTGTCATTTGAGGTCGATTGCACCAATTATGTC
Organism: Paenibacillus sp. UMB4589-SE434; assembly: GCF_030226685.1. Lineage (NCBI taxonomy): Bacteria > Bacillati > Bacillota > Bacilli > Caryophanales > Paenibacillaceae > Paenibacillus > Paenibacillus sp. UMB4589-SE434. Next base: position 115,213 of record NZ_JASOYK010000005.1, on the reverse strand, counting down.
TCCCAATGTCTCTTTGCAGGCGGGGCGCCTATGAACTATACTGGTAGGAGAGAATCGGGCTGGTGGTATAAAGGCATGGTGAATGGCAGTGAAGGCTGGAGCTACAGTTGGGCCGTATCGAACAGCATGGAGCGGCTTCTTACCTCCAGTACGACTGGGCTGCGGGCTGTGGCTGTTAAGCATGCTAGTGATCTGCAGTTGGGTGACGTCATTGCTTATGATTGGGATGGCGACGGCCACTACCAGCACAATACGATTGTGACCGCATTTGATAAGAATGGAATGCCGCTTGTTAACGCACATACGAACAACAGCAGGCACCGTTATTGGGATTATCAAGATTCCTATGCATGGACAGAAGCGACTCAGTATCGCTTTTTTCATATAACTGACTTCTTCTGACTGAACAGGCTGGACACGTTCCGATTAGCGGGCTGGTAGCGGGCAGGACGGATAGACGTCATAAGAGAGAACTATTGGCGCTACAGCGCTGACGGAGGGACTTATGGGACAACAAAGAGTAATGCGCGTCGGCATCGTGTACGGCGGCAAGTCGGGAGAGCATGAGGTATCATTATCGACTGCTTTTGCGGTTATGAATGCATTTGATTATGACAAATACGAACTTGTACCTTTCTTTATTACAAGGTCGGGCGAATGGCGCGTCGGCGAGCCGCGGCATGCACCATTTCAGGACATATCGGAACTCACGCTTCTTTCTTCGAGTGGTGGAACTGTACGAGCAATGGAACTGCTATTTGCGGGCTTGGATAGCAGCAGAGAAACGGCACCGAGCAAGACGCTTGATGTTATCTTCCCATTGCTGCATGGTACTAACGGAGAAGACGGTACGATTCAAGGCTTATTTGAGATGGCGAACCTGCCGTATGTAGGAGCAGGCGTGCTTGCTTCCTCTGTAGGGATGGACAAAGCCTTTATGAAGCAGGCATTTGCTCATGCCGATATTCCACAATGCAAGTACGTTCACTTTATTGTAAGCGAGTGGAAACGTGAGCGTGAACAGGTGCTGCTTCATACTGAAGCGGAGCTAGGCTATCCTTGCTTTGTTAAGCCAGCGAATCTGGGCTCATCGGTTGGTATATCCAAGGCTCGTAATCGCACGGAGTTAATTGCCTCCATTGAACTGGCCCTGCAATACGATCGCAAAGTGATTGTGGAGGAGTTCGTAGATGCACGAGAGATTGAAGTGAGTGTACTGGGCAACGACGAGCCTAAACCTTCTGTGCCAGGTGAGATTATTTCCGCACACGAATTTTACGATTATAAGGCAAAGTACACAGATGGCAAGTCCAGCATGGCGATTCCGGCGCCGATAGACAGTGAGCTGACGGAGCGTATTCGTGAGCTGGCAGTAAAGGCTTACCGTGCTATTGACGGTTCAGGCTTGGCGCGTATTGATTTCTTTGTACGCCGTTCGGATATGGAAGTATTTATTAATGAAGTAAATACGCTGCCTGGATTTACACCATTCAGCATGTATCCGCTTATGTGGAAAGAAACCGGCCTGCCTTACCAGGATTTGTTGGATCAATTGATCCAGCTTGCGCTTGATCGTTTTGAGGCGAAGCAGCAGCTTCATTATGAAAGTGTTTAATTTCTATTAACTGCACTTATTATACACACAATTAACAATAATACTCCTTATGTGGGCGACAAGCTGGATGAGTACAACCAGCATCCACATAAGGGGTATTTTTTATGCCCGTTTACTACGCTCTTGTGTACGTTAATGAAATTTAATTTTATACTCATGTTTTATTAAGAAGGCCGGCTAACGCTAATGCTATGCCGTGGTTAGATATTTCCATAACGCCATGAGTAAGTGATGCAGGAGGAATGAGAATGAACAAGTACGTGCGGTTGTTGTTGGTGGCTGCCTTAGTTAGTGTGCTGCTGCCTATTGATGCTTGGGCAAAGAATAGTACGCCAGAAGTAAACTTTGCCGAAGCTGCACAACCTTCTGACAAGGTGACCGATACAGAGCAGATGCACGGCGCCAGAAAGGTCAGAATGATGAACATCGATAAGGCATTCGTATCGCTTGGACTCGGTGAAGATGCAATGAAGAAAGCTATGTCCAAAGGCCAATCATTAGTCGAATACGCTGCTGCAAACGGCGTATCGCGCAGCCAACTTTTACAAGCACTGAGTGACCAGTTGGAGCGGCAGCTACAGCAGGAGCTGCAGCAGGGCACAATTACAAACGAGAAAGCGGCTCGAATTAAGGCATCTATGACAGCAAAGCTGGAACGGATGATTGATCGCAAACATAGTCTTGCAGAGTTGGCAAAGCGAGAAAGCAAACGGAAAATTTTTAAAGACTCCCTGCATGCTGTATTAGGACAGATTGGTCTTAGTCAGGCAGAGGTAAGAAAAGCAGCTGCAGCAGGACAGTCTCTTGGCGACATGGCGGCAGCTAAAGGAGTAAGCAAAAAGAAGCTTAGATTGCTGTTCAAATCGCAGGTTGAGCAGCGAGTTGAAGTAGAAGTAACGGGTGGCAAATTGACCGCGGAGGAAGGTGTACGGACCAAGGCAAGAATACTTTCACACATGGACAGATGGATTGAGGGGCATCACGATAATCGGGATGGCCAGCACGGACAGCCAATGAAGAAGGCGGAGCCTAATGCGTAAATAACGGATAACGATAACTTAACTTGCGTACAATGGAGAGCGTGAATTCTATCTGTTGTACGCTATTTTTATATGTTTTTAAGGTTGGACTCATGTTTAGTTAAGATGTGAACCATATACTTATTCTTATTCAGTGAAATATCTGAGCAGATCTTGGTTAACACGGTACGGCCCTATTTTCATTGGCATTGCCTATCAACTGAATGGATATTACCCTACCTTCATGGATCATAAGATAAACAATCGAAATATTAGCTGAGGAGGAAGTAAGTTATGACGAAATACGCTAGACTTATAGCCATTACGATTTTGTTAGGTATGATGATTCCAGCTAACGCTTATGCGGAGACAACTGCATCTACATTATCATTATCGAAAGATAAACCCACAATAAGAACAGGAACACCAAACCAGCGTACAGATTCAGCCCCAAGTAAGCAGCCTGCTGCAACGGTTAACGTCAGCAAACAGTTAATGATGCTTGGACTAGGACAGGATGCTTTACGTCAAGCCATTCAGAACGGAAAGTCATTAGGTGAGTATGCAAGCGATCAGGGGATTCAGCCAGATCAACTAACGCGAGCGATGACGTTAGAGATGGAGAATCAGCTTCATGAGCAAGTCCAGCATCATCAGCTGTCCACTGAGCAGACAGCCAAGCTTCAACAGCACATGACACAGCGTATTCAACGTCTAATTGATGCCAAGAGGCAGCAGCCATAAGTTGATCTAATAATGAGCGAGAGCGGCTTTCTACAAAATGGGATTAGGAAACTCAGTTCTAGTTAGTACAAACGTTGGATGCAAGTCACACTGTTTTTGTTTAGTACATGAGGCCAATGAATACACAGTGTTCTTCGCTGCTTGCCAGTTGGCAGCGGTTCACATAGATAACGAAGACGGCCGCGGCCGTCTTCGTTGCGTTAGGTCCAGTGCAACGTTCGGGTACAAGAGAAATGCTGATTTCTATTCGTTAAATGTAAGGCATATCTATATAACATCAGAAGTTTGTGTATATCTATTAGCTCAGACAGTGGCAGGTTGGTTCTAATCAGCGATGTTGGACAGAGCATCCCTTATTTCTTGAACGCAGGTAGCAGACGTTCGGTTTGCCTTCTTTTCTGTATTCATGGTTCAATAGAAAGAAGAACAGTAAAGGAGCGGTGAAGATGGGATTCTCTACGGAATTTAATTCTGTTTGTAAATTCAAGACTGATCAGGAATTGTACGAGTTGCTGGAGTATGGACGCGGCAAAATGAAAAAAACGGGACTGCGTATCTTCCCGACAGGCCAGAAAGTCATTGCCTATAGTTCTGCAAATGTGGCTGTTGCGATCGTAAAGATTGTGGCCTCGATTGCAGAGATTAATTTTCAAGGCGAAGAAGTAACAGAGGTGGAGATGGAACTGGTTCGGAAGTTAACGTCAGAAGAGTCCCATGTCCAGACCGCGCTGGCACACGAAATGTTTTTCGGCGAACCTAATCGCAAATAAATAATGTTCTTTTTAGCGTCAATTGTCACGAGGGATTGTGACAATTGACGCTTTTTGATGTGGCAAAAGCGAGTGCAAATTCGGCTTATTGACAACAAAATAAACACATTCAGCCTCAGAGGAAGCGTTGTCATTTGAGTGTTAAAAGTCCATAAAATCCTTATGTACCAAGGGTTATGGCTATCAAAAGCACGAAGCGAAAACGACATATTTACGTTGTGCAAAGAAGTGGCCTACAATTGTCAATGTAAGCGCTAGCAACGATGCGATCTTAAATAGCTTGACTGTTGAAAGCCGAGCAACAAGGTGTAGTTGATGGACATCGTTATTGAACATATCAACGATTTCACATCATGTTGTAACCGCTTTCTACAATGAAGGCTAGCTGCTTCCATTATAGATTGATGGAGAGATATACAGAGAAAAGAGAAAGCCTAACATTTGAAAGGAGGGAGTGGACACGATGCACGAGAACGCACAAGGAGCACTTTCAGCCAACGTGATTCAGAATCCAGGCAAGAACAACAAGACAGTGTGGAAGAGGATGCTTCAGAACTGGGAACTGTACTTATTTATAGCGCCGGCATTTCTGTACTTCCTTATTTTCCATTATGGTCCGATGTACGGCATTCAGATTGCTTTTAAGAACTTTATCCCAACGAAGGGAATCTGGGGTAGTCCATGGGTTGGATTCGACCACTTTACGCGATTTTTTGAATCGTATTACTTCTGGGATTTGTTGTGGAATACGCTCAGCATTAGTTTATACGAGTTAGCAATTGGGTTTCCACTGCCGATTATTTTGGCCTTAGCGTTTAATGAGGTAAAGGATGGCTTCTTCAAACGAAGCGTACAAACGATTACTTATGCACCACATTTCATTTCTGTCGTTGTTATGGCGGGAATTATTATCACATTTTTGTCGCCGTCTACTGGCATTATCAATCATATTATTCAGTTTTTAGGATTTGATCCTGTCAACTTTTTAACGGAACCGGCTTGGTTTAAAACCTTGTATGTGTTGTCGGGTGTTTGGCAAGGGACTGGGTGGGGAACGATTATTTATCTCGCTGCCTTATCGGGTGTTGATCCTCAGCTTCATGAAGCGGCAATTGTGGACGGTGCAAGCCGATTTAAACGGATTTTGCATATTAACATTCCTGCCATTACGCCTACGATTACGATTCTGCTTATTTTGAATATGGGCAGCATTCTAGGTGTAGGCTTTGAGAAAATTTTGCTTCTGCAAAACTCGCTTAATATGGGTGCATCTGACGTCATTTCCACCTTTGTGTACCGTTCCGGTCTTGTAGATGCACAGTACAGCTTCTCAACTGCAGTAGGATTGTTTAACTCAGTCGTAAACGCAATTTTGCTGATTACCGTTAACCAAATCGCACGACGCACCGGCAACAGCTTGTGGTAGAAGGAGGGTGGCTATATGGCAGCCGTAGCTGTAAAGGAATCAAGAGGAGATAAAATATTCGTTATATTAAACTACATTTACTTATCGATTGCACTTCTTGTCGTGTTGTATCCTGTACTGTATATCATAAGCGCGTCTATAAGTGATCCGAAGTATGTAAATTCAGGTGAAATGTGGCTGTTACCGAAAGGCATTACATTTGAAGGGTATCTAAGGGTATTTGAAAATTCAAAAATATGGTCTGGTTATGGAAATACGATTCTGTATACGACCGTAGGAACGTTAGTCAACTTGTTTGTGACCTTGCCAGCGGCTTACAGCTTAAGTCGAAGCGACTTCGTCGGACGTGGATTCTTTATGGGGATGTTTATGGTCACGATGTTCTTTGGCGGCGGTTTGGTACCAGGTTACCTGTTAGTCAAAAATTTAGGTATGATAAACAGCATGTGGGCACTTATTTTACCTGGTGCAGCTTCAGTGTGGAACATCATTGTGGCGAGAACGTTTTTCCAGTCGACTATACCAAAAGAGCTGCAAGAAGCGGCACATATTGACGGTTGTACCAATATGCGCTTATTCATTAAAATAGTACTCCCGCTGTCTGCGCCGATTATTGCCGTTATGGCTTTGTTCTACGGTGTAGGACACTGGAACAGTTACTTTAGTGCACTCATTTATTTGAACGAGGAATCAAAGTATCCACTGCAAATGATTCTGCGCCAAATTCTTGTTCTGCAAGAGATGTCGGCCGAAACAACCGGCGCTGCGATCAACGCATCGGTAGCTTCTGCACTGAATAATAAAGCGGATGCGGCATCACTCTTGAAATATGCGGTCATAATTGTATCAACCTTGCCGGTGGTAGCTGTCTATCCGTTCTTGCAGCGCTACTTCGTACAAGGGGTGATGATTGGATCTGTAAAAGGCTGATTTTACGGGTAAAGTTATCGATATCCTAACAGAAGTTCAGCCAACGCTGGTCTATGCATCATCGTCTGTAGGCAATTGTACTATTGAAATACGAGGCTAGGTAATAACGTAGGCCAGTGCCTATGATTATTATAAATGCTTGTCAATTGCAAGAAAGACCACACAAAAGGGAGGATCTTTACATGCCAAAAGGAAGCAATGCTGTCATGGGACACAAAAAGATATGGGCAATGTTATTATCCATGACTCTTCTTATCTCGTTATTGTCTGGCTGCGGCGGTTCATCCGACAAAGCTGCGGAGAATGGAAGCACAGGCAGTGAGGCAAGCGCCAATCTGAATATGGATGGCTTCCCAATCGTTAAGGAGCCAATCACGTTAACGATGATGGGGCAAGACGTAGGGATGCAGAACTGGCAGGACATGGAATTCTTCAAACAAATGCAAGAAAAAACAGGCATTAAGTTTGATTTCCGCAATGCGCCGCTAGACAGCTTTGATACGAAGCGCAACCTTGTATTTGCAAGTGGTGATTATCCTGACGTATTTTTCTCCGGTCAGTTGAAAGCAGCTGATGAAGTAAATTACGGTGGTCAAGGCGTACTCATTCCGCTCGAAGGGTTGATCGATAAGTACGCACCTAATCTGAAAAAGATACTGGATGAGCATCCTGACATCCGCAAGTCTATCACAACACCAGATGGTCACATTTACGCTTTGCCGAACATTGATCTTGATGCTGGCTGGTATCGTGGTCCAATCTGGTATAACGGGAAGTTCCTAAAAGCATTGGGCATGGATAAAGTGCCTTCCACCACGGAAGAATTGTATACCTATTTGAAACGAGTCAAAGATGAAGATCCGAATGGCAACGGTAAGAAAGATGAAATTCCATTTGTGTCCGTCAAGCTTGATGATGTGCGGATGTGGCTGCTAGGCTCATGGGGCATCTTTAATGAACAAATTTATGCAGACAGAGAAGATAAAGTGCACTACACGCCGATGGAACCTGGATACAAAGAATATCTCACATTCCTGAACCGTCTCTGGAACGACGGCTTGCTTGATAAAGAAACGTTCTCGCAAACGGACGAGCAGAAGAAAGCAAAAGGGAAAAACAACCAAGTGGCCTTATTCTCTGACTACCATGCTTACTTTACATTAGGTGGCGAGCCAAGCCAAGATGATCCAATGTATGCACCTGTAAAAAGTGAAGTAGTCGGTTCGCCAGTAGCTGCAAAGCACCCTGGACTTGTCAGAGGCGTATTTGCAATTACCAACAAGAACAAGCACCCGGAAGCAACGATGCGTTGGGTTGATTACCTTTACTCAACAGAAGGTGCGGACCTGATTAGCAGCGGACCAGAAGGCGTATTGTGGAAATATACGAATAAAGCTGATTTTACGAAAGAGAAGTTGGAAGTGCCTGGCGGTAAAGACCGTGAGGAATACCGTGCGACATTAACACCGGATTATGGTGTGGTACTGCCAAAAGTCAGCAATGAAGATACGAAGCGCGGCTTCGAAGACGACTTTGCACGTTGGTTGAAGAAAGAAACATCTGAGAAGATAGATCCAATTAGCAAAGTACCGTTCCCTAGTGTATATCTATCTCAGGATGAACAAAGCGAAGCATCGGCTAAGCTGTCCGATCTTGATACTTACGTCAAGCAAATGGAAGCAAAGTTTGTTACTGGGCAAGAGCCGCTCGCCAACTGGGATAAGTATCTCGAGACATGTAAGAAGATGGGCGGCGAACGCGTCGCTGAAATCTACCAAGCTGCATATGATCGTTGGAAGCAAGGATAAGTACAAGTTGGAAGTACATCTTTAAGCTTTCTTCACAAACTACCCCCTAGTTTGTTAAAGAATAAAATCCCCGGGATGAGCGTTCATCTCGGGGATTTGACTTAACAGATCATACATATCACGCTAGCAGTCTTCGACTGTGCTGGCAATCTCGTCGGAAGCAAAGAGCTTGCGGTATTGCCCAGGTGTGTGGCCTGTCTCTTTCTTGAACTTGCGGATAAAATTAGGCGTATCCAGATAACCGACACGGTTGATGATGTCCTTGAGTGAATCCGTAGTCGTCAACAATTGACGAATGACTTCCTCCATGCGCCTCTGCCAAATGTATTGAGAGAAGTTCGTACCGACCTTCTCCTTGAATGAGCGGCTGAAGTAGGAGGATGAAATCGCATACTTGACCGAGATCGTTTCCAGACTCAGTGTGTAGTCGGTGTAGTGCTCATCGATATATGCGACGATCTGATCCATTAAGGAACGTTCTTCTTTAACTGTTTTTTGTTCCACTTGCGAGCAGATTTGGGCCGCGAGCCGCAGCAGCTTCTGCTCCAATTCTTCCAGTGAATCAAAGGAAGTAACATTTGGCAGGTCCTGCACGACATCGTTGATGCCCATCTCCGAGGCTGTCTTCAGCATTGTGTTTAAAATATCAAAGCAGATGCAGCGCAGCAACGGTACAGTCAGTTTTTCGGTTTTTACGTTAGCAAGTGCATTTCCGACCATATGAATGGCAACATCGTGGCTGCCTTGTTTTAAGCTTTGGGCTAACTTCAGAAGCACATCCTTCGGTATCCAGAACGCATGATCCTGCGTATAGGAAAGCTTATCGAAGAAGGTGACACTGCCTTTGCCGTTGACCATACGGCATTCGAATGCAGATGAAGCTTCAATGTAGGACTGGTTTAATTGTTCCAATGTTGTGTAACAGGTGCCTACACCGATTGCAGGAATCAGATTGGAGCTTTCCATCACGCTGATGCGTAGTGCTTCAACGATCTGTTCCATACGTGTGTTCACCGGTATGGCCAGCTCAGTAGTAAAGCTGATGAGAAGAGCCAATTGGTCAGGCTGCGGCAGCTCGATGCCATAAGCATGGGCTTCATATTCTGGAATTTCTACTTCGGTCAGCAGTTCCATAATAACCTGTCGCTCATGAAGGTCGTCTTGAAGTCCTGGTGTCCCGTCCCATCCCATATGAATGACAAAGTGGTGGGAACGATCTAAATGGATACCGAGTTTGTCCATTAAATCTGGATTCAGGCTGCTCGAATTACCATGTTTCAACATCATAAACAAAAATTGATTGCGAGCGTACGGTTCTTGAATGTCAACACGAGAGCTATAGTCGTGCAGCGTTTTTTGAATCCATTCCAACTCATTGCTCGTCGGAGAAGTAATTTCGGATACTGATTCCGTGTTCAACTTGGCGAACTGCATCAGATTAAATATCGGATGATATTGCCTTCTAGCCAGCATAATGGCAATAACAGTGCCTGCAAGCACGACAATACAGAACACATACACAATGATCGTCTGGATATGGAAAATGCGACTGAAAAACTGGGCGCTCGGCATGGATGTCACATAAGTCCAGCCATTTACCTCCGACTTGATCGAGACGACAGAATGCTGTTCATGGTTCAGCATCATGCTGTGAATGCCAGGGCCAAGTGCAGATAGCAGCTTAATATCCTGTTTGGAATTCAAGGTACCATGATTGTTAGCGGCCAAAACCTGACCGTTTGTATCAAAGATGTAGCTGTTGCCTTGAAAATTATCCAAGATGGACTCAATCAGGTCTGTAAGCATAGACTCATTTATCCAATACATGATAGTGCCGTGTGGATAAGGACTATTGGGAGTTATCGGTACCAAATAAGCAAGCTTGGATTCCTGCACCGAGTTCCGATTTACCAATTCCGCTGGACGCATCGTTGGAACATTCATATTGTTTAAGTCTTGAACGAATACTTCCTTCGTCCAATTGTGGAACATATAAGACTTGGTGAATACGTCCAGGTCTGTTAAACCCTGAGATGAATAGATGACTTTGTCTCCTCTAAAATAGAGGAACAGTTCGTCGATGATAGCACTTGTCACTTTGTATTTATCTAGAGCGCTAATCGCGTCTCTGCTGAAATAAGGATGATGAACCTGATAAGAGCTTAACTGTTCATCAAAAGCGATACGTGTCGCAATGTTCTGAAGCTCTTTCATCCGATCGTCGATTGACTTTTTAGCTTGAGTTAATTGGTTCACATTTGTTTGTTCGATCTCGGAACGGAGGTTGTTGACAGCATTTTGATATATAAAGACAGTCAGGATTACCAACGGGATGAGACAGATCGACAAATAAGAAATAATATACTTGAGCAGAAGCTTGGACTTAAAGTGATTCCATTTCATTTGGCGCCTCCTGTAAGTCTTTGTGTATTCGGTTCCATTCTATTCATGAAAACGCATTCCTTAATGAAAATATTAGGGTAGCGCGTGCGATAAATCAATGAATTTTAATTTTTGGTCGTGAAAATAGATCAGAAGATTCATTTTTGAAAGGCACATTTAGTAGACAGGCAGGAAAATATTTAGGCAATAAGGAATTGTTGTACAACTATAAAAGATTGGATGAACATTCCAGACTCAGATTCGCGCCGAAGTAGAGGAACAAAAAAGATGGAGGTGTCGCAAGCATGAAGGCATTTACAGAGTTAGTAAAAGAGTATCGTGCAGATGTGCTGGAAAATGTGCATTACGGTGCAGTTTGCATAGTTAATGAACGTGGAGAAGTTGTCTACCAGGCGGGCGATCCTGACCATGTCGTATTTTTGAGGTCAGCAGCCAAACCATTCCAGGCGATCCCCGTCATGAAGCGAAGGATTGAACAGGTATATGGCCTGACGGGAGAAGAGGCCTCTCTATTTGCGGCCTCACACAGAGGAGAGGCCTTTCATATTGCGGCATTGGAGTCGATCGCACGAAAGACGGGCATATCGGAAGAGCAGCTATATTGCTGCCCTTCGCTTCCCCTTAACGAACAAGCAAAGGCGGAACGAATTCAACGCGGCGAGACGAAGCGCCGTATTTTTCACAACTGCTCAGGTAAGCATATGGGACTCCTTGCGCTGTGTAAACATATGGATTGGGACGAGAAGTCTTATTACAAGCCGGAGCATCCTGTTCAGCAAGAGATTCTATCGGTGATTGCTGCAATGACAGAGGTTCCTAAGGAGCGGATAGCGGTTGGCATAGACGGTTGTGGTTTACCGATTCATGCTGTTCCGCTGCACACGATTGGCCGCGCTTATTTGAAACTTGCTTGTCCTGACTTGATTCATGAACATAATATCCGCGGGGCCGCGGAGCGGATAGCCACACTGATGAACGAATATCCGACTATGATTGCGGATACTCACTTTGTTTGTTCGGCGCTTTTGAAGGATGCAAATATTTCGGCGAAGGGCGGAGCAAAGGGAGTATACGGCATCGGCTTGAGAAAAGAACGGCTTGGTATCGCTTTAAAGGTATCCGATGGATCAGAGCAGGTATGGCCATGTATAATCGCTTCAATTCTAGAACGGATTGGCTATGATAATTCAGATACGATTGCTAGGCTGTACGAAATTGTTCCTAATACCATCTACAATGATGGCGGCTTGATTGTGGGTGAACGAGAAGCGGTGTTTGAATGGGTGTAAGAGGCGTGCACAATCAGCAGTATACAGGCACTGCTGTATCGTGATATGGGATGCCGAATGGACTTCGATTGAACAATTGGGAGGAAGACCGAATGATTGTAGTTGCAGAGAGATGCCGTGATGCTGCAGTTGTACAGCTATATATACATGATGACAGCGAAGATTTCCATTTGCCACTTCCAGCGGGGAAGTTGAGGGTGGGAGATCATTTGTTGTTCTACAGTCGTTCCGCTGAGGAGCCGACCATAATGGTCATTTACATGGGCAATCGAAGAGTGTGCACAAGCGAAACGGTGAAGCGGGCTGCCAGTTCGGCTGCACGTAAGCTTCAGGTAGAAGGATTTGCGAGCGCTTATCTGATGCCAGTATCAGCACGTATAAGAACATTATTTGGGATACCAGCGGAAGACTGGCTGACAGCTTGGGCCGAAGGCTGGCTCCTTGGAAACTATCAATTTCATCAGTACAAGACAGCAACACCAGAACCTCAGCCTGTGTATTTACAGGTAGACACCGGATCGTTCTCGACATTGTCCGTACAAGTGATGGAGCAAGCGGTGCATACAGCCAAAATTCGTGCCCAAGGTAATATCTTGGCGCGTAACCTCGTAAATGAACCTGCAAACACGCTATTTCCCGGGGAATTTGTCGAGCGCATCGTGTCGCATTTCAACGCTGCTGAGGGTGTGCAAACCTGTGTGTATCAAGGAGAAGAACTGGTTCAACACCAGATGAACGGCTTAATTGCAGTTGGTGCAGGAAGCGCCCACCAGCCAGTAATGCTCCAAGTTCGTTATACAACGGCTCCGGAACTGCCGCTGCTTGCACTGGTTGGCAAAGGAATCACATTTGACATGGGTGGTATGAACATCAAGAATGGCAACGATATTAGCGATGCGCGAATGGATATGGGGGGAGCAGCCGCTGTAATTGGTGCATTAGACATTATCGTATCGAAGAAGCTCAAAGTAAATATAGTGGCGTTAATTCCAATCGCGGAAAATGTGCCTGACGCCAAAGCGATGTTGCCCTCTTCAATTATACATTATCCGAATAACATGACGGTGCAGGTAGGCAATACAGATGGCGAAGGGCGGCTCATACTCGCAGATGCATTGCTGCATGCAGAGCGACTGGGAGCGAAGCAAGTTATCGACATTGCGACGCTGACAGGTAATGTTGGCGCTGCGCTAGGACTTGGAATCGCGGGGATATGGGGCGATGAACAAATGAGCGCGTACTTGGTAGAAGCAGGTGAGAAGTGTGGAGAAAGATTATGGCCGATGCCATTAATGGACGAATACGAATGTTATTTGCACAGCGACTATGCGGATATAAACAATACAAGCTCATTGCCATTGGCGGGGGCGATAACAGCTGCGTTGTTTTTACGCCGATTTGTAGCTGAGGATATGACATGGACGCACATTGATATGGCAGGCACATCCCAGTACAAATCAGAGACCGCTTATGCTGCTGCAGGGGCAAGTGGGTATGGCGCTTGTTTGTTGGCGGACTATGTAGCAGCGAGGGCTAGTTGTCGCGGGAAATAGAGTGTGAACAGCACCAAGACTAGTAACAATCTAGTACGATCATCAGCAGAGAAGCAGAGAAGCAGAGAGGCAGAGAAGTTGATGTACAAGGTAACCCGTGCCTTATTAATCAGGAGGAGATGAAAGTTAAGATGACGATAAACAGAAGCAATGTGCCAGAACCTGCTATCGGTGATTATTGCCCCCAGCATTATATATGCAAGCGCGCGCGCGAGCCGCTTGTACTTGACGGTCGTCTGGATAAGTCTTTCTGGGAAACAGCAGATTGGACGAGTGATTTTGTAGATATCGAGGGTGATCTTAAGCCGCTTCCAACCAAGCGAACACGACTGAAAATGCTCTGGGACGATCAATATTTTTACTTTGGTGCTGAAATGGAGGAAGAACAGATCTGGGCCACGCTAACAGAGCGGGACTCTGTTATTTTCCATGACAACGACTTTGAAATCTTTATCGATCCTGACGGTGATACGCACAATTACTATGAATTTGAGATTAATGCCTTAAATACGGTATGGGATCTGCTGCTCCCGAAGCCTTATCGGGACGGGGGCCCGCCCATTAATGGTTGGGATATTAAAGGGCTGCAGACAGCAGTCCATATTGATGGTGAATTAAACAATCCGCATGCGGCTAACCGGAAATGGAGCGTGGAGGTTGCAATGCCATGGAGCTCTTTGAAAGAATGCGCAGCAGAAGGTCGCATGCCTAGAAACGGCGAGTATTGGCGTGTTAATTTCTCGCGGGTAGAATGGCACGTTGATGTTGTAGAGGGGCAATATGTCAAGAGACGTCACCTGGATAGCGGGCGCGCGTTGTCAGAAGAGAACTGGGTGTGGAGCCCGATGGGTATTGTGAACATGCATTATCCGGAACTATGGGGCTATGTTTTGTTTACAGAGGACGCAGACGCATCATTTGAGCTTCCAGATGATGAACTGTCGAAATGGCAGCTGCGAAAAATATACTATCGGCAGCGTGATTATTATGAACGTTATGGCCGATTCTGCGAGGACCTATTGACTCTTCAGCAGGACGAACAATGGTTTGAATCTGGCACCTTCAAACTTTCTACAACAGGGGGACTATTTGAGGCTTCGGTACCGTCAACAGATGGACGCACCAGGTTGTATATTCGAGAAGACGGCAAGACATGGCGAGAATGACAGATTGAAAATACATCTAGACTGGCGAAGGGTGGAATGGGGATGAATACGGCCGTAACATACGGGATTGATCAGATGGTGTTGGAACAGAAGTTGGCGATCAAAATGGAATGGGCGCAGCATCGGAGACAAGCGCTGTTTGGCATCTTGGATCATCATTTGACAGAAGAAGAGACAATATTGCTGAAAGTGTTATATGCCTACATGCCGTTAAATGATCTAGCAGACTATGATGGTGCTTTCTTCCTGGATCATGTGCGGCAAGCTTTGAAGGTCCGTGAAGAGCTGCCGTGGGGGAGCACGATACCAGATTCGATATTTCTGAACTTTGTATTGCCGTATCGTGTGAACAATGAAAATATCGATGATAGCCGAAAGGTCATTTATGGAGAGTTGGCAGAACGTGTAAGGGGGTTGTCTATGTATGACGCCATCTTGGAAACCAATTACTGGTGCCATGAGCGGGCGACTTATATCGGTACCGACATGAGAACGGTGTCGCCGCTTACCCTTATGCGTACAGCGCTTGGGCGCTGCGGCGAACAATCTACATTGGCTGTGGCAGCACTGCGCAGCATCGGTATTCCCGCTCGCCAATGTTACACGCCTAGATGGGCACATTGCGATTCCAACCATGCCTGGGTGGAAGCTTGGGCGGATGGCCGATGGCATTTCCTAGGCGCCTGTGAGCCAGAGCCTAAGCTGGACGAAGGCTGGTTCCGTTCGCCGTCCAGACGGGCCATGCTTGTGAACACACGAGTATCGGCTGATTATAACGGTCCCGAAGAAATATGTTCCGATCATCCGTGGTATGCCGAGATCAACATGTTGGACAACTATGCGCCAGTGAAGCAGATTACGGTGCAAGTGGTGAATGCAAAGGGGGCTCCGGTTGAAGCTGAGGTACATTTCCAGCTTTACAACTATGCGGAGTTTTATTCTATTGTGACTAAGAAGACCAATGCTGCTGGTCAAGTGACCTTGAAGACAGGTCTTGGCGACCTTCTGCTGCACGTCCGCAATGAGCAGGGATTTGGTGTCCGGAAAATCAGTGTAACGGACACGGATACGTTTGAAGTTAAACTGCATGCTTCGACAGAACAGATGTTGGTTCAGGAATGGAGCATGGTTCCGCCTCCAGTGACAACGGATATGGAGGAATGCGTCGTATCAGAAGAGGCCAAGCGTCGGCACGAGGCACGTGTCAAAGAAGGTACCGCCATTCGTGCAGCATTCGAGGGCACATTTTATTCAGAGCAGCAGGCGGCGGCACTGGCTCAGCAGCTTGGGTTGGCGGCTGATCGGGTGTGGGTGGTATTGGAGAAGGCAAAGGGAAACAGTGGGCAGATTGCGGCATTCCTACTGCAAGAGTGTCCGCGATACGGCGATCTTCCGTTAAGATTGCTGGAATCGCTGCGGGATAAAGATCTGGCAGATACGTGCCAATCGACGTTAGCTGATCATTTGTACAGTGCTGCAGCGTATGCTGATCAGGGAGTTCCTGCCGGGCTGTTTGATCCCTATGTGTTATGCCCGCGTATCCATTTCGAGATGATTGCTCCTTACAGAGAACAACTCCTTCAGTCGTTATCTGAAGTGGAGCGTCATGAGTATATATCTGATCCACAATTACTTATTACACATATTAAGGATAGTATATTGATCGTGCAGGATGTAGACCGCTACACGGGGATGATGACTCCAGCTGGTGTTCATCGTATGAAGGTAACTGATCGAATGAGCCGCGAAATTTACTTTGTGGCGATGGCAAGATCACTAGGTATCCCGGCAAGACTAGAACCGCTTAATTTGAGTGCTCAATATTGGCTGAACGAACAATGGCAGGAGGCTCGATTTGAGACTGTGCATGCCCCATTGGAGACGAGCATGCCTGCAAGAAGTTCGATAGTTTTTGTAGCGGCGGAACAACACGCCGAGTTGGCAGCCTACCAGCAGACGTTTACGATTGCTCGCTTGGAAGATGGTATGTACCGTACCTTGTCGATTCCCTTTGGGGAGAAAGATGTATACGGCAAGCCCTATGAGGTGTTAAGCGGAAGCTACCGCGTGACGACAGGTACACGATTAAGTGATGGTACCGTGCTTGTACGCTGCAGCTACTTCACAGTTAAGCCAAATGAGACGGTGCATACAACGCTTATTTTCAGACAAGAAAACGAATCTGTTCCTGTACTAGGCGAGGTGTCAGAGGACACAATTACTTGTATCTCAGCTGGAGTAATGACAGAGCTACCACAAGCGGGTATCATACTGGCTTGGCTCGATCCTGAACGGGAACCTTCCAAGCATTTACTGCGGGAGATGAGAGAGTTGCAGTTGGAGCTTGATAGCTGCGGCAGTGCTGTTCTGCTGCTGGCTCGTAACGAGGAAGCAGTTTCCAGCATTGCAATGAAAGGACTTCCTGCCGCAGCCACGGCTATACGGGACTCATCCTACGAGGGGCTGAAATTAATTCAAGAAGATATTAGGATGATAAAGGGAAGCGAGTTCCCAATTGTCGTTGTTCTAGATGCGAAGCGGCATCTTCGTTATGTGTCGGAGGGGTACAAACTGGGAATCAGTACCGAGATTGTAAAAACAGTTCGGAACATGAAAATAGAATAGTACGAAGAAAGCCGACTCTGGCTATTCATACAGGCAGCTCCTTTCGGGCAATATAGAACATAAATCCCAACATCATTCACTTTAAATATTGCCGGAAGGAGCTTGCCCTTTTATGCTGGTCCGCCTTGGTTACGTGGCTATGTCCATGACTGTCGCTAATAGTTCTCCCTCCCGTACCATGACCTATGCTTCATTCAGCAAGCTTGATGACCACGAAGCGGCAATTCGCAGGTTAGAGCGTGTCGCAGAAGAAAATCTGAACAATACACTGCGATTGTTGAAGCACAACAAGGCGCACGATATTAAGTGCTATCGCTTTTCCTCCAAGCTAATTCCACTTGCAACTCACGAGGCGCTGCTTCAGGTGTGGGACCCGTTCCCTGTTTTAAAGGAGTCATTCTTGGCAATTGGCGATTATGTGAAGAAGCACCAGATGCGTGTATCGTTCCATCCTGATCATTTTACCGTATTAAGCACCCCGCGAGAGGATGTGCTTGTTAAGTCTATACGTGATCTTCAGCACCACCTGCACATGCTGGAGGCAATGGGACTCGATGCACGTGCTAAAAATAACATCCACATTGGCGGGGCTTACGGGGACAAACCTTCTGCAGCTGAGCGATTTGTCCATAACTTTGAGTCGCTGCCAGACAAGATCAAGTGCAGAATGACGCTGGAGAATGACGATAAGACGTTTAACGCAATGGAAACACTTGCCGTATGTAACCGCCTGCAAGTTCCAATGGTGCTAGATATTCATCACCATTGGGTGAACAACGACGGCGAGCATGCAGCGGAGTTGTGGCCTGACATTCTGAAAACGTGGTCCACCCGGAATGCCCAAATGGATGCTGTATCAAGTGATCCATTACCGCCCAAAATTCATGTATCCAGTCCGAAAAGCGAGAAGGACATACGTGGGCATGCGGATTTTGTCGAGGTAGGGCCACTCCTTGATTTTCTGCGACGCATAGCTCCCTTTACGGAACGTTTGGACGTTATGATTGAGGCCAAACAGAAGGATGAGGCGTTATTCCAACTGATGCGTGAACTGTTATCTTATACTAATGAGGGCGTTACTTATGTAGATCAGGCAAGCGTGATTGTTGACGGTTAATGCCTGATGGGGTCAAAAATTTAAATAGGCTTCGTTATCAGGAGCTAATATTAAGATCTGGTACTAAAAATTTGCTCAAATGATGTAAAATGCGCCTCGATTGACTTGAAAATCATCGTAAAATACGTTACGTTGGACAAAGAGTGCAAACCGTTATCATGCCTGAACATTGCTGTACAAGTAGTGGCACCCGACATGATTAAGGCGGTAAGAGGAGGATTTTATAACATGACTCAAGTATTAGCAGGTAAAAATATTGTGGTCATGGGCGTAGCAAATGATCGCAGCATCGCGTGGGCGATTGCGCAATCACTTGCCGCCCAGGGCGCTAGATTGGCATTTACATACGAGAGCGAGCGCGTTGAAGGACGCGTACGCAAGCTTGCAGAGACTATCCCGAATTCGGTCATTTTACCGTGTAACGTTACGGTTGATGAAGAGATCGATACGTTGGCTGCCCAACTCAAAGAAGAGTTTGGCACGCTTCACGGTCTCGTGCACAGCATTGCATTTGCGAAGACGGAAGAATTAACAGGGTTGTATGCAGACACGTCTCGCGCTGGCTTTGCGCTTGCTCAAGACATCAGCGCATACTCGCTTGTGGCAGTGTCTAAGCGTTTGTACCCGCTTATGACTGAAGGCGGCAGCATCATGACGATGACTTACCTCGGCGCAGAGCGTGCGATGAAGAACTACAACGTTATGGGTGTAGCCAAAGCTGCGCTGGAAGCATCCGTGCGTTACCTGGCGAATGACCTTGGCCAGTTTAACGTTCGTGTAAATGCAATCTCAGCTGGCCCGATCCGCACACTGGCTGCCAAAGGCATCTCCGACTTCAACTCTATCTTGCGTGATGTGGAGGAGAAAGCGCCGCTTCGTCGTACGACAGAGACAGCCGAAGTGGGTGATACAGCGATGTTCCTCATGAGTCATTGGTCACGTGGTATTACTGGTGAAGTCATTTACGTAGATGGCGGCTTTAATATCGTAGGTGTATAATTTTCCATCGTTCGCTATATCGTAAGATAGAGGCGACATCCGTACGTCAATCGTCCGCCTTGCGGCACAAGTGCGCTCCAGCAGCGTCATTTGGGCAAGGCGGATTTTTGCGTAAGATAAGCGCTACTACCTCTTAGATTACACTTCATATGTGAAAGGTTGAACATGAAATGGAGATAACGATCTTGCTTCTGGCCATAATCGGGCTCGCGGCTGCGACATTTGGCAGTATCGTTGGACTTGGTGGAGGTATTATACTGGTTCCAGGTCTTATTTATTTAGGGCCGCTCATGTTAGGCAAGACGATTGACGCTCAAGTGGCGGTAGCAACGTCACTTGCAGTGCTCATTTTTACTTCCTTATCCTCGACGCTTGCGTATCGGAAGGTCAAGCGTGTGGATTGGCGGAGTGGAATCATTTATTTTATTACAAGCGGTCCAGCATCGATGCTGGGCGCGGCTCTGACCCAACAGTTCAAGAATCAGTCCTTTGAGCTGGCATTTGGCTTCTTTATGCTTGCTATGGCGATCTTGATGGTGATGAAGGACAAGATGAAGCCGCTTAACATCCGTTGGAGCCAGACCAAGCAGTTCACGGATGGTGCGGGTGTTACGTCTGAATATGGTCAGCATGTATGGGTGATGCTGCTCATAGGCTTTATGGTTGGTCTCGTATCCGGTCTGTTTGGCATCGGAGGCGGTTCATTATTTGTCCCGCTTATGGTGTTATTGTTCCGTTATCCTGCTCATGTGGCGACAGCGACTTCCATGTTTGTCATCTTCCTCAGTTCAATTCTTGGTACGACAGTACACGCCTGGAACGGATCCGTCGACTGGCTGCTTGTAGCTATTTTGGCACCGAGCGCATGGATTGGCGGCAAGCTGGGGGCGATGATTGCCAACAAAATGTCGGGAAAAGGACTACTGTTGCTTCTGCGTTTAACCTTGCTTATTCTTTCCATACGCATGATAGTCAGTGGCTTACTGGCCGGATGA
The DNA here is from genome assembly GCF_030226685.1 of Paenibacillus sp. UMB4589-SE434. Taxonomy (NCBI): domain Bacteria; kingdom Bacillati; phylum Bacillota; class Bacilli; order Caryophanales; family Paenibacillaceae; genus Paenibacillus; species Paenibacillus sp. UMB4589-SE434. Next base: position 94,754 of record NZ_JASOYK010000005.1, on the reverse strand, counting down.
TTCATTTCATAACCGATAGGGCAAAGGGATGAAACTTCGCTAACACGATGGCGTATATTTGAATAAGGGTGTGTCACTTTATTACAGAAAGTAGTGTGAAGTCATTGCGCAATGAAGAGAAAATTCCGTATGTGGTGACGGGCAAAAGCTTTACCGCGGTTGCAGTTAACTGTGCAGCTAAAGCGGGAGAGTGGATTAAGAGCAGACTAGGACAATTTAAGAAGTTGAGTATAAAGTCATCTATGCATGACCTTGTCACCGAAGTAGATAAAGGCGCGGAAGTCATGATCCGGAAGTTGATTATGACCCATTTTCCGCATCATGAAATACTGGGCGAAGAAAGCGTAGAGCCTGGCCGAGACGCCTCTCAACGTGCATTGGAACAAGCACAGAAGGCCGAATACTTATGGATTATTGACCCGCTTGACGGCACGACCAATTTTGTTCATGGGTTTCCTTATTTCTCGGTGTCGATTGCGCTTGCCCATAAAGGTGAAGTAATTGTAGGAGTTGTGTATGATCCGATTAGAGACGAGCTATTCGTTGCGGAAAAAGGCAAAGGTGCTTACGTACATGGCGCTCCGATGGAAGTCGCCAAGGAGACCGAGCTTTCTGACAGCTTGATTGCCTCAGGCTTCCCGACGGAACGTGAACGGGCGCTGCCATTGAATCTGGCAGGTATTCAGGCGTTGGCACCGCAGGTGCGCAACATTCGCACGTCCGGATCAGCTGCTCTTCATATGGCCTATGTGGCTGCGGGACGACTGACAGGCTTTTGGGAGCTGAACCTGAATGCGTGGGACTTAGCAGCAGGCAGCTTACTGATTGCCGAATCCGGCGGTCGTCTGACGGATACGCATGGTAATCCATATCATTTAGCTGTTCGTGACATTGTAGGTACAAATGGACATATTCATGATGCCATGATTCATGTGCTTAAGGAAGCCAAGGCACAAGGATAACTGGAGCTTGTCTAAGCATGTTGTAAAGTAAATGCAAGTTAACATGACAAGAAGTGACTATAGGCAGTAACAGGTGAACTTCTAATTAATTGCAATCATTTGGCGTCATAAGAGTTAGCATGTTAACAAGAGCAACAAGCGGGGATCGTATCGGTGTTAGGGCATATAATGCCGCGATCCATCGAATATGTACGAGCTTCGTTTGCAGGTATTACTCGTACCAGACACTTGCAGCAAGCCCTGAGCATGATCAATTCCGAGAGGTATTGGTCATGCTTTTGTATATTATGGAGCATCTTAATAGGTGTAAGGAGGCTGTGTCATGAGGAATGAAAAGGAAATGCACAATGCAGCGATAACGGACGATGCCGCATCGAACGATATACAAGTTGGACAAGAACAAGAGCAACAAGAACAACAAGATGGGTCGCTTAAGGAGCTGGAAGCACAGCTAGAGGCGCTTCTGACGGCAGGGGAGATGGAGACGGAGGAGATGGAAGAGGCTGCTCGAAAATGTGTAATTCCACGCACGGAGATCCGTATTCAGACTGAGCTGGACCCGATCGTAGAGGAGACAAGACGCTTCCGGAGTATCGCCAAGGAAGTGGATAATCGTTACGATTTATACTTAAAGAGAGTACACGCTGACTTAGCACCGAGTGATCATATAACAAAAGAGGATCGGCCGAAGTAGTATTTGTATGAAAAGGAAGAAACATTTTTTAAACCCGATACAATTATCCTGAAAGGGGAGTTGGACTGCCGGTACGTTTAGATTTGGTTTGCATCAAGGAAAGAAGATGGTGCGGCCTGAAGGCGGGATGTAACCATTTACAAAATATTAGTTAGGCTTGTACTTTAATTTTATGGAAGGCGATTGACATCAACTATATTTGGGAGTATATTACAGTAAACCGAAGCGCATGTAGTTATGTCAATTTAGAAATCTTCTCTAATCGAGGTGATGATTATATCATTTACAAGCAAGGCTCATGCGTGAATAAGCTTTATAACCGTACATTTGTAAATTTAATATTTTAGTTACTTAAGGTAGGAGGTATAAGATTGTATCGGAACTTACCTGAAGTGTTAAACGAGACGGCGCACCATTATCCGGAACGCAAAGCTTTTATTTATTTAAAAGACGGAGAGATGGAAAGCGTCAGTTGTACCTACCGAGAATTGCTGCTCCAATCTCAAGCGCTCGCTGGCTACTTCCAGTATTTAGGTTTGGAAGGGGAGAGGATTATGATTCTTTTGCCTAGTGGAATTGATTATATTATTTCTTTCTTAGCAAGTCTTTACGCCAAAGCTATACCCATCCCAGTCTACCCTCCAAGCAAGTCTCGCAATGCAGAACGTATTGCAGCTATTTATGCAGACAGCACGCCTGCTCTAATTATCACACCAACTCCTCAAGATGCAGATAAACTTCCATCATCTATGCAAGCTGCCCACATCATTCAACTTAACGACATTATGAGTTGCAACCACCTGTTTTACAAACATACGGAATCCATCCCTAGCGAAGATATTGCATTTTTGCAGTACACATCAGGTTCTACCAGCAGTCCGAAAGGTGTTATGGTAAGCCATCGCAATCTACATCATAATTTTGCTATGATGCAGCAGCGGTTTGAACACGCTGCCAATACCATTATGGCAACTTGGTTGCCGATATATCATGACATGGGTTTAATTGGTAACGTACTGCAAAATATTTATAACGGCGGGACTTGCTACTTGATGTCACCGTTGGATTTTATACAGAAACCCATTAGATGGCTGCGGGCCATCAGCAAGTTCGGTGTGACTTTTAGTGGCGGTCCTGATTTTGCCTACCGATTATGTATCCAGAAAATATCGCAAGAGGAAAAAGCAGCATTGGATTTAAGCTCATGGACAAATGCTTTTAATGGCGCAGAACCCGTCCGTGCAGAGACAATCCGTCAATTTGTAGATCAATTCGGCGTATGTGGCTTTCAAGAACAAGCCATGATGCCCAGCTATGGATTGGCGGAGGGCACCTTATGTGTAACTGTAGGGTCAAGATTAGCATCACCAAACCTGCTGCTTCTTAATGACAAAGCGATGCAGAAGCATCAGGTTCTCCTTGAAGACAATACTGGACCGGGAACCCGCTTATTAGTAGGCTGTGGACAGATAAGTGCTCACCAACAAATTAAGATTGTTGAACCTTTTACCAAAGTAGAACATACCGAGGGAGAAATAGGAGAAATATGGATTAAGGGGGATAGTGTTGCCCAAGGTTATTGGGGTGCACCTGTCGCGAGTGCTGATACGTTTGCTGCTTGCTTGTCTGACACTGGAGGGGGACCCTATTTACGGACAGGGGACCTTGGTTTTATTCATGAAGGCGAGCTATTTATAACAGGCAGATTAAAAGATCTCATCATTATACGAGGACAGAATTACTACCCTCAGGATATTGAGCAAATAGCAGCTGGCTGTCATTCGGAAATTAACGCAGCCAGTACAGCGGCTTTCTCGATTGACGTACAAGGGAAGGAAGAACTCGTTATATTGTGTGAAATGAACCGTGAGTTCAAACATGTGATCCAGCGTAAACAACTTGATCTCGCTGCTAGCCTGAACGACATTGCTCAGAACATTCAGATGAAAATTAATGAACAATTCCAACTACATGCTCACGATATTAAGATCGTAAAGCCTTTACATATTCCGAAAACATCCAGTAATAAAATTCAACGCCACAAATGCAAGCAAATGTATCTCAGTGGAAGCTTAATCGCATGGGGTGGTTAATCGAACATGGATCATAATAATTATCAACATATTCGTGATTGGTTCATTCAAAAGATTGCGGGAATAAAGCGCTATCCACACCATGATGTCGACCCAGAGCGGCCCTTTTCTTACTACGGTCTTGACTCGCAGGAACTCGTTGTTTTATCTGGGGAGCTGGAGAATTGGATCAAACAAAAAGTAGATCCTACCTTGTTTTGGGATTACCCCTCTATCGATGCGGTGGCTCGATATTACGCTTATGGTAGTCTTTCCCACCATTTAGAGAGACAAGAGAATAGGAGGTTCCATAGAGAGGGAGGGGACATAGCTGTTATTGGTATGGGCTGCAGGTTTCCAGCTGCGAACAGCATAGCAGAATACTGGCATAATTTAAAAACTGGATTGGATTGTATTCGTGAAATACCGACCACGCGATCTCCTCATTTTACACAGGAGGGTATCTGCTACGCCGGTATGGTGGACGATATTGAACAGTTTGACAATGATGCTTTCTGCATATCTCCACGAGAAGCAGAGGAGATGGACCCCCAGCAACGACTGCTGCTAGAAGTAGTCTCGGAGGCTTTGGAGGATGCAGGAATTACAAATGAGCATCTTAGCGGCTCTAGAACGGGCGTGTTTATAGGGATCTCCAGCAATGATTATGGCAACAGCAAATTGTCGGACATCCATAAGAGCAGCATTTATAGAGTAACAGGCAATTCCACATGTATAGCTGCAAATCGAATCTCTTATATTTGGAATCTACGGGGACCCAGTATGGCAGTGGATACGGCTTGCTCTTCTTCATTAGTAGCCATCCATCTCGCATGTCAGAGCCTGAAGACAGGGGAATCCGAGCTTGCTATTGCAGGCGGGGTTAACGTCATTCTGAATCCGGCCATTAGCAAGGCTTTTTTTGAGGCAGGTATGCTAGCGCCTGATGGCAAATGCAAAACATTTGATGCACAGGCGAATGGTTATGTACGTGGAGAAGGAGCAGGAGCGATTATTTTAAAGCCGCTGTCTGCGGCTATTCGCGACAAGGATAGAATCTATGCGGTTATTAGAGGAAGTGCTGTAAACCAGGATGGATTAAGCAATGGGCTAACTGCACCTAGCATGCAAGCTCAGGAAGATGTGCTTAAGGAAGCCTATCGTATTGCAGGAGTCCAGTCAGAGCATATCAACTATATTGAGGCGCACGGGACAGGAACAGCTCTTGGTGATCCGATTGAAGTGCAGGTGTTAGGAAGAGTACTATCGATTAATCGCTCTGTACGGGACAAGTGCTATTTAGGGTCTGTCAAAAGTAATATTGGGCATTTGGAGGCCGCTGCAGGCATAGCTGGATTTATTAAAACGGTGCTCTGCTTAACGAACAAGGAGTGGGTTCCACATTTAAATTTTCAAAGTCCTAATCCTTATATTTCATTTCAGGATATGCCGCTTCAAGTTGTAAGAGAGAGAATCCCATGGTCGGCACAGGAGAAGCCTGCTTTAGCAGGGGTCAGTTCCTTTGGCTTCGGTGGTACGAACGCGCATGTTGTGCTTCAGCAGTATGATCTGAACACGATCAAATCCGAGAGGATAGAGGAAGCTTCTCTCTACGTCTTGCCGTTGTCGGCGAACACGCGGGATGGATTAATGCGATTAAATGTAGAGATGAGAAACTATCTGCTCGATCATTCATCAGTCAGGCTGAACGATATTTGCTATACAGCACAGCAGAGAAGGACGCATCGTTTGTGGCGTACAGCGGCTATCGGAGGCAGCACGTCAGAATTAATCGAAGACCTTGGACGTTCAGATTTAAATGGAACCCCATTAGATGCCTCAAAGCTCGCTTTTGTTTTTTCAGGACAAGGGGGCCAGTGGTCAGGCATGGGACGTCAGTTGTTTAATAATGAAAATGTGTTCAAACAATCATTTTTATCATGTGATGCCATCTGGATTCCATACGCAGGCTGGTCCCTTGAGGAGGAGTTGTTTCGCGGTCATGAAGACAACTGGAGCGATCGCACGGACGTTGCGCAGCCGCTGGTATTTGCCGTACAAGTATCGCTTGTTGCGTTATGGAGCAGCTGGGGGATTGAACCCAAAGCGGTAATTGGACACAGCCTCGGGGAGATAGCCGCGTATTGTACGGCAGGTGTCCTTACATTAGAGGATGCGCTGTGGATCGTATACTGGCGCAGCACGCTTATGCAGACTACAGCAGGGCAAGGTGCAACGGCCTCGGTTCACAGCACGCAGTGTGACCAGCAACAGCTGCTGGCGCAATATCCTGGCCTGTCTGTAGCTGCGGTAAATGGTCCTGCTTCTTTTGTTATAGCGGGGGAGAAGCAGGAAGTAGAACACTGTCTGCAAGCGCTGCCTGCTGCCAACAAGACACGGATGCTGTCACATGTATATGGTTTTCATAGCAAACAAATGGATTCCTTGTGTGCACTGTTGCAGGCTCAGCTTGCATCAGTCAAACATCGTTTATCACGCTTGCGCCTTTATTCTACGGTTACAGGCCGCGCAGACAACGGCTTGCGTACAAATGCAGGGCATTGGTCCAGCAATATGCGAGATCCGGTTTTGTTTTGTGATGCGGTCACGTTGGCGCAGCAGGATGGATATGAAATCTTCGTGGAAATTGGTCCTCATCCTGTATTAATCCCACATGTCGGGGAGATCACCAACGATAATCTTAAGGCAGGGCTTTCCCTGCATTCTATGAAAAAAAACGAAGAGCGAATGACGATGCTGCGGAGTGCGATGACATTATATGAGCACGGTATTTCATTAAATTGGGATAACATCGGAAATTCTGGTGAATGCGTTTTCATTCCAACACGACCGTGGGAGAAAAAACGATTATGGACAGATTCGCCTGAGGTGTTTCCGCTCGAGACAACTGAGAATGGAGCCGGATTAGAGTTGGTTCTATCTGCTGAGGATTCGAAGGACAATGCACGGGTACAGTCCATTTTGGGGGCGCTGCATGAGCAAGACGAAGTTTTGCCGTTATTGGAGCAGCATTTGCAGCAACTGTTTGCCGATACGTTAAAAATTGTTCCGGCAGACAGCTTGGCCCTTGATCAGTCGTTGATTGGACTCGGCATGGACTCGATTATGGCTCTGCAGCTCAAGCACAAACTAGATCGGCAATTTCATGTATCTATTCCGTTGTTTCATTTTGTAGAAGGAGCAACCACCCGTCAGGCAGCTGTACACATATGGCATATTTTGCAGGAAACACAGCATCAGTCTGTACGTGAGGAATCGCTGCTCGACAACTTATTGCAGTCAGATAGTGTGGAGCATGATTTAGGTACGTTATCGGATGAGGAAATGGATCGTTTGCTGCACCTATTATTAGAGAAAGGCACAGAATCGTAATGTCAGGAAGCCTTAGACAGGAGTAGGATTATGAAGAAAAATACAAATGTTGAAGCTAACTTATCTCGCCTGGAAAAAGAAGAAATGATCCGCCAGCTTTTGCAGCAGCGTGCAGAGCGTCGAGATTCCATGGTATCAGTAGGGGAGCGGGCTCTTTGGTTGCAGCAGCATGTAAATCCGGACAGCTGCGCTTATCATATGCAGGCGGCATGGGACCTCCTCTCCCCTATTGACGAGCAGAAACTGCATGATACATCTCAACGTTTGTACGATACCTATAGTTCTTTGCGTACAACTTTTGTGCTGCACAATGGCGAAATCAAGCGGCAGGTCCAGCCTGCAGGTAGTAAGGTTGATTATGAAGCCTATCGCCTGAACACGTGGGATGAAGAAGCGGAGGCTTTATTCCGCAGCCATTTGCGGCAACCATTCTCATTGCAAGCGGGCCCATTGTTCAGGGTGAAATTGTATATCCTTTCTGACGGTCCGCCTCGGCTTCTCTTGTCTTTGCATCATATTATAACGGATGCCTGGTCTGTGGTCATGCTGCTGCAAGCCTTTGTGTACATGTATGATCAGGAGATACCTACGCCGATAAAGAAGACAGCCGAACAGCATTATGGCTCATTTGTAGAATGGCAAAATCAATATTTGAAGAGTGCGCGGGCGGAGCAGGATGGAGGATATTGGCACAGGACATTGGCAGGGGAATTGCCGGTATGCTCACTAGTTACAGATCGTGCAGGAGGCGCTGCTAACGATGCTAAAGGGGGGAGTCATTCCTTTAGATTGAGCGATCCTTTGACACAGGCTGTAATTCGATTGTGCAGAGAGCTTGGAGTAACGTTAAACACACTGCTGCTTGCCTCATTTGCCGCGCTTTTGCAAAGGTATACCGATCAAGAAGAGATTGTGGTCGGTACATTTTCATCTGGCAGGAGCGAGGCTGCTTTTGAACGTATTTTCGGTTATTTGGTGAATCCTGTTGCTGTGCGCCTTTCGTGCCCAGGGGAACTTGCATTCGATAGTTTGGTAGCAGCCGCCAAACAGAAGGTACTGGAAGCGATGAAGCATGGAGACTATCCATTTCCGCTGCTGGTAGAACGATTGTCTCCTGATCGTGATGCAAAGGTCTCACCGATCTTTCAAGTTGCTTTTGTGATGGAACGGGCTCAGCGTGGCAATGGCGAGCACTTGCCATCGTTTATTAGCAACGATAAAGCTCAAGCGGAATGGGGGTCATTTACTTTACAATCTGTACCTTTGGAGGCAGCAGACGCTCAATATGAGCTTGTTCTGATGATGGAAGAGACAGATACGACTATTCAAGGCTCTTTAATATATCGTGCAAGTCTGTTTACTGCAGATTTTGTAGAGAACATGGCAGTATTGTATACAAAGCTGTTGGAGGAGGTTGTTAACCATCCCGAAGAGCAAATCGGCCGTATACGACTTGAGACAGCCGCTGCGGATCAGCAGAGCCTATTGCAGAATGCACAGGCTGAAATTCCTCCGATTTGCCTGCATCATCTGCTGGAATATCAGGCTGTGCATCGGCCGCATGCAGTTGCCGTTACGTCCGAGCGAGGCACACTCTGTTACGCTCAGGTCAATGAGCGGGCAAATCAAATCGCCCAAATGCTATTCCATAAAGGGGTAAGAAAAGGGGACTTTGTAGGCATTTGTCTACAGCGGTCACTTGATATGGTTGTATCTGTATTTGCTGTACTTAAGCTAGGAGCCGCCTTTGTGCCCATTGATCCCGCCTATCCTTTGCATCGTAAAAAGTACATGGCAGAGCGTGTAAACATGTCCGCCCTGATCAGTGTATCCACCGTTGAACTAGAGATGATCAACGAAAAGACAGAACTTGTACTGCTGGATGTTGCTGAAAGTGATCCCTCGTGTGACCCTGCAAGTTTCAGCAGCGAGCAAGCAACTGTTTATGATGTGGCATATGTTATTTTTACGTCAGGCTCTACTGGACAGCCAAAGGCAGTGCTGGTTGAGCATCGGGGCATCTGGAACATGGCGCAGGCTCAACGGCAATATTTTGATCTGTCCGAAGCCAGCAACATTCTTCAATTTGCTTCATTCAGTTTTGATGCCTGGGTGTTTGAACTCGTTATGGCCTTTCGCAGTGGCGGAGCGCTGTGCATGACTGAGATGGAAACGCTGCTGTCAGGAACAGAACTGGTTCGCTGGCTGGCCGAACAGCGCATCTCTCATGCCGTTCTGCCCCCTTCTGTCCTGTCGTTGATTCCGGATGCGGCCTTACCCGATTTAAAGGTTATAATTTCCGCTGGAGAGGCATGCACCCCTGAGATTGTGGCCCGTTGGGCGCCTGGACGCAAGTTTTTTAATGCGTATGGACCTTCAGAAGCAACGGTGTGGGCCACTGTTAAAGAATGCACGCCCGATGATCCCGTATTAGATCTGGGACATGCCATCCCTAATGTACAAGTTTATGTATTCAATTCCTGCATGCAGCGTCCGCTGCCAGGCGGAATAGGGGAGCTGTATATCGGGGGAGTGGGACTGGCGCGGGGTTATTATGATGATCCGGACATGACCTCTTCCAAATTTATTGCTGTTCAAGGTACAGGACACCATGGAGCGGAACGTCTTTATAAGACGGGCGATCTCGTCAGATGCGGCCTTGACGGTAGTCTGCAATTTGTAGGGAGACAAGATGATCAGGTAAAAGTTAGGGGAGTTAGACTTCATTTGGGCGAAGTTGAAGCCCAGTTGATAACGTATGAGGGAATTGCACAGAGTGTGGTGATGATGGCGGGCAGTCCTCCAGAACAAGCCAGGCTTGTCGCTTTTATCGTAATGAAACCCGAGACAGCATGGAACGAATTAGAGGTCAAACGTTTCTTACAGGATAGACTTCCTAGTCCTTATATTCCCTCTCGGTTCGTCGTGGTACAACAAGTACCTCTAACACCTAATGGCAAAATGGATCGTAAATCATTGCTCGCTTTGTTGGAGCATCATCAGGAAGAAATGTCTGAAGTGATCGAAAATAGCCACGCAATGTCCATGACAGAGCAGGTGTTAATTCAAGTATGGCAGCGGCTGTTAGACAAGAAGGGAGTCACGCTGGATGCGCATTTTTTTGAATCAGGCGGTCACTCCTTATTGGCAACACAGTTGATTTCCAAGATCCAAGAAGTGTTTGGTGTTGAGCTGCCTATTCGCACGGTATTTACCAAGCCCGTTCTGCGTGATATGGCTGGAGAGATTATGCTTTTGCAGCAGCATACGAATTATACACCCCGTCGAAATGAGATCGTTCCGCTGCAGCAATCCGCAAATTTTACAGTTCCCTTAACAAGTGCACAGCAAAGAATGTGGTTCCTGCAAAAGCTGGATGAGACACAAAATGCTTATCTACTGCCTGGTGTTATGACCTTAAAGGGACATCTGCACGTTGAGGCATTAACGATGTCGCTGCAAAAGCTTATTCATAGGCATGAATCTTTTCGTACGTCGATTCAAATGGCAGCGGGAAGTCCGGTGGCAGTAGTCCATTCCGCGCCAGCCTTTCAGTTGGAAGTAAAGCAGTGCTCGGAAGAAGAAGCCAAGCTTTGGATACAGCAGGAATGCCAACGCCCCATTTTGTTGTCTGAGCCAGCGTTGTATCGGATTACGCTGCTTCGGACAGGTGAGCAGCAGCATCAATTAGTGATGGTGCTTCATCATATCATAACGGACGGCTGGTCGATGGGAATCATGATGAACGAGCTTTGTCAGTTGTATAGTGATTTTGTCGGTCATACCACAACCAACCTGCCTCCGCTCCCGTTGACTTATTCTGATTATGCGCATTGGGAGCAGGGGTGGATCGGGAGTGAATCTTACCACAGTCAGCTGAAATATTGGATGAAGCTTCTTCAAACCCCCATTCCTCCTTTGCAGCTGCCAAGCGATTATTCCAGAACTTTGGTGCAAAGCTACGGGGGCAAGCGTGTTTGCTTACAATTGCCGCTTTTGTTGAGCGAGCAGTTGAAAAGTTTGGGACAACAGCATAGCTGCACTCTGTTTATGACTCTATTTGCTGCCTTTAATCTATTATTGCATCGGTTAAGCGGCACAGCTGACATTGCGGTTGGTGTACCGATTGCAGGGCGCAACCATCCGCATTTAGAGCAGGTTACAGGTTTGTTCGTAAACACGCTTCTATTGCGAACAAATCTGTCTGAGCCGCTCACTTATACAGAGCTACTGCTGCAAATTCGTGAATCTGCGCTGGGGGCTTACGCTCATCCGGATATACCTATTGAAAAGCTGGTGGAAATGGCAAGGCCAGATCGCGACTTGAGCCGGTCTTCAATGTTTCAGGTTATGTTTAACATGCTTAACATTCCACCGGTTGCGGCACAGCTGGAGGGATTGGCAGTCCAGATTATGGAGTGGGATGAACATGATTCTAAATGCGACCTTACCTTATATGCACAGGAGCAGGCGGAAGGCATTCAGTTGGAACTCGTGTATGCGACAGGACTGTTCAGCCAAGAACGCGCGCTTGAGCTGTTGAGCCAATTCCAAAGTTTGTGCAGCCAAATTGTAAAGCAGCCGAATGCTCCCCTTCGGTCATACTCTCTGCTTACGGAACACGCTGCAAAAGTTTTGCCGGACCCTTCATTGCCGCTCAGACATCCAGATGATCATCTGCTCCAACCCATTCAAGTGATGTTCCAAGAACAAGCAGCTCAATACCCAGAGGCGGCAGCTGTTGTTGACTGGGAAAATACAGTGTACACGTACCGCCAGTTGGATCGTTCCAGTGATGAGCTGGCAGCAGAGTTCATACGATTCGGGACGGTTGAGCGTGGGGTGATTGCCATTTATGGTGAACGCAGTGCCTTTTTAATTATCGCGATGCTGGCTGTGCTCAAAAGTGGTTCGGCCTTTGTGGTCATTGATCCCGCACAGCCAAGTGCTCGTGTGGCAGAGATGGTAAAGGTGTCAGGAGCAAGGGGGATTGTGCTGCCTCGCTCCGTTCGCCAAACCAGGCCTACACTTTTCGAGGAACTGTCTGGATTAGTGTCCTTTGTGGTGAGGGAACATGAGTATAAGCGGTTCAGTGACGCCGAGCAGACGGCTGTTTTATTGCGGCGCAAGGAACATACATTGCATGATCCGGCTTATATGTTGTTTACTTCGGGCACTACAGCTGCACCTAAAGGTATTTCCTGCACTCACGAACCCATTGCCAGCTTTATACGTTGGTACGTAAACGAATTTGAATTACAGGCACAAGATCGCTTTAGTATGTTTTCTGGACTGGGGCATGACCCGTTGCTGCGTGATATTTTTGTGCCTTTATCTATAGGCGCCACCATTTGTATCCCGGATAGCAGCAACTTACTGGACAAAGATTACTTGAATGGCTGGATGGTGGAGCAGCAAATTACCGTCACCCATCTGACTCCAGCGATGGCGATGGTCATGGCAGGGGGCAGTAAGCGTGGCAAAGTTATAAGCGACTGGCGTTACGCCTTCTTGGGTGGAGATACGTTGCTGCCTTCTCAGGTCGAGCATATCCGTACGATCGCTCCTCACGTTCGCTGCTATAATTGCTACGGCGCAACGGAAACGCCTCAAATCATGGGAATTTATGCGATAACAGACTCTCTCGGTCCGAACATTCCCATTGGCAAAGGCCGCGAAGGAGTGCAGCTTTTGATTGCGGATTCAGATTTGTTGATAAGTGGGATTGGAGAGACAGGAGAAATCTGTATTCGATCACCTTATCTGGCTTCTGGTTATGTTCAATCCGAAGTGGATCGCAGTTCCCCTTTTATAGCAGACCCTAATGGATCAACGGCACATGACAGAATTTATCGGACGGGCGACCTTGGCAGATATAGGCCTGACGGCAATATTGAATTTATAGGCAGACAAGGCGACAGGGTCAAGATTCGTGGCTACCGTATTCAATTGCGTGAAATTCAGCAGGTTGTAATGCAGCACCCGTCTGTCCATGATTGCTGCATTATTTGCCAAGCTCATGCTGGTGATCGGATTGTGGCATACGTGGTTTCAGCGGACAAGCCATTAGAGCCAGCAGCTCTCCAACTTTATTTACGCGACAAACTGCCTGAGTACATGCTGCCGGCAGCAGTCGTAGAAGTCCCGCATATTCCATTAACACATAACGGCAAGATTGCTATAGAACAACTGCCTGAACCAGATATGTTTATCGACAGGGGGTGCACGTCCGAAATGGTCCCGCCTGCAACGCCGCTTCAACAAACGATTGCAGAGGTATGGCGACATCATTTGCATATCAAGGAGATTGGCATACATGATAATTTCTTTGAAGCAGGCGGACATTCTTTACTATTGCTGCGCGTACAGCAGCATTTGGAAGAAGTGCTGATGCGTGAAATTCAGGTGGTTGACTTGTTCAAATATCCAACCATTTCATTGTTGGCATGTTATTTAGAGGGACGGGATACCACGGCCAATCGCCGTCATGATCGTGATGAGGCAAGCCAGCACCGGGCAAGCAAGCAGCGCGCCGCACAGCAGGCGCAAAAATCACGGCGAAAGGGCGTGCGGCAGTGACAACAAACTCGACGGAGAACACAGTTGCGATTATTGGCATGAGCGGGAGATTTCCTGGTGCCAATCATATCGATGAGTATTGGAGCAATTTGAAGTCGGGCAAAGAAACCATCACTTTGTTAACGGAGGAGTGCCTTAGACAGGCGGGGGTTAACGAAGAAACGCTACTTCATCCTCGTTATGTAAAAGCCGCCCCGTTAATGAAGGATATCGACAAATTTGATTACCCGTTCTTTGGAATGAACAAGCGTGAGGCTGAATTGTTGGACCCACAGCATCGCATGTTGTTAATGTGTGCGTGGGAAGCGTTGGAGGATGCTGGCTGTGTTGCTGACACCTATGAAGGATTAATTAGTGTATTTGCAGGATGTGGGTTTAACAATTATTTAGTAAACGAAATATTGGCGCGCAGAGCGGAATTTTCTGAAGAAGAACTGCAGATGGTGCTGCAGACGAACAGTAATGACTATTTAAGTACAAGAATCTCTTACAAGCTGAATTTACGTGGAACAAGCGTCACCGTCCAGACTGCTTGTTCCACTTCATTGGTTGCTGTGCATTATGCTTGTCAGAGCTTATTGATGTATCAGTCCGATATGGCGTTGGCGGGTGGGGCTTCCCTTCGTATACCTTCCATTGAGGGGTATAAGTATCAAGAAGGGGGGATTTTTTCTCCCGATGGGCATTGTAGAGCGTTTGATGCAGAGGCTAACGGAACGATATTTGGTAGTGGCTCAGGCATGATTGCCTTGAAGCGTCTTGAGGATGCTCTGGCCGACAACGATCATATTTATGCGTTGATTAAGGGCAGTGCTGTTAATAATGATGGAGCTACAAAGGTTGGATATACTGCTCCAAGCATTGAAGGGCAGCGAAGAGTAATTGCAGAGGCGTTAATGATGGCGGACATCGATGCCAGATCCATTGGTTACTTGGAGGCGCATGGTACAGGAACAGCATTGGGCGATCCGATCGAGATAGCAGCGCTGCAGGAAGCATTTGGGGATGTGGGCGGTCTCAGGCAGTACTGTGCCATTGGCTCTGTCAAAACCAACATGGGGCACTTGAACGCAGCTTCAGGTATTGCCGGGCTTATTAAAACGGCGTTAATGCTGTATTACAAGCAGCTTCCGCCAAGCTTGCACTTTAATACACCAAGTCCTGTCATTCCATTCATCGAAAGTCCGTTCTATGTGAATACCGTTTTACAGGATTGGGAGGCTCCTGCGGACTACCCGCGTCGAGCTGGAGTAAGCTCATTTGGCATCGGCGGCACCAATGCACATCTTGTTTTAGAGGAGGCTCCCGCACCTTCAGTAAAGAGAGGGCGTTGCTCAGAGCAAGCACTCTTGTTGTCGGCTCGTACCCATACCGCTTTGGATAACATGATCGTTGCCCTGCATGACCATTTGCAACGACACCCAGACACATCTTTAGAGGATGCCGCGTACACGCTTCAACTGGGCAGAAAAGTGTTTTCGCATCGTTATGCCGCGGTAACAGCTTCTGATGGAAGCCTGAAATGGAGCAGCAGAGCTGTATGCAAGCAACCGCAACCTAAAGTTGTCATGATGTTCCCGGGTCCAGGCAGTCACTATCCAGAGATGGCAGCTGGTTTATATGATACTTATCCGTTGTTCCAATATTGGACCGATCAGTGCATCGCAATCTTGCAAAGGCACAGTACAGACGGTTCCTCCGACTGGAAAGGGTTATTAAGCGGTTCAGCGAGAAAGCAAGGGTCAGTTTTAGAACAGACAGCCGTTATTCAGCCGCTTGTATTTGTAGTTGAATATGCATTGGCGCGCTGCCTAATGGAATGGGGGCTGGAGCCACACGCCATGATCGGGCACGGACTTGGGGAATATGTCGCTGCATGTATTGCAGGTGTGATGACGCTTGAAGATGCACTGGCTATAGTCGTCAAGAGAGGTGCCATGATGCAGCAAAGTCCTTCTGGGGTCATGATAGCTGTTGCTGCTTCTTTTGATCAAGTCAGCAGTTATATAGATGCTGGGATGCACTTGTCTGCCAGCAACAGCCCTGAATCATGCACGTTTGCAGGGGAAGCAGAAGTGATGTCACGCCTGATGAGCAAGCTAGATGCTGCCAATATTGGATATGCGAAACTGTCTGCTGCCCATGCTTTCCACAGCCCGTTAATGACGCAGGCTGCCAGTCAACTAGAGATCGAGTTGAGCAAATACAACCTGCAAGCACCGACTATTCCGTATGTTTCGAATGTGACAGGAAACTACGTCACAAGTGAGCAGGCCAAGGATATCCACTATTGGTCCAGCCATATGAGCAGTCCCGTCAAATTTAGTGAGGGGATATTAGCATTGGCAAAGACCAAGGAGCCTGTCATCTGGCTGGAGGTGGGACCGGGCAAGGTGTTAAGCCAGTTGCTCAGTCAACACAAAAACGTTGAAATCAAGGGTAATGTAGTTCAGATGATGAGACACCCTACAGAAGAAGAAACTGACCTAGGCGCCCTCTTAACAGGGTTATCCATGTGCTGGCTTCTCGGAGCCGAGATTCAGTGGGAGAAACTGTATGGCGACAAGCCAAGGAAAGCAGCCCTGCCTACATATGCATTCGAGCAGTTTTCTTGTTGGATCAATGACAGATATGAGCGCTTAAGGGAGGGAAATCATCCTGCTCAATCCAGTTCAGCTGTTGATCAGCCTGTAGATGATGCAATATCAGAGCGGACACATCTGTCAGCGGCGTATGTCCCGCCTCAAGACGATTTGCAGGCCCATTTAGTAGAGATATGGGAGCAGGTGCTGGGCTTCAGCCCAATCGGCATCAAGGACAATTTCTTTGAATTGGGAGGTCACTCCTTGTTAGCCACTCAGCTGATTTCCCGATTGCGCAATCTGCTGCCTCATATTGAAATCCAATTTGAACGTGTATTTGTGTATCCAACCATTGAAGAGATAGCAGGGCAAATCGAACTGCAAATGATTGAGCATTTGGAGCGCACCTGCCAATAAACAATATTTCAGCGGAACGGTGATAACGATGACAAATAGGAACGAATTGGAAGCAAGGCGTTCGGGATTGACTGACCAGCAGCGCCAACTGCTAGAACAGTGGAAACAGGGGAGCAAGCGGCAGCGTCTTACGATTGAATCGAGGCCCAAGGAAGCAGATATCCTGCTTTCACCCGCCCAGCGCAGATTATGGTTTTTGGATCAATTGCTGGCAGACAAGTCTGCCTATAATATGTACTTTGCTGTCCGGCTCTCAGGAGAGATAGATACACAAGCCGTTTATAATGCTTTCCAGTTTGTGATGGAGCGTCACGAATCCTTGAGAATTAACTTTACTAATCAAGATGGGAGTCCACGCATCGTTTTAAGAACGGCTGAATATTTCGCTTTTTCTCTTGAAGATCTAACTGGATTGCCCGTAGTAGAAGCGATGGATCAGGCAGATCAACTGCTTGAAACGATGATTACAGACCCTTTTGAATTGGCGGTTGACCCGTTATTGCGAGTACGGCTCATTTGTCTCCACCCACAGGAATATATACTTGCGTTGTGTATGCATCATATTATTTCTGACGGCTGGTCTATGGGGATACTTGTAAAAGAGTGGGTTGCAAGCTATACGGCTTCTGCTGGCGGTGAAATACCAAGACTAGCACCGTTAACAACACAGTATAGTGATTATGCCTATTGGCAGAATGAACAGTTGGGCGCAGGCAAAATGAACAAACATTTGAACTACTGGACCAAGAAATTGGCTCAATGTCCGAGTGTGGCCCTGCTGCCGGATCGCAAAAGCGCGGGTGCGAGCAGAAACCGTGGTGGAGAAATAGTATTTGACCTCCCGGCTGAGCTGACCCGTTCTTTGAGAGCATTTTGTGCGGAAATGGATACAACCCTGTTTATGGCATTGTTTACGATGTTTGGAGCTGCGATGTACCGATATACCCGTGAACAGACGATCGTGATCGGAACCCCGATTGCTAACCGCAATTACACCGAGATTGAAGGGATAATTGGCTATTTTGTTAATTTGCTGCCGCTTCGTTTGGATATAGAGCCAGAGATGACAGCTAAAGACTTATTAAAGCAAGTCGTTAAAACCGCTACTGAAGCATACGACCATCAAAATTTTCCGTTTGATAGGGTGATTGAAGAGTTACAGCCGGACCGTCAGGGATGGGCTATTCCGTTGGTGCGAAATTTGTTTGTTTTTCAGAATACGCCAGCGGTAAACCTTCAGCTTCCACATGTACAGACGGAGATGATCAGGCTGCATAATGGCACATCGAAATCAGATATGCTGCTGTCTATGGCAGATATGGACGGAAGGCTTAGCGGTCGTATTGAATATGACACGGATCTGTTTACCCCAAATACGATGCAAAATTTTGCTGATCATTTTATTCAGTTGATGCAGTCCGCACTGGCTCAGCCAGAGGTGCCGCTTGCACGTTTAAGTTTGTTGGCAGAACAAGACAGGAGGAGCCTGCTGCTTCAATCACAAGCGCAGCAGCCCACAGCATATCCACTAAGCAGTCTGCACCGTCAATTTGAAAGAATAGCAGCACTATACCCTGACCATCCGGCGCTCACCTGGCAAGAGAAGAACTGGACCTACAGCGAGCTTAATGCATTCGCTAATCGATTAGCCCGTTATTTGCTGGATTCGGGTGCGGCCCAAGGAAGCTTTATTGCGATATGCATGAGTCGCTCCCCGTATTTGATTGCCAGTATTCTTGCTGTCCTCAAGGCGGGTTGTGCCTATGTTCCAATCGATCCGACTGTTCCTGCCGAACGTATTCGCTGGATGCTGCAGGATGCTGACTGCTTGCTGCTGCTGTCAGATCATACAACTGCAGAGTTGCTGCCCACAGGGAACTGGAAACAGCTTGAGGTGCTGCCAGAAGCCTTGTGCTCAGCAGATGATGCAAGCCATAATTTATCGCTTGCAGTGAACGAGGATGATGTGGCTTATATGATCTATACATCAGGTTCTACAGGTTTGCCCAAAGGAGTACTCGTAGAACATGGCAGTGTAAGTCGATTATTTGCCACAACACAACCTTTGTTCAAGTTTAATGAGCAGGATGTATGGACCTTGTATCATTCGTACGCTTTTGATTTCTCTGTGTGGGAGATATGGGGGGCGCTCCTGCAAGGGGGGCGATTAGTCATTGTGTCTGCTGAAACCACACGTTCCTTTGATGATTTTTACCGACTGCTTGTGCGTGAGCGAGTCACAATACTGAATCAGACACCATCTGCCTTCAAACAATTAATACATGCCGAACAGCATTTGGGCAGGGTGGAAAATCCCAATCTGGCATTACGTTATATTATTTTTGGTGGCGAGGCCCTTGAACTGCAATCTCTCCGACCATGGTTTGAGGCGCATGGCGATGCTTGTCCACAGCTCATTAATATGTATGGCATTACGGAGATTACTGTACATGCCACCTATCGTCCTTTATCCATGCTGGACTTGAAGCAGAAGTTAGGAAGTGTAATAGGCGTGCCGCTGCCGGATATGGAAATTTACATTTTGGATGACAATCAAGACCCTGTTCCAGTGGGCTTGATAGGTGAGATGTATATTGGCGGTAGAGGAGTCGCACGGGGATATTGGAAACGGGAGGAATTAAACCGCGAACGATTCATAGTTAATCCATTTGGAACGGATATTGGCAAAGAGCAGCGGCTGTATCGTTCTGGTGACTTGGCCAGATGGACGACAGAAGGAGAACTGGAGTATTGGGGCAGGCGGGATGAACAAGTCAAGATACGTGGTTATCGCATTGAGCTGGGTGAAGTGGAGGCTGTGGTGGGCGCGCATAAGCTGGTCTCACAGAATGTAGCCGTAGTAGATCACAATGAGCAGGGAGATGCCAAAATCATTTGTTATTTGATTCCCAACAAGCATCAACTGCACACCTTGGACGTATGGCCGCAGCTGACACAAGAGCTTGTGGATCGATGGGAAACCGTATTTGACAGCTATTATATGAAAGAGAATGAGCATAACAATAAGACTTTTCATATCGTGGGCTGGAATGATTCCTTTCAAGGTCTGCCGATCCCTGAAGTGGAGATGGAGGAGTGGACGGAGGAAACTGTCAAAAGGATATTAAAATACAAACCAAGACGAGTATTGGAGATTGGCTGTGGCACAGGACTGCTGTTATTTCGTATCGCGCCTTACTGTGAAGCATACATCGGTACCGATTTATCCGAGAAGGCCATCGACTATGTAAGCAGTCAGCTGCATATTCTTGGGGATGCTAGCGATAGAGTGAGATTATTTAAATGTAACGCTCATGAACTACCGGATTTGGAACAGGTAGATATGATTGTCATTAACTCAGTAGTACAGTATTTCCCGGATCTTTCTTATTTGGATACGGTACTGCAGCAATGTGTGGGCCGCGTAAAGCCGGGGGGCTGCATTTTTATAGGAGATATATGCGGGCTTATGTTCAGAGAGGCATTCCATTGCTCTGTTGTAATGCAAGGGATTGATGAGAAGACGCCTATGCTTGAGTTCAATCGGATGGTGCAGCGTAAAATGAAGCAGCATGCGGAGCTGATGCTCGACAGCAGTTATTTTATAGAGCTGAAGCAGCATAACTCGAGCGTATATGCGATAGAGATGCTCTATAAACAAGGGAAATATCAAAATGAAATGAGTAAATTCCGCTATGATGCTGTTCTTCATCTGGGGGATGGCCAGGAAATATGGGAGCCGACTGCCCATTATATTTGGAACGCTGAAATTGGAGCAGGGCTGCAATCTGGCGAGTTCTGCATGCAGCACCAGAATACTTGCTTTATTGTCACAGGGGTACCTAACGGCCGTGTGGCAGAGGAGTGGAACTTTCTGCAATGGCATAAACAGGCAGCATCAAAGGCGCTCATTCAGGATTATTTTACGTACAGGCAGCAAACAAGCGAGCTGCAGTTGGGTATTGATCCTGCCGTTATGCTTCAGTGGGGTGGAGAGAGTCATCAAGTTGAAGTGCTGTTGTCCGATGCGGTGCATACAGGCGGTGTGGATGTGCTCTTCGCACCTCGCCACACTAAGAAAATTACACCCTTTTTGTATTCGCAAGGGGGAGCGGCGTCCAAACAATGTTCGGGTAAGTCGAGTATTCCGATGCAACATGAGATCGAGAACAAGCTGATTGCAGACATTCAAGCAGCAGTTCGGAATCAACTGCCTGACTATATGATGCCTGCACAGTTTGTGGTGCTGGAACAGTTTCCTCTGACTTCAAATGGAAAAATTGAACGCAGCAAATTACGAGAATTAAAACCGTCCAGACTACAGGCGGACATAAGTCCGGAAGCGCATTCGTCATTAACAGAGACAGAGCTGGCGCTGCGAGGCATGTGGCAAAGTTTGCTGGATGTTGATCATGTAGAATTGGAGGATAACTTTTTTGAAATTGGAGGGCATTCGCTCTTAGTGAGTCAAATGATGTTTCAAATCAAAAAACAGTTTCACGTGCAAATCCCGCTGATGCAATTGATGCTGAACCCAACGATAAGAAGCATTGCGCAGCAAATCGACAGCGCAGGTCCGCAAGGAACGGTTCTTGTACAATTAAACTTAGCCAGTAAAGTACATTTGGCCCCCGATATTCAGACGAGAGGCATGTCGTTGGCAGTGCAGACAAACGGCAAACCAGCTATTCTGCTGACGGGAGCAACAGGATTTTTCGGCGTATTTTTGCTGCATGAACTGCTGCAAGAGTCGAACACAGACGTTTATTGTCTGGTGCGCGCCGCTACTAACGAGTTGGGATTAGACCGAATCATAAGCGGGATGAAAAAATACTCCTTATGGAACGAGGAGTATGGCTGCCGAATAAAGGTGGTGATTGGAGATTTGGCCGCAGACCAATTCGGACTTGATGATGAGAGTTATGATGATTTAACGAGGCGCATTACTGCGATTTACCACAATGGAGCTACCGTCAATTTTGCACAGTCTTATATGTCGCTTGAAGGTGCCAATGTTAAAGGAAGTGCTTCTGTTTTAAAGTTGGCGTCCACATACAACATCAAGCCGGTACATTTTATTTCAACCTTATATGTTTTTTCAGAAAAGGATGCTCAACACAAGAAAATCATTCTCGAGGAGGATGTTCCCACCTGCTATGACGCTTTAAAATTAGGTTACACACAAAGCAAATGGGTGGCAGAAGGTCTGATGATGGAAGGCAGGAGAAGAGGTATTCCTGTCAACATATATCGACTAGGTAGAATCTCTGGAGACAGCCGAACGGGAGCATGCCAGGATCACGATTTCTTTTGGAAGATCATCCGTTTTTGCTTGCAGCTTGGTGCGTTTCCCAAGATCAATTTCCGCTTTAATTTGATTCCGGCTGATTTTGCCGGCAGCCTCATTGTCCAGCTTGCATCGAATCCTCTTACTACGAATCATACCTACCACATCATGAATGATCACGAGTGTTCTTTCCAAGATATCATACTTATTTTAACGAATATGGGATACAAATTTGAACAATTGCCTTGGGAGGACTGGAAGCTCCAGGTAGAACAAGTATTGGAGACGGATAAAGCCCATTCAGTCGATATCTCCCTGATTCCATTTATCGAAGAGCTTTCCATGATCGGGGGAGAAGCTCCTGTATTTAGCGCAAGCCGTGCATTCGCTTACATCAGTACAAGCAATATGACTTGTCCGTTAATCGATACAGATCGGTTAACGTCCTATATCAACTATTTTATTGCTAGTGGTTATTTTGAACCCATAATTCGCTAATGAGGTGAAAGCAAATGAGCAAGCTGATGATGGATGAATGGAAAATGAAACGTTTAATAGACCGTATGAAGGGGCAAATGGAAATTAGCTGGTCAAAGGAAGAACAGCTGTTGGAACAGTTTGGTGTTAAAGACGGGGACTCTATTTTGGAAGTGGGAAGCGGTCCTGGTTATATAACGGAGCGGCTCTTGCGCAAATATCCTGCCAGCAAAATTACGTCGATCGAGATTGAACCTTATTATGTCGAATATGCTCAACAGCATTTAATACCGGTATGGAACGAGCGTGTGCATGTGCTGCAGGAGGATATTTTGGATTCTCGTCTAGAGCATGGCCAATTTGATACGGTAATCGCAAGGCTTGTGTTTCAACATTTGCCTAATCCTGATTTGGCCGCTCGTCATATTTATGATCTGCTTAAGCCTGGGGGAAAGTTGGTTATTTTGGATGTGGACGACGCGATTTGGGGGATTATCGATCCTCTGATCCCAGAACTTCAATATATATTAAATCAGCATGCCAAAGAACAATCCTCGCAAGGAGGAAACCGATTTATTGGCCGCCAGTTGTGGCATATATTGCAGACTAACGGATACGATCAGTTGGATTTGAAGCTGCTGGCTGCCCACAGTGATGAGATTGGAATCCGTTCCTTCTTGCCGCAGGTAGATCCGGACGAAATGAGAACTATGGTTGACAATGGTTTTGTGACTGAAGAAGAGGTCGCGGCAGTGGAGCGTGGAGTAGCTGCGTTTTTGGCTACACCTCATCCTTTTGCCCTGCTGATAATGATGGCTGTTTGCGGCATCAAGCCCCATGAGGAGGAGTGATTCCTCATGGGAATGCAGAACGAGCGATTCACGATAATTCGTATCGTCCTATGCGCAGCAGTTGTCTATAATGTAGCGGTTTGGGTTGATCTTGTCTCGATGTTGAATTATTGGGGCTTTCACAACACGTCAACACCCATCCAGCTAGGTGTATTGGTCATGAGTTTCTCAGGTTCAATGGCTCTGGCATCTGTTTTGGGGAACGGACTTCATCATAAGTATTATGAACTTGTAATGATAATAGCAGCGATGACCAGTGGTATTATTATGGTTTTTCAATTGCTAAATCAGTCTTTTACGATTGCTATTTTACTCATTATCCTCAAAGGTGGATTAATTGGACTATTTATAAATGGTCAGACGGGCATATGGAAGCAGATGGGGGACCCTATTCAATATGCTGCTGTTGACAGTCAATTTGAACGGCTGGCGGCTATCATCAAATTTGCAGGGCCTCTAGCTGCCGGAGTCTGTGTTATGATATGGCCCCCACAAGCGGCGTTGTGGCTAGCAGCGGCCGTTTATACCGCTGCAGCTGCTCCTGTTGTATATCTGCTCATACGTTATGGCTCTGCGAGACATTCGCACTTGCTGCAAGTGAAGGAAGATGACGGCAAGCAGCTTGATGTAGAACAGCCAGCTGCAGCACCAGCAGATTGGGATGCAAGAATCTACCTCATCCTGGGACTAATCATTCTAGCTTCAATGTCCTTTTTTGTGACCGTTGGCGACTCGCAGCTCGTTGTTCTGTTTCGAGATATTTTCGCTTGGAATGATGCCAGTATGGTCGCATTTGTAATGGCTGCAGCGGGCTTAGGAACTTTGCTCGTTCGTACAGGGTTGGAATCCCCCGACACCAAGACCCCATTTAAGGCACTTACCTTTTCTTCCCTCGGATTGTCTGCTGTATTTTTGATTGTAACCTGGTGTATGCATCTTCAAGTGAATGTATTGTGGTTTCTCGTATTGTTTTTTGCTGGCGGCGTGTGCTGGCAGATTGGTTTCTCGCTTTATCTGAATAAGCTGATGCGCAATGAACCAGCAGGAAAGATGACCATTATATTTGGTGCGGTCATGGCGATAACCTACATTTTGGGCCCGCTCTTTGGCGGGTACGGCGTAGCCTGGATCGGAGTAGTGAACACCTACTATATTTCAGGATTGTGTATGCTTGGTTTTGGTCTGATATGTAGTGTGGTTTACTTGTTGATCCACTTTAAACGCACAAAGGGGCAATCCGCATCTCATTCTTTAAGTTCCGAGAATTAAAGTGAAAGAGAGAAGGGAACAGCGTGGAAACAGCGAAACCACAAGGCTTATTGGCGAATAAGAATGTTGTATATTTATTGTCTGCTCAATTATTTTCAGCTATAGGGGACGGTATTTTCCTGTTGGCTATTCTAGCGTTATTCGGGATTCAGAAAGAAGCCTCCCCGATGGAAATGGCTTATATTACGCTGGCTCTAGGGCTCCCATTTGTGATCTTTGGTCCATTAACGGGGGTATTGGCCGACAAGTTTGATCGTAAAAAAATAATGATTTTATCTGATCTGGCTCGTTGTGTGCTTATGTTAGCTGTTGCTGTTACGAATGAAGCCTGGCTGATTTATGTCCTGTTGTTTTTAAAAGGTGTGTTTGAATCGCTGTTCACACCCGCCAAAAACGGGAAGTTAAAGGAATACGTCCCTAATGAACAAATGGATCAAATCGTCAGTATTTCGACCATTATTGATTATGGCTCCAAAATTGTGGGTCCTGCTGTTGGGGGTGTGCTGGTAGCAGCCACAAGCATTCAACTAGCGTTTTATCTAGACGCTGCTTCCTTCCTCATTTCAGCCATGTTCCTGATGGGACTGTCAAAGCGGACTGTACCGGTAGAAACGAGTCAAGATAAGAAGGACGAATCCTTCCTGCTGCTCTTTAAAAATGGGTTGTCCTTTATTCGGAAAACACCTGCCTTGATGTATGGGGCTATCGCCTTTAGTATTGCAATGCTCGTTCTGACCTTAACCGATACCCAACTGGTTGTATTGATGCGTCAATTATCAGGAGTATCGATGTCACTGTTTGGTGTTGTGATGGGGGCTATCGGATTGGGGACTTTAGCGGTGGCAGCCATGCTGTCAAAGGCCAAGATTAAGGGTGCCATTCTATACATGTCATTAGGCTGTTTAGGTACGGGAGGAGCCTTTTTTTGTATCACGTTGTTCACCAAGCTGCAATTGATTGGGCAGTGGTTATGGTATCCGGCATTTGGTTTGGTGGGCGGGTGCTTCGCAGCACTTGTGTTTGTTCCATTTCAAGTCATGGCGCAGAAGCTGACGCCTGAGTCTTATACAAGCCGTGTCTTTGGTGTTATTGGGAGCCTTAGCACTTTTGCTACGATTGTTGGTCCTTTGATGGGGGGCGTGCTGATTGATTTGTACGGGGTATTTGCAATCTACTATATCGTCAGTGGTTTGTTGGTGTTAACGAGCGTATTGCTTGCTGTCCTGCATATGACTGACAGCAGGAAAAAGACAGAGCAAGTAGTGATGGAGGGTTTTGATGGGAGGTGACTGCATGAATTTGATCACGATCAACGATGTCAGCAAAGTTTATGGCGAGAAAGAGAGTCAAATATATGCATTAAATCAGGTTACACTTCAAATCAAAAAAAATGATTTTGTCGTGCTGCTTGGTCCAAGCGGCTCGGGAAAGTCTACATTGCTTCATGTGATATCTGGTTTGGAGCGGCCAGATCAAGGCGAGATTTATTTTGGGACAGATCTTTTAACAGGCTACAATGACAAACAATTGCTCGAATTCCGCCGTAAGTATACTGGTTATATTTTTCAGCAGTATCATTTGATTCCCAATTTGACGGTTCAAGAAAATATTGAAATCGGAATGTATCTTAATGAGGACAGCCTGGATGTTAAAGAAATTACAACGGAGCTGAATATTGAGCATTTAAGAGCACGATTTCCATATGAGTTGTCCGGAGGGCAGCAGCAGCGAGTGGCGATCGCCAGAGCGTTGATCAAAAAGCCAGCCTTGTTGTTTTGCGACGAGGCAACAGGCGCGCTGGATGAAAAGAACGCAAAGCAAGTATTAGCTTGTTTGCAAAGCCTCCAACAGAAATATGGCCTTACCATTGTATTTGTCACCCATCATGCTGGAATTTCCAAAATGGCCCGTCACATTATAAAGATGAATAGTGGAAAATTGGTTGATCAAGTATTTAATGATCACCCGCTTCAAGCCGAAGAGATTAGCTGGGGATAACGTTGGTGATAAAGGATGTGTTGTAATGAAGCATGTACTGACATTTATATGGCGTGACATGAGAAAGAATCGTGTGCAAATCGGACTGGTGCTGCTCCTTATTGCAGTTACATCCTTTATCTTTTTTTTCATTAGATATGCTTCTGATGGAATAAGTGCGGAATACAAACGATTTGCAGAGACACAACATCAGGAGCACTTTTCTTTTCACCCGAATTTATCCGTTGGCTTGAATGATGATCAGCAGCGGCAAATCCTTAATCAGGCAGCGATTCCCGAGCAAGAGCTTGAACAGTACGGTTTTGATAATCTACTCCAAATTCACAACCTGAGATTAGACAATGAGGCAGCGGTGCTAGTATCCGAATTAAGCAAGCAATATTCATTTGAATTTGAGAAGATTCGTTTCAAACAGGCTGAAGAGAATGGCTTTCGTTATCGGTGGCTAACGGATGCGGACAGTCGAGCTATTAACCAGGTTCAGGTCATAGAAGGCAGATTGCCAGCGCGAAATGGTGAAATTGCTATTATAGCAACGACATTGGGACAGAGAAAGTTGGCGACAGGCGAATCCTTGTCCATTGGAGGGCATACCTATCACATTGTAGGTAAGGTAAGTTCGCCAGATCATATACGTCAGTATGCAGTGGATCAAGATTATTTTTTGCCTATCTTTGTGAGCCCTAGCCAATACGAAAGTATGACGGGTGATGAAGGCTCTTATTATGCTGGACGCTTCCGAGACGGCGAACAGCATGAAGATAGGGTGCACCAAATGGCAAATGATGCGCGCTTTGCCTCTTTTCTGCCGATTGCAGAACACGCAGAAGCCGTAGAGCTTATCCAGGCTGTTATATCTAACTCGGGTATGTCCAACATCTTCCTACTAACACTGACGCTGCTTTGTACCGGAGTATTCCTCATGTTCCTTAATCGCCGCTTGCGGCTGCAGCAGCAGTCTTGGGGCTGCCTCATCGCGATGGGATATTCACGCGCCAAGCTGATGGGGATGTACATGTTGAATAATCTGTTGTTCAGTTTCTTAGGTGTGTTAGTGGGCCTGAGCCTGGCTTATTTTGCTGCTGATCTGCTCATTCAACAGTTCCAATCTCAATACGTGCTGCCTTCATATCCCAAATTGATCGGCGTTGACTCTTTGTTAATAGGCAGTGGCTCGATTGTGATTGTCTTTAATGGAGCGGCTTTCTGGATGCTGCATCGATTTATGCAGCAAGATGTGGCTGCACTGCTTTTTGCCCGCCAAAAGAATGAACATGTCAATGTTCTGACGAAGTGGGTTAGCCGTGCTACAGTGAGACTGCCGTTTATCCAACGTGTCAAACTACAAATGTCGGCAAGAAGCCTAAAAATGATCTTGCTCATTGGTATAACCGTTTGCCTATCCTCTATTTTATTTATTATGGGTTTGTCTCTGAATCAATCCAGTACGAATGCGGTAGAACATCGAATGCAAGGAATCCATTACCGATATGATGTTCAATATGATAAGCCAGGGTTGTCTTCCTCTCATGAGCAGCGCAATCCTTATTATTTACTGAGAGATAAACGGCTGTTTTGGACTGATAGCAGCGGTGTGCTGAAAGATACCAAAATGAATATACTTGCATTTGACGGAAATGAAACATGGTTGGCCCTGACAGATGTGGCAGGGAAAGAGTTAAATGCCAAGTTGAGCGAAGGAATCATTATGCCAACCGCTAAAGCGGAGCTGCTTGGGATACGTGTAGGGGATACCCTGCAGCTTCACCTCGGCAATAAAAAAATCAACATTCAGATTGCAGGCCTAAGCGGCAATGGGAATCCAGCTATTATTTATATGAACAAATCCAAGCTTGCTGATGAACTTGGCATCTCACGGGATATTTATAACGGTGTGTTCACCAATACAGTAGAGTCCGAGCAGCGTCAATCAGAAGGCTTTCATATTGTGACTGTGGAGAATTTACGCGAGCAGATGAAGGCGCAGGCCTCATCCTCGCAGCTGAGTGCTGTCATTAATCAAATACTTGGCGGTGTTATTGCCGTCATTATGATTTGGCTGATTACGTTGATTACTGTGGAAGAGAACAAAAGAAATATGGCGCTGCTCCATATGCTAGGATACAAACAACGTGAAATTGGAAAGATGCTATTAAATATATATGTATGGGTTCTGATCGTTGCTTATATAGTGCTTACTCCACTGGCTATTGTGGTGGTGCGAGCCATTTTGGACAGCGTATCCCAAAGCACACATGACTATATCCCTCTTGTTTATAATGGCTTCACCTTTGTTGTGGTATTGGCTGCTATTTTGCTCATTTATTATGTAGTGTTGTCAGTTGCGAGACGAATACATGCCCGTACAGCTTCAAGCGGTTCTATTGCCAGAACATAGATGGTGCCTGACCATTTGTGGTTCTGGCAGGTCTGGAAACAACGAATCTCCACCGTCTTGGCTGCTTGCGGTGGGGATTCGTTGTTTCTCGTTGCTGAGCTAGTAAAAAATAGAGCTGCCCAGCGAAGGGAAGCTCTATACTCAAGAGCGTTTGTGAACCGGAGGACGACGTGTTAATCCTCTTTAAACGCGAGTGATACAAATATAGGATGTTAATAGATTTTGTAAATTAAGCATTTTGTATGAGTCCGAGCCCTTGCTGTGTAAATACTTCTTAGTACAAAAGGATTTCCTATCTTTTTTCGTTTATGTGACCATATGTAACATGGTTAGCACGACGCTACGAAAGAAGGTCCTTATTCACTTTTAGGCAAAATGGTAATCGCCTGGCTACCCATTTGTTCCCATCCACGGCGGAAAGCTTCACGTTCCACTTTATTTTTGCGGCCAAGCGGATCATGGACATAGACGTAATGCTCGTCGTACCCTGTCACAAGCAAGGAATGCTCGTAATAAGTGACCTTGATCGGGCCCGTTGGTGTCTGCCAAGTACGCCATGCGGAAGCAGGAACTTGATCGTACAAAGTGGTATGGATCACCCAAATCGGTGAGCCCTGTGCGACCGTAAACAGCAGATGTTCAAAGGAAGTACCCGTTATATCCGCAACCCGGCCTGGCAAATAAGATTCCGCCAACTTGGCAATCGGTTCATGGTACACACCAAGTCCAGGATTGCTGATGGAGTACATATCTCCTACAAACCCGTCATGCGGGTTGCCGAAGTAGGTATTGTTGCCATCCATTCGGAAGGTAGAAGGGTCCTTCTTAATCTTCTTAGCCAACTCCATCTTGCCTACTTGAACCCCTTCGTTCTGAAGCAGCATGGCAAGAACGGTAACCTCGCAACCGCGAGGCAGCTCTGGAAGTTGGAGAATTAACGGCGCTCCATTGTAGCGGAACGACTTAGGCAGCGGCTTGGCTGGATCAAACATCGCATGCTTCCCTCGGTACTTGACCGATCTGCCGGGCGCTTGACGTGCATAGGCAACTGCTTCACTCCATGTACGGAACAATGCCTGAAAATGGCCTTGGACTTCCACTGAGTAGGAACCAAAAGATTCGTAAGCTAAATAGGCGGTCAACTCTTTTTTCCAATCCGCCCATTGTTTGTCCGCAGGGGGATCTTCATCGCGAGATAGGAGAACTAATCCGTTCTTCACATGGATGTAGCGCCCAAATGTCTCACTTGCTGCACGCAGCGGAACATATGCGATTCCGTCTCTCATCTGTGGAGCTGTTCCCAGCTTATAATTTAGCTTCTTGCCAGAGTGGACAGCATGGGCTTGCTTCGATTGATAAACTATCTTACGTTCGTCCGATGCAAGTGTAATGTTGCCATTGTTGGTGTCATAGCTGACTTCCGCATCGAAGTTCCTCGCTAGAAAGCGTGCCGGAACTAGCGTCTCCCCTTGCAGTGTGAATGGCGCTGCGCGTGAGGTACTCTCATCAATCGGAATCAGATATCTGCCAGCACGAGCTGTGTTGCTGTACAGCATCAGCACGACGTCATCGCCAGGCATTTCAAAGGAGAAAAACGAATTGCCTTTGCCCAACTTGGAAGCAAACAAATATTGTATCGGAAACGCACACAGTGCTAGTAATATAAAAAACAGCAGCCAGCGGTTAAGCTGTCGAACAAAGCGTGGCACTTCAAGCTCCCCCTAAATAAGTCATACTGTTAACTATGTATCGGCTAAAATGCCACATTTCTTTAGGACAAGCGTACCTTGAGTCTAGTAAATTTGCAATGCTCAGATGTTATATATTTTGAAATGGAGATATTAATCATGTATCACTGTCTATCCCACTTAATTGGAATGTGGACATTACATTGGTGAGCGATAACATCTGCTGTTGGATTCAAGTACCCTAAATGTTATAATTAAAGGTGGAAGCGTTATCTTGTGAAGAGAGCGCAAGGTAATGCAAGTTGGAGAGAGAACAAGAGCAATTGCAAACACTAGAGAGCAGGCACGGAGAGCGAGGAGAAACCTACATGACAGTATTAGGAGCAATTGAAGGCGGCGGTACGAAGTTTGTAGTAGGCATTGGTACACCGGACGGTAAGATTGAAGACTTGCAGTCTTTTCCAACGACAACACCTGAGGAAACGATGGGCAGAACGGTTGAATATTTTGCAGATAAGGGCGTCAGTGCAATCGGTTTTGGTTCGTTTGGTCCTGTTGACTTGAACCGCCAAAGTGCTACTTACGGGCATATCGCTTTAACACCGAAGCCCCATTGGAGCCATTACGATGTAGTTGGACATTTGAAACGTTACTTTGATGTGCCGATCGGCTTTGATACAGATGTAAATGCAGCGGCTCTTGGTGAAGCGACCTGGGGTGCGGCTAAAGGCTTGAACAGCTGCTTATATATTACAGTAGGAACAGGCATCGGTGCAGGGGCAGTCGTGGAAGGAAAGCTTGTCCACGGTCTGACACATCCAGAGATGGGCCATATTCTAGTTCCTCGTCATCCAGAAGATACGTATGCCGGTAAGTGTCCATACCACGCAGATTGTTTGGAGGGCCTGGCAGCAGGACCTGCTATTGAAGCGCGTTGGGGAGTGAAAGCCTACGAGCTTGCCGAGGATCACAAGGCATGGGAATTCCAAGCGTACTATCTGGCACAGGCACTGATGAATTACATTCTCATTATGTCGCCGCAGAAGATTATCCTGGGCGGTGGTGTATCGAAGCAGACGCATTTGCTGCCGCGTATACGGGAACAGCTTCGTACGCTGCTTAATGGATATGTGCATCATCCAGCTATATTGGAGCAGGCTGATCAATATATCGTTACACCAGGATTGCAAGATCGTGCAGGTATTACAGGTTCAATTGCGCTTGCCTTGCAGGCATTGGAAGATAAGTAAGGTACTATAGGGAATACAGCTAAGCCGCAATCAACGGCATGTCTTGGGACATGTCGTTGATTGCGGCTTTATTTGTTGTACCAGCTTATCATTCTCGCATACTTGATGTGCAAACAGATCTGATGATTGTAACTAATGAGTGATTACGATAGAATATATTCTTGAAACGTTAACTAGAATATAAATAAAATAAGTTTACATATAGAGGTGGTGAAGTAAATGTCCGTCATAAAAGGGCGGCAGGATGGCCTTTTTGTTTCATCGACAGGAACGGAAATAGGCAAAACAATAGCTGTTTCTGGCATATCAGCGTGGTTTAAGGCTCATATGAAACGTCCTCCTCAAGTGTGGAAGCCCGTGCAAAGTGGGGTTCAGTTGGGAGATGTGATTGCAGATAGTTATCGATTGAAACATGGTGGGTGGTTAACGAATGTGCCGGAAAAGGAGATTGTATCGTCGACGTTCAGGGCTCCCTTAGCACCTATGGCTGCAGCGAGGCGTGAACAGTCAGCTATTTCCTATACCTCTTTGATAGAAGAAGGCAGAGTGCGCATGGGGCGAGAGGGGCCACTGCTTATTGAAGGCGCTGGTGGTGTTGCAGTACCTTTTACACCCAGCAAGACGATGGCGCACTTGGCTGCCGATCTGGGGCTGCCGATGCTGATTGTGGCAGCGCCGCTGCTGGGTACGATTAGTCATACCGTAACTGCCATTCATTATGCGCGTTATTGCGGGGTACAAAAAATTAAGATTGTGATAGGAGGAGTGACACCTCAGATCCGAGATGAAAGTCTACCTGATGTGAAGGAAAATGCAGCGATTATCGAAGAACTGACTGGTGTTCCTGTTTTGGGAATTATGCCGTGGCTGCCGCACCCAGTGACCTATTCTGAAGTAGAATGGCGCCTTTGGCGAGAAGAATGGGTTCAAGCTATGGAAGAACAGACCGTTTGGACGGACTGGCTAAGACAATGCTTGCGTACATAAATAGACATAAACATGATATCTGACGAATTTATCTTATGGAATGCTGTCTGGACAATGGCAGCAGTCTAACAACAAACAAGGAGGATGGTGGAGATGACAACTACAGCGGTTACAACAGTACACGACTGGGAGGCACTCGCCAAAAAAGCAATTGCAGGGGATATATTAACGAAGGAAGAAGCGCTTTCGGTAATTCGAGCTGAGGACAGGGAACTGCTTGCCATCATGGCTGCCGCGTATCAAGTGCGTCATCATTATTATGGAAACAAAGTGAAGCTCAATTTGATTATTAACGCGAAGAGCGGCTTGTGTCCAGAAGACTGTGGGTATTGCTCGCAATCCCGTATATCCGAGGCTCCTGTAACGAAGTATCCTTTATTGGAAAAAGAAGTGCTGGTAGATGGCGCACGTAAGGCAATGGACATGCAAGTAGGTACGTATTGTATTGTTGCCAGCGGTCGTGGTCCAACCCCGCGTGAGGTGGATCAAGTAGTAGCTGCTGTGGAGGAGATTAAATCGACGATGCCGATGAAGATTTGCGCCTGCCTAGGCATTTTGACAGATGAGCAGGCTGAGCGATTAAAGGCGGCAGGAGTTGACCGCTATAACCATAACCTTAATACAAGCGAAGATCATTATTCGCATATTACTTCTACTCATACCTATAATGATCGGATCGATACGGTTGAAATTGCAAAGCAAGCAGGAATGTCTCCTTGTTCTGGTGTCATTATAGGTATGGGCGAGACAGATGAACAGCTCGTACAAGTTGCGTTTGCCCTTCGCGAATTGGATGCTGATTCAATTCCCGTAAATTTTTTGAACCCGATCCCGGGTACCCCGCTTGCTAACTTGTCCAATTTGAGTCCTAGGCGCTGCCTGAAGGTACTTGCCTTATTCCGATTTGTGTGCCCCTCCAAAGAAATCAGAGCTTCCGGTGGCAGGGAAGTAAATCTGCGCTCAATGCAGGTAATGGCTTTATACGCAGCTAATTCGGTGTTTGTAGGAGACTATTTGACGACTGAGGGACAAGAGGCTTTGGCAGATTACGGAATGATAGAAGATTTGGGGTTTGAAATCGAACGATGCGCACTATAGATTGCTTTTATGCAGCACGGCAGGAGCGATATGCTTGGATGCAAGAGGAACTGGATGATTGGGATAATGGGAGTCGAATGCGTGTCCTGCAAGTGACACGTTGGTTGGAAAATGGCTGGATGGAGCGTGAAGGAAAACGGCTTTTCAATTTGGCGTCTAATCATTACCTCGGACTTTGCCCATGGCTGGACGAAGCGACTTTGATGAATGTGAAAACGGACTGCTTTGCGGCAGGCGAAGCGGGCGTGCGTATAGGTTCAGGTGCTTCACGGCTCGTTGTCGGACATGACCCTCTACATGCGGAGCTGGAACAGGATATGGCCAACTTTAAGCAAAGAGATCGGTGTCTCGTCTTTTCAAGCGGATATATGGCGAATGTAGGGGTTATCAGTGCGCTGGTTGGCAGGCATGATACTGTATTCAGTGATCGATTGAATCATGCAAGCCTTATCGACGGGGCAGTACTGAGCCGAGCCGAGCATATTCGTTATCCGCATCGTGACATGAATCGGTTGGAACATAGTCTTCGAAAATGGAGCGGTGATCGTGCAACACGGCATAAAGGGCTGATTGTGACGGATGGGATATTCAGCATGGATGGAACGGTTGCACCGCTTGAAGATCTAGTCGTCTTGGCAGAGCGGTACGGTACCATGCTTATGGTTGACGAGGCGCACAGCGGCGGCGTGTACGGCTTCGGCGGACGAGGGTTGTGTCACGCGGTTGGCGTTCATCAGCGCGTAGATGTGGTCATGGGCACGTTCGGCAAAGCCTTTGGTGCCTTTGGCGCCTATGTTGCAGCGGATGAGGTCTTAATTCGCTATCTGGTTAACCGTGCGCGCACACTGGTTTACAGCACTGGGCTGCCGCCGCTTATGGCGGCAATCGTACGTAGGCGGCTGCGCGAGGTACAGGCCGCCGACGAGGCGCGCGACCGGCTGGTACGCCATGCGGCGCTATTTCGGGCGCGGCTGCGCGCGGGCGGACTTCACACCGGCGCGGGCGACAGCCATATTGTGCCTGTGCTGCTTGGCAGCGACAGGCGTGCTGTCGCTGCGGGGCAAGCGTTGGCGGAGGCTGGCGTCGCTGGCATTGCCATTCGGCCGCCGACTGTGCCTGAAGGATCGGCGCGTATTCGTTTTGCGCCGATGGCATCGCATCAGGAGTCGGACTTAATCTGGGCTGCCGATCAGATCGTGCAGGTGGTTGGGAGCTTGAAGGAGGATGCGACTGATGAATCCAATGAAACCATGTTTCAGTGATGAGGATGAACAGGATCTTTGTCTGTGGATTCATGGCTGGGGAGTATCCGCGGATATTTGGCGGACTGCTGCGGAGTCGTTTCCTCATTTTGAACATCATTATATCTCGTTCCGTGACTGTCAAACGGTCGAGGAGATGATAGATGCAGTACGTCTGCTACCAGAGATTGCAGCAGCAGGCAGAAGCAGGCGGCGCTTTCATGTGATTGGCTGGTCCATGGGGGGCATGCTTGCAATTGATGCTTCCGTAGGGTGGCTGTCAAATCGAGCTCTAGGCCAGACGCAGAAACAAACTCAGAAACAGATTCAGAAACAGACTCAAAAACAGACTCAATATCAGATTAAAGAGCAGATTAAAGAGCAGATTCAAAACCAGGCTAGAAAAGTAATTGAAGCGCAACAAAACAGGACAACTAAGGACGTTGAAGTAATAAGCAGTTGTGTTGATTTTGCAGATTCAGCGATTGGAGATAAGGACAGAGCAAAAAGAAGCGCAGCAGATGAAAGTATGACAAATGCGGAACTAATTAGCGTGGTTCTGGTTGGTACCACGTTGAGCTTTGTGGACGATACAGGTGCAGCAGGCTGGCCGAAGCGGATTGTAGAAAGGATGCGTACACGGTTGCTGCAAGCACCCGAACCCGTGCTACACGATTTTCAGGCTAAGTTCTGGTCGGCGTCCGAGCGTGGGGGCGCCGACTTGCAGCCAGTGCCTGCGCTTAGCCGGCAGCCGCTGGCTGCAGCAGACTTTTCGCCAGCAGGCTTGAATGCAGGGTTAGCATATCTTCTGCAAGCAGATCTGCATGAAGCCTGGTCGCGGCTGCGCAGCACGGACATACCTGTGCTGTGGCTGCATGGTGCAGAAGACCCGTTATGTCCACTGCGTGCACAGGAGCGTGCTGCAGCATACCGAGGGCGCGGTAAGCTGGCCATTCGTGTCATCGCTTCAGCTGGCCACGCACCGTTTTTGACAGCGCGGGACCGTTGGAATCAGGAACTGAATGCGTGGTTCCAACATCTGAGCGTGGGAAAGGAGGGCGCGCAGCATGAAACTACACCAGCTTTTTCCGACCAATAAGGATCAAGCTCCATCTGCCATGGACCTCTTACGTAATGATGTGGCCCCACATGTTACTGTCATTGATAAGCGACTCGTGAAGCGACGCTTTGATCGCCACGCCCATGAGTATGATAAGTACATAGATATACAGCGTGATATGATTCGGCTACTGTTGGATAATCCTGTCATGCGAGCATATATTGAGCTGCATCAGAGGAAATTCGAGCAATTACAAGCACCAGCAGCAATTCTGGATATCGGCTGCGGTACGGGCTCGCTGACGGCAGCTATACTTGGAGCGCTGCCACGGTCCACTATTTCGTTATTGGACTTATCTCCTAACATGCTTCAGCAGGCTGTTGCTAAGATTACGAGTCTGGCGGGCCAAGATTGTATAAAAGACATTGTAGCAGCTGATGCGGAGTTATGGCTGATGGAGAATGCCTACTTGCGGTATGATTTGATCCTTTCGAGCGCTGCATTCCAATGGTTTAATGCGCCTCAGCGCACTCTGCTGGCAGCCAGTAAAAGCTTGCATCCTGGAGGTCTGTTGGCTTTTACGACATTTTTGCCTGGAACATTGCAAGAATTACACGATTGTTGTGCAGCTGCTGACCAGTATTGCCAATATGAACATACCGCACGTGGCCAAAATTACCCTGACGGTAGCAGTTGGACACGTTGGCTAGATGAGGCATGTGTCAATATGCCAGTTACTTCTACAGAAGGTGTATCTATAGTGAGGGGATCGGCGGCATCGCAGTTATTACAGACTCGGTACTGGTGGTCTGAACATGAGCTTACATATAGGTATCCTAACGTTGAAACACTATTACAGCATATAAGGCGGGTCGGAGCAGGCAATTCACTTGCGTCACAGAGCATGCCTGTGAGCAAGAAGTGGCTGCATGCTTTAAAACATGAATATCTCAAACGATATCGATGTGGAGCGGTGGAAGAGATTCAGGCGACCTACCGGGTTGCAGTCGGATGTGTTCATGCCTTGAGCAATTAAACTTGGGGCTAGCCTTTATTGGTTTAAGATTTGATCATTCTGGTTAATGTAATGAGATGAATGATGGCTGGAAGCATGGCATACCGAGGTGATGATGTGGGAAAGTCAACACGTAAAGAAATCAGCGTAGATACAGAGCGATATGAAGTCCGCTGCGCTGGAGACACGTATCGATCCAAGACATTGGATTGGGCAAGGCAGTATGCGGTCAGAATATGCATTCCCAACGGCTTGCCTTTTGTGATTTGGGACCGTGAGCTGGATATTGCTGTTATTGAAGTGCAATTAACATCACGCTCAATAAGCGAATATTTATCCACGTAAATAAAAAATATGCCGTCTGCACCAGGGTGCATGACGGCTCTTTGCGATTTATCCCTCAATCAGTGTAACCTCTACCTGCTTCATCAACGAACCGATGTCTTCCAGACGTACTAGACCTGCTGCTGGCATGAGTGCGTTGGCAGTACCGCAAGCAGCCCCCATGCGAAGCTGATCAATCGGCGGCAGCCCGCGCTTATCGGCAACTACAATACCTGCAAGCATCGAATCACCACAGCCAACCGTATTAACGACATCCACCTTGGGTATTGTCACGCGGTAGATACGATGATTAAGGCCTGCGATGGCTCCTTGTCCACCTAGTGAAACGACTACGTTTAAGACCCCTTGCTCCATTAAACGAGCGATTGCCTCGATTAATGAATGTTCATCTGCGGTTGTTCCACCGGTTAGTCTTAGCACCTCGTGCTCGTTAGGCTTAATCAGAAGTGGCTTCGCCTCAACTCCCGCAAGAAGCGCATCTCCGCTTGCGTCCAGTACCGGTACGGCGCCCGCATCTTGAATAAGCTTAATACAGTTTGCATAGAAGGTCGGATGGCAGCCTTGCGGCAAGCTTCCTGACAGAATAACATGGCTGGAACGTCGTGCCAGCATGCTAATCTTGGTCTTCATCGCTTCCTGTGTAGATTCATTTAGCACGGGTCCCTGTTCCAGCAATTCCGTCTGAGTACCGGACAACGGATCAATAACATTGAGACAAATCCGAGATTCTCCATCAACAGAGATAAAGTCATGGTTAATTCCTTCTTGGAATAGCTGCTCTTGAATAAACATCCCATTGTATCCAGCTACAATTCCGCTTGCTGTCACGTCTTCTTTCAGCGTTCGGATCACACGTGCGACATTAATTCCTTTGCCGCCAGCGCAAGCGTGCATATTTTGAATACGGTAAAGCTGGTTAGGTTGAAACTGAGAGGTCACATAAGTCTTGTCGATTGCCGCATTCATCGTTACGGTCGTAATCATCCGTATACTCCCCCAACTTTCTGCTATCCAGCACAGTAAGAGATGGGAACGAGCCGAATCGCCACCATCATCGAAGTGCTATCATAATAAGTGAAGAAAGACTTTCCAACGACATATGCCGAAAGCTGGAAAGTCTATCTCCATCATCTATTTATTATATCGTCGAATCAAGTAAAAGTTTTAAGCTTACGTAGCTGTCAACATGAACTCTGCCTTACCGCCGCAGCCTGCCATTGCGATCTTCTCTTTCGCGAGTGCTTTCACAGCTGCTTTGGCGGGAACTATATATTTGCGCGGATCATTCTCGTCTGGGTTGGCATCAAATACGGCTTTAATTGCATTGGAGAACGCAATCCTGAGTTCTGTAGCGACGTTCATCTTCGACATGCCTAATTTTACGCAGCGCTTTACTTGTTCTTCGGGGATACCAGATCCCCCGTGCAGCACAAGTGGAACACTGACGATACGCTGAATCTCTTCCAAACGTCCAAAGGCGATATGGGGCTCACCTTTATAAATGCCATGTGCTGTTCCTATTGCAGGAGCGAGGGTAGGTACCCCGGTCTCTTCGACAAAGCGTAGACATTCTTCTGGTACCGCTAAACGGGCATCCTCATCTTCCACCACAATGTCGTCTTCCACACCGCCTACTTTGCCCAATTCAGCCTCAACATTGACGCCTGCAGCTTGTGCGACTTTGACAACCTCCAGCGTGCGGCGCACGTTGTCTTCATAGGGATGCATGGATGCATCGATCATGACGGATGTGTATCCAGCGCGGATGCATTTAACAATTAAGGAGTAGTCAGTGCAGTGATCAAGGTGAAGGGAAATAGGAATGTTGGCGAGCTTGGCGGCAGTCTGGGCTGCTGCAACGATGTATTCAGGTCCAAGGTGTTTGACGGTTCCGACAGTTGTCTGCAAAATGAGCGGAGCGCTCATTTCCTCAGCTGCATCTACGACAGCCTGCAGCATCTCCAATGTATGAACGTTAAAAGCGGTGATAGCAAAACGTTGTTCCCTGGCTGCTTGGAGCATAACGGTGGAACTGATGAGATGACCCATAATTGCATATCCTCCTACAATATAATGATTGAAATAATCAAAATAATGACTTATAATTTCATTAACATGATTATAAAGGAGGCTCTTTATCCATGTCAAACGTGAATATGCATACGTATAACGAGATTTGTGCTCAAAGTGAAGCATTGCATGCAGCTTGGGAGCAGCTTAGAAACCAACAAGATTGGCTGAGAAAATATATTGGAAATACGCAGTTTGAGCAGGTCATATTTATCGGCTCTGGATCATCGTGGTATCAGGCAATGACAATGGCAGCTGCTTATCGTGCTTGGACGGGGCGCCCCGCAGCTGCGCACCCTTCATCGGACCTGTTTTTGTTCCGCAATCAGACGGTTACATCTGCACTAAACACCTTATTGGTTGGTGTATCAAGATCCGGTGAGTCTCATGAAGTCATTTTGGCTTTGGAATCGGTACAAGACTTAACGAACTGGACGACTTGCGGCATTACGTGTTACACGGACAGTAAAATGGCCAAAATGACGGAGTGCCTGGTGTCACCGCTTGGACAGGAGAAAAGTACAGTGATGACCAAATCGCTCAGCAGCATGACCTTTATGATGCAGGCTGCGATTGCACAGGCTTATGGTCATCATCAAGCCATACAACAGTTAGAAGCAATCCTGCAGTCTAATGAATCCATCGTTACAAAGGCAGACAAGGCTGCCCGCAAATGGGTGGAATCCAATTCGTTTACGAAGACTATCTATTTAGGGATGGGTTCTATGTATGGTTTGGCACTGGAGGCTTGTCTGAAGCTGAAAGAAATGACATATACATGGACCGAAGCCTACGGTACGCTGGAGTTTCGTCATGGTCCCAAGTCGATTGTGGATGCAGATACACAAGTAATCTTGCTGTTATCTGAGCAGGCTCGTGATTATGAATTAAAAGTTGCCAAAGAAATGAAGCAGTACGGAGCAAGTATAGTCCTTGTTGCTGCGCGTGAAGGCGAAGAAACACAATTTGCAGACTGTGTGATGAATATCGGTCATGCTGAACTGATGGATGATGCAAGGTCTGTGTTGTATTTGCCATTTGTGCAGTACAATGGATATTATACAGCAGTTGCACGCGGATTGAACCCGGATGATCCTCGCAACTTGACTCAATTTGTATCTATTTAAATAAAGAATCGACGCAAGACCAGAATAGGAGAGAACAGGAAGAATGAATGACTCGATGTCTAAGGGCGAGCTCCGCCGTCATCAGATCATGCAAGAGTTGAAGCAGCATGGTCGTATTTCAATTGCAGAGATCATAGAGCAATTTGATTGCTCCGAGGCGACGGCAAGACGAGACTTGGACCTGTTAGAGCGTAACGGTGAGCTTATCCGTACAATTGGCGGCGCATTATATGAAGGCGGCAGCTCTGTTCGGGAAGTGACATTTCAGGAAAAAAAGAACATGCTCTGGCTGGAGAAAGAAGCTATTGCAAAACGTGCTGTTGACTATATTGAAGAAGGCGACAGTATCTGCTTAACTGGTGGCACAACCACTTATTTGATTGCCAAGCTGTTGAAACAGCGGCAGGGGATTACGGTTGTAACTAATGCGGTTAATATTGCGATGGAACTTTCGGACAGTGAGGGCCTGCAAGTTGTTGTGATTGGTGGTGTGATGCGCAACAATTCGTTTGAGCTGTGTGGGCCGCTTGCGGAGCGGACGATCGAGCATTTAAATATTGAGAAGTTGTTTATGGGGATAGATGGATTCTCGATTACAAAAGGGATTACAACTTATTCTGAGCTTGAAGCACAAACCGCACGTATGCTGATGCGTCAGGCTGAAGCTACTTATGCGGTATTTGACCATACGAAAGTTGGGCGCGCCTCCTTATTTTCAGTTGCAGGCGTGGGGGAGTTAACAGGAGTTGTTACAGATCGTGCTTTGTCGGAAGAAATGAACACGAAGCTGATGAAGGATGGTGTAGAGGTAGCTTACGCGATACTGTGATGATCATGATGTGCGATGGTGTAAATAATTGAATAAGTAATAGAATGATTAACATCATTAATAACTAAATAAATCATCGAACAAAAGTATACCCTTTAAAATGAAGGAAGATTATTTTGGGTATTTAGAGTACTATAATCCCGTACTATATGTAGATAGATGGACTTGTAACGGATTACCCAAGAGAAACAACGAAGCAAAACTATGTTAACCGGGGAGAGAACTCTCCGGTTATTTGCATTCGCATGAACTGAATTACGAAATATATGTTGAGTTGAGTTACGGATCGTATGATGAAGTGTGTGACGAGTTGAGTTGCGAATCATATGATGAACGGTATAACGAGTTGAGTTACGGACCGTATGACGAACAGTATAACGAGTGGGGTTACGAATCATATGATGAAGTGTATGACGAGTTGAGTTACGAATCATATGATGAAGTGTATGACGAGTTGAATTATGAATCATATGACGAATAGTATGACGAGTTGAGTTACGGATCGTATGCTGAAGCGTATGATGAGTTAAGTTGCGAATCATATGACGAGTCGGATTAGAATTAGGATTCATTGAACTGTGGCTTATGCTGCTACGAGAGTAAGGCGGGTAATCATGCTTATTTCCTACTAATGAGGAGATAATGTGGTACTTAAGCTGGAATACCAGTCTTAATTATAGCTGCCTATCGATTTACAGCGCATATAGCGCATATATTGAAGCAAATGAAGCACATAAGACGGAAATGTGGCCTTATACTATGAATTACTGCGACAATTTCAGTGAATAAGCCTAATAATCGGCCTTAAGTTGATCTATTTGATAAGTTAGGAACCTACCTGTATGTGTCTAAATTGCAACAGTGAGAGGATAAAAGCCAATAAATATCGTTAGCATCTGAATCCCATTTCGCTTCAAGTGCGTAATACAGGGTAATGAATCGTATGAATTGCACGCAACAGGAGCATCTTAAGAGTACGGAAAGTCCGCACTGCTGTTGTGTAACTTAGCACATACTGGCAATACATCTGTAGCCGCCTTGCTCGCTTGCATCCGCCGATTCAGCATGTTAGAATGAGTGATGAATTTTACACTGCAAGATAGCGTGTTACTAGTACGACTAGGCATGAGCTAAGCGGCTGTTCACGGAGTGAACCGCATGCTTCAGCGCATGCCTTTTTTGATTTTGTTGTGTAGCCGCAGAAGAGAGCTTGAGGACAACATCAGATACAGCATCGCGGACAATAATATGGACTGATCGAGGAGGAATTCTCATGTTTGGATTTGGGAAAAAGAAAAAATCGATTTCAATTACAGCACCTATTACAGGTAAAGTAGTACCATTGGAGCAAGTTCCAGACCCGGCTTTTGCTCAAAAAATTATCGGTGACGGCATTGCGATCGAGCCTGAACAAGGCAGCCTGGTTGCACCTTTCGACGGACACGTTATTCATTTGATCGACACGCATCACTCCCTGGTGCTCGGACATGAGTCCGGCCTGGAATTACTCGTTCATATCGGGGTAAACACAGTTTCACTGCAAGGCAAACCGTTCACAACCTATGTGAAATCAGGTGACAAAGTTAAAAAAGGCGACAAACTGATTGATTTTGATATCGCCCAAATTAAAGAAGCAGGATTGCCTGTCATCACACCGATCATTGTTGCTAACGGCGATATTGTAGCTGAACTGAAAGTAAACCAAGGTCAAGCAACAGCCAACTCATCTGAATTGATGGAGATCATCTTAAAATAAATTAACCTGCGTTAATGATGCAGAAGCATTTGGATTCACATTTTACTAAAGAACAGGAGCAAACGAAAATGGAAAAACAATTTACAATTAAGAACCCACAAGGTATTCACGCGCGTCCGGCTGGCGCTATCATGAAGAAAGCAAGCGAATTCGCTAATGCGCAAATTTCCTTGGAATTTAACGGACGTAAAGTGAGCGCTAAAAGTATTACTGGCGTGTTGACACTAGGTATGAAAGCGGGCGATTCCGTTACCGTTATTACAGACGGTGAGCAAGCTGCAGAAGCGCTTGAAGCTGTTGGCAGCATCATAGAGTCTGTACTTGATTAATTGATTTTCGATTCAATCAGACGGGGAAAGAAGAACTAAGTCCTTGTTCGTTAATATTAATAGTCATCAATTTCAATACAGAGATAAGAAACCTTACTATACACGCGTTATGTATTATATCTTCTAAAGGAGTGGAGAAACCGAC
Source organism: Paenibacillus sp. UMB4589-SE434 (assembly GCF_030226685.1). Lineage (NCBI taxonomy): Bacteria > Bacillati > Bacillota > Bacilli > Caryophanales > Paenibacillaceae > Paenibacillus > Paenibacillus sp. UMB4589-SE434. The sequence continues at coordinate 50,835 of NZ_JASOYK010000005.1, read as the reverse complement.
ATGCAACTTAAAGGGATCGCAGCAGCATCTGGCTATGCAATTGGACCGGCATTTATTATGCAAGAGCAAACAACTGTAGTTGAACGCAAGCAGATTCCAGCAGCAGATGTGGACGCGGAAGCGACACGTTTGCAACAGGCTGTTAATCAAGCAATGGCGGAATTAGAGCAGATCAAGGAAGATACTGCAGCGAAGCTTGGCGAGCACCATGCGGAGATCTTTGCGACGCATATTTTAGTGCTTCAAGATGAGGAATTTATCGGGCAAGCAATTGTAAAGGTACGTTCGGAAGCTGTGAATGCTGAATATGCATTACAGGAAGTGACCCAACAATTGGTCGATATATTTACAAGTATGGACAATGAGTATATGCGCGAGCGTGCATCTGATTTCCGTGATGTAAGCCAACGTGTTCTCAGTGTGTTGACGGGTAAGCGATCCGCATCGCTGAACGATTTTCATGAAGCAGTTGTCCTGTTTGCTCATGACTTGACGCCGTCTGATACCGCAACACTTGATCGCAGTAAAGTGGCTGGCTTCGCTACCAATATTGGCGGGCGCACATCGCACTCTGCCATTATGGCTCGTTCCATGGAGATCCCTGCTGTTGTCGGTCTTCAATCCGCTACCAATACGGTAAAAGACGGAGATATGATTATTCTGGACGGCGCACAAGGGATGATTCTGGTAAATCCGGATGCAGACACCTTGTCGACGTATGAACAGAAGAAAGCCAAGTTTGAGAAGCGACAAGAAGAAATGAAGCTGTACAAAGACAAGCCTTCAATCACGGCTGATGGTCATGAAGTAGAGCTCGTTGCCAATATCGGCAATCCGCAGGATGCGCTTGGCGCCCGCAACAACGGTGCTGAGGGCGTTGGCTTGTTCCGTACGGAATTCCTTTATATGGGGCGCGATAGCTTCCCGACCGAAGAAGAGCAGTATCATAGCTATTCGACAGTAGTCGAAACGCTTGGAACTGATAAGCCAGTTGTCATCCGTACGTTGGATATAGGTGGCGACAAAGAGCTGCCTTATCTGGAACTGCCAAAGGAAATGAATCCTTTCTTAGGCTACCGTGCTATTCGTATCTGTCTGGATCGTAAGGATCTGTTTAAGACACAACTACGGGCTATTCTGCGTGCAAGTGCACACGGCAACATCAAGCTGATGTATCCGATGATCTCAACGCTTGCTGAGCTGCGCGCAGCTAATGAGATTCTGAAGGAAACTCAAGAAGAGCTTGATGCCGAAGGGATTGCTTACAACAAAAAAATGGAGGTTGGCATGATGATCGAGGTACCAGCTGCCGCTATTATTGCGGATCAGTTGGCTAAGGAAGTTGACTTCTTCTCGATCGGCACAAACGACCTTGTTCAATATACGATGGCTGCAGATCGCATGAATGAGAAAGTGTCCCATCTGACACAGCCATTTAACCCAGCTGTGCTTCGCTTGATTCGTATGGTTATTGACGCGGCACATAAGGAAGGCAAATGGGCCGGCATGTGTGGCGAGATGGCCGGAAACTTGACAGCCATTCCAGTCTTGCTAGGTCTTGGCCTGGATGAGTTCAGCATGAGCGCAAGTTCTGTCTTGCCTGCGCGTGTTTTGATCAATCGTTTGAATCGCGATGAGCTTAAGCAGTTGGCAGAAGAGGCATTGATGATGGAACATGAAGAAGATATCCAACGTCTCGTTTACGATCGCGTACCTGCGGTTCAAGAATTGATGCTGTAGCACATATAGAAGGAAGGGCACAAATAGGCCCTTCCTCTATCACGTTTCTGACGATATATAATTTAAAATTGAGTAGTTCGAAATTGTTATTTTAGGGAAGTAGCTATATTTGGACAGGAAACTAAATATAATTATATTATGAGTTGACTTTCGAAAATGCTTGACTTAAAATGGGGTTACGTTTCGGCTGAACGCTAAGAAGCGAAAACGTTTCCACAACCAACTTCTCTTTGCATTACTCATGAGGAAGGAGCTTTATGTTGTCGGGCGAGCGTCGCTTTGAGATTATACGTGCATTAAGCAACAATGTCGTATTGGCAAACGATGTGTGGTCGAACAAAGAAACTATTCTCATGGGCAAGGGAATCGGGTTTGGTGCGAAGCCGAGCGCTTCCATAGAGCATTCCGATGCTCGCATTGAGAAGAAGTTCTCGCTGGCAAGTGAACAGCATTTATCACAGTATCAGATGATTCTGGAACAGATAGACGCCGAGGTTATTATGGTGTCCGAGCGAATTATTTCCTTGGTATCCGAACAACTGACTCCCGATCTGAACGAGCACATTCATCTGGCTCTTCCAAGCCATATTGAATATGCATTGTACCGAATCCGAAATGATATTTCGATAGAGAATCCGTTTCTTTGGGAAATACGCACGTTGAATCCTAAGGAGTATGAAGTAGCAACCCAAGCAGCCGAATTAATCGGGTCTGCATTTGGAGTTGTTATCCCGGAAGACGAGATCGGCTTCCTGACCATTCATATTCAATCTGCTGTTGCTCATGTTCCAGTAGGCAATGTGGTGCAGTACAATCACTTGCTGAAGGAGCTGGTCGTTCTTATAGAAGACCGACGAGGCAGTAAGATTCCTAAGGATAGTATCGATTACTTGAGGTTAATAACCCATTTACGATTTGCGATTGAGCGGATTCGTCAAGGTGAGCATTCACGTAATCCATTTCGGGATAAGCTGATGGATATGGTGCCGTATGAATTTGGAGTAGCGAAGGAATGCGGGGCATTAATGGCGAAGACGTTGAATATGAATGTATCAGACGATGAGGTCGCATACATTGCTATGCACCTGTACCGATTGTTTCAGAAGGACTTTGAATAATTCCACGTTACAAGCGTGTTACTAGTACGACTAGGCATGAGCTTGCGGGAATGTGTGACCTTTATCTATTACGGGTAAAGGTAATTACACACATGCTGCAGGCTCATGCTTTTTTTGTTCTGATACAAGAAGTAACCGCTTAATCAAGGAGCTGTTCTCAGACCTCGACGGTCTCATCACTAAAAAGTGTTAACGCTTTAATTTTCATCCCTAACGGTGATGATAGGTTATCGAATAATTCTTTAACCTTTTATCCATACTTTATTTATTCACATGAAGGAGGAACATGTCATGCTAGCCTTTTTGCAAAAAATTGGTCGAGCATTGATGCTTCCGGTAGCAACTCTTCCGGCAGCGGCAATTTTACTTCGATTCGGCGCTATTGACTACGTGAAAGATTTTCACATGGGCGCTGCAGGCGAGTTTTTGAATCAGTATGTAGCTCCATTTTTATTTGCAGGTGGGGATACCATCTTTAAACAATTACCGCTCATATTTGCAGTAGCCATTGCAATAGGATTAGCGGGAGATGCAGTTGCTGCATTAGCGGCTGTGCTTGCTCATATCATTCTTATGAAAATATTGGAGATCACTCCTGGTATTTTCAGTTTCATTCCAGATGACTTGAAATTGGATATGGGTGTACTAGGCGGTATACTAGCAGGATGTTTGGCTGCCTTTATGTACAACAGGTATCATAATATCAAGATGCCTGATTGGCTAGGGTTCTTTGGTGGAAAACGATTTGTTCCGATGGTAACATCCGTTTCGATTATTATTATAGGTCTTGCCTTTGCGATTGTTTGGGGTCCAGTACAACAAGCTATCGATTCATTTGGTAACTGGGTTGTTGGTTTAGGGGCAATTGGCTCTGGTGGCTTTATGGTGGCTAACCGCTTGCTTATTCCAACGGGATTGCATCATATCCTTAACAACATTGCTTGGTTCCAACTCGGTACATTTACAGACGCCGCTGGCGAGGTTGTGAAGGGTGATATTACTCGTTTCTTCGCAGGAGACAAGTCAGCTGGTATGTTTATGACAGGTTTCTTCCCGATCATGATGTTTGCTCTGCCTGGCGCGGCACTTGCCATTATTCACACTGCACGTCCTGAAAAACGCAAAGCTGTAGCATCGATCTTTATGGGAGTTGCATTTGCTTCATTCTTGACAGGTGTAACGGAACCAATTGAGTTTGCGTTTATGTTTGCAGCTCCAGTATTGTTCGTGGTGCATGCTGTGTTGGCCGGTGCCTCTGGCGTAATTACAGCACTGTTGGGTATCAAGCACGGCTTTGGTTTCTCGGCTGGATTCATCGACTATGCGCTGAACTTCCCGCTTGCGACTAAGCCATTGTGGCTCATTCCAATCGGTATTGCATACTTCGTTGTTTATTACTTCTTATTCCGCTTCCTTATCGTGAAGCTGAACCTGAAGACACCTGGACGCGAAGTAGAGACAGAGGAGTCTAATGCGGCAACAGCTGGTGCAGCTAATAGCACCCTCAAAGAAAAAGCTGTTAAGGTATTAGAAAATATCGGCGGCAAAGATAACATCATTACAAACGAAGCTTGTATTACTCGTCTTCGTCTGACGCTGAAAGATGATAGCTTGGTTAACGAGTCTGGTTTGAAAGCGTTGGGGGCAGCAGGTATTATGCGATTGGGCAAAGGTAACGTACAAGTTGTATTCGGTACCCAGTCTGAGCTGCTAAAAGAAGAAATTAAGAAACTCTAACTTTAAGCGTGTCATAGCTTAGCTAATAGAACACTCCGCAATGGGTCTGTTATTCAGTTGGATAACAGACACCCATTGCGGGGTGTTTTTGTATAGGTCGTTCATTTCACATGTAAAATCAAAACAATATTGAGTCTAATGACTCATGTCGTTATAATTAGAATGGTAGAGTATTCCTATATCTATTTTTCAAAAGATACATAATCAAGGACATTCATGTGCGGACGGGGGAGTCGGAAGCATGCTGAAGTACCGCCTGATTGTATGGTGTAATTGTATAGGGGCTTTGCTGTTTATCGCGTGCAGCTTAATTATAGACCTGAAGCAAGTATGGCAGGTGATCGTAAGCTGGCTGATGGGAGCCGCTTGTATTACGGTAGCTGTGTACTACACAGACAAGATGAACAAGGATAGTTGATATCTGTAATGAGGGGCAATCATTGCTTTTAGAATGGATTGGGCTTGATGCAGACATGTACTGCTTAAAAGGATTGCAACAATGCGGCATAAAGAGAAATTGCAACTAACTGTTATCGTTATCCCCAACTTAAATACCCCCGTACTCGCTTAATGCGATACGGGGGTATTGTTGTGTGACTGATACGTGGCAATAACGATGAAGCTAGCTTTGTGCCATACGACGGAAGCTTTCGTGCGAAGCTTCAATCGTCTTGGTGATATCCTCATCGGTATGCGCAGTTGTGAGGAACCAAGCTTCGTATTTGGACGGAGCCAAATTGATTCCTTGATTCAGCATGTGGCGGAAGTAAGCGGCAAACGCTTCTGTATCCGTGTCTTGAGCATGCTCATAATTGGTAACCGGGTGGTTACAGAAGTGCGTCGAGAAGGAGCCGCGAATTCGGTTAATCGTCAGCGGAATCCCGTATCGATCAGCACCTTCTTGGATGCCTGCAGTCAAGCGGATTGAGAGCTCTTCCATACGCTCGTAAACGCCTTCGCCCTGCAGTACTTCCAAACAAGCAATACCTGCAGCGATTGAGGCCGGATTGCCTGCCATTGTGCCTGCCTGATAAGCAGGACCGAGCGGTGCGACTTGTTCCATAACGTGCTTGCGTCCACCGTAGGCACCGATTGGCAGTCCTCCGCCAATAATTTTGCCTAGTGCGGTCAAGTCAGGCTCGATAGCTGCATGATCAGGGAACACACGATAGGTCTGTGTCGAACCGTAATGGAAGCGGAAGGCGCTGATGACTTCATCGTAAATGACCAATGCGCCGTATTCGCGTGTAAGCTTGCATAGTCCTTCAAGATAGCCTTCATGTGGCATAACCATACCAAAGTTGCCGACAATTGGCTCGACCATAACGGCAGCCACGTCCTCTCCCCAATGCTCCAGTGCAGCCTTGAGGCTGTCGAGATCGTTAAATGGCACCGTAATGACTTCCTGCGCGATGCTGGCAGGAATGCCGGCACTATCCGGTATACCTAGTGTCGACGGACCGGAGCCGGCCGCCACAAGTACAAGATCCGAATGGCCGTGGTAACAGCCGGCGAACTTAATAATCTTGTTGCGCTTTGTATAGGCACGGGCTACACGAATTGTTGTCATGACCGCTTCGGTACCCGAGTTGACGAAGCGGACTTTGTCCATAGAAGGGATAGCGGATTTGAGCATCCGCGCCAGTTGAATTTCTAGCTCAGTAGGCGTGCCATACAGCGTGCCATTCTCAGCGGCTTTTGTGATCGCTTGTGTAATGTGCGGATGGGCATGACCGGTAATAATCGGACCGTATGCTGCGAGATAATCAATATAGGTATTGCCGTCCACATCCCAGAAATGAGCGCCTTGCGCGCGTTTCATAAATACAGGCGCACCACCGCCTACTGCTTTAAATGAGCGGGAAGGGCTGTTCACCCCACCTACGATATGTTCGAGCGCTTCTTCGTATAATTGTGCGGAGCGTTCGCGAGGTTGCATCATCATGTTTCTCCATCTCCTTATTGTGGTCGTCGAACGATTGACTTTTTTAGCCTGCAAACCAGAGTCTGATAGGCTGTAATGCGCTGATCATACAAGTAACGTCTTACCATGCGTATGTAGTCTTTGAACACGACGAGCCTGTAATATTCGCACTGTCAGTATACTTCTGAATGGCTAACTGCCTTGTTCGTCCATATGTCCGTAAAGAATGGCATATATATAAAGCCATGTTCAACGAGTAAAGTTGTTATAGGTTATGTCAGAGGTGTCCCGTTATCAAGAGATATGCTGCTGTTAGTGAGGAGCAGCAGAGGTCGCAGGATCATTCTCTTTAAGCAACTGCCTAATGTACATCCGCAGTTCCTCTTCGCTCTTTACGCCTAACACAGCGGCGTTATGGATACGCTTCTCCACTAATAACTCCGTCGGTGGAAGCTGCTGACTGGGCCCCACATTGATTTGCATTCCAAGCATGCCGAGCTTGATCATGTCGTCAGCTGTTAAGTTGGTCTCCACGTAAGGCGACATTTTGTGGATCAAATTCGGGAGTGTCAAAATCGACCAAGCGGATTTCATCTTCTGGGCGACTGCACCCAGCATTTCACGCTGACGCTTCGTGCGCGAATAATCGGACAACGCATCGTGTCGGAAACGGACATATTGGAGCGCGCTGCTGCCATCAAGCAGCTGCTTGCCTTTTTTGAGATGAATATCGTACTGGTGTTTATCTGCTTTGCTTGTATAGTCCATATCTTTTTCGACGTCCATCTCAATGCCTCCCATGGCATCGATAAGCGCAATAAAGCCTTCAAAGTCGGTATAGACGTAATATTGAATATCGAGACCTGTCCATTTGCCGATCGTCTGCATCACAAGATTGGGACCGCCTGCCTGAAGCACGGTATTGGCGCGATCTTGCCCCATGTTCGGAATATCGATGACGGCATCTCGCATGACAGACATAAGCTGGGCTTGCTTCGTTAACGGATTAATGGAAGCGATAATCATGGAATCGGTACGCGGACTTTCCGTTTTCTGAAGACCACGCGTATCCGCACCCAACAGCAAAATGTTAACTCGCTCTTCGCCTTCCCACTTTGGCGGCTCAGGAGCAGGCTTCGTTCCCATTGTGGCGACGCTTGACGCCGGAAATCGCGTGTGCTGTTGATCCTTGCTCAGGCTATTCAAGCTATCATAGAGCCACCAAGCATACGAACCTGCACCCGCAACGAGTATCAAGGTAAAGGTGAGCAAAAGCATTTTCCACTTCTTATAGATCCATCTCATGTTATAGTCTCCGTCCTTTCCGCAGTCGGAAATAAGGAAGCGGGTACCAGATGTCGGTTCCGATGCATTCATACCAGGTCGATATCATGATATATTAGACATTGTGGGTTAACCCCATAACCATATCTCTCCTATTATACGAGGTTTAATCCTCGATTATCAATGAAATGGGTATATTGACGGAAGAGAATTGGCAAGACAATAAGGGGAGAAAGGTGGATACGAATCAAATGAACGCAATCGAAGTGGAACTGCTGCGCAAGACGTTTCAGGTGCAGCGGAACCGTGAGGGCTTAAAGGGTGCTTTTAAGGATCTATTTAAGCGCGAATATAACGAAGTAGCTGCCGTAAAAGATATCTCGTTTACGATACCCCAAGGAGAAATATGTGGGTATATCGGAGAGAATGGAGCAGGAAAATCAACAACGATCAAGATGCTTACGGGCATACTGGTACCTACGTCGGGATCAATCCATGTGCAGGGATACGTGCCTCATAAGGAACGAGAGGCTTTTGTGAAGCATATTGGTGTTGTTTTCGGACAGCGCAGCCAGTTGTGGTGGGACATCGGTGTGATCGAGTCATTCCGCTTGCTGCGCAAAGTGTATCGAGTATCCGAAGAAGACTTTAAGCGTAGATTGGATGAATTGATCGAGAGGCTTCAATTGCAGGAGCTGCTGCATCGACCTGTACGCAAACTCAGCCTCGGGCAGCGAATGCGCTGCGAGCTTGTAGCGGCACTGCTGCATCAACCAGATGTATTGTTTCTGGATGAGCCTACAATCGGCCTTGATATTGTTGTGAAGACTGAAATTCGGGAATTTCTACTGCATTTGAACCGGGAATACGGCACAACGATTCTATTGACAACACACGATCTGCAAGATATCGAGGCCTTATGCTCGCGGGTTATTATGTTGGATGACGGAAATATCATCTATGATGGCGGATTGGATACGTTAAAGGCGACATGGGGCAAAGGAAGAGAAGTAAGACTGGAGTTTGCAAAGCCGATGACAGCTGATATGCTTACGGCGCTGACTACAGGCATGGCGGTGAATTGGGAGCAGACCTCCAGCTTGCAGGCCAGCGTATTTGTGCCAACGGACAGCAACGTATCGGATGTCATCGCACGGATCGTTAGTCAGACCGCAATTAGCGATCTGAGTATTCACGAGACGAACACAGATGATATTGTTCGTGAGATCTACAAGACAGGTTCTGCCAGCGCACCTGCCATTGAGATGCTGCAGCAGTCGGCGACAGCCGCTGCACAGGCGGCAGAAGCGTCATTGGAGTCCACTAAGTCGGTGACAGCAGCATTATCACAACCGCTGGAGTCAAGCCCTGCGACTGCACAATTGGATCAAGAGAAAGTGAAGGATGAATCGGCCACTGCAAAAGCCAAAGCGGGAGCTGGTGAGTCATGATTAGCACTTATGTGGAACTGATTCGGATGCGTTTCCTGACGATGCTCGCCTACAGAGTGAACTATTATTCCGGTATTTTAATCTACACGCTTAACATCGGTGTGTATTATTTTACGTGGCAGGCGATATACGGAGGACAAGGAACTTTGGCGGGCTTCACTGCTGATCAGATGACCACTTATATTGCTGTTTCTTGGATGGCACGGGCGTTTTATTTTAACAATCTGGATCGTGAAATTGCAGGCGAGATCCGGGACGGCAGCGTAGCGATTCAATTTATAAGACCCTACAACTACATTGTCGTAAAAATGATGCAAGGTCTTGGAGAGGGATGCTTCCGGCTGCTGTTGTTTATGACACCTGGCTTAGTCATTGCGTGTTTGTTGTTCCCTGTCAAGCTGCCTCATGATCCAAAGTTATGGGTTACATTTGCGTGGATGCTGTTTATGAGCTTCCTGATTAATTCGCAGATTAATATTATTACTGGACTTTCCGCTTTCTTTATTGAAAACAATGAAGGAATGATGCGTATGAAGCGGGTTGTGGTCGATCTGTTTTCTGGCGTTATTGTTCCGATTTCATTTTTCCCGGGTTGGCTGAAGGGGCTGAATGAATGGCTGCCTTTCCAAGCTATAACGTATCTGCCGAGCTCAGTCTTCACAGGGCGTGTCCCAGATGGAGACATATTAGGAGTCATGGCGGTACAAGTGATCTGGCTGGTCATTCTTACGATACCGATTATTATGCTGTGGCGCTCGGCCCGCCATCGTTTGTTCGTGCAAGGGGGGTAGACGGCGATGTATTATATGGGACTTGTGGGAGAATATTTGAAAAATTACGCCAAAACGCGTCTGACCTATCGGGCAGACTTCTGGATCGAGGTCTTGTCGGATTTACTCTTTCAGGCGACTAACTTGATCTTTATCTTTGTAGTCTTTATGCACACGCCGACGCTTGCTGGCTGGACACGAGATGAGATGGTGTTTGTATATGGTTACTTTATGATTCCCTACGGTTTGTTTATTTGCTTCTTTAATCTGTGGGGGTTCAGTGAACGTTATATTGTCAAAGGCGAGATGGATCGCATTCTAACGCGGCCTGCTTATAACCTGTTTCAGATCCTGCTCGAAAATGTGGACCCGCCCGCAGTCATCGGTTCCTTTATCGGAACGCTGATGATGGGCATTTGTTGGGTGCGGCTTGATCTGCCCTTCGGACTCCTTGAGGTAGGGGTGCTCCTTGTGATGATTGTCGGATCGGTTATGATCTATTTTGGCATATACATTGCGCTTACCTCCATCTCTTTCTATTCAGATGCACCGACGGGCATTTTGCCGCTTGTGTATAATATTCAGAGCTATGGCCGTTATCCGATGACCATCTATAACCGTTTCATTCAGGTGCTGTTGACGTGGATACTGCCATTTGCTTTTGTAGGTATTATCCCAGCTTCTTATTTTATAACCGGCAAAGGGATGAAGCAGTTGGCACTGTATACGCCGCTGGTTGGGATTGTCGCATTTGCAATAGGATTAACGCTATGGAATATAGGAATCAAAAAATACCGTGGTGCAGGTTCTTAGTTGGTAATGTTTCTGCGGGAAAAGGGGATGTCTGTCATGTCTATTGGCATGGGGCATCCTCTTGTTTTGCTGCTTTTGTTTCGATTATTGGTCGCAAAGATTTACATATGTTAAGCTAAGGGGACTTCATCCGTATTACATAGGAAATGATAGGAAATGAGAGGTGCTGACGATGTCAGAGACTTTGCAAATAGGACACCTTGTCCCGGACTTCAACCTGCCAGGCTCTTACGGACAAGATGTAAGCTTAAGTCATTATCGGGGACGGAAGGTCGTCTTGTATTTTTATCCGAAGGATAACACGCCGGCCTGTACGCAGGAGTCCTGTGATTTCCGCGACTTTCATGGCGACTTTGAGAAATGGAATACTACTATTATCGGAATTAGCCCTGATCCGTTGAAATCGCATGCCAAATTTGCTGCCAAGCATGAACTGCCGTTTCTGTTGCTGTCTGACGAGGATCATCAGGTGGCTGAACAATTTGGTGTGTGGCAATTAAAGAAGTTGTACGGCAAGGAGTACTTCGGGATTGTCCGCTCCACGTTTCTAATTGACGAAGATGGCAAGCTGAAGCAAGCATGGCGCAATGTAAAAGTTAAGGGGCATACACAGGCGGTATTGGAGGCTGTTCAAGGATAAGAATGCTTCCCTGGACTTGCTTGATCAGAGCGGCTTTACGGTTAAATAGCGTTGAACTGAAAAAAGGAACAGCCCCTTTATACCCTATATAAGGCAAAGGGGCTGTTATTTATTTAAGCGGGGCTATATACATTGGAGCTAGTTACTACTTGGCAATATTTTGTCCCGAGATACGTCCGAATGTAATAATATCCGAAATAGCGTTGCCGCCAAGGCGGTTAGCGCCGTGAATGACACCTGTTACTTCGCCTGCTGCGTATAAGCCAGGAATGACATTCCCGTCTTCGGCCAACACACGGGTATCCTTATCGATGACAAGACCACCCATCGTATGGTGCACAGAAGGCACGGCCTTCTGAATATAATAAGGGCCTTGTTCAAGGGAGACGAGACCGCTGCGGTGCTTAAAGTCCAAGTCCTTGCCTGTTTTCGCATATGCATTGACCTTGTTCACTGTGTCCTGCAGCGCTTTCGGATCAACCTTGAAGAATTTAGCTGCTTCCTCAATTGTGTTCGCTTTATAGAGCAGACCATCTTTTACTAATTGATCATATTCGTCTTGATGAACCTCGATTGTCTTGCCGATGTCTGCAATATGCTGGTTCCAGAACTGATAGGCATACTTGCCTTCTTGCGCAAGAATGGCTTTCGAGATAACATCTCGGCGTTCCAACTCTTCAACAAATCGCTGACCGCTTTGATTAATCAGAATAGCGCCGTCGAAACGAGAGTCGGCCACAAGTGAGATGACACCTGTCTTTGGATTACAGACCGGATACGTTTGAATATTTTCCATATTCGTAATGCCCGCTTTAAGCTCTTGTGCCATCACAATACCATCGCCGGTAGTCCCTGGTGTATCTGTGGACATATAGCTTTCGTCAAGGACCGGGTTATATTTCTTGCGCATTTCCACGTTTGAACCAAAACCGCCTGTAGCGATGACAACGCCTTTATTGGCATGGAACGTGATCTTTTGACCATCCTTGCTAGTCGCCTCGACTGCGTTCACTCGACCGCTTGCGTCCATTAACAAATTCTCTGCTTTCATAGAAGTCTTTACAGGAATTTGCAGCTCATCTGTCTTTGCCTTCAGTTTCTTAATTAATTCAGCACCTGTATGGCCTACAGGGATTAAGGCGCGTTTGCGCGAGTGACCGCCGAATTGGAACAGATGATCCGGCAAGAATTCAACCTTAATCTCGTCACGCAGCCATTCTGCGGAAGCAAGGGCTTGCTCGGCCAGAATCTTGACCATCTCAGGCTTGCCCAGATTGTCTCCACCTTTCATGGTGTCTTGATAGAACAATTCAGGCGTATCATCCTTAATGCCTAACGCTTGCTGCACCCAAGTGTTTGGCGCGTTCATCTCTCCGCCCGATATGAGGGTATTGCCGCCAATCGTTGGCATTTTCTCTAAAATAACAACACTTGCGCCTGCTTTCTTCACTTCAATCGCGGAACTAAAGCCTGCACCGCCTGCGCCGATGACGACAACATCAAAGGTCTGATCCGTTTCTTCCGTGCTTTTGCTGTTTCCAACTGCAGAGCCTGCCGCTAGAGTAAGGCCCGACTTTGTAATTGCATCTTGGATTGCTTCCAAATATCCTTTGCTGGTGGCGGTAGATCCGCTGATCGCATCCACTTCAGCGCTGTTGGCTTGAATAACGCTGTCTTTTAATTGTGTATATACGGGCTCGGCCAGCACCTCGTTTTCTTTTTGCTCTAACACATCGACATTTGTAATTTTACCGTCAGCAAATGTCACTTCAACTTTAATATCACCGTGCTTGCCATTACCGACACCGATTTCTTTTACGGCTCCTTCTGATTTCGAAGCCGTATTGTCTGTTGACCCGCAAGCTGACAGTGAGAAGGCTAGACATAAAATGAGAACGACAGATAATAGTTTGGTGGCTTGTGTACGCATAATTCCTCCTGAAAGTTGGGATGATTGGCTTGCCTGTGAAGATGTACAAGTAGTAGTGAATATATTCACTAAATAAGGCGTACTTACTCCATATAAAGAATGTGGAGCAGGAGTGCTGCACAGGCAGTTCATAGTTGGTATTCTTGTGAAAAGTATTACAATGTTAAGTATAGAAGAGGTGGAGACAAAAGTATTTGCACAGACTGTCCTTTTTTTATCCTTTTCGGGCGAGTGATTCTCCTCATTTGATCTAGACAGCGAACGTGATGTAATAGCAATATGAGATCCTTACAACGAAAAATAACGTATTATGTCGGCGGATGCTTTGCTTTATTATTTATGGCTTTGCTCGTAACCATTCATCTAGAGATGGAAAGTACCGTTATTCCGCTAAATAAGAGCTTAACCCAACAAATCGTTAACGCACGCAGTGATCAGATTGCCTATTGGTTTGAGCAGCGGGTTGGGGAGGTGGATTTGCTCGCTTCGCTTGCGTCCGAGCACAGATGGGGGAAGAAAGAGCTGCTGCACGAAATAGAGCAGTTAGTCAAGACGCGGAAAGAGGCGTATGAGTCTATTCGGGTTGTTGATATTGCAGGCAATTCATGTTCACTGCACGACAAGCCATTCTCTATTGTATTGAGACCCTATTACCAGAAGCTGCTCGAGTCAGATAAAGCGTATGTCATTAGTGACGTGATCCGGTCACATGCCAATCAGGCGGACATTGTGGTCATTTTACACCGTGTCGAACCGCTTGTAGACGACGAAGTTGCTTATATTGCTGCGGCCGTCCCCATTGGGAAGATGCAGGATATTGCGAAGGATATTTATGTATACGACGGGATGGGCAAGCTCCTGGTTGGTGATCAGTTCGATGCGAAGCTAAACGATACATCAAAGGGAGCAGAGCAGATGGCGCTGTTCACTGCTGCGATCCGAAACGTTCCAGGCTGGAGTCTAACGTTTCAATTGCCAAAGTCACAGTTGTCACAAGGGATGAAGCAAATGCAGCGCTCAGCGCTGCTAACAGGCAGTGTGATCGGTATCTTTTTGCTGGTTTTGTTAATGCTGCTTGCCGCTTCCATTGTGAAGCCAATAAGAGCTTTGCAGCGAGTAATGAAGAAAGTAGAGGACGGGAATCAAAGTGTAAGGTCTAATGAACAGCGCAATGATGAGATTGGTGAATTAGGCAGGAGCTTTAATCAGATGCTTGTGAAGTTGTATCGGTATGAGCATGAGAAAAAGGAAATGGAGTTAAGGCTGATTCAAGAACAGATTAAGCCTCACTTCTTGTACAATACGCTGGATACTATTCAATGGATGGCAGCAGGCCATGGTGCAGATGACGTTGTAGGGATGGTAGAGGCGCTGAGCACGTATTTTCGTTTAGGACTGGGCGGTGGAAGCCAGTATATTACGTTGGAACAGGAGTTTCACCATGTGGAGAGTTATTTGCACATTCAATGTGTGCGCTATGAAGAAATATTGGAGTATGAACTGTTCTATGACGAGTGTCTGGGCCACTATCCCATTATTCGTTTCTTGTTGCAGCCGCTGGTCGAAAATGCAATATACCATGGCATCAAGCCATTAGTTAACCGGAAGAGTAAAATCTCCATTTGCGCTTATGAGCGTGAGCACTGCTTCATGATCGAGGTAGCCAATAATGGAGTCGACATTCCGGAAGCAGCTCTAGCCAGCATTCAAGAGGCGTTGTTAGCGGGCATACCGCAGAAGGGGGTTCTCGGCTTCGGCTTGTATAGTGTTGATCATAGACTAAGACTGGCATACGGCGAGCCTTATGGCTTACACATTCAAAGCGGCGAGGGAAGTACGAGGATGCTGCTCACACTGCCATTGGAGGGAAGACACCATGTGGAACGTTATGATCATTGACGATGAATCGATTATTCGTAAAGGGTTAAAGCAGTATGTGCAGGAAAGTCAACTGCCATTTCGGGTTTCGGCCGAGGCCAGAAACGCTGATGAAGCGTTAGCTCTGATGGAATCTGCCGCACCGCATGTGCTATTTGTTGATATTAATTTGCCAGAGGTAAATGGACTGGATCTACTGCGCTTAATTCGCTGCCGCTACGGTGAGGTGGTGGCGGTCATCGTAAGCGGCTACGATACGTTTGAATATGCTCGGCAGGCTCTGCAATTGCATGCTTACGATTATGTGCTGAAGCCAGTGCCGAAGAGCGACCTGAAGCGGCTGCTTATCAGGCTGGATCAGCATTTGAGCGGCTTAAATCCGCAGTTGTCGAAGTCGCCTGAACATGCTTCCTATCAGGAGACGGATTCGCGTATGGGAGATGGCTCTGTGCTGATGATTAAAGTGACGGATTATATTAATGGCCACTATCAGGACCCCGAGCTGACGGTATCAAAAGTAGCAGCCTTGTTTCATATGAATCACACTTATTTGAGCAAACGAATGAAGCAGGAACTGGGAGCTTCTTTTCTGGAGTATGTGACTGAATTGCGGCTGTCCAAAGCTAAGGAATTGTTGGATCATACGATGCACAATATCAAGATCGGAGATCTGGCGATTAAGGTGGGATACACCAATCAGTATTATTTTAGCCGCTTGTTTAAGAATCGAATTGGCATGTGTCCGCTGGAGTATAAGAAGCAGTGTGCGGGACAAAGGGAGTAATCGATGTCTGGGAGGTTTGCGCTGGCTGCAAGCCTCCTTCATTGCTTTTATGGTTCGGGGTGACCTATTAAGTAGGCATATATTATACTCGAGAAGTAAGAGGTGAAATAAGTGTTAACTATTCACGATAATGAGATAATATCTTATGTAGTCAACTTAAAGAAACATAAGATTGTTCTTCATACTGTTCAATATCCAAGTCAAACATTGATTGATATAGTTTTTGATGATGTATTAGCACATTTGTTTGAAACACAACTGGAAGATAGCATAATATTAGATATTACAAAATATGAACTACATCATTTTTCAAGAGAAAATCGTGAATTATTAGAGAAACAAAAAAATTATTGTTGGCCAATGGATTATCATACCATCGAGGAACTAATAGATAAATTAGTAAAAGAACAATACGGGTTCTATGTGCTTTCTTCCTCGTATGGCCTAAATGGTTGGGTATTAGCTAAGGAGTACAAAGTAGTAAGTTGCAAATAAATTGTATTGCCTCTAAATCTGTGATTTGCTTATGGCCCTCAGAGTTAATTGTATAACTCTAAGAAGCCATATCTAGTAAAATAGATTCCGTGCTCCGCAGGAGAACAATTTTCCAAAGCAGCTCAAATAATTAAATACTACATAAATGGAAAGAAGGTAAGCGCATGGATTACATGAAACTAAGCAAAGAAGTATCCTACGCATTGAGACATGCACCATGGGAATACGAATTGGAACTGGACGCAGAGGGTTGGGTTGAAATAGAGCAGCTGCTGCATGCCTTACATATGGACCAACGCTGGAAGGCTGTTACGCCGAATGATCTGGCTGTGATGATTGACTTGTCGGACAAGAAAAGGCATGAGATCGGCCGTGGTAAAATTAGAGCGTTATACGGACATTCCGTTCCCGATAAAATAACCAAGCAGGCCGAAGTACCACCCGCCATCCTTTATCATGGAACAGCACGGTGTCTCGTCGAACAAATACTCGAGAAAGGCCTGCATCCTATGAAGAGGCAGTATGTTCACCTCTCAACGGATACGGCCACGGCTATGACGGTCGGAGCACGTAAAGATTCAAGTCCGGTCCTGTTAAGGATTGACGCAGAACGAGCCAACAAAGAGGGAATTCCCTTTTATTGCGGCAATCATTCGATATGGTTGGCGGATGGTGTTCCATCCCAGTACATATCGGTACAGCAGCGCCAATAGAACGCGAGCAGCCTGGAATGGCAGCAAAGCTAAGTCGGGCCTAACAAGGCTATCGGGTTGTACGCATGTTCCCGGTAAAGGTGATTCCGCATGCAAATAAGCAGAGGCTATGTTAGCGCTCAGATTTGCGATTCGCAGCAAACAGCAGCAGAAACGAGAATGCGATCATACATCCTGACCATGCCCAGGCCTTGCCGGTGTGGCCTGCATCGACAGCAAAGTAGATCGCGGTCGGTACAGTCTGTGAAACGTTTGGGATGTTGCCTGCCACCATTAACGTTGCGCCAAACTCACCGATGCCTCGTGTAAAGCCGAGCACGTATGCAGTGGCCATCGACCGTGCTGCGAGCGGCATGGTTATGCAGCGAAGCACTTGCCATTCATTAGCGCCTTCGGCCCGTGCGGCTTGTTCTACCAAGGGGTCTACATCGTTAAAGCCTGACTTTAACGTCTGATAGACAAGCGGGAAAGAGACAATTACTGCGGTTAATACGGCCCCGGTCCAATGGAACACGAGTGGATGCCCAAGTACCGCTTCAATAAAGCGTCCTACGGAGCTGGTACGGCCAAACAGCATTAACAGTATAAAGCCGACTACTGTAGGAGGGAGAACAAGCGGCAGCATAAAAAACGTCTCCAACAGTGTCTTGCCTCGGAACTTGCGAGTACTCAGGCGCCAAGCGGCGACCACACCAAGCAGCATGACAATGAAGCTTGCAACCAACGTAATTCGAAGTGATAATAAGACGGGATTCCAGAATTCCATGCGGTCTAATCCTTTCGAGAAGAGCAGAGGCTATTGCGATGAAGTTGCGGTTCGGAACCCTTGGCTTTTAAATAGATGCTGTGTTTCAGCTCCATTCATAAAGTCGAACCATTTTTGGGCCGCGGCAGTATTTTTGCTGTTCTTGATGATTCCAATCGGGTAGATGATAGGTTCATGCTGATCCGATTTTACTGGGTAAGCAATGACAACTTTATTTGTTGTTAGAGCGTCTGTACGATAGACAAATCCGGCTTCAGCGTTCCCCGTGCTTACATAAGAGAGAACTTGTCGTACATCCTTCGTATACACATATTTGTTATTTAACTCATCCCAGAGACCTGCGCTCTTTAGCGTCTGTTCGGCATACATGCCAGCGGGTACGCTTTCCGGAGCACCAATCGCAATGCGGCTAATATCCTTCTGTTTCAGCATATCCAAGCTTGACCATGCAGCAATACTGCTGCCGGGCACAATCACCACCAAATCGTTGTAGAGCAGCGCCTTCTTCATCTTTTCTTCCACCAGACCTGCTTTTACCAGTGCATTCATTGGCTTAGTTCCTGCGGATATAAATACATCAACCGGCGAACCTTGCTCGATTTGCTTTTGCAGCGCACCGGATGAGCCATAATTGATCTGCACGTCGATATCCTTATTCTTGCTCTGAAAAGCAGCTTTGACCTCAGCCATCACATCCTGCAAGCTGGCCGCCGCCGACACGATAAGCTTTGTTGGCTCTGTGGTGTGTACACTTGCCTCGTTAGATCCACAACCTGTAAGCAGCAGAACACAGGCGATCATAAGGTTTAATATGATCATTCTAGCAGCTCGCAGCTTACGTATTTTGCGTATGAACATCTTGTAAGTCTCCTTCCCAATGACAATCGCGTATGTATGATAATATAAACATAAATGTATATATCCAACATAACTTGTAATCTACATAATATATATTATAAATGATCAGAACAAAAGAGGATAATCATTGTAAATAGAAGAATAACAGTCATGTTTTACTCGGCATGTCCATATAATCTAGTAATTGCTTTATACCACGAGCACTAGCTCATATAAGCAAAGTCTGAAGGCAGATAACATAGAGGAGGACATATAGAATGAGAGAGAAAAAGCGGCGAATGGAAACGCGATTGTTAGCTATACTGGGTATCATTGCCCTTCTAATAGGGGGAGAAATCATATTAGGAGTTCGCACAGCTGGTGAAGAAATTGCTTATGCGGCTGCACAGCAGCAATGGAGAGCTCATCCTGTATCAGCAGCGACGCAAACACCGTATCGTAAGGCCAACACTGCTCATTTCATCCTCAAAGATGGTGCAGCACATATACCTAAAATTGAACTTTCGCTACCAACGATAGAGCATGAAGCGAAGGCAGCGGGAGCTGCTTCAGCCTTATTGACTGTAGGCAAACAGAGCAAGAAAGTGTATTTGACGTTTGATGACGGACCAAGCAGAAATACACCTGAAGTGCTTGATATTTTAAAAAGAGAGAACGTAAAAGGAACATTTTATTTACTGGGGCAGCAAGTAAAGCAGTATCCAAAAGTGCTGAAACGAATAGCAGATGAAGGACATGCGATCGGCAATCATTCCTATAACCATAACTATCGTGAATTATATTCAGACTTTCGTGGGTTTTGGAGTCAGATTCGGAAGACAGGTAAAGCCATTCAAGAGGTGATCGGTTATGAGCCGCCGTTAGTGCGCGCACCAGGTGGGACATTTTTGAACTTTAACAAGCAATATTTTGACCTGATGGGACGAGCAGGTTATGTCGTGATGGATTGGACAGTAGATAGCGGGGATTCCAAACGGGTAGGTGTACCCGCCAAGGAAATCGTAGCAGATGTTAAGAAGGGCACCTTGAGTGCCGATACGGTTGTGCTCATGCACGATGGGACAGGGCACGGCGAAACCGTAAAGGCATTGCCGGAAATTATTCGGTATTACAAAGCAAAAGGCTATAGTTTTGAAGTTATGACTCCTGAAATGAAGCAGGTACAATTCCGTATTGCCGATCGTGAAAGATGGGATCGTAAGCCAGTATCTCAAGCTTGGATTCAAGCGAATATTGATCCAGTGCAGGTAGCCACAGGTGAGCCTGTAAAGCAGCCACAGCCACCTACAGGAGGGACGACACCTAAGCCTCCAATCCAGAAGTCAGACCCGCTTCTGATGCAATTAAAAGTAACGACCGATAGTGGAGAATTGGAGCTTGCGTCAAACCAGTTCAGATCTTATCAGGACATAACCTATGTTCCTGTACGTTTGATGATAGAGAAGCTGGGAGGCACCATTACCTTCGATGAAGCCAAAGGAGTTCTGCTGTTAAACGTTAATGGGCTTGAGTGGGCCATCGACTGGAAAACTGGCAAGCCAATGCAGCTCGAGATAGACGGCACACTTACTATACTGCCTTGGGAGACGCAGATGAAAGGCAACCTGCTGTGGGTACCATTACGGCAAGCCTTGGAAGTCTCTCATGTTCAGTTCCTATCGTATGAGCTTCAGGTTGTAGATCCAAACAAGTCTAGTTCGCAAACGGATGAAAATGCCAAAGCAGAAGATACAAAAGCAGAAGAAACAAAGCAGGAGAGAGCTGAGCCGTAACAAAGGTAGAGATGTACATATCTCGTAATAGGTTTATAGGTTTGAAATCTATTCTATTGGGCGACACTATCTGATAGGGCGGCCCGGGATCGGTTCATGCGACGCGTGACGCGTACGTGATCATCGTCCCGGGCCTTTGTTGTACCGTGATAGCGCCATGATAAGAATGGAGGGACCTGATAGTATGTATAACCATGAATCTATTCATTCCAAAGAAGTATGGACTTCTACTTTTGTACAATACGGTTGGGAACAAATGCAGCAGCGTCTTAATGAAGTCGTGATCGGCAAGCCGGAACCTGTAAGATTGGCTTGCTTGACGATGCTGGCCGGCGGCCATCTCCTGCTGGAGGATGTGCCGGGCGTAGGCAAGACGCTGCTGGCGAGAGCGCTGGCTCAGCTTGCAGACGGCACGTTCCGTCGCGTACAGATGACGCCCGACATGATGCCAGCGGATATTACGGGCAGCATGGTACTGGACCCGGCGACTGGAGTACTCCGCTATAGCGAGGGGCCGCTTGCTGCCAACGTTGTATTGGCGGATGAGTTGAATCGGGCGCCAGCACGCACGCAATCGGCTTTGCTGGAGGCGATGGAAGAACGGTCAGTTACAGTAGACGGCGTAACACGTCCGCTACCAGAGCCTTTTATGATTGTCGCGACGCAAAATCCGCTCGCTTTTGAAGGCACATATCGTCTGCCAGAGGCTGAGCTGGACCGTTTTATGACTCGCTTATCCTTGGGATATCCGGATGTTCATGGCGAGGCTGACATGCTTGTACGCGAACAGAGTCGGATTGAACGTGTGACTCGGCCACGGGTACAGCCGGTATTTACCCCGGAAGAATGGGCGCTGCTGATTAGACGCATTCGCTGCATTCATGTGGATGATACGTTATGCCGTTACATGGCGGACATTGCGCAAGCAACACGCACACATGAGCAGGTCGTGCTCGGTGTTAGTCCGCGCGGTACGGTTGCCCTGATGCAAGCTGCTCAGGCGCAGGCGTTTCTGTCGGGCAGGGCTTATGTTATACCGGACGATGTGAAGGTAATCGCTGCACCTGTCCTGGCGCATCGGCTAGTGTTGAAGCACGCCCTTTCTCAAGATACCGCAGGTAACGTTATAAGAGAGACGATTGCTAGCATTCCCATCCCAAGCTTTACGAGGCAAAGTGATCTAGACGGAGCCGCTCGTAGGCGTGGGGGTATGGGCAGGGGCATACGTAGGAGTTCAAGGATGGATAATAGGGTGGATAAAAATACAGACACAACTATCGGAGCAAGTACGAGTTCAAGCATTGGCATGACCCAACATGCGATTATCGGCTCAAGCAGGGGATCTGATGTTCGAATGGGTATAGGTATAACTGCCAAGCGTCATCGCAGCGGAGGGCGCTCGTTTATGCAGGAAACAGCTCGGCAGACAGTTACAAGTCACGTCAAGACACGAGGAGATGGCCCAAGCTGGTTCGGAGGCTTGTTCCGATGAGGAGCCTACGCAGGCAGGCGCAGTCATGCGTTGTGCGTATTGTGTTGACAGCAGCCGTGGGCATCGTCTTGCTTATCTATGGCTGGACGCAACTGCATGCAGCCGCCTCATTTATAGGTGCAATGGTGACGTTATACGTGCTATACGGCGTGTGGTTCAAATGGGCTCTTTATGAAGAACCTGTTCGCGTCTATACCAAGATTAATGAAGAGATTAATGGGGCTTTTCAGAGTCAGTTGGAATGGTGCACTACATTGTCTTCAGGAACAAGGCTCCCCTGGCTTTATATACGCGTGGAAGAGATATGGGAACTGGTAAGCGATGAGTTGGGGGCAACTGAGTCAGACCCTAATAGATTCACTCAAGCGGTAAAGGAGATGTACGATCCTTATCACGCTGGTACTGATCAGGCAGGCGTCATGAATCGAATGCCAGCTTGTTCTACGGGGGCATATTCAGCAAATAAGATGTACTGGAGCAGTACTAAGCTGATCCATCCCAATGGTCGCAAGAGCTTTGCCTACTCACAATTACTGCCAAAGATGCCAAGAGGGATATACCGATATGTAAGCACAGAGCTGTACACGGGTGATATATGGGGCTGGTTTACGAAGAAGATGAACAGCCACCATGTCCGATTACCCGCTAGTGACGTACTTATTATGCCGAGTGCAGGGAAATGGAAGGAATCGAATACTAATCTTCCATTATCCTTTATGCAGACTGATGGTGCACAAGAGAAACATGATACAGCAGTATCATATTGTCGGGGAGGTGTTCCGACACCGGAGCTTCGTTCGTATCAGCCAGGCGATCCTTGGCGATCCATTCATTGGCGGTCATATGCCAAGCACAGACAGCTGACCGTTAAAGTCTCGCGCGAGGCAGACAAGAGGCAGCTCACGATTGTACTGGATGAGAGTTGGCTGGAGGCGTCGATTCGTCATGAAGCGGATCAGCAGAAATTACTGGAGGAAGCACTGGATGCGGCAGCGGAATGGTGCTCTATAGGTTGGAAACAAGGCATTTTGGTCAGATTAATATGGCTTAATCAGGGTGAAATGCAGGTGGGAATGGAGGCAATCAGCCGCGCAATTGCGTTAGCAAGCTTGCCTTTAATTTCATCGAATGACATATGTATGGATAAGGATAGTGAGTATGTATCCTCTTTCGAGGACGCTGTATGCAGGTCAAGCTCTAACAAGGTACTGCATCAGCAAGTCCAAGGCTGCGACATTGTGGTCATAAGCCATTTAGAGGTATCAGAGGGAGCACCTCGGATACAAACACAATTACGTGGGTGCCGCATTGCTGTATGGGTGACCTTAACTGATGATGCGGATGCCAAGCAGGTAAGGTCACGTGCTGCTGAAGAGCCCTCTTCTCTCCCGACTCGAAAGGAGGAACCTGATTATGCAGCCTCATCTCATTAAGCAGGTCTATGCCTCAACAAAGCTGTATGTCGAGCCCTATGGAAAAGACACCATGGAGCGGAATGGAGTGCAATTGTGGCAGCAGGTGACATGTACAGTACTGCTGTTCGGCTTGTTTATGGAATGGCTCATTCCACTCCAGTACTATGGAGGTAAGGAAATCTTGCTGCATGTCTTGCCAATTGTCTGCACGATTGTGGGCAGTCTCTTGGCAGGAGTATTCCTTACCAGAAGAGTCCTGTTGCTTGTGATCGTCCGAGCCGGTATTGCGGTCTTATCCAGCGCATGGGTACTCGGTGCAGCGGCAGAGAGCAGACAAGCAGATTTAACAGGTATGAGCGGGGACTTCATACATAACGTAAGTGCGGTCAGCCACGGTTTTGCGAGGCTGTATACAGGCATAGCAGTCGATATGCAGCAGCTTGGGGCAGGCTTGATCCAATGGCAATGGGCGCCAATCGGAGAAGAATTGCAAACGCTTCTGCTCATCGTTGGGATTGTAATCCTGTGTGCGCTTATCCAGTCCTTGATGCTAACACAGCATTCCATTCTGTTGTTCAGTGGGGCGACACTGGCTTATTTAGTTATTCTTCAAATGGTGTTGGGCGCCGACAATGCCTATGGGTTCGTCCGTACGATAGCGTGGACAGCTGCGCTCGCCTCTTGTCTGCAATTGCAGAGGCAGAAGAGGTGGGATCGAACATATACGAACATGGCTTGGCCGGTTCGGTGGTGGCTGGCTACGGTGCTGTTTAGTACTGGACTAGTCGCCTTATTTGCTTTATGGGGACAAGCAGCACAGTGGGATAAGCCCAAATCATGGCCAGCTCTAACAAGCTGGGTACAGGAAGCAGCGGATACCGCTGCACAAGCTATCCGTGAGACTGCTGGCAGAACCAAAGAGGGGCCCGCAGGTCTGGCAGGTGGGCCAGCTAGGACGGGCTACGGCACAGATGATACAGAATTAGGTGCACCCGTATCCGATGATGCAGCGATTCTATTTCGTGCGAGTACGCCAGCGCCTACGTACTGGCGTGTTGAATCCAAGAGCATCTATACGGGGCGTGGCTGGGAAGTGCCAGATGAAGAAGCTGCATTAAGCCCAGAAGTACTTGATCCATCGGGGGCTATAAGCTCAGAGGCAGCGGATAAGCAAGCTGCAAAGCTCGGTTGGTCAAGGCCGATTACACAAACCATCCAGCTTGAAGCAAGCGAAGCGCTGCGGATGCCGCTTGTATTTGGCGGACGGCCTGAAAGGCTGCAAAGCTGGGAAAGTGATCATACGAGTGATTATACACAGGGACAATACTACGACGCCGGTAAACGTCTGCCCAAGCTGAAATACGAGCAGGCGTGGGAACGATATCGGGCTGTCGGAGGCGATCAAACGGACGAGTTCTCCTTGTCTATTCCTTTGAGGTATTCATACGAGACCCGGATATTCCAAATGGATGGGGAAAAGTGGAGCCAACTGGAAGACATCGCAGATCCAAGTGAGATTACGGCGAAGTATACAAGCCTGCCGCAATCAACACCTGATAGGGTTCGTAAATTGGCTAACGAGATCCTATCACCCGCAGCGGCACGGTACGAGCAGGTAAAAAGAGTTCAGCATTATCTGTTAAGCCATTATGCATACACCAAAGCAGAGACCGCTGTCCCACCAATTGGCACTGACTTTGTGGATCAATTTTTATTTGAGCAGCGTCAAGGCTATTGCAATCACTTTTCTACGGCTATGGCCGTACTGCTGCGTGCAGAGGGAATCCCTGCACGTTGGGTGAAAGGGTTTGCCCCAGGACAGGTCGAAGCACCGGGCCAATATGTGGTGCAGGCGTCAGCCGCACATTCATGGGTGGAAGTATATTTTCCGCAAGTCGGTTGGGTTGCATTTGAAGCGACACCGCCAAGTGGTGTTCAGTCAACCATCAAATTGGATTCAAGTCAGGCTGCGGGAACTGAGCGCGCAGGAGGAACTGCTAGGACAGCAGAGAGTCTAACAAGTAATGCAAATCAGGCTAGCACCATGCGCCTAAAAGCTGCGGATCATGTGGAAGGTACGAGACAACTGGGCATTACGCCGAGGAGAACAAATATGGTTCATACTGCTGATACCGCAACTACTCCGCGTGTAAGTACAGCAATGGATACCGATGTTGTGCAGGCTCCTATTGACGGAGAATGGCTGCGACTCGCAGCGGAACACAAGGTGTTACCGTTAAAGGAACGGTCGGCCTCCAATTCTTTAGCATCATCAGATGGTTCTTGGGGGCATATATGGTCCAGCTTCTGGGACGATACTGTGCAGCAGTTCCAGAGATGGAGGAAAGCAGCAGCTTGGGGTGTGGACATCATGTCACAGCAGGCTTCGATGGAATGGGCCCGTATAACAAGCGGGGCTTATTGGCAGGGGATTTTGACGGATGAACAAGCAGGTCAGGAAGGGTCAACCAAAAGAGGTACAATTATTGGGCAGTTGTGGGACGAAATTCCGATGATGGGGAGCCTCCTATTCATTTTCATACTGCTAGCCTTACTGTTAAGCATTCGTTATTTCGCCAGGATGCTGCGATATAATGCTCCGCTGCGGCAGTTAAAAAGGCTCGTTTCGTCGCAGCAGCAGTATTATGATGCGGAGCGGGTGCCTTTAATGGGCAAGCTGGCTTGGCAGCTCATTGAGCGCCGCTGCGGCCATCGCCCTAATGGCATGACGCTTGACGAGTATTTGGAGGGGGTGTCGCAATTGTCACTGCATAAGGACACTGTGCAATTGCTGCAATTGTTTGCCAAAGACTGCAACGCGATGTTATATGCCAAGTATCAAGGGGAACGTATTCACCGCACACGGTTTGTGGATGGATGTGCAGGAGTATTGGAATGGCTGCGTGCGGACAAAAAACAGAGCCGCAGCCAATAGTAGTTGACGCCAGTCTAGGTATCGCTTCACTCCTGAGCTGGCGTCTTCGCATATGACAGAGCAGTATTGGAAGAAGGTGCCTGTCCAACGGTAGCACGTTCGATAAAGTGGTATGGGAGCTGATGCTTCTCTGCTTGCGGCACGTCTGCGTGTAATTGTCGGTAAAAGATTGTAAAAGCCAGACAGCCAATATCGTAACTTGAATGGTCAAATGTTGATAATTCAAGCACGCTTGCTATCGGAATATTATCGAACCCAATGACAGAAAGCTGTTCAGGCACCTTAATACCTAGCTTGGCGGCTTCCAGCAGGATGCCTGCGGCGGATTGATCTCCAGCAACGACAAGCGCTGTTGGACGTATTTGCAAATTGCTGATGGCACGAATAACCTCTGCCCCGTGATCGTATTGGTAGCAGTTCGCAAAAGTCCATTCTGGAACAAGAGGTTCTTGAATGGCCTGTAGTGCATCCCGATACGCGCGAATGCGATTCAAGCTGTTAAAGCTGTCAGGTCTCCCGATGCAATATCCAATGTGACGGTGCCCTTGGTCGATCAACATGTTCATGATATAACGTGTAATCTCATAATAATCGACGTATATAGAAGAAAACGCCGTGGACTCTGTATACTCACAGACTACAATCGGGCCGTATGCTGCATAAGGTTCAATAGCTGACCAATTACTTTGCTTCGAACAGATGATCACGCCATCTACTTGCTTGTCTCGCAGCAGATCTAGAGCACGAATCTCCTCTTCCGGTTTGTAATCCGTCTGGCACAACACGATATGATACTGATGCTGCAGCGCAAAATAGGAAATGCCCTCCAGCATACCCGCAAAGTAGGGATGATTGGCAAACGGCAGCAGAACCGCCACCATGCGGGTCTCGCCTTTGGCCAAATTGACAGCATTGCGGTTAGGCTTGTACTGCAACTGCTCAATGGCTTTCCATACTGCACTGCGCTTGTCTTCAGAGACATATGGATGTCCATTTATTACTCGTGATACAGTTGTAACTGAGACACCTGCTGCAAGGGCGATCTGTTTGATGTTAGCCATCATCATTCCTCCTGTTTTCCCACTACTCTTTATTTTACGCTTCTTTAAGAATAAATAAAAAGGTTGACCTGAAAAGCGTTTCATATCGTAAGCTGAAAGAGCAACATGATCGACAGGCCGTGCTATTGGCGTTACCAAATGCAGAGAACACAATATATACGCTGAGGGCGTAACGATACACGGCCACTAGCAAGGCACTGCTGGCAGGATGGCAGCAGACAGCTTTGTAACAGATAGAAAGTGGGAGGGGTCACGGATGAGTTACCGTATTGTGTTTTTTGATATTGATGGAACGTTGTTGGATGAGCAGAAGCAGATTCCAGAGTCTACGCGTGACGCGATCAGGCACTTGCAGGAGAACGGGATTGAGACCGCAATTGCTACTGGTCGAACACCTGCAACGTTTGCACATATAAGAGAGGCCTTAAATATCCATTCCTACGTGAGCTTAAATGGAGGATATGTGGTGCGTAATGACCGAGTTGTCGCACATACACCTATGCCGATAGACTTGCTGGATCGGCTTCAAGCAGTAGCAGATCCGAATGGACATGCTATCGGCTGGATCGGTGCGGAGGATATGTCCCTTACTAGGGAGCATCCGTTAGTGGAGGAGTGTCTTGGTGTACATGACATCCCAGCGCCCCCAGTTCAACCGGACTTGTACAAGAACTGTGATATTTATCAAGGATTGTTATTTTGTAAGGATGCGGACTTGGCGGATTATGTGGAGCAGCTGCCGGAGCTGCAATTTATACGGTGGCACGATAATGCGCTTGATGTGCAACTGCAAGGCATATCGAAAGCAATAGGCATCCAGCATTATCTAAAGGATGCCAAGCTTGAAGCAGAGCATAGCGTTGCATTTGGAGACGGATTAAACGACTTGGAGATGCTGCAATATGTAGGTGTTGGTGTAGCTATGGGCAATGCCAAAGAAGAAGTGAAGCGCGTGGCTCATCGTGTCACATTATCCTCGGCAGATGGCGGCATAGCAGCGGCGCTTCAGGAACTAGGACTATACGTTCCAAAAGGAGTATTGGGGTAAAAGGGAAGAGGTCGTACAGTAGCTGTTAAGTTAAACACATAAATAGATCATATCATTAACTAATGTCGGGAACTCTTACCCTCTTATTATGAGGAGGCGGAGTTCCTTTTTGCTATTTATTCAGACAAAGTGTAGGGGGTGATATCCGAAGTGAGCTTGTTTGTGCATGAAGTCTTCAAGTAAACTAGTCGTAGACAGATAGCTGTTCTGTGGAATCGGATGAATCGACATGGAGGAACGATATGCTGCAGAAGTTCGGATTTTCCCAATATGAAAGTAAAGTATATGAAGCGCTGGTTACTCATGCGGAACCGATGGATGCTACGACGATCGTTAAGCATTCGGGCGTGCCTAAGGCTAAGATTTATGAGGTGATTGCCAAGCTCGTAGAAAAAGGGATCGTATCAGATGCTGTCTCGGGCAAAAAGCGTACTTATTCGGCAATCCCAATGCAGATTGTGATTGATAAGCTGACTCACGAATTTGAACGTGATATTGCTGATCTCAGAAGAGCAGGGACACGCCGAACTTATGCGGACGACCAAGTGTGGAGCCTAAAGACAAACAGTTCCATTCAAGCTTACTGCCGACAGCTGATTGATCAGGCGGAGTGTTCTATCGTGTTATCGATGTGGGTGGACGAGTTTAAGGAGTTCGCTCCACTTTTGGAGCAAAAGGAGCAGCAGGGTGTAGATGTTGAAGTGTTGGTTACAGGCGGCAATCCTGGTGCTGTCAAACTGACAAAGATGAACGTACTTGAGCCGACAGATGGACATGAGATGATATTGGAGCAGTTCAAACTGATTATTGCAGATGGTAATCAAGTGCTGTTTGCCGGCATGGAAGAGGGTAATTGGCAGGCCATGCGGACGATGGCGCAGCCATTCGTGAAGTTTTTTACGGAGTTCTTCCATCATGACGTGGCGCTTGCAATTATATCGCGGAAGTATGCGACAGAATTGATGCAGGATGCGGAAATGAAAGCCCTGTTGATGAGGTTGAGGTATTAAGCTGGTCACTAGCACCGTTACATATGCCAAAGCAAGCCCACCACTTCACACTATAGTAAAGTGGTGGGCTTGTTGGTTACTTGTGCCGCTCTATCCCGTAACGGTTTCGAAGGGTATCGATGACAGTGTGTACTTGTTCTGGCTCTGGCAGCCATAGTTTGGTGGCTGCTTCAGCAATGTCAGGGCTGGATTGGCGTTCACGGATGACCTGCTTCACGGCTTCAACAAAAGCTTGCGCGGCACTGCTCCCAAGAGAGGTCAGTTCTTCCAGACTGCCCGTTTTGTCGTCTGTCACAATAGGATGGTCGGCTTGCGTTACACCTGCTGCTGCGCGATCGTAGAAGGATCTGACCAACTCGGCGCTTGCTTTGCCCGAGCCTTGGCAGATGACAAAGGCTTGTACGACGAAAGCTTGGGCTTGACGTCGCTGTGCGATCCCGCAGAACTTGATGCCTCCTATGCTCAGATCGAAATCACCAGGGCAGTAGGCGCCGTCTATTTCACCTTTGTCGACGGTGCAGCCTGTGCTTTGTAAGGCAAGCTGGATCAAGCGATACATGCGCTCATAATCGGAACGGAAGCATTTGTCCCCTAAACCTTGCTTCGGCAGTATCAATGAAATGTTTACGACACCCAAGTCGAGGGGGACAGCTGCACCACCTGTACTCCGAACAGCGGTCGAATAGCCAAGCGACTCCAGCCAATCTTGTGCTGCGGCGGCTTGCGGAAGTCTGCTGTCGCGCAGTCCCATCACAAAGCCGCGCGGATGGCGCCACAAGTGACACACTGCTGGACCTCCACTGCCTGTGTGCTTGCACAGCAGTTCATCTAGCGCAAAGGGATACAGAATGTCCTGCGCTTCATCTTGCTGCGTGCGATCCAGCAACAGCAAATTGTCGAGCCCGTCTTCCCCTGTAAATGAAATTGCACATTCTGTCATCTTCGCGTCCCCCTGTATCTTGTTATCCCCGTCATAGATTCAATGGATAATTAGATGATTGATGCTTTGAACAGCTACCCTATTAACCTCATTAACTTGTACATTTATCGTAGCATGAAAGCGGATGTTCTACCTATCCAAATTTTAAATTAGAGCTGATACAAGACGCTGTTAGTCAGGCTGAATACAAAAAAAGGACTGTCCCCAAAGCCCTTTTATGATCTTTCGGACTCTATGGTATTGCATTTTGCGCATAAAAATGACCTCAAATTCCACTACATCGTGGAATTTGAGGTCATTCACTAATCATTCTGGGCTGTTCTCGGTACTGTGAACACTTTTGGGACAGACCCTTTTATGTCGTTAACACATCGAATTATGCTTGTTCAGCAATCGAACCAACTGTTGAAGCAGAAGGACGTTTAGCAGCTGGCACGTTTGCATCAACCGGCTTGCGGCTAATGGAGAAAGCTGCGCATCCTAATGCCAACAGGGCGATCATACCGCCTACCCATGGGTTGTTAGCGACAGAACTCTTCTCGATCACAATACCCCCAATAAAGGAGCCGGTAGCAATACCTAGATGCATAACCGAGTTATTCAGGCTCAACTGAATTTCGACGGTATCTGGCGCATGCTTGATCAGGTAGGATTGCTGTGCAGGCGACAAGGCCCAACTGAGTCCGCCCCAGATCATCATGGCTGCCATAAATACGTAAATCGATGCTTGGGAAGCTAGCAGCATCATAAACATGGCTCCCGAGAAGCAGGTTACGATCAACAGAATCGTTTTATTAACGCCCCATTTATCTGACAGCAAGCCTCCAAGTCCACCACCGGATACGGCGGCAATCCCAAACATGAAATAGACTACACTCATCATCGTTGGACTAATGTCAAAGTTGGATTGCACAAAAGGCGCAAGGTAAGCATACAGCGTCAGATGTCCTGTTAGCATTATAAATGAGATGAGTTGACCGCTTATGATCTTGCTACTGCGCAGCGTAGAAAGCTGCTGGCGAAGTGGTACAGCAGGACTTGGCTGGGTTCGCTGCAGGAACAAGGCGATGCAGATCATTGCAACAAGGCTTAACGCCACAATCAGTAGGAAAGGCGCTCTCCATCCATAAGCGTTTCCGATAACCATTCCGATAGGAACTCCAAGCACAAGCGAGCCGCTAATACCCATATAGATAACACCGATTGCTCTTCCTCGATGGGATTCAGGGACGAGTTTAGATGCCATCGTAATGGATAACACAATGATGACGGAACCGCTCATCGCTGATAAAGCGCGCGCAGACAGCGTAAGCGCATAACTCGAGCTGAAAGCAACAATCAGATTGGCGAGTACAAAGACGGCAAGAGCGTATAAATACAGCTTTTTGCGTTCCATTTTCGCTGTAAGATTCATCAATATTGGCGCCGATATAGCAAATGCGACCGAAAATATGGTTATAAATTGGCCTGCAGCGCTAACGGAAATGTGCAAATCCGCTGCAATCAGGTCGAGTATACCTCCGACGATCAGCTCTACCGTGCCGACGACAAAGGCGGAAACGGCCAATAAATAAACACGTAAATTCAAACAGACACACCCTTCCTTAAACATAAAAAGTTACTACTATTATAGTAACCTATAGTTTGTTTAGCAACATAAATATGAAAAAATAGGATAAACCCGAGCTGGCAAGTATTGTTTAGCAGGCAATCATTGTGCCTTGTTCTGTATAGTTCGCGTCATTGCAGGAAATGTTAACAGCAGATTTTCGTATGTCATGAACATGTGTACAGTCAGGGGTTGAAAGAATATATGTTTAAATCATTGTTTGGTGTTTTACAAAAAGTCGGAAAAGCACTTATGCTGCCAGTTGCGATCTTGCCAGCTGCGGGAATTCTGCTAGGTGTCGGCAACGCCCTTGGCAATCCAGACTTAATCGAACGGATTCCGGCGCTTAGCGGGCCGGCATGGAGTACGATTGCCAGTGTAATGGAACAGTCAGGTGGTATCGTATTTGACAATCTATCTTTGTTGTTTGCTGTAGGGGTTGCGATTGGCCTGGCAGGTGGAGACGGCGTGGCGGGATTGGCTGCTATCGTAGGTTATTTTGTCATGAACGTCACAATGAAAGTCATTATGAAGGTGACACCCGAGTTGGTTGCACAGGACTTCTCATATGCATCTTTGCAAGGTATCCCAACTTTGCAGACAGGTGTGTTCGGGGGGATTATTATCGGGATAACAGCAGCTACGTTGTACAAACGATTTTTTACGATTGAACTGCCGTCTTATCTCGGATTTTTTGCGGGCAAAAGATTTGTCCCCATTATTACGGCGGTCACGGCCTTGCTGATAGGGGTGCTGCTGACAATTATATGGCCTCCTGTACAGAATGGCTTAAATGCATTCTCGCACTCACTCATTGATTCGAATCGCTCGATGGCGGCATTGATTTTCGGAACCTGCGAGCGTGCCTTGATTCCTTTCGGGCTGCACCATATTTTTTATGCACCGTTCTGGTTTGAGTTTGGACAGTATATTAACAAAGCAGGCGAGTTGGTTCGTGGTGATCAGAAAATATTTTTTGCACAGTTAAAAGATGGAGTCGAACTGACAGCGGGAACCTTTATGACGGGAAAATACCCGTTTATGATGTTCGGGCTGCCTGCCGCAGCATTGGCAATGTACCATGAGGCTCGCCCTGAAAATAAAAAGCTGGTTGCGGGCTTGCTGGGCTCAGCTGCACTGACATCGTTCCTAACGGGGATAACAGAGCCGCTAGAGTTCTCGTTTCTGTTTGTGGCGCCGGTGTTGTTTGCGGTGCATGTACTCTTTGCAGGCCTGTCTTTCTTAACGATGCATCTGCTTGGGGTCAAGATCGGGATGACTTTCTCAGGTGGTGTGATCGATTATTTGTTGTTTGGTGTGCTTCAAAATCGGACGCCTTATTGGCTTGTCATCCCAGCAGGATTAGTGCTGGCTTTGATCTATTATTTTGGTTTTCGACTTGCAATACGGAACTTCAACCTGCGAACACCAGGGCGGGAGATCGCAGTTCAAGGCGGTACTGTCGTTCAGGCATCATCAGCAGACGAATTGCCGCGAGGAATTCTGAATGCACTTGGCGGTAAAACGAATATTGGCTCGTTAGATGCGTGTATTACACGTCTGCGGGTGCAGGTAAACGAAGCAGGACAAGTAGACAAAACCAAGCTGAAGGAGTTGGGAGCCTCTGGCGTGTTAGAAGTTGGGAACAGCATTCAAGCCATATTCGGCACACGTTCGGAGACGATTAAGCATCAGATTCATGAACTGATTAAACGTGAGGATATGGAGCTTCAGGATGAGTCCGATGCTAAAGAGGCCAAGGAGGAAGAAACCTAGTAACTGCGCGATCGCCTTTTGGTCTGAAAGAGGCAATTGTGCCAGACTTCCTTTATAATGAGGGTAATAATGTAATGGTCATTCAGAGGAGGAGTTCGGGAGATGCAGGCATTTCAATTTCACAATCCAACAAAGCTTATATTTGGAAAGGGACAATTGTCTCATTTGAAACAGGAGCTATCGGCATACAGCAGCGTACTGCTTGTTTATGGTGGGGGCAGCATCAAGCGGAATGGACTTTACACTCAGGTGACGGATATTCTCAACGGAATGGAATTACGCGTAACTGAATTGGCAGGCGTGGAGCCTAACCCGCGACTGTCGACTGTACATAAAGGGGTGGACTTATGCCGTGCCCAGCAGGTTGACTTTATACTGGCTGTCGGGGGCGGAAGTGTCATCGATTGTGCCAAGGCGATTGCTGTCGGGGCGAAGTACGATGGCGATATGTGGGATTTCTGCTTGCGTAAAGCAGCTCCACAGACGGGCCTCCCACTTGGCACGGTGCTGACGATTGCGGCAACGGGTTCGGAAATGAACGGCGCTTCGGTCATAACGAATTGGGAAACCAATGAAAAGCTAGGCTGGTGGAGCCCGCATGCCTATCCGAAGTTCTCGATCCTTGACCCTGCATTTACGACAACGTTACCTGAAAATCAGACGGTCTATGGTATGGTGGACATTATGTCGCACGTCTTCGAGAATTATTTCCATCATGGGACCAATACACTTGTCCAAGACGGTTGGTCTGAGACATTGTTAAAGAGCGTGGTGCGTACAGCTCCTGAGCTTATAAAGGACTTGGACAACATGGAGCTGCGTGAGACGATTCTGCTATCGGGTACGTTAGCGCTGAACGGCATGCCAAGCATGGGGGTGAGCGGTGATTGGGCGACGCATAATATCGAGCATGCGGTATCTGCCGTGTACGATATTCCACACGGCGGCGGGCTTGCTATTTTGTTCCCTAACTGGATGAAGCATACACTATCCGAGAATGTGGGCCGTTATAAACAGCTTGCTGTAAATGTGTTCAACATCGACTCAACGGGCCGTTCCGATGAAGAAGTTGCGCTTGCAGGCATTGAGGCGCTGCGCAGCTTCTGGACGTCTATCGGAGCCCCTAGCCGACTAGCTGATTATGATATTGATGATTCGAAGCTTGAGGAAATGGCTGATAAAGCGATGCTCTTTGGTCCGTTCGGCAACTTCAAGAAGCTGGATCGCAAAGATGTACTAGCGATTTACCGTGCATCGTTGTAGCTGTATCGGTGCTGGTGCATTCTCGTAGAGCGAGGAGCGTTATTTAGTTTGATAGGAGACAGGCTCGGTATAGGATGTAGACCGGGCCTGTTGTTGTGCGTATCTAGCGAGAACCTGTCGATTTTTGACGAAATGAAAATTAACGAGTAACATTTACATTCA
Organism: Paenibacillus sp. UMB4589-SE434; assembly: GCF_030226685.1. Taxonomy (NCBI): domain Bacteria; kingdom Bacillati; phylum Bacillota; class Bacilli; order Caryophanales; family Paenibacillaceae; genus Paenibacillus; species Paenibacillus sp. UMB4589-SE434. The sequence goes on along the minus strand of NZ_JASOYK010000005.1, from coordinate 15,451 downwards.
GGGTATGCTATGCGGCAGGATGTGGTATAGTAACAAAAGTTAGGCATAGAGCGTCGTCGTTTCATTGACGTCGGGCCTTCATTTGATTAAGATATCATAATGTGCAGTTGCACGAAGCTTTACTTTCAACAACCCAGATAGCTATCGCTGCATGGGCATGATGCTCATGTGAGCGTTGGTAATAAAGCTTGTCATTTTCATTATATTTCAAGGAGGCACGTCGTTAATGAGTAAGCATCATGAAATGATTGTTGTGCTTGACTTCGGTGGACAATACAATCAGTTAATTGCACGTCGTATTCGCGATTTAGGTGTATACAGCGAATTGATTTCGTATAACACACCAGTCGAGAAGATTAAGGAAATGAATCCGAAAGGGATCGTATTCTCAGGCGGACCTTCGAGCGTATATGAGGAGAATGCTCCTCATGTAGATCCAGCTATTTATGACCTTGGACTTCCGATCTTTGGCATTTGTTACGGTATGCAATTGATGTCTCATCAGATGGAAGGCAAAGTACAACGTGCGGGTAAGCGAGAGTACGGGAAATCCGACGTTGTATTTAAAGAAAACAGCAGTCTGATCAAAGGTTTGGAAGCAAGCCAGACTGTATGGATGAGCCATGGCGACTTGGTTGTGGAACTTCCGAAAGGCTTCCAGATTGATGCAAGCACAGAGCATGCACCAATTGCAGCGATGAGCCATCCCGAGAAAAATTTCTATGCAGTTCAATTCCATCCTGAAGTGCGTCACTCTGTCAAAGGGAACGAGATGATTCACAATTTCCTGTTTGACGTATGTAAGTGCCACGGCGACTGGACGATGGAATCCTTTATTGAAGATAAAATTGAAGAGATTCGTACAACGGTAGGCGACAGCAAAGTGCTGTGCGCACTAAGCGGTGGCGTTGACTCATCTGTAGTAGCTATGCTGATCCACCGTGCCATTGGCGAACAATTAACTTGTATGTTTATTGATCACGGCCTGCTCCGCAAAGACGAAGCGGAAGGTGTAATGGAGACGTTTAGCGGCAAGTTCGGCCTTAACGTCATCAAGATTGATGCACGTGCTCGCTTTATGGGCAAGCTGGCTGGTGTATCCGATCCAGAGCAGAAGCGCAAAATTATCGGTAACGAATTTATTTATTGCTTTGACGAAGAGTCTGCCAAGCTGGGCGAATTTGACTTCTTGGCGCAAGGCACGTTGTACACAGACATCGTAGAGAGCGGAACAGCTACCGCACAAACGATCAAGTCGCACCATAATGTTGGTGGTTTGCCGGAAGATATGAAGTTTAAGCTAATCGAACCTTTGAATGCGCTGTTCAAAGACGAAGTACGTAAAGTGGGCGAAGAGCTTGGTATGCCGCATGCGATCGTATGGCGCCAGCCATTCCCAGGTCCAGGACTTGCGATTCGTGTATTGGGCGAAGTAACAGAGGACAAGCTTACAATCGTGCGCGAGTCGGATGCGATTCTGCGCGAAGAGATTGCTAAGGCCGGATTGGATCAAGAGATCTGGCAGTACTTCACAGCGCTGCCTGACATGAAGAGTGTTGGCGTTATGGGCGATGCGCGTACGTATTCCTACACTGTCGGCATCCGCGCAGTAACGTCTATTGACGGCATGACAGCGGACTGGGCGCGTATTCCTTGGGATATTCTCGAGAAAATCTCCGTTCGTATCGTTAACGAGGTAGATAACGTTAACCGTATCGTGTACGACGTAACGTCGAAGCCACCAGCAACGATTGAGTGGGAGTAAGGATTTTCATTACATCTGCAATAAATGAATGTTAATAATGACTCTCTTTTATCTGTGTTATTTACCAGGTAGAAGGGAGTTTTTTTTATGACCAAAGTTAAAGAACTAAGCTTAAAACTGCTAATCGCAACATTTGTTGTCGTGGAGTCAATCGCATACTTGAATTCCTCCTATTCAACAAATATAATCACCATCTCATAATTATGCTCATCTTGCAGTGAAAGTCGATCTGTTTCAAACGAAGTATGCAAAAGTTTAGTAGAATCAAGCTTTTTCTAGCCTGCTTTTCTGGGTAGAGATTTATGATATTAGAAGTATAATAATAGAGAGGATTGGAAGAGTTATCCTTATGGCAATGTGGTACTACTGTTTGGGTTAAGTCCATTACAAACGAATAAAAACATAATATTGTGGAACATGAAAGAATATGATAAGACATGCGGGTATTTCTATAACACTGCGAATGTCAGCAGCTTTTTGGGAAGTATCAAAGTGGTGATAATCGGTCGGGATTTCGGTCAGCAGATTCTAGTGGATGATCCAACTAACCTTACAACTTTAGGTGATATCCCTACAAATTGCAGCGCCATACGAACATGAAAGGAGAAAGAATGCCTGCAATGCAAAACAACACAAATATAAAGAAATATAAGTTTTTAGCTCCTCTATATGATTTATTGATGGGGAAGCCCTTGAATAGGATCACATCCTTTTTAGGAACAGATATAAACAGAAGGTTTGATGAAATATTAAGCAATATTCCATTGAAGATCATTCATCAAGAAAGTTCCGTATTAAATGGAAATTACAAAATTATTGTGTTAAAGAAATGATGTCTGCATATGTACGAATGAAGATCAACGAACAAACCTCGAGACTCGATCCATCAGATTCTGCCTAATACGTCCTAAGTCTCTCGGTCTCTTAGATCCAATATTATTATCGGAACGATCCATAAATGATAAAAGAAAGGAAGTTGTCTATGGAGCTGCAAGAGATCAAACTAAAATTAAAAGAAACAAGAGATGAATTATTAGGTATTGTGAATGGATTAAGTGAGGAACAATTAAGCGCTCGGAAAGACACAAACAGTTGGAGTATTAATCAGATTTGTCAGCACTTAATTAAGACAGAAGAATTATATGGTGTAGCTATAAAGAGGGGATTAAAAAGCGACGAAGATTCATTCATAGGGAATAAACCATTAGAATTTCTACTTGATAGAAACAACAAGATAGAGGCTCCTGACATTGCGAAACCCACTGATGAGATTATAGGCTATCAAGAAATCATTAACAGACTAAACCAATCAAGAGAGAAGTTATACGAGATATTAAACACAGTGGAAGACCCAACACTGTTGAGCAGAAGACATTTTATACACCCAGTCTTTAAAGAGATGGCATTAATAGAATGGGTTAGATCACTGTACATTCACGAACAAAGACATATTAAACAAATAAATGAAATTATGGAGGGTTTAAGTGAGGCTTAGATGTTCATCTGGTGGTGTCATTACATAAGTTCACGACCCAAACACATGGAAATAACGAACATTAACAACGTGTATTCAATATATTATTCGTGATTTTTGTTGACAAAATTCGAGCCTGTCACTAAAATAAGAGTGTACAACAAAAACAGAAACTCCTTTTCGTATAATCTCGGGAATTGGCCCGAGAGTCTCTACAAGGTCACCGTAAATGACTTGGCTACGAGAAGATGAACGGACATTGCCACCTTTACGATACGTTATCGATTGAGGGGCTGCTATGTTTGCCATTAGGCTTGCCTGGCGTCCATCATCTTGTTCAGTAGCCCTGGAATCTGATTCCTTGGGCTATTTTTTGTTGTCAGGCGAATGCCCGATATATAGCAAAATAACAAATTCGGTGCATTTTCGGGTACACACAATATGAGATTTCTCATGGGGAGGATGTAACACTTATGGAACGCTTCTTCAAAATTAAGGAGCATGGGTCAACGATCAGAACGGAAATTATGGCAGGTATAACAACGTTTATGACGATGGCCTACATCTTGGCTATTAACCCTGACATTTTGACAGGTTTCGGCAAGACGGGCATGGAGTGGTATCCCGTATTTCTAGCAACTGCAATTGCTGGCGGTATTTTTACGATTGCGATGGGCATCTTCGTTAATTTCCCTGTAGCGCTCGCTCCCGGAATGGGGCTGAATGCATACTTTGCATCGGTCATTGTATCAACAGCAGCGACAGATCATCCGGTGACCTGGCAGATCGCCTTAACCGCGGTATTTGTATCCGGTATTATTTTCTTCCTTTTAACCATTACGAATATTCGACAGCAGCTGATTGAGGCAGTTCCAGACGGCTTGAAGCATGCGATAACAGTAGGTATCGGTCTTTTTATTACTATTGTAGGCCTCAAGAACAGTGGATTGCTTTCCGTATCAGTTGAATCTGTTAACGATATTGGCAAGGGTGTATTTACACCGCTGAAGGGCTTTGAGACGGTATTTGGCATTGGCAGCTTCACAGATCCACAGGTGCTTCTGACTATTATCGGTCTTGCATTGATTTCCGTGTTGATGGTCATGAACGTACCTGGAGCTATCTTGTTTGGTATTTTGGGAACAACGGTTATCGGCATCTTTATGGGTGTTGTTTCCTTTGACAGCCTAAACGACGTGTCCAAGACACCATGGATTCCTGATTTGGGACAATTAAATGTATTCGAGTTTGATTTTTCAGGCTTATTGGGTGTCGGAATTGTATCGATTATTTTAACGTTTACGTTTGTAGAGTTGTTTGACACATTTGGTACCTTGATAGGCACAGCGAACCGTGCAGGCTACATGAAGAACCCGGAAGAAGGCAAGAAGCGTGTCGGTAAAGCGATGTTCGTAGATTCGATCGCTGTAGGCGGTGGCGCTGTACTGGGTACTTCTACGGTAACTGCCTTTGTTGAAAGCTCCGCAGGTGTTGCAGCAGGCGGCCGTACAGGATTGACAGCAGTAACAACAGGTGTATGTTTCTTGTTGTCCTTGTTTATCGCTCCAATCATTGCTTTGATCCCAGGATCTGCAACAGCAGCAGCATTGATCGTAGTAGGCGTGTTGATGATGCAATCCGTACGTGAAATTAACTTCAATGACCTTGTTATTGGTATCCCGGCATTTTTGACAGTAGCCTTTATGCCATTTACGTACAGCATTGCTAACGGTATTTCATTCGGAATTCTGTCTTATGTATTGCTTGCTTTTGTGGCGAACGTATCCGGCAAAACGAAGGAAAAGTATAAGATTCACTGGATGATGTGGATACTGTTTGTCCTTGTGTTGGCACGTTACCTCATGATGGGCGGCGGACATTGATTCCAATGCAGGAGTGCTTACGTTAGAAATGAATTCAGGGCGCAACAGTCAGCAATGGCTGGGGCGCTTTTTTATGGGCGAGAGCAGTCGATTAGGGATAGGAATTATTTGTTATCGATAACTATGATCAAGTATGAAAAACAGGCATCAGATCCGGATTCGGTTCTTAACGCAGGAATAGTGGACGTAATTTAGAATGATAAATCAGTCGTTTATTTAATTTATACACCGTTTAGCTGTTGAATGTTAGTCTTAGTTGTGTTAAAGGCGAACGTTAATGTGTACAACATGTTATAATGTTCGTAAAAATACTTGAAGTGTGCATGGAACTGTGCTATTCTTGTCCATGTTGAAAAGAACAATTCTTCTCATACAAAGTTAAGCATCTAGGGGGACATACGTTAATGAAAAAGCTGGCTTTACTACTCACCGTCGTTCTGACATTTGGTACGCTTCTCGCTGCTTGCGGAGGCGGCAAGGAAGAAGGCAGCAGCAAGCCAACAGAGCTTGTCATCTCAACTTGGGGTTTCGCTGAAGATGCAATGCGTAAAAATGTGTACGAGCCATTTGAGAAAGAATACAACGTGAAGATTGTAACTGAGATCGGTAATAATACGGATCGCTTAAATAAAGTTCGCCAAGGCAGCTCGAAAGTAGACTTGATCTACTTGTCCGACTATTATGCACTGCAAGGGATTGAAGAGGGCTTGTTCGAGAAGATTGACCACAAGAACATTCCTAACATTGAGAACTTGTATGAGATTGCAAAGGCGCCGCTTGGCAAAGAGTATGGCCCTGCCCATACTGTAGCGCAGCTCGGATTAGTTGTGAACGGCGATCAAGTGAAGACACCAGTTGAATCATGGAGTGATTTGTGGAAAGCAGAGTTTAAGAACAAGCTCGCCTTGCCGAACATAACGATTACAACGGGGCCGATGCTGATGGATATTGCAGCTAAGCACGCGGGCAATCAAGAGATGAACACGGAAGCAGCATTCAAATCGCTGAAAGAAATTAATCCTGGTGTCGTGAAATATTACTCGAAGTCGGCTGACTTGGTTAATATGTTTGCTCAAGGCGAAGTTGTCGTGGCGCCTATGCAGGATACGTTCTACGGAAGTGTGTCGGAGGCTGTTCCTTCTGCAAAGTACATCACGCCAAAAGAGGGCGCGTATGCGCTGTTGAACACAGTTAATGTAGTTAAGGGATCAAAGAACAAAGAACTGGCTGAGAAATTTATTAACTGGCATTTAAGCCAACAAGTCCAACAGGCTAACGCTGAGCAGCGTGTGGATTCACCAACTAACAAGCTGGTTAAGCTGACGGATGAGCAAGCCAAAGGGATGACATATGGGGCTGAAGTTGTTGAAAAATTAAAGCTGCTCGACCTTCGCAAAGTCAATCAAGAAATGAGCGGTTGGATCGATCGCTGGAACCGTGAGATGGAGTAGTAAGTAAGTTGGAGGGAGGGCGGCGTAAGCACCCCTCCCTTTTCTTTGGTCCTAGCATCACAATACGTAATCATAATACGATGCGTGGGGAAACGTCATTGGACCAAGTGCTGTATAAAAGGAGGTCTTAACACATGATAGAGAAATTACAGGGATTAAGACCTGTGATCATGGATGTGGATACGGGAGTTGATGATGCGCTTGCCATCATGATGGCAGTAAAATGTGATGCGCTTAGGCTGCTAGGCATCACAACTGTTAGCGGTAACGTTTCATTGTCTCAAGCAACATTAAATACACGTAAAATACTGTTTGCGTTAGAACAAGAACGGCTCAATACCGGTGAAATAGAGTATGGCGACGTTCCGGTTATCCCTGGCGCAGATCGTCCTATGCTAAGACCTTTATTTTTTGAACATCATGTTCATGGCCGCGATGGACTTGGCGGTGCCTTGCATGACGTAGAGCTTCCTCCATTGCCTGGGGATCTGCCGCATGCAGCGTCATTTATCATCGAGCAGGCTAAAACATACCACGGCGAATTGGAGCTCATTATGACCGCGCCGCTGACAAACTTGGCGATAGCCGTTCGCATGTGCCCGGAACTGCCGAAGCTGATTAAGCGGGTAGTCATAATGGGCGGTGTCGTTGGCTCATTCGGCAATGTGACGCCGACTGCGGAGTACAACATCTATGTGGACCCGGAAGCAGCACGAATTGTGCTGCAAGCAGGCTTTGAGCTGACGATGGTTGGGCTTGATGTGACACGCAAAGCTTTGCTGAGTGAGGAGCATTTGCAAGAGCTGGACGGAACCGAGCTTGGTCCCATCGTGCGCCAATGCACAAAGGATTATATGGACCGTTATCGGGAGCGAAACGGCATTAACGCCTGTGCGCTGCACGATCCGTTAGCAGTAGGGGCTGCAATCGATCCCACACTTGTCGTCACCAAGAAGCTGTACGTAGATGTAGAAACAAAGAGTGAATTATGCGACGGACAGACGGTATGCGACTTCCAAAATCGTCTGGGTCACAGCCCAAACGTAAATGTATGCCTTGACGTAGATAGTGAACGGTTCATCTGCCAATTTATTGGTTTGATTAAGCAATAAGATTTGGCTGCTGCGGATCATCCATGCTCGTAGTTAGAGAAGCGTGTGAGCAATAACAAGGCAACGCCAATCGAAGAGATATTCTGACAACGGGAGAAGGTCAACGATGAAGAAAGTGTATTTATGGCTCTTAATGCTTCCGGGACTGTTGTTCCTGACTTTATTTATGATCGTTCCGATCTTTATGACGATTGGTTCGACATTTTTTCAAGATGGTGGATTTACGATCCAAGGGTACGTGAAGCTGCTAGGTGATCCTTATATTTTAAAAATACTAGGGACGACTCTCCAAGTAAGTGTAGTAACTACAATTGTTTGTATCGCGCTTGGATTTCCAACCGCATATTACATCTCGAAGACAAAGGCCAGAACAAAGGGCATATTGCTGGCGCTTGCCCTGTTCCCGCTCTTGACTAGCGCAATCGTGCGCTCGTTCAGTTGGATGGTCATTCTCGGGAAAAATGGTATCGTCAACAACATCTTGACGGGCATCGGCCTTATCGATGAACCTCTCAAAATTTTATATACGCCGACAGCAATGGTGATTGGTCTCATTCATTTGTTTCTGCCGCTTATGATTATTTCGTTGGTTGGTGTTATGGAAAATATCGATGGAGATTTGCTGCACGCTTCCGAAAGTCTAGGAGCATCGCGACTTAAAGGCTTTATGAATATTATTGTGCCGCTGTGTGTTCCTGGCTTAATTGTCGGCAGTATTCTGGTCTTCGTCGGCAGCCTGACAGCTTATACGACACCGCAGCTTCTGGGTGGTAAACAACGTGTTGTTGCTACCTTCCTATATCAGAATGCGATGACCTTAAACGATTGGTATATGGCTTCCATCATTGCCACGGTAATGATCGTAGTTACCTTTGTCATTATTGGCTTGATGAATAAGCTTGCTCGCAAATTAAATCCGAAGGGGTAACGAACATGAAGGAGAAGCATCGCGGACTTGCCGTCTTTACGGCACTTGTGTTTATTTTCCTCCTCGGACCGCTGGTTATCATTATGGCTACGTCGTTCGGGGACAGCACCATACTCAAATTCCCACCGGAAGGGTTCTCCCTCCGATGGTACCAAAATATTTTTGATGTCGATATGTTTATGGAGACATTTAAAGTCACGATTGTGGTGGCATTGATCGGTAATATAATCGCACTTCTGCTGGGTGTGCCAGCTGCGTACGCGTTAAGCCGCGGGGAATTCCGCGGAAAGGCATTATTAAATTCCATTTTCATATCACCGATTCTCATTCCGGGTGTCGTACTTGGCTTTACGATGTTAAAGTATCTGGTCGTTAAATTTGATCTGCCGATCTATTCCAGCTTGCTCATAGGGCATGTAGTACTGATGCTGCCGTTTATTATTCGTGTAATCGCATCAAGCTTGTCGAACTTCGACTATGCGATTGAAGAAGCCTCTATGAGTCTAGGAGCTTCGCGTTTGAAAACCTTTTTTACAGTTGTCCTGCCGAATATACGATCCGGCTTGATTGCTGGGGTGCTGCTTGCGTTCTTGGAGTCGTTTAACAATGTAGATATTTCGGTATTTATGACGGGGCCTGGGGTTAGTACGCTACCTATTCAAATGCTGACCTACGTGGAAAATTATTTTGACCCGACCATTGCGGCCATATCGGTGCTCTTAATGGTGGTGACAGGCGTGTTGATGATATTGATCGAACGTTTGATGGGATTGTCCTACTTTACGAAGAAATAAACGACAGACCGGCTTGGATAGATGGTTTCTATTACACCATAGCGGCTGACAAACGGAGGGAATACAACGTGGAACTGTTATCACTTCAAAATATATCGGTAGCCTATGAGAAAAATCTAATTCTGGAAAACTTCAATCTAAATATCGAGAAGGGAGAGCTTATCTCCTTGCTCGGACCATCTGGCTGCGGCAAGACGACAACGCTTCGCCTAATTGCGGGATTCTTGGAAGCAAAGGATGGCAAGTTTATGTTCGATAGTAAGGATTACACGCGTGTTCCGGTCAATAAGCGCAATTTTGGGTTTGTGTTCCAGAGCTATGCCCTGTTTCCGCACATGACGGTGTTTGATAACGTTGCTTATGGACTGCGTCTGCGTAAGGCGAATAAGGCGGAGATAGACAAAAAAGTTCACGCTATGCTTGATGTTGTCAGCCTGCAAGGGTTCGAGAAGCGCTACCCGGGCGAGCTGTCAGGTGGTCAGCGCCAACGTGTCGCGATTGCCCGTGCGCTCGTGATCCAACCTGATCTGCTGCTGTTTGACGAACCGCTTAGCAACTTGGACGCCAACCTGCGTGTGAATATGCGTGTGGAGATTCGCCGCATCCAGAAGCAGCTTGGCATTACGACGGTATACGTCTCTCATGATCAAGAAGAGTGTTTCTCTATCTCGGATAAAGTGGCGATTATGAACAAAGGTGTTATCGAACAATTAGACGCGCCAGCAACTATTTATAAATATCCAACAACAGAGTTTGTCGCTCGATTTATCGGGTTTAACAACTTTATTGATATTCAACAGATGAGCCAGGAGGGGGCGCAAGTGTCGCTCTTTGGCGAGCACGGCACAAAAATTAAGCTAGTTCATCGATCCGGGCATCCGATCACGGACAGCATGAAAGCAGCGATTCGTCCCGATGACTTGCTTGTTGTAACGGACGGAGAACTGGTGGATGGAGTCGGCGGATTAACAGCGGAAGAGCTAGATGCGGGCTATAACATGATTGCGGGAAAAGTGAAGATCAGCACGTTCCTTGGCCGCAGCTATCAATATGAAGTGGAGACCCCACTCGGTGACTTTACGGTAAACCGTGAGATGGAGGAAGCGTTTGACCGCGGTGCGGAAGTGAAGTTGGTACTGCCGAAGGAGAAGGTAGTGCTCGTGCGGACGTCGGTGTAACGAAAGAACTTTATATTACTGCTGAAGGGGTGCATGAGGTGAACATCGATCTGCTCATTAAGGACGTTAAAGTCTATAACGTATATATGAAACAATTTATTCAGGGTAACGTAGCTGTGTTGGATGGCCGCTTTCTGTATGTTGGTGCTCGTGGAGAAGAGAAATTTGCAGCCGCTGAAATTCTAGATGGACGCGGGCGACACATGGTTCCCGGTTTGGTTGATATTCACCTGCATATCGAAAGTTCTATGATCACACCTAAGACATTTTCCCACGGTATTTTGAAAAATGGGGTTACAACTGTAGTGTCGGAGCCGCATGAGATGGCTAATGTATTTGGCCTTGAAGGGGTACAGGCAATGATCGATGCTAGCCAAGGCTGCGAAGCTGACATATTGTACGCGATTCCGAGCTCGGTGCCAGCCACGTCGTTAGAGACGACAGGCGGGGAAATTGATGTGGCAGATATCGACAAGCTGATGCAGCAAGATCGCGTGATCTGCCTTGGTGAGATTATGGATTCATATGCCGTGTTAAATGATCCAAATGGCAAGACGAATCGGATATTACGGCATTTTCGCGATAACTATCCGCATGTAGTTATTGAAGGGCATACGCCGAAAAAGTTGGTGGATCTGGATCTAGCCCGTTTTATGTTTGCGGGGGTGGATTCGGATCATACGGAGCAAGAAGTAGACAGTATGCTGGATCGGATGCGGAGTGGATGTTTTGTAGAGATTCAAGAGAAGGCTATGCGTCCTGACATTATGCAGGTATTAATCGAGCAGGATGTTGCGGAGCTGTTTTGTTTTGTGACAGACGACGTAATGGCCGATTCCTTTGTAGCGGATGGTCATTTGAATCATCTTGTGCGCAAAGCGATCAAAATGGGCATGAGTCCAGAGCGGGCTATTTACGCTGCGACATACACATCGGCCCGTCGCATGCAGCTTCATGACCGTGGAGCGATCGGTCCGAATAAGATCGCGGACTTTGTGCTGCTGTCTGATTTGAATGAGTTTACGATTGATTCCGTATATAAACGCGGTGTACTTGTATATGATGCGGCTCAGCATACGTTGCAGCAACAGGAACTGGGGCAGTTCCCGCAGCACTTTTATGAAAGTGTGAAGCTTAACAAGCTGACGGCAGCTGACTTCATCGTCAATGTGGAAGTTGCCGATGGAATGCATACGTGCCGGGTCATGGAAGTGGTCAACGGCACGACCAATACAAATGAGCTCCATCACGAGGTTCAAGTGACCAGCAGCGAGCTGCAATGGGAGACTAGTACTTGTGGGCTGGTGGCGACATTTGAACGGTACGGCAAAAATGGTCAGCGTGGCTACGGCCTTATCACGGGAAATACGATCAAGCGCGGCGCGATCGCAACAACGTATTCACATGACAACCACAACCTGCTGGTTGTTGGGCATAGCGCAGCAGATATGGCGCTGGCGGCGAATACGGTTATCGGCACGCAGGGCGGCTTCTGCGTCGTTGTGGACGGAGAAGTGCTGAAGCATGTGCCGCTGCCCGTGGGCGGTATCCTGTCCGAAGTGCCATTTGAGCAGTTCGGACAGGATGTAAAAGAGCTGCGTGCAGCGATGGAATCGATCGGATATGAGCATTATAACCCGATTATGTCGATCAGCACGCATTCCTTGCCTGTAAGTCCGTCTCTGAAATTGACGGATCATGGCTTGATTGATGTCCATGCGGGCCAAGTAGTGCCGCTGGTATTATAGTCAGGGTTCGCTCGTGCATCGCAAGTTAAATTACTTGGGAACTTGGCTTGCTGCATTCGTTCAGAGTCAGCCAGTACAATGGCTGCTTAACGAGAATTAAGCTTGCTCTGGACTGGCACTATATGCTAACATAATAATAACTTTTAGAGAACGGAGGGTTTCCGATGATTAATATGGCAGCTATCTTCCTTTCAGGAAGAATCCGATTGAACACATTTGTCACTAACTGAATAGTGCTCAATGGCTCTGCCTGTGTGCAGAGTAATCGGGATTGGTCTGCCTATTTTTAAGGAAACCTTGTTATGTCATACAAGTGCGACAAGAGAGGGCGAGGGACGAACCTGCCCTCTTTTGCTATGCCTTAGAATAGTGAAATTTTCACATGATGAACGAAATCAGTCGACTTCGATACCACAATTGTGAACGTAATCGGGATGCTTGGCGGCTGCTGCTGCGGAAGTGTGCATGTCCAAGCAAGAATATGTTCATGTTTCAGTGCAATATGGTGTCGAGGTGTGATTGCAGTTAATGGTGCGTTACAGGTCGTTGTCAACTGATATAGTTGATATAGGATGACTGCTCAAAGGGGAGGCTTTGCATTGCCGCCTCGTCGAGTTCAGCCACTGCCTAGTGATGTTGTCATCTAACTGATTGATGTTCTGTCCGTTAATTAGGTTTGTTCCATTTACGGATGTGTGAAGCAGCTAATTGTGACTGTGGACGTCACGCGCAATGATTTATTCCCTTTTACTTACTGCACAGGCCAGAGGTCTGTGTTTTTTTGCGTTTAATTTGCATACTAGAACAAGAACGGGGGATTTCATTTATGGAACAATTAATGGAGCAGCAGCAGAAAGCGGTTATTGTTGGTGTTAATCTGAATCATCAGCAGGACTTTGAATATTCAATGGAGGAACTGGCTAATTTAGCGGAAGCGTGCAACGTAGAAGTTGTAGGCACTGTGACGCAAAATTTAAGCCGTGTGAACACGTCTCATTATATTGGTACAGGCAAACTTCAGGACGTTACTGCGATGTTGGAGGCGCAAGGCGGCAATCTTGTTATTTTTAATGACGAACTTTCACCTTCACAGATTCGCAACTTAGAATCAGACTTAGATGTAAAGGTTATTGACCGCACGATTCTCATCTTAGATATATTTGGTGAACGCGCAAGAACGAGGGAGGCCCAACTTCAAGTGGAAGTGGCACAGCTTCAATATTTGCTGCCTCGTCTTGTCGGTCTCCGTGAATCGCTTGGTCGTCAGGGTGGTGGCGTAGGCACCAAGAATAAGGGTGTTGGGGAGAAAAAGCTTGAGTTGGATCGTCGCAGAATTGAAGAGAAGATCACGATACTAAACAAAGAGTTAGAAGTTCTGGTTGCACATCGCCAGACCCAGCGTAAGAAACGCAAGAAGACGGGCATGCCGGTCGTATCGCTAGTTGGTTATACGAATGCAGGCAAGTCTACTGTGATGAATGCGCTGGTTGAACTGTATACAGAGACTAAAGACAAATTTGTGTTTGAGAAAAATATGCTCTTTGCCACACTTGAAACTTCAGTACGCAGCATTGAGTTGGAGGGCAATAAAAACTTCCTGCTTACGGATACGGTAGGCTTTGTTAGTAAACTCCCACATCATCTTGTGAAGGCATTCCGTTCTACATTGGAGGAGGTTAGCGAAGCAGATTTGCTTCTTCATGTGGTCGATTGTTCGAATCCGGAGTATGAGCAGCACATTCGCATCACAAATGAAACGTTAAAAGCGATTGGTATTGAAGAAATCCCTATGGTGTATGTCTTCAATAAGGTGGACTTGAAGCAAGACTCTGTGCCGGACAACGATCTAAATACCGATACGGTTCACATCTCTGCGAAAAAGAAATGGGGGATCGATGAACTGATTAGTATGATCCGCCAACATATTTTCAAAGACTACGTTCAATGTATGATGCTGATTCCTTATGATCAAGGTCAACTGGTATCGTATTTAAATGAGAACGCCCATGTGCAGGATACCAGCTATGAGTCTGATGGCACAAAGTTAACGTTGGAGTGCAGAACTAGTGATTATATGAAGTTCGAGCACCTGGTTGTACAGGAATAGGATGAAAGGAGGAAGCCGCCATGTGACGAAAAGTGTCATATGGCGGCTGCTTTATGTTGAAGCTTGATTAAAGCTAGACGTTCTAGTCAGGTATCCATCAGATCCATTATGCCTCAAGTAACTGTATGTTGTGTCAAACTATCCGACTTTGTCGACATTAGTGTTTAAGGCCGGTGAGGTTGTTGCGGTGATTAGGAACGAGCTTCTTTCATTAGAAGATGTCAGTCATCCCTTAGATAGTGAGCAATATGTATCGGAACTCCCCTAGTCGAATTCTTCTATATAAAGTAGATTGTTATCTAGATGAATGTCCATGCTTAATTATAGCTGAGCCTGATACACGTATTGATCGAAAACCTAAATCGAATACCTGAGTAGAAAAGACATCCCTCCTACGGCTACGAGCTGAAGAATATGGTGGCGGTAGGCTGTGTGTAAATTGTTTTACGTTCGAGTAAAGCGAGAGGCAATCTAGTCTAGTTTTCCGATGAAACATCGATTGTCATGAATTTAGTCGTAGGGGCGGCAGGTTTCCAGTATGAGTGGGCTGACATTCACGAAACATTAATTGTGGATGAGGATGACTTTCATGATCAAGAGGCTCAGGATTGCAAGGTAGGGACAAGGGCTATGCTTTTTGTTTGTTGGACTGACGTGGCAATTATCTAAGAGTTTTAAACTAATCAGCAAGGTGGGCTGGGATACAGCGTCAGATTAGCCAGTCAATAAACTTTTATAGAATTCTTGCAAAAGCATAGCCGAATGTGGTATATTAATTTTCCGCCGATGAAATAGGCGGGGCAAGCAGAATAGATGCAAGATGAAATTCGGCTTACAACTCTCTTTTAAAAAAGTGCTTGACCTTGAAATGGTTAATGTGTTATATTAATTAAGTCGCCGCTGAACGGCGGTGAAGAAAAGAAAGTAACTTACAATTGTTCCTTGAAAACTGAACAACGAGCAACGTTGAATGAAGGACATGATCTTGATCATGAAGCGCATTGAACGGGA
>NZ_JASOYK010000004.1:0-498658 GCF_030226685.1 Paenibacillus sp. UMB4589-SE434 | reverse complement strand
TTAGTTGGCGCCGTTGGCGGTGTCACGTCTGGCACACTTCCACTGTCGGTAGTCACTTGTATCGTAACTGCTGGGGAGACGTTACCTGCCGCATCCTTCGCTGCAATTGCAAATGTATAAGCTGTATTGGCGCTTAAACCTGTTATGGCTGCGCTTGTTCCAGCAGCAGTCACAGTAGTCGGGCCATATGTGACCGTGTACCCTGTCACGCCTACATTGTCTGTCGATGCCGTCCAGCTCAAATTCACGCTATTTGACGTCTTGGATATGACGGTGACATTAGTTGGCGCCGTTGGCGGTGTCACATCCGGTGGTGTAACTCCTCCACTTAAGTCATTTATTAATTTATTTTGCAGCGTCTTATTCCGGTCGCCGCTTAAATCCCAGATCATCGCTCCCCCAAGGCCCTTCGACTTCAGGAAGCTAACTTTGTAACCAAATGACTCCACATCATCGTACGAAATATAGGTTTTATTTGATTTGTTGTACAGATAGGGAACTTTGGAAGCATCATTCCAATAACGCACATACCCATTTTTATTGATATAGTTCGCCTCAAGATCGTAGAAATCAAACGACCCCTTCTCCCATGTGCCTACCTGAGCAGCTCCCGTACATTGCTGATATTGGCCGTTAGCTGCATCTGTACATCCGCTCATCCCACGTCCATAAAGAGGCATGCCCAGCACAATCTTGCTCGCAGGGACACCTGCATTCAAGTGCCCTTGAACGCCTTGCTCTACGTTAAAAGTTTGCGCATTAGGCAGACCCGCTGCAGTTGCAAGCGGATCATAATAAAGAGGCGCGTTATGCCCGCTCATCTTCTGCCATCCACCATTGAAGTCATAAGTCATAATGTTGATCCAGTCTACGACGTTGGCAATCTGCCCAAGCTCAGTATTGCTTGCATAGGTTGGGCTTGCACCTGAAGCAATCGTGAGCAGATACTGTTTACCATCGACTGTACCCGCGGCGTCCAGCTTCTCACGAATTGCCTGTAAGAGCAGGGTATAATTATGTTTATCTTCAGGCCGAGCGCTGTTGCCGATCAAGCCTCCCCCAACAGGGTATTCCCAGTCCAGATCCACCCCGTCAAAGTTGTAAGTGCGTATGAAGTTAACAGCAGAATTAGCAAACACTTCTCGTGTCGCAGCGGTTGCCGCTACATCAGAGAAACGGTTCGACCACGACCACCCGCCTACAGAAATGATCGTCTTCAAGTTCGGATTGGCCTGCTTGAGCAGCTTTAATTGTTTAATATTTCCACGTATAGGTTCATCCCATTTATCTCCGGGAAAGCTCTTCTGCACGTCAATCCACGGATCACCCAAAACAATCGTTCCATTAGGTACGTTAATATTGCTGTTAGCATCTTGGCAAGCCCAAGTTTGTGTATTCGGACTTGTCGGATCTGGATTGCCGTGACGTCCATTCCAGCAAATGTCCGCAAAGGCATAGTTAATATGCGTGACTTTAGTGGTATCAATAGAACTCACTTGATAATTCCGGCCATACGCTCCCCATGAAGGATAGTAACCGATAACCTTGTACGATGAAGCAGCCGCAGCCACCGTCTGTGCAGGGACAAACGAAACTACCAATACGGATAACATCATGGCAAATGCGAGTAGAGTAACGGCAGATTTACGAATCAAAGCCGTTCGAGCAAACATCATTAAATTCCTCCTTTGTAGTTGTAATGCACGCTGTTGTCCCTCTTGGAACAACTGCAAAATAGTGTAGAGTTAGTCAAAATCACCTCCAATTTTGAGTGGGCGGCACAAGCAGCCTGCCGCTTATATGCAGCAGCCTGCTCACTCAGACGAACCTATTAACTGAGATCGTCTGGCAAACGGGCTGATCAGCATCAGATGTGAAAAGCACAAAAAAGAATAACTGGGACAAGCGGTTGTAAGCGATTACAAAGATACTTAGAAGAAGTCGCATTTTTAACAGGAGTGTCAACACATTAATGTATTTATTGAGGGATTTAGCTTTCTTGCGAGAAGAAGCTGAGTTACGGTTTACACCTTCATTTTCAATGAATATCGGTCTCAGCGAAAGGGATAACATTATATAAACAGGGGTAACTTTATCCAGTTCCGGTTTTTTATCGACATGTCAAAAAACCTTTCTTGCATGCACCAAGACGATGCCTTGCAGAAAGGTTATTAGATGACAGCCTATCCGTGACAGGAAGGTTATAGAATGATTTATTTATTGCTTGAGGTCAAATTGTCCAGACGTCGTCTTTACGTAGAATAAAGCTGCACCTGCTGGTGCGTTGTTCAGTATACCTTCAACTTGTCGCTTTTCTTTGTTCGTAATGGTAAATGGAACGTCTATTTTCATATTGTCCCACTTGGTATCAGCTTTCAATTTCGCTTTGGCGTCTTTTGGCACAGTTATTGTAACGTTACCAGAACTCGTCTCCGCTGACAACGGTTTATCTAGCTTTGCTAAAGTGATCATGACGTTGCCTGATGTGGCTTTGATGGCAGCATCGGCGGCTAACTGATTTACTTCGATATTACCGGAACTCGACTCAGCCTCGAATTTATCCCCTTCAAACTGGTCAATCTTGATGTTACCTGAGGATACATGCGTACTTAAATGATCGGTTTCCAACCGCTGCAAGTCAATGTTGCCTGAAGAAGCCTGAACTGACAATTGCTTGTAGCGACGACTTGGCAGCTCGATATCCAGCGTAAGATCATTAGCTGTAACTAGCATGCTGTTTGAACGTTTCAACTGGATATTCAGATTAGACCCTTCGGCATCCACACGAAGCAGCTTCTCCATTTCTTTCTCGTCTCCACTTAATTTCCCAGTTAGGTGCACCTTTGCTTCCTCTACATTCGCAGCTGTAACCTTTATATTGGCACTAAACGCTTGGATAGACACAGCGCTAACATTTGTGACATTGGCATTCATTTGCACATCAACAGTAGTGCTGTTTAACATCGTGATGCCATCACAGGAGGACAAACTAAGCACGATAACAACAAACAAAATGAAATGACCTATTTTCTTAACAGCACTGGTCAATTTCATCCCCCTCTCCCATGTAATTTCCTTCATTTCAAGGATCAAGCATAAGACGACTGCCTTACATCTCGCCCCTTCAACCTGATCTGACAATTAGTAATGACTTATTACCTATACTATATGTCTAGACAAAATATATTTTCATTTCATAGTTGGATATTAATATAAAATTATAAGCACAAAAGAAACCCTATGAGTACCCATTAGGGTTAGTACGGTAATAACCCAAATGGTGAAGGGTATCTGCCTAAACCGAGACACTTGAACTTACATACACTGCTGTTAAAGGAGTGACCTGTATGCCGAACTACCGCATTATTATCGACTTATCCGATCGAAGTTTATATTTATTGGACAATAACATTGTTGTCCGCAGCTTTCCCGTAGGAATTGGCAGGATGGTGACAGCAACACCAGAAGGCGATTTTGTCATTATTAATAAGCAGCCGAATCCAGGCGGACCTTTTGGCGCATTTTGGATGGGGTTATCCAAGCCTCATTACGGCATCCATGGTACAAATGATCCTTCTTCCATCGGACACATGGTGTCTCACGGGTGTATCCGTATGTACAACCCCGACGTACTACTGTTGGCGAGTATCGTTCCTGTTGGGACCCGAGTTACCATTCGCCCCTGATAAACGGAAGGGGTCGCCTGTAAGCCTTGAACGCTTACCCAGGCAACCCCCTTATTCGTCACGACGTGCAGCAAACTTACTTATGCTTGCGCCAGTCCATGCTGCTGTTATTCAGCAAATACTCAAAGTTGTTATCTAGCTGCTTCTGCTCTGCTTTGCGGGCTTCTTCAAGCCGCTTCCGCTCGTCTTCCTTCTGCTTCACTTCTGTTGCCTTCAGTTCTTCAGACTGCGCCTTTAACTTGTTTAACACCTCGGGACTGAGCAAGTCTTTAAGTGTGGCCGGCTTCTCTTCCGAAACAGGTTTAGCATTCGGTGCTGGACGCTTACTCTTAGCCTTTGCCATTACGAAGTTCACCTCAATTCATATCTACTTATTATATCAGTATATACACGGCAATCGGAAGGTGCAGATTCTTTGCTTTTTCTTATATATTAAATAAAAAACCTTGGCAGCTCATGCTGACCAAGGTTATCTTTATTTAAAGGAAGATAGTCTGTGATTAGATGACTAAAACATGCGCAGTAATGCGATAAGCAGTACGCCTGTCACCATCGCCCAAAGCGGGCTCTTCGCAAGCCATGAAGTTATTGCGGCTACAATTACGGCGATGTAAAATGCCCATTCAATCTTGCCATCCACTGTTGGATGATAAAAAACAGAAGGAGCAACCAACGCGGCAAATACACCAATCGGTACATAACGGAAGCCTCTTTCGATGTCAGGCGACATCTTGATATAGCGGCTAAGCGCAAAACCTGGGTATCGGGTCAAATATGTAGCAGCAGCCGCTACGCAAATGACAACTAATAGAGTCGAGGATATCACTTCGATTTCACCCCTACTACAAACGCGGCAACGGCTCCGGCAAATACAGCGCCGGATGTTCCTACCCATTGGTAAGCAACCACTGAAGCAATAACTGCTAGCGCCGCAGCCAAGTAGTGGCTGCGCTGTTTTAACAGTGCAATAAGTAGACCTAGGAAGGCGGCAGTGAATGCAAAGTCAAGACCATATCGAGTCGGGTCTTGAATCAGACCACCCAGCTGATACCCTGCAACCGAACTTAATATCCATGACAGAAATACAATAATTCCTGCTCCAGCAAAGTAACTTACGCTAAGCTTGCTCTCCTGCGCTTGAATCGTTCCTACACTGTAGCTCTCGTCCGTAATGATATGTGACATCCATAAGAGGTGCCCTCGGCGGCAATCATCTAGATCCCGACCTAACGACAAGCCATAAATAACATAACGGGCATTAATAAGAAACGTGCTGATGGCAATCGCCCATAACGTAGCATCCTGCTGAAGCAAAGACAAAATGGTAAATTGTCCTGCCCCGGAAAACACAAACATAGACATTGCAACCGTTTCCCACAATGTGAAATGATTAGCATTGTTTGCAAGCGCTCCAAATGCCAGCCCATACGTAAACACGCTAAGAGCAAGCGGAAACACATCAAAAGACGCCTTCACAAACCCTTTTCGCGAGGGGACATCTTTTGTTATTCTAGATGATACATAGCCTGCCATCCGTGACTTCTCCCTTGATATGCTATAATAACTGCCAAGATATAATATAGCATACTTAAAGGAACGGTCAACCCATTTTATTGACTAAATATAATCATTTTTTCAGGTGCCTGTTTATTATTAATCATATCGTCATTTAATGGAGGTAATTATGGAAAAAGACCTTATTTCAGATCGAATTGGCAAGCGGCTCCGCCATTATCGACAACAGCTAAACATGACACTCGATGATCTAGCTGAACTTACCGGAGTGAGTAAGCCGATGCTGGGACAAATCGAACGCGGCACCTCCAATCCGACGGTAGCTACTCTTTGGAAGATTGCATCTGGACTACAGGTTCCATTAACGGCATTTATTCTTGAGAATCCTTCATTGAAGGTCGTGCGGGCAGATGATCAGCCTCAGTTTCGGGAAGACAACAAGCGCTTTGAAGCTCATAATACCTATGCGGCGCCTGGCATCTCAATGGAGACGTTTCGTGCACGATTGCTGCCAGGGTGCGCTTACGTTTCCGAACCGCATGGACTTGGTGTCATTGAGTCCATAACGGTGTTTACGGGTACGCTCACACTCGAAATTGGGCCAGAGACCAGTACATTAGAAAAGGGAGATGCAATCTCCTTCTCGGCGGACACGGGGCACGTGTATCAAAATAATACCAACGATGTGTGCGAAATATCGGTAGCTATACTGTATTCAAACGTCACGACTACAAAGACGTCCATCTAGCCCTTGTCTCTGCTCGACGGTTTGCACCCCCGTTCACACAACGAGCCCTTGGATGATCGCTATTGATCCTCCAAAGGCTTGTTTGTCATTTCGTGTAACTTGAGTATTACTTGATATCTCAGCCGTTATCACAATCTTTCACATCCGAATCATAACCTGCTATTAGATGACTACTGAATGCGGAATCGCCTCCAATGGATAATGACAAGCAACTTGGCGATCCGCTGTCATCGTGACAAGCTCGGGCGATAGGACACGACACTTGTCCTGCGCGTAAATACAGCGCGGATGGAACCGGCATCCCGACGGTGGGTTGGCAGGAGAAGGAACATCTCCTTGCAATACAATCCGTTCCTGCTTCCGGTGCGGAGAAGGTCGTGGAATAGCCGACAACAATGCAGCTGTGTAAGGATGCCTCGGATTAGCAAACAACTCCTCCGTACGGCCAACTTCTACCAGCCTGCCCAGATACATCACGCCGATGCGATCTGATATATGACGGACTACATTTAGTCCATGCGCAATAAAGAGGAACGTTAATCCGAGTTCCTTTTGGAGCTTCATCAATAGATTTAATACTTGCGACTGGACGGACACATCCAATGCTGACACCGCTTCATCCGCTACAATAAAGCGTGGATTTAACGCTATTGCCCTGGCGATGCCGATACGCTGCCGTTGTCCACCTGAGAACTCATGCGGATAACGATTGCGCCTTGTCGCATCCAAGCCTACCAGTTCCATAAGTTCCACTACTCTTTTATCAATCTCCGCAGCCGATACTTGTTGATGAACACGTAAAGGCTCACCGATAATATCCCGAATATGGAACCGTGGATTAAGCGATCCAAACGGATCTTGGAAAATAATTTGCATATCCTGCCGCAAATGACGCAATTCCTTCGCATTCATTTGCTGTACGCTTCGGCCATCAAAGAACACTTCCCCGCTCGTCGGCTTCTGCAGCTGTAAAATTGCCCGCCCCAGCGTTGACTTCCCGCAGCCGGATTCGCCAACAAGCCCGAAGGTCTCCCCCTGATGAATACCAAAGGTAACATCGTCCACTGCCTTCACATGACCGATTACCCGATTCAACAATCCTGTCTTGATTGGAAAATACTTTTTAAGATGTTGGACATCAATAAGCGGCTGTTGTGTCATGAGCGGTGCACCTCCGTAACGGAATCAACTGGATTCGTTGCTCCCTCAGAGCCATAAAGCAAGCAGGCGACGTAATGATCCGATCGATATTCATTTAGTCCTGGCTCTTGCTGGCGACATTTATCTTCCGCCTTTACGCATCGAGGGTTAAAGCGACATCCCGCAGGAAGGTTATTAATGCTGGGTATCGTTCCTGGGATCGTATACAACTCCTCGCCTCGTGTGCCCTCCAATCCCGGAATGGAATTAAGCAGGCCAATCGTGTAAGGATGGGACGGATGATCAAAAATATCCAGAACCGTCCCCTCTTCCACGATCTTGCCTGCGTACATTACCGCGATCCGGTCAGCCATTTCTGCCGCTACTCCCATATCGTGGGTAATGAGCACAATCGCCATACCTAGCTCATCCTGCAAGCGTCGCAGCAGCTCTAGAATCTGAGCTTGGACCGTTACATCTAGTGCGGTCGTAGGCTCATCGGCAATTAACAGCGCGGGCTTGCATACCAGCGCCATCGCTATCACAACCCGCTGCCGCATTCCGCCCGACATTTCATGCGGGTATTGCTTGGCGCGCAGCTCCGGGTCCGGTATCCCGACCATATGCAGCATATCAACGGCTTGCCGCCATGCCTCTGGGCGGCTAATCCGCTGATGCAGCTGTAGGCTCTCCGCGATCTGGTCGCCAATTGTAAAGACAGGATTAAGCGCAGACATCGGGTCCTGAAATATCATCGCAATTCGCTCGCCGCGAATCTGAATCATATCTTTCTGTGACTTGGCAGCCAGATCATCTCCATTAAAACGAATACTGCCCTCAAAGATCGTTCCGCCAGCATAATCGACGAGCCGCATAATGGATAGTGATGCGACACTTTTGCCGCTGCCGGATTCTCCTACGATACAGAGGGTCTTGCCCTTTTCCACGCTGAGGGATATTCGGTCCGTGGCTTTGGCAATCCCTTTCTCAGTTACAAATCCCGTGGTCAAATTTTGGATTTCAAGAAGTTTTCCCGCCATTGCTGTAACCTCCTGCGTGGAATTTTCACTTTCTTGCGCGGGTCAAATGCGTCGCGAATGCCATCCCCGATAAAGTTGACAGCTAGGACGACTAAAAAGATGCACAGCCCAGGATAAAGCGCTTGCATGGGATCTACCAACATAAATTGCTGTGCGTTGCTTAACATGAGTCCCCAACTCGTATCCGGAAGCTGGACACCTAATCCCAAATAAGATAATCCTGACTCGGCTAAAATGGCCCCCCCTACCATTAACGTAGCGTTAACGATAATTGGAGCTGTTGAATTACGGAGCAAATGCCGCCCAATAATAGACCAGCTTGATACACCAATTGCTCTCGCCGCCTCTACATACTGCATCTCACGAAGCTGCAGGAACGTACCACGAACGAGCCGCGCAGAACCCATCCAGCTTGTAAATCCCATGATTATGATCATGTAGCTGAACTTGGAACCAAAAATAGAAAGTACCAAAATATTTAGAAACAATGTTGGAATGGAATTCATCACATCTACGATTCGCATAAAAAAAGTGTCTACGAATCCGCCAAAATAGCCTGAAACCGATCCGATGATCGTTCCGATCACCACAGAGATGATTGCCACAGAAAAACCAACCAAGAGGGATACTTGACTGCTGTAGATGAGTCGCGTCAAGATGTCTCGTCCCAGTTCATCTGTTCCGAACAGATGATTGGGACTGCCTGCTGGCAGGTTCGCATTTAATAAATCGATGGCAGCCGGATCGTAAGGAGCGATAACACGAGCGGAGAGGGCAACGATCACGAAAAATAACAAAACAACTAGTCCTGACACGGCAAATGGATTGCTCATAAATTTCTTAAATGCCATTTGCCACAAGCCAATTGGTTTCTCAGAGGGAGGAACAGGGAGGACGGGTTGAAGATCTGTGTCACGTCCAGGCTCAGGCTGAAGCTCTTTGAGGTTGGCCACGCTCATGATGAGACGCCCCCTTTACGACCAATCTGTACACGAGGATCTACGATAGCATACAAAATATCTGCGATTAAATTTCCGATAACCACGATAACGGCTGTAATGAGAGTAATTGCCATCAAGACTGAGTATTCCCGGGCAACTGCCATTTCGATAAACAGTCGTCCCATGCCAGGCCAGTTAAATACACTTTCTGTAATAGCAGCACCCCCTACTAGAATAGGTAAATCCAGCCCTAAAATCGTAATAATCGGTATCATCGCATTTCGCAACGCATGACGGAACACGACTCTTCTTTCCTTCATTCCTTTAGCCCGTGCTGTTCGAATGTAGTCTTGATCGAGTACCTCCAACATGCTTGTGCGTGAATATTTAACATATGAAGCCAAAAATCCCAATGTCAGAACAGAAACGGGAAGAATTAAATGCATAAAAAGGTCGCCAATATTGCCTTCTTTCCCCATCGTGTACATGTCGGACAAAGGAAGCAGATCCCACTTGATAGAAATAAGCTCTTGCAGCATAATACCAAACCAAAATACAGGCATAGCAAATCCGATGTAGGAAATCATCGATGCTGACTGATCAGAGATTCCATATTCAGACGTACTATTATAAATTCCCCAAGGGATTGCAATTAACATTGCGAGCAGCCAAGCAACTCCCATTAAAATGACTGTATTCTGCACAGTGGGCCAGAGAATATCCGAGACGGGGAGATTGTTCTTAAATGTCTGTCCAAGATCTCCTTGCAGCATGTCGCCCAGCCATCGTGCATATTGAATATATACCGGCTGATCCAATCCCAGGTTATGTGCTTGAATTCTGCCCGCTTCCTGAGATAAGCCCGGTGATAGAAAGATCTGTGTCGGTCCCCCTGGGGCCGCATGTATGAGACCGAAGGTCACGATCGAGATCAGAAATATAACTAGCAGCGACTGAAGTACGCGGCGGATCAGGAATTCCGTCATGAAATAATCCTCCTAAACCATAAAGGGGAGGGAGTTGACTCCCCTCCCCTCGTCCGGTGTTGTCTAATGGTTGTTGACCTTATTCAACCCACCAGTTGATAATGCGGAACATATAACCGTATGCAAGTGAAGGTTCTGGTTTATCTTCTTCTGCATATTTGACTTTAGGACCTAAGCCTTGCGGTGTTCCGTATTGATATAGGAATACATAAGGAAGATTAGTAGAAATTTCTTTTCCAATTTCCTGATACACTTTCTTGCGCTCATTCTGATCAACGACAGAGTACCCTTTCACCCACAATTGATCCAGCTTATCATTTTTATACCAGCCTGCATTTTGTCCTGGCGGGAAATATTTTGAAGAGAAAATACTTTCCGAGTTCGGATCAGGATCTGTCAAAGACCAAGCAGCTAAAATAGCTTGATATTTCCCTGGATTAATGTTCTGTTCCTGCCATGCCGAAAAGTCGATTCCTCTTGGCTTGACCTCGATGCCTACATCTTTTAAGTTCTGTTGAATAACAGCAGCCACTTGTTCGCGGCGGTTGTTGCCTGTATTGTACTGCAGCTCAAAGGAGAAGCGATTGCCATCCTTCGTTAAAACACCATCGGCACCGACTTTCCAGCCGTCCTCTTCCAGCAGCTTCTTCGCTTGTGCCCCATCATAGCTATAATTGACGGCAGCCTCTCCAGGATCAGCCCACGAGCCTGGCAAGAACGGCGAATTCATCAGCTTGCCGGTTCCTTTCAAAATGTTGTCAACCATACCTTGGCGGTTAAGCGCATAGGCGATTGCCTGTCTAGTCTTCTCCCCCGTAAACAAGCTTACGTTGCCCGGGAAGTTCTCGCCCTTAAAGTTAAAGCCGAGGTATTCATACAGTGGCCCTGGGGCAAGCACGACATTCAGATTTTCTTTGCTCTGAACAGCGGCAAGCTGTGTAACCGGAATAGCCGAGACGCTATCAATGTCACCTTTAATCAGCGCCTGTACTTCCGTATTTTGATCGGCGTATATTTTGTACACGACCTTAGCGATATGAGGCTTCTTAGCCCCCCAATAGCTTGGATCGATATCAAAGCTTAAGTACTGTTTCTGTTTCCATTCGGTCCATTTCCAGGGTCCGTTGGTTACCGTCTTCGCTGGGTCTGCACCAAATGGGTGCTTTTTGAGTTCTTTTGCAGGGACATCTTTTAAGATGTGGTTAGGGATAAGACTGAGTCTAAGGGAGTAGAGGAATGGGGCATATACTTGCTTCAGCTTGATTTGAACCGTATTGGCATCCACTTTGGTCACAGTGTCTACCTTATCGAAGGAGCTAATACCTGGTGAGCCAACATCCGGGTTGCGGGTAGTATTAATGGAAAAGATAAGATCGTCGGCCGTAACCGGTTGGCCGTCGCTCCATTTGGCTTCCGGCTTTAATTTAATCGTATAAGTCTTGGAGTCCTCACTGATCTGCGGCAGTTCTGCCGCTAGCGACCAAGGCTCTGCTACAACATTGGCTTTACGATCAACATCGTACAAATTAGCAAAAATCAAGTTAATGGCATCGCCTGAAGAAGTGTCGCTGGCAAATAGCGGATTCGCTGTCACGATGTCTGTGAAGGTGCCTAGCGTAATGGCGCCTCCGTCTTTCGGTGTCTGCGCCGTATTTTCCTTTACTGGTTCGGTCTTGGTGTCGGATGGCTTAGGTTGTTCCTTAGGTGGGTTCGTAGTTGAATTTGAACTACTGCACGCGGATAACAAGCTCCCAATAAGTACCACAATCAGCATTAAGGACGTCCACTTCTTTTTTACCACATTATTTCCCCTCTCAAATTTGTACTTTGTGTGAAGGTTATATTTTCCTCAACATTGTACCACCTACTCTAGTGCACGGGTAGTAAAATGATGGAAAATATTTATAAATGATTAATATTATTTTAAAGATTGTTACGAGATCTATTTTTACAATGCGATAAAGCTGATGTTCCTTATACTAGAGCAGCATTCAACACAAGTCTGGTTCATCATATATGGACACTATTAACGCCCAAATACGCTAAATCGTGAGATATCGATACATATTCGCGTCATGGAAAGCGCATTCATAAAATTTGTTACAGCCAACAAATCCGTGCAGCTTCACCATTGCAGAAAGTAAATAAATGCATACTATCCACCTCTTGCGAACGATTTGCAGCGTCGTCGCTTTGCACTGTTTATGCGTAACACTGGTAAAATATTTATGAGAGTAAGTAACATGGATAGTATGATAGATGAAGAACGCGATTTACTCCTTTTTATGATATGCGCTTGCTAGTTTCATCACATCACGGGTGGTTACAACGTCTCCTTCACTATACAAATGCAGAAAAACTAGCTGAATCAGCTAGTTTTTCGCTCGTTCTAATTTGATATTGTCCGCATATGCTGTCCCAGTTGCCCCGCTATCTGCAACCACTCGTACGAGCACATGAACGGTTTTACTATTTGTCACGAATGCTACCGTGCCATGATTCCACTTATGCTGTTCCCCCGAATAATAGCCTGCATGATCCAGAACTACATTATTGCTTTCATCCAGTTCTAACATATCAACGTAAAAGCTGCCTTTCGTTAAACTGTTAAAAAGGCTTGCACTCAGGACGTACTTTTGCGAAGAGAGTACTGGGATAAGCACGGAATCTGATGTAGTACTGACGACTTCATTTTCTGCTGCAAACTTAATTGACTTACTGCCGTCAGTCGACTTTAACGAATCATAACTCATATGAGGGGATAATTGCCATAATTCTGACCGCTCAAAGCTGTGATTAGGAATGAGGTTACGACTGGTAGATGTAGAGCGCAGCCGACCTAATTCATCATATACATACTCTTTCTTCTGATTAGCCGATATTATATACGCCAATTGGTTATTGGGATCATAATAATACGTGCTTAATTTGTCTTTGTTTTCATTTACTTTCTCTCTTACCCTAACTTGCTTGGTCACCGTATTCCCGAACCAAGTTACTCCATCTTGCACCATACGCCAGTCCGTCGTATATACACCCGGTTTATCCGGTGCTTTCATTGGAAATGTAAAGGTATATGTATCCCCATACTTGATCTTTTGTCCTATAGGAATAAAATGTCTACCTAACGCAAATGGATCTCCATCGTCTACAGCACCTAAGCGCACACTCGTCGACTCTGACCACTCGTGAGTGCCCGTATTTTTCACCGTAATGCTTGCCGTATATTCTTCCCCTGCATATAGAATATCAGGTAATCTATACGCCGTTATCTCGGCATTTAAAGCTTCCCTCTCCTTCACTCTGACCTGCTTAGCTACCGTATCACCAAACCAACTCACTCCATCTTGAACCATACGCCAATCCGTCATATATACACCCGGCTTATCTGGTGCCTTCATTGGGAATGTAAAGGTATATGTATCACCATACTTAATCTTGTGTCCTGCAGGAATCACATGTCTCCCTAGCGCGAAAGAATCTCCATCGTCTACAGCACCTAAGCGAACGCTCATTGACTCCGACCATTCTTGAGAGCCCACGTTTTTAACAGTGATATTAGCCATATAATCTTCACCAGCGTATAGAACATCAGGCAACTGACTAGTCAAAATCTTGGCATCTAGCGCTTGTGATGGTCCAATATAAATATCATCTAAATAGGCTCGGAAGGAGCCTACTTCATCATTTGTGAGGTCATCATAGCCAACTAACACCTTTTTTATCTTCTTGCCGCTGAACATATCCAGCTTTATTTGCACAAAATGCCACTCATTTAAAGACATATTTCGAAATGCAGGATGAACTCTACTCCCAGTCTGGTCTGTTACACCTGAATCACGTAATGTCGTGTTATCGTCAAATATGAGGTCAATCGCGATTTTTTTACTTTGCTGCCCTCCGTGATGATAAATCCAATAACTAAGAACCATTCCCTGGTCTACCTTAAGATTCAGCCCATCATATAACTTATAATATATAAAACTATCTTTAATCGAGCTATTATCTGTACCTGCTATCCTGTAAAAATACTGTCCATTCTTCGCATAGACCCCCATATCCGGACTTGGAACTGTAGAACCCTCAGGCAATATGCCTGTCAAATATCCTCCAACCTCACTTTGTTGCTCAACTACCATCCCTAAGCTGTCATTGACATCTTTCTCAAATGTATTATGCAAAGTATTAGCAGATACTGTGGCATAGGCTGTATGATCAGCAACTAAGAACATAATACTCAAGACAAATACCATTACTATTTTTATATTTCTCATAGATCCCCCTATTTTTTACATAGTGCTCTATTCTAATATATAGTATGCTGATACGTTGTAACAGGTAATATTATCTAACTATTACATGAATTCAGGAGGAATAAATTTTGAAGAGATTTATATCAAGCTTCCAGGGAAAGAGCACAATACTATTTATCCTAGCACTATTTCTAATATGTAATTCCATAGTCTACGCCGGCCCAATTTATCAATACAAATACGATGCCAATGGCAATCTTCTCAAGGTGATCAAAGTGAATGAGGATCGCTCTGGCTATTCTCCTTCACCACAACTATATAAAACTTTTCGTCATGATCTCAAGCTTCCCATCTCGGTGCCCACGGTTAGTCAACAAGAAGGGGCCATGACAACCGTTCAGTTTTGGATGAAATGGAACGGTGTTGATGATGTCATGCCATTTACTTGGAACTCTGGATATAACATCTGGTTGAATAGCGGTGTTTTAGGATTTAATACTTCCAATGGAGATCTATATGGTGTCCCAGTTAGTAATATTGAAAACAAGTGGGTACTAGTTACCGCAGTATTTAGCAATGGAGATGTTAAAAAAAGTAGATTATTTATTAACGGCAATGAGCAAAAACTGCAGTCTTACGGGACACATGCTAAGATATCCGTGTCGCAAGAAGCTCTTGTTGGTGGATGGGAACGGAATGATGCGTATCGTTACGGAGGGAATCTCGCTGGGCTAAAAATTTGGAGTACAGAACTCTCAAAAGGCGATATATTAACTTATATGCAGGAGCTAAACACACCAATTCAGCAAGGCTATCTATTAGGTCAATGGGATATATTTGATGCCCCTAGCGCATCGCATTCCTTTAAAATGAACAGTAGATACATGCTGGACAATCTTCCTGTAAATAAAGAACCAACTGGTAAAACAACCGTACAGTTCTGGATGAAATGGGATGGAACTTCATCTCAAATGCCCTATAGCTGGGATTCCACCTATACTTTGTTTATACAGGGCCACTTATTCGGCTTCAATACTGGCAAAGGCGATGTATATGGAACTACTAGTGAACCTCTGCAGAACAAATGGGTCCATGTAACAGCTATTTTTTCTAATGACAATGTGTACGATAGTGAATTGTACATTAACGGAAAGAAGCAGAGCCTTACAAAGTATGGGGAGGCGGCAGCTCCAAAAGTATCCGATAGTGCCGTAATATCTGGCTGGATCCAAGACAGGAATTACCGGTTCAAGGGTAATTTATATCAGCTCAAAATCTGGGGTAGAGACTTGTCAGAATCAGAAATTAACAACGAAATGTTCACTGCAAATACAACTGCTGAGTACGTAGACTTTGAAATGAACGGAAGAGGATAATCATTGCGTAGTATTTAAGAGAAAAACATTAGATAATATTAAGGCCGATCATGAATGAAGCATTCAAGACGGCCTTTTGCAGTTTTGTACAGTTACTTCACTTCTCTACGCACGATATTACCATTTGCATCATAAATATATGTAATCTCCGATCTATAAGGAAACGAAACCGATTTAAGTCTATTGTTCGAATCATACTGATATTCATTCTTTTTGATGATAACATCGTCGACTGACAATGCCCCACCATTATGTATCCCCCATATTAAGAAATAATTTGCCTCATCTCCCGTCTTAAATTCAATGGTTTTGGTTCCTTTTTTTCCGGTTTTCTCGTTCCACTCTGTCCATCCTTTGTCACTTCTATAATCTGCTCCAACCCCTCGAGCTGTAAAATAAAAGTACCCGTTATTATCTTCAACTGGCTGTGTTATGGATTTATATGAAAATGTGACCGTATAAGTTGTATTTTTTTCAAATTGGACCTTATTCGAATCTGTATACATCATGTCTTTCCATTCAACTGTGGAATCTGCTTTCAGAAATGCAGAATTTTTTCCGCTTATGATTTGGTCTGGGTCAGTAGTTATTGAGCCCGCTCCCGCTAGAAATTTGGTACTGGTATAACTCCCTTGCTCAAATGATTCACTTCTTTTTTGGATGATAATATCGTCCACTGACAATGCTCCTCCATTATGTATCCCCCATATTAAGAAATAATTCGCCTCATCTCCAGTCTTAAATACAATGGTTTTGGTTCCTTTTTTTCCAGCTTTCTCGTTCCACTCTGTCCATCCTTTATCACTTCTATAATCTGCTCCTACTCCTCGAGCTGTAAAATAAAAGTACCCGTTATTGCCTTCAGCTGGCTGTGTTATTGATTTATATGAAAATGTGACTGCATAAGTTGTATTTCGTTCAAAGTGTATCTTGTTTGAATCTGTATACATTAAATCTTTCCATTCCTGTTGTGGATCAGCTTCTAGAAATGCAGAATAGTTACCATTAATGATTTGATTTGGATTATTAGTTATTAACCCTGCCCCTGCACTATAGTTTGTATGCAAATAACTTCCACTCTCAAATGATTCTATACCGTACTTATTATCATACAAGCTATCTGGGCTCTTGGATGTTAAAGAAGTTTTCATTTCTCCATATACAGTCCCTGAAAACATGAAGCACAGAAGAAGAGTTGCGTACAGTGATCTTTTAATTATTGTCATTATAAATCCCCCTACTAAAAATACTTTCATTTCTACGAATTAATAGAAGTATTGTCATAGCAATTGCCTTTGCTACTTATACTCCCAATTATTTCATAGTCCTCTATTTGGGTTTGGTAGTCCCAGGAAGCATATAGTGCAACGCCTTTTTTCAGTTCTCGTTCTCTTTGCTAACTATAATCCTGAGTTCACACGCCACTTTGGCTGCCAGTTTGCCACTCTCTTTCCGTTACTTGTGCAGGAGCTTACACTCGCAATTATAGCAATTTATAACTCCCTTTTCTCTTCTTATGGAATCCCCGTCCATCTGCTATAGGCCTTAAAATGCGATCCTTCCGATAAAGCTAAATACCATGAGCCCTTCATCGGAAAATAAACACCAGCATCCAGCTTTCCATTTACATCGCCAAGCAGCTGTTTAGCTGACATAACACCATGACCATCTACCCATTTTGAATAACTAGTAAAATAGATGCCATTGGATAAGGACGCATTCCAAGTACCGTTTCCTTCAAAATATACAATCGCATCCGACATACTGTCTCCATTGACATCAGCAATAAATTGAGTTTGCGAACCTACACCATGGCCTTCAAGCCACTTTGGGTATCCTCCAAATGAGTTACCCTCTGATCGTGAGATATACCATGAACCATTACCTTCAAAGTACACAATCGCATCGGCCCGCCCGTCTCCATTGACATCAGCGATAAATTGATTGTTAGAACCTACACCGTGACCGTCGCACCAGCGTATCGGCTGCCTAAAAGCATGTCCATCTGAAAGAGCAACATCCCAACTACCTAATGATATATCAAATGCGATCGAGTCCGCTTTATCGTCTCCGTTGACATCAGCAATAAATTGACTATGTGTATCCTTCCCATGCCCCTCCGCCCATTTCCGATAGGCTCCAAATGATACGCCATTCGAAAGCGAAACATACCATGAGCCTTGGTCTGAGAAAAACACTATCGCATCTGACATACCATCACCATTAACATCCTCAAGAAATTGCGTAGATGAGCCTACACCATGCCCCGTAAGCCACTTCGTATAAGATTGAAATCCCAAGCCACTTGAAAGTGATACATACCAACTACCATCATTCGAGTAATACATGACTGAGTCAGCCTTACCGTCCCCGTTTACGTCCTTTAAAAATTGATTATCACTTTCAGCTATTGCTGATTTTATAGAGTTCCTTTGCCATTACTATCATAGCTGTAAACTGTCATATAACCAGAAGATGGAATAATATGTGTCAGTTTATTATTAGCATCATACTTATAGGTTTTTGTATTTCCCTCATTATAATGAGCAGATGACATATCCGGTATCAAGAATATGACAGATAACATAGCTAAAAACAAAATACACCTATTTCATTTATACATGTTGCCTCCCCTTTCTGTAGAAAAATAGGTTTTTCATTCGATCCAGTCCTCCCAATCAAACTATTAGATTCAGTTAATCTGTGCCAGAAGCTTAATTTTTAGGAGAAAATGTTCTATTGGTCAGTGCCCCATTTTGTAGACATTGAAAAAAGACCCTAAGCCGAAAGCTTGAACTGTGACCATCTTACGGGTCACAGTTCACATCCCTAAGGCCTTAGATTGTTGTCTATATTTTCTTGCTTAATTGTGCAGAAGGATTCCAATTTACAGGAGATTTTCTACCTTCTGAGAACCATTTAAACCCATTTGTTATCCAGTTATCTCTCCACTTTCGATAGGAATCCTCATTATTGCAACAACAATCATCATCAAAACCGTATTGAAATCCACAGCAAGGACATATCTCGTCAGATGGTACACCTCTATCGTCATAAGGTGCTTCATACAGTTCTTGATAATTGCACACTACACAAATATTCTTCATAAATCCCCCTTTTAATTACCAGGTTGCCTATTCCAGTAAGCTAGTCCACCAGTCGGTTTATAAAATGTTCTCGTAGACCCATTAGCGTTATATGACCCGAATGTATTAGTTACCGGGTCAAACACTCTAATAGTACCATCTGAATCTGTTTTAACTCGATAATGACTTCTGTTATTATAAAAGCTATTAGCCCTCTGTGCATAATCATTCGCATCTGTCGCCCCCAAGTCCAAGTCAGATATCACTATTTTAATTATAAACTTTATATTCTTTAGCAATTACCCACCCATTAAGACCATATGAAGCTGAAATCACATAATAGTTATACTTTTCATTTTGTAAATATTCAAACAGATCCTCTATTTTTTCATAATACATCGGCCATGCGTAATCCTTCTCTTTCTCCAACAGTTCCTTGTTATGTTTAAAAAATAGGCTTACATCTAATGTACTAATGTCAAGAATAATACTTCCCCGTAGCTGTGTTTCGAACACATGAGCCAGTGCATCATTAAACTCGATTTTGGTGATCACTGAATCTCTTTTACCATCTGTTGTGTTTAATGTAATTCTAGACTTTTGGAAATCAACTTCATAGGATACAATTTTATTGTCGTGTATACTAAGCAATTTTCCTCTTACCTCCAAGCATAAATAATAGATGTTGTATTAGTGACCGCTTCTTTCTGGAGTACCACTACTCCAATTCCAAGTATGTCTATGTAGGAATGCGTGGCTATTATCCCCATTTGAGTGTTCATAATCAATGTCTTCTTTTGCCCGCCCATTTTTGTCATAATATTTTCTTTGTATCAGTTTGCTGTTTTCATCATAAAGATCCACTGAGGAATTAGGTGTACCAGTGGTTTTCAAACTTCTAAACGTTATCGTTTTCTGTACAGTTGTATGATTCACATATGGCTTTTCTTGAGAGCGTAGAGTAGAAGTATTACCCGTTCCCTTAGAATTAGCAATACCTCCAATACTTCCTACAATAGCATATGCTAAAACTTCATTATATTCATCTTGCTTATACTCAGCGTAACTATCTAGTAATTGTCCTTTAGCCCATTCTGCTCTTCCTGATGAATGATTTCCACTATTTGTCTGCGTAAGCAAGGAGTACAGATACTTAAATCTATTATTGTCCGCTTCATTAAATACTGGCGCAAACTCTGTCCCTAAATAACCTCTCCATCTCCACCAACCTTCCGACTTCGTTGATTGAAATTTCATGGCTTCATTTAGGACTAGTTCCAATACCATAACATCATAAGAATTAATTCGAGCATGTCCACTCGGATCGATAAACTTCAACGGGTTATTCTCTACATACGTATACAAATTCAAACTAAGTGGATTACCTTTATCCCCTTCATACGTATCCTAGTTAATAAACCGTTCATATCTATTAAAAGGGACGAGGACTGTATACGACCATCACCCATTTATTCCGAATTACATCTTCCTACCTGCTCATTCAATATAATAGGCTTTACATACATCGTCTTACGTTTCATAAGTGCATATACGACATCTACCAATTTCCGCATCGCACAAATAATAGCCTGCGACTTGGTCTTTCCTGCTGAAAGTTTCTGCTTATAATACGCATAGTAATAAGGATTGCTCATACACATACTTAGTATGCCAACATAAATAGGAAGCCACATGGAGCAAGTATCTCGCATGCGACTCGACTCTGTTACATTAATTAAATTGAATTACCTATTATTGATTGGAATCATCCAAACAGATCAATTTCAGAAAATAGAATGTTGATATCTGCATGCTCTGTTATAAACAATTCTTTTTCCTTCAAAAGATATCTCATCTTTTTTGTTCTTCAGTTGCAGATAAGTTATTTTTAATGGGCTGAGTATAGTCCCAACTTATCAGTTTTATTTTGTATTTATTAAGTAATTCATCAGCTACGACCGATCCACTAATAGTAGTCCCATCATCATCTTTTTCAACATAGTAAGCATTCGGAAAGCTGCTCTCATTCTCCTTAATGTTTAAATCATCCATATAGTATTCTGCACTCACGGGAGTAAAGTATTTTTTTTCGTATTCTTCACTTCTAGCAATATTATTTCTTCACTCCCACTAGCTAACCTTTTCTTCCATTCTCGATATTTTCCCCTGCCTTCATCTATGAAACGCTAAGCTATAGAGAGGACCATGCACGGCGTGAACTAGCCAGACTTACAGAGCTAAGACCTAATACGATTAGCCAATTATGTTCAAATGAAGTTGATAGAGTGCATCTAGGCACTTTTGAAGTTATCTGTACGCCACTCGATATACAACTTCATGATTTAATTATCATGGAAGATTGATCCAACGAAATTACGCTACTGGTACTTTACTCACAACAACAACTAGTATTGCATATGGTACTGCAATTGCATTTTCCCATTGCACCGCCGCAGCGCATTCAAAGTCAAGAGTAGGACGTGTACTCATTTCTTTTTCGATTTCCCTACGGTAATATCCAGTGACTTGTCGTTGCTCAAGTTCACCGTTCATTATCCCATTAATTCTTTCGAGTAATTTGGGTTTAAGCTTCTCAAATGAAACCAGATGAGAGCACAAATAGTACTTGTTAAACGAGGGAGGATACTGAACCAACATGTATATTCGAAAAATATCATAAGGGGTTGATGAGAGTTAGGTTCTTTCGTGACATGCCGCCCAATTCATTCGACACTGGGTGGGGCATCAACCAAAGAAAAAACCACAATACGATAGCAAGCCGCATTGTGGTTAAACAAAATTATTACTATTGGAGGCTAATTTAAAGATTTATTAACAGCCTTATTCATCACTCTAACTGTTTATCGCCATCTGTACCTTCTTTTAATTTATATACCTTTGGGTTAACAAAATAAGATAAAAATACAAATAACAAAATAAAAATTACTGTGATTATGGACAATAGAAACCTAGTAACAACGATACTGTTTACTTCATCCATAATGTATTTTTCTAGTTTATCACCATAGAAAGCATCCAGATAATAACTCAAAAATATACCAGTAATAAAACTAGTGTAAAAATAAACTTTTCTTTTCCAAGGCCATTCATACAACTGTGAACATTTACATTTATGCGCCTTCCATTGACCACTAAAAATTAGCCATTTCAATGGAAGCGGATTATTACATTGAAAGCATCTTAATTTTCGCAATTAGATAATCTATCCTCCTCTCATTTATCATTTTGTAATTTAGATTTAATTGTAGTGACATTTAGTTCTTTTTCTATGAAGTTTTTGATGTTTACTTGAAGTATTGCTTGTGCTCTATTTTACCTGACGGGGCAATATCAATCATAAACATAGAGCGTACACCTCCCTTATTATTGTAAAGCCAGTATACTTCTCTATTAAATGTGCCCGACTCTGTCTTTGGTGTGAATTCAGTTATCCCTGAATGTTCTGTTGCAGCCAGAGTAGTTGCCACCCAGAGACCCGCTTTCACCCCACCCGTAGTGATACCTAAAACAGTGTTTACATAAAATCCTGAAAGGAAGTTTTCAACCTTAGCTTCTGATTCTGACTTTTCAAATGAGTACCTAACCGCTTTAAATGAAGCACCCATCTTCTCATAAAATTCAGCACGCTCGGCATACATATTTCCATTTACTATTTTATTTTCATCATAGTAAAATCTTTGCGTGTCTCCAGTAATACTTATATCGGCATACTTTCTGAATATTGATTTATAAATAACTTGAGTATCTTTTGACACAAGATAATGTGGCATTGTATTACTATAGACTGTTTCATTTTTCGAAATACCATTGACAGATTTAAAGGTCACATTATATCCTATGGTTTCCTTTCCATGAACAATGGTTCCCCCGAAATCACTAACAAAATCAGAAACTCTACCATACTCATGACCTGTTGGATCACTATAGATCAGAGGATTATTTGCCACATACAAATACAAATTCAAACTCAGCGGATTCTTGATGTCCCCTTCATACGTATCCTAGTTAATAAACCGTTCATTTCTATAAAAATGGACGAGGACTCTTGAGAGCCACCGTCCATTTAACGCACTTATCGTTCCACCATTAAAACCAAGCCATATACCGGAATGAGATAACTATACATTTCATATTAATCTCACAGAATATTAGAAAATATAAAGATCAAAATCAAACTCTGCTTTTATTTTGTTTGCAAATGATACCACTTCACGTTCAATGCTTATGGCCGGGGTTTCATTATTCTCAATTCTGATTGAGAAACTAAAAGTAAAATTTAAACTATAGATATTTTGTAAATCCACTAGTTTTTTCTCTCTATTTTCTAGCACCTTTATTAATTTCTGCAATTGGTCATTAATGTCATAAGACTCCTCATAGTCAACAGTTAGAAACCAACAGCATTCTTGACGAATTACGTTTCGTCCCTCAACTTTATCACCATTTTTGTACTGTCCAGTTGGGGGTATTGCTAGCTCACGAGTGATTATATTCGGGTCAAATGCATCTCCTGTAATGATAAACTCCGCTTTTATATTAGTTTTCTCCATATTTAACTCACCTCAATCTGTAAAGTATCCAGTCGAAATACCTTCTCCCTTACCTCCTTTTTTAAAGATCATAATTTCTTTCGTTGCTTTATCTATATACAAATCGTACTGCGATATCTTCGCATTTTTACCTAAAAAGTCATACTTCAAATCATGTGCATCTATTCCCATTTTTTTTATGAATTTGTCGTCTAGCTTTTGAATGCTCTTACCAAACATCTGTAAATCTAATTTAATTAAATAATCGGTGGTTTTATCCACACTTTTTTTACCCATTGTTTTTACCGCTAATTTAGTAAGACCCTTATAGGCTAGTGCAAATGTACCATCAAAAGCATAGAATAAAGGATCATCTAGTAATGGTATTTCCTTAACATTTCCAAATAGCAGTTCGTTATACATATCTTTTGTAAGGTCTGTGTATACTATGCCGTCCTTAAAATAGTTTACCCTATCTACCCTAGATTCATATTTAAGTCTAAGGAAATTCGCTGCATCATGGGAAGACTGCATCATAAGCAAATTCTTTTCTTTCTGTCCGATAGAAAACACAGACTGATACCTGTACAATGCCTCCCTATCTGTCGCAGAAAACTGTTTGTGCCCAGTTGGATCTAAATACCTTAATGGATTATTCGTTACATAAGTATACAAATTCAAACTTAATGGATTCCCTTTATCCCCTTCTTACGTATCCTAGTTAATAAACCGTTCATATCTATTAAAAGGGACGATGACTCCATACGATCACCGCCCACCTATTTCCAATTATATCATCCTGCCTGCTCATTCAATATAATAGGCTTAACATACATCGTCTTATGTTTCATAAGCGCATATACGACATCTACCAACTTTCGCATCACACAAATAATAGCCTGCGTCTTGGTCTTTCCTGCTGAAAGCTTCTGTTTATAATACGCATAGTAATAAGGATTGTTAGGTTCCTTGCTCCCACGTTTCGTTCCAATTTGTCGACAAGCTAGCCGATAGAATAACTCGTGTAGTGTACGGTTACCCTGCTTGCATTTGTAGTACTTTCCCTTGTCACCTGAACCTCTAAAGACAGGGGCTATTCCTGCAAATCGTGCCAGCTTCTGAGCACTCGTGAATCGATGAATATTACCAATCTCCGCAACAAACCCTGCTGCTGTAACGATATCGATGCCATACATCGAGTCTAGCTGATATCCTGTATCCTGCATGATCAGTTTTAGATGCTGTTCAATAGCTTGCATTTCTTCCTTACAGTTACGTATACGACGAATATGACTTTGTATGATAAAGTCCCGTTCTGCTTGGTAATCCCGTGTTGTATCTCCATCTTCTTTAATCATGGACAATATCTTCTCCGCTGTCTTGATCGAACAGGCATAATTGCTCGGCTTTAACAGGAACTCTCTTAGTTCTTGGACAGTTGTCCCCTTTAACAAGTGAGGAGAGGGATATTGCTCAAAGAACGCCAGTGCTGTCTTCCCATCCAGTTCAGCAAAGAACTTCCGATAACTGGGGTAATGATGGCCTAATTGGGCATGAAGCTGATTAATGAGAACGGTTAAGTTCGTTGCCGCTGCTGTTCTTGTTGTTACGAGTTGAGCGATTACCCAATACTGATCCATAGGCTTCGCAGTCGGTAATGATTCGAATTTATCAATCAACACATGACCTACACATTCCGCATCCCATTCATCTGACTTCTGTACAATAGGATTGGCTTTACGAATGCCATTAGGCAGAGCAGGGTTTACTTCCTTAACAGTGTGCTTCTGTTCTACAAGATATACCGCCAAGGCTCTCCCGTAACCACCTGTATCTTCTAATCCATATACAGGAGAAATCCCTTTTCGAATATATTTCTTTGCCTCAGCAACAAGCTTAGGGAACTCGCTTGGCTTATTATCGAACTTAAACGATCCTAATTTTCGCTTAAAACCATTCAAAAACACAGCCGTATGGTGATTCTTATGTAAGTCGATTCCTATAAACACATGCTTGAGTCGTATTTCTTCTTCCAGTGCATAGTTCTCCATCTCATTCCCCCTGATGATTTCGTAATTCTACTCACGAATAAGAAGGTTAACATCCTCATTTCGAGTGGTCAGCGCCACAAAGATACCTTAGTTATATCCTTCTTCTTGTGTGTAGTTATATCATTAGATAATGGCCTGATGCAGGCCTATAGCTTCAATAGCTCCATAACGGTACAGACCTTGATACAGTTCCTTGCGGTCAAGTATCCGTTTGACTTGTACTTTCGTAAAGCACTTCCCTTGTTGTGTGGTATGGCCTTCTTGATTCAGTTGCAATGCTAATTCAGAGAGCGTCCAAGTCGGATTCTGT
Source organism: Paenibacillus sp. UMB4589-SE434 (assembly GCF_030226685.1). Lineage (NCBI taxonomy): Bacteria > Bacillati > Bacillota > Bacilli > Caryophanales > Paenibacillaceae > Paenibacillus > Paenibacillus sp. UMB4589-SE434. Next base: position 472,976 of record NZ_JASOYK010000004.1, on the reverse strand, counting down.
GCTCGCAAGTCAAAAAGTCTTCTAACTACTCGTGCTTGCTTATCATGTACTTCGATAACCTTATTCCCCTTTTGGGCTTTATAACCAAAGGCTGCTCTTCCTCCTGCATAGCCACCTTGCTGCGCTTTCTTGTTACGACCTCTGCCAAGCTTTAAAGCCACTTCAAGCCGCTGGTATTGGTCAAGCAACTCCATAAGACCATTAATTAAAAAATCGTTGGGGTCTTTCTTATAAATCGAGTATGTAGGCTGTTCGATACTTGTAATGTCAACACCGTACTTTTTAAACTCTCGATGTATCAATACCTTTACAATGTCAGACCGCCATAAACGGCTCGTATTGAGGACGATTACAGCATCTATACTTTGAGTGGATAGTGCTTCTAACATGTTCTGAAAGCCAATTCTGTCCACCTCTAGGGCTTCCTCATCAACCTTTGCTCCACTAATGCCTTCATCCGTGTAAATATGGATCAAGTTCCATTCATGTTCTTGACAGTAGGAACGGATTTCATCTTGCTGAAACGCTAAGCTATAGCCGTCCTTCGCTTGTCCACTCGTTGAGACTCTGACATAACCAATGACATTCTTCATGCTGTCGCCCCTTCAGCACAATGGATTTCACTTGATACCAAAGCTTGTGCAAGTTTAAGGTGACAATACTCAGTACGTAAATCCATCTCAATAAAATGAACGGCTAACGCAATCTTCTCTATCGCGGTGTGGTGATAACGAGTTCCTTCCTGAACAGTAAAATCTAACAATGCGGTTAAATAAGCTGTACAAGTTTCCATCTGGTCGTTAAGTATCGTTTCTTTTAGCTTCAACTGTTCCAGCTTTTCGAATAGATGATTCACGCAACTATTCCCCCTCCGTTACGATAATTGAGATTACTGTAACTCTTAAAAGATTCATAAGCTTATTATATAACCTTTAAGAGTTACGATCAATAATTTTGAGAGAGGTATATGATATAATAGCTCCATAATACCGCCTGTTCAGGAGGAAACATGAAAATTAAGATTCGATTGCAAGAAATATTGGATGAGAAAGGGATGTCTCAACGTGAGTTAGCCCGTCTAATGAACTTACGCCCTAATACAATCAATCATTTATGTTCAGATAAAGTAGATCGTGTCTATATCCGAACACTGGAATCTATATGCGAAGCCTTAAATATAAAAATTCACGAACTTATTGTTGAAGATGAGATTTAATCTATCACATGATATTTAAGCTTCATGTACCGATAGGTCTGTTAAGCCCTTTTTATCTATCAAAATGGCTATGCTGCTTTGTAAAATACCCCCTGTGATAGTACATCGTAAACTCGCATTTTTTTATCACAGGGATAGGATTCCTGAGTATTTTCAAGTATAATTAACGTGGTCTAGTTTAAATTCATCCATCATATTGGACTTTTTATCGTTATCGGCAAATAACGAAACTATCCATATGGATGTCTTATTTAATCATTAATAGCTAGAACACTCAGACAGTTTCCAGTGGGAATTGTCATTTTTTTCGCTGTTTTCTTACGATTGGCATAGGTTGATGAAGCATACAATTTGCGAAGCGTCGATTCATCAAACATACGTTGCAGCATCTGAAAGCCAAGCATCGTTTCTATCTTGGCTATGTCTGCTCTATTGTTCATTAACCACGTAAAGTCGATATCGCTAACCACATCTGGATACTCAATTTGCTCAAGTACTTTACCTGTTATATACATAAAGAATTTCTTACTTAGAAGCTCCTCAGCTTTCCTTGTTGAGGAATGCTTCTTCATGTCATACACACTAGATTTGACTTCAAGACGCAATATCCCCTTCGAACGTTCAACAACTGCAATGGCTTCCTTCTTCTTTGTTTGCTTCTGTTTATCATAGAACATAGTTCTGCTGCTCTTATTCCAATACTCCACCGTCTGGTCTTGGTTATATGTTGTTGTATTTTTAAATGGCATCTGTTGTTTGCTTAGCATACGTACATATTCGCTAACTTGGTTACCTACTTGAAAGTTCCACGATATATCACATCGAAGCACTGTCCAATCGGAATGCGGAATTTCTATATCGAGTAAATGCATAATTCTACTTTGTAAGCAATCAAAAAATAGTGGAATATCGACTTCATCAATAAGCGTTACATTATCTCCATACAGAAGCTTAGGCATAGAAACTTGTACAAAGAGAGTACGACTGCCTTCCATGTATTTGATATAAGGCAGTTTATCATCATATATCTCATATTTAGTATGTACTGCTCTCGTTTCTTTGTTGTAGTAAGTGACTGACTTAGGGCTATGACTATTCAGTATCTCGGGTTCAATATATACTGGTGAAACTTTCAACATAACTGTATCGAACATCTATAACCTTCTTTCTGTAAAATAATATGTTAAGATTTTGGATGAATTTAGACATGTTATAAGAATGTGTAGCAAAATGGCATCGTCTCACTACTCAGCAGTTAACAAGCCATACTCCACCAATAGGTGATTCAGCTTTTTAAAGAATCCTTTGTGATATAACTTGCTATAATCTGGAGATACTCCGCCCCACTCATCATACCGTTGAACGGTCAGCGCATGTAAGAGAACCTCAATTGTTCTCTTCTGAGACTCTGTACCTTCGGCCAATGTGAGAAATTGCTCAAGAAGCATCATATGGAACTTATTACTGTTTATTTCATCATCGTTACGAACAAACTGTTTAACCTGTTCAAGTAACTTCACTTCATCATATTGTTCATATAAATAATCAATAATGCCCCCTTTCTCAGAGTGTACTTCTTTAATCATGTATTCTTTGCCATCATCATCTTCATAGGGAACCTCAACTTCTTCGAAAACATCTGTTGACTGAAAATATAAAATTTGAAGGCTGATCTTTTCTGATCCGCTCAACTCTTTCTGAAACAATTCTGTATCCTTAATGCCAAATAGCTTAGAAAGCTGCTCTAATCGTTGCTGCGGGATTCTTCTTCTTTCTTTAATCCAATCCTGAAAGGTTTGTTTGGAAACACCTATTTTTTCAGCTACCTCCTTATACTCCATTTTAAAAATCTCAACAATGTGCTGTAAGCCAATCATCTGAACCACCACCATACCAAGTATGTCTAACAACTATAACTATACATTCACATACTTAGTATGTCAATATAATAAAAAAGAAGCCACATGCAGTATTTATCTCACATGCGGCTCGACTCTGTTACCTTAATAAAAATGACTTACCTATTGGAATTATCCAAACAGATAAATTCCAGAAAAATAGAATATTAACATCAGCACGCTCTGTAATAAACAATTCTTTTTCCTTAAAAAGATATCTCATCATCTTTGTTTCAGTTGCAAATAAGTTATTTTTAATGGGCTGAGTATAGTCCCAACTTATAAGTTTTATATTGTATTTATTAAGTAATTCATCTGGACGTATAATACCATCTCTGATTCTTCCATCCTCATACAAATGTTAGGGTCTATTCATAATTAACATTTACATTTTATAATTTTCTCAGTAGGGATCTCTGGGGACGGTAGCTTTTTCAGAGTTTCGATTGTTTCTTCTTTAAGTGCTTGAATAGTAGATTTTAATTTATATGGTAACAAGCTTTCAACATCCTCTAATTCACAACCCTGCTTAATCACATCAATTACTTCTTTCTTCAAAGCTAAGTTTTCTAAATACTCGACCGTATATGGATTGAACAAATATCCTTCAATTTCATCAATTCTAACTACTCCATTTTCAAGAGCAGTTAATATTCCTAGTTCTAATATTGAAAGAACTCGTTCTATCTGACTTTTTCCACAAATAGTTAATTTTAATTCCATTTTTTGATTTACCTCCGTCAATTGTTACTCCACCCCGATTTAACTTTTACATCAAATACTTTGCCTGATGAACTTTCAAAATAGTGGATTGATATTTTTTTCTTACTTGCATCATAGCCATCTTTATAAACTTTTTTCCATTGCCCAGATTCTACACTTCGCAATTCATCAATGACATCCTTGTTATTAATGTTTACTTTCTTTGTTCCATTTTGTACACCTTGAAACCCATCAGGATATTTAGGCGCCTTTTTTATTGAATCATAGACATTTTTAATTACTCCCTTCCCCTTGGAATTTTCAAAACCGCCAATACTTCCAATCATGGCATATGCTAAAACTTCATTATATTCATCCTGCTTATACTCAGCGTAACTATCTAGTAATTGTCCTTTAGCCCATTCTGCTCTTCCTAAGGAATGCTTTCCACTATTTGTCTGCGTAAGCAAGGAGTACAGATACTTAAATCTATTATTGTCCGCTTCATTAAATACTGGCGCAAACTCTGTCCCTAAATAACCTCTCCATCTCCACCAACCTTCTGACTTCGTTGATTGAAATTTCATGGCTTCATTTAGGACTAGTTCCAATTCCATAACATCATAAGAATTGATTCGAGCATGTCCACTTGGATCAATAAACTTCAACGGATTATTCTCCACATACGTATACAAATTCAAACTTAGTGGATTGCCTTTATCCCCTTCATACGTATCCTCATTAATAAACCGCCCCATGCTTGGATCGTACCATCTGGCTCGCAAATACTGGAGTCCCGTTGTCTTATCCCAGTACTCACCTGAGTACTTCAAGATATTCGGTACAGTCTCCTTCTCTTCGAGCGGCTGGCCCCAAATGTCATAGCGATATTCATTCAGTTTCTGCCCTTGCTCGTCTACCAACGCGACCACATCACCATGCCCGTTTAGTTGGTAATATTGCATTTTACCGTTGGCAGCATCCTGACGTCCGACTAACTTGCCGTTCAAATCATGGATATATACGTACTTCATCTGGGCCTTGCCGTCCGCACCAACTGATGCTTCCGCCAACAATAAGCTCTTTGCATCATAGTAATAACGGGTCTTGGACTGATTCTCCGTCCGTTCGTACAGCAGGCCCTCCCCTGTGTAAGAATACGTGACTGGATTGTGAGCACCTGTCGCCTTTACAAGCCGATTCTTTACATCATATTCATACTGCGCTTCTTGAATTGGCAGCTCACGGGAGCTTTCCAGCGTTAATCGATTGTAACGTGCATCGTAGGAATAACGTTCGTCGAATTCACTAGACGTCTTGATCTGGTTCAACGGTGTGTATGTAAAGCTTGACCCCACGTTATTCTCGTTCCGACTTGTAATGTTGCTATTGGCATCATAACCGTACTGGAACGTATTCATCACAGCGTTATTTCTCGTATACGATAATTGGAACAGCTTCACATCAGTATACTGCAACTGCGATACAAAAGCCGTGCCATAGCTTTGCTGCGCTAACTGCCCGTTGCTGAGATAATCGTAGCCAAACGTGTTGGCAGCGGAACCGCCGCTCGTTACGCCTAACGTTTTCAACCGGTTCATGTTGTCGTAGCCTGCATCCACTTTCACGTTTGTCTGTGGAGCTTGAAGCTCATAACCTGTCTGTTTGTTCAAATCATAGCTATTCGTCAACCGTACGCCATCCGGGTATTGAATCTCCGTCAGGAATCCGGATATCGGCTGATATTTATAGCTTGTTGTGCCGCGATGGTCTGTCATACTCAGGCGTCTGCCCTCGGAATCATACGCGTATTGCACATTGTCATTCCCTGTTACCGTCTGCACCAGTTGATTCATATTGTTAAAACGGTTATCCGTCGCAATTCCACTTCGATCAATGGAGCGCACCGGGTTGCTGTTGGCATCGTAATAGAACTTCTGTATTTGGCCCGTACCATTAATACTCTTAATGACTTGTCCCAATTCATCGAACTCTTTCTTGGTACTTTGCTGGTTGCCATAGGTTGTTGTCACCAAGTTCCCGAGCATATCGTACTGGTAGCTAGTCTGCTGGTTGTCTGCATCCACAACGGCTAGCAGTTGACCTAACGTATCGTACTTGTATGTCGTTCGGTTCCCATTTCCATCCGTAGAGGCTACAACAGCTCCCGCCAAGTTGTACTCTTTCTTCTGAATCGGCACATAGTTCTGCTTGTTCTGCAAGGATTCGATCATCAGTTCACGACCGAGTATATCACTTGTGGAGCGTGTTCGGTTCTGTTCCGCATCAATAGTTGTTACGGTTGAACCGACCTCGTCATACTCCACCATGGATGACGTCTGATCCGCATAAGTCGTCTGCTTGATGCGACCAAAGGCGTCATAGCTGTACCACGTCCGATTGCCATAGGCATCGTCCTGCCACAACAAACGACTTGTGCGCTCGTCGTAGCCGTACTTCACTTCACCCAAGCCTTGTGTCTCTCTCACTTTGCGGCCAAGTGGATCAAACCAAACCTGTTGGACTTCACCTAACGTATTTTTAGCCATGATATGATTGGTGCTGTCGTTGTACACATAGCTAGCCTGCGCTTGGTTCGGCATCGTGACAGATGTTGTGCGGCCTAAGCGGTCGTAGGTGTACGACGTGGTCTGATTGAGACCATCCGTATACGCGAGCACACGTCCAGTCAACGGATCGTACTGCGCTTTCTCCACTATTACGCTTTTCTGCCCATCGGCATTGGTCACTTCCACATCCTGCTGCGTGAGGAACGCATGCTGATACTCAGGCCCATACTGATATCGGAATACCGTCGCCTTACCGTTATTATTGGCGATCACCTTCATCACATTGCCAAAGCCGTCATACTCAAAGTTCGTGTGACGCAGCAGCGGGCCGCCTTCGGCATTGGCATATGTTTTCGACTCGATCACTGAACCTTGCCCGTTCCGTACATACCGAGTCACGGACTGCTGGTTCGCATCGAACTTGGTCGTTACCGTTTGCGGTAAGGCAAAGGTTGGATCGTATGTCGTGACGGAGCTGGCCCCCATGCTGTTGGTCTCGCTCGTGATGTTGCCATCGCGATCATATTGGCGAGTGACTGTCAGGGCTGGACTTTCAGCGCCTCCGCTCCGCTTCTTGGTCACGATCTGGATCGGGTATGGGTTGCCACTATTTTCGTCATAGGTCTGCTGTGTAATGTGCTGTATTGTACCCGTGTCCTGGATCGTTTCCAAGTTGTAAAATCGCGGACTTCCATCATTCCATAGCTTTTTATACTTAACCGATGTATTCAGTTCACCATTAGATACGATTGTAGTGTGCTCTCCACTTTGATAGGAAGCATACGGATCAGATTCATAGCGAAATGTGTTTGTATTGCTTTCAATCACTACTTCGTTACTGTATTCCATTACATCTTTTCGTTCAGTTACCCGGTATTGCAATTGTTTTATTCCCGAGCTTAGGTTTCGTTCAAAAGAGTCATAATTAAATACAGTCTTTACCCCCGTGGGGTGATGGATACCCTTGATTAGAGCGTAATCATTGCGTTCATTAGGAATTCTATTATAAATAACTGAATACTTTGACTCCGCAAATTGGTAGGAATAATATGTAGTTCTACCCGCAATATCCTTAACAGACTCTAGAGAGCTAAAATTTGTATCTGGAATTGTTGCTCTTGTATATACAACAGAATCTGTTCCATTAGAAACAACTACTTGAGTACCTTTGTAATCAAACTTTAATTTGTTGCCTAGTGGATCACTTATCTCTTTCAGTATGAATTCGGAGTTAGAATATTTTTGTTCATACTTAAAATTAATATAGTTTCCATAACGATCTGTAATTTGAATCAAGTCACCATTTTTAGAGAAATAATAGGATCGTCCATTCTTATACTTCAACACGTAAGCTGAATTCTGACCAAGTACGTCTTTGCTTACATCCTCCGAGAAAATGGTATCTTCCCACGGGTATCCAACAATAGAATTACCGTGATCTAATTTATAAACTCCTCCCTCAGGCATTTTGATATATTGTGAATATTTATCGATTTGCAAGTACGGGATGTTCCATTCCCATCCCTTACCTAAAGTATTGCGCTTATCTATCGGATTGGGCATATTCTCATTATCATTACCCCATCCTGCAAAACCAATAGGTTCTACAGCATTTAGTGTTCCTTTTGGATATACTTCAGCAAAATACGGTCCCCCATGTGTATCGAAATCAAATGTATACCATACTTTAGAAGTATCTGGAAATGTTTGTTTAATATATTGATTTTCTGAATCTTTTCTCCCACTAAATTCACCCAAAATAACAGTAGGAATCTGGTGATAAAAAGTAAAGTATCTAAAATGTTTATTATCTAGTTCTATAGTATCATGATAAATTTTTTCATTAGTTGTATTTTTTTTATAAACAACAACCTTGACACGTGGAACAAAACGGGTTTCATAAATTATTTTTTCCTTATAACTTTTCTCGTAAAATTCGGAAGAATTGCTGTTATATGACCGAGTCAAATTAAACGCGAGACCATTTCGTCCCGGTAACCCAATATCGGTCACCTTTAAGTTCAGCGATCCGTCTTGAGTTGAGATATCCTCCACACCTGTTCTCACACTATACGGTGCCTGATCCAACCTCACGTGTTGATTTTTCAAACCTAACTCGTCGTAACTGCTGCTTGTAAGACTTCTCTTAGAACGTCCATACACCGAACTTGTTACGGTGTTTTTGACATCTGTACCGTCATAAATACCATAGACATTCCCCGTTACGTTTGCCAATGTATCCAGGTCAAGCAATGGATTTAATCCTTCTAACCCATAGGTCACATCCGTGACTGTCGGTGGCTCATACGGCTTCCCTTTACCCGGGAACAATTGCTGCAACGTCTCGAACAGCTTGGATACGTCTTCATTTTTGTCCAACCCTGTAGATATATCCTTTAAGCTGTAACCCGCATTCAGCATTTCAATAATGCTAGACGGTGACACCTTGTACTTTGCTGCTACGCTATCAATGGTCAGCAGTTCACTCTGCTGCTGTCCCTCCAATGCATTGACCGATTGCTGCACGCTTAGAATGCCAGGTGACAATATCTCCAGGCAAAGTGCCACGATTAGGACCCATGATATCTTTCTCACTACTCATTTCCCCTTTTTTTATATGTACTATATTAATCTTTCGCCTTGCTGCTTATTCTATGATTCTAGTTCGATTACTTACTCCATGTTCATGGATAAGAGCAGAACTCAATTGAAAACGAAAGCCTAAGCACGCTTAATTACGAATCAACTTCTACGCGCCCTCCATGATAGGACTTTTCATCCACATAAATATGAGTGATATAAGAGCCTATTTCTCCATTGTGTTTATCAAAAAATATCCTTCCCCGCCAAACCCCTTCACTTACACGCTCACCATTAATCCATTCAAGGTCATCTTGATCATTGGCTGATGTCCAAGTAGGAAACTGAACGTTTTTAGTTGCAGTCGGCAGACCATAAACGTAAACATCGTACCATTTCTCTATTAATTTAGATTTAGTAGGATACGAAGGGCTTGCAGCAACAGAAGTAATATGACCCCCGATCATTCGCTTGTTACCATGTTTGTCTTCTGTATAAACATGAGTGATATAATTACCCGCTTCATACTTATGATCACGATAATTCACGGTATATGTCCAATCCCCATTCACACTTTTGTTACCTTTAACATAAGGGATTTTTAAATCATCCTGCCAATTTTGTTCGGTCCAGGTTGGAAAATAGACGTTGCTCACCTTATCCGATAGACCTGATACCGTAACTTGATAAGGACCGTCTTTTAATTCAGCTTGCTTTGGAGCTGTGACAAGGGATTTATTTTCGACAGTCACATTTGCAATCTGGATCATGTTTTTGTCAGCGTAGACATGGGTCGTGTAAACACCTAGATCATCGTTGTGCTTCGCATATATAACTGTACCTCGCCATACTCCAGGTGCTTCTTTGATTCCTTGAATCCATTCCACATCATCTTGTCCATTATTTAACGACCAGGTGGGGAAATAAACCTGCTGTACCGACTCCGCTATGTCATAAACAACTAGATCGTAGGAAACATCTGAAATGTCCACCTTTGTAGGGGCCTTAATGCCTCCTTGTACTGTATACTCAACCCAACCAATTACACAGTTATTCCCATACTTATCAAAGGAATAAATATGAGTGATATAATTTCCAGTTTCATAGTTATGGTCACGATATGGAATTTTAATCTCCCATGTATCTATATCCTTCTTAGATCCTATAATCCAAGGAGATTTCAGGTCATCCTGACCATTAGCTTTCGTCCAAGTTGGAAATCTCACTTCTTTTACGGTCGGTGACACACCCGATATCCGAATCGTCACCTCGTCATCATTTAGGGAGAGATTAGGACTGAGCTCTATTTTCCCAGTATCTACAACTTGAAACTCAAGCTGACGTATATCTTTTCCATCAATCTGGATCATTGCGTGGTACTTTCCCGTACCTGGCGATAATTCGCTAAACTTAATAATTGCTTTCCATAATCCATTACTCATCTTCTCTGCAAGAACAAATGAAGAGTTATCTCTACTTACAGCATCTGACCAGTAAGCCACCTTCAACTCACGCAAATCAGGATTCTTTTGTTGAACAAATACCGTTAAAGAGGCATTGGATAAAGAATACACAGCATGCTCTCGTTGGAGATATGTTCTCTTTAAATTGCCTTGCAAATCATATTGTTTAATCAAGATCTTCCCGTTCTGGTGCACAGCCTGCAGCTTCTGATCAATATCATAAATGTTAACGCTCCCCTTAGAACCATCCAGATTAACGACCATGCTATCTCCCCACTGCACATGCTCGTCCAATGCAGCTTGTGCTGTGCTTGCCGGTAACTGCAAATACCATACACAAATCAATAACCCAACTGTTATCGTTACCTTACTGATATGCCATTTTAACATTCTCAACTAATATCTCTCCCTCCCCACCATCCGAAATGCCTCTAATTAATATATACACAAATGCATATGCTGCCTGCTCAGGCACCTTCCCTGCAGTTGTAAGTGTAGTTGGTGTAGTTCCTGTCACCTTATCCCCCTCAACAATACTTGCCCCTACAAATTGGTTATCTACATTAAAAAAGTCGATATAAAGCTGAACTTTGGCATTGTATAAATGACTTATTCTCACATCACTAGTAGCTTTGAAATTTCGTAATGGCACAATCACTGATTTTTGCACTACACCTACAATTCCATTTGCCTTGATGGCTTTGCTAGATATATATTGAGCAATCGCTTTGTCTTTTTGCTGACGCAGTTGAAAATCATATGAATCAGAGCTCCATACTACCTTATCCCAATAATCTGACTTCATATCTCCATTAGGGTATACATCAAATTCTTCATCTGCAGTTATACTTGATTCGTTGTATGCAAATCTCAAATTATCCACTAGAATGTGGCCTGCACTGTTATCTTTTTGACCTCTAATCAATGCATAAATGATTGCATGCGTCGCTGTTGCAGGGACTTGTCCGTATTCCGAAATCGTAATAGCGTTACCATTTGTATTGGTAAAATAAGGAGCAGAATACGCTCCCACAAAGCTCCCGTTGTCATCCTTAAAATCCACGTAGAGCTGCGCATAAGCGTCCTCCAGTCTCAGAACGTTAAAGCTAGCCGAGACTTTAAATGGAGTACCTTGTTTAGATGAGGGAATATGTACCGCCTGACTTATCCCCGAAAATCCATTTTCGCCAATTTGAGCTGAGAACACTTCTTGAATATTATTTTGATCATGTTCCCGCACAAGGCTATTACTCTGTTTCACATTCCATCCTACCCTCGTCCATAAATCAGCGATTTCCTGACCACTCGTTCCATCAACTGATCCGTTACTTAACAGGTTAGAATCCATCCCATACCGAAATTCCGCATTCCGTATATAGAAAGCAGCCTGCCCACTATCCGATTCGCTTCTCGACAAAACATAAACCCGTGCTGTTGAAGCATTAGCTGGAATGCTCCCCCTAAGGCTGAACGTAACATAACCTGTCTTAATTGGACCTTTAAGTTCTTGGACATTGACACTGATAAACTTCTGTGCTTGATCATAATAGTCCACATATAATTGCATTTTGCTTTCACGGAGTTCTTGAATATCCATCGACACACGCAATGTGTACGGTTGACTTGGATGTACAGCTACCACTTGGCTTATTCCACAATATCCATTGTTTTTCATCTCCGAGCATCGCACTGATTGCGCCTTTGCTCCGAGATGTTCAACTTCTTTAAATTCAGCTTTGGGGACATCCCACTTTGAAATTTCCCATTTTTCAACAACTCCATTTATAAAGCTGTTAAAGTTAGAGTTGCTCAGTCTATTAAATGCTGGAACCGGGGCGTCAACTCTATGCTTCTTTAACGTAACGTTTCCATTCGAACTATAGTTGTATTCTACTTTGCTTCGATTGTCATAATTATATGTAGACTTCATCTGTCCATTAGAGTCATATATATACTCGTTAACGGATAAAGCGTACGCTGACTCACACATACTTATTGCAAATAAACTTACGAGGAACCAAATGATCATTTTTCTCATGCTTTCACCTATTTCCATCATTTATATGTAACTTACAAAAAGACCCTGCACTCTAACACCATACGCCATGGTCAAAGAAGATTCCAAACAATATTTGGATATACAATTAAATAATGCCTAGAAAATCAAAAGGAAACTAACTTCAACAACTAGTTTCCTTTATCTCAACGAGTATACGGTTTTCAGATATACAGTTCCTTCCTATCAAACTCCTATTTCAAGTATTCTAACTCGAAATAGGGTGGTAGAATATCATTCTCCATACCACACTTCATACAACCGCTCCACTCCCTCTACAATCTGCTCCAGCTTAATGCCGCCAAAGCCCAAAAGAAATTCCTTGTGCGTATGTTGCGGCGGTTCCAGCCAAGTATAAGCAGCAGAAGCTATACGGATATCCGCCTGCTTGGCCAGCACGACCAGTTCCTGCTCCGTTTTGGTATGATCGATCCGCAGCAGGATGTGAAATCCGGCATCTTTACCGATAATTTGCGCCTTCCCTGCAAAGACACGTTGGATCGTTTCGATCACCAAATCGTGCTTTTGTCCGTACCATTTGCGCATCTTGCGAATATGGCGCTCCAAATGCCCCCCCTCCATGAAAAGTTGGAGCGTGTATTGATGAAGCCTGGATGAGGATTGCTCCAGCAGCGTATAATATTCCAAGCGCTGATAGGCATCTATCAATGAAGCAGGCAGCACCATGTAATGCACACACAAAGCAGGGGCAAGCACTTGAGAGAATCCACCCAAGTAGATGACATTGGCATCCGTCACCAAGCCTTGCAGCGCAGGCACTGCTCGACCATGATAGCGGAACTCACCATCATAATCGTCCTCAATGATATAGCCCCCCGCTTGGCGCGACCACTCCAACAATTGAATCCGCTTGCCGATCGGAATCGTCATGCCGCGAGGATACTGGTGTGATGGCGATACACAGACGGCTTGTACTTGACGGCTGACCAATTCCCCGATACAGATCCCATCCGCTTCCAAAGGGATGGCGGACACCTGAAACCCATTTTGCTTAAACGTCTCAGCATGAAGTAAATAACCCGGATTCTCCACACCGATATGTTGTACTGGTAGTTTTAACAAGCTGCTTAGCAAAGTTAATAAATGATGCTGGTCCGAGCCAACAACAATCTGATCTGGTGTACATTGGCAGCCACGGAAGCGATGCAAATAACGGCTAATTTGCACACGCAGTCCATATTCTCCTTGTGGGTCTCCATAGAACAACAAATGTTGATTTTCAGGACGCAGTGCTTGATTGGACATCTTTCGCCATAGCTGAAACGGAAATAGAGCGAAGTCATTTTGGGATAAGTGAAAATCGTATTGGTATGAGGCACCATCTCTTGCTGGATATGCCCTTGATGCAGCTCTTTTGGTTATATCTACAGGGGCACCTCCCCCCTTGTCCCGCACAATGTTCAATTCCAGATCACCTAGAGGCTGAACATAATACCCTCGCTTTGGCTTGCTCACCAAATAACCCTCTGCCTGGAGCTGACTATAGGCGGATTCTACTGTGGTTGGGCTGACTCCTAAGAAGTCCGCTAATGATCGAATAGAAGGCATGCGGGTATGCTCAGCCAAGCCGCCCGTCACCATTTCATGCTTGATATGCTCATAAAGCTGCACATACTGCGGCTTCGAGTGCTGCTTATCTAACTTAGAAATAAACATGGTACACTACACGCCTCTCATATCTGTCCTTTGTATTTATTCAAATCTGTATATTTTCAAGTATACAGATTATAGGTATAGTGAGTCTATATTTGGGTTTATTACGATAACTACAGGAGGCACTAACGATGTCAGCAGCAGAACAACCATACGAGCCGATACGTTTTTTGGAAGGACAGCACGTCTATTTAAGACCCGTCAATCAAGAAGATACAGAGTCCTATTATCATCTGTTATTTCATTCGGAAATGAGAAGATTAACCGGTACACAACGGCATTTTACTAAAGAGCAGATCCACAGCTACATTGAGAGTAAAGCACAAGATTCGACCACTGTGCTGCTGCTTATCGCCGAAGCCTCTTCCGACACGCTAATCGGTGATATCGCACTTCAAGATATCGATTCTATTAACCGCAACGCTAATCTACGAATCGCAATTGATGCCCCATCCCATCAGGGTAAAGGATATGGTTCAGAAGCAATCCGGCTAATGCTGGAGTACGGCTTTGGTATTTTGAATTTACATCGGATCGAGCTTAACGTATTTACGTACAATGACCGCGCCATGCACGTATATAAGAAATTAGGTTTCAAGCAGGAGGGTGTCCAACGGGAGATTATATTCTACAATCATCAGTACCACGATTCGATCTTAATGAGTATGTTGGCTAGTGAGTATCGTGCTTTGTACAAAGGGAACGAGTAACACAAACCATACAAAGAAGGAGAGAGCACCGATATGGTCTCCCTCCTTTTATTATTTCACAGCATAAGCTTTGTTATTTGTTACATCCAGCGCATTTAATTGCCCGCCATAGACAGCCCCGCCATCAATACCAATGATCCGATTCGTTCCATAGTATATTTCATGATTGTCAACGTCCCTATGAAGCCCATTCGTTGTGGTGTGGCCAAACACGACCGTCTTCTGTCCTTCATATCCCTGATGAAAATCCTCCCTGATCCACATTAACGTGTAAGGATCTGTCTTGTGAATAGGGATGGTAGGATGAACACCTGCATGTACAAATATGTAATCTTCCGTTTCAATATAATGATCCAATTCTTGTAAAAACGCTAAATCTGCCAATAATTCCACAGCACGTTCGGAGGGGGCAAGTTCATAAGTATCTTGCTCTGGCTTCTCAATCAAAAGCTCTTGACTAATCCCATAACTCAGCAGTGTTTTGTCGCCGCCATTCCGCTTGAACCAACGATTCCAAGCGTCATTCCCCGCTCCTGTCAACGCTTTGATCATCATATCCTCATGGTTCCCTTTAAGAGCAAGGGCGCCTGCAGCCTTTAACTCCATCACTTTCTTGATGACACCTCGCGGATCCGGGCCTCGATCCACATAATCCCCGAGCAATATTAATTGATCAAGCTGTGAATCATAATTCACCAATTCCAGAAGCCGATTCAGCTTGTCCAGTTCACCATGAATGTCACTTACAACGAGTGTACGTTTCATACTAACAACCTTCTTCCTTAAGTAACAAATTACTACCATTATACTAACGAGTCCGCATTTCCAACAAGTTTCGATCTGCTGTTTACTCTATTATTTCCCGAGGAATAATCCGAACACACAACTCTGATATGAACGTGCACTTATTCGACTATAATTTACTGCATTCTGAACAGATAGGCATATTTTATAATAGCGTCAATCGATTAGACACTCCATTCAGTCCCAGTCTGCTTCAGCTCAATCCTCCTAGTTACGTCCTACTTGGCTTGACGAGCATTTAGTAATAAAATAATGAAATACATGTTCTTCATTGCGACATCTAAACTGATTGAAACGTGAGGTCCATCATCTATGCCAAAGTCTTCTCCTTACAGTACGGTTGAAAGAGAACGGTGGGCCAGTCTAGGCAGCCGTATGCATACATCCGTGACACCGGAACAATTTGAACAATTAAAAGGACTTAATGATCAAGTGTCCATTCAAGAGGTAAACGACATTTACCTTCCGCTCGCTGAAATGATTCATCATCGTGTGATGGCGTCTATGCAATTGCATCATACCTTATCCTCATTCTTGCAGCTGGATGGGCCCAAAGCGCCCTTTATACTAGGCATCGCCGGCAGTGTTGCAGCAGGCAAGAGTACCACCGCAAGGCTGCTGCAGGTTCTGTTGTCGCAATATGACTCGCATCCGCAAGTCGACATGGTGACAACAGACGGTTTCTTATATCCAAATGCAGTTCTGCAATCTCAGGGAATGATGAATAAAAAGGGCTTTCCCCAAAGCTACGATACAAAGCGGCTGCTTCGCTTCTTGACGGATATCAAATCCGGTAAACCTAATGTCACAGCACCGATGTATTCCCATCTGGTCTACGATATTGTTCCTGATCAGGAGCAAACCATTAACAGTCCAGATATTCTCATTGTCGAAGGAATTAATGTGCTGCAGGTTAGTCGGGAAGGCAGTATTTTTGTAAGCGACTTCTTTGATTATTCCATCTTTGTTGATGCAAGTGAGCAGCATCTGGAGCAATGGTACATTGAGCGATTTAATTTGCTGAGAACAACCGCTTTTCAAAAACCAGAATCCTACTTCCATCGTTTTGCTGACCTGCAAGAAGAGGAAGCGCAGCAGCTTGCACAGCAAATATGGAGAGACATCAACCTGGTGAATCTTACGGAAAATATACTGCCAACCAAGCCTCGTGCTGAGCTGATTCTCGTAAAAGGAGAACGACACGGGGTCGAGAAAATATTAATGCGAAAATAGCGTTACGAGAAAAAGGTCGAATTCATTTCATAACGGGGAGAAATTATGGACAACCTTGCTGTTTTTGATTATTTGAGACCTATTTATATTTTTTTTATCATTATTCTCGCTATTTTATGGATAACTATTATTTTTCAGAACAATCGAATTAAGCTGTTTAATAGTTTATCAATCATAAGTATCTCATTTATATGCACAGCGGTATCTGTTTTTATGACATATCAAATGGGTTACATTGTAGACGAATTATCACTTAAAGGCGATTCTGTTTCCTTTTACCTGTTAATTGCTGTAACCTTGATGTCAATCATTAATATTGCTGCTTACTTTATAAAAAATGTACAAAAATGAAACAGTTTAACCATGCTTCAAGTAATCAGTGCAGCCCAGTTCAGATCTGTAAAATAAGAGTTGTCTTTAAGTTATTTACTGTACTTGCCAAGTTTCACTGTAATTTAATAAAAAAAGAGACGGCTCCTGTTGAATCGAACAGCCGTCTCTCTCCTATTATGATAATACCTAATTTGTATCTGGCACTTGATATCTATGAATTCCCTACTTCTCGCTGATGCTCGTGATCCAAGCAGCAAGCTCCTCTGTCTGCGATAACGTTGCAATTGGATCAAAGTACCATGATTTCTCATGCTTCCATATGTATACTCGATCTTGTTTAACAGCATCAAGTGTTTTCCAGACGGGATCCGCTTTCAGGTCTTCCATCGTAATGGTCTCTGAGCTTAAAATGATATAGTCACCTGCAAAGTCAGGTAGTACCTCTTGCGACACCTCCATGGATTGCTGCTCCATTATTTCCTTTGCTTTCTTTGCAGGCGGATGGAGACCCAGTGCACGGTATATCGCTTGCCCGCCCCTGCCAAAGTTGTCGCCAAATACGCCCGTGCTCTTGCCCCAGTCCTCCATGATGGAGAAGGTAGCCTCTTTCGGTACAGCTTGATTTACTCGCTCTTTTAATTCAGCTACTCGACGGTCATACTTTTCCAACCACGCCTTTGCCTCGGTCTCCTTGCCGAGTACCTTGCCAAAATACGTCACTTCCTCATGCGTATCTTTAAGCTCGCCAAACGGAACCAATATCGTAGGTGCTATCTTGCTGAACTGCTCGTACGCTTCCGCATTTCCTGTAATAATCGTGTCCGGCTGTAGCTCCATAATTTTTTCAAGCGAAATTTGTTCATATTCCCCTATATTTTCAACACCTGCAAGTGCCTTCGTAAAATATGGATTTTTTAAGTTAAGCTCTGGTGTGCCCACTGGCTTGACCTCTAATGCAATCAGACTTCCGAGATACAAATCCACAACAATGCGCTGTGGATGTGCAGGAATGACAACGTCACCCTTGATCGTGGACACTGTCCTCGTCTGTGCTGTGGCATTTGTGTGCTCGGAAGAAGAGACTTCATTTCCTGATGCAACTGGTGTAACGCCTGAATGGCTTGGCGATGCTGAAGAACACCCCGTCCATACGACGGTCATGAGCAGCATAACAAATGCCGCGTACAAATGTACATATTTACGCATATGATAAACTCCTTTATGTATACCGAAATCAGGGTAACGGCCGCTTCCCACAAATATTGCACAAGCGCGTGCAGTGATTCTACATCTGTACGATATGGCATAATGGTTTTATTCCAGTTCCATCTATGAGAATCATTATCAACCCGCTCTAAGCCTACTATAACAGCCACCCTCAACGCCGTATATTCACAAAAGGACATCGTTTCGTGTATGGATAAAAGTCAGATCAGGCTTGTAGCTGACAATATATCCTGTTGAACCTGCAGCTGCCGTTCCAATGCCAAGCCTTCACTGTGCCAGAAATCCTCCAGCCTAATAAAATATATACGTTGGTACTGATACGCGCTCAGTGTGCTCCATATCGGATGACGTGAGATCGATTGCTTCATTTTGTCCAGCCAGCCCTCCTCTTCTGGAACGACCACAAACATGTGATCAGCCGCATACTCCGCCAGCACCGACTCATGAATATAGAGATGGCGATGACATTCCAGTACCTCCTTGCGCACACGCTCAGGCGGTTTCAGACCGATCAGCTTATACAAATTGTAAGCCCCTCTTGTGGTATGATTCCATATATAGAGATGTTCATCATCACGAATCTCATACACCCCAACCGTGTCTCCAGCATGAATTAGAGGTGCCAATTGCCGCCTCGCCTGAGATCCTTTCTGCCTGTAATCCGCGATCCAGGCTTCCGCCTGTTTTTCCAACTTTAGTAATTTTCCGAATAGTCGAACCTCCTCTATCCGGTCCAGCTTGTCCGCTTCAATCGTAATTAACGGGCCTGCAGTTTCCAATAATTCGCTTAACTTTGGATCAACATAAGTCGGTGCAATGACCAGATCAGCTTGCAGTGCAGCCCAGTCATTCAAAGAAGGATGATCCAAATCTAACTCGATAACTCCTTCCCATTCCGGACTCAATAACAAAGAATTGCGCAAATAACTTTTATCCACGGCAACAGGTGTAATGCCAAGCGCCAACAAATCTCCAGCAAACTGCAAGCACACAATACGACGGGGAACTGGCATGTCCCTGAATTGACTAGGTGTCATACCCGTTACTTGCTTAAATTTGCGGCTAAGGTACAAGCCATCTGCATAACCAACTAGATGGGCGATGTGACTAATCGTATGTTCGCTTGTAAGCAACTGCTTTTTCACTTCATTAATACGGATGCGGCTCACATACTCTGTAAATGTCCAGCCCATCTGTTTTCGAAACCACACAGAAAAATAACGGGGGTTAAATCCCGTTAACTGGGCGATCTTTGTGCGCGAAATATCCCGATCAAAGTGTTCATGAATGTAGGCAAGCAGCTGTTCCAACGTAATATCCTGCCTCGCGCTGCCAGCTTGAATCGCTCCTTTAAAAATAGTGTTTGACAATAAGCGCAGCAGCTCGTTTGCATCATCCATCTCTCTCGTACCTATCCAGCACTCGCGTAGGTCACGAAACCAAGACATCACCTTCTTATTCACACCAACGGACAAGACTCCGTTTATTGGAAGCTCCGTATGGGCTAGTTCAAAGGTGACGGCATCTCCGTCCCAGCGACTGCACAGGTACATATCATACTGCACATACGGGAGTAGAAGTTTCTTCCTCTGCCCTGTGTAGGAGATCTCATACGTCGATTCCGGTCTCATAAATACGATACTACCCTTTCCCACTGGGAAGCACTTGCCATTGATAGAGAGTGCAACCTCTCTATCGTCTACCACGAGTAATGTCGGAGCACCGACCCTCGCGTTTATTGGCTCTTGATTGGATTGTAAGCACATTGTCCCTGCTTCTCTTAACATGTAGAGACGCTGCACACATTTGCTATTCAACTTGCCACCCCTCCTGCCTGAGCCTGTTCACCTTGTTCACCGGATAGCTCTGTTCCCTAAGCACATCTATTCCAGACTACTCTTATTCAACAGATGTTGATGTTGATTCTCATTATCAATGTTATTATAACGGCAACCTTTCCCCAGCTCTACCTTTATAGCTGTAAATGCATAAGTTTCATCTGGCGCCTGGCATTATTTAGGATGGATGCCATTCGACACGATGCTAGCTAATTGGCCGCAGCTCAAAATGGCAGCCAACCTAATTGACGGCAGATGGAATTATGATGGTCCGATTATGAATGATCGCTTGCTAAATGAACTGACCGCGCTCCTAACTTGTATATCATGACATACGGCTTGCTAAAACCATTTGGATGTCATTCCGTCCCCCTCCGTTTTCTTTATTGAAAATAGGTAAACACTAGTATGGAAGTCACATTCCAAGGAGGACACGATGAACAAGTTAGCAATGACGAGTCTACTATTGAGCGGATTACTGTTAAGCGCCTGTGCTAACAGTACAGCTCTAGCTGAAGCCAAGCAGCCCGAAATAACCGTGAATATGATCAACAACGAAGGAGCAGCAATCGGAACTGCTCGCCTTACGCAATCAGGGGATACCGTACATCTCTCCATCGAGGCTCGCAATCTGACGCCTGGCATACACGCGATCCATTTTCACGAGACAGGTCGATGTGATACTCCTGATTTCAAGACGGCCGGAGCCCATTTGAATCCCCAGCACAAAGAGCACGGATTTCACAATCCTAAAGGATTCCACAGCGGAGATCTGCCCAACATTGAAGTAGGGACTTATGGCACCGTAAAAGCAAGCCTCTCCACCAAAACGGTCACTTTAGTGAAAGATCAACCCAACTCTCTACTGAAGTCTGGGGGGACCTCTATTATTATTCATGCCAAAGCGGATGACTACATAACAGACCCTTCCGGAAACTCCGGTGATCGAATTGCGTGCGGGACTGTTCAAGAGCAGTAATATGTGACCAGTCAGTGCTTCTTAAACTTTACAGTGCAGCTGGATACAGCAAATACCGTGTCTTTCGAACTGATCGAAAGACACGGTATTCTGTATCCGTTATAGGTTGCATGTAGATACGGAGTCCGCTTCAAAGTAAAGATGTGAATGGTTCGCGCACTTCGGATTAAACTGAAACTGACACACAGGACAGCGATAATTGCTGTTAAGATACGTCTGGATCGTCAGCTCAGTCTGGCAATTACCGCAGTGTATCGCTTTACTGTCCCACTCTTGCTTAGGCCAGGTAACCGCAGGGTGATTCGCTGAATCCTCATGACAAAAATAACAACCATAATAGATGTTACAACATTTAAATTTAATAGCTACAACGTCCATTTCTTGATGATAATGCTTACATCTTCCTTGCTTATCAATAGCGCCTGTAACCTCAATCATTGTACATGCTCACTTTCCCATCCTTTACTTAGATAGATCGACTTTAAACGGATTAATACCTAGCATAACATCCAACGGCTTAGGCTTACCATATAGGCAGCGAAGAAGACGAGTTTTCCGCTTTACTTTGCAGTTCCCACTCATCAATTCTGTCGCTGCTCATTGTTCCTCCGTCAACGCAAGCGCAAGCTTCTACATGCGCACATTTCTTTTCACTTCAATTAATTGTACATGATCCCCTTTATTCTCTTCTATCCTTCACCTATTCGTTAATCTTCTGCTTGTATCTCAATCATCAATCCTTCCACATGCTTGCGGCTCATCAGTTTCCGCTTCTTACGGTTCTCCTTCGTATCCAGGACGATGCTCAAGTCATAATTGTCCGGGTAGAGATCCTTTGCCTCCACATGAAGCTCCAATCGCTTTTTGTTGATTTTACACTTCTGCTTCATAATCAACACGCCGACAATCCCTTTGCTGTCTTCCATCTCACATACGATTCCAGTCCTGCCCAGATAAGGAATGCGCACGCTGTCACCCAGTTGATAGCGAACCTCCTTTTGCATTTGAGCTTGCTTTTCCTGTTTCTGCTGGAGCTTGTTGCTGGCCTGTATATGCTTGCTGCCTGCTGGTGTTTTTGTGGCTTCACGTTCTGGCTTGGACACAGCATCCGATATAGCTGCTTCTAACTTTTCATGTGATTCTAAATTCTTGTGTATAACTTGTATTTCTTGTTTCATGTCTTGTACTACGTGTATTTCGTGCACATCTGGGTGATCTTCTGCTGTTGCTTCAACTCCTGTCTCTTGTGCAGCTCCTATTGCTTTTGACTCTGCTGAAGTGAGCTCACGTGACCGATTAATAATGCTTACAGGCAATCCTAATTTTAAGGCGATCAAGAAGGCGTAGCTTTGCCCCGCCTCGCCGATCACTAAACGATAGGCTGGCTGCAATGTATCGGGATCAAACGCCATGCGTGCATTCTCGAAACCTGGCGTCGTACCGGCAAAGTTTTTGATTTCTGTAAAATGAGTCGTTGCCACCACGGTGGCTCCTCTGCGATGCAGCTCTTCCAATATCGCAATCGATAGTCCTACCCCTTCGCCAGGATCAGTACCCGACGCCATTTCATCGATGAGCACTAACGTAGCGTGATTGGCAACCTGTAAAATGTCGATCACATTACGGATATGCGCTGAGAATGTACTGAGCGCATGTTCAATGCTCTGTCCATCCCCCATATCAACTGCAATATGATCAAATACGGCGAACATGCTGCCTTCTGCAACGGGAACTAGTAGACCCGACTGAACCATGACGGTCAATAAGCCTACCGTCTTAAGTGCAAGTGTCTTGCCACCAGTGTTAGGCCCCGTAATGATAAGCGACTGATAAGTGTCTCCGATCGCAAATTGAAGCGGAACCATACTTCCGAGCAAAGGATGCCTTGCTTCCTTCAAGAGTAAGCGGCCGGCCTCATTTAGTTGAACATTACTTCCCTGAATGGAGATTGCATATTTCGCTTTTGCAAATAAGTAATCATAAGCTCCTACCGTATCCACATTAATACGGATCTCATGTGCGTATTGCTCGGCGTAAGCCGTCAGTTCGCTCAGCACTTTAGCTTCAATTCGAGCTTCCTCCGCCCGATAGGCAGCAAGCTCCTGCTGGAGGTGCATAATATCTGCAGGTTCGATATATACGGTCTGGCCACTTGCCGATTCATCCAGCACCGTACCTTTCACTTGCTTCCGATGCTCCTTGCGGATCGGCAAGACATATCGTTCATTACGCATGCTAAAGATCCGTTCTTGCAATATAGAACTGTATCTGCTCATTAACGCTGCTAATCTGCCTTTTAATCGCTCTTCCATCGCTGCGATCCGTTTGCGCACCTTCATCAAGTCTTTACTGGCATAATCAGTAACACGACCATGATGAATACAACGCTCAATCTCGGACTTCAGTGCGGTTAGCTCAAACATCGCCATCGCATAGGCGCTAACATGCGGGGCAATCGCAGCTTTAGCCCTCATATACTTCATGAGCTGCGCACAGCTATGCAGAAACTGATGCATATGCATAAAGTCCTGTTCGCTGTACACATAGCCAGTGTCCAACAGACTTAAAATATGATCGATCCCCTCTAGTGAAGGAATCGGTACACTGGCCCCAGATTGCAGCATGAACTTAGCCTCAGCCGTTTCATCCAGTTGCTGCCGGATTACCTTCAGATTGGTAAGTGGCTTCATATCTGCAATATGCTGCCTGCCAAGATAAGAAGCTGCATGAGACTCAAGTGCCTCTTTGATCTTTCCGTATTCCAAGCGCTGCAAATGCGTGTTATTCATTGTCTATTCCTCCTTGTCAAAATAAAAAAAGGCAGAGAATGACATCGTCATTCCCTGCCGTAAATAGAGCTGCCTATCCTAAATAAACTGCCATAATAACAAAAAAATCCGCGCTGAACACAGCACGGATGATGGCGTCAATAAGATAGGTATACACCTAGGGCATTGTATGATATCCGCTGTTCTTAACTAATTCCGAGGTACTCTTCTGCGCAATAAAAATAAACGTTGTCATCTGTAAAAATTAGACAACATCAATATACAGAAGCCTCAATATGGAATTTGATTAGTTAAGAACGGTCACCAACATTAAAGTCTCTCCCTTAAGTGCAATATAATTGTTATTATAGCGAAGCTAACCTTCTAAAGCAATAACTATGCAATTTAACCTTATTGTAGCCCTTTTCACATATCGAATAGTCAAAATCATGCTACAGCACATCTGCTAACCACTTCTTGCTGCTCGGGCCTAATTCATCCATATTAGCAATCTCACACTGTCTCCCTTGAGCATCCGTTAACAGAAGACGAGAAGCTCCGTGCATTTGCATATGTTCATGCAGGTTAGGCATGATCAGCCGCAGCGGTCCTGCGTCCGTAACAAGCTGCCATATCCACATTTCATGGATATACCTCACACTTTGAATGCACGTTACATGCGGCATAAAATACCGCAATCGCATTTCCTTAGCAAGCTCAAACCGACTCTCCTCGTCCAATTCCTGGGGCTCCACGATAATACCCAGCTCAATTCCGTTACCGTCTCGAACCGACACATAATGGTCTGGGTCTGTAACTGGAAAAGTACGATACAAAATTAATTCGTCATACGCTCTACCTTCAATACAGCCGGATAATATACCGCCGATCGAACGTGTCAGCGACATGCTTGCGGGAGACAATTCCTTGATTTCACAATTCGCACGTTGTGATCTCACACCAGACGCCCCCTTGCGCTTGATAGTTCTTGTTGAGCTTGCACGAGGCTAAAATATTTCCCCCCAATGCTCATCAGTTCTTCATGCGTACCTATCTCAGCAATACGACCTTGGTCCAGTACGACTAACCGATCTGCATCTTTTAGTGTGGACAATCGGTGGGCGATGGCAAAAGTAGTTCGACCTTTGATCAACTGTGAAATGGCTTCTTGAATTTGCCGCTCTGTAGTCGTATCAACTGATGCCGTAGCTTCATCAAGAATCAGAATACGCGGATTATGTATAATGGCACGCGCAATCGCTACCCGCTGCTTTTCGCCTCCTGACAAGCGATGGCCTCGCTCACCGACTCGCGTATCGTAACCATGTGACAGACGTACGATAAAGTCATGTGCGTTGGCGATGCTGGCAGCGCGTATAATATCCATTGGTGAAGCGTCCGGTTTGGAATATGCGATATTTTCCGCAATCGTTCCGTCAAACAGAAACGTCTCCTGCAAGACAATACCGATGTGCCGACGCAAATCCTCCTGCCTAATATGCCGCAGATCCGTGCCGTCCAGCAGAATACGGCCGCTGCCAGGATCATAGAATCGACACAGCAAATGAATAAAGGTAGACTTGCCAGCTCCGGAATGGCCGACCAAACCAATCATCTCTCCTGCTTTGACGGTGAGATCAATCTCTTTCAACGCAGTACGGTTCGCTTCATATCCGTAGCTGACCTGCTCAAATCTCACTTCACCGCGTACTTGATGAAGTGCAAGCGCATGCGCTGTGTCAGCGACTTCTACAGGGGTATCCATGATCTCAAATACCCGATCTGCAGCCGATAATGCCTGATTCGTCCAATTTACAGCTTGACTGAACCACTGGAGCGGTCCAAGAAACATGCCTAAATACGCAATAAAAGCCATCAAGACACCGAGTGTCATCTGATTTCGCAGGACAGCGTCCCCTCCGAAGTACCACGTCAGCAGCACACCTGAGCCCGCAAGCCAAGCAAATATCGGAAATACAGCAGACCATAAACCATCTACCTTCACATTTTGCACAACCGCATCCTTATTAGCTGCTGCATACCGCTCCTTCTCCGCTTGTTCCTGGCCAAATGCTTTAACAACACGAATGCCAGAAAGAGAATCGCCAACCTGACCGTTAAGTCTAAAAATAGAACGCCACTGTCGATACCACATCCGCCTAACCTTAGGCCATATTCGCACAGAAAATAAAATAATCAACGGCACAGGCAGCACCGCCAACAAAGTTAATTTCCAGTCCAGCGTAAGCATAACCAGGATAATGGCGATAAGCTTTAATGCATTGCCTCCTACCCACATGAGACCATCCGTCAGAAATTGACGCATCGCTTCCGAATCGTTATTGACGCGGCCAATAAATTGGGACGTCTGTCGCCTGTCAAAAAAAGCGAGCGACATCCCCATTAACGCATTATAGATGTCGGTTCGTATTTCTCCCATCAGCTTAGCGCCGATCCTGACACCTATAAATCCACGAACAATTTGTCCTAGTGCCAGCACAAGCTCTGTACTCGCGAGCGCAATGACAAGCCATAATAAAGCACCACCTAAGTTCATAGGCTGAAGCACGTCGTCTACCATTATTTTAGTAATATAGGGCGGAATAAGCTCGATTAACGTTGTTACAACAAGCAATGAGGCCGCTACTGCCATTTGCTTCTTGTAGGTCTTGGCATATCCGAGCATTCGCGACAACACTCTGCGGTGGTCTCTACATGCTGGACAAGACCTGGCCCCACTTGACCATGTTGCGCTGCACACCGAACACACATGTGGTGAATCGTTCTCTGAGGCTTCGGGCAGCACGTCATCTTGAACGACTGCCATGATCAGCTTGGCTGCATAGCCAAACATGGCAGCAAGCCCTGCCGAATATCGCAGCAGCACCTGCGAGCCTGAATGCTGGTCAACGATAAATGAGCCGCCGCCTATAGCCTCAACCGTGCGCGCATTGATTATATCCGCTAGCTGGATCTGATTGGCCAGTGCTGCACTCGCTGACCATATTGTCACTTCGTCCGCTGTCACGGTTAACCATTGCTCACAAAAATGGTTATCCAGGCTTAAATCCGTCCATGCGTAATATAAAATAGTCGTCTTCACTTGCTCTTTAATCTTTGTCGGGAGCTGTCTTGTCGCTCGCATGTTGCGCTGCCTCCTTACTCACCCGGTTACAAGGTCAAGGTGCATGTATTACAAGGAGACTCCAGATGGATAATTGATGTACGGTTCCATCAGTTCATGGAGCTTACAGTAGACATTTAGCAGAAATTATTTTATTTAAACGTTATGCGTGATGAGTGATTTATAACACTATGGCATGTTACGCAGGCTTCCATTCACTTGCCAATAATCCATAAACGGCATGATCGATACAGCGATCATGCAACCATTCCGCTTGTCTAATGCTGCCTTCATAGGTAAATCCAAGCCGCTCGGGAACCGCTCTGCTTTTCGTATTATATTCCCCTGCTCTAATCTCAATCCGATTTAATCCATATTCCGCAAATGCATATGTAATCATTTCTCTGCACGCACTTGTTACAATACCCAAACCTTGATACTCCGCTGCCAGCCAGTATCCGATCGATGTTTTCCGATTCCGCCAATCCAATTCATGGAAGCCAATGCAACCTGCAAATTTATCGTTATAATACATACCACAATTAAATCCGTTGTTATTCGAAAACTTCTGCAGCTCACTTTCAATAAATTGTTTAGTGTCATCGGCACTTTTCATATTGTCAACCCATGGTAGCCATTCTCTTAAATGGTCACGGTTATGATTGGTAACTTCATAGATTTCTTCTGCGTAGACAGGTTGGAGCAGCTTTAGCTGTATCTCAGAGCTTACATTATAACTAAACATGTATATCCTCCTTTGACTAGACTAACTTAGGCTACCTTTACATCTGGACGTAAATATGTGTTTACACCTTAGTCAGACTAATTGTTTTACGCTATTATAACTTCCATTTATCATCATAGTCACCATAATATGCACTTCAATTAAAAAAATCCGTGCTGTGTTCAGCACGGATTTCTATTCAACTCCAAAAGGACCGTTTATAATTATTTATACACATTTAAGCGACTTTCCAACGGTTGGAATGCCTTTTCGCCAGGCTGCGCTGCCGGTTGACCAAATGGCATCTGTGCGATTAATTTCCAATCACCTGGAAGACCCCACTCTTGTCGTACTTGATCGTCTATTAAAGGATTGTAGTGTTGGAGCGAAGCGCCGAGGCCTTCTTGCTCTAATGCTGTCCATACGACAAACTGCAGCATCCCTGACGATTGCTGTGACCAAACCGGAAAGTTGTCGCTGTACGCGGCAAATTTCTCTTGCAAAGATTGGATGACAGCCTGATCTTCAAAAAATAGTACGGTTCCATAGCCACTGCGGAACCCCTTCATCTTATCTGCCGTCGGACCGAAGTTGTCTGCTGGCACGATCTTGCGCAGCGTCTCGGTTGTCAAATCCCACAACTTATCATGCTGTTCCTTTAGCAGGATAACTACTCTTGCGCTTTGCGAGTTAAAAGAAGAAGGAGTATGTAAGACTGCCTCTCCTACAAGCGCTTCAATCCGCTCGTCACTCACAGTTGTTTCTTTGCTGATCGCATAGAACGTTCGTCTTTGTTTGACCGCGGCCAAGAAATCGTTACTCATTGGTTATCGCTCCTTTTATGCTTTGCATAGGCGTTCCAATAACATAGCATGTCCATACTATATTATATATAACCTCAATTTCAGGCTCTTAATCTTAGACTGTCATTCTTTATTTAAGTTCTCGGACAAATATTTCACAATCCCGTCATCTGCATCCTGCGAATATTCCCATACCATAGCTCCTGCGAGATCTTTCTGCTTGATATAGGCCACTTTTGCCTTCAGCGCTTCCTTATCCTCATAGCTGATGAAGATATCACCATCGTACAAATAAGCAGCCTGTGCCTTCTCGTCAAAGTAGCGTTTGAATCCTTTTTTGTTCATATACTTGTCCATAAGCGTTTTGTAGCTGAGATCTGTTTTGACGATATCAATCGGTTTACCCAACTCGAATAATCCGTCTTTCTTGCTTTTAACGCCTTTCCAACCATATGAATAAGCTGGCACACCCAGCAGCAGCTTCTTGCTATCAATATCGTGTTCCAAGTATTTGGTGATGACCTTATCAATACTGAGCTTCGACTTATTTTGTTTGTCGATATACAAGTTGGAATTAAAGCCTGTCGTATCCGACCAGCGTCCTGTCATGTCATAGCTCATAACGTTAATGTAATCGACGTATTTCTCCACCTGCTTGACTTCTACATTTTTAAAATACCAATCCTGCGTTCCCGAAGCAAAGGTTAACAAATATTTCGATTTGTTTTTATGCGGCAGTCGATTAAGTTTTTCTCGAAGTTCTCTCATAAGACTTGTAAAGTTCTTAGTATCTTCGGGACGAGCTTTCTGTGTCTTCCATGCGTCAAATGCGGGATACTCCCAATCGATATCAACACCGTCCAAATCCAGTTCTTTTACCATGCTTATTATATTTTCTGTAAATAAATACCGATTTCCATCCATTGCCGCATCAGAGAAACCATCTACACCATAACCACCAACCGCCAGCACCATCTTTGTGCCCTGGTTATTAGCCTTTAGCTGTTTAATGTTTTCCTTGATCTGATTGTTGGCTGTAACATCCTTATGAAAATACAGATTGGTTCCGTCAATCTTTGCAAATGCTACAAAAGCGATATCTACTTTTTTCTCTGTTAAATGAACATCCTTTGGATCACGCCACGCTTCAATATAGACCGTTGTTACTTTTTTTTCTTCCGCATTAGCAATCTGAAAGAAATAGATCCCCATTCCAACCAGCAGCAGAGCTACAAAAACCTTGGTGTATATACTTATTTTCATCGTTGCTCTACCCTCTTCCGCCGAATAATATTTGCGTAATGAATTTATTCAGATTTAATACCTTAACCGTTACATAACTGATCGAGAATATCGCAAATATGTTAAAGATAAGGCTAGTACTCGTCTGAAGCATTGTAGCCTCCACTTCCACTCTGCGAGATACCAGAAGATCAACCAATAAATGAATGAGGTAAATACTGAAGCTTGCTTTGGATAAAGAGCTAATCATTTTTTTCACTTTATGATTTGTTTTTTCGCTAATTGATGTCTCTTTCTCTTTGAAGAAAACAAACATACCAACGGCCATGAAGAAAGTCGTAACAGAGTAGTTGCCGTAGAACATCTCATCTAGCACCCCACTGTGGAGTGAAGCAAAATAAGTCGCTACAGGAGTCAGGAAGAAGGATACGACACCTAGGTTGTACACAATATTTTTCCATTTATCCGAAAGATCAAAGTTAAACAAGTAATAGCCTAGAACGAAGTACCCGAGGAACCCTGTAAAAAAGGGAATATTTAAAATCGGAATATTAATGTACTGATCGGTCAGTCGGAATACGACATCTGACACAAACCGATACACCACACTCACAATAAACCATAAGAGCAAATAATAACGAATATCTTTTTGCGAACATACTTTAACCAATTTACTAATCAGAGGAACAGTCGCATAAATAGCGATAATAGCGTATAAGAACCATAAATGTACGTAGTTTCGATCCGTCAGTAATCTATACCCAAAGTCCAGTATAAACTCGCCAACTCCCATGTTGCTTTTGAGAATATAATACTGGCTGTACAGATCATAGATCAGGGACCAAGTGAATAAAGGGATAAGTAGGGGCACAACCCGCTTGAGATAAAAATCTTTATAGGACTTGACCTCAACACGCAAGATCATCGCGCCGCTTATCATAAAAAACACAGGTACCGCAAAGCGTGATACGGAATTAAACAGATTGCTAATCCACCAGGAACCCGTGTTAAAATCGTTGGTCCGAGTCAGTAAGTCGGCGGTGATGTGGAGAATAATTACGGCTGCGATCGATAAAATACGGAGTATATCCACATATACGATTCGTTTATTTTGAAATATGCTGTTCATAGTTGCCCCCTGAATAACTTATTGAGAACTAGCTGCCACGTTCTGGCTAATGGTTGCGACGCCTTTTCGTTCTACAAAGCCCCAACCCTCATCATTGTCAAAGTACTTAAACGTACCGACGATGTTAATGTACAATAGTATGTTACGATACGTGAGCAGCTCGTATTGACTGAATACAAACATCTTGACATAGTCGAAAAATGAATAATTACTGCCATATTTCTTGCATAGGAAAAGTGAGATCAGAATTTGAACTGCATTTACAACTAACGTTACGAGGAACAAGACTATAGCTTGCAGAAGATTATCTCCCGAGAGCAGTGCTTGTATGATATAAAATATCGTGGTAAACGCGGTGAACGTCCCTAATATAAAGCCGTCAATGGCGAAGAACAAACTTACACCCACCGTAAATTTTTGCGATAGCTTCGACCAGTAGATTAAAATGCAATCCACAAATGCTTTTTGCCAACGAATACGTTGCTTGTAGAAATTTTTAAGATTTTCGGGGCATTCCGTGTAGCATACGGCTTCCGGCGCATATACCAGCTTCTTTTTCAGCTTGTTGGCTTTCAAATATTTATGAATTTTGAGGGTTATATCGATATCCTCGCCAACCGTACTCCTGAAGCCATTTACCTCGACTAGAATATCTTTATAGAAGGCTCCGAACGCACCGGAGATTACCACAATAGAATTAAAGAAAGATTGCGTTAGCTTGCGGACATAGAACCCGTGGATGTAATTAATAATTTGACTTTTAATAAGTCCTTTACCTTTAAATTTCTCAAAGATGACACCATCTTTGCGTTCAGCGCCCTGTACAATCTTAACCGTTCCACCAAGTGCAATAATCTCATCGTCTTGAAAGTATTGATTGACATATTTTAATGAATTCACTTCCAGCATGCTGTCTGCATCTAAAGTAATCACAATGTCCGCATTGGCACAGTCAATACCCGCATTAAGCGAATCTGCTTTGCCGCCGTTAAGCTTATCGATCACAAATATATGCGGGTACAGCTGTGATCTGTATATTCCCTTGATCGATTTGTATGTAAGCTTGTTATCTGGCTTTCTGCTGTCCGGGACTAATTCTAATAATTCTTCTAATTTGGCAAGAGTGCTATCCTTGGAACCATCGTTAATGATAATGATCTCATGATTCTGATAGTTCAAACCCTCCATCGCATCTATACAATTCTTGATCGTAAGCTCCTCATTGTAAGCCGGAACAAGTACGGAAATTGATTTTTCATCAAAGGTTACATCTAACTTTCTCACTTTACTGAATAAAAGCGGAATGACCGTATAAAGAAGCTGAAAGACAAGGAACACAATCGTCGTTAAATACAAAAAGTATTGCATGGTATTCACTCCTTCTTCTCTATCTACTGCTCTTTGGCGTAACAAAATAGGTGTTGTTCATATGATCAAAGAACACACGTAAGATATCGCTATCTTAGTTTGTGTGCATAACAAGTATGATGAAATTGAACCTTGAACAACAGGGAAATGTAATGATACGAAATGAAGAAGACACTTACGAGAGATTGACGAAAAATGGATCTGAAATTGGGGAGATCTAGACAGGTATTTATGCGTATAACGTAGCCGACATATATGCATAAATTCGGATGTAGTGTTGCACCTACTCTCTGTGTAATTATGGTAGTTTATAATTTCTACTTACAAAATATCGCATTTAACGTCGAAAAGTAAAACCGCTCTAATTTTGAAGAAAACGAATACATTGCCATTTATCAGGTTCAATCTTCCAATTGATACGTTTTTCAGCCCTTTCAGAAATTAAAGCATAGTTTAGTTATATTCTCATAAATATACACTTTTTCTTTCATAGTCTTGCCCTTGATGGAGAAGCCGCATATAGAAAAAAAGGACTGCCGCGTTGAGCAGCAGACCTCTTTCTCTCATGGATTAACAGTTAAGTTCTATACTTTTTTTACCATGTGCTCATAATGTTCACCAGCAATTGTTATGACAAGGCCGTCTCCCTCATATCCCTGCACTTCATACAACTGCTTTGCCCTGTTATTTGCCACGTTCACCAGTAATGACGCCTTTGACAAACCTCGTGTTCTTGCTTCATCTTCAAAAGCGGCCATAAGCTGCTTGCCGATGCCTTGTCCACGCTGTGAAGCATCTACCGCTAGCGAATCCAAATAAAATTCCCCTGGCAGCGCTTCCTTAACAAGTTGAACTGGCTCCCCACGCAATTCAGATAAGCGTGCTTCCAACGGCTGGTCTAATGCGATCACATTGCTGCCCTCATAAAATAAC
Source organism: Paenibacillus sp. UMB4589-SE434 (assembly GCF_030226685.1). Classification (NCBI taxonomy): domain Bacteria; kingdom Bacillati; phylum Bacillota; class Bacilli; order Caryophanales; family Paenibacillaceae; genus Paenibacillus; species Paenibacillus sp. UMB4589-SE434. Next base: position 439,602 of record NZ_JASOYK010000004.1, on the reverse strand, counting down.
GCGTAGCCGAGCGGTACCCCGTCTTGCTCCCATACGATGCTGTTATCCCAACTTAGACGATTGCCAGACTGTAAGAAATACTGTTCCAGTACATCTGCAGTCATTTCTATGTTTTCCGTCCCCGACAAATCAAATGCAATTGTACCTATTGCTTCCATCATAAGGGGAATAATATGTTTACTGTCCTCTGGCTTTGCTAATCTGATCATATCTGATTCCTCCCGACTATGTAATATTAGATATACTTATATCTTACCATAACTATAGGCTCCCTTTCATGTTGCCTAACAGAGATGCTCACCCCCAAGTGGGCATTCGCATATAATGCGCTGTGCCGCAAATACGATATGAATCTCGGAAAGGGTGTATGATCACCATGGCGACTCCAGATTTTCAGTCCCCCTCTTTGAATTTGTCTTTTGATGTAAACAGCAGCTCGTTTTTTAAAAAAGACGATAACAACTACATTAATGTATTGTCCAATGTCCAATTACCTTCTTTGGAAAATGTATCTTTACTTGACATCTTTCTCAGCGAGGGACAAACAGTTGAACCTCATTGGCATCCCAATGAAGCTGAATTAGTATATACAATTTCAGGCGAACTATTTATCGGAATTCTAAATGCGTTCACCAATCAAGTATTAAATTATCGGCTGAAGCCAGGTCAGGTCGTCAATATTCCTAAAGGATGGTGGCACTGGGAAACAGCGTTAACAGACCAAACTCATGCGCTTGCCATATTTGATCAGCCTGCGCCAACGGTTATATTTGGCTCAGATGTGCTTCGCCTTACGCCTAAAGAAGTATTGGCTCATACTTATTGTTTAAACGAGGAACAGATTACCTCTGCGCTCCAACCGATCACCAAAACAGTTGTGATTGGTCCTCCTGCCAACTGTATGCGGCCTGCTGGAACAAATGGGCAAAATGAACAACGGGCATATTCGCAATCTCATCCGCATCATCCATCTCATCAGCCGCAGGGTTACCATCCGCATACAGCTGTTCCGCAGCCTCAGTACGGTTATCCTGCTCCCTATCAGCCCTGTCCCCACCATCAACCAAGCCCATACGCTTATCATCGATTTTGAAATTACGCAGCTTACTTGCAGCTATAATTTACACCTACTCCACATCAACAAAAGGGCCGAGCAAGTTCGCTCGACCCTTTTATTGATGTTAAAGCATTCATCATACATTTATAATCTATACTATTTCCATACTCGATAAACCAGCGGCGCGACGTTGCTTAGTAGAACTTCACAACATCTTCAAGCGGCAAGAATGCTTTCTCTCCTGCCTGTTCCTTCGCTTCGCCAAATGGCATTTGCGCAACTAAGCTCCAGTCCTGCGGAATGTTCCACACGTTCTTTACTTCTTCATCGATGATCGGATTGTAATGCTGAACAGATGCACCGATACCTTCTGCGGACAATGTTAACCACACTGCATACTGGAGCATGGCACTGCCTTGATGCGACCAGAATGGAAACTGATCTTTGTAGGATGCAGCTTTCTCTTGCATCGTACGGATCGTTTCTTGGTTTTCAAAGAACAAAATTGTGCCTGCACCCTCACGGAAGCCTGTCAATCGTTCAACTGTCGCTTCGAAATTTTCTGCCGGAACACGGGAACGCAGCGTTTCTTTTACGATATCCCACAGTTTCTCATGTTCGCCATCCATCAAGACAACGATACGGCCACTTTGCATATTAAAAGAAGTAGGCGCATGCAGAGCTGTCTGTATCACTTCTTGAATTTTTTCTTTCGTAATTAAAGCGCTCTTTCCTACTTTACGAACAGAACGACGGTTAATTAAAACATCTTTTAAGTTAGTAGTAGCAGCTGACATGTAGAAAACCTCCAAATTTGTATGTTATATGTTGTCGTTTGTATTAGACCTTGGCTAGTTCGCGATCAATAATAGCGGCCAATCTTTCCTTGCTGGCCATACCTTTAACCACTTCATTACCAATTACAAACGTTGGTACGGCGTTAATACGAGCTTCTTCATACGCATGCTGCAAAGCAGCCTGATGCGCTTCGCTATATTGGCGTGACTCCAGTGCTTCTTTGAATTCCTCCATCGGTAGACCGACATCCCCAGCCAAGTTCGTTAATACTTCAACGTCCTCGATATTCTGCTCTTCTTGGAAAAAGGCCGTGAACACTCTGTGGTGAAATTCATTTCCTTTCCCGCGTTCCTTCGCAAATTGACAACCTTCAAAAGCCAAATGCGTATATGGATGCGGGGATAATCGCGGCAGTCGCATCTCGATGCCAAACTTCTTCGCAGTTGGGAGAATATAAGAATCCCAAGAACTCAACTTGTCAGGTTCCTGCCAAGGATCAATCTTTGGCTGTGGACTGCGTCGTAATTCAAAAGGCATCCACTCTACCTCGATGTCCTTTTCCTTTACAATTTCATCCAATGGCCCCTTGCCCAGAAAACAGAATGGACATATAAAGTCGGAATATACTTTAATTTTTAAAGTCATCTTTTCACGCCTTTCTAGTTGCACTTGGTTTTCGTCAAATATAATCCTTGCGTTTACAGCAATTGTGTGAAGATGGCTTGCGACCTTTACACTTCTGGATAAGATCCTGATTAAGAGAATTCCTTGATCAAATTATGTTATGGTGTGTAATGAACTCTCTGATGTAACTATTATAGTTACATCATAAAAGTAAGTCAACCTTTTCTTTGTTACTACAATAAAATAATTTACTTACTTTTTTAATATGAGTTTTAAATCCATATTTTTATTATGAAACTTTCGGTAAAACGATAAAACCGCCCCAATAATAGAAGCGGCTTGTTTGTATATTTTATTATACCTAGGAATCACAATGACTAGTCTAGTGCTTTGTGATCAGCTTTACACAGCTTTATCTTGTTCCAGACAACGTTATAAACATAATACACTGCAAATCCAGTGAGATATCCTACACTATTTAATATCACATCATCCACATCTACAACTCGAGTTGTTATTTTCAACACACTCAATACAAGTTGGATACATTCAATACTTACAGATGCAAGAACTCCAACAACAGCTAATTTAATTACCCTCATATTTTTGCATAGCACAGATAATAACAGACCCATCGGTATAAATATAACAATGTTCCCCAAGATGTTTCTGATTGATACATCAACAATAGCCTTATCATCTATGATATATGACCATATGGAATGAAACGGTACAATATTAATTGACGGTTCCCCCGTATATTGAAGTGGGAATAACGTGACAAATAATACTCCTAAACTATAACAGAAGAATAGGAGTTTTAAGACTTCTCTTTTTATACTTACTCTAGGTTTATAAATAGCTACCCTAATGCTCCATATGACACAATAACACAAAATTGCACTGAATATAGGTATTAAAGGTAATGATTGAATGTAACGCACAGTAACATATCTCCTTTGCCTACAATCTTATTCTTTATTTCTTAATTGTTTAGATATATTTGTTTTGCATAACAAATTAACTGGGAAAAAAGTTGCAATAACAACAATTACTGAAAGATAGATTATAGACATAAAATAAAATGACATATATTTTGTTATATCTTGGCTAGGCGGTGCGATGCTCATCAAATAGCCAAGAGTGACTCCACTAATAACAAATGCAAAAATGACGAGCACCAGCATCTCTAGTACTATCATGTAATTTAACCAACGAAGCTGTAAACCCATTACTCTAAAAATTGAAAATTCCTTTAATTTAACCAGAACTTGAGAATAAATAACAATAGTTATGCTCACCATTGAATATATAGAAACCATAAAAAACAATATGAATCCCATACTTTTTAATATCGATAATAATGTAAATTCATCCTCGGATTGTACTTTTTTAGATTGAAAAACATTGCCTGGATATGGAGCAACTAATTCTTTGGTGGAAAAATCAATATTATTAGCATGCTTGTTGCTAATAGTCGGTTCTAAATAAATTTCTATGCTCTCATAACCATCAAAAGCATCCGATTGTTCTATATTATTCTCATGTATAACAGCAATAACTTCGTTGTAAACCCTCTTTGTCTCGCCAAAGTCAATCATAAATGGGAGTGTTGATATACCATGTACATTATATTTCCAACTTTTATATATAAGATTATTGGGTTCGAGGTGATCAGTGGCTTCAATTCTGCCAACAACAACTTTATCATTGCTACTAATACCAAGTCTAATATTAGTACTACTTATTGGATAGAATAATAGAATTGAAGGTTCATTTTTGAATTTACTAATAGAAATTTCATTATTAAAATACTCCTTATTTATTTTATGAAACATAGTATCATCTACAGCCAAAAATTTTGAGTTTGATACAATGGTATCCTCCACAGATAAACCTTCTATAATTTGATTTTCACCCATCACTCCCCTGTATTTGGAATTCCAATCCAGAATAAAGGGATCGACCTGCTGTTTTGACAGTATGATTTGATTCCCTAATGAAAACGGTTTTTTAATTACAGATTGAACACCATCCATTTGTTCAATCTGTTTAATCTTATCGTTTTCAAAACTAAACTGTTGATTCAGTATAACCTCAAAATCATTTATCTGTTTTGAAACTGTCATCATTTTTGAAGATAAATAATAGTCGGGTCCATCAGGATTGCTTGCAGTTTCTCCTGCATACAGTTGAGCAAAAAACAATATAAATACTGATGAGGAAATGCAAAGTATAAACAACAATTTTTGTTTAAAATTAGCAATAAAGTTCAAACAAAAATATTTTGTACCGAAAGAAAACTTCTCAAATGCATTCGTTATTAAAACATTCTTGTTTACAAAGACTCCCTCACTTCCAATTAATCCAGATGAAATTGTAATATTCAATGTTTTCCGTAGCGTCAAAAATGAAGAAAGTACTAGTATTAGTATCATAATAAATAAACATATACCAACTGTTATTATCAGGTGACCATTCGTAATAAAAGTATGCAGTGCTTTCTTCATAAAATAATTGAACATTATAGTTCTAAGCAGTAATGCAGTAGGAACTGCAATTATGGAACTACAAGATACTAAAAACAAACATTGATAAATCATAATACAATAAATATGCCTAAAGGAAGCACCAGTAGACCTGAGAGTAGAAATGGTTTTTCTAAATCCACGATAAAATAATGTAAATATATGAATAGTACAAATAACGGTTCCTAAACAGAATATTATTATAAATAACTTAGATAAGTTAGATATTGTATAGTAATGTAACAGGCCTTGTTTATACATGTTAAAATTATAATAAGTATTGTCAGCGTTAGGGTTATTAATTAAATGTATATATTTATGAACTTCTTCCTCATTGCTTTTGTGAAGCTTTAATAATAAATTATAATTTATCTTTTCATTATTTATTTCATTAATATCAAAGTAGCTAATTAAGACATTCGGAAAGTCATTACTTCCTTTAATCACATGATTAGGAACAGTCCAATAAAAAGAATAATCATTAATAATTCCAACAAGTTTAAATTTCTTTATTTTTGAATTAATATTCATACTTATGTTTGTGTTCAGTTTAATTCCTAGCATTGCCGCATAGGAGGCTTCGATGGCAACTTCATTTTTGTTTTTGGGCAGTCGACCTGTTTGTAATTGAATATTCCCAATGGACAATGCTTCTTTATCAAAATAACCAACCGTACCAGAAAGATTACTATTATGGAATTTGTAATTACCAAACAAATGTACGCTTCCATATTCACTTACTTTATTATTGCTTACTATTTTATTAATTTCCTTTTTATTACTATTGTTATATACAAGATGATGGGTTCCGAATTTAGAAGCTTGTTGCTCATAAGTTGCAATCAATATATTCTGAATCGTGGTGTTAAATAATATAAGTAGGAGGATTGAAACAGTAGAAACAGAAAGAAGCAGATAAAACATTTTTGTTCTACCCATAAGGGTTCTTATTGATATTTTAAATAATCCCATTCTGAACTCCTTTATAAAGCCCTCAGTTCGCCATTCTCCATCCAATACTTATAATCTGGATCAGGTATCAGGTTCTGATCATGAGTGACTAATATTAGGGTCAAACCATCGTCTTTACAAAGGTTAACTAAAAGCTCTACAACATTATCCGTATTACTCTGATCTAAATTTCCTGTTGGTTCATCAGCAAAAATAATTTCAGGGCTGTTAATCATTGATCTTGCAATAGCCACCCTCTGTTGTTCTCCTCCTGACAACATGTCTGGTGATGTACCTAATTTATTTAAGATACCTAATCTATCGGCCAACTGCTTTACTTTGTAAGTGTCTATTTTTTGCTTAGTGAAAATAAGGGGCAACGTAATATTATCATATACTGTCATGCTTGGGACTAGATGGAAAAATTGGAATATAAAGCCGAATTTATTCCCTCTAATTTGTGCTATATCCGCATCCTTCAATTGATAAATACTCTGGCCTCTGTATGAAACATTTCCACCTGTAGGTACATCAATTCCCGCAAGCAGGTGAAGTAGCGTCGTTTTCCCTGATCCGCTTTTCCCCATAATCACATTTATAGATCCTACCTTTATCTTAATAGAAAGGGGGTGCAACGCTGTAACAGCGTTGGCACCCTCTCCATATACTTTAGTAAGAGAATTTGTGACAATAATATTATCCATATGTCTCCTCAATTCTACTGATTAATTGTTCCGCTCCCACTAACATATTGCAAGTTTCCATTACCAGTAGTTTTTCGTACATTTACAGCATAAGTCCCACTATCAACAGTCCCAAAGTTTTTAGTGTAATTTCTTCCATCTGCTTTAACGTCACCTGTATCATATGATGTCAAGGACCAATTTTTATCCAACTTCACAGCAAAATGCTCTTTATCACTTAGAACTTGTCCTGTGTAATGTGAAAATGTATCAGCTGATACCTTGGTAGAAGTGGAATAATTGCCAAGTTCTTTATCGTACTCCCCTGTCACTTGCCAACCTATTTCAAAAGAATAACTAGCGCTGTAAGCAAACGCCATCCCACTAGTCGCAACCATTAAGCCCACTAATAAAAATACAGTAAAACCAATTTTTTTACTTCTTAGAATATTCATTTTCATTTTGAGCACGCCTCCATTGATAATTTATATGATAGCCGGCCAGCTTATCAACAAATTAATATGTAATGTCGCTCTCGATGTAATGTAAATATATACATTATAATACTCGTAGATAGTGAGATACAAAAGAGACTTATGAACTATTATTTTACATTATTTAATAAATAATTACTAATTTAAATGATTATAACTAACTTGATATATAACTTGTATTTCTATTATTCCAAAAGAAAAACGCTCCCTACAGCTCATCCGTAAACACTACTGTGTTTTACTGATTTTCACTATACGAAGCATGTAGGTACTATGCGATTAAACTAATAAATTGGTTTTATCTGTGACCAGCGATTCGGAGCTGTGTTGTTCACAATTCGTGTTTCCACTGGAATAGGCTTACTTGGGTTAGTCACGTCATCTACTGTTACGTACAGCCGAGTGCCATACTCCGTACTGAACCTTCCCTCCCCTTCTGCTCTCACGCCATAACGTAATTTATCAAATATGGGGCGATCCTCTCGTTCCACACGAATTAATCCTTGTTTATCACTGGCATAGTTAAGGGCAATCCCTATCGATTCAGGTGAATCCCAGAAAATACTGTAGAAGGATAGTCCGAATATATCGGCCAACAAGGTATTTCTACCCGATACTTTCAATTTATCAAATACATAATTTACTCGATATGTTTTCCCTGCTGGAACAATCACGTTCTGAGGAGGTACAATAAGCGTTCTAGTAATAGACTTTTCTTTGGTCTGCGAAGTGGACATATTATAGTCTACACGGAAGGTATGTGAAGCCGTTGCGACGAGTACACTTAGAGAAGCATTATATTCATAGCCAAATGTCCACCCTGTTGTATTGGTCGTACTGGTTGTTTCCAGAAATTCATATTCAAATGAACTCGAGGTTAGAGTTTGCTCCTGAGCTGTATGGTTAGTAAGAAAAGAGTCACCTACCGTTAATGTTTCGACATTAGATACCGTTGTACCTTCGATATTGCTCCCCTGTAATATCGATTCTTCCACCGTATGCTTAACAAAATAATTACCCCACGACGGATCACTTTTTAACATCGTGTCGATTTTGTTCGAGATGCTCACAACGGCGTTGTTTCTCTGCTCTTCCGCTTTGACGGTCGGAGATGCCATTCCAGCTAGAAGCACCACACTCATTGTAGATACAAGTAACAGACTTAATAACTTTTTCATGTTCTCGATCTCCTTTATCGGTAATGCTACTTCCACATTATGATGAGCAGTTCGAATACAATCACTTTTCCACCTTATGTAGACCGCTGTTGTTTTATGCGCTTATATACGCTTCGCATCAGTTTCAAGCACCATTCGAGCCAAAACAAGCTGACACCGATTGCACACCGGTATAAGCTTGCTTATCGTGTCTTGAGTTGTAATTACCTAGGTTCAACTAATTGTCATATCATGGACTGATTTACAGCGAAGTTAACGGATATACATTTTCAATTCTTCTGCTCTGTTTAGTTTACTGGACAAGTTCATGTAATCTAATTGCTCAAATTGTTACTCTATGAAGGACAAAGATAAAATAGAAAAGACCTGGATATACGAAGAAGGATTATACTCAGCTTAGAATGCAGACATTAAAGAGGTTAACAGAAATCGAGGTAATCTAGCAGTTTTCACTCTGATAATTGATAGTAATTCAGGTTGACTCATTATTAAATTTTAGTAAAACTCAGTTTGAATTTGTTGATTTCAGTTTTCACCTGTTTTGGAACTGATATTATTCACTTACGGAACAGGACTCTACATAAAAAACATATAAAAATTTCCTGAGGTTTAATTTTGAAGCGGACGACTTGCTTGGTTCCTCCAGTTCTCGCATGCGCAGGCGGACTTCCTGAAAGTCAAACAACCGTGCAGCAAAATATTCAAATGTCGGGTGACCGTAATCGTTTAAGCCTAATGACGACAGATGAGTAAGCGTTTGCATAACTAATCGTCGTATTCTCTGCTCAATTGCACGCACATCCTTTTGCAGGTTTGCTCCGGGCTGTTGAGGGCTGCTGATCGCCAATTGTTCATAGATGGTTTTGAGTGGCGGCAAGTCAGGCAGAATTTGCTGCGCTTGCTCCTGCGTTTTTAGCCATTTCATAATACGAATGAGGTCAGAAGTGCCCGCCTCACCTGCAATTCCTAATTGCAGCAGCAAGGAGCGCGCTTGCTGTTCAATCGATCTCTCCTGCTTAAGGAGCCTTCCTGGCTTCATATCTGCGGTCCCTGACACCTCCAACAAACGAAGTGAGTTACGAATCGCCTGCATCGATTTCTCTAACATCAGGTGATCAGACACACGTCGCAGCACAGCTAGAACTTCCAAGCGATTAATGGGCTTCTGGATAAAAGTATCGACACCTTGCTGGTAAGCCTCGCCTATCATTTCCTTGTTCTCCACTTGGGAGATCATAATAAATCTGCCACTGTAATTTGCTTCCCGCAGCGCTTTGACGGTTTCAATGCCATCACGGCCCGACATCAACAGATCAATGATTACAACGTCCGCAGCTTGAACGGCTATTACAGACGCACAAGCTCCATCTTCGGCTTCGCCGATGACCTCGCCTAGGCCGCTTTCGGCCACGATGCGCGATAACATTTTGCGAACAGCAGGATCGTCTTCAACCACATAAAATTTGAGCACCTTCAACAGCCTCCCTTTGCGTTAAACGTTCCACAGGAATACGTACTTCGAAGCGCGTAAAGTCTGTATCGCTGCAAACGTTAAGATCTCCCCCCAGCAAGCGAACGATGTCCGCAGCGTGGGAAAGCCCAATGCCTGTTGATGCGTTTCCTGCAGCATCAAATTTGGTCGTAAATCCAGGATGAAAAATCATGTCCATTTCATCAGCACATATGCCTGGGCCATTGTCCGTGACGGAGAACAAAATGCAATCATCGCATAACTCTCCCTGCAACCGAATATGTCCTTGCTGTGTAATGGCTTCTACCGCATTCGATACGATGTTATTCAGTACGGAAAGCAGTGGATAAATCTCGTTTGTGGACACGTTGATGTCCGTACACGCTTTGATTTCGACCTGTTTGCCGAGCAGCAAGCTGTAATTGGCATTTGCGCGAACCACCATGGCACACAAATCTGAAATAACAATACGCTTTGACAGCATACGCTCCTGTTGGATGATCTTAAATAAACCGGCTAAAATCCGTTCCGAATCTTTTTTGACTTCATGCACATGCTCTGCAATATGAAGAGCTTGTGCTGAATACGGGTACGACTCCTTTTTGAGTGATTTGTATAACTGGTAGCTTTCACGTGTAATTTCTTCAATATGAGACATGGACTTCTTGAGATAAAAAGCCTCAGCAAACAAATCTGAATTAATCATCATTAAACGCTCCAATTCCAAGCGTCTTTGTTCCCCCAGCGCTCTTACCTGCCGAATGGCCAGCATGTTGCACAGCCCTACAACAAAAAAGCTGCGGAGCAAGCCAACTAAGATGATCAACATCATCTCTTGATACGTCATACCAGTAGACTCGCCTGAGGCCATACGGATCAACAGTTCTGCGCCATTGGATGCCATATCTGCAAAGGCGCCGAAAAAGGCAACTTTCAAGTGATATTCGACGTTCGTTTTAATCTTGAGCAGCGAAATTACTGCCGCGAACGTCACATAATAGAAAATTACGGGAGAATGCTGAACTAGCCTGTCATCCAAAGGGATACCCTGCAGCATCCCATCCATTGCAATTCGGAACGAAACTACAAATAGTCCAGCGGAAATACCCGTTACAAGTACAGGAACTGAAAACCATAACATTCCGAAAAAATAAGCCATAATTCCGAGCGAAAATCGAAACTCCCCTCCAAACGGAGTGATCTTTACCTCACCGAGTAGTCCTGTCGACAATAGAATGATGATCCAAATAAACAATCTATAGTCTCGCATTCCGATTTGCCGCTCCTTCCCACCTGTGATCCCCCTTTCCCTCTCCACTTATCGTACTGGAAAAGAGTGTATTTTGTCGCGTAAATCCTACATTTTTTAACTAAGCAGCTTGCATAAATCCAATTTGGCTAATAAGCAGTAGAAATGAAAACCGAATCAGCGACACCAAACTGTGCCTTGGTGCTAGCTGTTTTGTTGGCCCTGTGTACTGTAACGCTGCCATTTCAGATCTTCAGATGGATAGCTCTGGAGAAGGCAATCACTACAGCTCATGGATATTAAAAAGGCTCCCCCAATTACTCTGGGGGAGCCTGCTATTTAAAACTATCGGTTGTTACGAGCTAAAAGGCTAACAATCATACTGACAGCTTCGGCTCGTGTTGCATGCGCATTTGGTGCAAACCGATTTCCACTAATACCCTTAATGTAGCCTGCCTCCGCAGCTGCTGCCACATACGGAACAGCCCAAGCCGGAATCTGCTTCACATCGGCAAAGTTGAGCTTCGCTTGAGACTTCGGTTCAAGCCCTGCTGTCCGTACAATAATTACTGCCAATTCGGTTCTAGTTAAGGCACGGTTAGGCTGGAAGGTGTTATTGCTATAGCCAGTCACCCATCCCGCTTCAACCCCTTGTCTAATCGCCTGTACTGCCCATTGTTGAATCTGGTCTTGGTCCGCAAATGTTCGTGCAGCACCGTCGCCCGACCGTTGGAGGGCTCTCGTCAGCATCGCAACTAATTCTGCTCGCGACACCTGCTTATTAGGCTTAAAAGTACCATCCGCATACCCCGTAACAAAACCACGATTCACACTCTCACGAATAGCGTTCTCTGCCCAATGACCACTTACATCAGATAATGAAGGGGATGGCTTCCCATTTTCGGTGCTGCCGCTGCCAGTTTTCGAAGAATCCTTTTCGCTACTGGTGCCACCGGCATTACCTGTGCTTGTTCCTGTGCCACTTCCAGAATTCCCGCCAGAGCTGCTTCCGTTCCCATTTCCATTATTATTTCCGTTACCGTTGCCATTTCCGTTGTTATTTCCAGAACCACTGTCACTTAATACCGCAACAACACCATCGGCATTGACTTTTCCGCTAACGGCTTTAATCACAAATTGATAGCGCTTCGCTGCATCCAATCCTTGAACTATATAGCTGTAAGAGGCTTTGCCTTGCTCAGGTCGAATTTGAACGTTCCAGTTCGGTCCAAGCTGGTCGCTCTTCTCATAAATTCGATAATTTGTGATCTCTGGCCCACTTGAAGGTGCCAGCCAAGACACCGCAGCCGAGCCATTTTGAATCGCTCCAAGCTTCGCTTCGCGTACAAGGTTCGGCTTAGGTGATGTCTTCTTGATGCTGAATTGATCATAACGATCAGTAGATCCCGTCTCTGTCGTTGTGTACACGTCAAAGGAGATTTTGTCTTCGGTCACCGTTACACCTGTAAACATCTCCTTATTCGGCTGACCGTATTTTTCAGCAAACGGGAACGGTCCCTTCTTTGGTGAATACCGTTTGTCCCCTGCTGCATTGCTCACCAAATACAAGGTGCCCTTCGGATTAAGCAGACTTCCATTTCCATCTAAAGGCGTGTTCTTTTGCGGCTCATGGTTGTACATTGGATATGTCCGCGTGTAGGAGTGATCGTGTCCACTAAGCACAACATCAATACCAAGCTCGTCAAATAACGATGTCAGCTTATCACGGAAGAAAAGGGTATCGCTGTCATCTGTATGGCTGGCAACTGAATAAGGGGACTTATGGAACATGACGATCTTCCACTTCTGATTGCTTTTTGCAGCTTCCTTACGCAGCCACTCCTCCTGCTTCTTGTACACCACATCAACATCTTTCACTTCATTATATTCCGTATTAATGACCATAAAGTGAGCTGCTCCATAATCAAAGGAATAGACCGATCCGTCTGGCTTTGCTCCGGTATATGAAATATTAGGCAAGTTAAAATGATACCAATAGTTATTGTTCAGTTTGTTCTCGTGGTTACCCACTGTTGGAACTAACGGTATTTCTTTAAAAATGGATTTCGGCTTATTCAGCATCCACATCCACTGGTCTTCAATATCACCATGATCAACCAAATCACCTGTGACCGTTATGAAACGGGAGCTAGGGAACTTCTTCATCCCCTCCTCCAACGTATGATTCCATGTGACGTATTCGGGCTCTGTCGTCCCTTGCGGATCTGTTGTATACAGGAACGTATACGCCTCATCACTTGGCTTCGCCGTTGTAAAGGTGCTGATGCCACTCCAGTGCCCATCCTGCCCGTCACCTACTCGGTAGCTGTAGGTTGTATTCGGCTGCAATCCTTGAGCCAACACCTTATGACTTGCGTACACCGTACGCTTGCCTGCACTTTTATCAGAACGTGTCTGATAGACTTGAACGTCCATGGACGTTCCTTCAAATGTCAACGTATGTCCCGCTGGCAGCGTAGGCCCTGTCACGATAGCTGTTGGTGCAAGCTCCAGCTTTGTTCCTTGTACCTTCGGGTCGGTATACCAAGCAAAACCTTGAGTTGTGCTCGGATCACCATTAAATGTCATCGACAGTGCCGTTGGAATGAGGTTTCCGGAATTCCCCTGTCCCTCATCCTTAGGATTTGCGATCAACTGCATCGCCCAATATAAATCTGAGCTGCTGCCACTTCGTTGGTGAACCTCCGCAGCCAGCACATTACGCCCTTCTTTTAGCACACTCTTAAGCGCTTGTGTCAAATCTGCGGTTTCCGTCGTCGGGCTGCCTAACGTTGTAGCACTGTAAGTCTGGTAATCAGGTTCTCCCGCAGGCATGTTGTATCGATAGACTTCTGTACCATTGACATAGAGAATAACACCGTCATCAATTCCAAATTGACCGACAATTTTGTTGTATGCCGACAAGTTATTTACGTCCATCGTCGATCGAAAATAAGTGGTCGGATGCTTCTTCGCAGCATCCTTTCCATAGCTAATCACCTGCTGAATACTTCCAAAAGCGGTCGTTGATTCGTCTGCTGGATATCCAAGCGGCCCGCGACCTGAAGCCCAACCAGAGTCATTATAGCTCGTTGTCCGCCATGCTGTTCCTTGGTTAAATCCATCATCTAGATACTTCCAACTCGAATCTTTAGACAGCATCACAATGCCTTGTCCTTGATTGCCAGGATTGCCACCATTGCCGCCACCAGGATTCGTGCCACCACCATTGCTATCCTGCTCAGGCAGCGCAGTCAGCTTCATGTCGAAATACAAGTCTGAGCTCGACGGGCTTTGGTTGTGAACTTCGATCGTCAGTACATTCGGCCCTGGACGCAGCCATTTTTTTAATGCTTCATTCAAATCCGGAGTATAAATTACTGGCTTATCTTTATTTGAAGCTGCCAAGGTTGCGTATGTTACGAGTCCCTCCGGCATCCCGCCTCGAAACACCTCAATACCGTTTACATAGAAGATAAAGCCGTCATCTGCGCCAAACACACTTTCAAACGAGCCATAACCACGCAGATCAGCAATCGTTATCGTTTTGCTCAAATAGCTGGTCGTACGCTTGTTCTTGCGGTCTTGACCGAAGTCCAGCATTGTGGACACCTTGTCAAATACGGTATCCGGCATAACGTCATCAGTCGCTGCACCATTCTTTTCTTTATAGCCAAATGGGGCAAGGCCGCTCTTCCATGACGAATAATCATAAGTTACGTCCGTAACCGTCCGACTATGATCGATACCCTCATCATTGTAACGCCATAGTGAGCTTTGTGTGACAAGCGGCAGCGGCTTCAACGCAGGAACAGCTGTCAGCATCATATCGAAATAAAGGTCTGAGCTGGAAAGGCTTTGATTATGTACCTCAACGGTCAAAGTATTATTCCCTTTTTTCAGTGCAGCCTTAAGCTTTGCGCTCACATCCTCTTTATAAATAACCGGCTTGTCTTTTGAGGATGTGGATAAAGTCCCATACGTCACCTCGCCATCCGGCATTCCACCGCGGCTGATTTCTGCCCCATTCACATAGAACATATAGCCGTCGTCCACACCAAAAGTCGCCTCAAAGGAAGCATAGTCACGAACTTCATCAATCGTAATGACTTTGCTGAAATACGTTGTCGTATGCTTGTTCTTAGCATTCCCGCCAAAGCTAATGGTCGTGGCAACCTTATCGAATATAGAATCTGGAGCTACCTCATTGGTCGCGATGCCATTCTTCTCCTTGTATCCAAATGGAGCAAGGCCCAATTTCCATGACGAATAATCATAGACAGCCTGCTTCATCGCCTGACTATAGTCAATTCCTTCATCGTTGTAGCTCCAGTGCGAGCCTGCACTTACAAGCTCAACCGTTGCCTTTCCTTCGCTTCCTTTGCTCTCTTGCGCTTGCACGCTCGTTCCCATTGGAATCGAGCTCAGCGCAACAGCTAGCGTCAGCAACAAGAGTGACCATCTTCTCTTCATGTGATTCACCTCTATTCACCTCTTAACACAGTTGATAATTTATGTTAGCACTGAAATATCAGAGCGATGTTAGGAATAGGATAAGAGATTGTAAAGGCATAGTCTGAGGCTCAGGTCTATACAAAATGCTCAAACATGTTTATTTTCAAGCTTGCGCGAAGCGATCGAGAGTAAATAATTGATTGTAAAATACAGGAGGGCGGCAAACAAAAACGTCGGAATGACGTAATTAATATGATGACCGTTGATGATCTGTACATGGTTCATCAATTCCGGAAGCGCAATAACTACCGCAAGCGATGTATCTTTTAACAGCGAGATGAATTGGCTCACCATTGGCGGCACCATACGGCGCAGCGCGATTGGCAGCACAATGTGTGTAAGTGTCTGTACAGCTGTTAATCCGGAAGAACGACCTGCCTCTATTAGTCCCTTTTCGACGGAGTTTAGCCCCCCTCGTACGATTTCGGAAATCATGGCTGACTCGAAAATGACAAGCGCAATGACCGCTGCTGTAAATTTATCAAGTTTAATTCCGATCTCAGGCAGAGCAAAGTAAGTAAAAAAGATAATCAAGAGCAGTGGCAGGTTGCGGATTGTCTCTACGATAACCGCAAATAACTTCCCTAATACAGGCACTTGTGCGTATCGGACAGTACCCACAACCACGCTAATAAGAAAGCTAGCCGCAATGGAGATCAGCGCAACCTCTAACGTGATTAAAAAACCACTCAGCAAAAACTGTATATTTACCGGGGACAACGCGCCAATAAAATCCATTATGCCTCAACTCCTTTTACGTGTTGGAACCTGCGCTCCAAGTATCGGATACCGAAACTAAGCGGAATCGTCAAGATCAAGTAAAACAATGCGGCAAAAATGTAGGTGCTGAAGGTGTCAAACGTATCCGAATTAATTAAATCAGCCTGATACATTAAGTCCGATGCCGACAACACCGTAAATATCGATGAATTTTTCACCAGATTCAAAAATTGATTGCCTAACGGAGGAATAACTAATTTAATAGCTTGTGGCATAATGACATATCGCATAGCTTGAAGATAGGTTATTCCAGAAGAGCGGGCTGCTTCCATTTGACCCTTGGGAACAGATTGGATTCCAGCACGGATCACTTCCGCAATGAAAGCAGAAGTGTACACCGTCAAGGCTGTAAGTCCGGATATAAACGGCACCAAAATAGCACCCGTCAAGAGCGGAACGCCAACCAGCACAAAAAATGCGATGAGTATGAGGGGGATATTGCGGAAAAACTCAACGTAGGCGGTTCCAATCCATTGTAGTGGCTTCACAGGCGTAATGCAGATCACCGCGATAATGGCACCCAGCACAAAACTCGCAAGGAGGGAAATAACACTTGCGGCAACAGTCCCCCCCAATCCGATCAAGTAACGGTCGAGATGCTCCGTAAGAACCGAAAATTGAATCACTATATTTTGCCCTCCTAAACTTGTAGTCTTTGTTAAAAAGAAAGAGGAGAAGAGCGGCCTACGCTTATCCCCTCAACATTTAAGCTTAGTTCGGTTTTTTACCAATCCATTTTTCATAAATATGGACATACTGTCCGCTATCCTTTAGTTCTTTTAACGTATCGTTGATTAATTTCGCAAATTCTTCATCACCTTTACGGATGCCTATACCATACGGCTCTTTTGTAAAGGTCTCCTCCACCACTCGAAACTTACTATCTTGCTTAGCCATTCCATAGAGCAAGGCATTATCGGTTGTTAATGCAATGCCTTGGCCCGCTTTTAAGGCGGTAAACGCCTCCGCATAGTTTTCAAATTCCATGACTTGGGCGTCAGGCGCCGCCTCGCGAACATTTTTTGCGGATGTGGATCCCTTTGCAGTCAGCACTTTTGAATCCTTCGTTAAATCTTTGATAGAGTTGATTGCGCTGTCACTAGGCACTAGCAATGACTGGCCGGCCGTAAAGTATACATCCGAGAAATCAATTTCTTTTTTTCTCTCTTCTGTAATCGTCATCGTCGCCACAATCATATCAATGTCTCCGTTTTTAAGCATGGGGATCCGTGTTTTAGAGGTCACTTCCATAAATTCAATTGCATTTTCGTCCCCGAGAACTTTCTTGGCGATCTGCTTTGCGATATCGATGTCTAGACCCTGCACTTGTCCACTAGCGGGGTCCTTTAATCCGAATAAATTCAAATCGTACTTGACTCCTGCAATGATTTTGCCCTGCTTTTTAATTTTGGCAATCGAACCTTCGGCTTCAGATGCTTGTTTCACGCACCCTGCTAAAGCGCTTACAAGAAGTGCAACAACTAACGATAATCCGATAACTTTACCCCAACGTTTCATATCCAACTCTCCTTATGATTAGTGGTTTAATATCCGGCTGAGGAACAATCGAGCCCGCTCTTCGCATGGTTGCGTGAAAAATTGTGCTGGCTCCGCCTCTTCAATAATTCTGCCTTGATCCATAAATACAATCCGATCCGCCACTTCTTTGGCGAAACCCATCTCGTGAGTGACTACCACCATCGTCATGCCTTCCCGCGCCAGCTTTCGCATGACGTCCAGCACTTCGCCGATTGTTTCTGGATCTAGTGCCGAGGTAGGCTCGTCGAACAACATAATTTTAGGCTTCATTGCGAGTCCCCGTGCGATAGCGACCCGCTGCTGCTGACCGCCGGACAACTGGGACGGAAAAGCATTAGCTTTATCAGCGATGCCTACTTTCTCAAGGTTTAGCATTGCCGCTTCTTCTGCCTCAAACTTTGACATGCCTGCTACTTTTGTAGGAGCAAGGGTAATGTTTTGCAGTACCGTCTTGTGAGGGTACAAGTTGAAATGTTGGAACACCATCCCGATATTGCGCCGCAGATGGTTAATGTCGATAGATTTGTCATTTACACGCATACCGTCAACAATCAATTCACCGTCAGTAACCAACTCCAAGCGGTTAATACAGCGTACCAATGTACTTTTTCCAGATCCGCTCGGGCCGATCACGACGACAACCTCACCTTGTTTGATCGATAAATTAATATCTTTCAGCACATGATAAGGACCGTAATGCTTATTAATCTGATGGAAATGAATCATCCCTGTCCCCCTCTCCTTCGAATGAAATAGGTGGTTATTCAAAGTTAATCGGGTACCCACGAAAACCTACAGAATCCGACAGAATTAAATATTTAAAATTAGAATTTATCTACTAAACATTCGGACAAATAAAAAAAGCCCCCCGTATTCACCACTGTAGGCAGAAAAAATTGCATATGGATGGCTGTTAATATATTGCGAATTTACTTATCAAATTGATGATGTTAAATTTCATTGGCTGATATTAGACAAACAGGAACGTTTGTTCTATAATTAGAGAAGCCTATCTCGCTTGGTTTCCCCATTTTGACAGCAAGGAAGAGGAGAATACAGCGTCAGATAAGATAAATATAGGGGTCACCTTTTGTCTTTCACTGTAAATGAGACTACTACTAAATTTATACAGGTATCCTTTTCATCGCGAATGAACGACTATCTATGATAAGAGATGAAATTCAGAAATATTTAATAAGGAGCGATTGAGTTGGTAACGTTGTTTCAGTATAACTGGATGGTACGAGATGAATGGTTTGAGCTGTGCAAACAAATTCCAATGGAGGAATTGCTGCGTAATCGAATTGGTGGGGTAGGCAGCATTCTTCATACACTTTTCCATATTTCAGACGTGGAGTATAGTTGGATTCGTGGAATACAAGGGAAGCCAGACATTCAAGTGCAGTATGAGAACTATAATTCACTTCAACAAGTAAAGGAACTTTCCGATTCTTGGGTAAATGAAACACAGGTATTCCTGAATACATGGTCCAATGATTTTGATAACGAGGTTGTGACTGTTCCCTGGACTGAAGAATGTTATACCAAGGGTGAAATTTTGCGTCATGTCATTGCACATGAAATTCATCATATGGGTCAACTATCCATATGGGGCAGAGAGATTGGAATTAAACCAATATCAGCCAATGTAATCGGTAGAGGTTTGTTTCAAAATGTAAAATGAACGTTGAATGATAGTTAGATTTGCCGCCAATATTGTGAGCGGTTTTCTTTTGGTCAATCACCAACAATAAAAGAAAACATACCTTACAAAAAGAAAATCTCCCTATCAGAAAGGGAGATTTTCAGAAATGACTATTGGCTGATGGATGTTGACGGATACAACGTTGTTCCCCAAATCGAAACTTGTATATTGCTGGTTAACGGAACGTTCGTTTCATCTATAATGGTTCTCCACCATTCCCAGGCAAGACCCGTGCATTCTTTTGCAAAGATTTTTATGTTCTTGGCATTAGGCGGAAGTGGAATCTCTGTCGAGAAGTGAGCTGTTCTATTTCGGCCACTTCCTTCCCATGTTTTATGAGTAATGATTTCTTGTCCATTTTCGTCATACGTAAACTCATCCCAAGACACTTCAAATTGAGCTACATACGCGCCACTATGATCAAGTGTTATTTTACCTTTTGTATATTCTGTCGTTTTTGTTTCGATATACTCGGTATTGTTATGAACCGCTGCAATGGAATTGTCTTTCAAGAAGACACTAGTATAAGAAATAGGATAAGCTGGGTTGTTACTGCTGAACTGTGCATTGTCCTTGATGACACTTTGAATGACATTGAAGTCTTTAGTGACGACTTGGTTATGTGTTTGTGCATCGCCGCCTAATACAACAGCAGTAAACGAACTGTTTTCATAAATATCTTTGTACTGGCCACTGGTTTGAACGCTAGGATTGTTAAGCAATAATTTAAATGCGGTTTGAACATCACTGCTCTTTGAGGTCGTCTCTAATTTTACGTAGATGGTTCTGCCATAAGATACGTTAGACACCATGAGTGGCGGGGTCTCGTTGCTTACTCCTTTTCGGACCAATTCAGCAAACGTTACACTGTTGTCAAACAACTCCGATGGGTTGTTAGGAAGTGCTGCGCTGACAGTATAGAAGATTTGCTTATAAGCGGCAATCATCACTTTTTTCTCGCCGCTAGCGACCGCATTAAAGTCGATTCCAAGCGTGCCGTTAAGCACTTGAGCGTTCACATTTAGTGCACTCGAAATTTGATTTTTGCTATAAACCATAGATTCTGCATACTGTAATCTTGCAGGCAGTGTATGCGTACCAGAGTACTTCTCACCCCATGTCGACACGAGCTGATCAACGGCCCCAGATACGCTGCTGTAATTCGGATTTTGAACCGCGATTGTATTTTCATTCTTCAAACCGGGCAGATCAATGCTAATATCTAACGGTTGTCTCTTTGCCATAAGCAGACTAGGCTGGTTATCCGCAAAATCCTGATTTGCCAGCTGTATAGCACCTGGATAAGTTCGATTTGTGATGGAATCAATAATGGAGATATCTACGGGTGAAGTTGTGAGTGACTTTTTATCCCGTTCAACTACAATAAATTTACCATTGGATTGACGACCTTCTTTAGGAACAAAACTACTGATTTGATCCCCTTTTACAGCCAAGACTTCATTGCGATTGTAAGTAAGTCCCGCGATCCCACTGTCAATATCATGGAGTTCGTTTGGTGCTGCGAAGGAAATACTCGAATAAGTGAACACCTGTAAACTGACTAATAGACTGACAAGCCACTTTCTTCCTTTTCTCTTTTTCGGAATTGTCATAAAAACTTCCCCTTTTTTGTGTAAAATAGTCTTGCTGTACTAGTTTTATCGGTATTTTGATATCAAATTATTATATTTTTATATGAACATATGTAAGTAAATATACCCAATCCATTTCATTACAAATGATTGCGTCGCTAGCTTTTGTCTGAACTGGTCCTGGGCTAGCTTGTTGTCCACAATTTTTTTGAATTACACTATCAATACATAACTGCTCAACAATTATGAGTTCAATTTTCTAGCCTATACTGACGTGAGGTGTCAGTGACAAGAAATTGGGAGCATAAAACAAAAAAACCGCGATTTACGCGGCTTGTAATGTCTCCATGTTTTTATCATTCGCACAGAGCTGTATTATTGTTCATTTTCCTTTTACCCTTTCCCAAAAATAATGACTTATTGGTTTATATGACTATTCGAGGTTGTATTCAACATTCCTATCCGGTAGCTTAACAAAATGAGCAGGCTTCGACAGCCTGCTCAACAATATTAACCTTGGAATGGATCTGTGGGTCTTACTACCCCAAGTACAGCTTTGTAGTCTGAAGGTATATAAGTCACGGCTTTCAATTCAGTGATGACTTGCATGTACATTTTGTCAGGATCAGGCTGCACGACTCTATATTGAATAGTCGCTACACCTTTCGAGAATTGGATGCCCGTGATCTCGAGTCCATATCCAGAGTGAGGAGCTAGGGCGGATAACGTAACTCGGGTGACAGAATTCGTTTCTTTATCTGAAGTGATTTTTACTTGGTTGAGCTCGGAAGTATCAGGTGTTAGCGGTTTTGTATTTTTAATGAATTTTAACGTTTTGCGGATCATATCGGCAGCTTCTGCGCGGGTGATATAGCTTTTAGGGTAGAAGCGATGCTTGCTGTCTAGGGAGACGATCTTAGCAATGAGCAGCTTCTGAATACTATCCATGTATCCGTTTGTCACTTGGTCGGCATCCGAAACGCTTTGGAAAGTTTCGATCCATGCATAATTTCCTTGATAGCTCAGTTCCCCAAATAGCCATTTGGCGAATTGCTCCCGGGTGACTTTAGCGGAAGGATTAATATCTTTCGCAACACCAAGTCCGTTAAATTGAGCGATGATGAAGTATTCCGCGTATGAAGAGGTGTTTTTAATCTTCGTATAATAGTCGGCTGCCTCCGGTTTCTTGATAAATTTAATATTGTCGATGTTTAAATCCAAGCCTTTTACGATCATAGTCACTGCTGTTGCCGCGTTCAAGCTTTCTTTCCCGTCTTGTTTACTCTGATTGTTCCCTTTATGAGCAAAAGCAGATCCGCTAATGCCCATGCTGAAGATGGCGATTAACATGAGTAGAATCAGTGGTTTTTTCATTACATTTCTCATCTTTTTTCCCTCCGCATATCTTTTATTCTTCCCCTAGACGTGAATGTACTGAAAATGTTACAAAGATGGAAAAATAATAATTTAGCGTTTTGAGAGAAAGGCTCTGGATACACATATTGATTATGTACCTTAAAAACGATTCAACGCCTGGCGAAGGCAGTAATCTGGCGAATTGAGACAGCGACAGCCAAGGACTAGAAAATAAGGTCCTAGCCTGTCGCTATTTCATTGAACTAACGTGTCCCGTTAGCTTAAAAACAATTGGGACTTACTTATCCATTTTCATTTGCAAAAGTTGCTCTTCTTCGAACGTATTCATTTTCATCTTGCAAAAATTTATTTAAGAGTTCTTGTACTTCATCGTCCCTGTCCTTAATTTCCCCAAGTCCATACGCTACTTGCCATCATGCTTCGTAATCTTCATACGTGGGGGCTCTATATGCCAGATGTTTTAACGCCTCTGGGTAATTAATAAGTGACTGTAAAACATTTTCAACTTCATTGTCTCTTGCCAATGAATAAAGCAACAATTCGTAATCATCTTGCTCCAATTCATTAATGGGGACATTCCGTAATACTTCATTAATAGCGAGATAAATTCTATCCCATTGAAGATAATCCGTTTCCCATTCTTTACTCTTGTCATTTACTTCATTTGCCCATTTTTTAAACGAGTTGATTTCATAGGCAAGATTCTTTAAATGCTTATTCATCAAATCATTCCCTTTAATCGCATTATTCTGCTTGAAAGTTTGAAATAGGCAGCTGATTTTGGCCAGCTGCCTTTATACCATTATTCAACTATCGTTTCCCGTTAGCGTAATGGTTCAACTAACAAAAAGCATTTCTTAATGATTAGAGTAATGCTTTTTTGTTCGAGTTTGACTTTACGCGTTTGATTTTCTTATTGTAAAGAACTATATTTCCATCATGCAAATCCACAAAATGATTACTATCTGTTTCAATGTTATTACTTGTATTTCCCAATTCTAATTGTTTTTCAAACTCAATGAGCATTTTTGCAACTCCTATTCTATAGAAAATACAAATTTTCAAAACTATAAATACTTATTTTATTCAATCAATCCATCCATTCAATATATGAATGCTCATATGGCAAGTCCGTTTCTTTCATATCGTAATGTACAATGCCTGTCTTTCTATTTGTGTTATCCTTATTAGCATCTAAATATTTATCCCTAAATAAATATCGCTGATATTCAAGTTCAGCTTCTTCCCATTGTTTTTCCGATATAGTTGGGTGTTCTGACTTTAGAATAGCTAACTTTTTAAGCTCTCTTTCTCCACAGTAATCTGAACGGAAAAGGATGTCAGGATAATCATTCTCGCAACAATACCTATAATATTTTTCGCTTTCTATTTCAATAGTTAAAAATTCATTGCTCGCTGGAATAATTTCAAATACATGAGTGGTAGCATCTATAAAAGATATATGGTCAAAGTGAATCAACATATTATCATAATCTGCAAAACCGCTGTAATAGTGGCTGTATATTTCATAAATATAATAAATTCTATCCAAACACTCACCACCCGAAAATATTCACTTACTTCGTTATATTATACACCATTTAGAATTTGGAAAATTCCTGCCCTTTAGTTGAACGGCGGCGGAATTCTAAATGGGATCCGCCGCCATGAATACTTAAAAGAACCGTCGATAAAGCTCTCTCCGACGTTCGCTGCGGAGCTGTGCGTAAATTTGAGTGGTCGATGCTTTCTCATGACGAGCACGCCTTGGATGAAATCTAAGGGGGCACCGTTATCAAGGAGCTGGCATGCATAAGTATGCCGAAAGCGATGCGGGTATACGCTCGCTTCAATTTCTCCCCGGTCTGCAAGCCGTTTTAAGGCCCATCTAATCATAGGTATAGTCATTCGTTTTGTTGGATGCGTATCGGTAACAAACAAGGCTTTGCAGGAGTCCTCACGGCTGGCCAGGTACTTCTTTAACCATACTTTGCACTCTGTCGTAAAATAAACTTCTCTTTGCTTCGATCCCTTGCCATTAACAATTGCTGAACAGTTCTCCCAGTTAAGATCCTCGATGTTAATCTTCTCCACCTCTCCAACACGGCAGCCGGTGCTGTACAGAAACTCCAGCAGCGCTCTTTCCCTGAGTGACTGACAAGAGATCTTTAAGTGGATGACGTCTTCCTCAATCAAAAATTTTGGAATGCGCTTATCTAATTTCGGTTCTCTTAATTTTAGAGAAGGATTTGAAGTCAGATACGTCTCTTCATAAGCGTAACGGAAAAGACAACGAACAAACCGAATGCGATGACCCAGGCTGCTTGGCTTCAAACGATCAGCTTGTTTTGCCAAGTACTCCTTCAGCACGGTTAACGTTACCTCTGTGATATCGAGATTACCAAGCTCTTGCATCAACATTTTGTGCTGAAGGGCGTATGCTTTTAAAGTTCTCGTACTGAATCCTTGAATGCGCTTGTCAGCTTCATACAACCTCCACAGCTCATATAATTTCATAACAAAACCTCCCTATAGAAGCTATTAAATCTAGTTTGCTTCTAAGGAGAGGTTTTAATAATCAGCAGGGCGTGTTGAACTATCGTGTCCCGTTGGTTTAATCTTTCCTCCTCCATAATCCCCCAGAGCAGGGAGTGAACCCACTCCTTATATAAAAGGATGTATGTTTTGAATCGTATGTCAATGTTATAATCTCTAACCCAACACGTTCTGCCTCTTGAAGTAATTTCCTAACTAAGGATTCGCCAATTCCTTCTTTCTGAAACTCCGGATGTACAATTATGTCTTCCATGTACCCGTGTTGTAACCCCATCCCGGCAACATAGCCGAAGGCTATAAGCTGATTTTGTTCATCTCTGAGACCAGCCCAAAAGTTACAACGTTCGAATAATGTTGGATAGTCTGAATCTCTGCCGTCCCAACCAACAAGTTCCCTCAAATTAGGAACTTCATTCGCTGCTATTGGCAGATTAATTTTTATCTCATGCTTCAATTTATTAATCTCCCTTGTTTTTTCTAAAATTTATTCTACATGATCTTGAAACTATCCTGCTCGTTAGTTCGATACAATTAAACAACATTATTGCTGATCACCTTTAGAAATCCGTTCTTTTCGGCCGTATTTATCATCTGACGAATGGAATCTATTGCGGCATTGCTAAACATATACCATTGGTCTTCGGAAGCGTCATAAATCAATACGTCTGGGAATCCTGATAGCAACTCATCTGGGAATGCATTAACTAAACTATAGATATCATATTGTTTTACGCTATTTCCCTTTTCGTCCCCAAAATTATACTGCCCATTTTTATAATAAGAGCCAGGTGTATCAAGATTACCCCTCCAAGAGTAGCTGACAGGAGCTTTTATCTTTGCACCCTTGTTTCTTGAAATAAGTTGATAAATGGCTTCATTATACGCATTCCCATTTATTTGTTGGACTACGCCGCCCATCGCCATATGGTATTCATATTGCAATGCTTTTATTTTTGCACCATCAACGACCAATGGCTTGGTGTCTACAGTGACTATAGAGTTGTTGTAATCGACATTACACCCAAACGTTTCTGCGATAAAACGAAGGGGTACGATGACACGATTATTTTTTACATATGGTTTTACATCAAGAGTTATCTTTTCACCGTTCTTCTTCGCTGCAGTGCTGTTAGGAGTTATAATTACTTTCAGATTGTCTTTCGAAAGCGTAACTTCGGAATTCGACCAATCGACATTAGCCCCAAAATTTTCGCTAATAACACGTAGCGGTACCATTGTGCGGTTGTTCTTAAATTCGGGCTCCACATCAGATACGACAGAAATACCATCAACTTTTATTTGAGTATCTGCTGCATAAGTAGTCAATGCACTACATAAGAGAATGGCAAGAACAGCACCAAAGATAAGCTTTTTCAAAATTTATATCACCTTTCTTGGATCTATTAGTATTAAATATTAAACATCAATTCGCACTGGAAGTTTGGAGAGTCAATTTATCTTTGTTCCACTGCGTTATCCTGCCCGTTAACGCAAAGCGGCTGCCGATCTATTGCCGGCAGCCGCTTCTTAGTTATTTATTAACCAACGTGTCCCGTTAGTTGAACAACTGCGATTTTTCATTTTACCCTTAATTATATATATTTGGTATTACAACCCTTTATATAAATGCTTTTCTCGCTTCTATTTTCTTCTTATTTGTCCTCTTTTGGCATTGGCAAAGGTACTTTCCAATTCAGTTCATAACTCTTTTCTGCCAATTCTGAAGTAAGACTGAGCTTTTGAGGGAGTTCTCTCATTTCATAACTTTGCAATTTTATTCGGATATGGTTTCTACCTTGTTCATCCTTTCCTATCATTTTAAAATCTCCACCTGTTACATTGTATACTTTGCCCTGTTCATCTTTTATAGTCCAACCAAAACGATTAATAATTGTATTTGTGTCATCATCCATTAAAATCGTATCTGCTAGTCTAATATATGATATATCCTTTAAATAAGCCTCTAGTAAAATAGTAGCGTGCTTCTCATTCTTTGGAGATGCTTCATTTAACGGTTCGTCAAAGGTTACTGACATGATCTCTATCGTTTTGCCATCCTTATCTACTCTTACAGGTTTATCGGCAAGCTGTTTTGGTTCAAATGATACGCCTAGCTCATACGGTTCTATTTTTTCTAAAGAATCCAATACGAGCATATATTGATGATCTGGAGACAATGGAGCAAATCCATATTTACGATTAGAATGACCGTATTCCCCCACGGTCTTGCGTGGAGTATCAAGCGCCCTAGTTAGATCGTTTACTTTCTCTCCTTGTTCATTTTCAACATGAAAATTCAGTTTAAAATCATCATAGCGAACATAAGGATCAATTGAATCTACTTTTCCTTTCACCTGTTTACTTTCCTGTACTAATTTTTTCTTTGCCTCTTCCGTCCATTTCGTTTCATAATCCACACGAGCAGCAGTCGGTGAATGCATAATGCTGTTTAGTTTGATTTGCAATCCCTGTGGTGTGGTATACGTCTTATCGATTGCTAGCACCTTTGAAGCCTTAGTTGTTTTTTCTAAATCAAATGGAACCTTTAAGGCCCAATTTCCCTTAACAGAGTCAATCTGAGTTCCCTCGAACTGTAATAAAAGCTTCTGTTCTTCTGTTTCCCCGGGTTTATTTAGAGTGAGATATCCATAATTTTCATGTTTTTGTACCCCATACGTTTTAGTTTCTTTAATTACATTCCCTTTCAAATCTGTTACCTCTACGTTACTTATCTGAAGCTTATCTGGATGAATAAAGTTCTTTTGCTGATCCTTGATCGAATAAACGGCCACAATTCTCATTGGATCAGCCAATACCTCCTCTATTTCAAGAGTATAGCCCTGATCAGTAACAAAGGCATTTACCTTCTGTGAAAAACCCTCCTGTGCTGCATATTGCAGTTCTTTATCAGAACCATCAAATAACGATTTAACGTAGGCCGCAAAGGTAGGACTCACCGAAATCGTTAAAAGCAAAGCGCAGCTAATTGAGACTGGAAGTACAAAATTTCCTAGTAAACGCGACCTTTTTCTTTCATAGGTTACCACTTGGTCTGGCATCACAAAATCAGGCTGATCTAATTCGCCAGCTACCTTTTTTAGAGTTTGTGTAATCTGTTTATCAAGATTATTCATGCATAATCACTCCCAGCTCGGTAAATACCTGTTTTTCATTCCTAACTTGTATTTGTTCAGCAATTATCTTTCTGGCCTTATGCAGCCTTGATTTTACCGTACCCTCGAACACACCCAGGATTTTTGCAATTTCAGCTATACTAAACTCCTCATAATAGTAAAGAATAACTGCAGAGCGATGCTTCGGCGTCATCAACTGGATCGCTCGCCAAATCTGTTGCTCTTTCTCCTTTTGAAGGATAGTCTCCAATGGGTTTTGCCCAGGATCAATAGAGTCCATATATTCTTCCGTTTTTTTCTTTCTACGCACCATATTAAGTGCACGATGTGTCACAATTTTTATAAACCAAGCTCGAAACGATGTCCCTTTTCGCTTATCATATCGATTAAGTGATTTATACGCTTCCAATAGTGCTTCTTGCACGGCATCCTGAGCTAGATGGTAATCATGGACGATCAAATAAGCGACTCGAAATGCACTAGTTAAGTGAGGTTGAACAAGTGTTTCAAAATCAACGGGATCTCCCTCCTTGAATATTGGAAGATGATTACTTTCTTTCACTTCAAAGACCTCCTTGTTTATCCTTTCACTACTTATTCACCAGTTCTCGGGTTTTGGTTCATAAAAAGAGATAAAAACTTTTCCCTCACTTGGGTGAACTGCTACTTGCGAGGTTATCAATAAATTTCCCCATTAAATCACATATACTTTGCGAGTGGTGTCAGCCAAATAAAAGGTTATCTTCTCAACATCTGAGCTTCGATTCATCGTGTGCCCCTAGTTTGAAGAAGGAGGCTTTCCCTAGACATAAGTCCAGTTCTTGTTCAAACCAAAGGCCGTTACCAAATCTTTCTGACCACTGTACGATTAATATACAAACGGATGAAATGATTACGATCTGTTTAACATACGCAGAAGAAAGGAAGATAAACGTTTGAACAACAATATGAAAATAGCTATGATTCTCCTGGCCACTGCCAGTATCGGACTCGCCGGATGTACGAAAGAATCCTCCGTCAATAGTACACCAAGTTTGTTCCAGCAAAACTCTTCTATATCGACAAACACAATTGTAAATTCAGAAACATCGGACATTAAAAATGTTTCGCATGCAGTAAAAGGAGATATTTCTCCAATAGATGTAACTAACATTCATTCCCTAAAAATTCAGAGTAGCGCTGCCATAGTTACAGTCAAAGGCGACAAACAAATCAATCAAGCAGAATTGGAATTATTCAAGGACAATTCACAAGGTATGGATACCAACGTGACTACGTCCATCCAAGATGGAGCATTACAGATTATACTTGAAAATAAACAAAAGATCATAAATACGGGGCCATTACCATCTTTAACGATTCGTCTTCCGTATAAAGAATTCAAGTCTCTTGAGATAGACAATAAATTTGGCAACATATCCGTTGAGTCAGAATTGTCGGTCCAACACTTAAATGTGAGCAGCAGTGCCGGCGACATTACTGTAACTGACGTGATTGGTATGGAAAGCAGTAACATATCTACTGACGTTGGTAACGTCGAATTCGCTTTACCTGATCAACCAGCACCTCTATATGTAAATCTATCAACAAAAATAGGAACTATTGATAATCAGGTTGCTCTTGAAAAAGCAACAAATACCAAAAAGGTTGTTTCCAAAGAACTCCATGGATATGTTGGTAAGGCTCAGTCTGAAAGTGCAACGCTCAACATTTCCACACAGGTGGGCGAAATTCTGTTCAAAAATTAAGTGTCATCATCCTACCAGGCTTGCCTAATCATGATCAGGCGGCCTGGTATTGTTAGCTAAGGTTCTTCATATATTGCAATACACGATATACATAGTATTTATATAATAATAGATAAGTTACATTGCTAAATCTTTTTGTCGAGTATCTTCAAATCAATTTCAACATACATATCCAACATAAAAATCACCTCTAAGAAAAACTAACGAGGTGATTTTTATCAAACCTTATTTTTAACAATCAATCTTTTTTACGAAGCTACAGTAAGATCCACAGTAAGTTTTAATTGACAATTCTGCTTATCTGCACAAAATGTATATTCACACATCTTAATGTAAAATAAATTTGTACTTTTATTGATCTAACTCTAGCAGTAGTTATGATCATTTTTGCAGATCTAGTGATTCCTCACATCCAATGAGATTCGATTAAGCATGTTCACACTTAATTACAGCGACTGTACCCACAATTCGTGCACGTCTTGCAGCCCTCGACGTTTAACAGCGAGGCCGATCCGCACGAAGGGCAGAGATCACGCGTCTCCACGCGTACCTGCGTATTCGTTGCGAGTGCCTCTGTCGGCAATATTTTCGCTGCAGCCTGCGACGAAGCCACAGGTGCTTCAATCGTAGCAGCTATAGGCGCAGTCGTAATCACTGCGGCTGTGACGCTGCTCTCAGCAAGGTGCGTTTCCAGCGCCTTCGCCACTGCGTCGGCAATAGACTCGACGCGGTTTACACCGAAGCCAATTGCACCGGAACCGCCGATGCCTTTTAAGTGCTTAATCAGCAGCTCAACCTTATTGCCATGGTCGCCATAACGCAAGAACAAGGAGCAGACGCGCCCAAGTGCTTCTGCCATTGCAAACACATCGGAGCCGGCTTTGCCTACATTTAAGAAGATTTCTACAGGTGTATCTTCATAATCGTTAATCGTAATATACGCCATGCCGAATGGCGTGTTGATTTTGTACGTCGCACCGCGAAGCACTTGTGGA
This sequence comes from Paenibacillus sp. UMB4589-SE434, assembly GCF_030226685.1. NCBI lineage: Bacteria > Bacillati > Bacillota > Bacilli > Caryophanales > Paenibacillaceae > Paenibacillus > Paenibacillus sp. UMB4589-SE434. The sequence goes on along the minus strand of NZ_JASOYK010000004.1, from coordinate 408,628 downwards.
CGACGCATGTAGCCTACAGTGCCTGTAGCCACTTCCGCAATGGTCGCATCAACTGGAGCCTCTGCCGACACAGCAATAGACTTGTCATCCGACAAGAGTTCTGCATCTGCCGTCTTCTCTTCCTTCTTCTGTGTCGTCAACACCTGAACATCACGACTGCCGTCGCGGTAAATCGTTACCCCTTTGCAGCCGAGGTCAAATGCGAGCTCATATAAGCGTTTTGTCTCCTCCACAGTAAAGTCATGCGGACAGTTCGCCGTCTTCGAGATTGAACTGTCGACCCAGCGCTGAATCGCTGCTTGTGCACGAATATGGTCTTCCGCAGACAGATCCATCGCTGTAATGAAGTAATCCGGCAGTTCTTGTCCCGGATTAGCATCGAGCCATTGCTGTGCAATTGGCACAAACTGCTCGTCAAATCCAAGCCGGCTTTGACGGAAATATTTAAATGCAAAGTAAGGCTCGATACCTGTAGAAGTCCCCACCATAGTACCGGTAGAACCTGTTGGCGCTTGTGTAATGACGGTTACGTTGCGCATTCCCTTATCCTTAATCGCCTGCCCCACTTCAGGGAAGGAATCGATCATGGTCTTCATAAATCCGCTTTGTACATACAAATCCGCGTCAAAGGCCTTAAATGAACCTTTCTCTTCTGCAATCTCGGCCGATGCCAAGTACGATTCACGGGCAATAAAGCCATATATCCGATCGAGAAACTCTAGTGATTCCGCACTGCCATAACGAATGCCGAGTTTGATCATTAGCTCTGCAAGTCCCATAGAGCCAAGGCCAACACGCCGCTCTGTCTGCTGATTCTCGCGGTTCTTCTCAAAATGATATGGTGTCTTGTCGATTACATTATCCAAGAATCGAACGGCATCCCGTGTAACCCGTGCCAGCTCATCCCAAGCAACATCGTGATGTTTTTCGTCATAGAACTTCGACAAGTTAAGAGCCGACAAGTTGCAAACTCCCCAAGCCGGCAGGCCTTGTTCCCCGCATGGATTCGTACAGATGATTGGGTTAAAATACCAACTGTTTGACATTTGGTTGTAGTATTCCATAAATACGACTCCCGGCTCGGCCGATTTCCAAGCGGATTCAATAATCGTATGCCAGATCTCCCTGGCCCGTACAGTGCGATAAGGAATAACGGGCTTGCCCGCTTGCTTCCATTTATCGAGATCGCCGTCCCAGATCTCATCATAGTCAGGATCAGACGTATCCGGAAATACCAATTCCCAATCTAGATCTTCCTTTACAGCCTTCATAAAAGCGTTGCTGACACAGACAGACAAGTTGGCATTCGTGACTTGACCAGCCGTCTGCTTTACGGTAATAAAATCGAGGACATCCGGGTGCCAATCATTAATCATAAGCATCAGCGCACCGCGGCGACTGCCGCCCTGTTCGATCAAGCCTGTCGTATAGCTGAACAAGCCTCCCCAGGATACCGAGCCGCTAGAAGAGCCATTTACTCCGCGAACAATGGCACGGTGCGGACGTAAAGAACTCAAATTAATTCCAACGCCACCTCCACGTGCCATAATCTCTGTCATCTCCGACAGTGTCTCCATAATGCCCCCGCGGCTGTCTTTAGGCGATGGAATCACATAACAATTAAATAACGTCAGTTCCTCGCTAGCCCCGGCACCAGCCGCAATTCGGCCTCCAGGAACCAGCTTCCAATCATCCAGCATATATCTGAAACGATCCGTCCACTCTGCTTGTTTCTCCGGTGTTGCTTCTACTGATGCCATCGCAGCCGCTAACCGATCCCACATTTCTTCAGGTGTCTTCTCGATTGTAAGCGTTAATTTCTCCACCGTTGTGTGCACAATTTCGCCGCTCCGTGTCTTCACGGACACGTGCCGTCCATCGCGGGCTATGACCTCACCGACTTCCTTCGCGGGAAACTTGGGATCATCCTTTGTTAATACAAGAACGATGTCTCCGATCTGTGTATGATTCGTATCCGCATCTTTCCAAGCATATCGATCCAAAAATATTTTCTCGCTTAGCCCTTCCAAGCGCTGTGTTTTCTTTATAGATTCCAATAAAAACAACCTCCTGTACCATGAATTTCACGAATTGAACACACATCATTCTTATCTGACAACGTATGTAAAATACACAACATATAGTATGCGTTGATCATTTTACTACACAACATATAGAAATACGAATTCTAAAACGAGGATATTCTTGAAAGAAACCACTTCGTCTCCCCCTTCGCTTATCCTCTCTCTATCATTCTCTTTTATTCGACAGTTTTGGGATTTGACATGCACGGTGACAACTTGGCATCTATTGTGTATTTATACTTCGCCAAAGATGTCAAAAGTTATGATTTGTATAAATATAGACCATACTAAACGTACACTACACCGCACCAAAGCAAGGAGGTCCACCTCATGAACAATGAAAAAATGCCATTAAGCGCGGATGAACACGTACCGTTTCACTTTGACCGCAGTTGGATGGAGACGATGCAGTCACGTATCGATCGCAATGGCCCGTGGGATGACTGGACATTGTTCCAACTTGCTTATGAAGCGGAGCAAGCTAAGCTTATCCGATCTTTTGACGAACTGCAGTGCTTAACACACTTGACGAATGTCGAACCTTTGCCACACCAACTCTCTACCGCTCGTAAAGTGCTTCACGAGATGCGCGGACGTGCGATTCTTGCAGACGAAGTGGGCCTTGGCAAGACAATTGAAGCAGGGCTTGTTATTAAGGAATATATGATCCGAGGACTCGTAAAACGTGCCCTTATTCTGGTACCCGCTTCACTGGTGCTGCAATGGGTACGCGAGCTTAACCATAAGTTTGGCATACCTGCCGTAGCCCAGAAGAAAGAGTATCATTGGCATTCCGGTGTCGTAGTTGCATCCATGGATACGGCTAAACGCGATCCACACCGTTCCATCTTGCTGGAGCAGGAATATGACATGCTTGTGATCGATGAAGCTCACAAACTAAAAAATCGCAAGACAACTAACTATCAATTTATTACTCAGCTGCGAAAAAAATATTGCCTGCTGCTTACGGCTACACCAGTGCAGAACGATATGAATGAGTTATACAATCTCATTACGCTCCTGAAGCCTGGCCAATTAGGCGCCCAAGGAGATTTTAGCACCAACTATGTGACCGATAAACGTGTTCCTAAGAACGAGACGGTGCTTCAATCCGAGCTGTCAAAAGTGATGATCCGCAACAGGCGCGGAGAAGGCAATGTTCATTTTACGAAACGTATCGTTAAAAATGTACCCTTGACACTCTCAGCGGACGAGAAAGCATTATACGATGGCGTAACGCAGTTTATTCGGGAACAATACCAGACCAATGCTGGCGACTTTGGCAGCATGTTCTCTTTGATCACGTTGCAACGTGAAGTCTGCTCCAGCAGAGACGCCGTATTTTTAACATTAGTCAATCTGTCTAAGAAATTAGCAGAGGATTCCCCGGTTCGCGAACGAATATGGGATCTAGTAGACCTCATAAAACGAATCAAATCCAACACAAAAGCCGAAACTGCGATGGAATTAATCCGTGGCATGAACGATAAGGTCATCCTATTTACGGAATATCGTGCTACGCAAGAATACTTGCTGCAATATTTCCGTGAACGAGGACTCGTCGCTGTACCCTATCGAGGTGGAATGAACCGCGGCAAAAAGGATTGGATGATGGACCTGTTTCGAGGACGCGCTCAAGTGATGATCGCTACAGAAGCCGGTGGAGAAGGCATTAATCTGCAATTTTGCCACCATATGATTAACTTTGATCTACCCTGGAATCCGATGCGGGTGGAACAGCGCATTGGCCGAGTCCATCGACTTGGACAGACACACGACGTCAAGATTTATAATTTGTCTACCCAAGGTACGATTGAGGAACATATTTTGAACTTGCTGCACGAGAAGATCAATATGTTTGAAATGGTTATTGGCAGTTTGGACATGATCTTGGAACGGTTCGAGGAGCAGGATAGTTTGGAACGAAGTTTGTCCCGTATTTTGCTGGAAGCTGACAATGAAGAAGAGGTTCGCAAGCAGGTTAATTCACTTGGCCAATCCCTTAATGATATCCGAACACGGCTGCATAATGAGGCCGATACAACTGACAGCGGAAAGCAGCAGCGTGAAGTACAGTCATTTCTACAACGATTTGGCACGGAAGCGGAGGCATAGTTAGCATATGGATACGGAACAGATTACCCGCTTCGTCATGAGGTATTTGGAATCAACGGAGTGTCATATTCTTGAGAAAACGCCGGCTTATGTCACGGTAAAGCTGTCCGAACAGGCAGATCGTGTATTAACGAACAGGCCCTATTATTGGGGCTTTGTGGACCGTACTGGGGCTGAGGCAGAGACGATGCGCTTTACGTTTGTGTTTGATCCAACACAAATGCCGCCAGAGACAAATCGCGGCCCAATCAGTTATGTCACCTCCCCCGTAACCGAGCCAACTCCGCTGCCACCAGCAGCGAATAACAACGGTTTACAAGACGTGGGACTCTGGGAAGCAAGCCTCCCCCTCACAGGTGAACAAGCGCAGATTGACACTGACGTTAATGCGGCTAATGTATCAGCACGCCCTGTGGGGCATCCTGGCAGCAGCCAAACTCCGAATCAGACGAGTACGTCGCAAGCTGTCGGTGAAGGAACTGGTGACACCATTATGCAGCGCTACTTTGGGGTTGCGCCTGCATTTACGGGAGGTGGGGGCGGAATCGGTCGTATCCCTAAAGATAATGTGAACTTTGGCAGCCAACGACTGGAACAGATTATGCAAGCCGCACTACAGGGCGGCCGTTACCTCTCTTTGTTCGAAGAAAGCAGCGAAGCTTATACTGGGCGCGGGCAGCGCCGCTCTGCGGCTTATGAGCCTTATTTGCTGCTAAATGTAAAGTTGGAATTTGCTTGTGATCTTAAACGGGAGGAACTTCATTCATTCGGCGTCTCACTTGTGAGTGGAACCATCCACCCCCACTTTATGGAGCTGGTCAAAGATCGCCACTTGACGCCGAAGCTGCCTGCAAACGTGCACACGATGACCTGGCGGTTTACGCTTGAACAAGCAGCCCACCTCGTGGAACAGCGTATTCGTCATCTGGCAGCCGACTATGATATGAGCTGGGCGGTAGAAGCAAGTGAGCGGCTGGATGAAGAATGGGAACGGCTGGCTGCTTACTATGAGCCGCTTATCAAGCAAGAAGAGGAGGCCATGGAACCCGGCGCAGTTAAAGATGCGAATGAATCACCTCAGCAGCCTTTAGCTGTAGAACTGCCTCCGCGAGCTACGCTGGACAGCATGCTGCAGCATCTTGATCTAGAGAATGTGCAGCAATCTCATGCTGAACCAACACAAGAACCATCTCCGCAGGCTCGCTCGGCGCGTGAGCAATTTGAGATACGCTGCAACGAGATACGATGGCAGTTTGAGCCACGAATCACGCTCAGTGTTATAAATGCGGCTCTCCTTCATTTGCCCTCAGGCTTGAATGGCTGAGCCGTGTTTTTCACTATGCTTTCATAATGCGACAGTTCTCGTTTAAGGCACTCTGTCCTTATATAGACAACTGCCTTGAACCGTCACATAACGGCAAAAATAGTACCTAAAACAAGCCATGCGGTGGCGCTAAAGCGACAGTCTTTTAAAAATAGCTTCGATAAAATGGTGTTAAGTTCGCATAAATAGGGTAAACCATTAATATTCTATTAGGTTGCCAAGAAATGAGGTGCTTGAACATGAACCATTGGTGGAATCACTTCGTTCGCTTAACATGTGCTGCGGCGTTAACAGCTGTTGTGTCCGCAGGATTATCATATGTCATTGTAGCGGGCTCGGATGCCATACAACAACCGGCCCGGATTCAGATCAGCCTGCCGGAGACGAGTCAAACCAGCACTTCCAACCATTTTCGCCGCCAAGCTTTCGCCACACTACATCAAGAGTCTGCCTACATTCCGTCACAATCCATATCTCGAGCAGAAGCTGCTAGGTATCGAACTGCTCCCCGTCTTTCCCTGCAGGAGACCGTTGATCAGACCGTTCAAAGACTATCGCAGCATCAGCCTTTCTCTGCGTGGAAGCGGGCCAAGACCGACGTACAACCGCTTGGGCCTGGTACACATGGCTGGCTAGTAAACGTGCTAAGTTCACATAACAAGACTGTTGGGTATTTGATCATACACGCGACACCAGATGACGATTATTTGTTAACTGAGTATGGAGTAGGTTCTCGACTCCCTTATGATCAAGCTATTCTATCGGAAGCGATTCATGCACTAGGCTGGGAGCAAGAATCGCTTGATATTAAACCATTATATGCACCACCTTTGATAGCAATGTGGAGAGTAAATAACGGCAATAAAATGGTGCTTCTTGACGCAGAAACGGGAGAGCAGCTGCCAGAAGAATTAGAAATGTCCCGTCTTGATGAATCTGTTAAGCGTCTGAACAAGTCGTCCTTCCATCACATCACCTCAGCGGCTTCATCGGCACGAACAGGAGGACATACCTCATTGTCAGGGGTCATCTCCAATCCTTTGCTCACTCCGGACAACCCTGTCGTCATCAGATCCACCTTTGATCCATACGACAATATTCAATGGATGAACGGTTCTCGTCAATTAAACGGCAAAAAAGCACTAGAATGGCTGGATAATTGGAAACCAGACCTGCAAACCTCACCATGGATCTATGTTCAGTCACGCTCCTACAGCAGCGGCACAATAAACCTGCCTTATGCATTAGTTGGCAAGCAGGGATGGACAGACGGTCGTACATTTGCCGCTTCATATGCGGCAGTGTCAGCTTCGGGAGCTGCGTGTATCCGCTTTATTGCAGAGCCGTTAGCATTAACAACCGGTTATATTACACCAGTTCAAACACAATCCACCCCTTAATCTCCAACATAAAGAAGGCATGCCCCGGTTTATACGGTGCATGCCTTTGTATATTTAGGACAATGTTTTTCCTTTTCCCCACTTGCCTGTACGACGGATACGATCCACGATTCGTGTAGCCCGCTTCACCACTGGCTGCCCCGCATGTTTCCAGTCACCTGCCATCATTTTCATGCTAAATGGCAATAGCCCGAACCAGCGTACCAACCAAAGCTCTCGCTGCTGGTGCTTGCGTTCCAGCCTACGCTCGCTCCGTTGTTCCTTGGGCTCATCTATATAGGTCACTACACGTTGTATAATATACTTTATTAAATCATCACGTTTTGACATGCTCATCCCCCCGTAACTGAACAACTTATTTTGCTTCTAGTGTGAGCTTTATCAACTCATTTTAAACCTGTTTTCATTATTGTTTTGAACCCCTAATTTCCAATATGCGCTTTGTATGGCATGTTTCTTATTCGTGCACGATACGACATAATACCTAAGACAAGGTTATGTGGAAAAGAGGTCATGTTCCATGCGTTACCCACGGACATTTTGTTTAACCTGCATCACTGTCCTGATCAGTGTTAATGCCATGTTTGCGGCTTCTACTGTCGATGCCTGTTCTGTGAAGTCGCCAACCTTCATGAACCACATGACGGATGAACAACAATCAACTATCGACGCTGACGATGAGCATCAACATATTACTCATGTATTTCCGCACCCATTTGTTCTCATTGATGCTGGGCACGGTGGGATCGACGGTGGAACCGTACATGAGAATATTTTGGAAAAAGATATTAACTTGGCCATCGCTCAAAAGCTGTATTTGCTGTTAAAGAGTAAAAACATCCCTGCCGTCTTGAATCGTACGGGAGACTACGCTTTAAGTGATGACAATCGCTGGTCGGTTACACGCTCAAGGCATCGCAAAGACCTAGCGCAACGACGCCAGTTAAGCGAAGAGGTTCCAGTCTCCATTTACGTGAGTCTCCACGTCAATTGGGGCAAAAATCAGGCAGCTCGCGGGCCAATTGTACTGCATCAGGAAGAAGGTCGAAGCAGGATGCTTGCTACTTTGATCCAGCAGCAATTGAATCCCCTATTTCAGAAAGTAATGCTTCCTGAATCCGGCAAAAAATATTATTTGCTGCGAAAAGTGCAGCAGCCCGCAGTAATTGTAGAAACTGGATTTATTAGCAATGCACAGGATCGTTTGTTGCTGACGAACAGTACAGGCCAATCTGCCATTGCCCAACGAATTTGTGATGCTATTATCCAGTATTACGCTACTTTTTCATAACTGAAGGTATTGTAGTTGTTATCCATTTGATCAGTCGCTTCAAGACAACGATTAGACAGTTATGACTTCTATCGCTTCACCAATTCAGATATGCGGACGAAATGTAAGTCCTTCATCGCTTGAGGAACTTGACGATGGAGGACGGCTGCCGTCTTCAGGCCACCCGCTCCAACATGTCCGATCGTGATACATGCCGCACTAGACTTGAGCTGATCCAGCACTTTGCTCCATTGCTTGGTGACGTGAGATTCAGAGTAGACGTCATCCAAAAATATTTGATTGTTTACAACGGGAACCCCGATTTCCTTGGCAACTTCTCCTATAACGGAGCGATAATTGGTTTTGCTGTCGAGAAAATACATCCCCTTCTCCTTAATGACTCGCAGTACAACTCGCATCACGCGCTTGTCTCCCGTTATTTTGGAGCCCATATGATTATTCATCCCAACCGCATGTGGAACAGCATCAATGGCCGTACGGATTCTTTTCTCGATCTCCTCATCCGATTGTGATGACAAAATAGCTCCTGGTCCGAGCCAGCTTGCTTTTCCGGACTTTGGCTCCATCGGCATATGTACGATCACTTCATGTCCCATCTGGTGAGCAAGCTTCGCATCAGCAACTGATGTTTGCAAAAATGGCATCACAGCAACCGTAATATGTACCGGCAGCTTTAACATCAGTTCTGTCCCTTTCATCTTGTTGCCAAAGTCATCAATGACAATAGCTACCGATTTCTTATCTTGAATAGCCTGCAAGTTAGTTACCTGCGGCAGATTCAACTGTTCATTCGGGATCGCTGCACCTATCGTAGGAACACAAGCCATCATTGCAATAAGTACGGCTACCACAGCTGCACTGATCTTTAGCTCGAGCCGAGCTTTACGATGCTGATTAAATCCTTTTGCTGCGTTTCTTAATTCCCTCATTTCTGCCCTCCATTCAGCCTTGTTTTAGGTTATAATATATGATGCGTTGTGCTGTTCTTAATATGTACCAAATGTAAGGATAATCATGCGTACAAATGCAATGATAGCTTGCCAATTGACAAGCATCTGCAATTCCCCTAAGATGGTAAGTACGCAAAAAAGTAGAGTGCAGGTGATAATGAAGATGTCCTATCAACCAATTGTAAAGAGAACACAGGTGTCAGACCATAATCCAGAGACGAATTTGTCTCAGTTGGTTCTTACCCTTCATGACGGAACACAGCTTCGTTTGTTTGACAACAACGGCAAGAAATCGATTAACCGTCTGTTAACGATGCCATGCCCGATTTGCCGCAAAGACTTCTACTGTAATTGCTTTAACCGCTTTGTAGACGTGATTGACGAGCAATTAAGCAAAGAAGACTGGAAGGAAGAGTAATCTCTTCTTTCCAGACATACGAAATCCCCTCTGTCCAGATGAGCATCATCGTCTGGACAGAGGGGATTATTCGTATGTTCAATATTAATTTGGTACACCGATTCACTGGGGACAATCGGATACAAATGGATTATTTAAACTGTTCATTTAGTATCGGAGCTGCAAGGTCCAGCATCTTGGCCATTTCAGCACGAGTGACCGCTTGGAGTGGTCGGAAAGTACCATCTCGGTAACCGTCAACAATTCCGTTTTCCACTAGTACCGCAATGGAGGCTGCTGACCATCTGTCGCTGCTCACGTCTTCGAAGGAACTAATAACCGGCTTGGACGGGGACGCCTGAAGCACTCGAGCCAGCAGCACCGTCAATTCTTCACGTGTTATCGATTCCTCCGGGCCAAAGCTGCCATCTGCCCGCCCCTTCATTATACCGGCTTGCTGTGCCATGAGGATGTCATTTGCCGCCCAATGACGTGACGGCACATCCCAAAATGGACGGACAGCCGATTGCGGTTGCAGCTGCAGCAGGCGCGCCACGATGGCGGCCGACTGCGCACGTGTCAACCGCTGCTCAGGCGCGAAGGTTCGCTTAGCGGTACCTGTCATCCAGCCGCGTTCATTCACGGAATGTATATAAGCACTCGCCCAATGGCCTGTTGTATCAACAAATGCTGACCCGTTGAGCCAGGCACTATAATAATCCCAAGTACCATCTGCTTCCTCCGTTAAGCTCCAATTACCTGCTCCTTTTAAATCATACTTATTCACAAGATTTAGCTTGGCTTGGATTGACTGTTCATTTTCATACCAGACGGTGTAAGTTCCCGGCTTTAATGTATTTCCATGGACATTCGGCAGCGCATCCCCTGTCTTGATCGTAAATACACCCTTAGGGGATTGCTTCGCAGCATCATAATAAGTCTTGCCATTGTAAGCTTGCAAAAGTTTACTTATGCGATGATTCTGTGCCGCGTTTCCCTTCATCGTTCCATCGGACTTCCAATAACGGCCATAGAACGGAATTCCAAGTACAATTTTATTGCTGGGAACATGTTTAAGCGCGTATTGAATGGATTGTTCAACAAAAGGCAGACCGGCAACTGGTCCAGGCTCGCTGCCTTGATAACTCTCGTCATATGTCATAATCATTAAGTAGTCGCTTACTTTTGACAAGGCAGCATAATCGTAGGAGCCATGCCACCCTGTAGTCCATCCTTGCGGGTTTGCCGCTACGGCTACTGATACTTCTTTGTGGGCTGGTATCGCCTCGCGCAGCATTTTAACCAGCTGCGTCTGATCGTCGCGCTGCTTGTCTGTTACATTTTCGATATCAACGTTAACTCCATCCAAATTGTACTTTTCTATTGCAGCAGCAATTTGCTTGACTAGTGCATTTCTATTGTTCAGAGCAGCTATACCTTTATTGCGATCCCAATGATTGCTAAGAAATGGAACTACTTTCATCCCTTTGCTGTGCATTTCCTTAATAAATGCAGGATCAAGCGCTTCTGTCAGCAGAAGAGAACCATCGTCACGAAGGTCAAAGTAGCTTGGCGATACCATGTCCAGACTACCTTTTGTGTGATCAACTGCCTGTACGTAACCACTCGGATTGCCAAAATAAAGATACGACATCGCAAATCGCTCGGCGACGGCTAATGTCGGAATGCTTGTAACAGACAACGTTAACAAAGATACGCCTAAGAGAGTTCCTTTTATGTATGAATTCCAACGCATTTTAAATCTCCTTCCATAAACAAGTTTCATAGACATCATGCCTTTGAAAATGATTAGGAACAAGATATAATAATTGGAAACTTTATCAACCACTTAATAGTGCTGGGGTAAAACCATGATAACAGCGCTGTTTGTGGGATCCTGGCGATATGTTTAATAATCTAATGAGAAATATTGCTATTGTCCTTAATCTATATAATTAGGTAAAATGTATTTCTTTTTTCAAAGCATTTACGGCTGCAGCTGATCATTCTATTATTTTCACTGCTGCGCATAGCAAAAGCTCTGCGTTATTTCTAGAACGCAGAGCTTTTGCTGTTCCGACTGAGCTTGCAGGACACTTAAATATCATCAACTTACCTGCTGTACACTTTACAGCTAGATGACGCGACTCAAAAAATGTGTCAGGAAACGCTCGGCGTCCACTTCCACGCATACTTCGCATGTTGCCTCACCATCATCTAACTCTCTTGTTCTGCCTATTTCGTCGCCTGTCTTATCAATAGCGACGTTTAAAGGAACTCGCTTCACAAAACTGGCATCAATAGCAACACCAACTGCCAGCGGATCATGCAGTGCGCAGCCGCCGCTGCCAGGATAACGCGTCTCATAGAAGCGAATATAAAATTCAGTAATGTCTGCAAAATAACCACCAATATCCGGATTCTCGTTTCTCCACTGCTGAACAGCCGACAGTGGGAGTAACGTTTCCATTGTCACATCAAGACCAACCACAGTTAGCGGTAACTTCGCTTTAAATAAAATATCTGCAGCATCAACATCACAGTGAATATTGGCTTCAGCATGGGATGTTACATTACCGCGGGTACGCACGGCTCCCCCCATTATAATTAACTCCCCGATTAATTCTGCAATATCAGGGGCCTTCTGCAAAGCCAATGCCAAATTCGTTAATGGTCCGACCATAACAAGTGTAATCTGTTTCGGATATGCGCGAAATTGCTCAATAAGATAATCAACAGCATTCTTACCAGAAGGTTTATTTTGGGGCTCAAATAGCTCCGCTTCACCTAAGCCATGTTCACCATGAATGTGCCTTACATAATGTTCCTTCTTCCGTTTCAATGGCTGCTCGGCCCCTTTAAATACAGGAACATCATAAACACCCAACTTCTCCAGCACAATCAACGTGTTACGTGCGGCTTCACTTACCGTAACGTTGCCATAACAAGTCGTAATGCCGTGCAGCTTAAGCTCAGGCGAACGAACCGCGTAAGCGATTGCAAGAGCATCATCAACACCTGTATCCACGTCCAAAATCAATAATTTAGCTCCAACGTCCATCTTCTCTCCCCCTCTGTGATGTATGCTTTATTGCAAGTACAAGCTCCTCATTTGTCATACTTTTTTATTATACCCTTTATTCGCTTCACATTGGAGACAAAAAGCACCAAAGTTCAATTGGTCTTCAATTAAATTATGGGTTCTACTCTTTAAATCAGTACCTTGAATATGCGTGACATTTATGTACAGATGATCATATAATAACTAGATCATAAGAGATCGAATATTACATGGATGGTGAACACCTATATGATCCAGTGCCAACTGGACTTTTTCACACGACGTTTTCAACAAATCTCAACAACCTATTATGTAGACAAAGCACATCTCGAAGCAGCATTAAAGGAATTAATGATTGCCATGGAAGTCGAATTTGCTATTCCAATTGACGATCCAGATGCGCTCTATACTTATGAGCTTAAACACCCTGACGTGCTTGAGGTATATTTTAAAATTACGAATGAGTTAGAGTACTAATTTTTGTATTCTCCTGATCTCTTGCATAATCATGTATAGGGAAGCACATCATAAATATGATATTCCAACTACTTACATTAAACATAGGAGGTTAGGAGCATGACACATACGTCTACACAGCAAATTCGCAGCACGATTCAACAAATGATTCAGCAGACTGAACAAGCAAGTGGCAACTATCAACGTTTGCTTCAGCAAGAACAACAAAACGCTCAACATCTAGAACAACTGGTACAGCGCGAACGACAAGCTGTTCAGGTGATACAAACCGCTTTGCAAGGACATCAAAACGCCATCCACCAAATGCAGGCCGTATTGCAAGCCTGTAATCAGATCGATAATGCAAGCACACATCTGTATGCAGCAAACAATACCTACGGATACACGCAAGGATATAGCGCCCAGCAACAACCCTATCACAATTAACGTGTTCACGGATTGCACACAGACGAACTAACACAAGGATTAGATCAATATAGAGGAGAGAGCCTCCCCTCCCTCTTCTATATTGACTGTACTGTCACGTAATAAGGTCCCCTCGAAACTACTGCTCCGATAACTATTTTAACTTTCCAGCTGCTTTGTCCATCAGCTGCGACTTTTTATGGTCAATTTTAGCTTGATACGCAGCTTCCGCTTCCTCTGCCAGTTGAATTCCAAATCCATGTTCCTTCAATTCTGACTTCATTTGCTCCAGCCGACTATAGAAAGACTTATCGACGTTTCTCTCAAGCTTTTTGGCTGCACTCATATAGAGCGAGGTCAGATCTGCTAGAGAACGATTTGACTTCCCTGCTTTGTACAACTTATAATCAGCCTTCGCCCGTTTGCCCAGCACATCAAGCCTTGATATCGCTGTAGCCTGCAAACTCTCAAACCAATCGATATAACGCGAGCGAATGGACTCTTCAGTAATGGGAGCCTGCGTCCTTCCATCTCCGCTTATCGGCTGCTGCGCTCCCTCCGTCTGCAGTTGTTCCTGCTGGGATCGTTTGCCCGTCTGTTCGCCGCTGTTCGCCGCAGATTCAGCAGTAGGCTGCGGCGAACCTGATATTGACTGATCAGGATGAATGGTTCCTACACCACCCACCGGTCTACTCGTATCTACTTTACTAAAGTCAAAGAAATCAGTAGCTACCCCCAATTCTTGCGTAGACACCTCTCGGTTTGTTATATACTCATACCCCCACCAGACTGCAATAGCCCCTATCAGAAGTATAATGACAAGAACAATTCCAACTTTTCTGCGCACAGCATCTTCCACCTTTCTATTGTGGATTAGCTTGTTTGATCATGATCTAATTGTCCTTTGCCCTTTCTTTGCTTTAATTTCTTGATTGCACGATTAACTTGCTTCCAGACTTGCCTCGCAGTTTCCGGCTCTAAAAGCACATTGCCAATGACAATAATAAACAAGACTACAGTACCCGCGATAATAGCCCACAACAACCAGTTCATTACACTAGCAGGTTCAGGCACAAATACAAATAAAAACGGAGTAATCGCGATTGCGCTCAGAATGACAAGTCTAATAATTCGAACAATCGTCTGCTTTGCACTGTGCTCCAATATATGCTTGGAAGTATACCTTATCAATTCTGGCGTGCGATATAGATGCGAGCAAATGCTGCCGAGCATAACGCCAATCATCCCGAACCATTGAACAAGTATAATCGAGACTGCCAAATTAATGATGGACTCCACAATGGACGGATATTTCGTTTCTCTAAAATGACCCGCCGCTTGAATCAACGTATAATGCGGCAGCCGTACGTTGCTTACAATCCCTACAACGATAAATAGTGCCGCTAGTTCTGGACGGATATATACTGCATCATGAATACCAGATGTATAAAGGCGTAAAAAAGGTAAAATTAAAATAGCGGCGCAAGCATACGCAGCCGTAAGAACGGCATAGTACATGTACTCGTACGCACCGAATTGTCGAAGCAGGCTGCCACGCTCTCCACTCGCAATCACATGGCCAAATGAAGCCATTAACCCATTAGAGAACGCGGAAACAAACATATTTACCGCAACAAACACCATGTTGTACACTGCATACACACTTACCTCACTGAGACTGCAGCAGATGGTAATGATCACCACGGGAGCAGCATAAACAATTAACGTATTAAGCTGGTGAATAAAGGCGTCCCAACGTCGGTCAAGTGCTTTATGATTGGGTACAGCCCGGTAGTTTACTTCCTTATATTCCCGCCGGACATACCATTTGACCAAAAGGACTCTGGAAACGAAAATGAGTGTCGCAGCGGTTTGGGTGATCAGGACATCAAATCCGCTCATGATGAGGACGACGGAGACTACAGCATTTAGAATCACGCCAATCGTTTGAATCAGGGATATGACGTAACTCTTCTGATCTGCCATTAACAGCACTCTGTATTTACCAATAATAAAGTACTCCACCAAGCCGCTTCCTGCCAAAATAAGAACCATAACGCTTGATGTGATAACCGGAACTTGACCGTGTACAAGGAACGGGTAACATACTGCGCACCCTACAACAAGCACCGCAAATATAATACCAGCTCTGCGATAAAATAGCCGTGAAGCCGATAATACAGCATTAACTTCACCGATATTGCTGGCGGCAAGTGGTTTGTATAACGCAGCGATAGAGGCGGCCCCAAGACCAGCCTCCACTAACGATAAATATCTTAAAAATTGATTAATTGAGGAGATCATGCCATTCATATTAGAGCCGTAGGCTTCAATAATTAATCTGGGCAAAATAATGCCAACAGCAGCTGTCACAAATTGCAGCAGCAGATTCGCGATTAAATTGTATAACGCGTTGTCTATCTTCATTCTCTCACCGTCGCGGAAGGGGCTATAAGTTCAGAATCACGTTGGTTAGTATGCTCACAATAGTACATGTTCATAAATAACATGGTCATATAAAAGTAAGTACTATACTTGGCTAAGGATTGTAACGAGATTAGAAAGATGAGTGTGGAAATGATGGGAAGATAAGATAGGAAGGAGGGCTTATGACTTGAAGTTTCTTTCTGCCTTTGGCATTGGTTTAATACCACCATGTAGATGACAAATAAAATAGTTCCGCACATGCCCCACGCAATTAAAGATTCCAAATAAGTGTTATGCGGGCCCGTCAAAATACCCATAACCGAGATGTTGCTCTGTTGTAAATATCCGATAATTCCCTTGCCCCAAAACATCTCCCACAAGGTCGATTCCGTAAATACATCCCAGTATCTTTCAGCCAGCATGGAGCGCAGTCCTGTCATCTTCTGCAAGCTGTCTCCGATCGACATCCGCTCCATGATGGAATTAATAAATCCTATGGCAGGAACGGCGAAGATCGCAGCGAACAAGAGTACGGCAAGTGCAAGCTTCCTGCGAAGCCGAATCATGCTGTGTTCAGAAGTTACGATCATGTACACTGCTAACAGAACAACCGTAATGGCAGCTGTCAGGAAATAAGCGCGGGACAAGGTCGACAACCCTAGCAGCATTAAGCCTAAAGCAAAATATATATATCGTGGCTTTGGTGTTCGTGATTGTTTATAAATATGGAGGAGAAAAAAAGCCGCCATCAAAATCATCATACCGAAGCCATTCGGGTCACCGCCTGCCCCTTCGAATCTGACATATCCAGTCGCAGCACCACTAGGCACCGCCCAGGACATCACAAATCCGCATACGCTGGATAACAGGATCCCTGCTACAAAATAGTGCGCAATCTGTTTAAAATCAGGTCTGAAATTCAAATCGATCATCATCAGCGATGCGTACAGGAACAAAGCTGACCATCTGATTACAGGAACGACCATGACCGAGCCATTAAGGTATAGATGGAGCCATTCATACGCAATCATACACAGCATCGCAATTAGACCAACTACATGCAGCTTCATTGTGTTAAACCGAGCAGCCACATGCTTGACGAGTGCAACAAGAAACAGCATCGTAGCATAAGAGACACCACTGTCTTCCGTTACAAATAAATGAAGGGAAGGCAATAGAAAAGCAATCAACAAGAAATTACAATAGACGTGCGAAAAGCAAATGTACCCCGCCATCAAAAAGATTGCAGCGTTTAAATAAATAGGCTGCTGCTGCCACGAATAGAGAAGAAGTGCCATAGATACAACCATGTAGAACAGCCAAGATGGTAGCATAAATCGCTGCTTCAAGCTGCTGCGTTCGATGATGTAGGGGGATCCACCGTATATTTGCTGCATCATTCCCTCCCCTATCTGTGCCAATGAATTTTCGGTTCAACGTTTGCGCTTATAGTTGATAGATGTGTAGTAGCTTGCGGACATTTTCTTGAATACTATAGCCCTTGTCAATCAGCCTTAACTCGGATTCATGCGGTTCGCCTCGGCCTCTTGCTGACCACTCCAGCAATGCCGCTGCCCAATTAGCGCTTCCCTCTGCCAAGTCCATAAAGCGTACCAGACCCGCCCCAATGTCAGCTTCATTCGGTACGCCAGCAGATACGAGACAAGGCAAGCCGGATGCTTGTGCTTCCAAAAGAGAAACCGGCAGCCCCTCGAATAAAGAAGGGAATAAATAAACATCAAATGCTTGCAGCAGTTCCGGAATATCCGATCTGAGTCCAGTAAATATGAAATGCTGACCAAGACCTTTGCTGATAATTGCCTGTTCTAAGTCATATTTGAGCGGTCCGTCTCCTGTAAATACAAGCCAGAAGCAAAGTTCAGGATGCTGTCGTTTCAACCAATCCGCAATATCTATCATAAAGAAGTGATTTTTCACTTCGGACAGTCTGCCCACATGGCCGATAACAAGACAATCAGTCGGAATGCCAAGCTCTTCCCTCATTCGGCTGCGATCCGATTGAGTTCGGAAGGCGTAGCTTGACGAATTAATCGCGTTCGTCAGCACATCGAAGGGCCTGCGGCCGTACATAAAGCT
The DNA here is from genome assembly GCF_030226685.1 of Paenibacillus sp. UMB4589-SE434. Classification (NCBI taxonomy): domain Bacteria; kingdom Bacillati; phylum Bacillota; class Bacilli; order Caryophanales; family Paenibacillaceae; genus Paenibacillus; species Paenibacillus sp. UMB4589-SE434. The sequence goes on along the minus strand of NZ_JASOYK010000004.1, from coordinate 390,600 downwards.
GCCCGCTTCCTGCCCGCAAGCCAACAGATCCGTAGCGTTTATGATCGCAGCAGTCTTCAACAGCGGAACTATCGCTCTCTGCCATGCTTGCTCGACGTTGCTCGTATGGATATGGCAGACACGGATGTCAATACCCGCCTGCCGGGCCGCCATCAATGCAAAGCCCCCTTTGTAACCGTTATGAACGTGTACAGCCTGGTAGGGGCCATGCTCTTGAATCAAGTTTTTAAATGCGCGCATATAAGAAAAGATGCCTTGCTTTTTTATATAATCGAAATAAAATATACGACCACCCATATTAGCAATCTCGTCATGGAGCGGTCCCTGATTAAAAGCAGCAAAATCGAATTGCAGGGTGTCTCTGTCTACACAGCGATAAATATTCATCAGCATCGATGAGATACCGCCGTATCCAGTAGAAGGGATCACTTGCAGCACTCGTTTCGGCAAGGAGCTCATACTTCGTAGATCCTCCGTTTACCCAAGTAGTCCTGAGGGAAAGTAGATAATCCATAAGCATGCTGCAATTGATCCAATTCCTGCTCTAGCAGAAAACCTCGCTTAAAGAAGGCGGCATAAATGCGCTCAAAGCTTGGTCGTGGCTGGGTCGCCTGCTCCCGTACAACCTGTCCCCAGTCCCCGATCGGCTGATGTAGTGACAAAAATCGTACCAGACCCGTCTTCATATCAACCTCTTCGGGAAGAGATGAAGATAACACACACGGAATACCCGCCGCTTGCGCCTCAATAGCAGCGCCTCCGAGCCCTTCATAAAATGAAGGCATGACAAAAACGTCCAGCAGACGAAGCAGCGGCGGAATGTCCGTACGTACACCAAGGAAATGCACACAGCTTAACACCCCGTTATCTTCAGCCTGTTGTTCCAGCTGCTTCCGCAGAGCGCCCCCGCCAATAAGGACTAAGCGGGCATCAATCTGCGAGTCCCTTAAATGAGCAAGCAGCTTGAACAAAAAGACATGGTTTTTGACTGTATGCAGCCGACCAATGTGACCAAGCAGCAGTTGGCAGTCGGGAATGCCAATATATCGCCTGCTGCTTGCCACCTCAATCTCTTGGAGGCGGCAATATGGCGATAAGTCGATGGCATTAGGCACGACTTCCACCTTCCCACTGTCTACCGCTCGTTGTCCAAACAAATATCGTCCCGCTTCGCAGCTAATGGCAAGCAGCCGCGTTGCATAGCGCAGCATCAATAACCTCCCGAAAAGGATCGAGAACCGCTTCAGCATGGAGCCGGACGTGCCGGACGTGCGAGCATGGCATACCCGAAACGTAACACCAGCCAGACGAGCAGCCAGCATAGCCAATCCTGCATGATGTGCTGTATGTGCATGAACCGCCTGATAGGGCCCCTCTCGCTTCATCACTTGGTACATATCCTTCAAATGTGCAAAGATTCCACTTCGCTTTGGATGGCGAACCATATATTTCTTTCCGCCAAGCTGCTCGATCTCTTCATCATAATGGTGCTGGCCGGGCTCCAGCACCAGAAAGTCAAATTGGAGGCGAGTACGATCCATATGTCGGAATACATCCATCATGCGTGTTTCTGCTCCGCCTCTATCCAATCTAGAGAACACATGTAAGATGCGTCGCGGTGCTCCGCTTGTCATCGTGCGCTCACGCCCCTATCATAATCAATCCGGATAAGTTGAGCAGGCGCGCCTACAGCTACCCCGTACGGGGGAACCGATCTCGTCACAACGGAGTTTGCCCCGATCCTGGCATAGTCCCCAATCGTAATCGGCCCCATAATCACTGCGCCTGCTCCAATAAATACATTTCGTCCGATAACGGGAATTCCGTTATCTTTTCCCTCTCTCCCGTTACCGCCTATCGTTACATTTTGATAGATGCTTGTGCCACTGCCAATTTTGGCTTGGCGATGGATGACAACACCGAGGCCGTTGTGGAACAACTTTACGTCTTTTGCCATATCTACCGCATATGGCAGATCACATGCGAACACAATTCGCATCAAATAGTAAATCCATTTTGGTAAAAACGGAACGCGGTGCTGGTGCAGCCAACGCGCCCGTTGATGCCATCTGCATACGGCGTGCATAACAGTCCTCCATCTCCAATTAATTAGTCGAGACGTTCTGTTCAAAGTAGCTGCGGTACCAGTCGGCAGCACGATCAAAGCCACTATGGAAATTCCATTCTCCCTCGTAGCCCAATAGCATACGGGCCTTAGATATATCCGCAAGACTGTGTTTGATATCCCCAGGTCTGTCTGGACCAAAGACGGGATCATATGCCACTTCAAGCCGCTCACACATGTTTTTCAGCATATTAAGCAGACTGAACCTTTCGCCGCACGCGATGTTAAAAGTCTCCCCGCATGCTGCCTCGTCTGCAACACAAGCTTTTATGTTCGCTTCGATCACATTATCGATGTAGGTAAAGTCTCTGGTCTGCCGCCCATCACCATTGATGGTCGGCCGTTCCCCGGTCAAAAGCAGCTTCGAAAAAATAGGAATAACAGCAGCGTATTGCGAATCCGGATCTTGTCTTGGGCCAAACACATTAAAGTACCTCAACCCAATACAAGGCATGTTGTATAGTCGTGTATACAACGAGCCATAATGCTCATTCACTAATTTGGTTGCCGCGTAAGGGGAAAGTAGCTGACCTTCAGCCCCTTCGTGCTTAGGGAGTTCTTCTGAATCCCCATATACAGACGAGGAAGAAGCATATACAAACCGTTTTACCTTTCCTGACAGACGAGCTGCCTCCATAACGTTCAGCGTGCCCTTCACATTATTTTCCTCATATAAGAGCGGTTCCTCAATCGATCGGGGCACGGAGCCAAGGGCTGCCTGATGAAGTACATACTCTGCATCTTTACAAGCTTGCTGACACGTATCAAAGTCACGGATGTCTCCTTCAATAAATGTATAATTAGGGTTATTGGCAAACAGGCTGACATTCACTTGTTTGCCGGTGGAGAAGTTGTCGAGTCCTCGTACCTTCATCCCCATGTCAAGCAGCGTCTCAGCAAGATTAGAACCGATAAAGCCAGCGACACCTGTGACCAGAAACAACGTGCCTTTAGGAAGCTTCACTAGCTCGTAGCCCATCTTATAACCTCCAATACTTGAAGCCCAAAGCTTCGGCCTCGTTCCGATCATAAATGCCTTTAACATCAACTAATACGTTTCTGTTGTCAGCATACTTTTCTCGAATCTGCTCCAAAGGAAAATTGACATAATCCTGATGATTTACCGCAACAATCACAGCGTCGACTGGAGGAACTTCCTGTGCGAGTTCAAATCCATATTCTTCCTTAATCTCACTGCTATCCGCAAGGGGATCTATTGCATAAATCAGGACCCCATACTCCTTTAACTCGCGAACGATATCGGCTACTTTGGAATTTCGAACATCCGGCACATTTTCTTTAAAGGTGACTCCCATTAAGAGAACTTTAGCGCCTTTAATAGGGCAGTCATCACGAATCATCTGCTTGACAACACTCTCAGCTACATATTTGCCCATATTGTCATTGATCCGACGACCGGCAGGGATAACCTCTGGATGATAACCTATTTCCTCAGCCTTATAGGTCAGATAGTACGGATCGACACCAATGCAGTGTCCTCCTACAAGGCCCGGTCTAAAATGTAGAAAGTTCCATTTGGTGCCTGCCGTCTGCAAGACGTCCAGTGTATCTATTCCAAGACGATTAAAAATAATGGACAATTCATTCATAAACGCGATATTAATATCTCGCTGTGCATTTTCAATAACTTTGGCAGCCTCCGCTACTTTAATGGACGACGCTCTGAATACACCTGCCTCAATTATTAATTCATACACACCAGCGACTACTTCTAGACTCTCCGCATCCATGCCTGAGACAATCTTGACAATAGACTCTAGCCGATGTACCTTATCACCCGGATTGATACGCTCGGGAGAGTAGCCCACCTTAAAATCAGTACCACATATCATTTCTGACTCCTGCTCCAGAATAGGAACACACACGTCCTCCGTCACACCGGGATATACAGTGGACTCGTAGACCACAACACTGCCTTTCCCCATATATCGCCCAACTACGCGACTCGCTCCCGATATGGCTGATAAGTCCGGTTTATTGTGTGGATCTACGGGAGTTGGCACAGCTATGATTACAAATGCAGCTCGTGCGATATCCTCAGGGTTGCTGGTGAATTCCACCGTACAATCGCGGATATGTTCGTCACCCACTTCATGGGTTGGATCGAACCCGCTCTTGTAGCGTTCAATTTTTTTGATACTGTTGTCAAAACCAATTACTTTAGCCCTTTTAGAAAGTGCAACAGCTAAAGGAAGTCCGACATATCCAAGTCCAACTACCGCAATCGACGTTTCCCTGTCCTTGATGGCGTCCAGCATAGATTTAACCTCCATCGGGTTGGATGACATTATATTCAAAATGACTTTATTCACTTTGTTTACATCATATTTGTCTTTGCAGATGCGCAAGCTTTCGCTGGACATGGACTCAAGGTATTTCCGATGCTCAATCATCCATACCATTTTATTGGCTAAAGCTTGCGTATCTTTAACAGGAACAAGGAACCCGTTTACACGATCGACGACCGTTTCTCTGCACCCTGGCGCATCTGTCGTAACGATAGGTCTTGCAGTCGCCATAGCTTCCAGAATGCTCTTGGGTGTGCCTTCATGGTAAGAAGGCAGTACAAATACCGAACACTGCCTTAGGTAAGGCCTAACATCATCAGTTGCCCCTGCGTACTCCACGGAGCCATCCTCTATATACGGCTTCAAGTCCCTTTCTTGGATAGCTGTCGGATTTGTATCAAACGGACCTACCAGAAGGAACTTCGCTGCAGGATATTTTTGCTTCACAATTCGCGAAGCTTCCAAGTATTCCATTAGCCCTTTATCCTTAATCAGTCGACCGACAAATAAAAACGTATCGCTATCTGGCAAAGGCTGTTCGGTAAACAGCTCCAAATTAACGCCAGAGCCATGAATAAGACAGGGCTGCTCTGCTCTAATCAGTCGCAGTCGCCTGCACTCGCTGATGTCGTCGTTGTTCTGGAAGAAGACTCGCTCACAGCAGGAAAGAGCAAGCCTATACTGCATCATCAATACAAGCTTAAGAAAAGATAAACTGCTGTTATTACGAAATACAGAGCCCAGTCCTGCAACCAAAGCAAAAATATGGTTGATCCCTGCCAATTTTGCCGCAATACAGCCGTATACGATTGATTTTGCTTGATAAGCAAATATCTTATCTGGCTTCGTGCTGCGTATCAGCTTCAGAAGCTGGATCAGCGTGCCAATGTCTTTAAGAGGATTGATCCCGTTACGCTCTATCGGTACGGAGTAGTAATGGACGCCGAATGATTTGAATCTGGGCGCCCATTCTTGTGCAGGTTCTGGCGCGGAGGCCAGGACTTCATATCCATCACGTTGCAAAGCCGTTATCATATCTTTACGAAACGTTAATAGAGAAGGGGCACTGCTCGAAATCACCATTACTTTCATCAAGCACCTCGCACCAAACTGCTGATATGTTTACAAACGTTTTATTTAACCAACTTTACCAATCGAAAAAGTAGTATTAATAACATCAGAAATGAATCATCGCGCTCCTCTACCTGTCAGCACAATGAAAATGGTTTTGAAAAATATTTTGGTCTCCAACCATGCGGAATAATGATGGATATAATACATGTCATGCTCAAACTTCTCTTCCGGCGTAAGATCGTACCCACCATTTACTTGCGCCAATCCCGTTAATCCGGGCTTGACGAGTACTCTATTCATAAAACCTGGAATTTTCTCACTGAACTGCAGCATAAATGCATATCTCTCAGGCCGTGGCCCAATTAAGCTCATATCATTCCTCAACACGTTAATCAGCTGCGGGAGTTCATCTAGACGAGTCCTTCGAATAAAGCTGCCGACTTTAGTAATTCGACTGTCATTGCGGACGGCCCATCGAGGACCGTCCTTTTCCGCATCGTTATACATCGATCTCAATTTAAAGACACGTATAATTTTACCCCTGTATCCAACACGCTCCTGAACATACAGTGCAGGTCCAGGTGATTCATACTTAATCCAAATAATTAACAAGGCAATAATGGGAGATGTGATCAGAAGCAGGGATAAAGATAGGAAGAAATCAATAATCCTTTTACACGTCAGAAACAAGTACGAAACGTCGGCTTCTGTATGCGACTTGACGACTGCTGCACCTTGCTCCCTCAACATCATTTCGGTTACTTGATTCATCACGATCCTCCATCAAACGTTTCTGATGTCAGGAACATGCTCAATAACTTAATTTTCGCCTGCATAATAGTGATATCGATTCATGCCTTTTTGTGCATATTTATTGAGCACAGTTCCCAACACATTAGCATTGACCAACTGTAAATTTGCTTTAGCCTTGCGGAGATCCTCGCGCTTCACTTTCCCGTAATGGACAACCAGCAATACTCCGTCACATTTCGTTGCCATCACTTGGGCATCTGTCACCAGCAGTACGGGCGGCGTATCAATAAATACGGCATCATACGTTTGCGATAATTCCTCAATTAATTTCGACATATGCTGGGAAGCGAGCAATTCCGAAGGGTTCGGAGGGATCGTTCCCGCAGGGATAACATCCAGATAGGGTATTCCACTTTTCGTAATAACGGTCTCTTTACCAACTTGATGCGCAAGTACATTGGTAACTCCAAGACGATTAGATAAACTAAAGTATTCATGAATAGAAGGCTTTCTCAGATCAGCATCCACAATTATGACATTCATATTCGCTTGCGCATAAGCAACAGCTAGATTTGTCAACGTAGTTGTTTTTCCTTCACCTGCACCAGCCGAAGTTACCATAATGGACTTTACCGGGCTGTCTATGGAGGAAAACTGAATATTTGTACGCAGTGTTCGATACACTTCCGATATCGGCGACATCGGGTTCTGCTCGGTAATAATGCTATGCTTCTTGCCCAATTGTGACATCGTTCAATTTTCCCTTCCCTTTAATTGAAGTATGAAGCTGACCGGAATAATCAGATTCACTAATGACCATTATTGTTGCTAAGTTCGGAAGTCCCAGCATCTGATAAATTTCACCTTCACTTTTTACGGTGTCATCCAAATAATCTAGAAATACAATACATCCAATGGAAACCAATAAGGATATCATAAAAGTGAGCGCCACATGGAACACGGTTTTGGGTCCGATCGGAGCAGGCTTTGCCAGCTCATCCGCAAGTCCCAGAATTGACACATTGTCAGTCTTCATCAAGGTAGGAATCTCCATACGGAACACTTGCGCGATCGCATTTACAGTCTTGGCAGCCTTTGCGTAATTTTCATTTTGAAATGAAATGGTGATTACCTGCGTATTGTTAACGGAATCGACTTGAACGCCAGCCGCCAACTGGGCTGGGCTATAACCTAAGTTTGGATAAGCCATAGTGACATGCTTCATCATGGAAGTTGTTTTAATAATTTCTTTGTACGTATCAATGAGGCGGAGATCCATATTCACTTCGTTGATGCTTATAACCCCTTCTCCTACCCCTTTTGTGGAATTCACGATGATCTGGCTGGAAGCTTCATAGGTCGGTTTTAATACATAATAGCTGATCAGTCCTGCCGTTAAGGAGGCCGCAGTGACAATTGCCAACACCCACCATATCTTTCTACGGATCAATAACATGAGACCTTTAATGTCAATCTCCATCCTAATCCTCCTAATAAGCCCCCACGCCTATCTCAACTTTAAGACGCGGGATATGAAGACGGCCGCCTCAGCCCTTGTTACGTTCGCCTGCGGATTCAAGCGCAGCTGCGCGTCGGCTGCAATCAGCTCGTATTGTGATGCCAGTGCTACATGGAATCTATCAGCAACGGGGATCTGAGCAGCATCTGTAAATGGTTGCAGAATCGAAACGATCTCCTCTTCTGTCATGTCTTTACTTGACCAAGCCAAAATACGAGCAGCGAGCGCAGCTAAGTCGGTTTTGGTTACTGATGCAGCAGGATCAAATGTTGCACCCGTCCGTCCCGCAATGTATCCGGATTGAACAGCAGACGACGCATAGGATGCGAACCAATCGCTGTCCTTTACATCCTTGAAAGCCTTATTAGACTCAGCAGGCTCTACTTCTAACGCTTTGACGAGTAATTTGGCGAGCTCCGCCCGAGTCAACTGTTCATTAGGTCTGAATAATTGATTGCCGGCGCCTTCCATAATGCCCTGTGCTGCAGCTGTATGAATTGCGCTTTGCTGCGTTGGTTGCACGGTACTCAAGTCGGTAAATGTGACGTTTCGTTCAATGACTGAAAAAGGCAATAGCGTCTGACGGCTGGCGTTAAATGTTCCATTATCCGCATCATATGTCCCGCCTTGTATGGAATAGAATTGCTCGCCCAGGCTGACCAGCGCCAAATGTTCAGCATTGTGCACATCAGCTACTTCAATACGTACTTTAACGGGCCGTTGCAAGCTGTGAACCACCTTGCCATCTACTTCCAGCTCAAAGCTGTAGGCTTCCGATCGATACGGCAAGTCAATTGACGATTTGGCTTGTTGGCTTACGTTCAATACGGTGCTCCCTTTCAGCTCGGAAATGTTGACAACTATCGTCACCCCATTTACTTTTAAGGCAAGGTCGGTTACTCCAAGTGTGCTGGCCTCCTTCAGCAGTTCCTTCGGTAAATCGAGTTTAATGCGGTTGCTTTTCACTCTGCCGAAGTCGAATACATATTCGACCTCTGGGGAACGCGTCTTCTCATCCAAATCTCTGTAGGTTGTGATGAGCTTATTGGTCACAGCCGCGCTATTCTTTAAATAGCCAACCAGCTTTGGCACATCGATGTTTACGGTGGCTTTGCTGCCGTTTATGTGAATAAAGCTTGATAAGTTGAAATTAGCGATCTTCGGCACAGCTTTCTCGACGATTGCCTTCGCTTTGGCCAGCAGCACTGCTCTTTTTCTACCCTGCGCATATTTAAGCTGTCCTCGGATCGTCTCAAGCTCATCTAGCGTGTGCTTCACAATACGAGTAATCTCAGCAGGAGTCGGTATGAGAATGCCATCAGGAACTGCGTCAGCAGTGAGTGTGACGCTGCCCCGATAAAGCTCTTTACGGAACAAGATGTCCTCAGCCGCAATGATAGCCGTGCCCGACTTCTCTGTCTCCGCAAGGACGATACGGTTATCATGTACGGTAACGGACGGAGAGCCACTAATTTTTTTCCATTTTAAGAGCAAGTTGGGTACTTCCTGACCCAGCACTTTTAATGTCGGAGAAGCAACTCTGCCTGCTTGCGTCACACGATAATTGACCGTTACTTCTGTCTGCGCATAAGCGAACAGCAAAACGGTAGCGCCGCGATAACCAGGATCGATTCGATCGGTAACTTGCAAAATATCGTCTTCTGCGATTTGGAATACACGAATAACTGAAGCTAGCGGATTGCGGGACGTTTTCTTTATTTCGTTAAACACATCCTCAAGCAAGCGTTTAATCTCCTGTTTGTTCGATGCAATCCGCAATATATCTTCATAAGCCAGCGTATCTATTTTAAGCCGTACAGCTTTTTCAACCTCTAGTGCAAAGAGATAGGCATCTTCAAAGGAAAGTCCCCCGAGGCCTGCTTTGATACCTCCCAATTTGGCCAGTTCGTTAATGAACTGACGGAACTGCGTATCTTTTCTTAATTTATCGAATTGTGTCCAATCATTTCCGTACACGAAAGAGGCCAGATGCTGAACGAGCTCCAGCACTCGTTGTTCCGTTACATGCTCATATCCCGATCCTTGTTGCTTTTTAATGTTGTTAATATTTTTCCATACCCGTTCTATATCTTTACTTTTAAGTTTCTTAACACGCTGTCTCACTTGCTCAAGTGTCTTAGCATCTTCTTGACTGACCAGCTTAAAAATAGCATTTTTCTTTGCCTTAATGTGATCAAGTGCGCTAGCAGCACTTGCTTCTGCAAAGGCAATCTCAGGCTGGAAATAAACAAGTGAACCATCCGTACTTGGCGGCAGCAGAACTAGTGAACTCATCGCCAGATTAAGTGCGATGATGGACAACAACAGCTTTCTTCTCATCGTTAGGCTTCATCCCTTCTCCTATTGTTAGACACACTCCATTGCCATCTCTCTTTATCTCCATAATTGATACCACTTCGCCGGTTGTACGGCACGAAGCTCCCGCTTGATCTCCCCGTTAAAGAGTACCCTGCGGGCATTATCCTGGAAAAAGCGTACATATCGTTCTCCGAGCAAACGTTGAATTCGCTTGTAGGCTTCCCCCAGGTCAGGTGCTCTTCTTATATCACGATGGCAATCCGAAGCGACAAAATGAACTTTATGCTGCTTGCACAGTTCCCATGCTAGTTTCTTCACCTTTTTACCAAAATTCCCATTTAAGGAGTGCGAAGTCACTTGGCACAGCGCCCCCTCCTTTACTAGTTCAGCCAATCGAGTCGGTGAGCTCATCACTTCCAAATTACGCTCTGGATGTGCAAGGATGGGCACTTTTCCTAATAGACACACTTCATATACCAACTCTCGCAACCTGGGAGGAATATGTGTGGATGGCATTTCCAACAAGACATACCTCGATCCATTTAAGGACAACAATTCTAGTCCAAGAGTTAAATCCTGCAATAAACGATCATATACCCGAATTTCCTGACCCGGGTATACCAGAAGATCAATATTGCTGCGTTGAAGTTCCTTGTTCAAGTGATCAACAGCCTGATGGATTAAGGGCGCAGGATTCACATATAAGCCATTGCGATGATGCGGGGTGGCCAACATATACCTGATGCCTTGTGCGGAAGCGCGACGCGCCATACTTATCGACATTTCCATTGATGTCGCTCCATCATCTACACAAGGAAGGATATGTGTATGAATATCAATCATATGAATACCTCGTTACGCTAATGTATCAACTTCAACCAAATCAGAAGGATCTTGCATCCTGAATAGACACAGACAGATATGGATAGACAATTGGGATAGGTCGGACAACATGGTTAGCATGCAAGCATTGCGAGGATAAAAGAAGAGTTGTGGATGAAGTACTGAAAGTTCAAAAATCGATCCTTCGAGCCTAATATACTGGAAGGCTAATTGATTTATGTGTAAATGAATCATGAAGTTTCAGTTTTTTTTCAGATTAGTTCTTTAGTTTCATTTTGATTTCCAACTGAGACAAGCATACATATTGCCCCTTTATACAGCTATGCGTGCATCAAAAAAGGAGGAACTCCTCTGTTGTTCCCCACTAAATTTCTATTCCGTTAATGCCGTGCGCTTATATGCTTATTGTTAACAATATAAAGATAAGCAGTAGTCAGAAGGGCTCTATTTTAAAGCAACCGCTGGAAACATTGACACAGATGACCATTTATTTCTTACGTCCCATGCGGCCTACAACTTTTCCGTTGATATCAACCACTAATATGTATAGATCTTTGAAGGTCCCTCTGAGCTCAAATATTTCACGCGCGGCTTCTTCTTTTGTCATAGGTCCAAGCAGCTTTCGATTTTTATAGCATATATAATAGCGCATCCCCCGGAGCCAGGGGCTCTTCCTCCTCTGCGTGTTCATGCTAACTTTTCAGGATGTTCATCAAACGCCTCCCTCGGGGAGTTCTACTATTTTACAATAGGTTAATATTTCCATCAACATTTCTCTACTTCATACTTAAGCAGCACATTGCAAGCTCCTTGTAAAACACTTTACTAGATATTCATTACTCAACACTTGGAACCTGGTGACTAGCCCCCTACAAGGACCACGATATCCATTTTATTGTGTAAATATGGTCACTGCAGGTTGAAACCATGTACAGCATACGCGTAAAATGGAATAGGTGCAATATTTTAATCTATAAGGAGTAAACCGATATCATGACTTTACGTTCCAAATTAACGCCGTGGAATATTACGATTATACTATTGTTAGTTGTCGGCTTAGCTCTTATTCTTTATCCACAATGGACACGTTATGTAGAAGAGCAGAATGAACTGCGATTGCTCACTGAATGGGATTCCCTGCCCAAAGCGAAGACATCTAGCAGTGGATCAACTTTACCGGTAAGTCCGACTTCCGTGTCACACAACAAGAAGCCTGCTGCCCTTATTGACGGACTTCCCGTTTACGGGACAATTTCCATAGAGAAGATCGATCTGCGTGAGCCAATGGTTGAGGGGGCTACAGCACAATCACTCAAGTTGGGAAGTGGTGTCGTCATACCAGACCGTATGCCTGGAGAGATTGGGAACTTCGTGTTGGCCAGCCACCGAAGTCGAACATACGGCAGGCATTTTAACCGTTTGGATGAACTTGAGGCTGGGGACAAGATCAAGCTCGAAACGGCAGATCACTTGTTTGAATATACCGTTACTTCCAAATTCGTTGTGCTGCCTGAAGATCTAACGGTATTAGACCAGCGTGAGGATAGTAAGGAACTGACACTGATTACGTGCGAGCCTTTCGGGAAATCAACCCATCGACTTATTATAAAGGCGACGATATAACTTTAGTTTAAACCGTGATTTATAACTATAGCAACGGAGGCCGGCTCATTAGGAGTCGGCCTCTGTGTGTGAGCTGAGTCAGGCCAGATGCACCTGACTTATCTTTATCCTCTTTCTGCACCCTATGTGCCGTCATCCATATCCACACGTACTCCGCTTACAGTTTTCAGATAACGCCCGCTCCATACAAAAGCGCCGCCATAACGGCGACGCTTAACATACGGAAATATCATCTCAGTCCTCGCACATCACATTTCTGATCGGGGTCACAACGAGACAAAGGTTCCCGCTTGTTGTTTCGATTCGTAGTTAAGAATCGTTTAACGGACAGTCGTCATTTTTTTGCGCACTAGCCACATCCCAACAGCAATCGCGCAAAGAAGAATACCTGCAATTGGAGCGACAGGTGCTTCTTCACCTGTCAGAGGCAGTTGACCTGGCTTAACATGGTCGTTATCACCTGCTACATCCGTGCCGCCGCCCTCTGTCTCATCTTGCCCGTCATGTTCTCCTCCTGTATGATCTCCAGGTTGATTCGCGCCATCTTCACCCGGATTTCCTGGTTCACTCGGCTTACCTGGAGTACCCGGTTCGCCCGGAGTGCCCGGCTCATCAGGCTTACCCGGAGTGCCCGGCTCGTCTGGCTTACTCGGAGTGCCCGGCTCGTCTGGCTTACCCGGAGTGCCTGGCTCGTCTGGCTTACCCGGAGTGCCCGGCTCGTCTGGCTTACCCGGAGTGCCCGGCTCGTCTGGCTTACCCGGAGTACCCGGCTCGTCTGGCTTACCCGGATCAACTGGAGTTGTCGGCTTAACAACAAGACCAGCATCGATCGTCAAGTTTCGCTGCCCCTCCGTCAACGTAATATCCTCCGACCAACCAAGCGTACTGCCATTGGAATCACGTACAGGATCACTGCCTTGGCTTTGTTTCGTAAATGCGTAGCCATCCGGCACAATAAACCGAACTTTATAATGTCCAGCATTTAGTTGATCAAATAAATAATAACCTGGCTTATACACATAATCCGTCACACTTGGATTGTAGACAGAACCAGTTACAGTCGGGTCATATACCGAATTCGTCACCGTGCTGTAGTAAACAGAACGGGTTACGGTAGAAGCGAGCAAGTCTCCACGGCCATCCCGCAGCTCAACCACAACGTTGTTTAGCCCAGATTCTTCAATATCCTGAATGCCGTTGCTGTTCGTATCCAGCCATACGTATTTGCCGATCGCTCCCTTAATCGTAACAGGAGGTGTTTTTTTAGTGATAAGACCTGCATCCACGTCATGGTGCTTATCACCTGCTTGAAGTGCCACTACTGCGGTTATGCCTGCTGGATCCGCCTTTGAATTTAGGGAAGGATTAGTTCCCTCGTCTTTTTTCGCAAACTCATATCCTACTGGCAATTCAAATTTCACAACATAATGACCTGCTTCAAGACCCGTAAACAAATAATAACCAGGGTCCCCTGTATGACTGTTACCTGTAATCGTACTTTGCAGCAGTTGACCGTCGGCTGCACGGTGCAAGGTAACTCGTACACCGTTAACTCCGCTTGCAGGAGCTTCATCTTGGATTCCATTGTCGTTCACGTCTAGCCATACGTAGTTGCCGATTTCAGCTTTCGGATTATCTTGAATCTTAATGCCTACCTTTAGCGGCTCCGCCGGCAGCATAAATGAATCACTGCCTACTGGAATAGCTGTATATCCAAAGGAATTCCAAGCAATTTGATCAAGCCCTGTCGGCGCGCCCACTGGCGCACGCATCGTCCACGTCAGCTCCCTCGACTCACCGGGAGCCAAGATCACATCTTTGCCAAACTCGAACCGCAAAGCTCTAACTGTCGTCAAATCTTGAGGAGCCACCTTCGACCAGTCGCCTCTTGTCATTGATACTTCGCTGTCAGTGCTATAGTATACGGTGACATCCTGCGGCAAACTAAGCTCGTGTGTCAGTACAGGACTCCATTTGCTGCCTCGCGGAGCTGGATCGATAACGCCATGATCGCCTATGTGAGGCAGAGCATCTACGATGATCGCATTTTTGACGCCCACTGTGCCGTTGTTCCGTAACTCCAGCTTATACTTAATTTCACCGCCAGGTGTAACATTGCCTGTGTCCGGATACTTCGTCCAAGTTCCGTTATCCAAATCCCCCTGCACCCACTTAATGGATTCCAGGTTTACAGCAGAATTGATATAAATCGCAGTATTGCTGTACACATACCATTTACCGTCTTTGTAACGCTGATTTTTAAAATTATTATAATTGTTTACATATTTCTGGGTAACAGACGTAACTTCCACTTCGTTTGTAATCGAGCCACGCGAAGTTCCCTTATTAATCTGAGCATCAAAGGTTAAAGTCAGTGTGTCCCCATTCTTAAGCAGCAGGGTATTGCTATTATCACTTCCCCATGTCCAAACAAGTGGAGTGCGGCCGCTGCTATCAGGGTTTCCTTGTTGAAAATGCGGAGCCGGTAGTGCGATTCCGTTACTATTTTTGAATGTTAAGGAGCCTTTGACATACTCCAGTTCGGAAGGAAGCAGGTCCCTTACGATCGGATTTTCAAAGTCAACATTCGTACTTCCCGCATTTTTCACCTTGATCGTATAAGTAACCTTATCCCCTGACTCGAAGACAGTGCCGCTCGCCTTTTTGTCGACACTAATAATCGGCAGTTTATCAACCGCAAGCACTTTAACTCTAGCTACAAATTTCTGTGTGCTGCCTGGGTTCCCATTCTTATCTTTCATCGAATGGGTCATAACCGCGTGATTCACAATTTGTTTACGGTCAGCAGGACTTTCCTGACTGTTCGGCAGTCCGTTGTATTTGTCCAGATCCGGGAAATTGCCACCAGGCTCCCCGTCCGTACCATCTTGGAAATAACCGTACACGTACGGCTCCGGCAGATTCTTATAGTCTGCTGTCAGGCTATAACGCAGCTCCAGTGCGCCTACTTGACGAAATTCAACCGGAATAGAACCAAACACAAAACGGATGCCTTTGATATCAGCAGCTTGTGTGGGTAATAAATCCGCAGCGTTTAATTGATGCACTTTATCCGTTGTCAGCTGTGCGCCCCAATTCGACCAATTACTGTCGTCCTTAGGATGCGTAGTCGTTGTGTACTGTACTTTATACGATGAGATTCCAACAAACTTAGGGGTCTTCAAATAATTGAGCTCCAGACCATTCGGTGTCATATCCGTCATCTTGGCGTCCTGCAGCTCTACGTTAGCCGAATTATCCATCCCGCCGATATAGAAGCTTACCCCTTGACCTTTCGACAGCTCTTTTTCGTTGGCACTGTAAATGTTTTTGTAAATCCAGATGCCTCCCTGCGGGACATCAACAAAACCGTGTGATGCCTTAGACTGAAGGACTGTAGGCTGAGATTCCCCAAGCGGCTTGTAGGATACTTGGGCGTTGTTCGTTACCTTTTGCTCTGGATACTTGTCAGGGTGCTGATTAATTACGTCGATGACATTGGCTGGGTAAGATACTTTTACGAATATTTCAGTAGGAAAGTCTCCTTGAGCATTCGCCTGCCAAGTCAACCGCTTATTGTTCAGTTCCTGTTTGCTAGGTGCTGGACGAGCTGATATAAAGGTAGCTGCGTCTGGAAGTGTATCCGTAATAATTACGTCATCAATATTCAAGTTGCCATACTGGTTGGCATCCTTGACATCACCAAATGTAATTTTGTACTCCACTTCGCTGCCAGGTATAGGCTTGACATGCTGCACGGGAACAACTTGTTCCTTCTTTAAACTCCATTCCGCTGATGCCATCGCCGTCACTTGCACCAGATTGGACGTCACACGAACGCTTCCTTGATTATGTTCAAAAGTAGCATTCGTGGTAGCAATGGTTCCATTCGGCGTTACTTGGTTAGGAAAATGAGCATTCACTTGCAGTCTTCCTGTCACCCCGGCTGCTGTTGGATCTTTGAATGTAAAGGTTACAGTACCGGCGTTACCAACCTTCTCATATTTACCTGTTGCATGAATGGAATCTATTGTACGTTCAAATTCAATTCCTGCTGGCAGGGGCAGCACTATCTTTGCATTGGCAAAGTCTCCTGTCGTACTCGCCAAGCTATAATCAATTTCATACGAGAACGTTTTGCCTGCAAGTACATTCGCTTCCGTGGTGTTTAATTTAATTTGGACACCACTGGCATCGCCTCCAGCTTGGTTAGCATAGGCAGCGACAGGCAGCAGCACACTGTGCAGCACTAACATAAACGCCCAAATAACCGCTTGCGTCTTTACTAATCTTTTCATTCGTGCAGTAAGCTCCTTTCTGCTTTCAGTTGTAATACATCGCTAGCCATAAGAGTCATTGCCAGCGAATTGGTGAGCATATGTAGCCTCCTCCTTTAAGTAATGACTTCTTCCCGACTCTTTCGTGTATGCAAGCTAGACATGGAGTAACAGAATCAGGGGTTATCTGAATACAATCAAATAACCCTGTACCTATACTAAACGTTCATTCTGTACAAATACTGAAAATGGAAATTGGCTAGATATGCTCATCTAACGTACGGTCGCTATATTGCTGAGCCTATGTTAAACTTTGAATATCTAATCCGTTCATAGGAGGTACTCTTACATGATAAAAGGAACCATTAATCGCTTTGAATGCGATATTGCAGTAATTGAAGTAGATGAGCATTCGATTGAGTACCCAAAACATCTGCTCCCCCCTGGCACAGAGGTTGGAGATATTGTTGTTATTGAGGGCAATCGTATATTAGTGGATAAACAACGTTAGTCAATTGTTTGTTGAATCTATCCTGCTTGGAGGGAAGATTACTTCATGTCTTTGAAGAGCTTATATCTGCTGAAAGAGAAGATGCATAATTATCAAAGTTATCCCTTCTCCCTGCCTCTAATCAAGAGATTGGACACCCTACATTTTTCAAGCAATGTTACCTTTTTTGTTGGCGAAAATGGCTCCGGAAAATCCACCTTGCTTGAAGCAATTGCCTATCAATGCGGATTTAATACAGCTGGTGGTGGTAGGAATAACACTTACTACGTGGAATCCTCTGAGGCGGCATTGGGGAATTATGTGCGGCTGTCATGGTTTCCTAAGCTGACAAACGGCTTTTTTATGCGCGCAGAATCCTTTTATGAGTTTGCTACACATATCGATGAGATCGGCATGTATGAAGCGTACGGAGGACGTTCCCTGCATACGCAATCACACGGAGAGTCGTTTCTCAGCCTGTTTAATCATCGCTTCAGAGACAGAGGCATTTATTTGCTGGATGAGCCCGAAGCTGCATTATCTCCTGCAAGGCAATTGGCATTGTTGCGTATCATTAAAGATTTATCCCAAGATTCGCAATTTATTATAGCCACGCATTCTCCTATCTTAATGGGATATCCAGACGCTCAAATTATTAATTTTGACAGTCATCCAATAGCTCAGATCCGTTACGAAGACACCGATCACTATCAAATTACTAGAAAATTTCTAGAAAATCGCAAATCGGTGCTCAAACATTTATTTGAGGATGATTCTGAAGAATAGCACATATCACTTAACCACAAATAACAACAACGCAACCTCCCCTTCAGCCTGCTTTGCACTGAAAGGGAGGTTGCGTTGTTGTCTATACCCTATTCACTATAATGAATTGCCTTTAAAGCATTTATTAATCCGTGCCCGTACAGGTTTTTCTCCCCCATTTTACTGGCAGTATGAACAATAATCGAACGTATCTCTCTGTTGTCTAGGTTAGGCTTCGCTTCCATGATTAATGCGGCTGCACCTGAGACATGGGCAGCTGCCATCGAAGTCCCAAGCGTCATTGCATATTGATTATGTAACGTCGTACTATAAATACTTGCCCCCGGGGCCATTACATCTAATTCTTTTCCTCTACCCGAATAAAAGGTTCTCTCATCTCTGCTATTAATCGCTCCAACTGCAATCACTTCTTTATATGCTGCGGGATATTCAACCGTATTTCCTTCATTGAACCCATTGTTGCCTGCCGCAGCTATAAGCAGCAGCCCTTTATGGTAAGCTTTCTTTATTATTTTCTTCAATGCTAGACTGTTTTCTTTTGTTTGGAAACTCAAATTCACAATATCCATATCATGATCAATTGACCATTTAATCCCCTTGACGACATGGCTGATGTGACCATACCCTTTTGAATCTAGAACCTTTATGCCATATAAACGGGCGTCAGGTGCAATGCCTAACACACCTATATCATTAGGAATAGCACTGATAATTCCCGCTATCTCCGTTCCATGGCCGTAATCGTCCATGAAGTTAGCGCTGCCATCGATCATATTGACTCCACCTGCAATTAAGAGATCATCATGTGTATAATCAATACCTGAATCCACGACACCGATCCTAACTCCTTTACCACTATAACCCTCATTTTGAGCTTCAACTGCTTTGACTTTTTTCATCCCCCACTGAATTTCTTGTCCCTTATTAACAAGAGGTGGGAGCAGCGTTTCACTTTCCAAATTCGTACTCAATCCGGGCAACACATGGAGTAATATATCGGGTTCAACAAATTCAATTTGTGGATCCAATTTAAGCTTGGCAGCTTTAGTTTCTGATAGCTCAGCGAGTATCATCGTCAAGTCTGGATATTCTTCTACAATCTTACCTTCCATGCCAAAGATTAATCCGTAATTGATCTGTGCTTTAAATGAAATGAAGTACCTTGTGTTCACCTCTCGAGCTGACAAAGAAGACGGAACTATTATAGAAACGATGAAGATGCAGCTGATACAAGAGAACCAAAGTACGTTCCTTATTATTTTCATATGCTAACATTCCAATCATCATTATTAATACGTTAATAGAGTTATAGAACTATAGATATAAATAACTACGAATATAAAAAAGGTTCCTTGACTAGGTCTCGTTCTTGGCCAAAGAAATTAAATAATCACAAAGCTCCGTCTGCATCCCCTGATCTCTCATGGCTGTAATTAATGATAGTGGAAGGTCATCATCCGTATTGAGCAAGATGGTCAAGATCGAGTTTTTTACGTCGTTGTAAGTGATCGTACTGTCTTCGTATAAGAAATCAGTCGAATAACTCTCAGAACTTTTAAACGAAACTGGAAGTGTATTTCCTGATCGTTTTTCAGATAACACCATAAATAGTCTCTTTATTTGAAATTGCTGTTCCGGAGTTATATGGTAAGACAAAAGAAAATCATAATAAGGATAATTTCCGTTTGATATTTTGCAGATCGCTAACCGAACTACTTTATCCTCTAATAATTCAATCTTATTTTGCAGCGTGAGAATGACTTTGTTTTGTTGAACGATCATTTCTTCCAATTGCTTTATTTTAGGATCCAACATGCTAACCACCTTCCTAAAAACATGCAGAGGGAGAAGCATTAGTTCCCCCTCCCTATGTTCACACCTTTTAGAGGAGCAATAAGTCAACCGTTGCAGCAATGGCTTCTGCAATCGCTACACCGTACTTATCTGGAACACCTGCCGCACGGAGACCGTCAAGCAGAATCGTTCTGATCGTCGCAGTTGCATAATCTCCCAATTCGCTAATTTTACCAATGGCTTTATCTATACCATCCGAGATTTTGTTCGTATTTTTAGATAAGTATTTTGCCGTGTCCGCATCAAGCCATTTTACAACATGGGATAATGCTTCCCCACCATATTTAACCGCATTTTTAATAACAACAAGGGCACCTCTTACTAGGAATCCTAGCTTACCTGCTGCCTCAACAGATCCTTGCACACTTACAGCCTTAACACTGGATACAACAGCTGTTTGAGGTGATGCTGCAAAAGCTTGTGAAGCAGGAAGCCCAATTGCACCAGCCAATAATAAGGAAGACATTGATGCTAGAAATAATTTACTCTTGAACATGACATAACCTCCAACTATATAAATTTTGACTTTATATTGAATGGCGGCCACCAATTCAAACGATCCATATGTTTGACTCATATGTTTCTATCCTAAAGACAACCAAAATCAAGAATATGCAACAGGTAATGTGACCATTTTTCAAAATTAGACCTGAGGTCGCACACTGGTGATGAAACTTTTATGTTTAAGCAGCATTTTTAAGGCTCTTTGCCTCGCTCTCGTCAAATAAGATCGAATATTAGCCTTTGGTATTTTCATCGAGCGAGAAATATCTTTATCGTCCAAATCTAAAATGTATTTGTTGTATAGCAGCATACGATCTCTTTTGGGCAGCGCTGAAATAATCATACTTACTGAACGAAGCCCTTCTTTTGTATTGTACATGTCCTCAATACTAGTCTGAGAGTCACTTACCCATTCCAAATCTTGATAACAATTCGTGGTATGTTTTTTATTTTTAGCGTGCTGTTTCAAATAATTAAGGGCTGTATTTCGAGTGGTTTGGAGTATATAGGAGACTCTTTTGCCGGGATCTAATGATTTTAGAAGTGTAATTTTTCTAATTAAGCGAATAAAGGCATCTTGGATGATATCCTCTACCACACTATGATCACGTGTAATCTCAAAAGCTTTTTTTCTCATCATGGGGTAGTATCGAATGTACAGTTCAGTAACAAACATACCTTCATCCTTTTTATCCCGTTGGGACAGCATGATAGGCAACGTTTATCCCCTCCTACTCCCTTACCTATAGTTTTAGACCATCCGTTCTTAACGAATCGGCTCTATCCTATAACCTCTTAATGCTTGTACTTATCGTCAGTACACAACAAGGATTTTACTAAAACCCTGCATATATCACCCCCTTTATAGTGGATAATTCTAGAATGATAAAAATGAAAAACTAAGAAAAGGACATATAGAGAATGAAATTCCGCCTGCTATGAGGCAATGAGGGAAATGTCGCATCGTTAAGAAATGAAAAAGTTATTATTAAACTGTGGTTAATTTTGAAAATAAGTGGAGTTCGTATTTGTGGGTACTAGAAAATGATTGAGGGAACTTACGATTAAAACGAGAAGATCAAACATCGGTGGTTAAATTAACATAAGAGTATTTCGAATGAGAGGAGAGTTCAGAAGATAATCGAAGTTTACTTAAAAGTGGATGGGTATCTGCTTAATGGTGAACGATCCAGTATACAAACTCTAAACATAAAAAAATCCACAAAATGCTATTCAGCATCCTATGAACATTCTCGTTCTTATAAAATTGGTGCAGTCAAGAGGACTCGAACCTCCACGCCCTTGCGGGCACTAGAACCTGAATCTAGCGCGTCTGCCAATTCCGCCATGACTGCATGTTGTATAATAGAACATTGTATGTAACTTCTGACTCATGAAGAGAATCTTCAACGCGTCTCTTAACTGTATGTCCAGTATGTTCTGCGTTATTGTTAATCAGTTCATCGCTCGGTCACAAGAAATAATATATCACGTAACGAGTTGAGTGTCAACATGTTAATTCCATTTTTTAATGAGCTGCTGTCTAACTATTCGTCTATGGAGCGAGTTCAATCCAATCCCTATTGTTCCATCGCTGAGCGTTTTCATGCGTCCCCAAAAGCAAACTATTCATAAAAAAGTATTGAAAATACCAAATAAAAAAAGCTCACAAACTGCATGCACAGCAGTTGTACGAACTTGTTGTTGATAAGATGGTGCAGTCAAGAGGACTCGAACCTCCACGCCCTTGCGGGCACTAGAACCTGAATCTAGCGCGTCTGCCAATTCCGCCATGACTGCATGTATGATATTCAATAACCCACCAATATTATGAACCAATATAATTGGGCTTAGGAAATATATATTATCATACTTACTCCATCCTTGCAATATATTTTTCTCACTATTGGCTAACATTAGGTCATACCAACAGCTGCTTACTCTTCCAATAACCCTGGGGGCAGCTTTCGAGGTTCCTCAATCGGCTGCACGAGGTAAGAACGCTTCAACTTAACAATACGACGATTCGGTTTTCTAATCATTATACTGTCGTCGTCCCAAGCAACCACAATCCCTTTTACATCATTAATTTCCAATAGATCACGTACTACACGCACAAGTATGCCCTGCTGCCGATATTGATCTAATAACTGCTCGTCCATTACGCTTATTCCTCCTTATGCCTATATGCAAGTACTCTTCTGTATATACGAAGGACCTGCGGCAAACTAACCCACAGGTCCATAACTATCGTGTCCCGCTAATCAATGAACATTCTTTAATTAATGTCCTACGTGTTCCCGCGAATCGTTCTTCTCAAACCAGTAATCCAGCACTTTGGCTGACATTACTCGCTTCTCGATATAATCTGCCTGCTGTACCGAAAATAATTGACGCCATGTTACATTAAGCTCGTTACATAGTTTGACCACCGTCAGCAATTCTGACCACGCCACATAGCGTTTGTACCAAAAAAATTGCGGGTGTTCAATCATATATGGGTACAGGTCATCGAACTCTGTATGCTTGCAATCAAGCGCGCGTTCAAAATGCACCTTCGCATCCGATACTTTACCTTGCAGAAACTCAGCCGTCGGCTCATGAACCATCCTCTTCGCCCCCCTCTCAACACTTACTCTTATTATATGCTATTTGCGCCAAAGGAGAAAAGCAGACTTTTTATTTAGTTTACTGCAACAAATGAGCTGGAATCACGTCTTACTAATGTAGAACACGAAAAATGGGTACTTCCTTTGAATAAAGACTCAATAACGTCGTTTTTGCACCAATTCAACCTCAGGTCGAAGTTGATTCAAATATTTGTAACAGGGTAATATGATGTATGTCCGTCGCGAGGCGGTAAAGGAGGAACCGAAAGATGCAGCGACCCATAACGAAGAGTGTTCAAGTGCTTGTAACGAGCGCATTGTTCATCTCCTTAACGCTTGGGTGTCAATCCGTTAACGACAGTGTGCCCCCGCATTCCACAGATGATGTCTTATCCGGTCAAAAGGAAGTGTCAAATTCCATTCAGGATTCGCCCCACTCGAAATCTGAGAAGACTGAAATTGCATCTAGTTCCAAGGATGCGCCATCAGATGCAGCGAACCAGAACCATCCTGAATTTGACTTTGATCGCAAAAACATGAAGCTGAAGGGCATTTCTTTATCGGATACGGAGCAGGATATTACCAAAGCGTGGGGAGCACCGGATACACGTTATACGATGGATGAGGCAGATCCAATTGAAGTCCTGGAGTATGAAGGATATTCTTTTGGCTGCAATTCCAAAGGACATGTCGCCTTTATCGAAGTTTCCGGGTCCGGAACTTCAACTGGCATTATCGGCCTTAAAGTTGGTGATCACGATTCCTCCGCTGTTACAGCCCTTGGCAAGCCTGATCAAGATACTGGCTATGTATGGAGTTATAAGTCTGGCAATGCATTGCTGCGACTTGACCTTGATCCGAAGACAAGCAAGATCCAATCCGTCAAGTTATTTCCACACCAAAGCAGTGCCGCGTAAATTACATTTCCCAGCTGATATATATACGTAACGCCTTGAGACACAACAAGTGTCATCAAGGCGTTTTTGGTTATACATCTGTAATACAAGCACACATATAAGATATACCATTCCTATTTCAAGTTAATCCAACGTATTTATGAAATCTCCCATTCAAGAACGGGCAATATATAATTACTGCGGCTCATTAACTGCCTGTTTGGGCTGTGACGCACGCTGCCGCTTCTTCTTATGCACAAGGAAAAAGACCAGTATGATAAGTCCTGCAATCACAAGCGCAATCAGAAGTGTAGGTCCCAACTGTTGATGGAGCCATTTCACCGTTTCTTTCCAATGCATTCCAACAAAATGACCAAGCGTCAAGAACGTCGTTACCCATATGACAGCGCCCGCAAATGCAGATGCTAAATAAACAGGGAACTTTAAACGGGACATGCCCGCAAAATAACACGTCAAGTGTCTGAATCCCGGTACAAAATATCCAAATGCAATACTTATGGGGCCGTACTTTTTAAACCAAGCCTCTGATTTTGCCAAACGCTCCGGTGTAAGCTTCACCCATTTTCCATAACGATCTAATAGCGGCTTGCCGACTTTCCGCCCTACCGTATAACTAATCAGCATCCCTGTCATACTGCCCAGTAAACAGACAATAAACGCCTTGATATAATGAAACGGTCCACTTGCCGTTAAACTGCCCACAAAAACCATAATCGTTTCGTCTGGTACCGGCAGACCTACAATGCCTAAGGCCAACAGTACGAATAAAGCCATATATCCATAATGTGATATTATCCACATGATATCGGACATGATGTTGCCTCCCCTTTATGACCATCAAGCGCGCCATTTATTGATGAATTCCCATTATTTCAGAACAACAGGAATATTGTAACATATATAGTTAGGCATGTCCTTTCATGCTCCTGCATACAGTCTATTAGTGCCGTACAAGCCTGAGATTCGAGCTGTTCGTCACCTAGAAAGGCGTTGAAAGGAGCTTACAAGAATGAAGTTTATGCTGCGAGTACTCCAAATCTCGTTTACTTATATCGGAACAGTCGTGGGAGCTGGGTTCGCCACGGGTCAAGAGATTCTCCAATTCTTCACAAAATTCGGTAAAGTGGCCCCCTTCACCATTCTGATTGCAACAGTAATCTTTATTTGGCTGGGTACAAAATTGATGCTTATATCACACCGAATTAAAGCACGTTCATATGAGGATGTAAACATCACATTGTTTGGCCCCCATGCAGGTCGTCATATTAGTTTATTTACATTAATTGTTCTGATCCTTGTCAATAGCGTTATGCTTGCCGGTGCCGGCTCCGTGTTCCATGAACATCTCAATTTACACTATCAAACAGGACTGCTAATTACCATCGCAGCTTCCTACTGGGTGATTAATCGTGGCATGAACGCCATTTTGCATTTGAACTCCATCGTAGTGCCCACCATGCTGCTGTTTACGATATTTATTATGTGGCACACAATCGAACTGCCCAATACGATGCAGGCATTTACCTTAGTGACAGATAAGCCGCTGTACGCAGCTTGGTCATCGTCCCTATTGTACGGAGCTTTTAATCTGGCTATGGCCCAAGCTGTACTTGTTCCTTTAGGCGCATCTATGCCCGATGAGCGCTGCATCAAATGGGGAGGATGGATCGGCGGGATACTGATCGGCTGCATGCTGTTTGCAGGTCATTTTGCCTTATCTGCCCATATGCCGGGCATTACACAATACGACATTCCGATGGGTCATATTGCATACGGATTAGGCTTTGCCATCCAAATGATATATATCGTGCTTATTTTTTCTGAAATATTCACCACATTTATTGCCGATATATATGGGATCACGCTGCAACTGCAGCATAGAATCCATATTCCTTCTAAATGGATCATCGCAGTCATCATGCTGTTTTGTTATTTGATGAGTCAATTCGGATTTAAACCCTTGGTATCCTATTTGTATCCGCTTTTCGGGTTGTTCAGCGTCGTCTGGCTAGTTCTTTTAATTCGCTTGCCAATGAACAAACCAATTCCTCATCAGCCAGTACCTCCGCTAGAATCTACTACTGAGGCTTCATGGGCTTGGCTGTCAAAACAAAAAAATAAACCTCGCGCTTGAACGACGCGAGGTTTATGTTAACTATTTTTAGCTCTTTATAACTTCATGACATGAACGTCTGGGATCACTTTCTCAATAAGCTCTACCATATAGGAGTGACACGTTGTCCAAATAATTTGATGCCGGCGCATAATATCAGGCATGCAGCCAACTGTCTGCAACAGCCGCTGCTCATCAAAGTTGACCAAGATGTCGTCCCAAATAAATGGCAGCGCTACGCGTTCCGACAATACTTCTGCCAATGCAAAACGCATCGCCAAGTATACCTGTTCAGCCGTTCCGCGACTCAATCGTGAACTATCAATTAATCTACCGTCTTGATGCTCTACGACGATGCGCTGCGTCCCAAGCGGGGATACGATTCGAATATACTTTCCAGCTGTCATAGCACGGAAATAGTCTCCCGCACGCTTAAAGACAACTGGCTGCTTCTCTTCCTCATATCGTTGCCGCGTTCGCCTGATCAACGTCTTGGCTAATGCATATACAGCATATTTACTTGCTTGCTCGTGCAGCTCACTTTCTAAATCTGCTAACTGCTGCTGCCACTGTTCACCTTCTACTTCCTGCTTTAACCGTTCTACCTCTTGCTGCAGTCTTCCTACACGCTGCTCACTGTCTCGAATCTCACCGTCCAAAGTGTCCATACGATAAAGCAGATCGTTTCTTCTTTCCTCCAGCTCTCTAGCATCGAATTGCACGAGAAGCTCCTCTACGGGTGCAAAGGCTTCAAGTGCTCCTCCTCGATAACAAGCGGCTTCCAGTTCACGCAGCAATTCACTGCAATAAATGTATCGATCGGCATGGCTGCGAGCCTGCGCGAACGCTTCTTCGTCCTGTGTACCCGCTTCAGCGTACAGTTCATTAAGCTTGGCAAGCAGAATTGATAGCTCTGCCAACGCCTGACGTTGCTCTTCAGCAGCATCAGACAGCGTATGCTTTAATTGCCGCTGCAGCGCCGACTGACGTTCCTCCTGCTCGATCCGATCACGCAGAGCGGACAAAATAGAATGAGTTGAGCTAAGCACGCTTACTAATGGCTCCTCGGTGATTGGCTCGCTCAGTTCCCCCAACGAAAGAGATGCGGCATCTGGCCTAGTTGGTTCGTCCCACGCGGGCATATTGGCATCCGGCAAGGCTGGTTCTGCCCTCACTGATGCCAATGGCTCGTTTGACCTGTCAAGCAAGGACTCAGCAGTGACTGCTTCGCTGGCAGTCGCTGCTGTGTATCCCACGGCTGCGGCGAGCCTTGCGCAAGCGTCTGTGTACTCGCGCACTTGTGCAAGTACACGCTCTTCGCGTGCACGCAGCCGTTCACGCTGCCGCTGGCATTCCGCCGCCTGCTCGACGCGGCGGAAGTGCTCCAGGACGCTTGGCGGGCTCCAGTGTGCTGGCAGCCGTCGAGCGCTCAGCCATTGCTGCCAGGCGACGGAACAAGCCTTAAGCTGTCCGCTCGCCTGTGAAGCATCATTCTCAGCGGCCGCAAGTAATCGCTTGGCCGATTGCTCGGCATCTGAAGTCGCCTGCTGCCGCAGCACAAGACGATCATGCTCTCGCATCCAGGCTTCCACCGCATCAATGGCTGCATTCAGCTCATCCAATCGTTTAAGCAGGAGTCCTCCCAGTTCATCCACATCCTCTTCCTTAAAGGACGTACCTCTTCCCTTAGCGGAGTGGATATGACGAGTACCATCGCGATCGTTGCTACTCAATCCATTGTTCGCGGCTATTTTGAGTGTGGCAGAGCGACTTCGACTTGGCGTAGGTTCATATATATCATTCTCAATAGGAGAAATATCGCTTTTTCCTACTCCAACTAGTACGGCATCATGGGCAATGGGGGAATTTGGTATACCTGTATCAGGGTCATTCCTATAATTTGCTTCTGTATGCTCACGCACAGATTCTGCATTATTATTAGTATATTGGCTATTGGACACACGATTCTTGCTTGGCACTGAACGAGACAAAGCACTTAATACAACTGCCAGTTGTTCTTCTAATTGCATGGCTAGATGATCTGCTTGCTGAATCTTATCCGCATCAAATCGATCAACCACGCTGCTGTGCTCGCGCAGGGCTGCCTGTGGACGATTCATCCAGAATAATGTGGCTGATAGAATGGCAAACAACAGGACAACTGCCGCCCCTAGCCACTGTCCCACAACAGCCAGCGCAGCGGCAGCAGCCACAGCGACAATCGCCATAACAAGTGTCGACCAGCTTCTGCTTGCCATACCATTTGCAGTTCCTCTAGCTTGCTCCATGACGTGAGAAGGAGATTCCAGCTGACGAGACATAACGAGTTGTACAGCCTGCTGCAGCATATCCCGCTTCCGCTGGATGCCATGCAGTATCGTGTCCTGCGGTGAGAATCCACTGTCAAGCACACCTCGTACTTGATGCTGATTCATAACGGTTGCTGCATGATGCTTGGACTCTAACACGACACTATACTCTCGGCCAACACGTGTCCTCGCTTCTGTCATTCGCTCCACTTGCGCAGTCAACTGCTCCAACTGTTTTCCTTGACCTCGTACGGATTCAAGAACAGACTGTGACATATCGCTCGATAACAACATCTCCGGGGTCCAAGTTCGATCCGTCAACCTTGCAAGCCGCCATAGCTCGTCTTCCGCTAGCTCCCGCTCTGTTCTTACTTCGCTGGCCTCTTGCACCCAGATGTGGGCCGTTTCAGACATACCGCATAAACGATTAATTTCTGCCGCATGCGCAAGCAAGCTCGCATTTGGCTGCACAACTTGAAGCTGATGCTCCACATGGCGTTGTTTTTCTTCCAGCTGACGGATTCGGGCTTCAACTCCTTCGCTGGACTGAAGTAATCGCTGCCATCGTTCAGCCCATAACGGCTGCCATCCTGACATCTCTGGAAGCTCTTCTAATTCACTTCTTACAGCAACCAGCTTGATCCAGGCGTCGCTGACGTGCAATGCACGCTCTGCAAGCGCAAGCTCTTGCCGCAGCTGCACACGTTGGGTCAACTGATCGGAAGTTGACTCGTTGGCGTTATCCAGTTCGCCCCTCGCCGCCTCCAATCGCTGAACATGTTTATTACTCACCTTCCGTCTTCGCTGAAGCTCATCCACGTTCTGCAGCGTGTAATACATCGCCTGCGTACGTCCACGCGGCTTGAACAGCTTATCCATCTCTTGTTGGAGCCAGCGTTCGCTATCTGCAATGGAAGACACAGTGTCAAACCCCGTATCGTATAGATGAGCACGGAGTTCATCACCTTGAAGCGTATGTAGTGCATGCAGCTCATCCAACGTAACAGCAAACAGCTTCCCGTACATCTCACTGTTTAATCCGCCAAGCAATTCCTTTTCCAGATCTGACTGCTGTTTTACCCTTACTTGTCCATCGTGCTGTATGTATTGTATCGACTCATAAATACCTTGTGTGCGCTGCAATCTTTCGATTTGCCATCGTCCACCTGTCCCATCAATTACCGACATGCGCCCTCCAATGGGAGAGCCGTCAAGAGACTCATATCTGTCCCCCCCAGTGTGACGTCTTGGAAGACCATAAAGCATTGCTCGAATAAATGCAGCAAGCGTACTTTTCCCAGCTTCATTCGGACCAACAATAACCGCTAGTCTTGCTGCAGGAAACTCAAGCGAATATTGTTGAAGTGCACCGAAGGATTGGATATCAATTCGCTCAATCCTCATAACTTATCGGTCTCCCCCTCCAGCATCCCAACAACAAGATGCATCGCCTCTTCTAACCATGCTGCTCGAGTCGATTCGGGCTGCTCCTCCAGCCATTGCACAAGCCGTCTCTGCTGCAGCATGGGGCCCATTGCTTCGTCGATGAGGCTTTGCATGCCATTTCCCACCTCTGCATGCAATTCCGCCATTCGTACAAGGTCGCCGATAAAATGTTCTGATTCTCGCCAAGCCTCAATATTCGCAACTGCACGACTGTCTACTCGGAGTTGGACTGGCCATACCAAAGACTCCTGATGTTCCAGTCGCTCTTCTTCCGCTTCTTTCCATGTTTCTTCCAACTCTTTTAATAAAGTTCCGGAAGTGAGTTCGTGATGTATGGATGTTCTGCCAAAAAACGTAATACGTGCGAGTGTGGTCCGACCTTCAGCGGCTTCCCGCATCTCGTCCAACGTAGTTAACAGCAAATCCGACATCTCTTGTCTGGATCCCACTGCTTCTATGGATATTTTACAATCAAGCCATCGAACCATATCTAAAGGATGAAACTGCATGGATATACGATCATCTTGCTCAACATCAACCACATATGCACCCTTTTCCCCAGATTCTTTGACATGCCTGCCCTGAATATTTCCGGGGTATACCATATGTGGATATTCATTTGCGATCTCTCGTTTATGGATATGGCCGAGCGCCCAATAATGATAACCTTTAGCTAGCAGCTCTTGCTTCGAACAAGGAGCATAGGGATCATGCTCCTCTCGTCCGTCAAGTGTGCCGTGCAGCATTCCGATTCGAAACAGTTTAGACATAGTAGGAGCACAGTCATTATATTCAGCATCGGTCTTATTCCGTTCTGCTTCCTTCTCAGGACAAGACGGATATAAAGATGCCAGATTCGCGTATACAGCTTGTGATCCATATGACATCCCTGTTACGACAGCCACCCGCTCTCCATGACGGTTCTGAATAAAATGGCTGTCCGGCTGCTCGGTTCCCATCACAGTTACCCCCTCCGGCCAGTTCCACTTGTTATCCGATGTTAAGGGGTCATGATTGCCATGAATCATAAATACGCGCACACCTGCATTGCACAATCGTTCCAGCCCTTGCTGCAATCGCCACTGTGCGCGAAGTGACCTGTGGGCAGAATCGTGCATATCCCCGCACAATAGCACTGCATCCGCTTGCTTCTGTATGGCTAGTTCGACCAATTGGTCCCATGCCTGAAAAGTGGAGGCGATAACCTGTTCCCGTAACGTATCAGGTATATGAACGAGCCCTTTGAAAGGACTGTCGAGATGTAAGTCGGCTGCATGTACAAATCTTAATTTGCGAATCATAAATGTAGTCCTTTCTTTGCTGCTATGTTCGTCCTAAACCAACTGCCTATATTATAACGTATCCTTAACAACAAGAACACACGTACGCCATTCTTCTTAATTTACGGATTCTATCCCTGTATTAGCAATACTCTTTATTATCAATTCTTCTATTAAGTGCGCCAAAAGGCCGACACATCGAGCGTGCCGGCCTTTTCATTCTATTAGGATACGGGTTTATATTTTACATAAGTGCATTTTAATTCATTTACAATCCGGCTTAAAGAGTAGGTTTGCTTTGCCTTGGTCCAAGCTGCCCGCGCCAATTCATATCGGAATGAAGAATCCATCATTACACGCTCCAATGCATCACACAGTGCAATGGGTTGATCCGGCGGGACAAGCAGTCCATTGACACCGTCTTCGATCTGCTCGGGAATCCCGCCTACTGCGGTTCCAACCAGCGCAAGCCAACAGAGGGCCGCTTCGGCAAAAACGGACCCAAAGGCTTCTGCCCGTGAAGGAAGGACAAATATGTCCGAGAACGGCATAAATTCCTCTGGATGAAGCATATATCCATAAAAAATAGTCTCATCGTAAATACCCAAGCGCTGAGCCATGTGTTCTAGATGTTCCCTTATGGGGCCGTCACCAATAATATGTAACACATATGCGTGCCCACGCCGTTTTAACTCCGCACAGGCCTCCAGCAGAATGTCCATCCCTTTAGCTGGTACAAGACGAGATACCGTGATTAGCTGCGGAACTGCATTGTCGTGCGCAATTGGCTTAAAACGTTTCTCATCGAATCCGTTTGGCAGTACCGTAATTCGATCAACCTCTTCCACATAATGGGTCAAATAACGCTTAAATGCCTCCGACACTGTCATCATCTCATCAACTTGATACTCAAGCTCTCGATACAAAGAAGTCAAGAAGCGGTGCTCGGGCCCATCCGTTTGGATCTTTCCATTCAAAATGAGTTCGCGCTCAAAGCTGGAGTGGAGCGTCATCACAATCGGCGTATCTGGAAATAACCGTTTCATCGCTAATGCCGCAATCGGATGATGGGCATGTATAAGATCATATGATTTCTGTATGCGCAGCTTCGTCCACCATACATAATCACGATAAGTCTGCATGTACTTTTGAACGATAGGAGAATGTTCGTATTCTGTCCAGTCAAAAGTTGCAAATGTTAGCTGTTCGGAACCCTTGCCCCGAATACGCTTCGGAAGAGAGAACAGTTCCATTTCCCAATTTGGCGTTTGAAATCGCTCTAAAATATAAGGAACCATGGAGGAAACCCCACCCGGTTGTTCCGGAGGGAAAAACAAAGCCTGTAAAATATTCATCGCTGTTCCTCCTTTTCTTCGCTTTTCGCCTACCATTGTTTATGATATATTAGAACATATTTTGCCGTAAAGTAAGCGGCCAATGTCGAATATTATCCAATTCAGCAATATCAAACCAGAATAACCTATTAGGAGTGCCTCAAATGAAAGAAGTTCTGCATTTCTTGCTTACGGAGAGAGATGTAGTCGCGCTGACAACTATGTGTCTATTATACATCATGTTGATCATGCTGCTGATGTCTGTTCGATTATATTCAAAACAGCGTTCATCCGCTTACGTGATCTTATTTGCGGGTATCGTTATGATGATCGTTGATCGCACCATTGCCCTAATGGACTTCTCTTTGCAAGAGGGAACCCTGCAATTGCTGAGCATTGGTAGAGCTGGGCTTGTTACTTTATCGTTTATTTTCGTAAATATTGCCGTTCTCCGACTATATAAGCGAATTAATCGACCGATGAGACTGCGCTTTATACTTATGATTGTTGGTGTGCCTGTCATGTCCGGCATATCCGCCCTGATCGCTGCACCAGATCAGAACGTGCTGACTTCTACTTGGCCATTGATAGCTTATCAAGCAGTGATCGCTATCCTATGTTATGTGCTTATCGCTCCACGAATTAGTCAGCAAGGACGCTATACCTTTAGTCTCGTTGTTCACCTTGGCATTTTGTTGACCATTACACTTAACATTACCATATCGAACGGAACCAGTTCTTCTTTACTGATGACCCAGCATGTCGTCACACTGTGTTATTATACGATCCTATTTTTCTTGTTCTTTGAACGTATTGTGGAGAATTTGCAGACTACTTATCGTTCCTCAATTACCGACGGTCTTACCGGCTTATATAACCGCAGGTATATGCATCAGCGTATGAATCAATTTATCGCTGGCAAGCCGAAGCAGGTGTCCCTGATCTTTTGTGATATTGATAATTTTAAGCGATTAAATGATACAAAGGGTCACTTATTTGCAGATGAGGTGCTGAAAACAGTTGCTCAGATTGTACGCGAAGAAGTAGAAGATATTGGGCTGGCCGGTCGGTTTGGTGGTGAGGAGATCATTGCATTTATTGCTCATCGTAAAGCAAAGCCGCCTGTTATTGCAGAATCGATCCGCTCCCGCATAGAAGCTGAGGCAGGAGTGACAATAAGTATCGGCTATAGCGTTTTACGACCCAAAATGTCAATAGATCAGTTAGTTAAGGAAGCCGATGAAGCGATGTATTATTCCAAACAAAATGGCAAAAACCGCGTCTCCTGTTATGGGGAAATCAAACATTTATTATCACCTATTAAACACATTAAATAATTATATCGCTGGTCGTATTAGTATATGAAGCGTTACCATTAAAAAATCCCACCGACTTTATCAAGTTTAATAATGTCGGTGGGATTTGCTGTTATTTATTGTACATCACGTTTGTTAAAGAAGAAAATAGTCACCAAGAGTAACACCATCATATAGATTCCATAGATCAGTGCCGCAAGACCAAATGATGCTCCTGCATAAGGCAATGATGCTCCTTGATCCTTAAAGTATGCGCCCCAGTTTAGGTTTGGGAAAATAAGAAGTTTATACCATGACTTGGATGCAAACATCCCCATCAACGGTCCCACGATCGACTGGGCTGCTATCGGTACAATAATCGACATCCCTAAGCTCTTGGTTAGTACCGCAACCGTAAAAGCGAGCAGTGAATAGAACAACAGCCCTGGAATAGAGAATCCAAGCTTCGCCAACACTCCACCCAAAGTGACTGTTGTTGGTCCGTTAAACAATATGATACCTGTAAGATATCCGATAATCGTGCTAATAATATATACCGATAATACGATAACAATCAGATTGACTAACTTGGACATTAAGATTGTCGTCCGACTTGCAGGCCGGATTAACAGCTGTTTGATCGTCCCGTCCTTGTACTCGTCTGTAATGATCTGAGCGGAGACTACAATCATAAAGTACAGTGTCACGATTGACGCAATATCAACTGTCGTATCCAAGAAATCCATAGAACTGAATTCCCCAGCAGACTTAAATATAAACAACCGCATAATCGTTCCCAGTGCAATAATCATTATAAACAAGAATGCATAGTAATAAGGAAGCTGCCGCTTGCTATTTGCCTTCATCCACTCATTGCGTACGAGACCTGAAAAATAACTCATTGAATGTGGCCTCCTTTCGTCATCGATAAGAATGTATCCTCTAAAGTCGGTGTAACGGCGCGAACCTCATATAATTTAACGCCATTACGTACCAAGTGTTCGATAACAGCTGGAATATCTTCATTCATCAACAACAATGTGAGTGAAGAACCAGCTGACGCTGTTATGTTCCATTCTGTATCCGCCAAGACAGACTTCGCATGCTCACCATCCCCAACACGCAGTTGGATAGAGCGTGCTTCAGCCGCATTACCTTCCGCATTCGGATCCAGAACACGTTCTCCAACAAATTTACCATTCTGGATAATAAGTACACGATCACACATCAATTCGATCTCAGACAACAAGTGACTGGAAACGAGAATCGAAATGTTCTCTTCTTTAGCCAAGCGGCGCAAATAATCACGCAGTTCGCGGATACCCGCTGGGTCCAACCCGTTAGTAGGCTCATCTAAAATGAGAATTGACGGGTTGTGTAGTAAAGCTTGAGCAATACCAAGACGTTGTCTCATACCAAGCGAGTAGTTTTTCACTTTCTTATCCAGCGCCTTGTCCAGTTCTACAAGTTTGACGATCTCATCAATACGTTCCTGCGAGATCGGCTTACCGCACATGCGCGCAAAGTGAAGCAAATTCTTCTTACCTGTCATAAACTTATACAATTCTGGATTCTCAACGATTGCTCCAACATGCGCCATCGCTTTGGATCGTTCATTCGATACATTGTGGCCTTCAATGATAACTTCCCCGGAAGTCATCGACATCAAGCCCACCATCATACGAATAGTAGTTGTCTTACCTGCACCGTTCGGTCCTAGAAATCCATAAACCTCACCTCGGCGCACACTGAACGATAAATTATCAATAAGCGTTTTACCGCCAATTATCTTCGTTACATTTTTTAGCTCTACAACGATATCGTTCACGTTCCCCACCCCTCTCTCATGGTCACACATTTGCATAGAAATAATTAACTAATTTAATTCATAACCTTTCTCTCTCTATATACTTTACAAACTTCGCTATAATTTGACTACTTACATTTTCGTAAGTTTTCACAATATTACATTATATTACATAAATTCACCTTTATGCAATCGTTTTTTCCTTTATATATCTACATTCATGGATTGGAGATACACTTTTATATCCATCCCCACTTTCCTTCCGCATTAACCATATTGCAAAAGAGCCAGATTTTTCGGTAAAATATTAACGCATAATCAAGCAAATTTGTAAGAGCAAGGGGCCAAGTTCGAATGTATCAACTTAAACAACAACTTCCTGATTTATATCGCCAACAAATGACAGCCATTTTGCAGGAAGATGCTGCAGCTTTTTTTGCAAGCTACGAACAGCCTCGTACGTATGGCCTGCGTGTTCATCCAGATAAGTGGGTTCTGCATGACACAGCCCGTCAGCAAGCACTGCAGCAATTTGGTCTTGCTCCCGTTGCATGGTGCAGCGAAGGATATACGTATCTTGATCAGGCACGGCCAGGCAGACATCCATACCATGCAGCAGGATTATATTATATCCAGGAACCGTCTGCTATGTCAGCCGTCGCCCTGCTTGATCCGCAGCCGGGTGAAACGATTCTGGATCTGGCAGCCGCTCCCGGCGGCAAAAGTACACAAATCGCCGGAAGGATGCAAGGAAAAGGCTTGCTCGTGTCCAATGAGATTCATCGTGAGCGGGCACGCATTCTGGCCGGGAACGTAGAACGAATGGGCATGGCAAATGTAGTGGTCGTCAATGCTGATCCTGA
Source organism: Paenibacillus sp. UMB4589-SE434 (assembly GCF_030226685.1). Taxonomy (NCBI): domain Bacteria; kingdom Bacillati; phylum Bacillota; class Bacilli; order Caryophanales; family Paenibacillaceae; genus Paenibacillus; species Paenibacillus sp. UMB4589-SE434. The sequence goes on along the minus strand of NZ_JASOYK010000004.1, from coordinate 354,151 downwards.
CTCGTTAGCCACTCGCTTTCCAGAAGTTTTTGATCGTATTATGCTCGATGCCCCGTGCTCTGGCGAGGGGATGTTCCGCAAAGATCCGGATGCGATTGATGAATGGTCGCCCGATCATGTTCAGATGTGTGCGGCAAGACAATGGGATATCGTTCAAGCCGCTGTACGCATGCTGAAGCCTGGAGGCACGATTGCGTATTCAACCTGCACCTTTAATGAGCAGGAGAATGAACAGTTGATTGCACGTTGGATTCAAGCATACCCTCAGTTCCGTGTTATAAAGACGGAACGAATCTGGCCTCACCTTCACACTGGCGAAGGACACTTCGTTGCTGTACTCCGCCTCGAAGAGCCTCTGCAGCATATTGCCGCTGCCAGCAGCACCTTATCGTGTGTGCCCGCACCCTCGAGCAAGCAGCAGAAGGGCAAGGCGTCAAAGCACAACGGGGACTCTCGTGCGCGTCAGGAAGCCGAGGCAGCCTATCGTGCATTTCAGGAGTGGGCCCAAGTAAATTTAACCCAGTGGACACCGGGCCCAGGGGAAGCCATATTATATGGTGAAGAGTTATATTGGCTTCCACATCCAATCAATAACGCCAATTTAAAACTGTCGCCGGACTTTTTATCAGGTCTACGGGTACCACGCCCGGGGCTTCATCTTGCGCATATGCGAAAAAATCGGGTCGAACCTGCCCATGCACTCGCATTGTCGCTGCAAAGCGCGGCATGCGTCAATTCGGTTTGGGAACTCCCTTCTGGCTCGAATCAAGTTAAAGCCTATTTAAGGGGCGAAACGATCACGGCTGAGCCTGGCGAGGAAACAGCCTGTTGCAAAGGCTGGACGCTAGTTACAACTGATGGTCTACCACTTGGATGGGGAAAAGTATCTGATGGCATCCTGAAAAACCATTACCCAAAAGGACTTCGCACCCCTTAGTCAGATGTCCTCACATGCAAATAAACCTCCAACCAGCATCTGCGTTGCAGTTGTCTGATTGGAGGTTTGTTTGCATATCGGATTAAAGTCATCTTACCGCTGCTAGAAGACATTCATCAATAATCTCATTATGGAACATCATATTAAGATGGAGGGCGGTAAATGATTGTTCCTTTAACAGCTCCTGCATGATCGCTTGTGCTGCGCGGTCTCGGTCTTTACTTGTTCCAGGAACGCGGAAATCAATATATCCAGAGAGTTGTTCACCATTCGTATCAATTGTAGCCGTACCAAGCGGGAGTGAACCAGATGTAGTGCTGTATACATCGTACAGCAGCGTGTCACCATCGTCACGTGCCAGCAGTACTTGAATATCGTCAAATGATGAACGTTGAAGCTGCGAAGAGACAAATCCTACTTCGAGATTCGCTAACATCTCTTCATTAGGTACTTCTTCAAATTTCTCAATTAAAATATCATCGTAGGGAGTAGTAATGGAGTCCGCTCCGATATCCAACAAATCTTCCCACTCGCTAAGCAAGCTCAATACCTTAGAACAACCGCAAGCAAGAAATGACACTTCCAATTCGCGGGCCCCCAGGGCTGCGCATAAATGCTGGACATACCGTTCTACGTGAGCTTCCAACTGATTCATCGTCGCATCATCATTTACGGCTTCCTGATCCATTACAAATACCCCTTGCATTCGAGCCTGCTCGCGGTACAGCAGAAACAAAGAGCCAGCGTATGTGTCATCCAGCATCACATCCATCGTTTCACCGCCAACAGTCTTAAAATCCGGTCTAAGTTCAATAGTTGCCATCATTCAGCCTCCGATCGGCGTACGAAATATCGAAGTACGCGCCTACGGTTATCCTTCCCCCTAATAAGGTGTGTACATTCGCCCAAATTGCAAAAATCGTGACAACTGTCCAAACCGGATCAAGGCGATAGCATACTATAGAACTATACCGAATGACGGACGTCTCCGTCGCATCCTCCAACTGCCCGGAACGTAAACCCGAATCGGTGTGGGCCCATCTACATTACAAAGGGAGGAATTATACGATGAGTGCTGTAGCAGGTTTTACTTCCACGGGCGTTATTTTGGTATTGTTCATCCTGTTGGTTATTGTGTCCTGTGCCTTTATCTAACTCAACAACAGAACGCTACCACGATCAGGAGGGGAGGGGCTACCCCTCCTTTTTGTTGGCGGCATGACGGATACGCACAATCATCACAGACAATACTTCAGCAGCGCCTCGTGGACTCCGTTCTCATTGTTAGATAAGGTGATGTCATCCGCAGCAGATTTAACGTCGAGCGGTGAATTATCCATTGCAATTCCGGTACCCGCATATTGAATCATTGTCATATCATTATAATAGTTACCGATCGCTAAAATGTTGTGACGATCAAGTCCCCTTGACTGGGCTAGCTGCTTAAGTGCATTTCCTTTTGTAGCCTCCGGGTGCATGACGTCAATAAAATAGTCACCAGAGCGAATGTACTGTAATTCATGCGTCCACTGATTCAGTTCTGCCTCTATTTGGTCCATTTGGTCCTTCATGCCACTCATCGTCAGCTTTAACAGCGGCTCTAGAAGACCATCCCAGCCCGGAAACACTTGCGGTGTTATGAGAAACTGCTTATATAAATCCATCACTTCGTCTGTTAACACTTCCACACTATCTACATACAAATGAAAAGCAGTGTTCACATCAAAATGAACGTGCTGCTCACGGCAATAGGACATGTACACTTCCAATTGTTTGCGAGGCATCGTAAAATTGTGCAAATTCTTGCGGCCATTGGAAGCGATGGTAGCAGCACCATTATGAGTAATGACAATACCCTCTAGTCCAAGCTGTTCCAGGTAAGGCAGCGTACTGCTAGGACTGCGTCCTGTGCACAACACGATTTCAACGCCCTGTTGTGCCACCTTACGTATCGTTTCTGCATTTTGCTCAGACAACGTATGATCGTCATGCAGCAATGTACCATCCATATCCAGTGCAACCATTTTTATATCTGTACTCATTTGTAACCCTCCACCTATTTATCTCTATTATGCTAAGAACTCATTGTGCTCCAGCTTGTAATAATGCCAACTCGTCAGACGTTAATTCCCGCCATTCACCCAGCTTTAATGATGGATCAAGATTCAGCGTCCCCATCGTCAGCCTTTTCAAATAAATGACCTGCTTGCCTACAGCTTCAAACATACGCTTAACTTGATGGAATTTCCCCTCTGTTATCGTCAATTCGATATCAGAAAGCGTGATATCCTCATCCTCATCTACAGCTTGGACGACCAGCACAGCAGGCTGCGTAACATACCCATCATCAAGAGTGACTCCTGCTTGGAACGCCGCAATATCGTGCTCATCCACCTTCCCGCGTACTTTCGCATAATATGTCTTGGCAACATGCTTGCGCGGCGAGAGCAGCGCGTGAGCAAGCTTGCCATCATTGGAGAGCAGCAGCAGCCCTTCTGTATCTTTGTCCAAGCGACCAACCGGGAACGGCTCAAACACTTTCAGCTCCTCCGGCAGAAGATCAATCACTGTACGCTCCTTGTAATCTTCAGTCGCGGAAATGACCCCCGGAGGCTTATGCAGCATGACATATATAAATTCTCGATACTGTATCCGTTCGCCGCTTAAGTATATCTCATCTTGTTCAGCGTCAACTTGCTTGCCACTATCTTTTATAACCACTCCATTGACGACGATAAGCCCCATCTTCGCCCACTTTTTAATTTCTGAACGTGTGCCGCACCCCATATGTCCCATCAATTTATCAAGTCTCATTTTAGCAGCCATTACGACGTCCACCTCCAAGCCACGGGATATTCATTTTTTAGGATACCATTCACCCATTTGCCAAATCCGATTGGACAATCATGAAGCGTCAAAAGTACATAACCTTTTGACGCTGCATGATCATCCAGCTCAAGATCAGTCTCTTGTATAGTCAGTGTATCGCCGCGCAAATAAGGAACAACATCAGGATGTTCGATTGTTAGCGGGTATACCCTTTTTGCCTGACCCGAATGTAACCCAAGGGCAAGCGCATGTGAAGGCTCAAAGCGCTCCCCTTTATAGGTGCCTACAAACCAACCTGGTCTGACTACACGCAGCATAGAGAGAACCTCAATTGACAATGGACTTACGTAAGCGTAAGAGCCGATGCATACATTAATATTGGGAGCAGCATCCATAAAATGCTCATTGTAGAAACGTACAAAAATCTCATGCTGATCATGATCGGGTCTGTATAGACCTTTCTTGTTGCTTTCTGTCCTTATTTGGCGGTGATCTGTGCGTGGTTTTCCAGCTCGCTTGCGTGCATCGAGAGCATTGTCCTGTACACGCTGGCGTATACGTACTCCACGGTCCTGTTTGCCAGTTGACGGAAGAATGTCTTTATCATTAGGATTATATGGACACGGCTCGTCTGAAGAACGGGCAATGCTTAATTCATTTGCTATCCGATAAGGTCGTTCACCGGCTCGTTCCAGCACGGCAACATAATGACCTTCGCCTTTAACATGATGTGGCCACAATCGTATTGTTCGTGATACTGCCGCAACAGCCTCAGCTGACGCCTCCCAGTCGTGCTCTCGCAGGCAGTCAGAAGCCCATTCCGGACGACCCGGTCTCATCCCATGTGACAACGGTACTTCAACAACAGAATAATCCGAATGTTTCGTCAAAAATCGGGCAATCGCGGCCTCATTTTCCTCTGGAGAAAACGTGCAAGTTGAATAGACCAAACGTCCACCTGGTGCTACCAATTTAGCGGCACTATCCAAAATATCCTGCTGCATCGCAGCATAAGACAATACGGGTTCCCTCTCCCACGCTTTTACCATCTCTGGATCTTTGCGAAACATACCTTCGCCTGAGCAAGGCGCATCTACAAGTACTTTGTCAAAGAACTCCGGCAGGGCTTCGGCTATGCGCTCTGGCCGTTCATTCAGTACCACTGCACGTGTAATGCCATACAATTCCATATTGCGGACTAGCGCCTTGGTTCGATCTGGATGGATATCGTTTGTCACGAGCAGCCCGTCTCGACCCATTCGAGCAGCAATTTGAACTGACTTTCCGCCAGGCGCCGCACATAAATCCAATACGCGATCTCCTTGTCCCACTCCCAAATATTCAACAGGCGTCATCGCGCTTGGCTCTTGTATATAGTACATCCCTGCATGATAGAAGGGATGCTTGCCTGGCCGTGCACCCTCTGAGATATAGAATCCATCCGATGTCCATGGAATCGGTTCAATAGGCAGCGGGAACAGCTCTTTAAATTGAGCTACTTCCATTTTAATTGTATTAACACGAAGCCCTGCATACGGGGCATGATGATAACTGTTAATAAACGATTGATACTCATCACCTAGACGTGAGCTCATTGCATCTAGAAATGCTGTCGGCAGCACCTTCATACTTTCATCCTTCCTCTTTATACCTGTTAAGCGAGTAGACAACATTGAACATAGCATATCATGATTTTCACTAATTTTGAAACGATTGAAGGGCCCCCTCTATCGCTGTTCGTCCGACTAATGTTACATTATTGTAATGTAGGGTAAATTGTAGGAACTTCTTTATGTTGCGCCTCGTATGTAACTTTAGTAGATTCTAACCATACTCGAAATATAGAAAGGGGGAGCCGCATGCTCAAGGTTGAACAGTTATCACATACATTTCGTAATGGACCTGAGCTAACGAAAGTGCTTCATCACATTGACTTTCACGTGGAGAAGGGTGATATGATCGCCTTGCTCGGCAGTTCGGGCTCCGGCAAGTCAACACTGCTAAATCTCATGGCAGGTCTGATGAAGCCGACAGAAGGAAACATATACATAGCAGGGCAAGACATCGTCAAGATGAACGAGAACCAGTTGGCGGAGTTTCGCCGTACGAACATCGGCTTTATTTTTCAAGCTTATGAACTCATACCTAACCTTACGGTTCGAGAGAATATCGAACTTCCGCTCGTTTTCCAAGGCATATCACCTGGCAAGCGAAAGGAAAAGGCAAAGCAGTTGCTTGAGCAGGTCGGGATACCAGACAAGGGTGAGTTATTCACCTCACAGCTGTCTGGCGGTCAGCAGCAGCGTGTCAGTATCGCGCGTTCCTTAATTACTGAGCCTTCTGTCATCTTTGCGGACGAGCCGACTGGCAACTTGGATACGCGTACTGAGGAAGAAATAATCGCCATTCTGAAGCATTTGAACAAGACGATGAGCACTACATTTATTATCGTTACCCACGAACGTGAGGTAGCCGATCATACCAAGCGTGTTATTACGCTCAGGGATGGCCATCTTGTTGAAGATAAAGCCCCTGTCGCCGTTGAAGGAGGCACAGCATGAGAGCACGAGACTATATGAGCCTTGCCATAGACCAACTACGTAGACGAAAAGTTGTTACTGGACTATGCTCCGCCGGTATCTCCATCGGCTGTGCAGCTATCATCGTTGCAATGAGCCTCGGTCAATCCGCACAGATCTACGCCGAAAAAGAACTTAACTCCTTCCTCAAGATGGATGAAATTACAGTAACCCCGATCCAGAACAAAGGCGAAGAGGTAAATAAGGATGTAGACAACAGAGGTAAGCTGACTAAGCAGAAGCTGAATCTGGTCCGCAATCTTCCACATGTCAAGGCAGCGTCACCATTTGAAGAGGTCGGATACTTCTCCATGCACACGACAGATGATCGCAGTAACAATGTGCAGGTCATCGGAACAGATTTGGAGCAACTTGCCAATTTCAACCATCAGTTTCGTCAAGGAGGTCCTTCTGACGTTGCAGATACTGTTGTTCTTAATTACGGTGCAGAGTACGGACTTCTGGACAGAGAAACATTGGAACCGCTTATACAGAAGCAGAATCAAGACCCTTTTAACGAAGAAATTACGCAGCAGCTGGAAAATATTCAAAAGTTGCATACTCCGTTATTCCAACGGCAGGTACGATTCGAACGAGCTGACACGGCTGATCAGCACAAGCCTACTACTAGCACAATGCGAATTACGAGTGTGATAAAGAAACCCGCAGACGCATCTGCCGATTCTGCCAAGTACGATAAGAAAGCCTACACTTCGCTAGAAACGGCCGCACTTATACGTGATCAGCTAAAGTTGAACCAAGGGCCGGATGCGCCCCCTCCAAGTGAAGCAGGTACATATAAGTCTATTCTTGTTAAAGTAGACGATCAGAAAAATGTAGAGCAAGTGGAAAAACAAATTAAGAAGCTGATGCTCAACACACAGACCAATCTCAAGCAGAAAGAACGTTTGGAGGATACATTCAAGATGGTACGAACGATTGCACTAGGTGTTGGTTTGTTCGTCTTGATTATCGCCTCGATCTCAATCGTTGTTGCAATGACAATGTCCACTCATCAACGCCGTCGTCAAATCGGCATTATGAAAGTACTTGGCGCTAATTTGAGGCAAATACGCAATATGTTTATTATAGAAGCCGCACTGCTTGGTCTATTGGGCGGACTTATCGGCGTTATGATCTCGTATTGGCTAGTATGGGGCATTAACGGAGCTGCTGCGAGAGCAACCGAAGCAGGTCAAGGATTTATTTTTATCCCACTCATCAATATTCCATTAGGCATATTTTTTGCAGTGCTTACTGGTGTGTTATCCGGAATATATCCTGCGCTCAGCGCTTCACGCACCGATGCATTAACAGCTATTAAGCGTGATTAGAATTGCAGCGTCCAACAGATCTAGAGGAGGAAACAAAATCAAATGAAAAAAACAATAAAATGGGTTGTTATTTTAGGCTTACTAGCAGTCATTAGTTATGGTTTATACACTTTTGCCAATCCTGCTTCGCCTGATGCAGCCAACAAAAACGCTAATGCAGTCACTTTTGAGGTGACGCAAGAAGATTTGATACGCAACATTGAAGTAAAAGGCAAATCAACATACGAGACAGAAACGATTGTTTATGCGCCTTTTAACGCCAAAGTAAAGCAATGGACCGTCAAGGATGCACAGCAGGTATCCAAAGGCGACACCCTTTTCCAACTAGATCCGACAGAACTTGAGCATGAGATTGCACAGACAGAAGCAGAACTGAAAAAGAAGAAGCTTGAAGAGCAGCTCACCAAGTTCCAAGCGACAGTTAACAGCGAAACGGGTATGATGGGCATGACAGAAGATGAGGTCAAGAAACAATTTGTGCAGAAGGAAACCGCTCGCCTGCAGCAAGAGCTTGGCAGCGTATCCCGTGACATTCAAATGCAAGAGATGGCTGATAAACGCAAGAAGATTGCAGCAGCCCGCTTCTCTTCACCTGCATCGGGTATTTTCCTTTATGATGAGGCGAGCAAGCTGCCCCAAGTGGTGCAAGAGAATGCTCGCATCGGCAAAATTGTAGATACGAAGAAACTTCAGTTAGTATCGCTTGTAGGTGAGCAAGACATTTTCTCCATCAAAGTGGGTATGCCTGTAAAAGTAAAGATTAATGCGATGAAAGAAGTACCTTTAAAAGGAAAAGTACTGAAAGTATCCAAATTTGCCAAGAGTGGTACGGATCAACCTTCGACAGTGACAAACCAAGCCGTACAATTCGAAGTCATCATTAGTTTGGAAGCTAACCAGAACCTTATAGCAGGATTAAGCTTAACTGGCCAAGTCGAAGCTGCTCGCAAACCAAATGTGATTGTAGCGCCAACTGTTGCAATTATGAAGCAGCAGGACAAAGCTTATGTTCAAGTGCAAAAGGCAGACGGTCAAGTGGAGCGCCGTGACATTAAGATTGGCATGGAAACTCCGGATAAAACTGAAATTATTGAAGGACTGAAACCAGGGGAAACAGTTGTGCTGCAATAAGCTGGTGGATGAAATAATGAGCCTAGACTGAATACAACATAAATACACAAGCAAAGAGCCAAGGTATCCTAACGCCTTGGCTCTTTGCTTAAACTTATTTGTCTATTAGGCCATCATCTGCTTCAACTAAATCAGTGAGCGAGCACATAATTACAGCATCCGCAAGCTCACTATCTTCAATGGTAATCGTCAAATGCTCCAAAGGGACAGCACCTTCTGACGTCCGTAACGCTTTAAGCAACCTGAGTGTATCATGGCGAATGAGGTCAAGCCGGATGCCCAACTCTAAGTCTGCATAACTATCGAGCTTCTGCAAAGCGGCTTCCCATAACTTCACGGCACCAGAATTGTTTCCATTATGCCAATGATGAAGTCCTACAGCCACTTGCAGCAATCCTTGATAGAGCGGCTTCCGTCCCTCCTCAAGCCATAATTCCTCCATGACGTCATGGCAAGCGTAATAGTCCCGCTCTTCATTAAAGAGCTTTATAAAAGCCACATACAGCCTATCGTAGCCCTTATTCGTCATCTGCGCTCCGACTGCTTCTCTTAGCGGTGCTAATCGCATTGATGAGATCTTCTTCCAGCCTTCTTAAGCCTGCCAAATCATTCTGCTCCCACAATTCGTTAAACCGGAGCTGGAAGTGAATCGCTTCCGTAATCTTATGATAAAAATACAGCTCTTGGATAAAGGACAGACAATTCTGCACAATCTTCGACTTGTCTTCAAAGCTCCGCTGCGCATCCAAGATCTCATGTCTAATACTTGTCATCTCATTATCAAGAATAAATGCTGCCTCAGCGGCCTTCTTCAGCCGCTCTCTTACATCGTCTGGCAGGCTGTCTTTATATTTATAGTTCAGAGAGTGCTCAATCGTAGCCCAGAAATTCATCGCCAGCGTGCGAATTTGAATCTCAGCAAGTACGATCTTCTGACCTAGAGCCGTCTGAACCGGATATTCAACGATCATATGAAAGCTTCGATAACCGCTGTCTTTGAAATTGGTAATGTAGTCTTTCTCATACAACACGCTCATATCTTTGCGATTGCGAATGAGCTGTGCCACATAACGAATATCTTCGACAAACTGGCACATAATGCGGATACCCGCAATATCCTCTATCCCACGTTCAATATGTTCCCGGGGAACATCAAGCCGCCTTGCTTTCTCCAAAATGCTCGAAATACGTTTGACACGACCCGTCACAAACTCGATAGGCGCGTATTCCTCACGCTTCTTCAGCTCCGAGCGCAGCGTCTTGAATTTGACCTTCAGCTCCTCGACGGCCTGTTCATAAGGCAGCAAAAATTTTCCCCAATCTCTTCCGTCCATCCGAACGCCTCCTGTCCGTCCAACCGTTCATCCAGCACATTGTATAGTTGCACTGCTGTTTATTTATGGTCTCTCCCTACTGCCTCTGAAATATGCTTATAACCATCCTGCTCAAGCAATTGTTTAATCCCTCGAGCAAGCTCACGCGTAATCTCGGGGCCACGGTAAATAAAGGACGTGTAAATCTCAACCAAACTAGCTCCAGCACAAATATGCGCATACGCATCCTTTGCTGTGAACACGCCTCCAGAACCGATAATAGGCAGCTTACCTTCTGTCAGGCGATATACCTGACGAATTACTTCAGTTGATCTTTCCGTTAGCGGCTTGCCGCTTAATCCCCCAGTCTCCACCCGATTGGAGTGCGTTGTCCCCATCCGGGACAACGTCGTATTAGTTGCAATAATGCCGTTTACACCGCTTGATACGATTGTATCCGTCATATGCGCCAACTCTTCGTCTGAGACATCAGGAGCAATTTTCACAAGCACAGCCTTATTCTTGCCGCTTGCCTTATTCTGTGTATTCATCTCGTTGACTACCGCTTCCAATAAGGAGCGGAGCTCGTCGCCGTGCTGAAGATTACGCAGATTAGGCGTATTCGGGGAACTAATGTTCACAACAAACAGATTAGCAACATCATACAACGTCCGAATACATGTTAAGTAATCCTCGTTAGCTTGCTCGTTCGGTGTCACTTTGTTCTTGCCGATGTTAACAAATACAGGCACAGTGTAATTATCCAACCGCTTCAGCCGTACGTTCAACATCTCAGCACCGTCATTGTTAAATCCCATTCGGTTAATTAAGGCTTCATCCTCTGGCAAGCGAAACATCCTAGGCTTCTCATTACCCGATTGACCGACAGGTGTCACAGTTCCTACCTCAATAAATCCAAATCCAACTGAGGATAACGCCTCAACCGAAGTCGCATTCTTATCTAAACCAGCCGCCAAACCAATAGGACTATGAAAATGCAGCCCAAATAGATCCGTGGCCAGCATAGCCTCCTCCTTTACGCCATACATGCCTCGTAAAAGTGCAAGTGAACCTGGAACTTTAGCCGCAGTCGCCATTCCGTCCAGCACAAGGTGATGGGCCCGTTCCGGATCCATGCGAAAAAACATCGGTTTACCAACATAACGATATAACAAAGGTTCCACTCCGTTCGTCTGTGATCATGTTATTTATTCTAACATATATTATTAAATTTGGTTAGAGGAACTCCCTGTCTACATCCGAGGGGAAACTGATCCTATGTTACAGTTTACTGGTTTCGCCGCTAAAAGAAAAGAGCGTCAAATCACACGCAAGACCTAGCCAAAACAAAAGAAAACGGTTACAATATAGAGTATAGAACCACATAAGAAAGGTGATGACCTATGTCAGCCAAACGCATGCCTCCTACTCGGACGTCTCACAATTCAGACCCCGTCAATAGCTCAGCGATCACCTGGATTTCCGGCATTCTATTGTTAAGCATTATACTTATTACAGTATTACTTATCATTAACGGTTAGACCTTTACGATATATATTCAGGAGCCGCTCCCTAGATCTAGGGAGCGGCTCTTTTGTCATCGATATTATCCTAACCATTTGTAAATCTTATTAGGGTTGTCCTGCTTTGGAGTAAGCGGCACTTGATATTTCTCACCCGAGGGCGGAGCTACGTCAACATCGGGAAGTACGCCTTTTGAAATCTGAACCTCTGTGCCAATTGGCACAAGATCATATAGCTCCTCCACGTCCTGCCTCGTCATTCTAACACATCCCAACGAGCGATTGGCTCCTATACTATCCGGCTCATCCGTTCCATGAATCGCGTATAACGTATTGGAAAGTGTCATGCCTCTGCTGCCAAAAGCTCCTGTAGCACTGCCATTCGGGTTCACAACCTTTTCCGATATTGTAAATTTCCCTTCCGGCGTCCGCTTACCACCCAATCCAACTTTATAACTGCGGATGATCTGATCTCCGCTTATAAGAGCAAGCCGATGTGAGCTTTTATCAACCACGATCCGCAGCGCTTCCTTGAAGGGCTGCTTCCCAGCTTTGGTTTTCGAAGCCCACAATAGTTTTAATCGTTCGCTGCGGGATGGAGTTGTCTTTGCACTGGAGTTCCATTGTTTCACGGCCTCCTCATAATAAGGAGCTGCGAGCGAATCTACGCCAGCGATCCGATTGCGCGGATATGATTTCGCCAGCGTCTCAAGTCGAGGCGGCGGCTCTGCCCCGCTGCGAATAACTGCCGTCACAATGGAACGTGCAATGAGCGTGCTCTCCGCTTGAGCAGCCCAAGCCTTTGCATACCGATTGGCTTTGTCCCGCTCTGGTTTACACTCACATTCGGGAAGTTTTAGGTTATCAACTTGAGCCTGGCCCTTTGTAGCTGCCGGTCGAATGGACATCGACGGTTCGGGGGAGCGACTCCACAGCAGCCAGCGCTCTCTCTGTTCCTGTTCAATAATAAGCGTGTTTGTCTGTGCTTGCTCATTTTGAGAAGCAACCTTTACTGCTTTCTTCAAAGCATTGCCGACTGCATCGGGAGAGTTCTTGCCAACTAGTTCAATAATCGGTATGACTATCGCTGGTTCTTTGACCTCTTCACTCGGCTTGACTTCTTCAGTCGCCTTCTGGAACGCAGGTGCAGCTGCTTCTCCACCTGGTATAGCAATTAATAAGGAGCTAAGAAGGAGAAGCAGCAGAACTGAACGGATTGCCAATTGACGACGTTGGCGCACCAATTGACGATGACGAAACGCTTGTTGTCTCAAGGATCGTTCCTCAGCAGCCGTTTCAGCGGGCAGTGGACCATTCTCAAACGCTTTATAAATATCTCCAGCTTGATTAAAGCAATAATTGGCCTTGTTGTTTTCTCCGGCGCGTTCATACTGCTTGCCTAGCAAATACCAAGCCATACGACTGTCTGGATGAGACTCCAGGTACTTTTTCATATACGCTTGATCTTTTTCTGAAAATGGCGATTCGCCCTGAATTTTCATCACCTTAAATGCTCATCTCCTTCCCCTGCCTGCTACTCCACAATGCCTACTACCGTTACTGCGGCGGCAGCGAAGATCCGGTTACTTCGTATCTGACAAATAACGTATCTCGGATGACAACCGTTCTCATGGTTGGCAGCCAATCTGCTTGAAATCCGAATTGTTCCGCAATAAATCGTATAGGCAGCATGACCCGATCTTGTTCGATATAAGGTGCAGCATGCATCCCTACAATCGTCCGCTGTCCTTGATCCACACGAATAGCTTCGCGGCTTCCAACTTTTAATTCATACTGAATTGAACCATAAGATAGTATTACCGTTCCCTCTTTGCTCATTGAAGTCTTCATTCCTACAGCATCAGCAAGAGCACGTAAGGGAAGCCACACGCTCCCGTGTTTGAGCTGCGGAGTAACTTCGTCAGGTAGGATCTGCTTATTGTAAACAAGAGAGATGTGTTCAGCTGCTGAACTACTTTGATGACTTGTCTTCATGCCTATGGGCAGCTCATATCGCTGCAGCACACGTATTTTATTGTTAAAAGAGTCTGTGAATGCTATTCGTCCATCCTTAAGTGCCGCTACTCCTGTCGGTTCATGCAGAGTCGCCCTCTCAGCAAAGCCGTCTATCGCTCCGCTCAGCTCTGGCTGCCCCGCTATCGTGTAGACTTTATCGTCTTTGATCATACGCAGCACATGATTCCAACGATCCGCTACTATAATGCTTCCATCAACTGCTATCGCAAGTCCGTTTGGACTATTAAACAGGGCTTGATTTGCAGCACCATCCCGATAATCTCCTGGTACATACAGCTCATGACTACCATATAGCCGTTGTGTCGACTTGTCATATGCCCCGCTGCCGGCAAGCGTGGATACCGTATTCAGCTTCAAATTTATCGTACGAATCCTCTGATTGCCTGTATCGCTAACGACCAGCGTATCTGGATTCAGCCATATTAGTGCGGACGGCTCATTAAAGAGGGCATCCGCAATGGTTCCGTCTTTATAATTGCCTGCTGCAGCCAGAGCCCCATCTATATACTCTACAACACGGCTTGAACGAGAAGTAATCGTCTTCACGTTCCCCGTCCGATCAATCGTTCGGATAACATGATTTAATGAATCCGCTACATATAATGTCCCGTCGTCTCCAATAGCGATCCCGCGCGGAGAATGAAATCTCGCCTGCTTCGCAGCGCCATCCTGCCAACCTGCCAATCCATCGCCCGCAACAGTTGATACAGTACCATCTATAGTTCGTTTACGAATAACATGATTACCGCTGTCCGCAACATATAATGTTCCGTCCTTGCCTATTGCCATTCCCATAGGAGATTGAAAGAGTGTGTTTGCGCTTTTCCCATCCAGCCATCCACCCACGGGATTCCCTTGTTCATTCAACCCAAGCTGCGCACCTGCTATTGTATTAACGTTTCCTACAGCATCAACTTCACGAATCAAATTATTATCCGTATCTGCTACAATCAGCTTACCGGCACTATCTACCACGAGACTAGTCGGATAACGGAAACGTGACAAGGCTCCCTCACCATCCTGCCAACCGGATTCACCATTACCAGATCTGTGAACCAGTTCATACCACTGCGAACCTTCCAGCCATCCTTCCAGATGCACCGCAGGAGACTTCATCTGAAGTAACGCATTTTCATTTGGAATGGATGCTTTGTCCACAGGAGGGGCTGACGCTGACACAGTCAACGGTTGTAACACTACCATTGCCATCATCACGCATGTGATCCCAGCTATGAGAATTCGCTTTGACTGGTGAGTTAATCTATGGATGCAATTATTCAAAGCCCTTTTCATCATTGACTTTCTCCTTTATGTTCATAAACCAATTAAGGAACAATCGGAATAATAAGCGGCTTCTGTGCAGCAGTCGCCGTTATCGTTTTACCTTCAGCATCATACATTTTAAGCTGCTTAATAGTCAGCTTCAGCTCCTTGCCGGCTTGTGCTACGTAAGGTAGACTTATCAAAACGTCATCGTTGGAGAGCTGAGCAGCTCCTGTCTTTGTCCTTAACAGCTGATAATAAAATAAGTTCCCTGTGCTGCTCCATTGATCTATAGCGTTACTAATCACATATTGATCAGCATTATGAGCTATCTTAAATTTCCCGTTGACCCCATGACGATAAATCGTAGATTGAGAATCAAGCAGCTTCGTATCGAGCTGTCCACCCTCGACTTCGATTGCCAACTCAAGAGAACCTACAAGCGGGCTCACTTGGAACCTTTTTAATACCGCGTGTACCAATACAGCCTTTCCAGCTTGTAAAGAAGCACTGTCACCTTTCAGTTCCAACACGTTTAATGTCTCAGGTGGAGGTGTAACAATTCCGCCACCATTCCCGCCTGCGCCCGCTCCTCCACTACCACCCGGATTGTCCTCATCGGTCTCGCAGCTAAGCACATTGGCCGCATTCTCGCACAGTTCTGTATGGGCTTGGTTTTTCCGCTCGTTAAATTGATCACGCTCTTTAGCTGTCAGTTGTTCGAGATAGCTTGCTACAAGCTGTTTTGATACCTCTTTGTCTAGCTTTTTTTGCACTTCTTCCCGCTGGCGTCCTTCTTCCATAAGCTTATCCTTTAGATCGCGCAATTCTTCGGATAATACCGTCACAGGAAGCGTCTCCTGCAGACGCTCCGCAACATAAGCCGTCTGCTTTAATTCATCAATAGACAGACGAAGCTGTTCCTGATTGGAACTAGAACCTGCTTGTTGCGAATCTCCTCCACGCTGCCGCCAGTTTGCAGCTTCACCCTCTGTAATGACACCTGTACGTACAGACATCGACAACACTGCATCCAGGTAGGACTGCACATTATGTATCGCTCTTTCCTTTAATGCTTTTACAGCTTCTGCAGACAAGGAAGATTCTTTACTATCGTTCGGCATGCCTAGCCGACTGTAGCTGTATAATGAAGAACATATCGACTCAACCGCGCCATTCAAGCAGCTTCGGCTCCATTGATCCAGCATGGTCTTATTCTCTGCCTGCGCCTCCGTATATCCTTCCACCATTGCTCGAATAATTGCCGTGTCCCCAGGAGCCACGCCCTTCGGGTCCGCATAGCTCTGAAGTGCCAGCATGCCAGTCCTGCTGCCACCTACAGGGATAAATGTACTTGACTGGGCCGGATAAATATCCTGCTTACCTAACGTAAGCAGCGGGCCCCCCGCTTTCATCCAGGAGGCGGGTGCAATGGCGTATGCCGCATTCCGATCCGCACCTGATACTTCACCCGCCATTAACGTGTCATCAGCAACCCCATACGGATAATACACCCTTACGACACCTGCTGACACAGTAAGTCGCGACCAACCAGCCATAGGATGGACGTAGACACCAAACTGAGTTCCACGTACCGCCATAACTGTTGTTGGTGTCTCCAGTTCAAAGCGGTCATCAGCGCCTGCAATCGATTTTACTTTTAACCAAGCCGAACCTGCCCAGACACTGATCCGGGTGACGACTCCTTTATCCTTTTTCAGCTCCGTGAAGCTGACATCTGAATTTTCACCAATCGTTACGACATCCTGTTCTGCTCCGCCTGCAAGTTGAAGAACTACTTTGGACTTCGCTCCAGTCGTAATCCGATCCCCTTGATTAATACTCATCTTCTTAAACACTTGGAGAGGCTTCTTGCCCCCTACTTTCTCGACTAGAACTTTACCTTTCCATTCGGTAACAACTGCTGCACGAACTAACTTAGCTGCTGCGGCAGTTGTTTGTATGCTTACTCCACCACAAATGGCGGCAAACAACATCACAAAGGACAACACGATACAAGTTACTCGTTTCATTCGTATACGCCTCCTTACTTATTTATCGGCTGTGATGGATCATTGTTCAAGATCTTAAGCACTCATTTATATTCGCTTTTTCAGATATTCGTCTCGCTGCAGCTCAAACACCATGACAGGCTCTGACTTGCCTTTGAGCGTCATCGGGCCAATCGTCCGCAATGGATATGAATCCGCTATGCGACTCGCTGCATTCGGGCCAATTAACAACTGCCCTGGTCCCGCCTTAGACTCCAGCCTTGCCGCAATATTTACCGTGTCCCCAATCGCAGTGTAATCCATGCGCAGCTTTTCAGACCCGACGTTCCCCACTACAGCTTCACCGCTTTCAAGTCCTACCCCAAACCGAACGATAATTCCTGACTCACGCTCTAGCTTTTCTTGCAGTTCACAAGCTTGAACAAGCAGCTCTGCAGCAGCTTCAACGGCTCGTTCTGCATGCTGCTCCATACAATTAGGCGCCCCAAATATAGCCATGACACCATCTCCAAGAAATTTATCCAGTGTACCTTCAAATCGAAATATAGTATCCGTACATAAGTGTAAATACTTATTTAAAATAGCTATCGTCTGCTCCGGAGGAAGCTGCTCCGACAGCGGCGTGAATCCCCTCATATCAATGAACATCACCGTTATGTCCATACGGTTGCCACCAGGTTTAATGGGTACTTGGGATTCTAACAGCTGTTTGACCACCTGTGGAGATACATACCGGCCAAATAAATGTGTGACATGCTTTCTTCCCCTTCGTTCCTCTTCACTTCGCTTGACTGCGGCGATCATGTATCCCAGAATCATACCTATCCAACCGTATAGAAAAGGAATATAGACCGATTTCCATTGGAAGCATACATAACCAAACACGACATAGGCGCCAATCATCAACATGATCATTCCCATTCCGCGAATTCCCCGCAGCATGTGGCCGCTTGCAAAGGCCAGCACTACAGCAAGAAGAATGACCAAGAACGCCGCAACTTTTGGGATCTCTTTATAAAAATGTCCTTCTACTAAGGACTGGATCATGTTGGCATGCACTTCAAGCCCATGCAGAGGCAAAGAACGGCTAATCGGAGTCATGTGCATATCCCCTAAAGATCTAGAGGAAGGTCCGATGATTACGATACAATCTTTGTAATATTCAGGTTCAATATTACCGAACAGTACATCTGCAAGGGATTGTCGGTCATACCCCTCTGTTACAGTTGATTTATCGTCATAAGCTGATGAATAAAAATCAACTGTCACCTGATTCCACCCCTCTGTCGGGATATCCGCTCCTCCACGTTTCCAGCTTTGGCTGCTTTCCTCCCATTCGATGCGCTGATCGACTGGAAGCAGCTCATTAGCCAGCAACACATCAATAGAAGGAATCCAATTTCCTGACTCATCCGGGAGTCCTATAGTCAACTTGCGAATCACACCATCTTTATCCGGCATTACATTGGCGTGCCCTACCTGCTTCGGGTTAACGCGCAGCGTTGCTGCCGGTCTATCAATTCTGGTTATGTTCATTCGATTCGCATAGTCCTGGAGCGGCGGGAAATTGACTTGCAATGGAACATATACTTGCGGCCACTTGTTTATCGTGGCAGCTAACTCTTCATCATCAGATAAGTCAGCAGAGGGTTCTAGCATCAGCAGATCTAGCAATACCGATTTGGCGCCTGCATTCATTAGCTGCTCAATCAATTGAGCATATATAGACCGAGGCCATGGATATGCGCCAAGCTGTTGAATGGAATAATCATCGATTGTGATCAACTTAATACGATCATTCGGTGAGCGTTCCTGCTCTGTTTTGAGTAGGAGTACATCTCGAACAGCATTTTCACCCATTCGAAACAAGCCGCCGTGTCCCATCAAGGTCATCGACAAGCTCAACACAATCGTTATCGTGGTAACTACAACTATAGAAAACGCTTTCTTACGCATCCGCAATTCCTTTCGCTTGCTTATTTAATAAGTATAAGGACATGCTTCTCAGGAACGCATACTTTTACTTTATTCAACATTTGTAATATTCATTGTAAAATGAAAAGGTAATTTGTGCAATTTGATGATGCACATTTCGACGCTTATCCGTATAAAATGTAAAAACCCCGCCATTGGCGGGGTTTTGGTTGGTTGTTCTCTCTCTAAATGTTATCCTCGTATGAATAGCAGATTAGTTGAAAGGCGCATCAGCAATTCTGATGGAATCTGTAGGACATCCGTCAGCTGCGTCTTGCAGATCATCAAACAAATCTTCCGGAATTACTGTAATGCCTTGATTGTTATCTCCATTGAAGATAACTTCTGCCAATCCCTCATCATCATAATCATAGATGTCCGGAGCTGTAGCTCCGCAAGCGCCACATGCGATACATGTGTCTTTATCAACCCAAGTGTATTTTGCCATTGGTTAGTTCCCTCCTGTTATCAGTACAGATCTTCTTGGTTCCTCCGTAATCAATATAATACAAACAGGGGTGAAATTCAAACGATTTCCAAGTTTTATCCAACAAAAATGCTAGACTACATATAGCTTTGACACCCCTGTCACCCATAAATCAAAATGATCGTGACACCAGTCTCAAATGACAAAATTGGGGGTACTATACATGGACTATGACGTTTGATATGTTAACTTATGATTTTTTGTCTCCTTGCTCCCAATCTCTTAGAAAATCAGTTTGCAAAGACGTGCCCCGCCGCCGATGGTTGCGAAGAAGTGAAGACGGGTCTTCTCCTACCATCCCTAACGTAATAAGCGAGCTTTCACCGAACTTATCCCTTATTTTGTCCATTGTTTCATTTAATTTATCCTTCTTAGGCTGCTGTTCATACTCAAATAAATCCAATTGCACGGCCGCTTCCTCTTTGGAAACCAAGTTTTGCCCTGTGATACCGAGCAATCGGATGGGATCGCCTTTGTTCCAGTGCTTCTCATATAGCCACCAAGCTTCTTCCATAAATCTACCAGTATCATCTGATGGCACATCGATGGTTACCGAGCGTGTTATCGTCTTCATATCCGGATTACGTATCGTAAGCTGAATTGTATGTGCCATCAGCGCTTGCTTACGCATGCGCCTCGTCACTTGATCAGCAAGATTAAGCAGCACCCTTCGTACCTCTTCATCAGTTCCAATATCTTGCGGCAGCGTTGTCGTATGACCAATCGATTTGCTCTGTTCCCGTTCAGACTTAACCAATGAATGGTCCAGTCCATTCGCCGCCAGTCTCATTGCATCACCATATACGCCAAAAGTGTGGTGAAGCCGTTCAATGTCCGCATTGGCTAATTCTCCAATCGTACGAATCCCCATCTTGAGCAACTTATCGGCGGTCTTCCGACCGATACCAAACAATTCATGACACGGCAGCGACCATAGCAGCTTCGGAACTTCCCGGATACGCAGCACAGTGATACCATTAGGTTTCTTCATATCCGATGCCATCTTGGCAAGCAGCTTATTGGGAGCTATTCCGATCGAACAGGGAATACTTAGCTCTTCTCGAATCCGCCGCTGTAGTTCTGCGGCAATCTGATGCGGTGTTCCAAATGTCTTGGATCCGGTTATATCCATATAACACTCATCAATAGATACAGCTTCGACAAGGGGAGTATATGAATTGGCGATTTCCAGAAACGCTCGAGAATAACGGCGATATAAATGAAAGTCTGGCTGAATCAGAATAAGCTGTGGGCAAATTCGCTCTGCTTGCCTCACAGTCATACCTGTTCGAATTCCAAGACCCCGCGCTGCATAAGAACAAGTCACAATAATCCCTTTTCTCAGCTCAATACTGCCCGCAACTGCTGTTGGCTTCCCTTTATACGTATCTGGATCTTCTGCTTCATGGACAGAGCAGTAGAATGCATTCATATCCAGATGTAAAATGACTCGGCCTTTGGTCGGATAATATTGACGGACATCTTGATGGTGATCTTCTCTGCCAGAACTCACTTTATTCACCGCCTTCCTTGTTCATTAATGTTTCCCTTTTTATTTTATCGGATTATACGCTTGATGTGCATCTCTTTTCCCGAAATAAACATCATCTGACCTCGTAATACGACATCGTGTGATCGCGTTAATGAAATAAACTCATTACAAAAGCAAGATCGCTCTATACAATCTTAAATCGAATGCTATAATAGGAAAATAATTGTATCCGGTTCATCCTCGCACGAACTGAAGGAGGTTTATCGCATGTCCAAATCTATCGCCATATTCGACACGACCCTTCGGGATGGTACACAGGGCGAAGGCATTAGTCTCTCCGCTGACGACAAAATTAAGATCGCACGCAAACTTGATGCCCTAGGCGTTCACTATATTGAAGGCGGGATTCCAGGCAGCAACGGCAAAGATATAGAGTTTTTTAAGCGTGTTCAATCTTATAATTGGCAGGCCAAGCTAACGGCCTTCGGCAGCACAAGACGTAAAGAGTCACGAGCAGAACAAGACACCGGCTTAAACCGGATAATCGAAGCGCAGGTCCCTGCGGCCACGCTTGTTGGAAAGTCATGGGACTTTCACGTGCACACCGCTTTGCAGACAACACTCGATGAGAATCTAGCTATGATTGCGGACTCCATCGCTTATTTGAAGCAGGCGGGCCTTGAAGTGATGCTTGATGCTGAGCATTTCTTCGACGGCTACAAACACAATCCTGAGTATGCGCTGGCTGTTCTGAAGCAGGCCGAGCAGGCAGGTGTAGACTGGGTCGTGATGTGCGATACAAATGGGGGTACATTACCGAATGAGATCTCTGACATTGTGCATGGCGTGTCACAAACCGTACAGGTAAAGCTTGGCATCCACACGCACAACGACTGTGAATTAGCCGTAGCTAATGCTTTAGCTGCCATTTCAGCAGGAGCACAGCAGGTTCAGGGCACGATCAATGGCTACGGTGAAAGATGCGGCAATGCCAATCTGTGCTCAATTATCCCTACCTTACAGTTAAAGATGGGATATGATTGCCTGCACAACAACAAGCTCCGCGATTTAACAAGCGTGGCACGCTATGTTAGTGAGATTGCAAATGTGCATATGCCTGTTAACCAGCCTTATGTTGGCAATGCTGCTTTTGCTCACAAAGGTGGCATTCATGTATCCGCCATCCTAAAGGATCCCCGTACCTACGAGCACATTCAGCCAGAGCTTGTAGGCAACACACAGCGCGTGCTGATGTCTGAGTTGGCAGGGCAGAGCAATGTCTTATCCAAGGCACAGCAGCTCGGTTATGAACTTGATGCCACGAACCCGGATACACGCTCTATTATGGAGCGTATTAAAGACCTCGAGCATCAGGGCTATCAGTTCGAAGGTGCTGACGCCTCGTTGGAACTTCTGCTGCGGCAAGCAACTGGCGTTGAGCAGGAGGCATTTAAATTTGAATCGTTTAAGATTATTAACGAGAAGTCCCAAGACCGCTCGGTAGGCTCTGAGGCAATCGTGAAGCTTACAATTGATGACGAGACGATATATATGGCAGCTGAAGGCAACGGCCCTGTTAACGCGCTCGATAACGCGCTGCGCAAGGCGTTAGAGCGCCATTATCCATTTATTCATGAGATGCACTTAACGGACTACAAGGTACGTGTGCTGGATGAAAACGACACAACAGCAGCCAAAGTTCGTGTCTTGATTGAATCCACTGATTTCGTGAATACATGGAGTACAGTAGGGGTATCTTCCAATGTGATCGAAGCAAGCTGGGAGGCTCTTGTAGACAGTATTCGTTATGCATTAATCGACAAGGAGAGGCTGTCAACCAGCTCCGAACGCAAAGAACATCATGGCATAGTGAACCACTAATGCCTCTAATACAAACACCGCCTTCGGAGCAAACTTCCGAGGCGGTGTTATTTGTATAGTCCCTGATTATTGATCCTCAATAACTTTTTTTATTGCCTTTTCCATCTCATTGGCAGGTCTCATGCCTACAAATATTTCCCGCACAACGCCATTGCGGTCTATAAGAATGTTCGTTGGGAAAGCAATACCGTTATACTTCTTAAACACTTCACCTTTGGAGTCCGTTAATATGGGGTTAATAAGACTGAACTCATCCACAAACCCCTTTGCATCTGCTAACGAGTCATTAGTGGTCACATTCACAGAATACATGTCCAATTGCTGCTTGTATTTGGCATATAACTTCACCAAATCAGGTGCCTCAGCCTTACATGGACCACACCAGGATGCCCAGAAGTTAATAAACACTGGCTTACTGCGTTTGCCGCCAACTTCATAATTGTCATTCCCCTCTAGACTTGACAACTTAAAGCTAGGCGCCATGTATCCGACACGAGGAGACTCTTGAGTCGAAACAACTGCCGATTGAGCGGAAGCAGAATCGGTGTTCCCCGTTATTCCACTGTTGTTCACTACACCTAATACGATTAGGACAACAGTTAGAATCAATATGCCCGTACTTTTTCTCATACCATCGATGTCCTTTCCATTTTAACAGGTTACCTATTCATTATTTTACCCGTTTTATCACAGAAATACGACTGCCCTTGGCCTCTTATTTACACTTGTATTTATAATGCTTGAGATTAACACAAGAATGACTTATCAAGCCTAAAGAGTGACAGGAGCTATTGATTGACGACTTACTTTAGGACACATATGATTAAAACATATGTGAAGGATGACTAAAGGAGGATATGTATGCGGCAGACTGACATACAAATTAGCGATCGTGCGCATCAGCAATTGCTGGAGCATGCTCTAACAGCTGCCCCTGAGGAGTGCTGTGGCCTCTTGCTGCGCAGCCATGCCAATGCACCATTGGTATACCATACATATGAGGAGCTTACAAATGCAGCGTCGAATCGTACGCATACGTTTCTGCTGGAGCCGAATCAGCTTATTGACCTTGTATATCGGTATCCCAAATCCATGTGGGACATCCTATTTGTACACTCACACCCCTTAACTCCTCCTACCCTGTCAGCCACTGATATCCAGGGACTTGCCTTATCCGCGCGACTCTTTAATGGGATATTTATCGTATCGCTTCAGCATGGAAGCGAGCATCCTAGCTACGCTTGTTACGAGTTATAGAACTGCGACTCAAACAAAGTGCAAAGTCGCCCCACATCAGAGATCCTTAATATTGGCTGAGATACATGTACAATTCACGCAATGTTGTCACCCGCCGTGCCACTGCTTGCTCTACAAATTGTATCCATAATGCCCCCGTTGCCTGTGCATCGTACAATGCATGATGACGTCTCTCGTTCTGGATTCCAAGCAGATTAGTCAATGAATCCAAATCCAACTGCCTTTGCTGCGGATACAACCACCTGGCTACCAACATAGTGTCCAGCATCCGATACTTCCATGACTGCTTATGATAGCGCCATAATGCCGCTCTTAGAAATGCTTTATCATGACCACTCGCGTGTGCAATCAGAATTCGGCCATCAACGAAGCTGCTGAATCTCGTTAAACCTTCGCCTACCGACACCGCACTCACAGCATCAGCATTCCTAATTCCAGTCAATTCTTCGATGAGCGCTGGAATAGGAATACCTGGGTTCACGACCGTATAGAATGCCCCTGCACCAGCTTCATCCGACACCCATTGTGTACCATTAATATGCCAGGCACCAAAAGAAATAATTTCATCTGCATGTGGTTCAAAACCTGTCGTCTCCAGATCAATTACTGCAATTGGCAGCTCTAATAGTGGAATATCAAGTAGTTGGGCACGCCCTTTCATGCCGACTCCTGATTTCTGCTGCTTGGCTAGGGAGCGTTCATAAGCGTATCTAGCTCCCATTGTATGCAGTTCTTGCTGCGTCGTGACGTGAAGCGACTCTACATCAGGCTTATCACTTGCCGGAGGCATAGAGGATGGCGAAGGCCCTGTAATCCTGGTACGCGCGCGCAGACGTTCAAGCCAAGCCGGACCACTTCTTCTTTCATCATTTCTCATTTGTATACCTCCGCTCCAAATGTCTAAGCCATTTCGTTATCGCATGTGAATTTTGTCTAAGTGCCATCTTTCGTGCAGGCGGCAACACAGCGGGATCTACCATGCCAGAACAATTCCACCATCCATCTGCTTGATATCCACCTGCCTGCCACCTGCTCAGCAGCACATCATCCCACCATTGATACACTTCGCTAACAGCTGCTTTAATTGATACATCATCGAGCAGATGTGCTATCGCTATTGCAGTTTGCAGGCGCTCTCTTGTTGCCATCGATCGATTCAGCCTGCCGCTTATCCACATACTACTTCTTGCCAGCTGTGCTATGGGCACATAGGCGCGGTATTTTATATCAAAAAGACCCGCATTTACACCATATCGTTCACAAATCAACTGCCCAAAGGTGTTGTGTGCACGCTTGCGATGAAGCAGGTTGCTTACGATAGCTTTGTTCAATTCATAGCCGTGTTGCTCATGGATCTGTTGAAGGTGTGCACGCCATTGCTGCTCAAGGCACGTCTCACCAAAGCACGTTCTCATATCAAGCGACATCGAAAAGTAACGCATGTTCTCCCAATTCAGATGCTGGGTCCAACATTCTATACGCTGCCGCCATTCTGATATTGAACCACGCCATTCTGCTTCGCTTGCCAACACTTTACCCGAGCAGGGCGGAAATCCAAGACGTGCCAGCAGTTTCGTGTATACACTCCCCCACTTGTCAAAATAGATAGCAGCACCTGCTTGTTGGTCAGCAGGAACATCAGCCCATAACAGACCGTGATCCTGGTCACTCCACGGGGTCATCTCTCTGCGCCCCCCACTGCCAAATAGCACGCAAGCGTAGGCCGCAGGCGGCGAACCGTATCCAACCTGCCGCAGCAAAGTCTCGACTTGCAAAGCCGCAGCCTGATAAAATGCGTCTACAATTAAAGCAACCATCTCATATCGTGCAGTAGCTGAAATTCGACTAGAATCCATCAAAGCACTCTGCTCATTCTGTGCCCCATGGCATTCGCACAAATACTTATCGGTAGGTAAAGGAGGGCTCGAAGTATCGGAATCAGCAACAAGTGGAGAGGTCATCCATTCCGTCCTTACTTGTAACCAGAATTGAATTCGATCTTCAAATAACGTGTAAGGGTTATGCATAATCCGTTCCACCCAAGGCTTGGCTAACTGTTCTCCCTGCGACGGAGCATGATTTTGATTATCAAACATGCAGCACCGCCTTTATGTCATATTATATAACATATGTTTTCGATTATTGATGATTATTATAAGCAAAACCGGTCCATTTTGGCAATTGAAATGTAATATTAGTTTCATACAACCATAAACAATATCATTTTCTTATTTTACGTTATATTATCTGACATAAATAAAAACCATTACGTTTGACTGTATGGTTTGTTATGCAGTATCATAGAATAGAAGTAAGCATTATTACCAAGAAGTATTTACAACTTGAATTATGGTGTGTATATTGGAATCTTTCTTGTTCTATTTGAATTCGTGATCGGTATCACATCCGAAGCCATCCAGATCAGAAAGGTTACATAGCGCACTAGAGTGAATCGAGGTGAGGTAACGATGGGGATACGCAACTTTTTCGTATCGGCGAACTAGCTCGGGTCGCGTCCGTAAGTCAACGCACAATTGATTATTATACTTCAATCGGACTCATACAACCCGCTACACGCACCGATACCAATTATCGGTTATATCCTTACGAAACGATAGAGCGTCTCAATCGTATTAATCAATTAAAGCAAGAGAAGTATTCTTTAGAAGAGATCAAAGAATACTTTAGGCAGCTTAAGCAGATCGCAAGCGAATCAGATCTTGCCAAGCGTCTAACTGACCTGCAGGTTCACCTACAGCAAGTAGAACGTGAGGCCAAGGAACTGAAACCAATGCTCGAACAATTAAAGCCTAAGCAGGCTAAGTCCTTATTCCAACGGATTGGCCCTCAAAGCGCAGCATGTATCGAGGTATTGGTTGCCTTGCTTGATAAGCAGCAGCATTTGCTTTAAAGACTATTTATGAATGGGACACGAAGGAGGCTTCTCAATGTTTTTTCACCCTATGGATTTTTTAATTCTCATCGCGTTTGGCCTGTCCATCTGGGCTCAATTCCGAGTAAAGGGTACATTTACACGCTGGTCTGAGGTACGCGTCATGAGTGGTATGACAGGCTACGACGCTGCACGACGAATGCTGGACTCTAACGGATTGCATGATGTACCTGTTGAGCCTGTTCAAGGAACATTAACAGACCACTATGATCCGATCAAACGAGTCGTTCGTTTGTCGGAACCTGTATACTATGAAAGCTCTATCTCAGCAATATCTGTTGCTTGTCACGAAGTAGGGCACGCCATTCAGCATCAGCATTCCTATCCGATGCTCGTCCTACGTCACCGGATGTTCCCGGTCGTTAACTTTGCATCCGGAGTTGCACCATTTTTGTTAATCGCAGGTTTCTTGTTTAATGCAATGAACCTTGTTGGTGTAGGTATTATCTTTTTCTCCGCAGCCGTTGCTTTCCAGCTCGTTACACTCCCCGTGGAGTTTAATGCCAGCAACCGAGCTCGTGAGTTGATGATTTCGGAAGGCTTTATTACCAACGAAGAAGAACGAGGTGTCGCTAAAGTGTTAAATGCCGCAGCATTAACATATGTTGCTGCAGCGCTCATCTCATTACTTGAACTTATCAAGTACATTATGATCTTCACTAGCAACAGGGATTAAGTCCCTGTACAGCAAGAAGCCCCCAAGCATGTATTGATCATGCTTGGGGGCTTCTTTGTTATTACTGATGTGTGGATGGTTGATTATGCACATTAAAGTATTCCAACAAAAAGCGATGAAACGTCTTTGCCACAAGCGGAAGCTTCTCATCTGCTCGACGAATAAGCCCAATTGTCCTCATGACTTGAGGCTCCGAAATCCGAACTGCAACCGGCTGCAGCTCTGTCATATGTTTTAATGCCATATCAGGCAGCAGACTGACACCCATTCCTGCCGCAACCAAACCACGAATTGTGTCCGTTTCTTCACCTTCAAAACCGATATGGGGAGTAAAACCCGCCTTGATACAAGCATCCCACACTAGCGGACGAAGTGAATAACCTTGACTGAACAGTACAAATGTATCATCTTTAAGCTGCGCTAGACGAATTTCTTCTTGCCCAGCTAGCGGATGCGTAGGAGGAAGGATTGCATACAGTTGCTCCGTTAACACAACTTCACCGTCAACCTGATCACAATCTTCCGGGAAAGGAGAGATAAACGCAAGATCAACCTCTGCTCTAACAATATCCCTAATCAATGAAGGATACATCCCTTGTTTAAAACGAAACTTCACGTTAGGATGAAGCTTGCGGAATGCCGCCACGACAGAAGGAATAAGGTGAACCCCCAGACTGTGCGGGAAGCCAATTCGAATTTCCCCTAATTCAGGGTCCATAAATTCTTGAACTTCCTGTACCGCTCGATCCAGCTCCTTCAGAATGACTTCTGCTCTTTTTAGAAAGAGCTGCCCTACTGGCGTCAGCTGGAGGTTACGACCTTTCTGCAAAAACAATTTAACGCCAAGCTCTTCTTCCAACTGATGAATTTGGCGGCTAACTGCGGATTGTGCCACATGCATCTCTTCCGCAGCCTGTGTGACATGTTCCTTTTGCGCTACTTTGACAAAGTAGTGTAACTGCCTAAGCTCCACGACAATTCAACGCTCCGTTCTGTATTATGCTCCTACTTTTGCATCCAACTGTTCGAAATGCACGCCAATCTACTAATACCACCTTACTTGCGATGAATCCACCGCATTAAGCCGTACACGACAAA
The DNA here is from genome assembly GCF_030226685.1 of Paenibacillus sp. UMB4589-SE434. NCBI lineage: Bacteria > Bacillati > Bacillota > Bacilli > Caryophanales > Paenibacillaceae > Paenibacillus > Paenibacillus sp. UMB4589-SE434. The sequence goes on along the minus strand of NZ_JASOYK010000004.1, from coordinate 325,375 downwards.
ACCGGCTGCAAGTCCGCCCAAGTGTGCACTCCAGCTGACATTGCTCATCAGAAACGACTGAATGATGCCTAAACCTAAAATAATATATAACGTCTTGCGTGAAGCTTCATCCAGTGCCCATCGTTGAAATAAAGCAATAAAGAAATACGCACCGTACAGACCGTAAATAGCGCCTGACGCGCCGGCAGACAGCGTCCCCCATTCTGATAACCATACACTCACCGCACTCCCAAGAACACCACTCGCCAGATACAGCACTGCATACTTAAAGCTGCCAAGAGCCTGTTCGATCGGGGGTGCAAAAACATACAAGGCAAACATATTAAACAATAAATGGTCAAAACCGATATGAAGGAACATAGATGTGAACATACGCCATGTCTCATGCACGTACGGTTCTTCTTTCCACATCGCTCCAAATCGGAGAAGCGTCTCTCCGTCCTTCGAACCACCGCTAATCGCTAAAACAATAAACATGATTATGTTCGCCAGCAGTAAGAGCGTTGTCACAGGATACTGCTTCACATAAGTCCGCCATTTCTCATAGCGAATAAAGATCATAACGTCTTTAGCTCCTTTACGTTAACATCGTTCTCACAGGTGTGTGCAACTGATAGCACAGCAACATTGGACAATGTATGATGTCACCCCTTATAATAAAGGGGGTTTACCAAATATTAGCCCCTATCGCAAGGAGGTTTCCGTTAATGACAACAGAACGCACTGGTGTTGCCACACTTAAAGGCAACCCAATTACACTTATCGGCACACAACTACAACCAGGTGATCAAGCGCCAGACTTCCAACTTAACAAGTCGTTAGTGGACACCGTAAGTCTCAATGACTTCACTGGCAAGATCAAATTGATCAGCGTAGTGCCATCAATCGACACTGGAGTATGCGACATGCAGACTCGCCGTTTTAATGAAGAAGCAGCTAAGCTTGGCGATCATGTCGCTGTATTGACAGTCAGCGCAGACTTACCAATGGCCCAAGCACGCTGGTGCGGCTCTGCCGGAGTTGATAAGCTCGTTATGTTGTCCGATTATAAAGACAATAACTTCGGTGCTGCATACGGTGTTCTGATCAAAGAACTTCGCCTTGATATGCGCTCGATTTTCGTATTGGATGCAGACAACAAAGTAACTTATGTTGAATACTTAAGCGAAATGACAGAGCACCCGAACTATGAAGCAGCACTTGAAGCTGTTCGTGGACTTCTGTAAGGAACTACAATACAAAAGCGAGAGAAGGGTTTCGGCTCTCCTCTCGCTTGCCTTATTTCCGAATAATCAGCCCTTAATAACGTTAGCAGACATCTTCTTATCAAGAATCGCGAATAGGTCCAGCACAACGCGATAATTAGCTCCCAGATCCCCCATACCACCACGAGAAGCGGAATAAACATCTACTGCTGTCTTGGCAGGACTAACAGAAATAACAGACACTGTAATATCCATCACACGCCCCATGGCTGTACGCTTCTCCATCGTAATTTCACCTACAGATGGAACTTCATGCAGTATCTTGTACCCTTGAATCTTCTTCAGCGTAGATGTAACCTCTGCCCAAGCCTTGTCTTTCGATAATTGGTAATAATGCGTTTTCAATTTCGGGTCTTTGGCACGGTCACTGCTCGATTCAAAGCTTCGAACAATCCCTACTAGAGTTCTTTTGAGTGACAAAAGCGTGTTCCTCCTTTATTCGACTGCCGTTGCTCACTTATGTATAGTTTATCATTGAAAGCCTATAGAAGGAAAGTGCAAAACCTCACGATCACCAAAATGGTTACGTTATGTGTATTAAAAAAGCCTTCAACATGAACAATGTCCATATTGAAGGCGCTTCATGAAAAGGTAACCCGCTAATGCCGTTCGGCTTTAATGTTTCTGAACCTGCTCTAGCAGGTGGGTGTCCGCAAAGGCGCCTTTGACTACTCTAACAAGAGAGCTTGTCAGTAACGACTCAATATTGAACTCCCGGGAAACAAACATTGGTTCAAAACAACGAAAACCGTGACGCACATCGCAGGATGTTCCTTTATTATAGTGTTCTTTTCGACAAAAGTAAACCCAAAGCCAGGTCGAAATTATTTCAACTCATCTTTAATCGTGCCTTCTTCGGCCGCTTCCTCTTCATCCTTCGCGTTCAGCTTTTCTTGCTGATCCTGCATCTTCTGATACGTTGTGTAGAAGTTAAAGAATGCGTAATAAGCGATAATGGAGCCCGCGAAGAAAATAAAGATAACGGGCCACTTCATGCCAAAGTACAACAGCATCCCACTTACAACAGCAGTTAGCACAACTCTTACTGGACGGAACAACGTCAGTAAGATACTGTTCTTTAATATCTGGAACGTCTTCATATGGTAATGTGAAACCATCGAGAAGAAGTTAAATAACGACACAAACAATACAATCAACAAACCTAACATCACATAGCCAACTACTTGCAGCGTTTGGAGCTGGGTCATGTAGACAGTATAGTCAATATACATAATAACAAACAACAATGTATAGAAGAAACCACCAATCATCGCTTGCTTGTAATTATCTTTGTAGGACTTAAAGAACGTTTTTACAAGCTTAGCATCCGTGTCCCCCATTACCCATTTACGTGCCACAGAGAACATTGCAGCGGTTGCAGGGAACAATGTAAACGGTGCCGCAATTCCCATCATCCAATTCATCTGCAGCGATTCATTGGCCAGATTGCTCTGCAATACTAACAACTTCGTTACCATAAAAAAGAAAAACGGGGACGAACAAAGCAACCACAATATGTTCGTTACCGAGAATCGCATGATCCATTCGGATATGCGGTAAAACCCACCCATTATCCCACGATATTCCAAAACAAACTCCTCCTCCTACACATCCTGTCCCTTTAACTATAATACAAACGCGAAGTGTAAGCCAGTGCCTAATTTAACACAATTGGGTTATGGTCTAAGCCGAATAAACGTCTAGACCATATGATGTATCGTGTTAGATGAGTTTAGATTTAAGGAGGTTACAATATGAGTCAAGTCGGTTTTGGTGGCGGGTATGGCGGCGGTTGCGGTGGAGGTCTGTTTACTTCCGCAGGTTCTATCCTCGTACTTTTTATTTTACTTGTTATCATAAGCCGTTCCATTTTGTACTAAATGGATAACTTTGCGGCACCCCTCTGGGGAGTCGCAGTTCAAAGGAGAAGGCAACTCGCCTTCTCCTTTGAATTATCAGGCTAGATTCGTATGCCCTGTTATGCCGATACCATATGATTAGTATTAGCATCAAATGAGCTAACTACATCTTTTAAGTCCCCCATAAACTCAAGCTTTAATGCTTGACAATGCCTAAAATCATCCGGAGTAACCATCTCAGCTTCTTTACTCATTAAACGCAAACCGCACTCCTGAAATAACGCAGCAATAAATTGTGAACAAAAATACGCATTTTTGCGGGCGATCGGAATTCTCAAAGCAATTCCCAGCAAGCCCAGAAAATTATATTTATAATGATGCTCATTTCGTTCTATATCTTGAATACGACTGCGAAATCGATTGTACACCTCAAGACTCACCGTACAGCTATACAATGCGCATCTAGTCCGGCGTGACTGCGAACGAATAAGATCACCCATGACACGTTCACGCACAAATCCGCCAACAAAAGGATTCACCGGGTCTTTACGACCAAAGCTGAATACCTCATTTAACGATTCATCCAAGGCTACGGAGGCATGATTCATGGGATGCCTGGTATACATCTTAATCACCTGCGAGAACAAAGTCCCAGTATCAGTTAACAGCACATAAATACGTTTTTGTTCCAATGTTCGTCCACCAACTTGTCGTCAATAATTAATATTATTGTAAATGAATAAGACAGCTTCAGATACAATCTTAAGACGTAAATGGTTCTCGACCATAGTCGGGGAAGCAGTGCTGTTATATTGTACTTTATGCGCATTTGCGTACATATGTACTGCTGCGAAACAAATAAAAAAGACAGCTCCCGAAGGAACTGCCTATTTCATTTGAAATATTATTCAGAATCAGGCGTGCGACGCGGCTCACGATTCTCATATGGACGACGTGGACGACGATCTCCGCTTCCACTGCGATCGCTGCTGCTGCGTTCGCCACCACGGTCACTCCACTCACGACGTCCACCGTTGTCACGGCTTCCGCCAGAACCGCCACCGTAGCCTCCACGGTTGTTGTTATCGCGGCTGCCGTAGCCTCCACGGTAACCACCACCACCGCCACTGTTGCCTTGACGACGGTCTCCATCGCCACGTGGAGCACTGGAGCGTCCACGTCCGTATGGAGCGGATACTTTACGACCGCTAGTGCGAACATCAGGCTTGCGACGTTTCGCACGAATCGGATCTTCCGGTGTTAATTGAACTTGAACGTCCTTCTTCTCACCTGTCAACAACTTGAATGCTGCTGAAAGAAGCTGTACGGAATCATATTGCTCAAGCAATTGAATTGTAATTGCTTTGTATTCGTTAATCTCTCCAGCTTGAAGCACTTCAAGCAAACGCTCACCAACGATACGTTGCTTACCTTCAATCGCTTCTGCCAAGCTAGGCATCGGCTTACGGGAGATACGATGACGTGTAACACGCTCAATAAAGTGCATATGATCGATCTCACGTGGAGTTACGAAGGACCATGCGCTACCTTCTTTACCAGCACGACCTGTACGGCCGATACGGTGTACATAAGATTCTGGATCTTGTGGCAAGTCAAAGTTAATAACATGTGTAACGCCAGATACGTCAAGACCACGTGCAGCAACGTCTGTCGCTACTAGTACATCAATGCTGCCGTCACGGAATTTGCGCATAACCGCATCACGTTGGTTCTGAGACAAGTCACCATGGAGACCATCTGCAGAATAACCACGTTTCTGCAACGCCTCTGCTAATTCATCGACACGACGCTTCGTACGACCGAATACGATCGCAAGCTCTGGAGATTCCATATCAAGCAAGCGGCTTAATGCGTCAAACTTATTCCGTTCGTTAACTTCAATATAAGATTGCTCGATAAGCGGAGCACTGATCTGCTTAGGCATAACGGACACATGCTCTGGGTTCGTCAAGAAAGTGTTAGCCAACTTCTGGATGTTAGGTGGCATTGTTGCGGAGAACAACATCGTTTGACGATTGTCTGGTACAAGCTTCAGAATGGAAGTAATATCTTCCATGAAGCCCATGTCCAGCATTTCATCTGCTTCATCCAATACTACAGTGTTTACATCATTAAGACGAATGGTCTTACGGTTGATGTGGTCAAGAAGACGACCAGGTGTACCGATAATGATCTGAGGGTTTTTCTTAAGGGCACGGATCTGACGTCCGATATCCTGTCCGCCATAGATCGGCAAAGAGCGGATGCCTTTAAAGCGGGACAATTTACTAATTTCTTCAGCAACTTGAATCGCAAGCTCACGTGTTGGTGTCATAATCAATGCAACTACGCGGTTCTCTTCTGGTTGGATCTTCTGGATAAGCGGAATACCAAAGGCGGCCGTCTTACCTGTACCCGTTTGCGCTTGTCCAATCATATCACTACCGGTCATCGCTATAGGTATTGCTTTTTCCTGAATTGGAGTCGACTCTTCAAACCCTAATTCTGTGATTGCTTGTAGAACTTTCGTTTCCAAGCCAAATTCTGCAAATGTCTTCAAAATTATTCAAGCTCCTTCATTGTGGACAATCCACAGCCATATCTGTATTCTTAAGTAGCGTGATCAATTGGTGACGAATGGCACATCGGGCCGGCCGTCTCATCATATACAATGCGAGGTGGAATACGGAATCGTTTCCCCCGCTAGTTCGTTCATGTGTACATTTCAGAAAAAAAAGCATACTCAAGAATATCCAACACATTATAACACAATCATAACGAGGAATACCAGTAAGGAACTCATTATTCCTACATTTTGGGGTGAAATGGTTTGAAAAGACTGCTCGAATGCTTCGTAATCATTATTGGAGGCGCACTTATTGCTTCTGCTTTTAACCTGTTTCTCGTTCCGCACCACTTCTTGAGTGGGGGCGTATCCGGTGTATCCATGATTACAAGTTATTTTACAAAATGGAATATCAGCATCCTTTATTTCGCATTTAATGTGCCGTTGATCATCTGGGGATGGTTCATTCTTGGACGACGGTTTGTTACATATAGCATGCTAAGCGTAGTATCGACTACTTTGTTCATCTCCATCATACCTGTTGTATCCATCTCCAAAGAACCGCTGCTTGCTGCTGTATTTGGAGGTACATTTGTTGGGATCGGAAGCGGATTGTCACTCCGAGTAGGAGGATCGTCAGGCGGTTTCGACATCATAGGTGCTATCGTTACCAAATTTCATGACTTTCCAATTAGCACCGTATCGGTATCCCTGAATGCAATGGTTATCCTCACCCATGGCATGCTAACGCAAAGCTGGGAATTAGCACTGTACTCCATGGTTTCGATTTTCACTACAGGTAAAGTGATGGACACCATTTATATTAACCACTATAAGGTCACTGTATATATCATTACAGGCAACAAAGATTTACTATTGGAGAAAATGTTAAGCCTGCCTCATGGTATTACCGTCATTAAAACACGCGGCGCATTTTCTGAAATTGAGCGAGACATGTTGATGACCGTGACAACGCGGTATGAATTACAGGATCTGAAGCGCGTTATTAAAGAGGCTGATCCTAAAGCTTTTGTGAATATTGTAGAAACGGTTGGGATTATGGGTAACTTCCGAAGACCTAAACATACTTAGATTACTTACATAAGTATTATTACCACACACATAAGAGCTGCCTGTTACGTCACCATTAATGACGACTAGGCAGTTCTTTTTTTATACTTCCATTTAATAATACAGCAAATCGTTAATGCCTAGATCATTCCCCATACAACTTTGTTCTCATAGTTCTCATAGAGGTATGAGCACTTAAATGCTTCCCATCTCGTCCGAATGAACGGAACTTATCATAATTTAATAGAAAAGCCGTTCCCTGCCTACAACAGGAAACGGCTTGCTTATTTATATGGAATGTAATACGAATCAACTACTGAGACAGGCGTGTCGCAAGCTCATACAATTCCATATTAAACTCTTTCTTTGTATTAACAACAAGATCAATGTCGGTTGCAACCAATTGACCGTTAATGATACCACAGCCTTTGCCAGAGATACCTTCCATCAAGCTTCGTACAGCAAAGTCGCCCAAGCGGCTTGCCAAAATACGGTCAGCCGGTGTCGGCGCGCCGCCACGTTGAATGTGGCCTAGTACCGTAACACGTGGTTCAATCGAAGGTACACGTTCGATGATGCCGTTGCAAATATCTTCACCTTTGCCCACGCCCTCTGCAACAAGTACAATGCTATGGCGTTTGCCGCAATCGAAGTTGTACTTCATACGTTGAGACACCTCGTCAATGCTGAACGGCACTTCTGGCACAAGGATTGATTCAGCACCACTGGCAAGACCCGCATACAATGCGATGTCGCCACAATGACGACCCATAACCTCGACAACAGAAGAACGCTCGTGAGAGCTCATCGTATCACGAAGCTTGTTAACTGCGTCTACAACTACACTTACGGCCGTATCAAAGCCGATCGTAAAGTCTGTAAACGAAATATCATTGTCAATTGTGCCTGGAAGTCCCATTGTTTTGATACCAAGTTTGCTTAATTTGTTGGCACCTTGATAAGAACCATCACCACCGATAACGATAAGTCCATCAATACCATGAGAGCGAAGAATCTCTGCACCCTTCTCCTGACCTTCCGCTGTGCGGAACTCTTGGCAACGTGCTGATTGTAGAATTGTACCTCCGCGCTGAATGATATCCCCTACGCTGCGAATGTCCATTTGTCTAATATCATTGTTAAGCAAACCTTGGTAGCCCCGCTGAACCCCATATACCTCGATACCGTGGTACAAAGCGGTACGCACAACAGCGCGAATAGCAGCGTTCATCCCTTGAGAGTCTCCCCCGCTCGTAAGAACGGCAATTTTTTTAACAGCAGACATGATGTTTCCTCCCTCGTATCCTCTAGTCTAATACATATGTTTGCGAATCCAGCGACTGTTGATCCAGAAGAAAAGCCTCATTAAAGGACTACCCTTCATCAGCCGCTTGGAAACGTTAAGCACTTCTTTTTGTTCGCGCACTTTCGGATCGGACAAATAAAGAGCAAGCAGCCCTTCTATGATCATCCGATGGAATCGTGGATTTTCAAGCTGTTCCACACGCTCAATTGCGGTGTTCGCGAAATACTCAATGCGACGGATAACAGCGTCATTATTCTCGTAATAATTGCAGAAATTCAAATCTCCCCCGATACGGTCCTCTTCTTGATCAATTAAATAATCAAGTAAAATGTGAAGACCATTTACATAAGGAAAATAAGCGCTGCGAATCAACCGGGCTTGTCCTTCATCTGCATCTTCATTCACTGCCACTGCAAACAGTTGGAACATCCCCAACGTCGAACCTGTAGCAGCCGCAAACTCATTCCATTCAATCTCGGCATAACGGGACGCATATGGCTCCCACCAGTTCAGCAGGGCTGCCTCCCGATCATTACGATGGATATGCTTGTATATTTGCAATTCGGTGTACATACGAACAAGCGGAACAAGTTCATGACGTACAGATTCATAACCTGGTAATTGAGAAATGCAAGTTCGGCACTGCTTGACTAATGCGTGTAAATATCCACCGTCATCTTGTTCCTCACGCAGCGCATAATAATCAGCCAACTGCCCTTCAGGCTGAACGGCATCCAGCATCGATTGATGCAGTAGTCTAAAGTCCTCCGGGTCAAGAGAGGTGCTGCGATCACACAAATTGTCCAAATAATCGCTGATCGTCTGAAATGCTACAATAAGCGGAATCAACACCTGACGCTGATTCATATAAGGAGCAGCATACACAGCGCCACCTTCGCAATGGAATTGCTTGGTCGCGATGCTTGCCAATGCTTGTCTCTTCAATTCATCATCGGGAATCGAATGGGCGTGCTGCGTCCATCTGGCAAGCTCGGACCGAACTTCCGGCAATATGTATTTATATACGCGGTACATTAATCGAACAGGTTCTTGTGGCGCACCTTTTCGATACTGCCTCTGACGGTCCAATGACAGCCTCCGTTCTACACGCTATTCGTGGTTGTGTTGATGTTCTCATTTTAGCCAAAAACTATTATATTACGAAGTGACAGATTGCACAAACGTTCTATTCAATGGTGCATTTTGACATCTACGTCCTGCTGTGTGCGATACCACAAATGCAGATCGGTAATCATGCTGGCATGCTCCGCAATCTCGCTATTCAGTTGGCAGGACTGTGCAAAGTCATCCTCATCGTATAACGCTTCTTGCTTCGCAACAATAATACGTTCCAATTGCTTGATACGTTCTGGAATTCGCCCGCGAATCCCTTCCCATTGAGACAAGATCTGACTCTGCGCTTCGATGTCCAGTGACTCCCAAGGACAATGCAGCAAAGGCGTATGAATACCCAAGCGTTCATTCCATACAAAGTGTTCATTATCCATACCTCTAATGCTCCCCTCTAACACAGCAAGATCCATACGGCCTTTTATATTTCATATCCATATCGTAAATTCATACAGCCATCCAACAACATTCGTCCCGCTATTCCATCTTTCAGAACCATGTTATACTAAACCATATTTTATATATGAAATACGACTAATCTCATACCATATTATTCTTATACCTGCATCACCGTATCTCGTATTTACAAGTGTGAGCGAGGTTGGAAGGAGTTATGCATCATGACCAGTCAGCATCGTCGAGAGACAACCGCTCTGCGCGCCTATTCATTCGCAATCTTTATGACATCTGCGGTAATTATCTCGTACATGCCCTTGTACTTTAAGTCTCTTGGGTTCTCAAGCACCCAGATCGGCTTTCTGTATTCGTTAGGTCCACTTATTAGTATTGTATCAAACTTTATGTGGGGCGTCACAAGCGACCGCATGCAGACAATTAAAAAAGTTCTTCTCATTCTGTTAGCTGCACAGACCGCTATGACCCTGCTGCTTGGATTGGCTTCCTCTTATGGTGCTGTGATTGTTCTGCTGTGTGCGTTTAACTTTTTCTTTTATCCGATATATCCCTTGACGGATAGCTTATCCATAGTAACCACACAAATGCAAGGACGCAGCTTCATTGGTATTCGAGTGTTCGGATCAATTGGCTTTGCAGTATCTGCACTCGTATTTGGCTTTCTGATTGGCAAGCTGGGCGCATCCTATACGATATATGTCGTGTTCGGGCTAAGCCTGCTCTCGCTTGCATTGGCCTTTACAGTTGCTGATAAGCGCGCCTCCGTCAAGAAGATGGAGTTCGGTGGCTTATGGAACATTTTGAAGCAGCGCGAGGTCATGATGTTTCTGTTGTGTGCCCTGCTGCTGGCAGTTGCACATCGATTAAATGAAGCTTTTCTTGGCTTATCTATTGTGATGTTGGGCGGGAGCGAGTCATTGGTCGGATATGCCTGGATGATATCTGCAGTCAGCGAGATCCCGATGTTCTTTCTACTTAATGCTTATGGTGAGCGTTTCAAAGAACTGCCTTTGTTAGCGTTATCAGCAGTATTATACGTCATTCGCCTGCTGCTGGCGGGACTAATTCAGAATCCATTGTGGTTGATGAGCACTCAATTGCTGCATAGTATTACGTTTGCAATCTTTTACTTTGTAGCTGTGCGATATTTGAACCGAGTTATTCCTGAGGAATATCGAGCAACAGGCATGGCCATTTATACAATAGTATGGTCAAGCTTGGCAGGACTGCTCAGTGGCACAATCGGAGGTCCTTTGCTTCAATCTTATGGTAAAGACATCGTCTATTTTGTGGCTGCCTGTTTTGCTGCAAGCGCGTGTGTCGGATTCACCCTTCTTACTTGGTATTCCGCACGAAGCAATCGAGGCTTGCATAGCAGACCTTAGCTGCTGTTAATTACCCAGCTTATATGTTCGCAGCTAAGCTATTGCATAGAACCAATTGCATTTTTATGCCGCTCGGATATAATATTAGTAGGTCTTAGTACTTGGTCTTAATTATTATTAAATTGTGACGTCATTTCACCGTGAGAGGACGATTAAGTGTATGCATTACAATGCGTTTAAAGATATTATTCATGGACGACGAAGCGTACGTCATTATACAGAGCAGCGTGTTACCGAAGAAGATGTACGGGAATTGATCGACTGCGCCCGCTACGCACCAAGCGATACGAATTCACAGACGTGGGAATTTATCGCGATTCTGAACACCGAGATCATCAAGCAGATTGAATCGTTAACTTGGGATGCCTTGCACGAACGAGCGCAAGCTGCTGAAGCCAAGGGCTTAACGAGAGAAGCACGCATGCTGGTGAAATCATTTGGACCCTACGCGACCGCCTTTTCAGGCGCACCGGCTTTAATTATTTGTCTTGCAACGCCCTATACGTCAAAGTTTCGTGAAAAGATCTTTGATCCTATTGAGTTGGTTCCGAACTCAGTCTGGGAAGAAGAAGGGATCAAGAGCAGCTGCTTAGCTGTTCAGAATCTCATGCTGGCTGCTTATGCTCGTGGTATGGCAACGTGCCCAATGACGGGACCTGTGCTGCTTGCTGAGCAGCGTATTAAAGATCTGCTTCAGATAGACGAAAGTCGTACCATTAATATGGTTCTTTCCCTTGGCTTCCCTACTGATACACCTGCCAAGCTTGCACGGAAGCCTGTCGAAGATATTTTAACGATCGTGCATTAATTTACCTCTACTCCATACAGCCAGGGAATTTCCTTGGCTGTACTATCCTTAGTTAATTTCATTGGTAAGCCTGCTATCAACGACATCCGTTCTGTCTTTTACCTAGATAACGGGGGGATTCCTTATGAAACTTGCACCTCATCTGAACAGGTCCCGATCAGAGGACCAACAAATCCAGCGTTATCCCGTACAACTACTTCAGCAATTAATCTCATTTAATACCTCCAACCCGCCTGGCCATGAAGCAGCCTGTATTGACTATATCCGAACTATTCTCGAGAATATTGGAATTCCCTGCTGCATTATTGCTTCTGACAATGAGCGGCCTAATTTGATCGCACGTATTAAAGGCAGCGGCAAGGCCCCTCCCCTCATGTTATATGGACATGTTGACGTTGTTGGTGTTGATAATCAAACATGGACGCAAGACCCGTTCGAAGGTCAATTGATAGATGGTTTCGTCTGGGGTAGAGGTGCGCTGGACATGAAGGGCGGCGTAGCTATGATGATTGCCGCCTTTATGCGCGCATATGTAGAGGGAACTTACCTAGCAGGTGATGTAATATTACTCGTGGTAAGCGATGAAGAAGCAGGCGGTGAGTATGGCGCCAAATATTTGGTCGAGCAGCATCCTCACCTTTTTGATGGTGTAAAGTATGCAATTGGCGAATTTGGAGGATTCTCGTTATATGTAGGAAACCGTAAATTGTATCCGATCATGATTGCAGAGAAGCAAGTATGTTGGCTGCGTGCTACGATACGAGGGGATGGCGGGCATGGTTCCCTCAGTGGAAATGGCGGAACGAATAGCATGGCAAAGCTTGCTGACATGCTGCTGCGACTGCAACGAGCAAAGTGGCCTGTCCACGTTACACCAGCTGCTGCACATATGATTCATGCGATGGCGGATGCCCTGTCTTGGCCAACGGGCACCGTGCTGCGTCAACTGCTGCGTCCACGACTAACCAACCAAGTACTGCAGGCACTTGGTGACAAGGGCCGTTTGTTCGATCCGCTGCTGCATAACACCGTTAACGCTACGATTGTTCAGGGCGGCGAGAAGATTAATGTCATGCCAAGTATGATCGTTGTGCAGTTAGATGGCAGACTGCTTCCAGGTTTTAAGCCTGAACAGTTGATAAGCGAGCTGCACAACATCATCGGACAGGACATCGAATTGGAAGTCATCAAGTATGATCCTGGTGCATCTCTACCCGATATGGGACTATTCCCGCTGCTATCACGCCTGCTAAAGGATGCTGATCCCGCAGCACACCCTGTTCCGATGCTGCTTCCAGGGGGAACAGACGGACGTTTCTTTGCTCAACTTGGCATTCAGACTTATGGTTACTTGCCTATGCCTCTTCCAGCAGAGTTACAGTTCACTTCCCTTATTCATGCTGCTGATGAACGCGTACCTGCAAGAGCGATTGAATTTGGTACAGACGTTCTTTACAGTCTGTTACAGCAGTACGGACACGACGAATCCGTATAGCTATGTATACTAAAAAGCAGTTCTGACCGGGTCACGGTACAGAACTGCTTCTGCGATGCTATTGTGCACTATTTATGAATGATGTCCCTCAGCGGGTGATACCATTATAATTTAATGACATTAGCCGCCTGTGGTCCACGATTTCCTTCTGTCACATCAAACTCAACCGCTTGGCCTTCATCCAAAGACTTAAAACCATCAGTTGCGATTGCGGAGAAATGAACGAACAATTCGTCGCCGTTTTCTGCTTGGATAAATCCATAGCCTTTCTCTGCGTTAAACCATTTAACAGTACCTTTCAAAGTCAAAACCTCCTCTTACTTCATCACCTTTAACAGGCGAATATTCACATTATACTGGAGCGATTAAGCGATTGCAAATTTCAGCCCTGCGGTAACTACCGCTATTTCATTTGATTTCAATTATGCCCTGCGTTATGATGAACTTTAATGGGCAGTTTGTTGATGCTCTACATTATATGCAGGCTGATTGCAGCAACACAGAAATGAGGTTTAATGAATGGCTAAGAAATATGTAATTTACAAGAAAGACAACTGGAACATGCTGACGGTTGAAGTTCAAGGTCGCCAGATCGTTCTCCGTGAAATATCAGACCAATGGGGCGAGGAATGCCACAACTTTATTGCACGGGCTGAGATGATGGCATGGGTAAACAGACGCTTCCCTAAGTCTGACTATGTTGGCAATGAAGAAGAGTGGGAGCAACTGATGTCCGCTTTTAAAGAAGTGTAAAGGCTGGGTGGGTTATGGATTCGACATCTACGCTTATATTTATTATTTTAGCCTTTTCATTAGGTGCTGTGCTTATATGGAAGAGAGAATCCGTGCCTGCACGTTTGCGTCGCTCTATGGCGCTTGGCGCGATCGTATTTATCGCGTTTGCTTTTTTCCTGATCGTCTACTCTTTTGCTACAGCTGGAGGCTAAGCTTCTGTTAACGACTTAACCATCTCGTTTGTGTGTGGTAGCTCTATTTCCTGTAATTGTACTCGCTGAGCAATAACATCTTTTAATTCAGGCTATACTACTGAAAAGTCTGGGTTAATTGGCAGCATACAACAGGAGGTGCTATATGGCTTGCCGCACTACATTCAGATGGATTATGTGCTGTCTACTTGTCACGATCATACCGGCTCCGACCAGCTTGACTGCACTTGCAAGCCCACATTCGGAGACTCCGGCTGTGATAAGAACACACACAACATACAACGATTCGAGGAGGATACATATGCATCAAGTAACAAAACGTTCGGAAGTCTTGCCAGAAGATCGCTGGAAGTTGGAGGATCTGTTTGGCTCTCAAGCAGAATGGGATAAAGAATATACACTTGTTCAACAGCTTACTGAGAAGATGAAGCAATTTCAAGGCAAGTTAGGCGAAGCAAGTGCACTTAAAGCTTGTTTTGAGCTCGAAGATGATATTTCCCTACATACGGAACGTTTATATGTATACGCTAATATGCGTCATCACGAAGACACTGCGGAAGCGACGCACCAAGCTTTGGCAGAGAAATCAACCAAATTGAGTATTAATGTAGGCGAAGCCATGTCATTTATTACTCCTGAGGTACTCGCCTTGTCAGATGAGAAGCTCGATGAGCTCATTGCAAATGATGAACTTAAAGCTTATCGCTTCACATTGCAGGAGATGAAGCGCCAAAAAGCGCACGTCCTAACAAAGCAAGAAGAAGCACTGCTAGCTCAGGTAGGCAATTTATCCAAAGCACCGGAATCCATATTCAGCATGATTAACAATGCAGACATGAAATTCCCTAAAGTAAAAAATGAAAAAGGCGAAGAAGTTGAATTAACGCATGGCAGTTACGTTCAATTTCTGGAAAATCGCAGTCCTGAAATACGTAAGGCTGCATTTGAAACCGTCTACAGCACATACCGCAAACAGCGTAATACGATTGCTGCTACCTTAAGTGCCAACGTAACCAAGAACCTGTTCTATGCGCGTGTACGCAAATACCCTTCTGCACTGGAAATGTCCTTGTACGGTGACAACATTCCGAAGGATGTTTACACGAATCTGATTAACACTATTCATAAACATCTGCCGCTCATGCATCGTTATATGAAGCTCCGCCAAAAGCTGCTTAAAGTGGATGAACTCCACATGTACGATCTATTTGCACCTGTTGTTGAACAATTCGATATGAACATTTCCTTCCAAGATGCTAAAGCTACAGTTAAAGAAAGCTTGAAGCCGCTGGGTGAGGATTATTTGAATGCGCTTCAAGACGGCTTTGATAACAGTTGGATTGATGTATATGAGAATGAAGGCAAGCGTTCCGGTGCTTATAGTTGGGGGGCTTATGGCACGCATCCATACGTGCTGTTGAACCATAAAGACAACCTAAACAGCATGTTTACATTGACGCATGAGATGGGTCACGCGCTTCACTCGCACTATTCAGACAGCAGTCTGCCATACCGTGATGCTCAATATACGATCTTCCTTGCCGAGGTTGCTTCCACGCTGAATGAAGCACTTCTTATGGATTACATGCTGAAGAAATCAACAAATGCAAAAGAGAAAATGTATCTGCTTGCCTATTACATCGACCAATTCCGCACGACGGTATTCCGTCAAACGATGTTCGCAGAATTCGAGATGCTCATTCACGAGCGGGCTGAAAATGGTGAGGCGCTGACGCCACAACTGCTAAGTGAAATTTACTATGATTTGAACAAAAAATACTACGGCGATGCTATGGTTGTCGATCAAGACATCGAAATGGAATGGGCGCGTATTCCGCACTTCTATTCCAGCTTCTATGTTTATAAATATGCTACCGGCTTCTCGGCTGCACAAAGCTTTGCCAAACAGATCCTCGATGAAGGTCAACCGGCAGTCGATCGTTATCTTGGCTTCTTAAAGAGCGGCGGCAGCGACTTCTCCATTAATATTTTGAAGAAGGCTGGCGTGGATATGTCCACTCCTGCCCCAATTGAGGAAGGCATGAGCGTACTCGAATCACTTATTACGGAAATGGAAAAGATGGCCGAAGCGCAATAAACAAGCCAAAAGGGGGGTCATGGATGCCATGAGCCCCCTTCTTCCATACAGCTTGCATACTTAATATGGTTATTCCAGGTTAAGTGTAAGCAAGTCTACATACATCAAGAAGGAGTGGCATTATGAAAAAAAATTCAAAAACGCCCGTATCCAAAAAAAAGACACCGATCCGGATGCAATGGATGCTGCTTGCGACACTCTTTTTTGCATTAATCACTGCTATTTTTGCTGTAATTAATGTAAATCCGGTTCAAGTTAACGTGTTATTTGGCACATTTGATGTACCGCTAATTCTGCTTATTTTGGGATGCACACTGCTTGGTGCTATTATCGTTGGCTCATACAGTCTATACGTTCAATACCGAACACAGCGTAAAGTAGCACGATTGGAGACACAGCTCGCGCAAGTTCTGGAAGCGACTGGTTATGATTTCGATCAGCCTATCGCTACTGAACAACTTGAACCGTTACAGGATCAGGCGAATTTGAAATAAGTATAGTTAAGACCACTCTTGCCAACTAGTTACCACGTTTCTGATACGAACTTTTTATTCTCATATAAAGGAGTAGAACTACTATGACTTTGATCTTTGACAATCCGTATCCTGATATTACAAATAAACCACTGCATATAAACATAGATAAAAACTATGTGATGTCCTTGCTTCTGGAGTGCCTGCAGACAGCCAGTCCTACCGGGTACACCCACGCGCTAATGAATCGATTAAGTGTTGAAGCCGAACACCTCGGCTACAAGATGGAGCGTAACGCTAAAGGCTGCGGTTATATTCGCGTCAAAGGCTCCAATTCGAGCTCCAATCGTGTCATTGCCTTGTCTGCGCATGTCGATACACTTGGGGCGATGGTCCGCTCTGTAAATGCAAACGGCACACTTCGTCTTACCTCATTGGGCGGATTTATGGCAAATGCTATGGAAAATGAGTATTGTACGATACATACTAGCTCTGGAAAAACATATACAGGCACCATTATGACCAATCAACCATCCGTGCACGTCTTTGCTGGTGCTCGAGATCTGAAACGTGAAGAATCTGTTATGATCGTCCGCATCGATGAAATGGTCAACAGCAAGGCCGATGTTGAGCAGCTTGGTATACGTACCGGTGATTATGTGTCCTTTGACGCACGACCGCAGCATCTTCCAAGCGGATACATCAAGTCACGCCACCTTGACGACAAAGCAAGTGTTTCTGCGTTATTTGGTTTGCTGCACAGCATGCGCGAGCATAATTGGCAGCCTGTCCATGACATTGTTATTATCATTACGAACTATGAAGAAATCGGACACGGCGCTTCCTTTATTCCACAGGACATCACTGAGATGGTAGCAGTTGACATGGGCTGCATCGGTGATGACTTAAACTGTAAGGAAACCGATGTGTCCATCTGTCCAAAAGATTCAAGTGGACCGTACGATTATTTTATGACGAATCGTCTGATTGCGTTAGCAGAGCGCGAGGACATTCCTTTCGCGGTTGACGTATACCCGCATTATGGCTCAGACGCTTCCGCAGCGCTTCGCGGGGGCAACGATATTCGCGCAGCCCTTATTGGTCCAGGTGTACATGCTTCTCATGCCATGGAACGAACTCATGAGCAAGCTGTTATCAATACCGCCATCTTGCTGGCGGCTTATATTACGGAGTAACAAAATTTTATTATTTAATAGTTATACTGAATAATGTTGTAAAGGAGACCGTTATGAATTCTTCCTCAGAACTAACAGCTTTGCCCTCATCTTTTTATGCTCTTGTCGTTGACAAGGATGAACAGGGTCGTATAACGCCAGCGGTCAAAGAAATAACGTTTGCTGACCTGCCTGACGGCGATGTTACGATACAGGTTGCTTATTCCAGCCTTAACTACAAGGACGCCCTTGCCTGTTCTCCAGACGGTAACATCGTGAAGAGTTATCCGTTTATCCCAGGTATCGATGCTTCAGGCATCGTTGTAGCTTCTAAGGATGATCGTTATCAGCCTGGTCAAGCCGTTATCGTGACTGGTTATGAGATGGGTGTATCTCACTTTGGTGGGTACAGCCAATATGCACGTGTGCCTGGTGACTGGCTCGTGCCACTGCCTACCGGTCTCAGCCTGCGTGATGCAATGGTGTTTGGGACAGCTGGCCTCACGGCTGCTCTCTCTGTCAAACGCTTGGAGCAGCACGGCATTAAACCCGAGGACGGGCAGATTCTGGTCACCGGCGCTAGCGGCGGCGTAGGCAGCCTGGCACTTGCAATGCTGGCGAAGCTCGGTTACAGTGTGACCGCCGCTTCAGGCAAGAAGCAGGCGGAGCCAATGCTGCGTGCGCTAGGTGCAGCAGAGATTGTCAGCCGTGAAGCTTGGCTGCCGGAACGGCCGCGCTCACTGGATAAGCAAAAGTGGGCTGGCGCAGTAGATGTATGCGGCGGCGATATATTGGCAGCTGCGCTAGCATCTGTAAAATATGGTGGTGCCGTAGCCGCGAGCGGGCTGACGTCAGGTGGGACGCTGCCAACGACGGTGTATCCTTTTATACTGCGTGGCATCACCTTATATGGAATCGACTCTGTGTATACAGAGCAGGATCATCGTGTTCACGTGTGGGCGCGAACGGCGTGGGAGTGGAGCTCCATCTCTCAAGTAGAAGGTTTTGTCAATGAGGTGACGCTGCAAGAACTGCCTGCATTGGCTAGTCGAATGCTGCAAAGTCAGGTGATGGGAAGAACAATCATTCGTATTGCCCATTGTCAATAGCAAGCACTTTTTATTATGATAAATGAATTCAGCAGGGTTCAATATTCTCTATCTAGACTTTAAGATGTGTGATATAGATCCATCGTTGTAGAAAATACGTATTTGAAATGCAAGGAGCTAAGCAGCCTATTCTGCCTAGCTCCTTTTCATTTGTCATCCTTTATTTTTTCTTAAGCAGATTCGAGCAAACGAAACAAAAACAGACGCTCTTGTCAAAAGAAAATAGAGTTCTAGACAGAAAATTATCAAGACCTAAACTTAAGGAAATCAAATAAAATAAAGGGTTCTACATAGCTGCACTCATGATGATTTTTTTATGGGATAGGTCATTGCCAGCGACCGCTATAGCAATGCGTCCATCCGTCCCTTCAGGAGTCCCATGATGCTAGCGTATAGGCTAAGAAATTGTTGAATGCTTTAATGATTGGTCTTCCTAAATGATGCTCTTGGGACTAGATGGAATTCTGCTGTTCCAGCCATCTCAAAATCGCTTTATTTGATTCCTCCGGCTTTTCTTCCTGGATCCAATGACCGCAATCCAGATTGACCACTTCCACATTGGGCACGAACTTTGTCAGGTTTTCAGACTTCGCAACCATATCCCGATCACCGTAGATCATGAGGGTCGGCTGCTGGATGATTGGGTTCACCTCCGCCAATAAGTGCCAGTTGCGGTCAAGGTTCCTGTACCAATTTATGCTGCTCGAGAACCCTGATGTTTCAAAAGCGGAGACGTAAACGGCCAGATCGCTTTCGCTCATTACGGGCTCACCGAGCGGTGTTTCCGCGTTGGCGAGATTGATCAACGCCATACCTGGCTCAGGTGCTCTGAGAGGCTCGTTCTTCCGGTATAGGTTACGAAGGAATCTGTACGTATTGTCTTCGAATACGGCGTCCGCGACGCCTGGCTGTCGATTGAAGTGGACGAAATAGAAATTGCCGCCAAGTATTTCTTCCATGAACTCGATCCAGGGTTTTTCTCCGCGCTCTTGGTAAGGCAAGCTCAGATTTATCACTTTATTGACGCGGTTTGGATGCAACAAGGTCAGTCCCCAAACGACGAATGCACCCCAGTCATGACCGACAAAGGTAGCGTCTTCGTATCCGTAGTGATCGAGAAGGGCGACGAGATCACCCGACAAGTGTTCAATGTCATAGTCTGTTACTTCGGTCGGACGGGATGAGTTGCCGTAACCCCGCTGGTTGGGGACGATGACATGGTAGCCCGCTGCAGCAAGTGCGTCCATCTGATGGCGCCAAGAAAAGGCATGCTCTGGCCAGCCGTGGCAGAGTACAATAGGTTTTCCTGCGTTTTCTCGGCCTGCTTCAAACACTTCGAGTTCCACACCGTTGACTGAAATAAGGGTGGGTTTAGGAAAATTGGTTGAATTAAACATTGAATTAATACCTCCTTCTTGTGATACATGTAGTATAATCGATAAACGGTGACATCTTATTGTCACCGTTCTGAAATCATGTAAAAAAGAGGGCAATTATGGACAAAGTGGAGAGACTCATTTCAATTATTATGATATTGCTGAAAAAAGAGGTTGTTGCGGCAACGGAATTCTCACAACTATTCAATGTCTCCAAAAGAACGATCCTTCGCGATATGGACACATTGGGCTTATGTAACATCCCCATCTACTCTGTCATTGGGGTCAAAGGCGGCTTCGGCATAATGGATGAATACAAGGTGGATAAACGCTTATTAAGCAGCTCCGATTTACAGAATATATTAACTGCGCTGGGTGGATTGGAACAAATTCTCCTTACCGAAGAAGTTGAAAGAACGATAAAAAAAATAGAGGCAATGGTTAGTCCATTGTCTCTTAATCGTTCCATTCAACTATCGTTTTATGATTGGAAAGGTCGGTCCGAAATTCTTGAAACCGTAAAGACATGTCAAGAATCCATAACAAAGAAAAGGCTGGTTTCGTTTAATTATACAGATAAAGACGGGGCTGTAACGGATAGAATGGTTGAGCCCTATGAGCTGCATTTCAGCGAATCAAGTTGGTACTTGAAAGGATTCTGTTTACATCGACAGGGATCTCGAACATTCAAGTTATCCCGGATCGATCATATTTCTATGGATGAACGCGCGTTTCATCCAAGAGACGATTGGTCTGAGCAAGGACACGAAGCAAGTTATCTACCGCAGTTCGTCACGATTAAGGCATGGATATCGCCTAGCATAAAAGATCAAATCATCGAAAGGTATGGTCGAAAAAGTATTGAAGACCATGGTCCTGGACTTTTATTAGCAACCATATATGTCCCTCAAAATTATATGGGATTTCAACTTTTAGCAAGCTTCGGCACTCATCTAAAAGTTGTAGAGCCCAAAACCTACGTTGATGACTTTCGAAATTATTTATCTCAAATGATGGATAACTATTCCTGATCAAGGTCTTTTCTCGGCCTATATGACTTATTTCACATGAGTTGGGGCTTTACGCGCTTCTTCATAGATTTAGCATCGAAGCTTCAACCTTCAACTCAACTTTTCGCCGCTACTTATAGTAAGGTTCAGCGCGAATAATCTTCAACTATCCTGCCAGTTAGCTCAATGTAGTGCAACTAAATTTTTTCGTAAATCTGAGCATAAGCCTTTTTCATTTCTTCTCGTAATTCTTTGTTCTCGTTCTCCAGTGCTTTGATTTTGCGTTTTAACGTTTCGATGAGTATATCCTTTTTCGCATCATTCATCTCACACTTTATTTGCTTTGAAGTAGGTGCTTGTAATTGTTGACGGCGTAAGGATTCGATCCTCTCGCGGATATCTGAATTACCCCAATCATGATATAGAGGTAGCTGGTTAAATGATCAGATGCCTTTTTCATTGAAGTAACGGCAGATTAACACAGTATTCAGCAGCTAATCTGTGGTAGTATGAAGTGGAAAGTTTCACTAGGAGGGTGTTAATTTGACTACGCCTATTGAATTGGACGGAGCTAAGGTTTTGTACTTCACGGACAATAAAAGTACTAATGACTTTGGGTACGTATATTATCAAGAAGACGAAAAAAAGTTATTATAACTGCTCTGACGATAACTCAATACGAAGGAAGCGATGGTTTTTATCTTTTTTCGTGCGACCTAGAATGGAACGTAATTGGTGATACTATACATGACGCCGGTCTGAATATTAACTCACCCGTTGCTACACTTAATACGAAGAAATGGTCCGATTATGAGTATGAGTGGCACTGGATGACGATCACTAAGTATTACCGTGATGCAAATGACAATCGTTGGATTGCCGTCTCCACGTGGGGTCAGCGCCGCAGCATCGATTACTGGGTACATTTCGATGCTATGCAAAATGGATGGTTACAAGGCGGAGTGATGTATTTCAAATAAAAATCCCATAGAATGAAGGATAGTGCTATGATTCCCATAGTGCTATCCTTTAATGGAGGGATCAAATGAAAAAAATGATACCGGTGGTTTTATCACTCCTAATCCTCTTAACCGGATGCACGACCCATAAGACGATAAAAACAGAACAATTGACCGACTTTAAGTCGAAAATTCTTAGGGTCCACAAGGAAATTAACGATCTAAAATTCCAAATGTCACCTACCCTAATCGAGTTTAACTACTACCTTAATCGTAAACCGGACATTGGAAATGACAAAGAGATTTTCTTGAAGACGAAGGAACTTGCTCTCTCTTCCGAGTTCCAGAATACAGTTATTGAAGAATTGTACTTCAAAAATTACTCCAAGGACGACCGGAATTATCCAAAGATCAAAATTAAGTTCTTTAGCACTGATAGAGATCGGATTGAGTATGAATATTATGCCTTTTATTACGGACCTGGATTTGAGGGAGAGAGAGATCGGCCGATCGACAGGTACAAGACGTGGTTCTTTAGTAACTTCAAAACAAATGACGTGCAGGTTACACCATGAGATAACAAACAAGAAAATGGGATACGATTATAGAAATAGTTGACTTTCTATTAGAGTGGAACAATCGAAAAAAGCAAGGTCCACTAGTGGGGACTCGCTTTTTCTATGTATATAATGTCCTATTCTCCTTGGCCTCGAACTAAAATTAATCGTTTAGCATGAAAGAATCATTATCGCGGCAGCGGTAGTAGGCACATCCCTCTACGATATTTTGACGTTCAAGCATTTCTGGGGGATTTGCAAAAACCATTCCGGTTTCAATTCGTGAATCAAGATCAGCATGATGGAAGGAGGTCAATCCGCCCACATTACCCAAAACTTTTTCTTATGATCGAGTTCGAAATGAAGGTGACCCCGACACGAAATCCTCTAGCTAAATTGGCGAGGTTGAGGATATCGTCAGATTGATACGCGACGCGGGACTGAATGGTAAGAAAAACTGGAATCTGATCCTCCGAATGCCTAGATATGCACTTCTCGAAGTGCTTAAGAAATTCATTAACCATTCGTGATTTGAAAAATGTTTTAGCATTTTTAGGTTAAGGGCTGTTGACCCGTTGTGTACTCCCATCGTACAGAGGCGCTCTTCCTTATTCAATCTCCTAATTATTCGTTCCACAGGAATTCTAACGGGACACGATAGCTGAATCATGATATAGAGGCAGCTGGTCAAACGCTCATTGAAGTAACGGGCAGGATAGTTTGAGATCATTTGCGGTGAACCCTACCATAAGTAACGGCGAAAAATAGGGAGTGTGCAGACACTCCCTTTGTGCTAACATTGTTTGTTATCAAATGTCTACTTCACAATAATCCAATAAGGCGAACGAACAAAATGCTTATTTTCACAGCGAGGTATTATATCGGTGAGTGTATACAAACCATGTAATGCTTGCTGTTAATAATGCCGACGAAATCAAAGCTGTAAGAACACTATATGTTTGCCAAATAAGTATCGTTGACCAATCTAATGCACAGCACATTATACACAGGGCAATCGTAGCAATCAGCAAAATAGCTGTTACGATTATTCGCTTTTTTGTCATTGGCTGCCGCTCATTCGTTTTCCTTCTGCGTAATCCTAAGAGAAAGAACAGAACGGCCAATAGGCAAAGAATAATTGTGGTAGACGATAAAATGATGTCCAAAAGCTGTGTGCCGCTTATTTCATATGACTGCGTTAGATTGCCGTCTAATATATCTTTGACTTTTAGTACCATGCTTCTATTGATATTTGCGCCGTTGGTCAGCAAGCAGACGGCTGTTCGTTCAATTGGCATTATGGCCACTTCGGTTCCGAAATTGGGATTGCCCCCTGGGTGCTCTATAATCGTTTGGTTGGCGTTTACCGACCAGCCCGCCGCATAATACATTTCGTTGACAGCCGGAACAGACATATCACCCTGATGTGATTTTTCGATAACCGTATGGAATATTTCGGGTATGTCCTGCACAATACCCATCTGTATGCCCATCCAACGCGCCATATCTTTTGTACAAGAAATGATGTAGCCTGCGGGTTTATTCCCGGAATAATCCGGCGCGTTATATGGAGTTGTCATAAAAAAGGAAGAACGGTAGCCCTGTGCCAACTGTCCGGTGGCTTGAGCATCTTCTTTATAAACATACGTCTGGTGAAGACCTAACGGCTGAAATACTTGTCCCCTCATAAAGTCCTCATAGCTTTGTCCCGACACAATCTCAATAACCAAACCCAATACGTCATAATTAACGGTTCCATAGTTATACTGTTCACCGGGAGGGAACGCCAACTCAGCATCTACCAGCATTTCCACAGTCTTTTGCAGCAAATCTGGCGTATTGCCTTGTGGAATATTTTGAGTATGCCTACCATTTGTTAGGCCGCTAGTATGGTGAAGAAAGTTATTGAGTGTAAGGCTTTGCACATCAACAGGTTTCCCTTGATACTTTAACGTAAACCAAGGTAAATATTTTTGGACAGTGTCAGTCATTGACAGCAGCCCTTGCTCTTCCAAGAGCAGAATACCCATGCCGGTAAAAGCTTTACTGACCGAGGCCAACTCATATAGTGTATTTTCACTTGCAGACAACCCACTTTCACGGTCTGCATACCCGGAAGAAAAGTAGAACACTTCATCATCAGCAAGTATTGAGATTGACATTCCCGGCACACCTGATATACGACCGGCATCATCCAGCAACGCTTGTATTGCCGCAGATTGCGTATCTGACAACGACGCATAACTTTGTGTTGCGAATCCTGAAAATAATAAAAGTATCGTTAATACAAAAACAATAGTCTTTTTCATAAACTCTCCATTTCGAAAAAATTATGCGAGGATAATAGTGTCTGAAAGTATTCCTCAACGTTATCATCAAAGGTTAACTGGATCTCTTCAATCTGTTTCGTTACAAAATCCTATTTATTTATAATATTATACAAACAATCTTTAATCCTCAACATATATACCTTGTTCATTAATTTATTATCCATCATCTAATCGATACATTCATTAGTATTGCTAAACTTGAGTAAATTTTGGTGCGATTTTGCAGAAAAAAACGCAGGTTGGCCATTAGAATTGCACCGGTAATTAATTAAGCTAACGGGACACGTTAGTTTAATGAAACAGCGACAGTCTAGGACTTTATTTTCTTATCCTTGGTCTGTCGTTGTTTTATTTTCGAGGGTCAGTCTAAAACTTATTATATACAGTCTGACATTATAACAGTTTAAAAAGTCGCCTCGATCATAGACATACAGTCTAATACTTTATTTTCTGCTGACATCTCTGATCATAAGCGTCTCTCAAGCAAGCCCTTGCTCAAGGCTGATTCTTTACCTTTTTTCTGTATATCCATTGTTGTCGTGCAAGACCGATAAACGCAATTGTAAGCAAAATAGACAGAATCCAATTATTACTATTCTTGAATGAATTGTAGTAGGACACAAGAACTCCCAGTGCTACAAGTCCTAAAAATATATAATTCCTTAACAAAATATTCTTCCTGAAAATGAAGTGAATAGCTAAAACGACTACCAAAGCATATATAGTAAGAAAAGCAATGATGATTAAAATGGGTTCAAACTGACTAAAATCCATACCTCTCCTCCTCTATGTTTTAACTTCACTAGGCCATCGCAACTTCGTAGTAGATAAATGGACGCCAATGAGTAATCTAATAAATACATAAAACAATGATGGTTTCCCCGCTTAATCAGTACAAATAACAAACGAATTTGATACCTCATAAGCCTTTACTGCTTTCAACTGATCTCTCGCTTAATTATTAGAATAACGATGCTTGAGGATATTTATTACCAAAATTACAACAAAGCCAATAAGCAAATTGATATACTACCAAATTAAAAACAGACACCTGTTTAGGTGCCTGTGACGTTGATTAAAAAAATTGTGAAAGCTAATTACCACGAAACAATTACTCCACTTGCAACTAATGGAGTGATTACAGCAACTAGTGAAACGGTCATTAAAACTACCTGGGCGATTTTTCTTCCTTTTTTCATATGAAGGCGCCTCCCTTGTTATTGTTGTTCTGTAAGTACTCAATAACCTGATGAAATTCTTTTTCAAAACTGTGAAGTGCATTAGGGAATCTACTCATCGCGCTTAACAGCATACCGATGCTTTTCGATGCCTCACGGTGCCTATCAACAGATATAAACATTATAATACTCTTAAACAAATTATGGAAGGCTTGTTCAGGCTTATTAATAGTAAAATAATACTCGCTTTTCTTTGAGAAATAATCAGCATGTTCAGAAATCAATAATGGATGATTAGTTGATGTGAAGTCGATAAAGTCTTTCTCGTGTTTGATCAATCTTTCGATAGCATCCACGTCATGTTGTTTTAGGTACAAATCTAGTAAATCATACA
Source organism: Paenibacillus sp. UMB4589-SE434 (assembly GCF_030226685.1). Classification (NCBI taxonomy): domain Bacteria; kingdom Bacillati; phylum Bacillota; class Bacilli; order Caryophanales; family Paenibacillaceae; genus Paenibacillus; species Paenibacillus sp. UMB4589-SE434. The sequence goes on along the minus strand of NZ_JASOYK010000004.1, from coordinate 298,469 downwards.
TGACAACAACTTTATGTGGGTGTTTATCCAAAAATTCCTCTAACTGTAGAATGGCTAAGTCGATACTAATTTTCTTACTATCAATTTTGGCCTGTAAGTAACCCACTTGATCATTCAGCCAAGGAAAATTAAATTTTTTTAGAGTGCGGACGTATTTTTCGGCGCTATCAAAAAGGCCTAATAGGAAATAGCTTGATGCAGATAATAACAGGGCCTCTGCCTTCGTTGTCCCTTCAGAGTAATCAAGGGTGAGGACTTCCTTACAGTGTTGGATGCACTCTTCGTACTTACCTAAGTGGTAGGCATGTACTCCGATCTTGTAGTAATACACGATTTGGTCATCTACTGGAAGAAATTTTGCATGATATTGAATACTTCGTCCATATTCGTAAGTATCTCCTAATCTCCGTAAATCACCGCGTTCAATAAGATAGGATTGAAGCAATGACTTAGCCAAAGAAGGCCGAATACTGTGATCGTCCGTGAACTGGCTAATCACTTTAAACAAGGCAAGTTTTCGGGGAATCTCTTGTGTTTCGGTTGCAAGAGCATATAATCGTTCAACGGACTCTTCAGAGGTTTCACGCTGATTGATAGCGAGGAAATTAGTAGCAATCTTCATAATTAATGGTATAGGCAACGATCTCGGAATCGATTCCTTCAGAACGGTAAACAAGGACTCCGGGCCGCCCTCTACTTCGATATAGGATTCTGTAATCTCTTCGATCGGAATATGTAAGGTAGAAGCAATAGCTAAGAAGCTGCGGAACTCAGGGGCTGTTGACTCGCCTGATTCGATTAGGTTCAAAGTTCCTTCGGGGATGCCTGATAAGTCGGAAACTTGGGGTAATGTCATCTGCTTATCTATTCGTTTACTTCGTATCAGTTCCCCCGGCCCCGACGTTAGCGTTGAAGCGGAGATATCAGTCAACGGGTACACCTCACTTAATGGATTATGTATAGGAATCAACCACCTACATATTACCATAATATTTCGTGTTGTTCTATTTATTTCAAAAAACATAAAGATGTTAATTTACTCCCCCTTTGCCATGAAGCTAAGAGCGAGCGATCTTAATCCTGCATTCTTAGCCTAGTATCCTAACCTAGTAAGCGACCGCTTCCCTATAGAATAACAAGAAGCGGTCGCCACGTAAAACCCTTTTATTGATGTCTAGCTATGGGCGCAACAACCGCTATAGCAAATCGTTGGGTTGTCTTTGACTAATGCTGTCTCTATTACGAGCCTCTAGAAGCTTCAATCTGCTCCGCCAACTCGCTCAATTCGGTCCATCGATCCATCAACTGCTCTAACTTAGACTCTGCTTCCCGCTGCTCTTTCATGAGCTCTTGTAGACGAGAGGAATCGCTATAAGCTGCTTCCATGTCACGGGTGATCCGCTCCAGCAACGCTTCTGTGTCAGTGACCCAGCCTTCAATCTGTTCATACTCTCGTTCATCCTTGTAAGACATCTTTAACTTTGGCTTACGCTCTTGCCGTCCCGCAGTACCCTCTGTTCCCGCCGAATCCACTTGTACATCCGCAGACTTTGTAGCAGCAGGTGATACATTTAGTGCACTCTCGCTCAAGGAAGGCATTCCATTCGCTGCTCTCCACTCCATGTATTCGGAATAATTTCCAACATGTTGATGGACATTCTGCTGTTCAAATGACCAGATTCGCTCCGCCACCCGATCCAAGAAATAGCGATCATGTGACACCGCGATGACAATACCGGGGAAGTCATCTAAATACTGTTCCAGGACAGCGAGCGTCTGCACATCCAAGTCGTTGGTTGGCTCATCAAGCAAAAGTACGTTAGGCGCAGTCATGAGCATACGCAGCAACTGCAAGCGACGCTTCTCGCCGCCTGACAACTTGCCGATCACCGTCCACTGCATCGTTGGACTGAACATAAACCGTTCCAGCATTTGCGCTGCACTAATCGTCTCACCTTCCGCAGTACTCACAGTCTCTGCCGCTTCTCGTATATATTCAATCACACGCATCGATTCATTCATTTCTTCATGCTCTTGCGTAAAGTAGCCAATACGTACTGTCGGGCCTAATACAACTGAACCTGCCTCAGGCTCGCGGCGCCCGGCAATCATTTGCAGCAGCGTAGACTTACCGCTGCCGTTCAGCCCGATTATTCCAATCCGGTCGCCTGCTACCGCAATATAAGAGAAATCTTGAAACAGCACCCGTCCGTCCGCTTCCGCGCGAAGTGCATCGATCTCCATAATCTTTTTGCCAAGACGAGCACTGGCAGTTGAGACTTCAATTCCGGAATCACGCTGCGCTGGCCCCTGTGAGCTCAGCTCTTCAAAACGTTCAATACGTGCCTTCTGCTTAGTCGTACGTGCCTTCGCACCACGTCTGATCCAAGCTAATTCCCGACGCAATATGTTCTGTCGCGTATCCTCGGCAGATGCCTCGCGCGCTTCACGGTCTGCTTTCAACTCCAGAAACCGTGTATAGTTTGCTTCATAAAAAAAAGCGTTCCCCTGGTCCAGCTCAATCATCTTGTTGGCAACCCGGTCTAGGAAATACCGATCATGCGTAATCATAATCAGGGCGCCAGTCCGCTTCTGCAGCATCGACTCCAACCATGCTACCGTCTCATTATCTACGTGGTTCGTAGGCTCATCCAAGAGGAGAACATCAGCTTGATGTATAAGCCCGGCAGCTAATGCCACTCGCTTGCGTTGTCCACCCGATAGCTCCCCCATCTTGGCTTGATAACGCTGGATTCCCAGCTTAGACAGAATGGTCTTGGCTTCACTTTCCAACTGCCATGCCTGTAAACGATCCACGTCATCACTTGCTTTGACCAATCGATTCTGGAGCGTGGCATCCTCCGGATGAAGGCTAAGCGCTTCCAGCACCTCTGTGTATTGTCGAACGGCCGTCATCTCAGGAGAACTGCCGCTCATTACCGTATCCAACACCGTTGACGACGGATCAAACTCCGGTTCTTGTGCCACGTATTCTACCGATACGCTGCTGCCTCTCATCATCTTGCCTGACTCGATCGGCTCCAACCCTGCTATCGTCTTCAAAAATGTGGACTTACCTGTCCCATTTACTCCGATGATCCCGAAGCGATCTCCCTTCTCTATGCCAAAAGAAACGTCTTTAAATAACGTTTTCTCCCCGTAACTTTTACTAAGCTGCTCAATCGTCATTACATGCATGCTGCTGTAAGCCTCCATTTCCTAACTATCCCTGCTGTTCCTAGCACTTACCCTGAATCTTATAAAAAGGGAGAACCAGAGGTCCTCCCTTTACACGATTACACTCTTCATCACCTGAGGTCAGACTTGCATCCGTTCATAAACAGCTCGGCTGCAAATTGGACACGCTTGTCCATGTCCTGCTCGACAAATTCCGGACTAAAAATCATGTCCATCTTAATCATATCTAACATGCCAGCATAAGACTTCGCATGCAGCATGGGTTCAAGCAGCCCAAACTGTGCAAACGCATTTGCCATCAGGTTCATATAACGCTGCATAAAGCTCCGAATCACTTCCATCATATCCGGGTCGTTATTAGGTGCTTTAAAAAATAACTTCGTATATCGCTTACGCTCATAATAATATCTTAGATGATGTCCTGCAATAAATCGCAATTGCTCTTCCAGCGAGTTGAATTGGTTCAAACCAAACTCCAAATCACCTAGAAAATGATCAAAATCACGCTGCGACATCGCCGTAAACAGCTGTTCCTTGCTATTAAAATACAAATATAGCGTTCCTTTGGCAATGCCCGCCTTATCGGCAATATCGGACATCTTTGTTTCGTAGAAGCCATCGGAACCGAAGAGTTCATAAGCCGCATCCAGTATCAAATGCAGTTTGTCTCCTTGACCGTAACTCACCGGCTCACCTCCTTCGGCAATTGCCTATCAGGCTTAATGCTCTAGATGCTGCTCCTTCGAATATAACATGGGAAGCCGTTATTGTCGATTTATATGGCTTATAACCAAAATATGCCTATCAACCACGCTATCACACCTCCGAATACCGAACTAACCCCATTTACGATATCGTTAGTCATCCAGCGAAAACCTTTCACCAGTGTTGTTGGTTGCCCGCAGTGAGTCGTTCTCTCCGTGTTCGCACCACACTTCTCACAATGGTAAGCCGCTTGAATCGTCGCCCCAAGAAATGAATCGGTAAAAGCGCCGACGATACCACCAACCGTGCCGCATATGCCAATCAAGATTAGCAGACTCCATTGATATGGAATTGAAAATGCCGGATCAGCAGCAATGTACAGGCAAACGACAGCAGCACCCCCAATTGTCGCAGCACCCAGCATGGTAGCTATTGTCCCGATCGTGGATACAGCCCCTGAAGTTCCTGCAGGCACTCGCTTGCCAGTCAGCACGGAGCGCGGCAAAGATCGACTAAGACTGCCAATCTCTGTGGCCCATGTATCTGCATTAACGGTAGCCATGACACCTGCAAAGGAGAACAGCCATCCGGGGTGCGGAAATATAGCATTACAGACGCATAGCAACATGCCGAGGCCACCATTGGCCATGACCTGATGAGCGTCCCTTTCCCCTGTCTTCTTATAGATCTGATCGAAGCGGCTTTTCTTTCGTTTATTCCATTTGGACCAAAATGTCGACGTTATAAAAAAGGTCAGCAGCAGCCCAAACCAGATCAAGCTCCCGCTTCCATAGTAAACCGTCCCCATGACAACCGCCGCCAGTGCGCCCGATTGCGTCAAAGATCTTTTTCGATATGCCAGTCCGGCAACGATAATACTTCCTGCCAGCCCAATCAACCAATCCATATGACGATCACTTCACTTCCGTAGTCTGAATAACACCCTTTCCTACACATTCGCCATTCCATAACAACTCCAACGTATCCCCTGCCTGCACAGCACCAACCCCTGCAGGTGTGCCGGTAAAGATAAGATCACCTTCACCTAATCCATAGTGGATGGCAACATATTGAATCAAATCATCAAAATTAAATATCATATCACTTGCAATTCCCTGCTGCACCGTCTTTCCATTTAACTTGAGCTGAAATGGCGTATGAATCGTTGCTTCTGTTCCTGGATACGCCATAAATGGCGTGAGTGGTGCGGAATGAAGAAACCCCTTCGCCGCAAGCCACGGATGCCCTTGCTTCTTTAGCACGTCCTGCACGTCGCGAAGTGTAAAATCAATGCCTAATGCCAAGCCATCAACGGCCTCGTCAGCCGTCATTCCCGGTTCTACCTGTCGTTCGATGCGCAGTACTAGCTCAAGCTCATGATGTACAGCACCCTTATGTAATGGAAGCGGCAGTCCTTGCTGCCCATCCAGCCATGTCAATGCATGGGACGGCTTCATAAACACCATCGGCTCCGCAGGAACGGCATTGCCAAGCTCTGCCGCGTGCAATTTATAGTTACGCCCAATGCAATATACGTTGCGAATTAGACTTTTTATCGGAGCATCCTTTTGCAGCACTATTTCATCCACTGTGGTTCGTTCTATTCCGGTGCTCCTATTAACAGTGTCCTCACTAGACAACCCTGCCGTTGGCCCTGTGTTCATTTCGATCGCCCCCTAATGTAGACTATTGGTCAACGCTTCGTTACATGTCCATAACGATCAACTCTAGTTTGAAATGAAATGCTCTCCATGCGCGATATCAGTGCTTGCCCCTTGGTTCCTATGAGCGGAACTGCTCGGCCAAGCTCTGTATAATAGGGATGCATTTGGAGCTTGCATGTGCCATTTTTAGTACACTCGGCTTCCAGCACCATCGTATCCCACGTTTTAGGTTGTGTAGCACGTGTAAAAATAAAGTTACCCATACTGTAAGCAATCCACTTTCCCTTATACGGCTCAAACCCTTGCAGGACGTGCGGATGCCCGCCAATGATCAGGTCAGCGCCAGCATCAATGTAAGCATGGGCAAGATCTTGCTGGTGTTTAACTGGATAGTCGACTTTCTCTTTGCCCCAATGGGCAACTACGATGACGATATCTGCAGCTTGCTTCGCCTTGCGAATCGATTCCAGCGCTTTTGTTGGATCATACGTTGCTGCAAGTCCTGGCTTATTCTTGCCTGCATACCAGCTGACATCAGGAATCACACGACTAAACCCCAGGACAGCGATTGACATCCCATTGCGCTTTACGATGACAGGTTGATAAGCCTCTATCCCATTCTTGCCTGCGCCAACATAGCGGATATCAGCCCCTTGCAGTGCGGCAAACGTATCTATTAGACCTTCTTCTCCTTGATCCATGACATGATTGTTTGCGAGATTAACAACGTCAATTCCCGCTTCTTTCATAGCACTGGCCATTTTGGGGGATGACTTGTATACAAACTCTTTATGCTGGGCGGGAACTCCCCGCTTCGTAATTGGTGTTTCTACGTTAGCGATCGTCAGATCATCTTGTTGGAAGATCGACTTTACATAAGAATATGGATAATGATACCCCGATTTCGCTACTACATCTGCTACTTTTCCCGCATTGATGATATCGCCAATAAAAGTAAATCGAACGACATCGCTAGTTGGATGACGCTTGCCACTCTGATCATCAGGTAATGAAGACAGCGGAGACTTGACTTCCATCGATCCAGTTGACTCAGTTAGTTCAGTTGATGAAATGGATTCATGTGACTCCTTTAATCCAGCACCTCCGATGGCGGTCATACCTTTATCCCCAATAGGTTCTGAAGCAGCCAGATTCTGTGGAGCGGTCTCCTCACTCTTATCTTCTCCTGGTTTATCTTGAGATTCTTGCTGGTGTTCAAGCTGATAGTTGCTGGAAGCCCCAGTCTCCTGCTTGCTTGGCTGATCATGTTGGAATTGAGGCGATGTAGAGTGGCTTTCAGGGATCACAAGTTGACCTGAATACCAACCATACAACGCTACTATAACGATAGCTGCAGCCAGGCCCAGATTAAAGGCAAACAATCTGCCTCGCCTACGCTGACGCTGCTGCTTCTCATGACGCTTGCGCTCGCTTCTCGATTGTCTCACTTCGCCTACTCTCCTTGCTACTTGGTTATAAACGTAGAGAGCATCACCTCCGTGGCTCGCTGCGATAACTCATATCAAGTAGAATACGGATGGGTGTTCTCTTCGTTCCGCTGTACTGCTTAACCGAACACTCGATCAGCAATCGTTCTGGCTTCTACAGGGTCTTTGGTCCCATGTACTAAAATACGTCCATCTTTAAACATCACTAAGCGATAATGATCGATTGGAACAGACAACAAGTAATCATTACTATGAACCGTAGGCCCCCATACATGACGGAGACGTGCAGCCACTTCTGCTATTGGAAGCTGCTGAGGCTGAGCAGGACGGATCTGTACCGTATCCCGTCCGCACAAAATATCGGTCTTGCGGTGGTTCGAAGCTTCCAAGTATGGATAAGCGGCATCCTTACCACAAGAAGGACAATCGTCACGACGTGCTGCCGAAACATCAAGTGCCGTACTTTGATTCGTCCACAGATCAAACGAAACAAGCTTACGCCGAAGTGCAAGCGGATTGCCGCTCAGCCACTTTAATGCTTCTGCAGCCTGGTATGCAGTAACCATCTGCACGGCTGGTGGAATAATACCCGCAGTATCACATGTGGCTCCGCCAATCGGGACCGTATCCATTAGGCAATGCAGGCATGGCGTTATCCCCGGCTCAAACATCATAGACATGCCATAGCTGCCAACACATGCACCGTAAATCCAGGGCACGTTATGCTTCATCGCATAATCATTCAGGAGCATTCGTGTGTCAAAATTATCAGTTGCATCCAAAATTAGATGCTGTCCAGCAGCCCATTGCTCCAATTCGTACACGGTAACGTCCGCTACGATGCCTTGAATCTCTACGCCGCTGTTGACGGCTTGTAGTCTCCGCTCAGCAGCTATCGCCTTAGGCAGTCGCTCATGCACATCCTGCTCCGTGTATAGCTGCTGCCGCTGCAGGTTGCTCCATTCGACGTAATCTCGATCGATAATCGTCACATGTCCCACTCCGGCCCGCACTAACATTTCAGCGACACCTGATCCTAAAGCCCCTGCTCCTACAATTAATACACGGCTGTCCATTAGCTTGCGCTGACCATCCACCCCAATCGGAGCAAATCGTTCCTGCCTTGAATATCGTTCAGCATTATGAATATTCTTCAAAGGTGTAACCATCTATTTTCCCCCTCATCTATATAGGGCTTGTCTGCTTGTATCAATTTGCTTATTTCATCTGCATATATCTATGCATTCACGTACACCTCTCTTATTTTACATGAACCTTTTCCAAAAACCTACTCTATAACCAGCAGACTCGTCATACAATGAACCAACCGCAAATAATGGAGGTCGTACCATGGAACAACAGCGCGTACTAATTGCCAGCCCTATTCGTCAGCGACCAGATATACTGGAGGCTTGGCTTGAATCATTGAGCCGCTTGCACCAGCAATCGTATACAGCGAGCTTTGCCTTCTTTGACGATAATGACGATGAACATTCACGTCAATTACTACTGAAATTCCAACGGGAACACCCTGCTGTGCGCATTTACAGAAGTGAACAGCAAAAAGTAGCCTATGAATGCGATGAAACAACACATTTCTGGAATGAACATCTGGTATGGCGTGTTGCGGCAATGAAAGATTTCTGCATACAAGCAGCCCTGGCAGATCAAGTAGACGCCTTGTTTCTGATTGACTCCGATCTGGTCCTCCACCCGGACACGGTTGATAGGCTGCTGGCCACGGAGAAGGATATTATAGCAAACATATTCTGGACAATATGGGAACCGGGAACCGTTGAAATGCCACAAGTATGGGTACAAGACGTATACTCGCTCATTCCAAAAGGCCGCAATGAAAAGTTAACGGAAGAGGAAACCAATCGGCGTCTATTTCAAGTGCTAGCCCAGCTTCGTCAGCCTGGCATTTATGAAGTCGGTGGGCTAGGAGCGTGTACTTTAATTAAAAGGAAGGCATTGGAGGCTGGAGTGTCGTTTGCGGAAATTCCAAATGTGTCATTCTGGGGTGAAGATCGGCATTTCTGTGTCAGAGCAGCCGCACTTGGCCTAAAACTCTATGTGGATACACGTAAACCTGCCTTTCATCTATATCGTCCATCTGACCTTAATAATCTGGCAGCTTATTTACGGTCATGCGACATCAATCCAGATTCATCGCCGCTCGATAGCAAGCACAAGGTTCAGGTATCTTCCACTATTAAAGAAAATGGACGGCCTGCTACACTTGGTACATCATCAAGTAAGCCTTCTGAATCCAGACAGTGGCCATGAAAGCAGGGAGAAGCTCCTCTTATCGTTTAACGTTGTCCATGGTCGTAAAGAATGAAGCAGACCGTTATTTGCCTCAAATGCTGGAGCGGCATCTTCCCTACATTGACGAGGCTGTCATCGTTGATGATGGCAGCACCGATCAGACAATAAATATATGCGCGTACTTCTTGCAATCTATCCCGCATCGTATTGTACATAATGAGAGCTCACGATTCGAGCGGGAGCACGAATTGCGCAAGCAGCAATGGGAAGCAACGATTGCAACACGCCCGTCCTGGATTCTTAATCTAGATGCAGATGAGCAGTTTGAATTCAGCTTTAATCATGAGATTGAGGCTCTATTGCGTCAACAATTTGCAGATGTGTTCTACTTCCGATTATTTGATATGTGGGATGCTGATCACTTTCGGGAAGATCCATATTGGACAGCCCATCGTATTTATCGGCCTTTCTTAGTTCGTTATCGGCCGCATATTCGATATACTTGGCTGCAAACCAATCAACATTGCGGCAGATTCCCGATAGAGATTGAACGGCTGCCCTATGCATGCCACCCCGCACGAATCCAGCACTTCGGGTGGTCCAATCCTGTTGACAGGCTGTACAAGTATGAACGATATCGTCAACTGGATCCGGAGGGAACCTTCGGGATTAAGGCTCAATACGAATCGATATTGGCAGCGTATCCGACGCTCATCCAGTGGGAGGAATAAAGTCGATGTGATCGTTAAGCCGAGAGCTCCGATCAGGAGCTCCCGGCTTGTGTATAAAGGCATATATGCAGCAGTTATACGTTAATTGAATAGTCTAAGCGGGACTATATCAACAATTGCACCTTTCTTAAGTCCTGACGGTGAAGGCAGCACCACAAACAAACAATTGGCCTTCATAATAGAAATTGTCGCACTCGACATATCAACACCGACAGGACGAACAACCACTGCGCCGTCCTCCTGCGTCCGCATCACTCCTCTTACAAACCGCACAAACGTATCCGATACATGATAAGATTCTTCCAGCTTACCTCTCAGCGGAGTCCGATAAGGTTCAGAAACACCTTGCATCCGTAAGAGCGCTGGCCTCACAAACATCTCACATCCGACAAAGCAGGCGCTCGGATTGCCTGATAACGCAAATAGCGGCTTTCCATGGAGAAACCCAACCGTTGAGGGACTGCCTGGGCGCATTTTCACCTTGTTAAATAATAGCTCGCCATCCCAATTTTGCGTGAAATCATACAATATGTCGTGATCTCCTACTGAAACCCCGCCTGTTGTAATAACCGCATCATATTCTTGAAGCGCTTCTTGTAACAATTGAGTCAGCTGATGCAGATCGTCTGCCACATGCGGGAGCAAATATGGCGTACCGCCTGCTTCCTGAATTTGAGCCAAAAGCATATAACTGTTGCTGTTCCTTATCTTTCCAGCCTCTATATCGGCGCTTATAGACAACAACTCATGACCGGTAGAGATAATGGCTACTCTCGGCTTGGTGTACACATGAACATATTCATAACCAAACATCGCAAGCAAGGCCATCTCGCCAGCTTCCAATCGACTGCCTTTCTCGATCAGAAGCTGTCCTTCCACCATTTCTGTGCCGATAGCATTAACGTTCTCGCCTATGCTCACGGCTTGATGGACAAGGATCCTATCATCCACGGACTGCCCCGTCGTCCGCCGCTGCAAATCTGATGTCGCCTCTAGCTTGATGACCGCATCAGCCCCCTCAGGCAGTTGGGCCCCCGTCATAATGCGTACAGCTTCGCCTGTCTCAACCGGCCTCTTCCATACGTCTCCGCACGCTATGCTGCCCACGACCTGCAACTGAGCAGCCATGTCTTGCTTAACGTTACAGGTGTCCGCTGCCTTCACAGCAAAACCGTCCATCATAGAGCGCTGGAAATGCGGAACTGGCATGTTAGCTCTGATTGTCTGTGCAGTGCGCCGCATATAAGCCTGCTCCAATGGGATGACTTCAACAGATTCACTATTGATTCGATGAATCAACGCGTGCTGTGCTTCATAGATCGTAAGGGGATTACGCTGAAATCGTGCTTGATAATCAGTCTGCGATGGTTCCATAAGGTTTGCCTCCTTTATAGATTATCCTGAATATGCCTTCACGGATGCTGCCTGTCAATGGCTCCCGGCATTTACCCGCCTATTTGTGACATCGTACGGGTTGTCGGCTCATGCGACAGTTGCTGCCCTGACAACTCACGTGCCATCTCATGATTCAACGGTTTAGCGTCAAGTGATCGTATTAATGCATCCATTAATGCATGCTCATCTCCGATATATCGGCGGATTTGGAATTCGTCGGACCAGTACAGACAAGGCTTCAAGAACCCGTCTGCGGTTAAACGCAATCGATTGCACGTATCACAGAAATGCTCGCTAACGGGGTGAATGAGCCCAAAGCTGCCTAAAGCATTAGGCAGACGATAATATTCCGCAGGCCCACCATGTTCCGGTTTTGCGATCGGTACTGCTGATCTGCCTAATTCGCTTGCATAAAGTCGTTCTTCGAGTGAAAGGTAATTCTGCTTCCAGTCTGCTTGTCTACCTCCGATTGGCATATACTCAATAAACCGTACAGTAAGAGGTTGATCAACTGTAAGCCGCAGGAAATCATCAAATTCATCCTCATTGTACCCACGTACCAGCACCACGTTCAGTTTGATAGGAGAAAAGCCAATTCTGACACATTTCTCAATCGCCGTAAGCACTTTACTCAAGTCTCCGCCCCTCGTCATCTGCTTGAAACGCTCTGGCTGCAAGGAGTCAATACTGATATTAACTCGCTGCAAACCTGCTGCATGCAAATGCGCCGCCATATTTCCCAATAACAGGCCGTTGGTCGTTAAAGCAACGTCTATAATACCTGGGATGGACGCGATACGTTTGATCAATTGGGGCAAGCCGGGACGGACAGTCGGCTCTCCGCCTGTCAGACGGATCTTGCGAACACCCAGCTTAGCTGCTGCTCGTACTACTTCTTCTATCTCATCGTCTGTTAGCAGCTTATTCTGCGACATAAATTCCATTCCCTCTGCCGGCATGCAATACAAGCAGCGCAAATTGCAACGGTCTGTCACGGAAATGCGCAAATAATCGTGAACTCTGCCATACCGATCCACTAGTCGAGTCTCCACATGAATCCCTCCTAACTGATCTAGTTCTTTCCCCCGTATTACACGCTTCCTGCTTATTTTCCTCATTGTAACAAATAAACTGCTCAATAAAAAACAAGAGGATTGACTATGGTTCCAACACCCCATAGCCAATCCTCTTATCTTGTAAATTGATTCCGCATGCTTGGGTCAGAATGCCGTTGCTTCTGACATTACCGCAGATTCAGCTTCTGCCGTATGTGTCTTTACCTGTGCTACAGCAGCCTCACCTGCGGTACGCCCACTACGGATACAATCGGGCATACCAATGCCGTCGTATGCGAATCCCGCAATATGCACACCTGGCAGCTCCTCTTTAAGTCGGGAGCGGAATTGAGCCAGACTTTGCACATGCCCGACCGGATATTGCGGCATTGAACGATGAAGCCGCGTAATCTCCATAAATCTCGGCTCTACCTCAATGTCCAGCAGCTGCTTCAATTCATTCTTAACGGTTCGCTTTAATGCTTCATCAGGCCAGTCAACGCGCTCTTCATCGCCTGCTCTGCCTACATAACAGCGAATAAGCATCGTGTCTTCTGGACTCGTGTGTGTCCATTTGATTGACGTCCAGGTACAAGCGGTTATTGCCCGCTTCTCCTCTCGTCCGATAACAAAGCCTGTTCCGTCCCACTTATTCTTCAGCTTCGCACGGTCAAATGCACTGACAACGTTAGCTACAGACACATAATGGATATTATCTAACATCGACACATCCAGATAAGGCCGCAGCAATGGAGCCGTGTCAAAGGCAGGTGTTGTGAGAATGACCTGCTGCGCCGCGATGCTCGTATCGTCCGAAAGCAGAACCTCATATGTCCCATCCTCCAAGACATTAAGCTGAACAACCTCAGCCTCATTGCGGATGTTTACGTGCGGACTCAACTGTTCCCGCAGCCGATCAACAAGTGAGCCCAGACCATTTTTAAATGTCAAGAACATCGTTCCTTTTGCTACATCAGGCAGACCTGGCAGCGACTGCCCTTGCTTCCGATTTGCCATCATGCCGCGAATCAGACTGCCGTGCTTGCGCTCTACTTCCTCAAACTGTGGGAACGTAGCTTGCAAGCTTAGCTTACTCAGATCGCCTGCGTAAATGCCAGCAAGCAATGGCTCGGCCACATGGGATGTCACTTCATGGCCCAAGCGACGATCAAGAAAACTGCCAAGTGACTCGTCCTCTGTTGATTCTCGAGGCTTCTTCACCAGATCAAGCAGAGCTCTTGCTTTTCCCCATACAGAAATTAATCCAGTCTTCATAAACGGCTTTAATTGTGTAGGGATGCCCAGAACTAGCCCTGGCGGCATCGGATGAAGCTTGCCACGACACAGAATATAGGTCTTTTTGGCGTGTGGATTTGTTGCTACCAGCTCTGATTCAAGCCCAAGCGATTGAGCGAGCTCCACCATCGGCAGCTTGCGCGCCAGAAATGAATCAGGCCCTTTCTCTATGACGCAATTGTCACGTCGCAGCGTATTAATTTTGCCGCCTAATGACTTTTCTTTTTCGATAATAGTAATCGATATGGATGTTCCTTCGGCCTGAGCCTTCTGCCAAGCGTAATAGGCTGCGGACAATCCTGTCAGACCCCCGCCAATCACGACGATGTCTTGACGCTCGTTCATCATGAGCCCTTCTTTCTGCATCATTCGAATTCATTTCACTTCAAAAGATTGGACCACCGTTATGTTCTTATTGCTCTGCAAGCATAACGGAATCGGCCAGCACCTGAATGTATAACGGATCATGGTTCAAGGAACGCGTGCGCTTAAAGCCCACACCAAGTTCCTGTGCTCGCTGAGTAGTCTCAATGTCCAGATCGTATAACACTTCCAGATGGTCGGATACAAAGCCGATTGGAGCAGACAATACATGTGTCTTGCCTTCCGCTTTGACGGTTTGCAGCGTGTCCAAAATATCCGGACCTAACCACGGCGTTCCTGTCTGACCGGCACTTTGCCACGTGAATCGCCACTGGTCTTCATCTAGAAAACATTGCTCGGCAATCGCCTCGGACGTCTCGAGCAACTGCGCTGGATAAGGATCATTCATCTCCAGTATCCGAGTTGGCAGACTATGTGCGCTAAATAATACATGAACGTCTTCACTGCTGACGCCTTCTTGCTCATACGCTTCCAGCTGCTCTTTGACGCGGATCGCCAAAGCTTCCACCAGCTTCGGATGCAAATGATAGCTTTCCACTCCACGGAAATCGATGTCATGCTTCTCCGCTTCTTCCTTCGCGCGCTTTAAGTATCCGCCAATACTCATGACGGAATAATGCGGCGCCAATACAATACCGATAGCCTCATGTATTCCATCCTGCGCCATACTCGCGATGCCGTCTTCAATAAACGGTGCAGCATGCTTCAGCCCTTGATAGCACACATACTGTACATCCTGTGCAGAAGTGCGCTGGTCAAGCTCGGCTTGCAAAGCAGCAACCTGTAAATTTGTGTGCTCTCTCAACGGGAATACGCCGCCTACAATTGCCTCATAGCGGGAGCTAAGCTCCTCCAATTGGTCCGCAGAAGGCGGATTTCCGCGTCTAATATGCGTGTAATAGGCCTCGATCTGATCCATTCCAGACGGTGTGCCGTACGACATGACCAGCACACCAACTTTGCGTTTACTCATCCTACATGCCCCCTTACTTCAGCTTGGACAACTGTTCTTCAGAATAACGGTGAACGAACGCTGTCAACTGCTTTAATTTATCTAATGAAGCTTCTGGGAATAATCCATGCCCTAAGTTAAAAATAAAGCCCGGTTCTTTCATGCCAAGATCCATAATGTGCTTAGCTTCTCGTTCTATAACAGACATTGGTCCTGTTAATAAATAAGGATCTAAGTTGCCCTGAACAGCAAACTTATGGTCCAATCTGCGACGTCCCTCTTCTATTGATACGCGCCAGTCTAAGCCGATTACATTCGTTTGCAATTGATGCAGTAACGGCAGCAGTTCTCCCGAACTTACACCTGGGAAATAAATTTTGGGAACGTTAAGGTCAGACACCGCATGAAAGATACGCTCCATCGTCGGCAGCACATAGGTAGAAAAATCACGTGGCGACAACGATCCAACCCAGCTGTCAAATAATTGGAACGCCTTTGCTCCATGCTTGACTTGGGCGCGCACATATTCAATAACCATGTCCCCAAGCTTATCCATTAAGGAGAACCACAATTCCGGCGATTCATACATCATCGTCTTCGTACGGATGTACGACTTGGAAGGTTTTCCTTCGATTAAATAACTTGCAATCGTAAACGGTGCTCCTGCAAACGTAATAAGCGGAACATCCAGTTCACGATCCAGAATACGAATCGTTTCCAGAATATGACCCAGATCTCCTTCTGGATCAACTGGACGCAAACGATCTATCTGTGCTTTCGTGCGGATCGGATCGTGTATAACAGGTCCTACCTGCGCCACAATATCAAAGTCTACGCCGATAGAAGCAACCGGATTCATAATATCAGAGTACAAAATAGCTGCATCTACACCCAACTTACGTACAGGCATCATTGTCACTTCTGCAGCAAGTTCGGGCTGTTGGCATATTTCGAGCAGGCTGTACTTCTCTTTTATTTTGCGATAATCCGGATCATATCTGCCTGCTTGACGCATATACCATACCGGAAGACGGTCTACCTGCTCCTTGCGGCATGCACGAATAAATCGATCATTATATGTCATTTACGTATCCTCACCTTGAATGGAATAATGTACTTTTTGGAACAACCTACCGCTACCATTATGCCCTGTTTCTCATCTCGCCACAACTACACCCTTCTATGAAGCTATGACAATCTGTTGACATTCGTACGGAAATGAACCGGATGAATCATGTCCATATACCTTAATTATAGTCCTGCTGTAAATAACCTTTCTGTCTCGTCTGACTTGCAGTCGAGCACACATCACCTTAATGAACGAGTATGTTTCAAAGAGGAAACTCATAAAATCCTTTTTCTTGCACACCCTAAAGGCTAATCATGGTATGAAGGAGGTGTCTAAGCTGTGACTATGTCAACTTACGGGACCATCGAAGAGGATATCGACTGGAACGCCCTTTTTCTCCAGCGATTTCAGGACTGCGCTGATTTGACAATACAGGATATAGCTGATAAACAGATGACCCTTTATTACTTTGACCATCTGCTGGACAAATCGCAATATCACGAACTGGTATCACGTTTCTTTGAAGATGCATCTACGACTGTGGGTTTGCAGCGTCTCATACACGTCTGGAATGAAGTAGAGGGCCAGACGCCGGAGCAAATCCTCCAAACACTGGAGGAAGCCGTGCTGGATGGTGAGCTAGGTGGAATATATTGCGGCAAAATATATCGCATCTCGGCAGGAAGTCCTGACTCTCGTGCCATAGAATCGTCCAATAGAGAGGCGATCATAACTGGGCCGCACGACGCGTTTGTAGAGCAATCCACTACAAACATCTCGCTTATTCGCAGACGTATTCGTTCTCATTCCCTTAAAGTTCATAAGTTTGATGTTGGTCGATATCAGCCTGTTATCGCATACTTGCTCTATTTGGAAGGCACCGCTCATCCTCCTGTCGTTGATGAAGCCATAACACGTTTATCCAAGCTCAAATTAAAGCAGGCGCTTGACGGCAACGTCATCGCAAAACGGATTGAAGACAATTCGTATTCTATATTTCCGCAGTGGCTTGGAACAGAACGACCAGATGTAGTCAGCAATCATCTAATTCATGGAAAAGTAGCTATTATTACAAGTGAAAGTCCGACCGTTATTATAGCGCCTGCTCGTTTAACCGACTTTTTTGCCGTATCGGGCGATGCATATGAACGATGGCACTTCAGCTTATTTATCCGTATACTGCGGTTTGTTGCTTTTGCCCTATCGCTTGTGTTTAGCGCCTTCTACGTAGCCGTTACAACCTATCATTATCAGCTTGTCCCGCCTTCGCTTCTGCAAACCATCGTGGAATCGCGGCTGCGTGTTCCATTTGAACCCATGGTTGAGGCACTGTTGATGGAGGGTGTGATTGAGCTGCTGCGTGAAGCAGGGGCCAGGCTTCCCACAAAGATTGCTCAGACGATAGGCATCGTAGGTGGTCTTGTAATCGGTCAAGCCGTCGTACAAGCTGGTTTGGCCAGTAACGTACTAATTGTAGCCGTAGCAGCGAGCGCGTTGTCCTCCTTTATTGTGCCCAATTACACGATGGAGACGTCCATGAGGATTCTGCGATTTGTCAGCATTATTCTTGCTGGATATTTAGGTTACTTTGGTATTTTTTTATTTATTGCCCTGTTTGTTACACATGTCTGCCATCTAAGGACACTTAAACAAGAATATGTACTGCTAGATAATCTATTTCAATTTGCATTTTTAAGTAAAGAAAAGCTGCCGCACACTGTAGCTGATTCATCTACATCCCCTAAAGGAGAGTCTGACTCATGAACCCGCAGCTAAAAGGATACGCCGTTGCCACTCTCATCTTTATGGTTGTACGCGGAGTGCTGTTCTTTCAACTGCCGTCTGTCGTAACTAGAGAATTTGGAACAAATAGTTGGATCATGTTGATTGGTTATACGCTGCTAATGATCGGCGTTATGCGACTGATGTATGTGGGCCTGCACAAACATAAGCGCCAATCTATCTTCCAAGTACTGCAGCACCATTTTCCAAAATGGATCGCTCACCCACTTATTTCTTTTTCCATTATTCTTTACATCTGTATCGCCTTTGATATCGTGTTCACCTATGTAAAGATGCTGCAGTTCACCAATGACGTCACCGTTAATATCACCATGACAGGGTCGATTATGATCGTGGTTATTTTGTATATTTCCTATCACGGGTTGTATACGATGTCTAAAACGTCGATCGTTCTGTTTCTGCTGTCCATCTGGATTATTGCACTGGAACTGCTGCAATTTAACGATTTTACCTTAACCCGCTTAACACCCTTCTTCCTACAAGGCGGGGAATGGACAATAAAAGGGGCATTACAGGTAATCAGCGCCTTTTTAGGTTTTGAAATGCTGCTGATAATGAGTCCACATATCTCTCCTGATACCAAATGGATTCGTCATACAACCGGAGCCTTAACCCTTGTTGGTTGTTATTACACGATGTATTGCATTCTCGCTCAAGGCTTGCTTTCTCACTACCATCTTGTAAACGTACGATACGTTGTTCTGCGCCTATACGGAGCTACTAGGCTGTCCACATTAGAATATTTAACCGATCTATTGTTTATTTTCTTTCTATTCTCGTCACTCTTAAGCAGCAGCCTATATTTGTGGGGTGCGAATGAAGGGCTTAAGCAGATGCAAAAAAATGACCATAAGCTGCATAACTATGTCGCATTTGGCTTCGTATTGGTGCTGCTAAGTCATGTACCGCTTAATGAAGCACAGCGTGAGATCGTCACAACGGTACAAGGTGCGGCTGGCTTTAGCTTGTTGATCATATACATCGTTTTGCTGCTGTGCTTGCCATATAAGCCCCTTCAAGCTAATGCATCTGATCATCCGGTCGAACCCCATTCATCCTCCCAGCAGAAAGGGGTAAATCCGGGATGAAACGTGTAATTATGACTATGCTGGTGCTTGTTGCCCTGGCATCGTTAACGGTATCCTGTCAGGCAAAACGTATCATTAACCAGAACGGCTATATTCAGACCATCACCATCGACAAAACCGATGACCCGAATCAATATTTTTTTGGCATCATGTATGCAGAACCGCTTGCGGAAGGTAAAGCCAAGTCGACCTATCAAGGTTACAAGGCGCATGATTTCACAGAGGCTTACAATCATTTTACGCTGCAATCACGGTTTGCCTTAGTCGTGGGTCACGTCCGAAACATTATTATTAGTAGAGAAATTGCTGAGTCTGATGTAATTAAAGTGATCAGCAATTTATTATTTCAGCCTAAGTTTCCTTTAACGAGCCGAATTTTGGTGTATGAGGGACAAGCCAAAGATTTTCTACAGCAAAAGGAAGACCTAACAGACTTTCACCTGTATCTTTTGCTGGAAAAGCTGCAAAAAATTAATGATTACTCCTTATCCACCGTGTTTAACTTCGTACGAGATCAGCAGCAGCTTGGCATTGAACCGATTACCAGTATCGTAAAGCTGAAGAATGATGCGGTCATTGGAGGGATGTCCTTGTTTAGGGGCGGCAAAATGATAGGGATCGTACCTGAAAAGGAAGTGAATTATATGCTCTTGCTGCGAAATCACAGTATTAAAGGAGCTTTTTATATTAATGAGAACCAGCTTCCTGGAAATGAACCGATCATTTTGGACAACGCAAAATCAAGGCGTTCTATAGAAGTCGTACATACTGCACCTGTCCCTAAGATCATTATTCGGCTTCACATCACCAGTACATTAACAACGCCTATGAGTGAAACAACGCCAGAAGACAAAATATCGGAGGCACTGATTCAGGAAACACTTCAACGGAAGTTTAATCAATTTGTTCAAAGTGTTCAGGAAAAGGAGGCTGATGTAATCGGTGTAGGTATGCATGTACGCAATAAGATGAGATATTCAGAATGGAACGAGGCCAAATGGCCGAAGCTTTTTAAGAACGCTGATATCAAATGTATAGTTCGTTATTACAAAGAAAATGAGATCTAATGAAAATACTCACTCCCTATTCCCAATGAAGTTATCGAAAGCGATATGTCCGAAGTGTGATATAATAGGATCCAGTTGTTGGTATCGGACGAACGGTGACCTGAGAAAGCGGTGAATCGTTATGCAGCAATGGAAGTTGAATCTAATCATCTTATGGTTCGGCAACTTTCTAGTTATGGCAGGAATGACGATGGTTGTTCCTTTTCTTGCGCTTTATTTGCAGCAAGATATCGGTCTCACAGATCAACACCAGATCGGTGTCTGGTCTGGGCTTATCTTTGCGGGCAACTTTGTCACCTCGTTTATATTCCAGCCGATTTGGGGAAAATTTGCTGATAAGTACGGACGGAAAGTAATGCTGCTTCGTTCTGGGTTTGGTATGGC
Source organism: Paenibacillus sp. UMB4589-SE434 (assembly GCF_030226685.1). Taxonomy (NCBI): domain Bacteria; kingdom Bacillati; phylum Bacillota; class Bacilli; order Caryophanales; family Paenibacillaceae; genus Paenibacillus; species Paenibacillus sp. UMB4589-SE434. The sequence continues at coordinate 277,959 of NZ_JASOYK010000004.1, read as the reverse complement.
TGTGGTTACAGTGTTAATGGGCTTTGCGACAAGTCCCCTTCATCTGTTGCTGCTGCGCATGCTGAACGGTACCATTTCGGGCTTTAATCCTGCTGCCGTGGCGCTCGTTTCTTCTACAACCCCCAAGAAGCAAATGGGGTTTGCGATGGGTGTCTTGCAATCCGGTGCTGTCGCAGGTACCATACTTGGTCCGCTTATTGGTGGCTTGTTGGCCGACTGGGTGGGATATCGCCCCATCTTCTACATCACAGGCACGCTTCTATTTATCGGTTCGATGTTAGCGCTGTTGATGGTAAAGGAGCAGTTCAATAAGGAAGAAGCAATGGCCAAGCCGCAAATATCAGTAGTCGAAGGATTTAAGCAGCTTAGCCGAATTCCGCAGCTTACTGCATTGTTTGCGGTAACATTTTTGCTCCAGTTTGCCATGCTGAGCCCGATGTCGCTCTTGCCGCTCTACGTTCAGGATTTGCACGGATCACGTGAGAATCTCGCTTTTCTGGCGGGACTCGTCAGCGCGGTTACAGGCCTGTCTAATATGATTGCCTCACCGCTCCTCGGCCGACTAAGCGACAAGGTTGGATCTCATCGTATCCTGATGTTTTCTTTAATAGGTGCGGCATGCACCCTAATTCCGCAGGCCTTTGTCAGTACCGTATGGCAGCTTCTTGTCATTCGTTTCTTACTGGGCATGTTTATGGGTGGATTAATGCCTTCCGTCAATTCGTTAATTCGCAAGTACACGCCTGATGGCATGGAGAGTCGCGCCTACAGCTTTAACAGCAGTACGTTGGCACTCGGCAATGCGATTGGCCCAATCGTTGGCGGAGCATTATCCGGTTTTATTGGCATCGAAGGACTGTTTATTATGTCCGGCATCTTTTTATTCCTGAATGTAATCTGGGTGCGTTATTCTCTATACAGCCGTTCGCGATCTTCCGTTCGTCCGTAAACTAAGCGTTCGTTATCCATCATGTACAGGTCACACGAAGCATCACGCAAAAAGGCTGGCGCCTAAGCGCCAGCCTTTTTGCTGTATTGCAATATTTAGGAGCCTAACGGGAGCAGACCCAGCACATTTAAGAAGACGATAATAATAATAACCGGAATCACATAACGAAGCATAAACACATAGGCAGCTAAGCTCTTGCGCCACCACAAAGGTTCTGTCTTCATCTCTTCGACTAATCTATCTTTTGGAAAACGGTAACCGACAAACAAGGCAATCAATAGAACTCCAATTGGCATTAATACATTCGTAACCAGATAGTCTGCCGCATCAAATAAAGACTTGCCAAACAACGTTACATCTCCTAATACGCCAAACGAAAGTGCAAATGGAACCCCAACAACAAAAATGATACAGCCGAATATCCAACTTAGTCTTTTACGATTGTGTACTTGGGGCTTTGCATATGCCGCAACCAAAATTTCGAGCATTGAGAATGCCGAAGTGAATGTAGCAAATAAAAACAAGGCAAGGAAGATCGCGATAAAGATCGAACCACCCATCATTTGCTCAAACACAGCCGGCAGCGTAACAAACAGCAAACCAGGCCCTTCCGCTGGCTTCATCCCCAGCGAGAACAGCGCAGGAAAGATTGCCAGACCCGCCATAAAGGAAGTAAGCACGTTTAATCCGACCACCGAAACGGCAGAACGTGTAAGTGACTCTTTCTTGTTCAAATAGGAACTGTAGGTCACCATTACGGATACCCCTACACTCAAGCAGAAGAACGATTGCCCTAGCGCATTCAGAATCGCCTTGCCCGTCATATGTTCAAAGTCAGGCATGAGGAAATAACGAATTCCTGCTTCCATGCCGGGCAATGTCAAGGATCTAACAATAAGCACCAAAAACAGGATGAACAAACCAGGCATTAATAGACGGCTTGCACGCTCAATCCCCTTCTTAACCCCTTGTCCAACCACAAGAATCGTAATAAGCATAAAGCCAAATTGGGCCAGTACAGCCAGCCACGGATCAGATACTGTGTCCGCAAACAGCTGGCTGTACGAATTGCCCGCATGCAGCAAACTGCCAAATATACTTCGTACAAAATACAACAAGATCCAGCCGCCAACTACGCTGTAATAGGATAACAGCAAAAAGCAGGTTCCCATGCCTAAATAGCCTACCCAATGCCACTTGGTTCCGGGTGCAAGCTTCCGATAAGCAGAGATCGCTTCTTTCCCTGTACTGCGTCCAATTACAAATTCCGCTATCAAGAGCGGCATCCCTATCAACAATGTAAACAGTATAAAGAGCAGGAAGAAAGCCCCGCCCCCGCTTGTTGCCACTGTATTTGGGAATTTCCATATTGCGCCAAGTCCGATTGCTGACCCGGCGGACGCCAGTATAAAGCCCAGTTTCGACGTCCATTGCTCCTTCGTTTCCAAGACAACTTCCTCCATTCATGCTGCCATAGCTCCCCTGATGGTTACGCATCTATTACAAAGGCAGCCACTTCATCCCGTTCAGAAACACAATTAATACGATAATTGGCAGCACAAACCGCAGCATAAACAAATATACACGCAAGCCTGTGCGCCATGCCGGAGCTATGCTTGACCACTCTGTCTGCAGACGCTCCTTCGGATAGCGATATCCGACAAAGACAGAGATTAACAGTACCCCAAGGGGCAGCATCACATTGGTAACGGCAAAGTCCGCCCATTCGAATACGGTCTTGCCCATGAAGGATAGTTCTTCCATGCCAAATGACAAAGCAGAAGGCACGCCGAGCAAGAAAATAATGGTCCCGAACAGCCAGCACATGTTGCGCCGACGCTTCGGTTCGCCATGTGCAAACGCAGCCACTACAATCTCAAGCAGCGAAAACGCTGAGGTTAGCGTTGCAAACAGGAACAACGCTAGAAAGATTGCGATAAACAGCGTGCCATACGGCAGCTTCTCGAACATTGCAGGCAGCGTAATAAACAACAGCCCCGGTCCGTCCGCGGGCTTCATACCTAAAGCAAACAACGCTGGAAAAATCGCGATGCCGGCCATTAAGGACGTCATCAAATTTAGCCCTACGACTGTCAGCGCCGGTTTGCCCAATGGGTCCTTTTTTCCTAAGTAGGAGCTATACGTTACCATGCAGGAACCCCCTACGCTTAAGCAGAAGAAAGATTGCCCCAACGCATACAGCACCGCTTCCGAGGTCATCCGGCTAAAGTCAGGCTTCAGAAAATAAGTAAGACCTGCTCCCATCCCTGGCAGCGTTAGGGATCTGATCATGAGAATGACAAATATAATGAATAGCCCTGGCATCATAATACGACTCGCCTTCTCGATGCCACCCTTTACACCTCTGGCAACGATTAGAATCGTAAGCAGCATAAAACCTGCCTGAGATAGCACAGCCATATACGGATCGCTGGTCGTCGTTTGGAACAGAACACCGTAATCCTCGCCATGATGCAGTAGTTGACCTGTCAGTGCTTTGATAAAATAAAGGACAATCCAGCCGCCTACTACACTGTAAAAGGATAACAAGATCGAACACGTTGCCATACCTAAGTAACCAATCCAGTGCCAACGACTCTTTGGCGCCAAGTCCTTATAGGCAGAAACTGCTTCTTTGCCTGTACTGCGACCGATAACAAACTCCGCAAGCAGCAGCGGAAGGCCGATGCCTAACGTAAATAATAGAAACACAAGAAAAAAAGCGCCGCCTCCGCTCGTTGCTACGACATTTGGAAATTTCCAAATTGCCCCCAGCCCGATAGCAGATCCTGCTGACGCTAATATAAATCCAATCTTCGAAGTCCATTGCTCATTTTTCATGCTGTCTCTGCCTCCGTCTAAGCTATGCTCTACTAGTCTAAGCTCTTGCCTCAAAAATATGTCCCATTATAACACAAGCGTCAAAAACGGGAGATGAGAAATGTTTACATTGCTTCATGTTTAGTAATGTTGCGTTATTAACGTACGATTGCAATCGCAAGACCGTCATAAGCTGGCAGCATCGTACTCATCAGACGCTCATCTTGAGCCATTCGTTCATTAAAATGGCGCATTGCCAGTACAGAGGGTCCTTGCTTGTCCAAGTTCAGCGTACGACCACGCAGCATCAGATTGTCTGCTGCAATAATAGCTCCGGGTCTTGCCAGTCGAATAGCGCACTCCAAATAATTCGGATAATTTTCTTTATCCGCATCAATAAAGAAGAAGTCAAACTTGCGTCCTTCTGCTTCCAGCGCTTCCAACGCATGTATAGCTTCGCCGATGCGATATTCCACGCGTTCGCCAACTCCCGCAGCCGTTAAGTTCTGCTGTGCGAGTGCCGCATATTCTTCCCGCAGCTCTAACGAGACAAGCTTGCCTGACGCTGCTATGCCTCGCAGTATACACAATCCGCTGTAACCACCCAGCGCGCCAATCTCAAGCGCGTGCTCTGCCCCAGACATCTTCGCCAGCATGGTCAGCAATCTTCCGTAACTTTCGGCTACTGATATCGCAGGCATCCCATTGTGTTCAATGGAACGCTGAATTCGAGTTAATTCGGCATCTTCAGCATATAATCCATCTAAATATGTCTCTACGTTATGCATGGTCATTTTTTTCACAACCTCCCTCAATTATGATATGATGGTTCCCATGTGAACACAAGTTAACATCTTATTAACAAATGCAAAAGCAACGCTGAATGAGAACGGAGTGAACATCAGGGATGAATCAACCTTGGTCTCTTATTGCAACGACCCCCATGGGTCTGGAAGCTATCGCCGCACGTGAATTGCGCGATCTAGGCTACGAGGACGTTCAAGTCGAGAACGGAAAAGTAAATTTTAAAGGCGGTCCAATCGATATATGCCGCACCAATCTGTGGCTGCGCACAGCAGACCGCATCTTGGTCAAGATGGCTGAATTCCCCGCCCATACGTTTGAAGATTTATTTCAAGGTACTAAAGCAGTAAATTGGCATGAATGGATTCCAGCAGACGGAGAGTTTCCTGTAGAGGGACGCTCACTTAAGTCGCAGCTGTCAAGTGTGCCTGCTTGCCAAGGAATCGTAAAGAAGGCGATTGTAGAACAGCTGAAAGAACATTACCATACGGAATGGTTTGAAGAAACGGGCGCTTATTACCGGATCGAAGTCATCCTCCATAATGATATTGCGACACTGGTGCTTGATACAACAGGCCCAAGCTTGCATAAGCGCGGTTATCGCAAGCTGATCGGCAAAGCTCCGCTCAAAGAAACGATGGCAGCAGCTCTTGTCTTGTTATCACGCTGGAACCCGTCTCGGCCGCTTTATGATCCGTGCTGCGGTTCAGGCACATTGCTGATCGAAGCCGCCATGATTGGCTGGAACGTTGCGCCTGGCTTGCGCCGCTCCTTCCCTTCCGAAGCATGGTCATGTATTCCGGAGGAAGATTGGGAGCAAGCCCGAGATGAAGCCTTTGACGCCGTCAAGGACGATATTGAGCTGCAGCTGTATGGCTCAGACATCGATCCGGAAGCGATTGAGCTGGCTCAAGCGGCGGCCAAGAGCGCAGGCTTTGGACAAGAAATTGAATTTAAGGTTGCACCGCTCGCCAAAGCAAGGCCTATGGGCGAGTACGGTGTTATGATTACCAACCCTCCTTATGGAGAACGACTGCTTGAGAAAGAAGAAGTCGAACGTTTGAACCGTCAGATGGGCTTTATGATGAAAACGTTGCCTACCTGGTCGATGTTTGTTATTACGCCAAGTCGTCAATTTGAGCATTATTTTGGTCGTCCTGCGGACAAGCGGCGCAAGCTGTTCAACGGGAATATCGAATGTCAATTTTATCAATATTTTGGACCATTACCACCACGCCGGCATCATGAAGAAGCTTAATGTGACGCTGCAGAAAGGATAGTAAGATGCAATCGATACCGAGCAGCCCTATTCATTCATCTGAATCAGGACGGAAATGGTCGAAGCTGCTGACCGTAAACGGGTTCACCTTTGTTCTTTTTTTGGCTGTTATGTGCTGGAAATGCTACTGGCTGAACAAGACGTTAAGCATTCCCAATATGGCGTTTGATTTAAGCGATTTTAGCGTAACGCTAGGCGCGCTGTTTGTCATCGGCGGTTGGACATGGTGGCTGCCCAAGCATTGGCGTCCCTTGACTTTGCTCATTCTGAATATACTGCTGACGATCCTTCTGTTCTCGGATCTCGTCTATTTCCGTTATTTTCAGGATTTTATTACAGTTCCTGTGCTCATGCAGGCTTTTCAGGTCAGTGCTTTGGGAGATAGTATCGTGTCCCTTATTTCTTGGAAAGACTATAAACTGTTCCTTGACTGGTTGATCTTCATTCCGCTAGTAATCTGGCAGACACGTGCCCTGAAACAAGCGCGCAGGCAGGCGCTATCTTCCACCTCTAACTACAATAGAGGTCCTCGTCGCGGGTGGGTTCGCCTGTTAAACGGCGTGCTTAGTCTGATCTTGGGAGCCGTATTATTATTTGTACCCATACAGCATGCCACGACGACCTGGGCTAAAGGTGTATTTTCCGGCAACTGGTGGAATGCATCACTCTATAACATCACAGGATTATACGGCTTCCATGGTTATGATATCTATCGCTATGCACGTGAAAATTGGTTCTCTTCCAATTCAATCAGTCCGGAAGATGAAGCGCTTGTCGGACAGTGGTTTAAAGAGCATGAGCCAATGCTTAGTGGACCTGCCTCCACTTTTGGCAAATACAAGGGCAAAAATATCATTATCGTGCAGGCTGAAGCCTTTGAAAATTTTGTCATTGGCAAGAGCTTTAATGGACAAGAGTTAACACCGAACTTAAATGCACTGCTGAAGGAAAGTATGTACTTTAACCGTTTCTTCCATCAGACGGGACAAGGACGTACATCTGACGCAGATTTTGGCGTTCAAACCAGCTTGCATCCGCTGCCGACAGGCTCCGTATTTATTCGTTATCCTAATCATACGTATGATGCGATGCCGCACATTCTGAAGGAAAACGGCTATACAACAGGCGCTTATCATGCTTATGACGCTGGATTCTGGAATCGATACATTGTGTATAATAATTTGGGCTATGACTTCTTTATGAGCCGCAAAGACTATACCGTTGACGAGCCGCTCGGCTGGTCCGTTGGGGACAAGTCGTTCTTCCGCCAATCGGTAGAACGGATGGCTAAGGAGAAACAGCCTTTCTACAGCTTTATGATCACGTTAACGAGCCACCATCCATATAAGCTGCCGACAAGCGTCCAGAAGCTCGATGTAGCACCTTACAAGGATACAATATTTGGCGACTACCTAGAAGCTGTTCATTATGTAGATGCAGCTATGGGCGAGTTCATTTCCGATCTAAAGAAAAATGGACTGTGGGACAACAGTATTTTGATGTTCTATGGAGACCATGACAATTCTATCCCTGATCGTGAGCCGCTTGAGAAGCTGCTTGGCCATCCTGTAAGCGACTTCCAAATGCTTGAAATGAAAAATCAGGTGCCACTGATCGTACACTTGCCTGGAGGAGCAGAGGCCGGAACGTATGATACTGTAACGGGTCAGCTTGATCTCTCGCCTACTGTTATGCACTGGCTGGGTATTACGCCTGCAGATAAGCATTATATGGGCAGTCATATTCAAGCTGCTGGCGAACACTTAATAGTGCTGCGCAACGGCTCCTATACAAACGGAACGATATACTATGTACCTTCGGCGGACGGCATATTTGAGAATGGCACCTGCTACAACTATGCAACGGGCGAGCCAGGAGACGTCGCTCCGTGCAAGCCTCTCCATGACGAGGCGATGAAGCGTCTCACCGTGTCCGATATTGTGATTACACAGGATTATATTGGACGCAGCAAGGCAGCCAAACCGTAACACGTTAACTACAGGTAGTTCAACGTCATTTCACAGCAGCACAGCAGCATATCGATAGCTTTTCCGTGGTTGAGCAGACGCTCAACCACTTTTTTTATATTCCGCTCCATCCTCGTCCATTTGCTTGTGATATCGACATCATATCCCCTTTCCATTGACGATGTCTAAGCGCTGCAATTGAACAGGCAAGCGCATCATGTAAGCATAATGTAAGCGGACTGTAAACGCATTGTAGGCAGCATCCATTTACACGAACTTAACTTGACCCTCTTACCCCCAAGACCTATATTTATTACAAATGTATATGATGTGAACAAATGTTAAGCGATTGAAGCAAGATCATCGAGGTGAAGACATGAAAGTATCGATTCTGGGGTACTGGGGAGGGTATCCCTTGGCCGGTGGTGCAACGTCTGGCTACTTGGTTACAACGGAAGAAGGGCATATTCTGCTGGACTGTGGCAGTGGAGTAATGAGCCGTTTGTCGCATCATGCGACAGTGGAACAGCTATCTGGCGTCATATTGTCTCATGTGCACCATGATCATATGGCAGATATCGGCGTGCTGCAATACGCCGCCTTAGGTGCTATTCGAAACAATCGAATGCAGCACAAATTGCGGCTGTTCGCTCCTGAACAACCAGCAGACATATTCGGAACACTGTCTGGGCCGCATACCGAAGTTACACAGATTGATTCAGCATTAAAAATTCGCCTGGCAGGCGCGGACATCGAATTCGCTCCCGTGGAGCACACGATTACTTGTTTTGCGGTCAAGATTACCTATAAAGGCAAGGTACTCGTCTACTCTGGAGACACTGCCTATTGTGAATCGCTGGTGAAGCTGGCGAAGGATGCAGATATTTTGCTCTGTGAAGCCACCGTGTGCGAAGGCAGCTCACATACAACGGGACAAGGCCATATGAATGCAGCGGAAGCAGCCACGATTGCCGAAAGAGCAGGCGTTAAGAAGCTTGTGCTTGTGCATTTGCCGAGTGATGGCAACCTGTTGCATATGAGGCAAACGGCAAGTGCCGTTTACCGAGGGCCGGTCTTGCTACCGGATGGTATAAGCAGCTACACGATTTGACATCACATGTGAAACGGAGAAAAGCGATGTATCAATTACTTGCACTGGACATGGATGGCACACTATTAAATCGAAACAAAGTCATCACCCCCTTCGTTCAACAAACTTTGCAAAGCCTCATCAGAAAGGGGGTGAATGTAACGATCGCTTCAGGGCGTTTTCCTGCTTCGGTCTGGCTTCATGGACAGCACATCGGCATGACTTGTCCATTGGTTGCATTTAACGGTGCTGTTATCCTGGATGCAAACACAGGTGAACTTAAACACGGGTATCCGATTGTACCCGCTGCCGCCCGGCGCATTGCCGAATTGGCGGAGCAGACAAGCACATATGTACATTTCTATGGCTATCAGGAACTTTTTGTCCGGGAAATAAATGCGATGAATGCGAGTTGGCCATTAGCTAATGTCGTCATCGATCCTCGGAAACCGCTCGCTTATGAACATTATCAGGAGCAAGCCGATAGGATTCAGGTAAAGGCTGTTGGAAGCCTGCTTAACTTTGTCCAAGCGAATGATGTTCCATTGTATAAGGCGACTATGATCAGCGATGACACGCAGCTGCTAGACGAATTATACAAAGAGCTTGGGGCACAGCAGGAGTTCGCGCTGACAAGAACCGGTCAAAGGCGCTTCGATATTAATGCCGCTGGGGTGAGCAAAAGGTCGGCCTTAGAAGTGGTGAGTCATACGCTCGGCCTTGCACCTTCTGCAGCTGTAGCAATCGGTGACTACGACAATGATATCGATATGCTCCAGTGGGCAGGACTCGGAATTGCTATGGCAAATGGCAGCGAGCTGGCCAAACAAGCTGCCAACGCGATCACGGCCAGCAACGAGGAAGACGGTGTTGCCAAGGCAGTAAACAGATACTTTCTGTCCTGTCAGCATGCCTAATCGGGATTACATCCCATATATCACTATCGTATATCTTTCTCGTGTCTCGTATACTATCCACTTATCATGATTGTCCGTATTTACAAAGCTAATCTTCCCTGTTAAGCGTCTATTGACAAATGCTCTTTATATTTAATAGGAAATTTCAGAATTGTATCTCTTATACACAAATACTATCCATAAATTAACGTAGGGAGAGAATCATCTTGTTAAAAAAAGGACTTGTTATGTTAAGTTTAACGGCTTTATTGATCTTCAGCGGCTGCAGCACGGGTGCACAACAGTCAACCTCCAAGTCTGAGGCCTCTTCCTCCGTATCAGGAAAGCTATCTTTCTATACATCCCAGCCAGAGGCGGATGTGACCAAGCTGATAGCCGCATTTAATCAAAAATATCCAGATGTCACGGTCGAAAGCTTTCGTTCTGGAACCGAGGAAGTAACGGCCAAAATACAGGCGGAGCAGCAGGCAGGCAAAGTCCAAGCTGATGTGCTTTTGCTAGCTGATGCGGTCACTTTCGAAGGACTGAAGAAGCAGGATCTGCTGTTAACGTATAAATCACCTGAATTGTCTAAAATCCCCGACAACCTTGTGGATAAAGACGGGATGTACGCGGGTACAAAAGTTATGGCAACGGTACTCGCTGTAAATACACAAAAGGTGAAAACTATACCAACCTCCTGGCAGGCACTGACAGCACCCGAAAGCAAGGATGCCGCTATTATGCCTAACCCGCTCTACTCAGGAGCCGCTGCATATAACGTAGGCGTATTAAGCCGCACGGATGGCTTCGGTTGGGACTACTTTAAAGGCTTAAAGTCCAACAGCACAACAGTAGTTAAAGGTAACGGTGCCGTACTGAACGCAGTATCCAGTGGAGAAAAATCTTACGGGATGGTGGTTGATTTCCTCGTAGCCCGTGAGAAAGCAAAAGGTTCCCCCGTGGAGTTGGTGTATCCAACAGAAGGCGTACCCGTTATTACGGAGCCGATTGGCATTCTAAAAAATACAACAAACGACACAGCGGCTAAAGCATTCGTCGATTTTGTCCTGTCTGAGGACGGTCAAAAGGTATCTGCCGAAATCGGGTACACACCGATTCGTGATGGTGTTGCTGCTCCAGCAGGATTAAAAGGGCTGGGCGAGTTCAACGTGTTATCTTCGGATATATCCACACTGACTGAGGCCCGTGACGCGGATAAGAAACAATTCACTGAGGTGTTTGGACAATAACAGACGGAGCGTATACATCATGATGGATTCGAAAAAAATTTATGCGGCTAAGGGAGAACACGGGGGTAAATGGTCTCTTCCCTCCCTGCCGGGGCTGCTTGCAAAACGAACGACTTTGTTGCTGCTGCTGATCTTATTGTTTTTATTCTTCGTACTGCCAATAGGCAAACTGGTTTATTTGAGTGTACAAGGTACTGAAGGATTCTCATTACAGCACTATACTGAAATGCTGCGTCAGGATCGACTGTGGAACACGTTGATTGATACTTTAATTATTGTTGTTGGCTCCTCCATCGTATCGATTGCCTTAGGTGTGACCGCTGCCTGGTTAATGGCTTATACCGACCTGAAACATAAAAAAGCACTGCATATGGCGATGCTGCTGTCCTTTATTTTGCCATCATACGTGCTTACACTGTCTTGGTCCTCCTTTATGGGCAGCCAAGGACTGGCAGCTCAGTTTCTGCGTCTATTTCATACCGATGCTACACCTTGGAGTATGTATAGCTATGGCGGCATTATTTTTGTAATGGGGATTCACCATTTCCCCCTCGTTTACTTGTTAACTGTGGATGTACTCAAAAAAATTCCACGTGATTTGGAATGGGCTACACGCGCCAGTGGAGCTGGCAGATGGAAAACGTTCTGTCTTGTCACTCTTCCTTTAGCATTGCCCGGACTGACTGCAGGAGGATTACTCGTCTTTCTGGCGTCGCTGGACAACTTCGGCATACCTGCTTTTCTTGGTATTCCAGCCCATATATCTGTCTTAAGCACACTGATATACGAGGAAATTATCGGGTTTGGTCCGTCAGCATTTGCCCGTGGAGCAGCTTTATCTGTCCTTTTGGGGATATTCGCTATTATAGGCACACTCCTGCAATGGCTTTCCGTCCGTAAAATTAGAGCTGTCGACACGGTTGTCATCGATCACAGTCCGCGCTATTCACTAGGCAAGCACCGGAGATGGGTTTCAGCTGGCATCTGGACGTTCTTAACTGCGATCACGATTGTTCCGTTACTATCCATGATCGCAATTTCATTAAAAAAAGCGTACGGATTGCCGTTCCAAGCGGCTAATCTAACATTATCTAATTATGAATTCATTTTGTTCGACAATCCAAAAGTATGGGAATCGATTCAGAACAGCCTCCTTCTTGCTGTGTCAACTACGATCATCTGTCTGCTTCTTGGATCGCTGCTTGCCTACGTTCGGGTAAGAAAGCCTTCTTGGATGACGAAGTCTGCAGAACTGGCGGTTGCACTCCCTTACACGCTGCCTGGCATCGTGTTCGGATTATGTATGATCTTGACCTGGATGGAACCGATTCCTGGCTGGAATCCCGGTATTTATGGCTCCATTCGTATATTATTTATTGCATATGTATGTCGATTTCTTATTCTACAAGTACGAGCCGGCATCACAGCATTTACTCAAATTGACGCTTCGATGGAAGAGGCAGCACATATTTTCGGGGCGGGTATGTGGCGTAAGTGGATTTCTATCCTGCTGCCTTTGCTGCTGCCAGCACTACTTAGCGGAGCATTCCTAGTATTTTTGACGGCACTGACGGAACTTACCGTGTCCGCACTGTTATGGTCAACAGGCTCACAAACAATCGGGGTTACCATCTTCAGCTTTGAGCAGGCCGGCAGCACGCTGTATTCTACCGCTTTGTCCAGCTTAATCGTGATCGTTATTGTTGCAGGTATGGCCATCTTGCATTTCATACAAAAGCTTCAATCCAAAAAAGGAGTTCAGCCACAATGAGTATTCAAATCGTCGAAGTCAGCAAGAGATTTGGGAATTTCCAAGCACTTAATACGTTGAATCTCAACATCGCCAACGGTGAGTTTGTTGCTATTCTGGGTCCTTCCGGCTGCGGAAAAACAACCCTGCTGCGTATGTTGGCGGGGTTCGAGCAGCCAACTACTGGAGAAATCCACATGAACCAGACGCTGGTTGCAAGCGCAAGCTTCAGTCTGCCTCCAGAAAAACGTCGAATCGGCATGGTGTTTCAGGCGTTCGCCTTATGGCCGCACATGAATGTTACAGAACACGTCCGCTTCCCGATTCGCCATCATAAGGAAACACCTGCCGCTATCCGGGAGAAAGAGCAAGAACGTATTACCAGTGTGCTGCAAATGGTTGGTTTGTCCCAACACAGTGCCCGTATGCCCCATGAATTGTCTGGCGGCCAGAAGCAGCGCGTAGCCATTGCAAGGGCGATTGCTGCCGAGCCGTCTCTGCTGTTGATGGACGAGCCGCTAAGCAGTCTGGATGCAATGCTTCGTATGGACATGCGCAAGGAGATACAGTCCATTCACCGTCAAACGGGAACAGCTATCGTATATGTGACACACGATCAGGGAGAAGCATTGGCCATGGCGGATCGCATTATCGTCATGAAGGACGGACAGATTGAACAGGTTGGAACTCCGCAGGATATTTATTTGCGTCCGCAGACGGAATTTGTCGCCCAATTTGTATCCAAGGCCAACCTTGTGCATGGAAGCTGGCACCACGATCAGTTTACACCACTGCATACGGATAGAATGATTCAATGGCATGGAAACCAGGTTGCAGATTACTTCAAGACGTGCGGATTGTATCCCGTCCGACCAGATCAATTCCATCTGAATGCTTCTCATGTACCAGGGATTCTAGGAGAGGTGACCAATGTGCAGTTTCAAGGAAAAGAATTTCATTATCATATCCAGACCGAGGACGGCTTGTGGGAAATTTTCTCCCCCCAGCAATTTCAACTGCATACGACAGTATCGCTCAACTTATTATTAGACGAACTCACATAACAAGCTTTAACTACAATCGCATCAAGGGGTGTGTACATGACAACGACAAAACGTATGATTTTTTTTGATATTGATGGAACGCTGCTTGATCATCACAAACAATTGCCCGCTTCCGCCAAGGAAGCTGTCCTTGCCTTGAAAGATGCTGGACATGAAGTCGCCTTTGCTACTGGCCGCTCTCCCTTTATGCTGAAAGCATTACAAGATGAGCTCGACATTCACTCCTTTGTTTGTTTCAACGGCCAATACGTGATGCTGGATAACAAAGTAATCTATCAGCATCCTATTCCGTCGGATGTGCTGCGCTCCTTATCAGCGCATACCTTGCAGACCGGTCATCCACTTGTATACTTGGATCATGAAGCGATGCGAAGCAGCACCCCTTTCCACGCTCGTATCGAAGCAGGAATCGGTTCATTGCAATACAAGCATCCTGCATATGATCCAGAATACTATAAGGAACGCCATATTTATCAGTCGATGCTATTTTGTACCGAAGAAGAGGAATTAGAGTACAGGCAGCGTTTTCCGCAGCTGGAGTTTGTCCGTTGGCATCCGGCTGCTATGGATGTACTGCCGTCTGGCGGTTCAAAGGCTCAGGGGATCAAACGATATATTGAACACCTCGGCTTTGCCAAGGAGGATGTGTATGCCTTCGGCGACAATTTAAATGACTTGGAAATGTTTTGTTATGTTGGACACAGTGTAGCTATGGGCAATTCGCCTGATTCCGTAAAGGATGCAGCTCGTTACATTACAAAAGACGTAAGCCAAGATGGGATTGCCCACGGATTAAAGCTTGTAGGCTTGCTGCAATAATGACATAAAACAAGCAAACCCCCTATGAACGAACCTTTACTTCGAACAAAGGTATGACGATCATAGGGCTTTTAGATGTTAGAAGTTCTCCTCGCATAGCAGTGGTCACCGTGTCTCCTTCAAGCGGCCAACAAGCTCTGCTGCCGTCAATTCGTCGGTAATGAGCACATGTACATACTTCCCTTTCAGAGCAGCCAATATACTGTCGACTTTATGTATCCCCATTGCAATGCCTATGACCAGACTTACCGCTCTTAACTGCTCCAACTCCATACCAATGACCTTATTATGGATCGGATGAGCACAAAGATGACCTTCTTGGTTAATAAAGCGGGAATTAATATCGGCTACTGCATTTAACGACTTCAACTCCTGCAGCACCTCTTGATTCAAATAGCCGATCTGTTCCATCGTTGAACAAGCAAATGGATTGCCGATACCGACCAAAGCTATGTCGATTTGTTGACCTTCTTCCAGCACAGCAGCAATATGGGGAAGCTCGATGAGTTTATTTCGGAGGTCTTCTGTTTCTACGACGGCAGGCGCGTAGAGTGATTCACATTTGCCGCCCAGTTTTTTGGACAGCTCATACGCAATTTGGTTGGCATGAATCTCTGTATTATCATTCCCCATTCCTCCAACCAGTGGGACAACCTTTAGCCCCTCCCTTTTCTCAAAAGGAAACTCCTTCACAATATGGTACAGCGTCGTCCCCCACGATACTCCGATACGATCGACTTGTTTCATCGTTCGTAATACAAAGTTAGCCGCTGCCTTGCCTACTGTGCTGTATACTAGGTCTTGATTCAGATCTCTTGTTGGCACAACCAGCACCTGCTTCAGATCAAACGCTGTCTCGATTTCATTTTCCAAATCACTAGTTTCGAGCGTATCATCGTGAATGAGAATTTCAACAATCGCCTCATCACGTGCCTTTTGCAGCAGCTTGGAGACAGCAGGTCTCGATATTCCGAATTTTACAGCTATTTTCTCTTGAGTCATCGATTCGAAGTAATACAGCTTGCATATTTTCACGATCAATTTTCGTTCATCTGCATTTAACATGAACATCCGCCTAACATTTGTTCTTATTCCATACATTTGTAATAAATATATGTTGCATATAGATGAAGGTCAAGTTAAGAAATCGTAAAACTGTTGGTGCGCGGAAATGCTTACACCAGCAGCAGAATAACCACTCAACCCGCGTAACATTATGAGATGGAGACATAAATGATCACCCTTCCGTTGCATGAAAAATATCCCCTTTGGATCAACAGTGTCGAATTCATGCCGCTATGAACTCAATTCTTCACTGTATACCTTAAGGGGATATTCCTACGGATAAACCACCGTCTCATCTGAATTACTTATGATTCTTCCACTGCTCGCTCTCAAGCAATGATTGCAGTCGTCCATGCTCTTCTCCAAGCAATTCCTCCGCGAATTCTACCGCCTGCTGATTCACACTATCTCCCGCTTGAGTCACAGCACGATCTGCCCGCTCTAAAGCATGCTCAGCCTGAACTACAGACTGATCAGACGGATGTGACATTGCTTGCGATATGGCGTGGTGTGCTGTCTCCACTGCATTTTGCGCCTGAGAAATTGGATTCTGCGACTGTAAGCTTGAATCGTACTTCGACATCGTCCTTTACCTCCTCGGTATAAACAGCTGCTCAAGATATAAGCTGTTCAACATCCTTGTTAGGATGCGATGCCGATACTGCAATTATGCATCCGTTCCCTCTATTTGATAAATGGCTTCGCTTTCTCGATCGCCTCATCTTCCGTTGGCGCTGTAATATAACGGCCATTCACATAAATAAACACACGCTTCGTGCAGTGACCGCAGTAGGACTTGCAGCCAATCTTAATCTCTGCTTCAGGGTCTAGCTTTTTCACTTTTGGAAGAAAGGATTTCATCTTAATATGGCGGCATTTATCACAAATACGTATATCGTTACTCATCTTATGTCACTCCGATTTATCCCCATTATGTTCAACCTTACGAGCAATACTATTGTAAGGGAACTCTAAAGGTTAAGCAACCATATCCCTCACTTTCACCTGCCAGGGCTGGCATTTGGAGGCTCATATTTCTTGGCTTGCTTAGAAAACCAAGGGATCAGCACCATCGTAAACACAATGTCATCAATCGGCATAAATGGCATCAAGTCGGGCATAATCCAGTACAAGAACACAGCTCCTACAAAGAAAAACTTAAGCTTAAACGGTACATAACGTGAGCCAAGCAGTGCAGGGGCAGAACGGAATAGAAACCATAGTCTACCCCACGTACGCTTAGGTGGCCGCGATGATGACGGTTGGTTAAGTCGATTTGCTGACATGACACACACCTCCTTATGCTCTTAGCATAGTGTATGCCATTTCATTTGTCACATACAGCTAATAGATCCCTGGACTTCTACGCGTGAACCTACCTTACGGGCAAATTTTCACCCTAATAACTCAGACTCTTTGCCTGCGGAAACCCTCGATTCTTGAGCGGGCATTCCGTTTAGTGCTGCCCGCATAATGGAGCTTACTTCAACATATAACCTTTCAAATTGATTTAATGGCAGCGGATTAACGCCCATACCAATCTCCACTGTAAAACCAGGCTTACGGAAAGTCTGAATAAACCAATCCTTAAAACCGGCATCACTGCCGGACAGCTTCACTGCACGATATCCGCTGGCCAATTCAAATGTTCTAGCCCACGCCTCTGAAACATCAGGCTCAAAGTCCCGATAGTTCCAATAGATTTCTTGACCCTGCGAGTGAAACGATAACGCAAGCTCAAATGGCTCCCGCAGCGTAAATTGAGCAAGCGCCTCCGCCTCCGGTTCACAAAGTGGTGAGTCCCCGCTGTAATTCATGGGCGATGGTCCATCTACTTGCCTCCGCTCTTTTTCCTCGTCCCAATACGCTGGAAATTGATCATTTAGATCAACCCCCCTAATGTTCGCTTTCCATAGCGAATATTGTTTACCATAGACGTTCCAATCGGCCAGTTGTGTACCATAAGGGTGCTGATATGTAACCCCCTCCTGAACAAGCTCCACTCCGTCTGGATTAACCATCGGTACAACCCATAGTGCCGTTCTATTGTATGCACCATGCGGATCCCATCCTTGCCATAAGGCACACCTCTCATAATGCATTGCGTAATCCTCTACAAATTGCATCAGCAGTGCTGAGGTTATCCATTCATTAGCATGCACCGCTCCATTGGCCTGCACACGAAAGGGTCCTGTACCTATACCTAAAGCAAAGATTGGCTTTCCCATTACGCTCGTCCCAATCTGTTCACTTGCTATAAAAGGATAACGCTGCAGCAATCGTTGTATATCATCAGCCAATTGATTCGGTCCATATTCCGCTTGTGTGCGAACGTCTCGCTCATCTGTCCAGTACGGTATAACGATGCTTTGCCCCCCATTCAATCTGCGGGGATTCACGGTTGGATTCGCATTGGCCAGCCATTGTGCGGGGACTCGAAAGCGAGACGCAATCTCATAGAAGCTTTCTTCTTGCTGTACCACGTAAATGTTGGTTGGCCGCTGTGGAATGTAAATGAGTTGACCCGGAATAGCGTACTCTTCCACTCGAATATGTGGATTTATGGCCAATAAAGCTGGAAGGTGGATACCGTAACGCAAGCAAATGCGCAGGTAGGTATCCCCTCTTTGAATCGTATACGGTATAGCCCCATTACTCACATTGCTCTCTCCTCTCCTTATATGCATCCTTTTACAACTATTTATATGCAGCAATTCTCAGCATCAATACCCGATGAACAGCGCCTCTTTCTATCACTCTAGTATTATGGTCCAAGTAGAAGCTGCGCCTGATTCATATAGTGGTGATAGAGAAATTCAGCTACAAGAAGGAGGAGATTCCAACAATGTTTGTTTACGAATACGGTCCTCATGATAATCGACCAAACAACGGTGTTGCTTCCGTCGATGTAACCTTAACCAACCTGTCCAACTTGACGGTGACCTGTGTAGTCCGCTTTTATGCATTTAACAACACTGCTGGAGCACAAACACCTTCCATTTATGGTTCACAAATCATAACGTTAAGCCCATTTGGAAATGGAGCCTCCACTTATTTAATTAAAAACGTGCCAACTGCTACCGCCTTTTTTGGTGTAAAAGTCAGCGCCAATAATAATGAAGCTGAGCTGCTACGTAGCGTAATTACCTTTAACAATGCCCTTAGTCAGCCAGTTGGCTCCATTCCGATCCCACTCATCAGCTCCATGCCAAAATACGCCTACATCGTAAATAGCGGAGATGACACGCTGCTAGTCATTGATCAAGTAACTAAACAACAAGTAGGCGGCCTGATTCAGCTGCCCCTCAGCTCGATGCCTGTCGATGTAGCACTGCCTTATTTCAGCATTTATGCATTTACAGCCAACAGCAATAGTTTAAATGATTCCCTCATCTTAACGGATACACGCCAACTAGGTTTGCTGCCGATTGGGAAGGAAAGCATTGCGATCGACACGGATGAGCCGTATGCGATCCGCGTTTTTGCGTTAAACAACGATTCGCCCAACAGCTATGTAACTGTATTTGACATCACAACCAATACGCAGCGTCCAGGTTCCCCTATTACGGTGGGAGATAATGCTGTAGCTCTGCAATTTGTTCCGTCCACCGAAAGACTATACGTCGCCAATAAAGATGATGGCACGATCTCCGTCATTAATACGATTACAAATACGGTGATCACTACCATTCCACTGCTGCCTGGAGTTCCAAATGCAAGTGCGCCTGTCCACCTTGCTGCAAGCTCTAATGGCAAGTACATCTATGTCGCAGCGCAAGGATTGCCAGGAGAAATTCAGGTCATTGACGGTTTTACCAATACGATGCTGACGCCTATCCCTTTACTTGGTATTCCTTCTGCTTCCGGATTAATCCCTTATCGAATTGCCCTGTCTCCCGATGATGCCGCATTGTATGTAGCCTCAGCTAACAGTTCGGATCTGGTGAGCCTGAATGTGCACAGTCCTGCAAAGCCTGCCCTTTATCGTAATGTGACAATGACAGGGGGACCCCCGGAAGCTCTTGCAGTCACTCCTGACGGCAGTGAAGTATATATTGTGAACAACTGGTCCTCTGGCAGTACGGTAAGTATACTGGATCGCTCCACCAATTCACTGCTGCCGGTGCCTATTCCAACTGGCTTCCAGCCAAAAAGCATTTCTTTTTCCAACTTCATATGGTAAATCAGGGCAGCTTCATTCGAACGGCTTGAATATGATAGAACGGAAGTGATTACAATGAACATTCCATTGTTCGTCCCTACCTATCGCGTCGATGAATGTCTCGCCGAGATTCGCGATTGTTTGGAAAAAGGATGGACGGGACTAGGTTATAAAACGGTTGAGTTTGAGGAACGTTGGAAGGAATATACCGGCTTCAAACACGCACATTTCCTTCATTCAGCTACCGCTGGGCTGTCTTTGGCAATAGAAGTGCTCAAAATGACTAAGGGATGGAAAAAAGGCGATGAAATCATTACGACACCACTTACCTTTGTTTCGACGAATCATACAATACGCTATCATGCTTTAAAACCCGTGTTTGCGGATGTTGATTCTTACTTATGCTTGGACCCAGATGATATGGTGCGGCGAATAACGCCAAGGACCCGGGCCGTCTTATTTGTAGGCATGAGTGGAAACACAGGGCAATACGAACGAATCGTAAAGCTGTGCGAGCAGTATGGTCTAGCTCTAATTTTGGATGCGGCCCATATGGCAGGGACTCGTTTGCACGGGTGCATACCTGGGAAAGAAGCGGATGCCGTCGTGTATTCGTTTCAGGCGGTTAAAAATTTACCTACCGCCGATGGCGGTATGGTGTGCTTTCATGAAGAGGCACAGGATCACCTAGTACGTAAGCTGTCTTGGCTTGGTATTAATAAAGACACATACACCCGCACGAATGCTGAGGGCCAATACAGATGGTTGTATGACGTTGAACATGTCGGCTACAAATATCATGGCAATTCAATTATGGCGGCAATCGGTCTGGTACAGCTCCGTTATCTCGATCAGGATAACGCGTACCGCAAACAATTGTGTACCTGGTATGAGCAGGCATTGGCTGACGTGAAGTCTATCATTCCTTTTATACCAGTAGCACCAGATTGCGACAGCAGCCGACACTTGTTTATGATTAGCGCCCCGGCGCGTAATGAACTTCTAGCCTTGTTGAACGAAAATGGTATTTTTCCAGGCGTGCATTATCGTATAAACACGGCTTATCGCATGTACCGACATGCACGAGGTCAATGCCCGACAGCGGAAACGATGTCGGACCGTATTATCTCGCTGCCGCTGCATCTGCGGATGACCTATGCAGATGTACAAACCATCGCGAGTGTCATCAAACAGTACGTTAGCAACCTATAGGGAAGGAGCGCATTGAAGATGGATCATTCATACCGGATTCTGAGTCCGCGACTGCTGCTTCGCCCTTTAACCGAGCATGACCTGGATCAGGTCCGCTCTTGGCGTAATCAAGAGCATATCCGGATCTGGTTTCAAGACGACCACGTCATTGAACCTGAACAACATTTTAATTGGTACGAACGTTACCGCACCAATGATAGTGATATGATGTTTATTGCCGTCAGACTGGATAAAGAGAAGCCGATCGGCACGGCTGCACTCTATCGTATCAATCCTTATAAACGCAGAGCTGAATTCGGTCGGGTGCTCATAGGGGATTCCGAATCACAAGGTCAGTCATACGGTGAAGAAATTGTCAAAGCCGTGACTCAATTTGGCTTAAATACGCTCGGACTTCAATCTATTGAGCTGTTTGTGAAAGTAACCAACACACGGGCTATTCGCATTTACATGAACTGTGGATATGTACACGATTCATCCTATCGCCATCCCGTCGCACAAGGCTCCTCCGCCCTCATTCGTATGGTGTGCTTTGCGTCGAAAAGGCACAGGGAGGGGCGGGGTTCATGACCGATGCTTCATTATTTATGCGTGACCAGCACATTATATACCCGCATCGTTTAATTGAAGCGCCCGAAGTAAGTATCATTATGCCAACTTATTGTCGCAATCAGTCCGGCTTATTAAGCCGCGCCATCAACAGCGTGCGCGCACAAACCTTTGCCAACTGGGAGCTGATCATCATAGATGACGGCTCCCGTGACGGCAGCTTGGACACCATTCGTGAGCTGCAAAGAATTGATCATCGTATCATTCATGTGCGGCATGCTTACAATTCCGGACTGCCTGCCATCCGGGTTAACGAGGGGCTAATACTGGCCAGAGCCCCTTATATCGCTTATCAATTTGACGATGATGTTTGGAAGCCAAAGCTGCTAGATATCCTTCTAAAACAAATCCGAAAAGTACACTCTCCAGCACTCGTATATGGTAAGGCACAAGCCTTTCCACCTGACAGCCGGATCATCGGGAGTAACTTCGCAGCAGGCTCTAGTCGACTTATGGATGCTAATTTCATTGCTAACAACAGCGTACTCCACTCCAGGGAATGCTTCGAGCAGTATGGCATGTATGATACACATGTTGTCATGCGACGGGTTTGCGACTGGATGTTATGGCAGCGCTGGTCCCAGCTTGTCCCGTTCTATGATGTGGATGTCATCGTGAGCCAAGTATCGATCGGACAGGATAACGCGATCGGTGAGATCGCTCCGTATGATCTGCTAGCTTATCGTATCTTTAACGGCTTGAATCGGGAGAAGGTGCTGCTGCCCCACAATTGGCTTCATACCGAGGTTGATAATTTGTCACCGTGGGCAGATGCTGTGTCCCTCACTTGTAAGAACCGAATGGAGCAGGAGCATATCCAGTTATGGAACACACAAACCGCGCACTCCAGTGCAGCTCTGGCACAACTACAACATGCAGCACGTATATCTACAGGGCACGTCTTATTCACCCGGAACGATGACAACGATCACGCGAATACGTGTCTCTGGAAGGCGAGTTCAACCGATCTGCAGCCTCCATATTCGGACACCCCCATGCAGAGCGGTAGATCATTGAAGCGTAAACGTTCCCTTGTAGTCAGTAAAATGCATTACGATCCTTCTGTCGATATAACGTTCCAGCATTTTAATCGCATTGATAATCCACTCTTCCAATCCTTTTATGTGCCGCTTCATCAGATAGACACTTCATATATGAAAGATTCCGATCTCGTTGTGCTCCATCGGGCTTGTTACGACTTCTCCGTCTTGCAGCATTATGCGGCACAACAAATAGGCAAGCCCGTCATTTATTTAATGGACGATGATTTTTTACACTTGTATCAAGTAAGTCCTGAATTTCATTACCTGGCACCAGGAGAAAACTATTATAATCAGCTATTGATTCATTTGCAGGAAGCGGATATCTGTGTAGCCTATTCGGATATTACCGCTGACAGCATACGACCCCACAACCCCCGGGTGCTGACGCTGAGCACCAACATACCGGGGAGTTACCTAAAGCGTCCGTTTGTCAGAAATAATGGCATGCGGCCATTCCGGATAGGATACACGGGAGGAAATTCAAGAACCGAAGAATTCGCGCAGCTGTGGGAAGCTTTTCAGCGCCTGTCACAAAAATACGGAGAACAGATTGAATTTGTATTCTGGGGTATGAACCCGCATACGTTCCCTACCCTGTCATCACCTGTCAGCTACGTGCCTTTTACGTACAGTTATTACGAATATTTAAATCGGCTTATGAACATTGACATTGACCTCGGGGTTGCACCTCTTGATGATTCAACCCGCGCCAAATCTGGGAAATGTCCGATTAAATATTTAGAATATACAGCGGCAGGAACGATAGGCATTTATTCGGACGCCTTGCCTTATCGTTCTATTACACATCAGGTCACGGGATGGAAAGTTGCAAATACAGTGCAGGATTGGTACGAAGGCATAGACACCCTTATTCAAATGCCTGTTGAAGCAAGGGAGCGGATATGGCAGTCTGCCCAAGAAGATGTATACCGTTCTTTTTCTACGGAGAAGGAGCGAATTCGGGTAGCAGCCGTGGCCGAAGCCGCGATTCTCCATCATCGCTTTCGTGATCAGCGTGCTGCAGATGGCAAACCTTGCATTGTCTTGTTGTGGAACGAGCCTTTTGAACAGCAGTATGCCTTAACCTCATTTGTGACCGCGCTGCGCGCTTACGCGATTGAGCCGCTTATCTTAACGGGAAGCCTGCTTGATAATCCAGAAGCATTAGTGTCGTACTGCAAAGATCATCGTATTATTCATCTAGCCGCAGAACAATTGGACCAGCTAAAGACCCTTTCAGAAACTAACGCAGCAGATTCCCCCGTGCCAGCATTTACACAAATTGCAGCCTGTATCCAAATGCATGCCGATTCCGAATCCAACCATTTGATCACCCTGCTTCTGCAATTGCAGCACGAATCTACTGCCGCATCCCAGCAACCGCAGCTGCTTATATCTCACTGGGACGACATCGAGCAGCATCTAAACGTTATAGAGCAATTAACTGAAGTAGAGCTGCGGGCCGTCGTTTCCGATACGATGCTAGCTTGGGCAATACTACGTTCCTTTAATGATAGCTAGTTATGTAGTTAACATCCATGCTCAAGATGTAAACTTGGTTAACTTAGTTAACTTGCTTACATCTGCCCCATTTTTCAAGTATGAATCAAACTGTCGAAAGGGCTGTATTTCATCTGTCTGTTCAGACAAAGAATACAGCCCTTCGCAGTAATGCTATAAACTTGTGAATTAATAAATATGAGGCACTTGCCAAATACATGGAATGTCTTGGATCTGATCTCCCAGCCACTCCTTCGCAATACGTTGAAACATTTCTTGATCACCGCTGCAAAAAAATTGATGAACTGGCATATCATCTTTCTCCGCAAGCTGGTTCTTATCTTGTAAAATGGTACTTACTTCACGAGCCGTCTCTTCGGCTGAGTTAATTAACTCAACACCGGACCCCATCACTTCCTGAATCGGCTCCGTCAGGAAAGGATAATGTGTACAGCCCAGTACTAATGTATCAATTGGCGTAGCTCGAACAGCGTCCAACGACTCCCGAACGACACTCCATGTTTCTTCCGATCGGTACATACCTTTTTCCACAAGCGGTACAAATTGAGGACAGGATTGCGAGATTACCTCTACATGCGGGGAAAGCCGTCTAAGTGCTTGCACATAAGCACCACTTTTCACTGTTACATCTGTCCCGATTACACCGATATATCCAGATTTGGTAGCTGATATGGCTGCCCTGGCCCCTGGGTGAATGACACCAACCACAGGTACTGATACATGCTGACGTATGTCTTCCAAGGCAACTGCTGCTGCCGTATTACAAGCAATTACGATCATTTTGGGTTGGTACTGGATCAAATAATCTACAATTTGACGGGTAAACAGTCTTACTTCTTCCGATGAACGAGGTCCATAAGGAGAGCGAGCTGTATCGCCAAAATATATAATTTTCTCTCTAGGGAGCTGGCGCATGACCTCTTTAACAACCGTCAAGCCTCCGACTCCTGAATCAAGCATTGCTATAGCTTGTTGCACGAAAACACCGCTTCCTTCATCTCTTGTTTGACTGACTCGGATCACACTCGTTATGACGTATTCCGTACGTAATACCATATGTACAGCGTGGATAAAACGTACCTCGATTCTAACTGATATATAGACAAGGTTCAAGTATGGGTGGCGCTCCTCCGAAAGGGGAGTGAAAGTTAGATTCCGTAACCTGCCAGCAACTTTTTATCGATTCGCGCGTTATTATTGAAAGATAAGCTGAAACGGGTGCTTTCATTTTCAAATCCAGAGAGAGAATAAACGAACGCAAATAGGTGCCATAAGATGAGCAAGCTTATAGGACGAGAGGAACTACCATGCGAAATACAAATTATACTCAGAAGCCGACATCTTCTAGACAGCTCCCGCCACGAAGGGTAAAGCACACTCTACCCGAACCCACACAAGTGCGTGCTGCTGCGGAGACGTCAAGTAGATATACACCGTCTAGCCCGGAATTCAGACCTTCGAGAAGAAGCTCTGCCGGTAGCCCTGACAATAGACCTGCAAGATCAAGCACATCTGCAAGTGCAGTTACAAGAACTGTAGATAGAGGTTCTGTAGTTGATTCAACCACTAGACCTGCGGCGGGAGGGCGCAGATATAATGCGTCCGCCAACGGTTCTTCCAGCAGGCTGACAACGCCAAGTTCACCATCACCTGGAAGAAGCAGACAACGAAGAAACGACAGATCTTCAAGAAGGAACAGGGTTGCCGAGACCGTTCCGCCAGAAAATCAGAAAGAGAAGAAAAAGAAGAGCAAGGGCGCACGTAAACGTGCGATATGGAAAATTATCCGTATTTGGATGGCTATTTTCATGTTATGTATCACATTTGGGGCAGGTTGGCTGCTGTTCACGCCTTCAGGCGAACAGTTCCGGTTTATGATTGCCGATACACTGCTGACGACTCGGCATCGTCATTGGGCCAAGTTTATTATTGGGGAAGAAGAGATGAATCGAAGAATCCAGCAATACAATAATCGATTTGAACAAATGGGAGACGAACAAGCGAACACAAATCTTATCAAAACACCCGAACAACCTAAAAATGACAAGCCTCTTACCGAGCTAAAGGAAATTAGTGGTCAAGGATATAGTGGATACTTGCTTACGATACGGGACCCTAAATCCATTCGGGTTGCCGTCACTAATGAGATGGGCATGGGAGAAAAAGTATCCAATATGGTCAAACGGACCGGAGCCCTCTTTGGCATTAACGGGGGCGGGTTTGCCGATCCGAATTGGAAAGGTAATGGATTTCAGCCGATCGGCATCGTTTATGCAGATGGCAAGCTGTTCTATAACGGGATCGGCAAAAATAAGCGCACCCAAATCGTTGGCTTCGATAAAGAGGGCAAGATGGTTGCAGGCAATTATACAGTCGGTCAGATGGAAGAGCTCGGGGTAAAAGAAGCGGTCAGCTTCCAACCTAGAATCATAGTGAACGGCAAAGGGTTAATCAAAAATGCCGCCGATGGCTGGGGAATTGCTCCTCGTACTGTAATCGGGCAGAAAGAAGACGGAACGGTATTATTTCTCGTTATAGACGGAAGACAGACACATAGCATTGGCGCTAACTTATATGACTGCCAACAATTGATGTTGGAAAACGGGGCTGTCATTGCCGCCAATCTGGATGGTGGATCTTCGACCGTGCTGGTCGGAGAGGGAGGCAAGCTAGTAAACTCGCCTGCCAGCCAATATGGTGAACGGCTGCTGCCAACCGCCTTCCTTGTATTTGACCAACCAGAAAAAGCCATCATAAAAAATATATGGGAAGGTCTTGATCCAACCAAGATTGATCCGAGCACGTGGAAACGTCAGTCCTAATGTATCAGCCAACAAGGAACTATCGTAACCTTTAAGGTATAGCTTTAACTGTATATTAGCGTTAGAACAAGTCCCTATCTTTATGGAGCACGACAACTCATGCTCCTGAAGATAGGGACTTTCTTGTGCCTATCCCGATGGCTGTACGCACTATTTGATAAGTTGAGCTTTTTGCTTTACAGATGTATTGTCGCTGACCACTGCGATGGCCTCTTTTTTATCCGATGCTAGGCAAGTGTCGCTCGTCTGCTCAGACATGGCGATCTCCGCTTGCACCTCGATATCGATGCCATCCGCTTGCTCGTTTACAATCGAAGAAACCAGTGCCTTTTCCTCGTGGCTGCTAAAACGCTCCTGAAGTGCATGCTTCCAGTCGGATGTTTTCTCCTTGGCAGCTTCTACCCATTCACTCGTCTTGTCACTCACTTGTTTTGCTAGCTGCTGTGACTTCTCGTTTGCTTGCTTTGCACCCTCGGCAAGATCATGACGAAGCTCTCGTCCCGCCTTTGGTGCCAGCAGCAATGCCGAAACCGTTCCGACGACGCTGCCTACCAACAAGCCTATCCAAAATTTACGGTTTGATTGTGCCATCGTGTTTCCTCCTTATGCATAGCCTTCGCCCTGTTATTGCCTAGTAGATTCATTTAATCCAGTCGATCCTTATCAGGGGTGGCATGTGATGTTGAGCGTTGACGGCGAGTCTGGATATCAGACCAGAATGTGTAGGCCAAGTCCGCCCATTGCAGCGTATCTTGAATTCGACGCTCGTTAGCCTGGTGTGCGGCTTCAACCGCCGATTCTGTGCGTTCAGACCAACGCGCTAGACGGCTGTTCCACCCCTCAACCATATTACGGGTCCGTCCAATCGTTTCTCTCCACTCTGCTAATTGCTCTGCCGCTTCTTCCGCTTTCTTCAACGCTTGGTCTCCCCGGCGGGTCAGGTCGCTCAATTGCTGAACAAGTTGGGTAGACTGCGTATTTAACAAACTTAAAGACTGGCTCGCCTGTCTTACGAGAGATAGCCCACGCCATATGGCAATTACTGCTGCAAAGCAGAGCACAAGCCAGGCCCCTGTGGCTACAGCAACGCTCCATTCCACCATGATATGCCTCCCGGATTCAGCATCGACCAGGACGAATGCCCATGTCGTAATCACAGTATAAGAAGTATGGGCTCGTCTTGACACACCAGGGCTTGGTTTAATTTTCACACGCTTGACTTATCCTGTTGTATTCATGTCATATTGTCACTATAAAACGTCACTATATAACCTTAATCCTGCATAATCCTAAAACGTCAAATACCCCTTCACTGGTTGTGGAAATTAAATTTCCGAGGGCAGCCAAAGAAGAGGTATCCAGTAATCGTGTATTCAGTTGCCAGCCTTCCGACTAGTATCCATGATCCTTAATCAATCTATGTCCACATCATTACGAACGTTGTTCTTTAATAAAGCGAATAGCTTCTCTTGTCTGATCCAAATACTGAACGGTCTTGTCATATTGATGAGAGGCAACGCACATAAAGAGGACGTCAATAATATGCAGTTGGGCAAGCCGAGAAGACGTAGCCGCACTGCGGAAGGTTGCTTCCTTTGTGGCGGATATAAATAAATTAAGCTGCGCCTCTGATGCAATTAGCGAGTTGCCGTAGTGAGTCAGACTTACGGTATGGCTCCCCTTCTGATTTGCAAGCTGTAAAATATCATATACTTCAGACGTTTCTCCAGAGTAGGAAATGCCGAACACAACATCTTCCGATGTCATGTTAGCGATATTCATGGCTACCACATGCACATCCGTAAACGCCGTCGCCGGCTTGTTAATCCGCAGAAACTTTTGCTGCGCATCCAACGCAATAATAGAGGAGGCCCCTACACCGAAGAAATGAATATGGCGCGCGTGAATTAATACATCTACTACTTTTGCCATATCAGCAAGATTAACAATCTCCGACGTTTCCCTTAAGGCCTGGATACTGTTTGTTGTCATCTTCTCCAACACAGCATCCACGCTCTCGTTTGGTTTGATATCCCGATAGCCTTCGTGCTCTGACTTATTAATATCACCCACAATGCGGAGCTTCAATTCCTGAAAGCCTTTGAGCTTAAGTGATTTGCATAGGCGAATGACAGCCGCACTGCTGGCACTGCATCTTTCCCCTAGCTCAGAAGCGGTTAACGAGACTGCCTCCTGCGGGTATTCGAGAATATACTGC
Organism: Paenibacillus sp. UMB4589-SE434; assembly: GCF_030226685.1. Taxonomy (NCBI): domain Bacteria; kingdom Bacillati; phylum Bacillota; class Bacilli; order Caryophanales; family Paenibacillaceae; genus Paenibacillus; species Paenibacillus sp. UMB4589-SE434. The sequence goes on along the minus strand of NZ_JASOYK010000004.1, from coordinate 248,616 downwards.
GCGATCTTCTTCTCCGAAGGAGGCAGCTTGGACAGCATATCAGACAGCATAACCAAGCCGCCCTTAGTCGGCGATACGTACATAGGGATTCCTCCTTTGGACTGTTGCCCTCTATTGACTCCATAATATGTAAGCGTTTATCTCTATTCTTTATTTGTGTGCACCCTGTGCCCCGTATCGCAATCATCATCGCTAATCACCTTGATGTCTATACACAGCGTACATCCTCCACAGGACAATGTTGCAACTGCTCGGCCTTCACGGACTCCAATAACGAATCCAGAAGCTGTCACCCTGACGACCTGCAAGTTCGATGAACTCCATGTGTAATGCAGCGGCGGCATGATGGGCATTGCCATAGCCATTAAACCTTGAGTCACGAACTCCCCTGTAGCCGTTACTTGTACAGTTTGCCCACGCTTTATGATAAGGGTAGTACTAGCATAATCGCAACGGATACGCTCTAACAAGGGAACTACTTTCCAGCATACACGCTCTTCGTCCACACAAAGCTGGATATAATGATAAAATCCTCCGCTTTCTGGTGGGACATGCGTCTGCTTGCCTCCACCACCAGTAATGAGATAATGAACATTGTCCACTTTCTTATACATATAGGCATGAAAATCTCCGCAAAGGACCAGCATCTCTCCAACTGCTCGCTGTACTTTAGCTTGGGCAAGTAGTGCATACAACCGTTGAGCCTCACCTTCATCCATAAAGCCATGTCCTGTTTGGTGATCATATCCACATGCATCCGACTCATCAGGAGGGGTATGCATCAGAATTACGATATGCTGCCCAGCAGCCTGATCCATCATATCGGCAAGCCAAGACCATTGAGAACGGTCGGAAGCGCTAATATGTCCAGCTGCGGTATCTACACCAATGATCGTAAGATTCGCATAGTCTAACACAAAGTTTGTTTCCCCAAACGCCTGCTGATAATGGGTACGCTGATTCGTGCCTGCAATTTCATGATTGCCAATCGTCATTACATACGGCAATCGGAAATTCTCCATCCGTTGTACCGCCAGCTTGTAGTTGTCTAGCGTATCACACTCTACAATATCCCCCGTATACAATAGCAGCTCCGAAGACTCATTCTGAATTCGGGCAATATGTGCCTGAAGCTGCAGGTCACACACATTGACCTGCAGGGCAGAATTCAAATACCCACCATCTCCGATAATCGTTATTTCAAACGCTTTATCAGACGATGGCTGAGGAATCACCGCCCCAGTCTGGAATGTCCATGTCAGCTCGCTTCTATTTCCCGCCAGATCAGAAGCCTCTACCTTTACAAAATATTCACTTTCAGCATTTAAAGTCTCACTAGGCGTATAACAAGCGGTGTCATCTTGATAACGGTGGATGACCAAACATCCGTTTAATTCTATTCTGATTGAATTTTCATCTACCCCTGAATGACTATCCTCAATTCTGAGAGCTATTCGCGGTCTCAAAGAACGAGTCACCGTTCCGTCCAGCGGCATCATAACTCGCATGATCGGTGCCTTCTGATCTGGGCCCAGTTCTACCGTAAACGCCCACTCAGCAGGTGGATTAGCAGGATTGCCCGCGCAATCATGAGCTTGGACGAGGATATGGTATTCTCCTGACACAAGTGCAGCAACTGGGGCATGAACCAAGCCTGTTACTCCATCATAGTGATGGTCCAGCCATTGATTATTTATCCTCATCTCAATCGATTCCGGTTGTACGCCTGATTGATGGTCTAATACTCGCAGCGACACAACGAGTGCACTCGCGTATACCGTCGTACCCGGCTTCGGATCATAATCTGACCATTCAGGCCCCCGCAAGTCCTCACTTTCGTGACCTGAGATAGTAAAAAGATCGCGAATGTCCACATAGCCGACGTTTTTATCTGCCATATCTGTCTCAACGATATAAATATGACGCACGTACGCCGGTTCCTCTAAAGCGAAAGGAAGGTCAGCAGTAACGCATCTCCAGCCGTGCCAATTCATACCTTTTGGTGATGTAAGGTCAAGAGACCTCTCTGTGCCGTCTCCGTTTACTATTGCGATTCGCAGCCAGTGACCGCATGGCTCGGCATGAATCCAGCAGCCGATAGCGGACGCACAGCTATTCATCTGCCACCGCTGTACATCAATAGGCGCCAAGTAAGCAGCCGAAGTTCCTGCTCGGCTTCGGCAATCATAATGAAGCCGAACGGCCTGGTGATGAGAGGAATGGCTCCATTGCCCGGGGCGCGGCATGTCAACAGCCTCCATCGTCACTCGTTCCATACGAATGCCGTAACATTGCAGCTCTGTTGTTGAATGGAGTGGATCTACGATACGGATCATGACACTTCACCTGCCCGTCGGATCAATTAAGTTAGATGAATCGCTTGACGTACCAACCCACCCGTGAGCTCCAGCCTTTCTCTTGCTTCCTTGGCGCTGAGTCCAGCCTCCAGCATGACGATTGCGGTTTTAACTTCCTGATCTGCTACAGCAAGCGTGGATGCCGCTGTCTCATAATCTACTTCCGTAATGTTCATTACAATGCCGCGGGCGCGTTCCTGCAGCTTGTAGTTGCTGGCGTTCAGATCTACCATCAAATTCTCATATACTTTTCCCAACCTAATCATGACAGAGGTCGAGATTGTATTCAGTATCATTTTATGAGCGGTGGCCGCCTTCATCCGCGTCGATCCCGTTACGACTTCAGGTCCTACCAGCACCTCAATCTTAATGTCTGCAAAACGGCTAATAGCCGAACCGTCGTTACACGTCAGCGATACCGTAGATGCGCCTATACCTTGCGCGTATTGCATAGCTCCAATCACATATGGTGTTCGGCCGCTGGCTGCGATGCCAATAACAACATCCGCTGCGCTTAAGCCGCGCTCCGATAAGTCAGCAGCCCCTTGCGCCTCATTATCCTCTGCCCCTTCTACCGCTGCAAATACCGCGCCGCTGCCGCCTGCTATCACGGCCTGAATCAATTCCGGCGGTGTGCTGTATGTCGGGGGGCATTCCGCGGCATCCACAAAGCCTAAGCGACCGCTTGTGCCAGCACCCACGTAGAATAAGCGGCCTCCATTTTTAAGAGATGCATACACAAAATCTACTGCTTCTTCCACACGAGGTAGCACACGATAGACCGCCTCCATAACTGAACGATCTTCTTGATGAATCACGTTGACGATATCATGCGTACTCATCTGGTCGATAGTCATCGTACGTGGATTGCGCTGTTCCGTTAATAAAGCCGAAATGTTCGTATCCATATCCTCACAACCTATCCGTTGTATATTTCTGAGCCTGTCACTGCACAGTCCTCACACTTCCCTTAATTCGTTCTCATACAACCACTGCATCCATGTTCCGCTGACGCTGGTTCAGCATAGTCCTGCTGTGCTGGCAGCTTTACTGCTTACGGCATTCACAATGTGCTTCTATTCATTAGACTCACTGTACCTTCATTGCTGCCAGTTGCTGACTTATCTGCGCACACAATTGCGAAGGAAGTGGAATATTTAAGCGACGTAATCCGGCAAACACGGCTCCTGCTACAGGTGGGTGATCAGGTAATGTAAATTGCGCTTGCATCCCCGCAGCACAGCATACATTCTCGATTGTAGGCAGCAGTAGATCCGCTCGCTGGAATACACCACCGGTCAATACAACTTGTATTCTCTTGCTCTTTTCGCTCGTTTCGCTCGACTCGCTTAACACGGATGGGAGGCCGCCATACAATTTTCTATACAGCGCTGTGATCGCCTGCCCCATTTCCTGCGCGGCTTCCATAACGATCCGCAGCGCTGCTTCATCACCTAAATCAGCGGCTCTCAGCACAAAAGGGGCCACCGCTGCTACTTGTTGACGGCCATTTTGCGTATAGATCATCGGAATCAGCTCTGTTATCGTTTGTAGGGAATACGATTCTTGCAGGATAGGGGTGATCACAGTAGGCGCGTCAAGACCATCCCAAGCCCGAAAAACAGCAGTTAACCCTGCACTGCCAATCGCATAACCACTGCCTGCATCACCGATGATGTATCCCCAGCCCCCTACTCGCTCTCTCGTTCCATTTGCATGTACACCATAAGTAATCGAGCCGGTCCCAGCAATCTGTACGATGCCCGGTTCCCCTAACGTGCCGGAGTACAAGGCAGTAACCGCATCGTTATCCACTTCAATAAGGGTTTCTTTCATCAACGGGCTCTGTTGACATAACTGTTGGAGATGAGTTTTCACTTGCTGTCGGTTATCCCCTTGCTCAATACCAGCCAAGCCTGCAAATATTACCTCAATCTTTTCACCGCACTGAATAGCCACGCCGCAAAGACAACTCACAACATCTGTCAAAGCCTGAAACGCACGAATATGGTCGCCATTCATATTCGATGGCCCTCGTTGCACGGCAGACAGTAAAGTGCCATCTGACCGCACAAGCACACCAAGCGTCTTTGTCCCGCCTCCGTCAATCGCTACAATGCCCATGGCATGGTTCCCCCTCTTCATTAGCGCATCAACGAAAACCAGCAGACTCCTCAAGCGCTAGCTATATAATAGATATGAATTTGACTCTTTACTGAATCTGTATAAATCCGATTCATAACGGTCCGCATAAGCGACAGCTGTTCCCTGTTGAATATGTTTCTTTAGCTTCCTATCGCCCGCCAATTGATCAAAATGCTCAGCTTCCTTGTATTGGAACGACTCTGGATACATCGCCGCAATCGTTTCCAGAAGCTGCAATCCAACAGAAAATGCACGAAGGACTTTGCGATCCGTCACATGAAGTTGAACACCCTCGCACCGCTCCCCGTTGTATTTCTGATAGTTGGGTACAAATGATACTGGGCGGGCAATGACACCCGGCATCTGCCGTTCATTAAGTATTCTCGCCAAGCTGTAACCGTCCATGAAAGGTGCTCCCACCACCTCAAACGGCTTGGCAGTCCCACGTCCTTCGGACAGGTTTGTCCCCTCAATTAGACACGTTCCTGGATAAAGCAAGGCCATGTCAATCCCGCTGGCATTCGGAGAGGGCGGAACCCACAATAACCCTGTCTCGTCAAAATGCATCTGTCTGGACCACCCCTGCATCGGGATCACGGTTAGTTCGCACCGTACGCCAAATTGATCCACAAACAATTGGGCCAATTCGCCAATCGTCAATCCATGACGAACAGGGATCGGGTATAAACCCACAAACGATCTGCACTCCTCCGTAACCAGATTCCCTTCCAGGGTAATCCCGTTGATCGGGTTGGGACGGTCCAGCACAACAAACGGAATGCCTAGTTCCCCACATGCCTCCATCACGTAGGCCATTGTGTAAATATAGGTATAATAACGTGAACCGATATCTTGAAGATCAAAAAGGATCACATCGATATCGCGCAGCATTTCCGGGGTGGGCTTGCGTGTCTCTCCGTACAAACTATGCACAGGCAAGCCAGTCACTTTATCGATTGAGGAGCTGACCGCTTCTCCTTCCTTGGCATCTCCCCTGATACCGTGTTCAGGCCCGTAAAGAGCCGTTACGTGAAGATGCTCATGTTGATGGAATATATCAATCGTTGGAATCAGCTTATGGTTAACTCCTGTCAAATTCGTTACCAATCCGATCCGCTTTCCCCGATACTGCTCGGCATACTGTTGTAAGAATACTTCTACACCTAATTTTAGTCCCATTTCTCCTTTTCCCTCCTCGGAAGACGTCAGCAGCAGGAACTTGACGCTTTCCTTAGCCTTTCGAACCTGAGATCACAATACCTCGAATAAAGTGCTTCTGAGCAAAGAAGAACAGCAAGAGCGGTGGTGTCACCGCAATAATGGAAGCTGCCATTAGCAATTGCCAAGGGGTAGAGCCGTAGGAAGCCGTAAAGTTCGCCAGTCCAAGCGACAGTGGATAATGCTCCGTACTATTCAAATAAATCAACGGTCCCATTAGGTCATTCCAGCGGTACATAAATTCCAAAATGGCACCTGTAGCGAGTGCTGGCAATGACAAGGGTAAAATAACACGGAAAAACATCGTAAAGTATCCGCCGCCGTCAATCTTCACCGCTTCATCCAACTCATGGGATATCCCCATATAAAATTGGCGCAGCAGGAAGATCAGGAACGCACTGGCTGTGAACGCAGGGACGACAAGCGGCAAATATGAATCGACCCAGCCTAACTTATTAAACAACAAGTATTGTGGAATCATCACTACTTGGGGCGGCAGCATCATCGTGCTAAGAACAAGCCCGAACATCAGCTTGCTGCCTCTGGCCCGTAGTCGCGCAAAGGCAAAGGCAACAAAAGCAGACGTCAACACCGTTGCAAATACGGTAATGCCCGTATACCAGATCGTATTCCACATATATGTCCCAAACGGCGAAACACGGAACACTTCGACGTAATTGCTCCATTGCGGCGAGCTTGGAAACCATACCATCGGCAGTTGAAACACTTGCCCCAGCGTCTTCAACGAAGTGGATGCCATCCAAAAGATTGGGAATAAAAATAATCCTATAAACAAGAACAGTACTCCGTATATAACAGCTTTCTGCATCAGGGACAGCTCCCCATGAACATATCGTTTCGTCTTCATTAGCTGCCTCCTTATTTTCGGCTCGAATACTCGTAGTGGACATATCGTTTGGACAGCATCAGTGACAGCATAGTCAGTACAAAAATAATGATAAATAAAATCCATGCCTGTGCAGATGCGTACCCCATACGGAACTGCGAGAATGCAGTATCAAACAAGTAGTAGACGTAGAAGTAGGAATTCCACTCCGGTCCGCCTTTGGTAATGACATAGGCTTGCGTAAAAATTTGGAACGAAGAAATAATGGCCATAATTGTGTTAAATAAAATAACAGGTGAAATAAGCGGCATCGTAATGTTAAAAAATTTGCGAAAGCTGCCCGCGCCATCTATATCTGCAGCCTCATACAAATCCTTTGGCAGCGATTGCAAGCTGGCAAGGAAGATAACCATCGTACCCCCTAGACTCGTCAACTGCATCAGTACCATCGAAGGAACAACTAGCTTCGCATCGGTGAACCATCCCAAGCCAGCAACTCCGAACCATTCATGCAAAATATTGTTGACGAACCCAAAGTCCGGATTCAACAGCCACGACCATAGAAACGCAATCGATACTCCTGATACGATCGAAGGCGCGTAGAACAAGGTCCTGAATATAAGCAGTCCTTTAATCTTCTGATTCAGAAGTACGGCTAGCAGCAGCGATAATACGATCGTAAAAGGCACAGCCAGCACCACGTAATAAGTGGTTACACTTAGCGACTTAAAGAACAAGGTGTCCTGGAACAAGGAAACGAAGTTATCCAGTCCTGTAAATCGTGGCGAGCTAACTACATCGTAGTTCGTAAAGCTAAGCCATAAGGAAGCGACCATCGGTCCTCCCGTAAATAATATAAAACCGATAATCCACGGTGAAGCGAATATCCAGAAGGCTCGTTCTTCCTTTTTCCGTTCAGGATGAACCTTCATCTTTGTCTTACGGCCGGTCATCATCGAGCTATTTTCCGAAGCCGCTTGTTGTTGTGTATGCAATAGGATTCACCTCATCTTAGATAAGACATCGGGCTAATCCGCAATCTGGCATCAGCCCGATAAGTCTTATATTTGTTCATGAACAGGAGAAGCTGCGTTCAACGATCACTCCAAATTCAACGAACGTAAGTTTTTGTCAATATCTTTAAGACCATCATCCACGCTTTTGGTTCCGTTATAAACCGCACTCATCGTCTGATTGGTTGTCTTCAAAATGCTGTCAAACTTGGCGATCAGGTGGTTATCTGACTCGCGGCCGTACTTAACGACACCCTCGTTTAATTGCTTTACTTGTTCTGGCTTCATGTCCATCGCTTTAGCCATATCTGCATACCAATTGGTCAACAACTCGTCAAATACTGGCGTTGCACCTGTATTTTCAGCGTATGCCTTAGCAGCGCCTTTCGGGTCCATTAAGTATTTGATGAACGTCCAAGCTTCTTCCGGGTGCTTTGTGTGCTTATAAATGTTCCATGGATCTACATACAGCGGGATCTGGCGTCCTTCGATATTAGGCAGTGCTGCCGCACCCCAACGGAACTCCGCTTTCTTAAAGTTCTGGAAGCCCCAGCCGCCGCTGATCATCATCGCCACTTTTCCTGTCATAAACGGATTGCCCAACTGAGTCATCGCTTCTGTTTGAGACGGGTTAGGCGAAATTTTATGCTTTAATACGAGTTCGGCATTTTTTTGAATCGCCTCAGCATTTTTTGGATTGCTCAACAACTGCGGCTCTCCCATCTTGCCCGTTTTGTAAGCTTCTTTGCTAAAGAAGTCACCACCAAACAACCATGCGCGTTTATTTGCCGTTTCATCATAGAGCAGACCATATTGCTGATTGCCTTTATCAGTCAGCTTCACCCCATACTCGACCATCTTATCCCAGTTCCAGGACGTATCCTCCCAGTCTGTTGTCGGATACGGCACACCTGCCTTATCTAACAAATCTTTGTTATAGAATAAGAACGTTCCATAGTTTAACATCGGCATCCCGTATGTCTTCCCGTCCACTTTATAAATATCTAACAATCGAGGGTTAATCCCTTTGACCACGTCAGGCTCTTTCTCAATGTAAGGTGTCATATCCAGCAGCACGCCCAGTTGATTAAATGTAGCAAATCCTGCCTCACTCCAGTTGGCAGACCATACATCCGCCATGTTTTTGCCGGAGATCATTGTCTGGATTTTCTGATCGATTTGTGCGTACGGAAACGTCATTAATTTGACTTTAATGTTTGGATGCTTCGCTTCAAAGTCTTTGACGGTCTGGTCATACCAAGGCTGCTTAGCCGGATTTGAGGTGACCATCCAGGATATTTCTACCTTTGCGCCGCCGTCCTTGCCTGTTCCCGTCTCAGAACTTGAACCGCACCCTGCCAGTATGACTGAGCAGGCTAGTATTAACGTTATTGTCAGAAGCAAGGTTTTTCGCAATTGATTCATTCGAATACCTCCATTAATATTAAAATATTATTTCATTATAAATTATATATATATAGAAATATTATTTCAGAAAATACATATAGCTCTTCCTTGCAGCAGCGAGACTTAACGTCTCTCTGTGCATTGCATTCAAGCTGTGTCTCATGGCTATCCGTTATCGTTATCATGTATTTAGCTGCCTTGTTAAGACAGCTCTTTTTTCATTAAATCGTAGCCTTTCCACGTCTGAAATCCCAGCTTCGCATAGAAATCAACCAGCTCTGTCCAATCAATAATCAGATGTTTCATCCCACGAGCGCCAAGCTCCATCATTCCTGCTTGAACTAACGCAAGTCCATATCCTCTCCCCCGGTAACGGTCATCTACACCCAAAGGCCCGATGCCGCCGAGTGGCTCTGCAAATAGTGGGGCCCAATACGTATTCTGGGCAATTAGGGGTGCATGCTCATCGTTGACCCGACAGAAGCCAATCATCTCCTGACCTACAAACAGACCGAGAAACTCTCTCCCCTTTCCGCCACGCTCCCAGTAACTTAACGCTTCATAATACCATCTGCCGGGGAAGCATCTGCGGAAGAAACGAAGCATTTCAGCTTGATCTTTCAGTTCCAGCAACCTGACGTAAGCGCCTTCAAAATGAGGTGCGTCAATCGTTTTGTCGGCTTCTAGTGAAGCATACAAATCAAATACTTCATACAACTGCTCATAGCCTTTGTGTGCACACCATTCCCGACTGTATGACAGCGCTTTCGGAACTCCGGGAAAATAATGCCACGGATCGCGTCCCATATAGACTAGCCCGACCCCCGCCTTTTGCAGCGCTTCTTCCGCCAGAGTCAGCAAGCGACTGCCAATCCCTTGTCCTCTAGCCTCTGATCTTACTACAATGGCTTGAATCCATCCTGCTCCTTCTCCTAGCTGCATCTCACGCTCTTGTTCCTGCCATTTCTTTGCTATCACAAAGCCGATTAAAGTACCGTCATTATCGTGTGCAAGCCAAGATGCAGGATAGTAAACGTTGCTATCTTGAAAGCTGTTCTGCCGCAGCAGCTCCTCACGCAGTGGGAACCAGTTCCCGATCTCCCGATTCCACAGTTCACATATTTGAGAGATCCATGCGGCTTCCAATGGAATAACGTTCACGATCATCTCCCCCTAATCGAATGAAGTCCACCCTCATTTGTTAGATGTATCATTTATATGCAGCTTAAATGAAATTTAATTACAAACTTATTATATTTAATATAAAATTTTATTTCAATACCTTTTCCGCAAAATAATCCACTACATGCATTACTTTTATGCGATCATTAGCCTGCTCACGCTCCACGCCAATTTTCATCTGCAGCAAGCAACCTGGATTACTCGTCAAGATAACTGTTGCTTTTATCTCTTCGATTGCTTGCATTTTACCATCAATGATGGCATTGGCCATATCCGGTTGTACGAGATTGTAGATGCCCGCTGACCCGCAGCACATCTCTGCACCCTCAAACTCCTTAAAATTGATATCGGGTAAGAGTCGCAGCAATTGACGCGGACCATCGCTTCCTCTCATCACATTACGAAGATGACAGGAATCTTGATAGGTTATCGTATCTACCGTTTCGTGGCAGGTGCTGTCTCTCGATTGTATCGCTGCTGTAGGAAATGCAACATCTCTTAACGTCACGCCCGCATGTAACGGCATATTACGCTGAAACAGCCCCCCAGTCCAGTGATTCGACCTCAGCAATAGCTCTGCGACATCTTTCACCTGAGCAGCAAAGCCCATCGCCGCTTCCTTCCATTCTGGCTCACGATCAAACAAATGAGCATATTCAACCAGCATGGAACCACAACCGCCTGCATTGGAAGCAATAAAATCCACTCCCGCAATTTTAAACACGCTCATGTTCTGCTTTGCAAGCTCCTTCGCGGTATCTCGGTCTCCACTATGGGCGAACAATGCGCCGCAGCAAGCCTGCTCATCCGGAATAATCACATCATAACCGGACTCGGCGAGCAGTCGAACCGTATTTACATTGGTATCTGTAAATACAACGTCCATCACGCATCCACGGAATAACCCGACAGTGCCGATCTTCTTTCCCTTTGCTGCCACATGTGTGCCCCCGACACGCTTTACGACACCTGCGTTGTCCGCAAACGGCATCACTCGTTCCATCATCTGCACCTGTGGCGGCAGCCACCGCAAGAGTCTGCTCTTGCAAATGATACGCTGCAATCCCGAGCGTTGATAAGTTTGCAGCAGACCGCTCATCCGTCTAAGTCGCGTGTGGTTCTTAAATACAGGTTTCATGAACCGATGGATAAGACGCATCCGTTGTTCTTGACCTGCCTCTGCAGAATGCTCAAATAACGCATCTTTAGCTTGCTCAAGCAGTTGTCCGTACTTAACATCAGACGGGCATACAGGTTCGCAGGCACGGCAGCCCAAACAAAGGTCCAACTGCTGCTTAAAAGCCGCATCCGGTTCCATCACACCGTCCGCAACCGCTTTCATTAATGCGATACGCCCACGCGGAGATGCTGCTTCAAGGCCCGTCAGTTGATACGTCGGGCATGAGGGCTGGCAGAATCCACAGCGCATGCAGTTCATCAGTTCCTCATAATCCAGCGCTTTGACAAGCTTTACTTGAAGTTTATTTTCCACAGATCTGCCCATAGCTAAGTTGTCATCATGAGTGCTCACTTGGAGATCACCAGCCTTTTCCGTGCAGACTTGGCAAATATTTTGCCTGGATTCATGATGCCATTCGGATCAAACGCCTGTTTAATACCCTTCATCAATTCAATGCCTGCTTCGCCTACTTTCCACTCCAGATAGGGTGCTTTTACCATGCCTACACCATGTTCACCCGTAATTGTACCGCCCAGCCGAATCGCCTCTTCAAATATTTCTGCAAATGCTTCCTCTACCCGATGAATCTCCTCTTTATCGCGCGCGTCTGTCGTGCATGTCGGATGTAAATTACCGTCGCCAGCATGGCCGAACGTACAAATGTTTATCTGATGTGCCTCTGCAATGCGATTAATGGCCAGCACCATGTCAGCAATGCGAGAACGCGGCACGGTTGCATCCTCTAAGATTGTCGTCGGCCGTATGCGTGCCAATGTAGACAGCGCGCTGCGTCTCGCTTTCATCAATTGCTCCGCCTCCTGCTCATCTGCAGCAGTCTGTATGCGATCCGCTCCTTCTTCCGCGCAGATCGCAGCAATCGCTTCCATATCCTTGCGCACGCTTGCCAGCTCCTGTCCATCCTGCTCAATTAACAGCACGGCTTGCGCGTCTGTGGGCAAGCCAATATGATTGTAGGCTTCCACCACCTGAATGGTCGGTTGATCCATAAACTCCAGTGTAGCCGGAATAATACGTGCCCCTACAATACGTGATACAGAACGGGCAGCCGCATAAATATCCGTATAGGCAACCAACATCGTCTGCCTGACTAACGGAGCGGGCAGCAGCTTCACTGTCGCTTCCGTCACAATCGCCAGCGTCCCCTCCGAACCTACGAGCAGCTTCGTTAGGTCGTAGCCGGCCACATCTTTGTACAGCTTGCCGCCTGTGCGAAGGACCTCACCAGAAGGCAGCACCGCCTCCAGCCCAATCACGTAATCCTTTGTGGTGCCATATTTCAGGCCACGCAAGCCGCCCGCACCCTCCATAATGTTGCCGCCCAGCGTTGAGATAACCATGCTGCTCGGGTCAGGTGGATAAAACAATCCCTTCTTCTCCACTTCACGATGGAATTGTTTCGTATTCAGGCCTGCCTGAAACGTCGCCGTCAGATTGTCCGTATCCAACTCCAACAGCTTATTCATACGAGTTAGTACAACTACGATTCCACCGGATACCGGAACGGTGCCTCCGCATAAGTTGCTGGCGGCACCTCGCGGTACGATTGGAATACGGTATTCATTCGCCAATCGTAAGATGCACTGCACTTCTTCCGTAGTCTCGGGATAGACTACTGCGTCAGGAAGTGCTTGGAGCATGGGGGTCGCATCGTAGGAATGCGTAACTAACGACTCCTGATCGAATCTGCAGCGTGCTGGTCCTAGAAGCTGCAGCAATTGTTGCTGTACTTGCGCAGCAATCATCGCAATCACTCCTTATCTGTGAATGGTCAACCACCAAGTTAAATATCGTCTTGCAGCATCTTCTTAGGCTGAGATGTTGCGCTTAGCCAGCCCTTGCATTCACCCCCTCTGTTTACAGGATCAGAGATGTACAGACTTATGTCTTTCTGGTTAATAAGAATCTACCTACTTCCCTACAACTGTTCAGGTCATCTGATGACTTTTGGCACATTATACCTTATACTAATCAAAAATGTATACATCAGATTTTATTTAACACGCTCACTTTCACTCTAATGATTAGGATCAGGAGGATATATATGAACAACGTATTTCCCGTCAAAAAAGGTGCTGACCTTGTTAAGGATCATCTACTTGAACAGCTGCAGAACGGCTTCTATGCGCCAGGAGATCGGCTCCCTTCGGTCGAATCGCTTGCCAGCCAGTATCAGGTTGGACGATCCACGATACGCGAAGCATTAAGTGCGCTCAAGGCCGTTGGTTGGTTGGATATTCGCCATGGAGGCGGCACTTTCGCTAAAAGGCAGCCGCAAGCATCTGCCGATATGTTGCACAGCTGGCTGGCGGACATCGATTCGTTGCAATCGCTAATTGAAGTTCGCAAAATTATTGAGGTCGGATCAGCTGCGCTAGCCGCCAAGCGGCGTACTGCCGGAGACCTGGACGCAATGGCTGAATGCCTGCAGCTTATGGAGACACATCTCGGAGATGAGGAAGCAAGTGAGCAAGACGATCTGCTGTTCCATGTCCATATTGCGCGCGCGAGCCATAATGAGATTTTGATTCCAATGCTGGAACTGTTACACCAGCAATGCGCCCGCCACATGGGGCACACACGGCGTATGTGGTTGTTTGGTGAACGTTCTACTGCTGCCCAATTACATAAGGAGCATCAGCTCATATACGAAGTTATTGAACAGCAGCAGGAGTCACTAGCCTCCAAGCTGATGTTAGATCATTTGAACAAAGTTGAAGCACTGCTAAATGACCATGCATAAGGAAGAATTATGGGAAGAAGTACGATAAATAGTGCGGTAAGCAGTACGCTAAAAAGATCCCACTACTGAAAAGCAGCTTATTGAACATTCATTTTTTACCATTCGGTAGGTAAAATATTGACGTTTGCTTCCTTGTTGTGATTTAATTTAACTATCGGTAGGTAAATATTATAACTTCAAACAATGGAGGAATAATAAGGAGGCAATCCATTGAAGAAAAAGGAGCTCACAGCCAATCAGCTGCTGGAATCGGCATTCGAATTGTTTGCAAAGCACGGCATTGAAAAAACAAGCTTGGCCATGATCGCCAACGAGGTGGGTATTACAAAGCCATCCATTTATTATCATTTTTCATCCAAAGAAGTACTCGTGCAGCGTGTATTCGACCATATATTTAGCGATTACAAGTTCGCACATTACTTCCCGATTGAGCAATTCCATGCCCATAACTTTGGCGAACTGTTGTATCAAGGGGGGCTTCGTATGATCCCTGAGCCTCATGAAGAAAACTATGCCGCCCTGCGGCTTGTGAATGAGTTTATGTTGTCAGCTGGACGTCAGGAGAACTATGCTCAGCGTCTAATTCATATGCAGCAAGAGTTTCTCGATGGTTTCCATGAACTGCTTCAAAAAGGCGCCAACTTAGGGGTTGTATCGTCTACCCATCTTGAGCCTAAAGCCCATATGCTTGCTCTTGTCATCGATAACATCACGACTTACATGATGATGCAGCTTGAACTCAACTATGAGCAAATCTGGCAGGAAGCCGTTAATCATGTTCTTCTAAGCGGGCGTGATCAGCGATGAACGTTCATTCTCATCGTACCACCCTAGGGTTCTCGTATTTGGACAAATTGCTCATTTGGATTGTCCCCCCCATTTTAGGACTTACGCTTGGCTGGTTTTTGCCATCTGTTGCAAAATGGGCAATTACTCTCCCCTGGGTTCCGCTCAAAGGACCGCTGGAGCTGATTGCCTCTTATACAGGACCGTGGGTGATCGTTGTGACAAGCTGTATTGGCTTGATAGCCGGATTGTGGCTCACTTATGCTGCATTTAATGAAAGTCTAGTCATTTATATCTCCGACCATACAATCTGCATGGCCATCAACGGCAAAGAAGAGGTATTCGCCAAGGAACAGGTATCAACGGGATTTCTCGATGGCAAGCAGCTCGTTCTGATTGGCACGCGGGGACAAGAACTGTATCGAGAGAAACATGAGACCACTGCGCTGAAGGTAGCAGATGCTTTTATACAGCACGGCTATGACTGGTCGCAAGCAGATCCTTTTAGCGACCAGTACAAACGGTGGGTGCCTGACTCGCCTGGACTCCCCCTTGGCGCCAATGCCTTGCTGAAAGCGAGAGAGGTTGCCCTGCAAAGAAAAGAGCAAGAAAACATCAAAGATCTGCACCAAGAGTTGACGAAGCTTGGAATTACTGTACGAGACAAGGATAATCGTCAATACTGGCGCGAACACAAACTGCAATAGCAGAAATCTACTATTGGATCAAGAGTATGATTTTATGATGATAATGTGGAGCCGATCTAGTCTTACATAAGCTAGTTTTACGTAAGAAATCTCCTTATGTCAGAATCGCAGCCTATAGTGAATGAGCACCATCAGCATGTTATTTCTTCATATAGGCTGCTTTGTTATTGTACTTCTATTAATCCTGTACAAAGGATACAATCTATCCGCTCTCCTGCAACTAACCTCACCTTCTGTGCTGGGGCAGAAAGCACAGACACACCAAGCCTGCCAGAGCCAGTCCTCCACTTGCCCCGAGCGACACTGAAAATGCGCGTACATAATCCGTTAGTTGCGCTTCAACGAGAGATCTTCCTAACATGGAAGAAAATAATATACCGATCAAAGCCACGCCAAACGAATTCGCCAAGTAAGTGCATGTCGTAAGCAGGCCAGATCCCGTGCCCGCAGCCTCTTCAGGCACTGCACCAAGCACCACGCTGAAGAGAGGTGTGGTAACCATGCCAAGTCCGAATCCATACACGAGCAGAACAACTATGTTGCGCACATGCAGCATGTGTGAAGCATCGATTTGTATCGACCAGATGAGCAGAAGATTGCCAATTGCCATAAGGAGCGCGCCTATTTTCAACACACGTAGTCCCCACTTCCTAACGATACGCGAGGACACCAGTGAGGTTAAAAAATATCCGATGCCTAAAGGCAGAAAGACCATGCCTGTAGCCTGAACATCCCAATGAAGGCCAAACTGCACATAATAACTTAAAACAAAAAAGAACGAAAACATATTCAAGTAGATGACACTTACAGTAAACAAGCCAACACTAAAGGGACGCAAGCGAAAAATCGTCAAGTCAATCAGTGGGAATCTCCCTAGCTGCCGCTTTCGATTTTCTACCGCAGCAAAAACATTCATCACAGGCAGTGCCAGCAGCATACTGACCCATGTCCACAAGGGCCATCCTTGCTTCTGGCCCTCAGATAACGGGAAGATCAGCATAAACAATCCCGTTATTAGCAGTACAGTTCCTAGCCAATCAATATGCTGCTGCCGATCACCTTGTGTCTCGGGCAAGATTGGCAGGCAGAGCAGCACTAGCAGTCCAAACGGGACATTAAAAAAGAATACCGTGCGCCACCCTAATTCAAACACATTTAAGTTCACAAGCATTCCACCCAATAAGAGCCCAAAAGCAAAACCAACCCCGATCACGGCACCATATATGCCAAATGCCAGCGCTTTTTCTTGCGGTAAAAAGCTGGTCTGCATTAAAGACAATACCTGCGGCTGGATCAGCGCCGCTGCCAATCCTTGCATGATACGAATCACAATTATGATAGTCGGATCGGAAGCTAGACCTCCCAATGCAGCCGTCACTGTAAATGTGATAACCCCGATGACCAACAACCGTTTTCGGCCATACATATCACCGAGCTTCCCACTTACAATTAGCGCCATCGCCAGCCCCAAGGAATATCCCGCCACTATCAGCTGTGCCTCTGAGAAGCTGGCATGAAGACTATTCTGCATGGATGGCAGCGCAACCTGAATCATATAAGTGTTTAACGTAATCAGCAATGTCGGAAGCAGCATCACAGCTAGTGCATACCATCGGCGTGAATCTACTCGCTGTTCCAGTCTGCTGGTTACAGTCGATTCTACGGTTGAATGTGCTGACATTTCAGATCCTCCTTGTGCGTATTGATTCATCATCACCATTATCAACTACGGCATCTTTGTGTTCTACCTAAAGGGGAACTAATTTCCCCTGCAAGCGGAGCGAATGGGAATACAAGGCACACAAAGAACCTCTAAACATATCCATGTCTAGAGGTTCTGTATGCTTATACGTGCTAACTTCAAGTTAAAATTGGCATCATTCAACAGCTTGTGATGCCGTTATTGCCGTTCAAAGCCGCGCTTCATATCCTGCTGTTTCATACGTCTGACGTATTCGCTTGGATTACATCCATAATGCTTGCGGAACATCGTCGTAAAGTTACTAGCATTACTATAGCCAACTGATACGGCTGCCTCCCCTACGTTCATCTGCTCCACTTCCATATGCCACAGCGCTTTTTCCATCCGTTCCCGACGTACAAGCTCAAAAATCGTCATGCCATAGCGTTCACGAAAGCCCTTTTTCAGCTTAAACTCATTAAGTCCCACAAGACGCGCCAGTTGCCTGATCGACAAAGGGTGTTCATAATGGCTGACTATCAATTGCTTGGCATCATGCAGGCGGTCCATATCATTACGTTGAAGATTTAGCTGCGGATTGGTCACTTCAAGCCCGTCGATCTCGCCAAATAACGCGATATACTCCATCGCTTTACTCTCCATATACAACCGCTTCATTGTCCCTGTATATGTGCAATGAATAAGATCAGACACACAGCGTTGAATCGCAGATGAATCGGGAACACGATCAATGCTTCCTTTGTGACGCTGCAGCCAAGTCTCGATCTGATGCTTCTCCAACACATCACCCGCATAATGAAATAATTCACTTGGTTCTAGGCGGATTTCGAGCAGTTGGTGATGAACACCTGCCTTCATTTCCTCGTAAACCTGAACGTCTTCCAGACACAGCACGCCGCTCGTCTCTCGATCAGTATAACTTTCCTTCCCATCCCATTCACAATAAATCTCACCGCTTACGCAATAGCTCAGTTCGAAAATCCCACATGCCTCCTGGATTCGCAGCTTCATATCTTCTTGAAATGTAACATCTGCGTATACAATCTCCATGCCTGGACGAATTCGTGTACGGGTTATACTTCCATTGCCAACAGGTGAAGGAATAGATAGGCGCTGATCCCATGCAGTATGCTGAACTTGACCGTTGACTACTTCTGTAAACTGGTCAAAATAATCATGAATGTTTGTGACAATGACATCCAAGGTCACCACTACACCTACTCTCGGCATGTTTAGATGCTTTGGCTTATGACTAGATATTAATATTGAGAATTATTATCAACTATTGTGTCATTTTTTATAGTAGTGAAGTGGCAGCATGCTGTCAACCATAGACTAGAGACATTATTGATTTCATTTCGCCAGCGTTTGAGTTCAATCATCACTTCATCCGACTTTCTAGTTGTCTCCGGAAAATAAAGTACTAGACTGATCCCTGAAGAAAGAACAGCAGCAGTCATGGACAAAAAATAAAGTTCTACCCTGCTACTATTTTATTGAACTAACGTTCCCCGCTACTTGAATAATTCGTTTTTGAATCTAGCCATCGTCTGTTTGGACAAATTCTCATAGAAAAAGCGCAGGCTCACGATGTTATCATGAAACCAACGCTTATTCGATCAATTCCACATATACGTTCAAATGGTTCTCTGTTAGGAGTACCTTTAATCGATGTAATGGAACTGCTTTAACAACCTTTCCAAGAGCACCGCCGCTTCCACCCGGGTCGTATGCACCAAGGGTGCAAATTGATTAGCGCTGCCCCCTGAACCTACTCAGCCCCATTGGACACCGCGTGATTCCTGCTGGTTACTATTCAAGAAGCGCGTGTCAATTGCGACGCGCCATTCGCTCTATGCCATCAACGGTTACTTGATACTGTTGGTGCGGCAGGTCGTGTCCCATACCATCAATCAACATGAGCTCGGCGCCCGGGATGGCAGAAGCCGTGTCTTCACCACAAGCCGGGACGAACAAGGGATCGTCCGTCCCATGAATGACAAGTACCGGTACTTTTATGGTCGCAAGCCGCGGACGACGGTCACCTGAGACAGCGATAGCAGCAATTTGTCGTCCGACACTGCCTGGATCGTAAGATCGCTGGACTTCCTCCAGAATAAGCGCCCGATAAGCGCCCTCTTCAAACGGATAGCCGGTGCCGGCGATGCGTTTGGCAAAAGTGAGGCTGTGCGCCAAAAATCCTGCTTCATCCTCAAATGGGTTCGGCGCCGGTTTAGTCATCATCGCCATGACATCCGGGGAAGATTGCGGAAGGGCGGGATTACCGGAACTGGACATAATGGAGGTGAGTGAAAGAACCCGGTCGGGGTACTCACTGGCTGCAATCTGAGCGATCATTCCGCCCATCGATCTGCCAACGAAATGTGCCCGGTCAATTGAAAGGGCGTCGAGCAGTCCGATAACGTCGTTGGACATGTCATCGAGAGTGTAAGGGATGTCCGGCCGCTGTCCAGACATGAGAGCAGTCGCCAGTGCGTCAAAATCCAGCGCATGGTAATGGCTAAAGTGCGTCGAGCAGCCTGCGTCGCGATTGTCAAAGCGGATTACGCGAAAGCCCCGGGCTGCTAATATCCGACAAAACGAAACCGTCCATCGGATCATTTGGGTTCCAAGTCCAGCGATGAGGATAATTGCCTCGTCATTTTCGTTACAGAAACTGTCATAGGCCAATTCAATGCCGTTGACTTTCAGGATGTTCATGGTCATATTCTCCTCCAATTAATTTAGATGTCGGATGTTCTACCATAGGCAGAAGGCGTGAATCTTCGATCGCTGCAGTTCGATGTCCGATACCAGCCAGGTAGTCTTGATGACTTGAAAAAGCAAGAAACGACTGCATGCTGCTCTGGCGGATCAGCATGACAAGATCCCATCTTTCTTCTTCGGGCCCAATAAGAAACTCTCCGCCATCGCCAAGAAACATCACTTCACCTCCGCTTTCACGGAGAAATGGGAGGGTGTGCTCAATATAGCGGTTGAAAGCTTCGGCACCACTAATTGGGACATCCGGTGTTAGCTCAGGATTTGTTGTGTAATCGGCAACATCACGAAAACGCAGCAGGTTCAACATGACAATGCTGCCCTCAATGCCTCGCTGCATGAATCTCATGCCAGCCCGTTGCGATGGTTCGATGTAACAAATAGATTCAAACTCCGTCATAGCAGCTCGCCTCCACATGCTTTCATTCATAAGTTCCCTTCAGGGAATGCATTAGTGGCTAATCTTTTGATATAGTTTCTGATATCAGGTGCCCAGTCATCGATGAAGTGGTAAAAACGATCCAAATCACCCGCATACAGTTCCCGCAGAGCTTCTTCGTATTGATGGAAGTTACCAGCCATAGCAGTCATAAAATGATATGTTGCTTCTTGCGACTCCCGTATCTTACTCTGTTCTCCTCCAGCACGGCGAGCCTCATCAACGAGTTTTCGTAATGTTACCGACGCCCCTCCAGGTTGACTCTTGAGCCATTCCCAATGCCGGGGCAATAACGTAACCTCACCGGATACAACCCCCAGCTTGGGTCGACCGGCCCGCCGTGTAGATTGGTGATTTGCTTCCATACTGGTAAAGTCACCAAACTGTTCTCCTAATCGTTTGAGCACGTCATCTGTCTTCCCGCGAAAATCAACATCTATTTGCATCCCCGTGGAATCGTCAAATATAAACAACTGTGTGAGGTCTCTGTCATTCAGAGCATCCTTCACTGTAGAAACAACGTGATGTAACGAACCACTGGCGACGACGCCCACACCCAAAAATGCCGTGCAGTAAAAGCGTGTTTGATCGTTTCTCATACTGTACCTCCTCCTCTGAATCCTGCGTTAATTATACCCGGGTAAAAATAATAAAGTCAATATTACCCGGGTAAAATATATTTTTTCGTTCGTTATGGAAGGAAGACATGCAAAAGACGCGGTCTAAGAGAAACCGCGCTGTTGAGGGCTAGTGTTTGCTTTATGTTGCACATGCTGTTTTTTGTGGCAAAATTGCCTGTTAGGATCTTGCCTTGAAGAAATCGCAGACATGCTGAAAATTCCCGTTGATTCAGTGAAATTCAGGCATCATCTGGCACTGAAAGAACTCCGGAAACGTTTCGACAGGACGGTAGGAGACGTGTATGTCCATTGACAGGGAATTGCGTGAAGTACTTCGCCAGGTGGCAGCTTCGATGCAATGCCCACCCACCCGATTTGAATGGTCGTGTCCGACCGTCCTATCAACACTATGTAAACGAAAAGAAAGGTAGGTCTCCCATAAAAAATGCCTGCTGGCAGGCATGGCCATAGTAGCCATCCTGATTCCGTCTTCCGTATTTGCTGCTTTCTATCTGGCCGATGCAAAAGGCAAGCTTACGGAAGACAAATTCAAGGAGTATATGGACCTGTTCAAGCAGTTGATGCAATTAAAGCGGAAGATCACCGATGAAAATGGGGTCAACAAAAAAAGACCGGATCGCCCGGTCTTTCATTGCTCACGCTATAATACTGCTACTCCTCTGCCTGCTTCCGAATACGGTACGTACAGCGCTTGCCTTGCTTAGCCAGACATTCAATTCGTTCCACATCTGTATCAAGCAGCTCACGGAACAAATTCAGCTCGCAAGCGCAAGGCTCTTCATATCGATCCGCTACTTGCGCAATCGGACAATTGTATTCATGCAGCAGCCAGCTGCCGTCTTCTAACTGTTCGGTCTCTACCATGTATCCATTAGAGTCCTGGATAGAACCAAGCTCTAGAACTCGCTCGTCCAAGCTCTTAGCTTCCATTCTTGGCTCGTATTTGCGAAGCAGCGTACGCTGTCTACCTGTAAATAGCTTGCCGACTCCATCGTCTGCTCCTGTTCCCCAAGACTGCATCTCATTCAACAGATCAAGTACGAGTTGATGATACTGCTTCGGGAAGCGCTCATCCCCTTCTGCTGACAGTCGGTAAAGCTGCAACGGCCTGCCCATCGGCTGACGAACCTGTTCCGTATCCAGCACTTGGTCATCAACCAATTGATATAGATGCCGTCGAACCCCCATCTCAGTTAAGCCAAGACGTTCTGCAAGCTGTGCAGCCGACATGGGCCCGTTAGTCTTCAGCAAAGTGAGCAGCAATCCGCGTGTTGACGGTTTACGTTCTGCTCGTTTCAATTGCATTCACCTTTTTATATACAAAATAGTACCGTCATTGTAACGTATCTTCAATCGCTTGTAAATCGCGGCATTTATACAACCAACCCTGTATTACACGAGTTCACGTTCCAAATAACTCCTTACCGAAGCTGCAAATTGAGGCATCAGTCCGCTTAACTGCTGAACAGTCGGGTGCAGCCCCGTGCGTTCCCAATCCGCAAACGATTGAACCAACGGCTTCCGCAGTTGGACGAGCTCCCGCATCCCAGTATGTACCTCTTCATTCAGCACACCCTCTTGCGCGATAATGTCGATAATATCCTCGTAGCTGCTTGCATCCCGCATAATAAAGCCGTCGATCAGCAAGCTCCCTACATCTGTCACGATTTCAATGGCAAGATGAAGTGCACGCTCCTGAGCAAGATGGTTCACAACAGAGTTGTTCCAATTCTGTTTCAGATCTTGAGCAGCATCCATAAGGACGGGAATTTGCTTCAATCGATTCTCAATCTGTTCACGATCGACATAATACATTGACGGAACCTCCTTCACAAGATGTATGCTTCTATTATGAAGCATGCCTGGACCGTTTCCTATAGGGTCAACTAAAAAAGGGCCTTCCGAATGAAAGCCCTCTTCCTGCTATCAGATGAACTTATTTCACTACTAAGTAAGATACCATTGTATCATGACCCGCCCCACACATAACTGAACAATGAATCTTATATTTGCCTGGCTTGTCAAATGTAATGTCTTTCTCCATTGCGCCATCTTTCAGATCAATCTTAAGCTCTTCAATTGCCGCGCCATGTACCCCGGACTTGTTCACAAGCTTCAGGCGGACTTTCTCTCCGACCTTAACTTCGTACTCTGGCTTATCGAACTTGAAGTCGCTGGTGGCTTGCAGTTTAACAAGAGTCATGCCTTCCGGTGCCGTTTCCTCAACAGGCGGCTTCGGCATATTAAACAGCATCAGTCCAGCGGCCAACAGGCACGCAATGCTGAATAACACAAACATCGCCCATTTCTGCATAACTGTCATACGCCCCTTTGTCAATTACATTTATCACCTATAATATTACAAAATGTTTCCTAATCCCTACAACCTAAACTTGTAAAAAACATGTCCAAAATTTTCTTTTGTGACAGAATGATGAACATCAGTTGCAGGTTAAACCCGCTGAATGTCCGATCCACTTAAACAGGATTTATATTTGTGCTATCGATGAATAAGTGTCTCTTTACTTGAATTGGATTGTAATCTGCATTTTATAGATATGTATACTTTTTCTTGTAGTTTCCCCTATCTCTTAAATATCTAAACGGTTAAGCTTACTTAAAGACTAAGCGCTGCACCTTGTCCCTATTACCTTTTCACAACTTATCATTTTGGCCTGTTCAAAAAGAAATGACAAGATAAGGTGACCCAAAACAGCCAATCTGCTGTTTATATGGTCATAGATTCTTGTCATTCCAATCTATGTGAAGTTCCGGACTAACCAATACTAGATAGAACAGTGTCAAAGCCCTATGACTTAAAGCCGGAACGGATAAGTTTGCTGCTGCAGGTTGAACACAATAAAGTTTATTTATCCTCTTTATTCGTTGCATCCTGCTTAAGCGTAGCGATGACTCGCTTGACTGCATCTGGGAGCGGAAGTCCGATGCGTCCATAGTTTTCAGTAATGCTGATCAATTCGTTAGCCATGTAAAATGAGATCGCCCCATTCATCACCCAAGTCGTAGCAAACACAACATCCATGTGATGTGCTAATGTGATAATAAGCAGCATTAGCCCTTTTTTGGCCAATCCCCAGTAACCAATGAGACTGTTAAGCCCTGTACCTGACTTTAATGAAGCGACAATGCCGGAAATGTAGTCGATCGATATCGTTATCAAAAATAAAGTCAACAATTGGCTCCACTCCCCGAACATAAAGGTGATGACAACACCGAAGGCTCCGCACACACTATTTAATATCGTCTGTTTCATATCTCGGTCCTCCTTCTTAGCGAGATATTGTATCGTATGCGATCTTGTCCAATACGGCACGGCACCTGCAGCCCGGGATATGCAAAAAACCTCTATTTTCTTCATCGTTAGCGAACTTTCACCAGCGAATCAAAAATAGAGGCTTATATCGTGCAGCCAAGTTATTAATATTTACACAGCAGTGTGTTATGACGGTTTCTTATTTGAAGAAGTTAGGCAAGTATGCTTTGTTTGCCTCCAGCATCTCATCCAACAACTTCTCTGCAACAGCTACCGATGGCACCAATGGATGATGTACCATAGCTTGCAGGGCAATGCCGCGATCACCCGTTACGGCTGCTTCAATCGTAAGCTGTTCATATACTTTGACAGCGTGCAGCAGACCTTTAATATGATCCGGAACCCGCTTCGGAGGAAGCGCTGTCGGCCCTTGCGCAGTGACGACGCAGTTAACTTCTATACTGGCATCCTGCGGCAGGAAATCGTAAATATTGCCGTTTGGTACATTTAGCGTCTGTATATCACGACGATCGCTGTAGATAGATGTCATCAAGTTAACCGCTGCTTCAGAGTAATAAGCGCCACCGCGCTGCTCCAACTGCTTCGGCTTTTCTTTTAGGTTTTCATCCTTATACAGTTCGAACAACTCGGTCTCTACGCGGCTGACGACATCGGCACGTGTGCCGTTTTTGTCCATCGCTTCCTTCATCTCGTCGAACATGATATCCGTCATATAGAAATATTTCAAATAATACGTAGGAATCGCACCCAATGACTGCAGGAATCTTTGATCCCAGCCCGTTGTAGGCACATTTTTAGCCGTATACGTCGTGCCGCCTTCCAGCAACTCATGCAGCTTCTCCTCGCCCTTTACGACAGCAGAAGTCACCCAGTGCAAGTGATTGATACCGACAAATTCAGGCAGTACCTCTTGCTCACTGACGCCATATTGCTCAGCTAGAAACTTCTGCACATTAACCGGGGAGTTGCAAAGGCCGATTGACTTTACTTTGCTGTGCTTGGTTACCGCTTCAGTGACGATACCAGCCGGATTCGTAAAGTTAAGCATCCAAGCGTTAGGAGCCAGCTCCTCAATATCGCGACAAATGTCCAGTATGACAGGGATTGTGCGCAGCGCTTTCATCATTCCGCCTGGGCCAGTCGTCTCTTGACCAATCACACCATGGGTAATCGGGATGTGTTCATCGCGCTTGCGTGCTTCAAGCAGTCCAACACGGATTTGCGTCGACACAAAGTCCGCATCTTTAATTGCCTCTCTGCGATCCAACGTCAAATGAACTTCTATTGGCAATCCTGATTGCTGAACCATACGCTTTGCCAAGTTGCCCACGATATCAAGCTTGTGCTTCCCTTGCTCAATATCGACTAGCCATAATTCACGAACAGGCATCTTGTCATAGTTGCGAATGAATCCTTCAACGATTTCTGGCGTGTAAGAGGAACCGCCGCCGATCACTGCAATTTTTAATCCGGATTGTTGCGTCATGCTTATCGCCTCCACGTAGTGTACGTTATTAGAATGTAAAAGCCTTTAGCTTTGCTTCCGTCTCCGGGGTGATGGTTATACCGTCCATTTCCATCGCACTCATTAAGGAACCGACTACAGGGTCTGTTGTCAACCGTACACAGCGGGCATATGGTGCCTGCTCTGCAACGATGCGCTCAATGGCATCAGACAAGTGTGTGCTGGCTCCCTTGTTTAATACACTGCCGATATAGACGATATCAAACGTATCTTCAACCATATTCAAACGCCGGATAAAAGTACATACCGCATTGCCAAGCTCTGCACCTTCACGATCCAGAATCTCGATCGCAAGCGGATCGCCTTGCTGAGCTGCTGTAAACAACGTCTTCACCAGGTCAAGTGGAATGGAGCGCCTACCATAGAGGACGTCCTCATATAGTTCATCAACGCTGCTGTATCCCATATGTCCAAGCACAAGTTCTGTAAGTACCGTCGCAGGTCCCCTTCCATCCCAAGCTCTAATGACGGCACGAAACGCCAACATAGCAAGACTCGATCCTGCTCCGTAGCTGTCTCCGTACATAAACCCGAAGCCGCCATACTGCAGTTCTTCTCCGTTCCGGTTGCGTGCAGCGGCATTAAAACCTGTGCCGCATATAATCGCCGCTCCGTAAGACTTGTTTGTACCCGCGCGCATGCCGATCATCGTATCACACGTAATCTGATAATTCGCGAATTCCAAATCTGCGATCATAGGCCTCAATATCTCATAGTCTGGCTCTCGGTCTGCTCCTGCCAGACCAAAATAGGCATAAGACACTTGTTCCCTGGTTATACCCGCTTCCTGAAGAGCCGCGTCACATGCCGCTCGAATATTGTTAGCCGCCACATTACGGTTTACTTGATGATTGCCGTTACCCGCGAGGCCTTTGCCAAGCACGTTGCCGTACATATCTGTGAGGACGGCGTGGGTCTTGCTTCCTCCGGCGTCTACACCTAAGTAGATGCTCATCCATACCTCTCCTATAACTCAAAGTTGGGCGTTTCCGTTGCATGGCATGAATATCGGTTAACGCTTACACCTTTAAAGATACACCCATTTACACCTTACCACTACTACTAAACAAGTAAGGACTAATACAATATTACTGACTTTTGTTCAATTAAATTGTAATTTGACTCCGCACATCACTTGGCGACGTGCCGATATGATGTTTGAACAGCCTATTAAAGTTAGATAAATTACGGAATCCACACTGTTCTGCGATATCGATAATCTTCTCATCTGATGACTCTAATAGATGGACGGCACGTGTTAGTCGTAATTGTATCAGATAATTAAGAGGTGACGTCCCG
This sequence comes from Paenibacillus sp. UMB4589-SE434, assembly GCF_030226685.1. NCBI lineage: Bacteria > Bacillati > Bacillota > Bacilli > Caryophanales > Paenibacillaceae > Paenibacillus > Paenibacillus sp. UMB4589-SE434. The sequence goes on along the minus strand of NZ_JASOYK010000004.1, from coordinate 221,331 downwards.
ACCACCTGCTGGAACAGCGCACTAAATCGGGACGGGCTGAGATGTGCCTGTTCGGCCAACTCTTGCAGAGTCCAATTGTACGTAAGATTTATTTCCATCATATGAATCACTTCCTTCAGCACATGCATGCCACGGTGTTTCATAGGTGAATATTTCTGATCCTTCAGCTGTAGGCGCCGGTTCACAAGTGCTAAAAACCGGGTGAGGTCGCTCCTGATCATGGTGATATAAGAGATGTCCTCTCTTCTGCCTTCATCCATCATCCTTATAAATAACGTTTGTAAATCTTCAGCGGCAGGATGATCTTTACCAATGAGATTCGCAAATGAAGTGCCCATCTCTCGAAAAGGACGCATCAACTCCGGATCATACCGAAGATCAACCGCAAGTATAGAAGGATCGAACATGATAATATCCATTATAAGATTGTCCATCTCAAAGGCACGGTGCAGATCATCTGAATTAATCAAGATAAGGTCCCCTGCCTGAAATTGAATTTTGAGGCCATTGATTACATAGAACCCAGTACCCTCACGAATATAGTTAAGCTCTAATGCATGATGCCAATGCAAGCGCTGAAAGCCTGGACTTACCCCTTCTGTGGACGTCGTGAGCAGCGGGAAAGAACTGCTAGGGAATTCAATATCGTCACGTAGTATCGCTTGTGGTTTATCCATCGTAAGACTCCTTCTCATAAAATGAATATTCAAACATGCTCCGGACCTAAACTTACTCTCTACTTCCTTTATACTTCTTGATGAGCGACATGACAATGTACAAATACATGCAGGAAGTCACACAGGAAAGAACGATCAAGTAGAGGGAAGATCAAATCCTCTCCATGAGCGCCAATTATATCCTGTCCAATTAACCGCCGAACACAGTATCATTAGATAGAGACGATGGCATTACAAGCTGCTGATCCTAATAAGGGGTTAATAGAAATGAATGAAAAGCACAAATATCAAATCATCATGCACGGCATTACAAGTAATAACGTAGCTAAAACCTGCAAGGAGTTTGGTATTTCCCGCACCATTTATTATCAATGGTATAACGCTTATATAGCGCACGGGATGGAGGGACTTGCTGAGAAGACAAGACGAAGCCCGAATATGCCGAATCAGGTGGATAAGAGTACGGAGAAGCGTATCTTGCAGCATGCTGCAAAGTTCCCTGAAGATGGACCTAAACGGATAAGTTATGAATTGCAGGATGAGGGAATAAATGTTGGAGAATCAGGTATATACAATGTGCTGCGACGCAACAGGTTAAGCAAGAGGAAAGAACGAGAAGCTTACGCCGAAGAAGTTAGACAAATAAAACGAAGTAATGGAGCCTCAGCTCCCAAGCGTCGTCAGTATAAGCCGCAGACATTGGACTTTAAGATGACACAAGCATCCCATGCGCATCCAGGATATATGTGTCTTCAAAGTATCACGTACATGGGCGAATTCCCTAAGATAGGAAGAGTATACCAATATGTGATCTATGATGTCTACTCTCGATTAGTGCTAGTCAAGCTGTATAATCGTAAGGACACCATTCATATTATCGATTTTATGCAATTTAAAGTTATTCCGTTGATCAAAACCTTTCATTTTAGAATTGAACACTTAGTAACCAATAAGAGTCTAGAATTCACAACCAACTGGGAGATGGGAACCCACAAATATACAGAGCTTCTCCATAAGTATAACATTCAGCAAATCACAGTAACAGCTGGCAACAAAGAAGTGTTCCTGCCATTAGATCAATTTCTGACCGTTTTGACACAAGAATTCTATGAACATACCTGGATAGATGATAAAATTGATTCCTTCGAAGTACTGGAGAAACGGCTAGCGGAGTATATGAATAAGTACAACTTTAGCAGACCAATTACAGATGGGCCAAATCAGGGGAAAATACCCTCGGATGTAGTACTGGAGTATAACAACCAGAAAGAACTGTTTCCTCTATGGCTGTTTACAAGGAGATAACAAGTAATGGCACGTGCGACCTACGATCAAGAAATTGCAATTATCGGAGCGGGCATCTCTGGTATGACTATCGCCCATGAATTAGCCCAGAAAGGCTACACCCGCATTACGATTCTAGAACAGGAAGATCGTGTAGGCGGTAAATGTCACTCTATTGAGTATAAATCAAAAACGTATGAAATGGGAACACTTATCGGCCTGCCTTCCTACAAGCATACACAGGAACTAATGGCAGAGTATGGACTAACAGACAAAGGCCCCCTGCTGGAGCGTGGATTTTTTAACAAGCATGGCAGTAAGACATCTCAAATTCCGTTGGACCAGATTGAAGCTTTTACTGAACAGTTCAAACGGCTTCCGAATCTGCTTAGTCAATACGACTGCTTGAAAGAGCCCGGCTTTCTTCGGCTGCCAGAAGAATTGTGCCAGCCTTTTGCTTCCTGGTGTGAAGTACACGACCTTACTGTCATTCAACAAGTTTATATGCACTACTTTAGTACATTTGGTTTTGGAAGCGTCGACGAAGTTCCCGCTGCTTATGTTTTGAAATTTTTAAACTTTGATAATCTATTATCCTTTATCGAAATTACGCATATGATCACATGGCCGCAAGGTGCAAATGCACTGATCAAGCGTATGGCAGATCGAATTGACGACTTGCGCCTCACCTGTTCCGTACAGTATATGGAATTAGGTTCAGATGGACGGGTTCGAGTGGAAACCAATCAAGGAACGTTTTACTTTGATCACGTTATTTACACCTCTTCTCTGCACCATGCCCGTCATTTGCTGTCTTTGTCCCCTGCAGAACAGCAGCTGATGGAACAGGTTACATATGAACGTTTCCGGGTGTATGCCTACAGAGTAGAAGGTATACCAGAGTTATCCGGTTATATACCGGACAATATGTCGTCCGACCGCAAGGGCCATATGATGGCATGGTATTATCGATGGACGGATGAAGAAAATACAGATCTGATTACAGTATATGTGATGGAAAATGAAGACATGAGCGATCAACAAATGCGTGAGACTGTCGAGGAGGAACTCCGCAAGTTAGGCGGAACCCATATACGACTTTACATGATCAAGCAGTGGGAGCACTTCCCGCATGTCAATTCAGCAGCATTGCGTGCAGGATTCTATGATCAGCTGGACCGATTGCAAGGTAAGCAGCATATATACTATGCAGGGGAAATTATGAATTTTCCTACGCTCGAAAACTGTATCATCTATGCAAAATATCTCGTTAATCGTTTTTTCTAACTTTAACATTTAACACAAAAGCACAACAACCGAACGAGGAATAATCGTTTCGCTTGCTGTGCTTTTGTGTTGTATACAACATCGACTTCAAGTTGTTCGATTGCACCCGTGGGCGATTGGTCAACCATACTTGCCGTTCTTCCGGGTTCAGCTATTGTTACAGGAAAACCCACTTGAGACTAGAACTGCAAAATATCGTGTATTTTCCTTACTATAGCAAGCTTTTAGGCATGGATTGGACCTTTTTTTTACTTTCAAGTTGTGTTGACACTCTACTCGCTGTCTTTCCTAATCTGGTCGCGGAATCACCTGATAAGTCAGTGTGTCTCGCAAGTTTAGTTATCGATAACGCTGATACTCTCCAGTTGAAGCATGTTTCCGAGAGCTGTTCCTTTACTCATTATGCATAAATATTAAGTGTAAACCCATCTTTAAATAAGACTCTTAAAACGTTGATGTATCAAGCTCATTCCGGATTTGCTGGATCTAAAACGCTTGTATATATTCAAGGTATAGAACGATACATAATAACATTCTAGGGGAGGGTTACATATGTTTTTATTTGAATCCATACCATGGTACTCCGCACTCATGTGGCTTGTCGTATTAGGCGGCTTGATTTTTGTTAATGAGCTAGCTCGCTTAAACAAGTGGATTGCCTTAACCTTATTCTTGTTCCTGCCAATTGTGCTCACCGTCGCAGTATGGCCAACAACTGCTGGCGAAGGCTCCAGTACAGGGACATGGTTCCATTGGGTAAAAGTATACTCTGCGTTAGCTGGATGTCTTGGCTTTATGGCGCTACGTTACGTGAAAGGCTGGAGCGACAATAAATATTTGTTAATGTTCCCGCCTGTCATTCTTGCCATCAACATTATGGAAGCCGTCATTCGTGACTTCCAAGTGTCTGGTCTGAACGGCATGATTGATGGGGTAATGATGATTGGTGGACCTTGGAATATCATGAACGGTATTGCGGGCATTCTGAACATCATTACAATCTCAGGCTGGATGGGAATCGTCATCAGTAAAGACAAGCATAAAGATATGCTGTGGCCAGATCAGCTCTGGTTCTGGATTATTGCTTATGATCTCTGGAACTTTGCCTACGTGTATAACTGTGTGTCCGATCACTCCTTCTATGCAGGCGCAGCCTTGCTGATCTCATGTACGATTCCTGCTTTCTTTATGAAAAAAGGCGCATGGTTACAACATCGGGCGCATACATTGGCCATTTGGATGATGTTTACAATGTCCTTCCCAATGTTTGTTGGTGAGTCGAAGTTCGCCGTGCAATCTTCGCACAGCGAAACGGCCCTTTGGGTCGTAAGCGCGATCTCCTTAGCTGCTAATATTGCAGTCTTTGTATACCATATTTACAAAATAACGAAACATAAACGGAATCCGCTGAAAGTTGAAGTATATACCGATCTGGCTGCTTACAAAGCGATTGCAGAGGGTCATAAGTAAACGATCGAGTGAACATATGAAATGCCGGATCAGAGGGTTGGATACGTCCAACTGCCTGATCCGGCATTTTTTGTACGATTATTGCTGCAGTCAAGACGATATTGCAACCCAATGCCCTTGAGCAACCTCAACAAGTTCGGAGTTGTCCACATTGTACTTGTCTTCTCCCGCCAATTCTTCCGTCAGCTTGAGCTTTTTCTTAGCTTCAATTTTAGGGTCTGGGATCGGTATCGCCGCAAGTAGCGATTTGGTGTATTCGTGTTGAGGATTGCTGTACAGTTCCTCACTTTCTGCAAGCTCCACAATTTTGCCGCGATACATCACCGCAACACGATCACTAATATGCTTCACCATCGACAAGTCGTGTGCAATAAACATATAAGTCAGCCCCAGACGGTGCTGCAGCTCTTCTAGCAGCTTAACGATCTGTGCCTGTATCGACACGTCCAGCGCCGACAAAGGCTCGTCGCACACGATAAACTCCGGCTCCACAGCAAGTGCGCGAGCTATCCCGATCCGCTGCCGCTGTCCCCCGGAAAATTCATGCGGATAACGCATTGCCATAACAGGATCTAATCCGACCATATCAAGCAGCTCCTCTACACGCTTCTGACGTTCCTGCGGAGTTGCCACAAGCTTGTGGACATCCAGTGCTTCACCGATAATATCCAGCACTCTGAATCGAGGGTTAAGCGAAGCATACGGATCCTGGAAGATCATCTGCATATTCCGACGCATCACCTTCATCTCGGATAAGGTCAACCGATTAATCGAGATTCCCTTGTAAAGCACATCTCCTCCTGTTGGTTCATGCAGGCGCAGAATGGTACGGCCTGTCGTGGACTTTCCGCTCCCAGACTCCCCAACGATACCCAACGTCTCCCCAGCATGAATATGAAAGCTAATATTATTGACCGCTTTCAGCACGTTTCCTTTTCCCATATCGAAGTGTCGCTTAAGCGATCTGACTTCCAACAGCGGTCGATCATCAGCTGCAGAGCGAGTGATAAGAGGCGCAGGCTTCGCTTTCTTCTGCTCATGCAGGCGCGGCAGTGCATTTAACAGCTTTAATGTATACGGATGCTGCGGATTCGAGAAAATTTCCTCAGTCGTGCCTGTCTCTACGATCACACCGTCTTTCATAACTGCTACGCGATCACACATCCCTGCCACAACACCCAAATCATGTGTAATTAGAATAATAGAAGTCCCGATTTGCTGCTGTATCAGCTTCATTTGATTCAGAATCTGTGCCTGTATCGTCACATCAAGCGCAGTTGTTGGCTCATCGGCGATCAATAGTGACGGACGGCATGCTAGCGCGATCGCTATCATTACCCGTTGTCTCATACCGCCTGAGAACTCGTGCGGATATTGATCATATCGTGCCTCGCTATTCGAAATGCCAACCAGCTTAAGCATCTCTACTGCCTGTTGGCGTGCTTCTTTCTTGGATAACTTCTGATGCTTGATCAGACTTTCTGCGATTTGGCGACCGATCTTCATCGTCGGGTTCAAAGAGGTCATCGGATCTTGAAAGATCATTCCGATGTCCCGACCCCGAATTGCCTCCATTTGCTTATCTGTCATATATGCGAGATTCTGTCCGAGAAATGTAATCTCACCGGACTTCACATAGGAAGGTGGTGAAGGCAGCAATCTCATAATTGTACGCGCAGTTACACTTTTACCACTCCCGGATTCTCCTACAATACCTAACGTTTCCCCTCTTCTTAATTCAAAGCTGACCCCTTTTACCGCTTGAACTTCCCGATCACGAGTCTGAAAGGAGACGCTCAAATTGTTAACTTCTAATATCGTATCCACCGTTTCTGTCTTTTCCACTGAAGATCACCCGCCTGCATATATTAATAAACCATCGTATGAATAAGCATTGACTTTTTACTAACTCTAAAATAAAATCTACTATATCGATCGGAATTATGCAAATTAATTAATAGAGAGAGGGGGAACGATCATGGAAGCATCCGCTTCATCACCCCGTTGGGGCTTGCTCCAAAGAATTGCCGCTGCTTACGGCAAAATGATGCTGAATCCGACATACAGAGTGCTTGTCCTACTGCTAGGAGCACCTGTTCATATATTCGTATATTTTTATTACTGGCGTGAACGCAAAAGCGATCCCTATGTTCTTGCTTTGGAAGACACCAAACAAGAGTTGCTTGCGTCAGGTTATCACGACAGCCTTATAGAGGATATTCGCGACCAGCAAATTCGCAAGCACCAGTTCTTTCAGGAGGAGATCGAGCCGCAGACGCTTGAGCGGCAGGTTGCAGCTATTGCAGCGTCGCAGTTTCAAGCCGAAGCACACGAGCAAACAATGGCACGATTGCGACAGCACAGCCAACAAAGGCTTACTTATGCAGCAGCCTTTCAACAACTGCTCGAAAGCCCGCTGTTTGTTGCGATATCGCTTGTTCCTGGAGCATTAATGTACGTATTGATTCTGATATTCGGCAGCCCTTATCTCAAATATATCGTAGAACGGCTGTTGATGAGTGTTTTTGTAATTTTTGGCGTGGCATTCCTTGTGTTCTCGATTCTTTATATTTCCCCAATGAATCCGGCAGCTAATATTTTGGGAGAAACGGCGACGGCGGAACAAATTGAATCCTTTAACCAACTATATGGTCTAGATCAGCCCTATCTAGTCCAGCTAGGGAACACGCTGAAGGGTATTGCCACTTTTGATCTCGGCAAGTCATTCGCCGGCAATGAAGAAGTAACTACGGCTATTGCAGGAAAGTTTCCTGTCACACTAACGTTAACACTCATATCGCTTGTAATGGCGATCATCATTGCATTGCCTATCGGCATCATATCGGCTGTTAAACCTAACTCGGTGTATGATTATACCTTTATGTTTATCGCACTTCTTGGGTTATCGATACCTAGTTTTTGGCAAGGACTTGTCTTTATACTTAATTTTTCCATAAAACTGCAGTGGCTGCCCGCCACTTACAATCCGCAGAACTGGTTATCGATTATTATGCCGACGATCGTTCTGGGTACAGGATTAACAGCAGCCGTTGCCAGAATGACACGATCTTCTACATTGGAAGTCATCAATGAGGATTACATCATTACGGCCAAAGCAAAGGGGCTAAGCAAGCGCCAAATTTTGCGAAAACATGCAGTGGGCAACGCCCTTATTCCTATCATTACGGTCATTGGTCTTCAATTCGGAGGCATGCTGGGGGGATCTGCTGTGACAGAGAAGGTGTTTAACATTAGCGGCATCGGCAGTTATATTGTGGACAAGCAGTTTATTCCCGATATTCCGAGTATTATGGGAGGCGTAATTTATACTGCCATAACGATATCGCTGATCAATGTTGTGATAGACATTCTTTATGCCTTCTTTGACCCTCGTATCCGGTCTAAGATGAAACAATACTAAAGCAGGTGTCGACATGACAAAGAAGCTTATTCATACCCAAGAATTGAGATATCGATTAAAGACATCTCCTGAATATGGCCAGGCCAACCTGGCTTGGATTGTATCCCTGGCGCTGACGATCTTATTGCTGCTTAACAGCTACAGCCTTACCGAGCAGGTGATCAAACCTTACGTATTTATCGGTTTTGTTGTATATGCCCTGTTTACCGTCATCCAACTGGCACTTGCCCTCTTGATTCGGCGGGACCTTGTACGCGTTGGCACGATCCAGGGAAAGACCAGAGCAATTGGCTATATTCAACTGTTGAGCATCGCAGCAGGCAACGTGTTTATCGCGACTGCAGCTTTTGGACTCATTAAGCGTAATAAAAGCGCGGAGTACACATTAGCCGTATACATGCTGCTCACACAACTATTTATTATTGCTGTATCCGGCCTTAATTTATTTAAGCCTTATGTGACGGATACATTTCTGCCCGCTATGTTTGTACTCGTGATCCTGACTGTCTTTTACTTGATCACTCTTTTAATCATCGCCAAGTATGTAAGCAGAGAGCGTGTTCATCCACGCCTGCGGATTATAACATATCTGCTTATCCTAACCTCTGTTACAGGCAACTTGTTTGCGCTGCTGCTAGGGCTTACGTTACTCGCCAAGATTCGTAAAGCGAGCTATCAGTCCACCAGCAAGTGGGAAACGGTGCTGGAGAGATTAACACGGAGCACAACCTCGATGATTGGCTTATTTTTTATCGTGTTTCTGTTCTCCATCTCCATCTGCAGTTATTTTACATTTGATTATGCACTTGCCATTGATAACAACTACGGGGCGATATTACAGCAGCCCAGCTTAGCTTATCCGTTTGGCACAGACAATTTCGGCAGATGTTTGTTTTCACGCATCATCTTTGGTGCACGCATTTCCTTAGTTGTTGGCATGCTGTCCACCGCGATCCCAGTAGTTATAGGCGGTGTACTTGGCGCGATAGCTGGTTACTACGGACGTCGAACAGACAATGTCATTATGCGTATGTTGGACATTCTGTACGCTATTCCTGGCATTTTGCTCGCGATTGCTATCATCGCGGCCTTCGGAGCTAATACCGTAAACCTGATTTTGGCACTCAGTATAGGAGCGATCCCCTCTTATGCACGAACGATGCGAGCTAATGTCATGCTTGTATCTACGTATGAGTTTGTAGAGGCTGCACGTGCATTTGGGTCTGGGAATATGTCAATCATTTTTAAACATATCGTGCCTAATTCGCTGGCTCCCATGATTGTCAAATCTACTTTAACAATCGGTGCAGCCGTTATTTCAACTAGCAGCTTAAGCTATTTGGGACTGGGCGTCGAACCGCAAATACCGGAATGGGGCAACATTCTGAAGATCGGCAGTGCGTATCTGGAATCTCACTCCTATCTGGCCATCTATCCGGGTCTAGCCATCATTATGCTGGTCTTATCCTTTAACTTCCTTGGGGACGGCCTGCGGGACGCGCTCGATCCTAAACTTGATTAACATTGTGGCAGCCATGCATCACAGCTATCCATATCTAAATATGTTAAATACTTATCATTCAGGAGGTCCAACACAATGAAAAAAAGTCCATGGTTCCTATTATTAATCGCCTTTGCGGTCGTCATTAGCGGATGCCAGGTCAACACCAAGAAAGATGTCGTCGAAAATCCTCCTTCACAGGATACAACCAACAAAAGCGCTGTTACCATTGAGCTGCTTGGCATGAGCTCTGGTGAATCTGATCTCAACATTGTTCGCGATCAGTTAACCAAAAACGGGTTTAACGTCAAGTTGAACATTCAGCCTGATTATGGCAGCTTTAAAGCACAGGAAGAGGCAGGCAATTATGATGTTTCCCTCTCTGGCTGGACAACTGTAACGGGCAATCCGGATTATGCCGTCAGATCATTATTTAAGTCAGGCGGGGATTACAGCATCATAGCTGATCCCGATCTCGACAAGCTGATTGATCAAGCTTCCACACAAACACCGGAGCAATTTGTTGACACTTACAAGCAATTAGAACAAAAGCTCGTATTTGATAAAGCCTATATCGCGCCCTTATACAGCTCATTAAAATCACAAGGGCTTAACCAAGAAGTGCTGAACAAAGATTCCGTTCGTCTGTCGAAATCTCGCTCCCTCGTGTGGGAAGATATCGACTTCAAAGATACGTCCAAGCGTAATACCGATCCACTGCTGTTAACACAAGCGACATCCGTGTTGACCTCTCTCGATCCGATCAAAGGCAATGACGGTTCTATTAATATGATTAATACCAATATGTATGTTCGTCTGCTGAACTTGACTGACGATGACAAGATTACAACAGAGGGCTCCTTGTCCTACAACCATTCAATTGCAGAAGGCAATTCGGAGTATTACTTTGTGTTGAGAGATGATATTCATTTTGCAAAAGTTACAAACAAAGCTGCAGTAGACACTGGAGAGCGTGTAGGGGCAGATGATGTTATTTTCTCTCTGAATCGTGCCAAAGACAAAAATTCGGTGCCTGACCATCGTACGTACAGCTTGCACGAGCATATTAAGAACGTTGAGGCCATAACAGACCTTAAATCACTAGAAGCTATCAATCAGTCTGGAAGCAATGAGACGATCAAAGCAGCGTTAGAAAAAGGGCTTGCAGCCCCTATTAAAGAGCTTGTCGCAGACAAGACAAAAGCTAGCAGCAAAGACGGAAAATATCAAGTTATTAAGCTGACGACAACAGCGCCATTCCCGCAAGTCCTGAATTACCTTGCTCACCAATCAGGCGGCATCGTATCCAAAAAACAAGTCGAAAGCATTAATACGTATGATGTAGCTAAATTTGATGTAAACAAAGACGTTCCTTACGGCGATCAAAACACCGTAACCGAAGGAAACAAATATAATAATACCTTGTATGCAAGCGGACCTTATATTTTATCGCATAAAAATGACTATGAAGCGGTCTTTATTAAAAATCCGGGCTACTTGAAAGGCACAGCTCACGAGCCTAAAATTACAAACATCAAGCTTCGCTTTATCAAGGATGCAGACAGTGCATTGTCAGCACTGCGCAGCGGTGAGATTCATGTCTACTACGGCGTACCTGAAACGAAATTCGATCTGGTAAAAGGCGACTCCAAGCTAGCACTTCAAACGTTGCCAAGCAATGCGGTATCTTACTTGTTGTTTAATACGGGTAATCGTGATGTGGCCAAGAACGAGGATTTGAGAAAAGCTGTCTTGTATTCCATTAATCAGGACGAATTCCTGCAATTCTATAACAATAATAAATTTAAAGCCGTCTCTACAGTTAGCCCGCTCGTTACAACGGGCAATGAGCTAAAGTCTGACCCTGCAAAAGCAAAAGAGTATTTGGACAAATACAAAGCAAGCGTAAAGTAAATTAAGTAAAGTTCTCTACCCCTCTTAAAAGACAAATGCAGTTTCCATCTGCATTTGTCTTTTATTTCTTTTGTGAGTATCAAACTGCTGCTACCTCTATTTTCGGCTTCACTTGCTTCTACGCAAAATATTTTTAGTCTATATATTTTAAAGTAAAAATAAATTTAGAAATGAAAAAATGTTGTCATCTACTGACTATTACATTTTCTCAATGCACATGAATGGATTTGAGGCTGCATATCCGATATAAGCTCAACCTGAGTTTATATACATACTTCTTTAAGCAAGGAGGTTACAGCGATTATATTTTTGCAGCCGTAAAGAAGGGAGGTCTCGCACTAAGCAGGTACTACTGTGCAGTATTCTGTCTGATCAGTATCCCGATTTAACCATTAAGGGAGGAATATGATGTTCGTTTTAAATCGCACTTATCATGCATTATTTGTAAAGTTGTTGTTCGCGGCTGGCATGGCTTTAGTACTTACAGTTGCCATGATGTTGTTTGCAGGGAAAGCTTTCGCTCACGGCTACATTGATTCACCTAGCAGCCGCGCAGACCTATGCGCTCGCGGCATTAACAAAAACTGCGGCTTTATTATTTATGAGCCGCAAAGCCTTGAAGCTTATAAGGGCTTCCCTGCCGCAGGTCCGGCGGACGGCAAGATTGCCAGCGCATCAGGCGCTTTCCCGGAACTTGACCAGCAGTCCGCTACTCGCTGGAGCAAGGTCAACATTACACCTGGAACGACGACGTTCCACTGGACTATCGAGGCCAATCACGCCACCACTAGCTGGAAGTACTACATCACTAAGCAGGACTGGAATGCTAACGCTCCGTTAAGCCGAGCTGCGTTTGACCTTACGCCGTTCTGCAACGTGAACTACAAGGGCAAACAGCCCCCACACTCCTACTCCGATACTTGTAACGTGCCTAGTCGTACAGGATATCAGGTCATTTTGGCTGTATGGGAAATCGCGGATACGGCCAATGCGTTCTATAACGTGATTGACGTCGACTTTGGCGGTGGTTCGCCTGTTGATACTAGTGCGCCGACCGTTCCGACAAACCTAGCGGTTTCGAACATTGCTCCTACTAGTGCAACAGTGACTTGGGGGGCTTCGACCGATAACGTAGGTGTCAGCGGATACAAAATTTATAACGGTTCAACCTTGTTAGCTACAACAACCAACGGAACAGCTTTAACTTACAACCTCACAGGACTGACACCAACCACACCTTATACGTTAACCGTCCGTACGATTGACGCTGCAGGCAACAGTTCTACGGCAAGCAATGCAGTCGCCTTTACGACACTTGCATTACCGCCTGATCATGCTGCACCTACGTCCCCGACGAATTTATTAGCGGCGAATGTTACCGCCACAAGTGTCAAGTTAAGTTGGAGTGCGGCAACCGATAACGTTGGCGTTACTGGTTACCAGATCTATAACGGCTCAACATTGGTCACGACGACAAATGGAACGACGCTCACGTATACCGTTACTGGCTTGACGGCCAATACGGCATACACCTTTACAGCACGCGCAATTGATGCCGCAGGCAACATATCTGCTGACAGTAATGCAGTCAGCGTAACCACAAGCAGCGGACCAAGCATTACACCATGGGCCGCAAATACGTCGTACGCACAGGGTGACCTCGTCTCATACAACGGCAAGACCTATGAGGCTCATCAGCCGCACCTCTCTCTGGTTGGCTGGGAGCCGCCAAACGTACCTGCACTATGGACGCTAAAGTAACAACAGGCCATAACTATACAATTGAGCTGCAAATGAATGGATCTGCAAGGAATATTAGCGATTATTCCGCTCCACTTTCTACACTACTGATCTCATACCCTCTCAGTGGAACACAGCTAAAAGAACTCGCGTCACCGTAAATATCCGTACAACAAATCAAGCACCTCTGCTCCCACAAATCGCGTGGTTGTGGAGGTGCTTCAATATTTATCATGCGCCGGTCCCGGACGCTGATCGGGTCCCTATCTTGTTACGCTACCTACATGTGGAGCTCGTGCTGACCACGACTGTTCAATGATACGGTCCAGCAATTGACTGAACGTTAGACCAGCGGCAGAAGCGCTTTTGGGCAGCAGGCTGTTCGTTGTCATACCTGGCAGCGTATTTACCTCCAGAACATAAGGAACACCGTCCCTTAGTATCATGTCAACGCGTGCATACACACTGCACTTCATGATACGGTAACAAGCAAGTGCTGCTTCCGTAACGTTTCGTGTAATCTCAGCAGACAATTGTATAACCTGCTCTTCCGCCCCTCCATCGTCATACTTGCAGCGATAATCAAACCAATCCGATTGTAACGATCTAATACCGATGATCGGAAGCATCTCGCCATTTAACAAGGAACAAGTTATCTCCTGACCACTGATATATTCTTCAATCAACACCGTTCTGTCCCATTGAAAAGCGTTTTGTACAGCCGCATACAATGCTTCACGGCTCCGTACCAACTCCGTACCAACACTTGATCCGCCGCAATTGGGTTTTACGATTAACGGAAATCCTAAGAGTTCTACCACTTCTGGGTCATATTCTTCCATACTGCTCCAACATTTCCATTCTGGAGTGCGAATCCCTTCACTTCTCATGAGTCTCTTTGACACATCTTTATTCATACATATACTGCTGGACAGCACCCCGCTGCCCGTATATGGAATACCCATCGACTCCAGCGCGCCCTGTACTGTTCCGTCTTCTCCATACGTGCCATGCAGAGCAAGCAATGCCATATCAATCCCTTTTACCCGCTCAATAAGCTCATGCCGATTCGATATTTCGATAGGAACAACTTCATATTTATTCCGATCCAAGTGAAGCAGCATTTCCTGCCCTGTCTGCATGGATACCTCTCGCTCCGAGGAATCTCCGCCCATAATGACGCCCACTTTCATCCTTGCACCACCTTACAATCCCATAATATGTTTGGCTGTGTCGCCGATAATCCGAATTCCCTGACTAATCTCTTCTGCTGTCAATCTGGAGAAGCCAATTCTCATCGCATGTTGCCCTAGCCCGTTCGTATAAAATTGATCCCCCGGCGTAAACAACACGCCTTGACGAGCGCAAGCCTCAAGCAATACCCTTGTGTCAAAAGCAGCGTCGAATTCTATAAAAAGATGAAGTCCTCCGTCTCCGGACAGCTTTGCATAAGGGATATAGGTTTCGCAGCATTGTTTCGTCCATTCATATTTTCGACGGTATACAGCTCGCGCCCGTTTCACATATTTCTCCATATTACCGTTTTGCAAATACTGATATAAAAGCGATTGATCCAGTGTCGATGTATGGATACTGCGCGCCCGCTTTATGCTTTCCAAATAATATATTAACTCTTGATCAGCAAGCACCCATCCTACACGCAGTCCCGGAAAAAGAACTTTAGAGAAGCTTCCCAAATAAATAACGTTATTACCTCGGCCCGCAGCTGCCATTAAGGGGGACACATGGGCGCCGGAATAACGCAGCTCTTCATTAAAACCATCTTCAATAATCGGAATATCATAATTCGCCATGACCTGCAGCAGCTTTAATCGTTTAGCGGGAGACATCACAATGCCTGTCGGGTTGTGATACGAAGGTACTACATAAGCACAATCGTATGACTGCGCCTGAACAGCGCGCTCCAATTCCTGAAGATGAATACCGTCGCGCTCCATTGGTATGCCTGTAACGTCGTACCCTTGCAGCCTGAACTGCTTAATGGCCGTATGGTGCGTTGGGTTTTCACACAACACAGCGCCGTTATCCCGCTTTAGCGCAGACAAAACAATATCCAATCCTTCCGTAAAGCCATTCGTAATCAACATATCTTTGCCCTTTAGATTAACACCTTTTTTTTCCATATAATGAAATAGATAATCAATTAAGGGCTTATATCCTTTGGCATATCCATAGTTCAACAGTGTGCTGCCCTCGATGGCCATTCGATCGAGAAATGCGCGCTTCACATGGTCCACGTCAAATAACTTTTCATCAGGCGCAATGCTTGTAAACCGAATCATACCTTCTTCGGCCCGTATTCCTCGCTTCATAATGTCCAAAGAGTCTGCCATACGTGCATGGTTATTTACACGTCTTTTCCAATCTATACTGCGCGGGGAAATCGTTGCAGGCTTCGAAAAAGCCGAAACATAACTTCCATTTCCTCGCCTAACATAAACGAAACCATCCTCTTCCAAACCTTGATATGCCAAAATAACCGTATTGCGGCTCAAGTTCAACAATAAGCTGAGTTCACGGGTAGAGGGAAGCTTCTGCTCCGCTTGAAGGACTCCATTAATAATAAATTGTTGAATGTATTCTTTTAATTGGACCGCAGTAGAACGACCTGCCTGCGGCTTGAATTGTTGAAACATCGCTTCGCCTCCCCTTCTTGATAATGGCATACATAGCGGGATAACAAAAGAACCACGCTCCCGGTATATTTCGCCGTAGGTGGTTCAGGTGGTATAACAAGATCCATTTAATTAGTGCGAATCCCTTATGATTCTCTTCTCCCTGGCCGCCTTTAGCCACAATGGAAATTCATTCAGCAATTGATCGTACAACGATTCGTCGGATATAGCGCCAATATCATCAACATGAATAAAGTTGGCATTATCCACAATTCTGCCTTCCATCGTATCCAGCTTCTTCAACACCTCAAAGTCTGAATGTCCAATCCCAACAAACTGCCAGAAAATAGGCTGAACCGAAGCTGTTGTAATTACTTTCTTGATTGACTTAACCACACCGCCATCATTAATAAATATAACAAATACAGGCGTCGCGGACTCCTCTTCTTCTGTATACTTATGAATGACATCGCGCATGACAGGCGGCTCATTATTCGCGCCAAATTTATTGACCTCACTGTTGTTTAATATATGTCGATTCACATAGCCTGCAATATCCTGTTCGGTTACAGAAGGCAATCGACTGTACTGAGAATCGTATACCCATACATCTAATGTAGCGTTATCATCAAATGAGCAGGCTACTGCTAGAATACGTTCTACTACTTCTTGTACAGTACCGTTCATATACAGCTTCCTCATCGATCCAGAAATATCAAGTACGATGCCTACTCTTGCCACCACGCCTTGAAGTTTCTTCTTTTCCAGCGTATATTGTACCTTTTGCTTTCGCAGATCAATGGGCGCCATTACCTTTTCCTCTACAGCTGCCGCTACCTCACCGGTAGGCTCCTCGATCTCAAGTCCAAAGTGAGTACATAATGCAGCCAATCCTCCGTAGAAGCCGCTGCCTATAGCATTGAACTTCCATTCATCGTTATATCTGTAGAGTTCACCTACCACAATCGCAGTTTCGCGCGTCAAATCCATCCCATATGTATACTGGCATAATACTTCGCCGCTGTCTGTATCTATAAGCTGAACATACATATCGGAGACATCACTCATATGATGCCCCTGTTGTTCTCCTTCATAAATCGTCAATGTAAATGCAATACGCGCAGCACTTTCTGACAGCTTGCTAAATGCAATATGTACAACTTCCTTCTCTGTCCCATCAGCCGAAGAGTGCCTTACTTCTCCATGAGGAGCAGCCGCATTCCCATAAAAAATGAAATGTTCATCCCGGACACAACGGCCCTGATCATTTAGAATAAAAGCAGCAGCATCGACACTCATAGCCGTATGTTTTATGGTCCAGTCGAACCGCAAACTAAGGTTAAGTATGTTTCTACCCTTTGTAATATCTATCTTCTGGCCTTTTAACAACTTCATCAGCATATCCCCTTATTTAGCAACTAAATAGACCATTCCAACTAGATAGAACTACCGACATTCTAGTAAAAATGGAATTATTTACTTCAATTATAGCGTAGAAGCAGCTTCTATGTAACCACACTATTGGGATATGATCTCAAACGTTTTATTCTCCATAGGAACCTCTAAATATTTATAGAGATGGAAACTGATCGTTCAGCGTCCCATCTCTACGTCGTCAATGCCTACTATGCCTCTTGATCTATATCTGCATCTGCATCCAACAAGATCGCGTTAATCGCGTTCAAGAACGCATTGGCACTAGCTTTTAAAATATCCATATCCATCGCACGACCCGAATAGATCTTATCTTGATATTGAATTCGAATGTTCACACGGCCGATCGCCTCTTTTCCTCTGGACAAGCTGTTAATTTTGTAATCCTTCAGCTGTACATCCAAGCCAACCAGTGTCTTTATTACACTGTATAGGGCATCGATAGGACCGTCTCCTACTGCGCTGCCCTTAACCGTGTCAGTGCCTTTCTTTAACTTGACCGTTGCCGTCGGATATAAGTCGTTGCTAACCACCTGAAAAGAAGTTAGTTCGTACAACTGCTTGCTGCCTTCATCCGCTGTGCGATGATTCGTTACCAAGTAGAACACATCGTGATCGTACACTTCTTTTTTGGCATCTGCCAATGTCAGAAATTTATTAAACAACACTTCAAAATCTGCTTCATCACTGACGTCAAAGCCCATCTTCTCGACAGCATTTTTGAAAGCGTGGCGGCCTGAACGAGCTGTTAGAATCAGCTCCATGCTGTCTGCACCCACCTCTTCGGGGGACATAATCTCGTACACTTGTTTATCCTTTAATAACCCGTCTTGATGGATACCGGAGGAATGGGCAAAAGCATTCTCCCCTGTTATCGCCTTATTTACCTGAACATCCAGCCCTGTCAAATACGTAACCAGCTTTGATGTCCGAAGAAGTTCCTTCGTCTGAATGTTGGTATAACAATGGTAATAGTTCTCCCGTACTTTAAGTCCCATTACAACCTCTTCCAACGAGGCATTTCCTGCTCGTTCGCCAAGACCGTTAATCGTACATTCAATCTTATCGGCGCCATTTTTGATGGCGCTTAACGTATTGGAGGTAGCCATTCCCAGATCATTGTGACAGTGCACACTAAGGATGACACTCTCATCCAGATTTTTTAGGCGTTCATTAATCCGACGAATCAGCTCGCCGAACTCCTCCGGTACAGCGTATCCCACCGTATCAGGAACGTTAATCATGGTAGCTCCGGCTTTAACG
Source organism: Paenibacillus sp. UMB4589-SE434 (assembly GCF_030226685.1). Classification (NCBI taxonomy): domain Bacteria; kingdom Bacillati; phylum Bacillota; class Bacilli; order Caryophanales; family Paenibacillaceae; genus Paenibacillus; species Paenibacillus sp. UMB4589-SE434. The sequence continues at coordinate 202,704 of NZ_JASOYK010000004.1, read as the reverse complement.
ACCGCTTCAATTGTGCTCCACAAATATTCAAAATCTGATCGCGATGCATCCTCCGTGGAGTATTGCACATGCGGCAGCAAAGTCTTCGCATACTTGACCGCGTCAACCCCCAATTGCATAACCGCTTCCTTGGAGCGATTAAATTTCTTCTCCACATGGATGTTTGAAGTGCCCAGTACAATATGAATTAGCGGATTTTGTGCCAACTTAATACTCTCATATACAGCGTCAATATCACTTTTGACTGCGCGTGCCAGTGCGGTAATCGATACGCTGTCGCCGACACTACGAACAATCTGCTGCACCGCTTGAAAATCTCCTGCTGAAGAAGCAGGGAAACCCGCTTCGATAATATCTACATTCAGCCGCTTTAACTGCTGAGCCATCTCTATTTTTTGATGTACATTTAATTTAGCGCCTGGAACTTGCTCTCCGTCACGCAAAGTGGTGTCTAAGACGATAATTTTGCGGTTCATCTGCATCTCCTCCTGAGCCTTCTTTTAGATATCTATATGAAGCGGGGTTGGTCAAACCCGGAATTTGGCCAACAAAAAAACCCCGTCTCTACGTATAGAGACGGGGTTGAACCCGCGGTACCACTCTAATTCATTTCCTAAGAAATGATCTCCCTCGATGGCCAACACCATCTATCCCTGTAACGGTGGAACTCCGGCATACCCTACATATTCAGGCAGCTGTTCATAGACGAGTTCGGAATATAAGACATTGCCGTTTCACACCAACCAACGGCTCTCTGAAAAGTCTGCCTATTCCTACTATTTCTAATCCTAACATTTGGATGTTAAATTATTTGCAATTATATGGCACTTAAAATATTTTGTCAATATGCAAAAACTCTACACGAGACAGCGGTTTTCTCATCATTAATCCGAGCATCGAGTTCCTGAAACTGATATGACCACTTTCTCTATAACTTTGATATAGTAGTCCGTAGATAGGTGTTGCATATGCCATTGGCTTTGACTAGGAGGGATCATGGATAACATTCAATATTTGTCTCAATTTAATCTACTTCGTTCACTTTCCATCCCTGATCTAATTGAAATGGAACAGTTGACTTCAATTACCGTGATTCCAAAATACACGTTTATTCAAACACCAGCTACATTTGCTGAAGGCCTTTATTTTATAAAAAAAGGAAAAGTACGCTTATACAAGGTAAACGTGGAGGGCAAGCAATTCACCTTGGACATCCTAAGCGAGGGCAATGTATTTGGCGAAATGGCTGGGATCTCCTTAGGCACACGTGACATGTACATCGAGACGGTTGAAGAGAGCCATATCTGCTTAATGGATAAGACTAGATTTGAAAGTTTCCTCATACATCATCCTCAATTTATGATGAACTTGATACAAGTATTAAGCGAACGGCTAGTCAGCATGAGCCATTTGGCCCAACATTTAGCGCTTGGAAACCTACAAGATAAGATTCTGTATGTGATTGACAAGCTATCTAGTCAGTGCGGTGTAGTGCGTGACAAAGATTATGATCTCATTAATCTGCCGATTACTCATCAGGAATTAGCACATTTGGTAGGCGCCACAAGAGAAGCAGTATCAGCTGTCTTACGTGAACTTGCCGAGCAAGAAATCATAAAGACTGGATTCAAAAGTATCTCTATTCATCGAGAAAAAAGGATAGAGCGAGCAGCCAATTGGTCTTTCTAGTGTTCAGAATGTGCTCTGTCGCAATAGTACTTTCGTCTCTTATTTGTACAGTTGTAAACTGGATTACATCTTTCCTTAGTCAACATAGCTTAATCTATACGCGGTTAGGCACAACATAATACCAGCTTGCCGAGTAACCATTACGTCATCCAAGGGAAGAGAGAGGTATATGCATATAAATATTCCTGATCATGTATTATACAGAAAAGGTGCTCAAAAAGTGAAGGACATTCCAGATGAAGTCCAGCAACTGCTGCAAACAGGACAATTGCAGACGGTTAATTTGACCGAATGGCTGGCAGTTGATCATACCTTGCTGCTCCGGCATGTCATCGATGAACTCGATCTAAAGCATCATACAGACGTGATACTATCAGAGCTGGAGCTGCTGCGGGACAAAAAGATGATGAAGATAATTCCCGCCATCGCAAAAGGGTGGCTTCACCTGCTGAATCTGTCCCCGAGTGAGGAGCGCAGCCGAGTCTTCGACTCGTTGGCCAACCATTGTTCTGATAGTGTCAGATGCTGGGCCGCTTATATAATCGGACTTGATGACCAATTATCTCTTTCTCAGAAACTGACAGCCATACGCCCATTTGCAGCAGATCTCCACTTTGGCGTACGAGAGATTGCATGGATGGCTGTCCGGGAGCCCGTCGCCAAGGAATTAACGCAGGCCTTGCATCTGTTTGAGAACTGGGTGTGCGACGATGACGCCAATATTAGAAGGTTTGCAATTGAGTGTACTCGCCCTCAAGGGGTATGGGCCAAACACATTCAGGAATTAAAAGACAACCCAGCACTAGCGTTTCCCCTTCTGGATCAAGTAAAGTCTGATCACACTAAATACGTACAAGACTCTGTTGGAAATTGGTTAAATGATGCCAGCAAAACGAAACCGGAATGGGTGCTTAAAACGTGTAACACTTGGCTCGAGCAATCCGGTACAAAAGATACGAAGCGCATTGTCGCCCGCGCCCAAAGAACGATCATAAAAAAATAGATAAAATAACGCTGCATCTATGTGATCAGGGGACCTATAGGATTAGGTGCCCTGATCGCTTTGCGACACAGACGAGTCTACTTTGTAAAGGCTTGCGCCTACGCATCCTCAGAACTATCAGCAGCCAACAGCTTGTTAAAGTAAAATATTAGTATGCGGTCCTGTATGGCCACACTAGCTGCTCCCCAGCCATGCTTAGGCTTATGTGCTTCAATCCACTAACCATTCACCTTCTATGATATTGGCTAAATGAACTTCAGGCTGCAGCAGAAACTCAGCAAAACTGCACACATCTGCATATACCTGATGCTCAACGTCATAATACCCGATACACTTTTTCTTGGGATTCCAGACGATTAGGATGTCCGAATAGTTGTCCACTGCAGAAGTCAGCCGCAGCAGCTTTTGCCGGCCTACCTTCATCTCAATCACGTCCGTTATCGAGAAAAATTCAACATAATAAATCTCATACTCGTTGGCCGGCAATTCGAGGCGCAACCGGTCTCCACACAGGAAAGCTATCATATCTTTGGGCAGCTTATAACTTTTTAATGCTTGCAGCTTATTTTCCAAATGATGAAATGCAGGAGGTTCGATGGCTTTTAAATAGTCAGCCATTTCGGTATGTTTACTACTTACTGCAATCGTATACGCCCGTTCGCCGTCCTTTTCTGTCAAAGTCACATCCGCTCCGCGTTCGACAAGATACTTCACCATTTTAAGATTTCCATTTCTAGCAGCGACCGTTAATGGGGTAGCTTTATAGGGATATACCATATCTGGTTCGTTAAAGTTTATGTCTACGCCATGCTCCAGCAAATAATCGATTGTTTTTAAATCATGCTTATCAACCGCCTTTCTCAGCGTTTTTCCGCCATGTTTGGTTATATCCAACCCTAATTCCGCAATAAGCGGAATATTCGCCTTATTCCCATAATAGGCTTGCTCGTAAGCACCAGACTTGACGTTATTGATCGCATCCAGCTTAGCTCCATTTGCTGCAACGTAACGTACAATATCTGCTCCACAATAGCGCACGGCGGTTAAAAAAGCAGGACTACCGGCTGCATTTAGATTTGCACCATGCTCGCAGAGCAGCTTCACCACCTCCAACTGCTCAGCAATAATAGCTATGTCCAACGGGCTGCATGTGATATAACGGCTAAGTTCGATGCCCTGCTCGATGTCCCAGCCAGCGGCCAAAGCGCTGTTTAATGCGGCTATATTTCCCTCATAGATATGCTGCGCAAGCTCAGGGATTGTGTCGAATTTCCCGATATCTTTAAGCTTAATCACTTTTGTTTCACTCCTTCCAGCGGAATTAGACATTCCTCTACAAATTGGATGACTTCTTTACGAACAGGGACTAACCCTTGTTTTGCGGAAGCCGGATCTTTACGCAGTTCCCAAAATTTATTCATTAAGGCAGTGTCACCTGCAAATGTTAACTCAGACAGTCGTTCGATCTCTTCAGCAATTGCTGCCCCCTCCGACGACTGCGGTTGAATTCCTTTATGAATACAGTCTTCTATCCGCGTAATAAGCCTGATCCACTCCCGAGTAACCGCGTCGTTACTTTCTAACTTAGGGAGGCGAGCATTCAGCACTTCAAAGCTCCTGAGCATTAAAATAAGTCTGCCACTGCTTAGGTCCAGGCTGATGACTCTGCACAAGCGCAAGAGTGTGTCCCAGTGAATCTCCCCTTCAAGCTCATGAAAATGAAGCAACGATGTTGTATTGTTCATACTTTCTTGCAGTTCGATCATTTTCCCCTCTAAACATTTCTGATGGGCTTCAAGAATTTGACGGATTGACAATGCATCCAACAGGCTCTCAATTTCACTAAGCGGTAGTGACAGTGATTTTAGCAGCGTTATCTTCTCCATTCGGAACATGTCTTCCTCTGAATATAAACGTCTGCCACCCGCCTCTTTGAAGCTAGGTGTATAGTTGTGGAATAATGAAAATACTTCTTGCAGGTAACGTTGCGCCACCCTATAAACTCACTATATTAAATCTTATAGGGGGAAACCTAATGAAAGCAACACCTAGTACAGCAAAAAACATAATCACCACAAAGGAAACCACCTGGCCTCGTACAGATCCATGGTCCTATAAGGAATTCGTTGCTCTTTTAGTACTCATTTTTGGACTGGTTCCTTGGCTTATTGAAAGCCATTTGCACGAATAAGTAGAACCATCCCATACTATCCACCTGTTTTCCCTTTTCTGCGGCTTGCCCGCTTAAGCATGCAATTGCAATTACTATGAAATACGTGCAAGACAAATAGGCCGCCCATACCAAGTCACAGCATAAAAGTGCTAGCGTTGGTATGGACAGCCTGATGAAAATACCCTTTGATATCCCGAACCAGATTAACATTCACTACTTAATGTGGTATCCCTTGCTTATCGCTACTACTTCTTGGCACGTTCAATTATCATTTTTGCAACTTCCTCGACCTGTCCCAGAATAGAGATAGGGTCAGAGAACCAGAAGCGCCAGCCATCAATTTCATATAAGTGATCGTTTTGTACGGCTGCTAGCTTGCTCCAAACCGGTGCTTTCTTATAATCAATCTTGTCCTCTGTTTTACCGACAGCTACAAAGACGCGATCTCCTGCATACTTCGCCAAAACTTCTAGCGAAATTCGCTGCCATTGCTGATCTTTCTTGTGCATCGCTTGTTGCACTGTGTCTGGCATGATGAGTCCTAGTCCCTCGTAAAATGACCGTCCCGTGTACCCATTTCCGAACAAGTTAACGCCACCCTTGTCCCCACTGTCAATCACGGTAACGGTTTCGTCTTTGCCGACAATGTCCTGAATGCTTTGTCTAGCTGATGCTACACGCTGCTCATAGGTAGCTAACCACGCCTCTACCTCAGACTTCTTATTCAAAACACGACCAAACTCGCTTAACTCCTCATACATACCCAAATTATTTGGAATAAGCACCGTAGGCGCAATTTTGGAGAAGGCCTCGTATTTCTCTCTATCACCCGTAATAATGAGGTCCGGATTAAGATCAATCACGGCCTCCAGCGATTCCCCGATATCAACAATATCGGCTGTTCCTTCTTGCAAGTAGGGGCTCTTTTTGTATAACTCATATGTCCCTATAGGAGTAATACCAAGTGCCAGTAAGTCGCCCAAATAATAATCCGTCACTACCCTGGTCGGATTAACTGGTACGTCTACATTTCCCATAATGGTGCTTACGGTCCGTACTTTCCCTTCTGTGGCAGCATGATCTGGATTTGAAGAAGTCCCTCCACTATTTGGACTTGATGCGTGAAGTGGCTGTGCTGCACCGCTTGTGGGCGATGTTGTATTCCCCGTAGTTGTAATTGCTGTGCCTCCGCATGCACTAAGAAGCAACGTAAATGTCAGCAGTAGACTGACAGCCAAGCTAGATCTTGTCACTTTCTGCACTGGAACAAACCCTCCACATTTATATTGATAATAATTATCACTATCAATATAACAGTTAGGCTTCTGAGCAACAATTTCATTTCTTCCTCTATTTAATAGATTATTTTCACTTTCTACTTGCTTCATCTTCCATTTTCCAGGAGAATATCCCGTATGCTTCTTAAACACTCTGCTGAAATAATAAACGTCAGCATAGCCTACATCCTGTGCGATCTCCTTTAAAGCAGCATCGGTTCCCCTTAATAGTTCCTTCGCTCGTTCCATTCGCAAACGAATAAGCCAGTCAATCGGACCGCAATTAAACGTTTGCTTAAACCGATTCGAAAGATGACCATGACTGCAATTCATAACCTCAGCCAACGACTCTAATGTAATACTCTTACTATAATTCTCCTGCATATATTGAATGCACATCGAGATCAGATCAGGTGCAGGCAGATAAGCAGAAATGTCTTGTGCATGCAGTTGTCCAACAAGATCATATACCCACTGATAAAATAACGCCTTGACATGAAATTGCTCCATCTTGCTCTGCTGCTGCCAATGCATCGACATACGTGTGATGGTGGAGTACAAGGAAAGGGGTTGATGAGGAACAAAGTGGTATTGCATTTGATACGGATCATAAACGCCTGCCTTACGGGAATTAGCTGAGGTCCCTGACAAGGGCATCACTGCTTTATATAAAACAAGGTAATATTCCAACTCACTACCGCTTACTTGTATGTTCAGTTGAGCCCCTTTACCTGCGTGAATGAGGTGAAACCCGCGTACGGAATATACAGTACTGTCCACGAGCAATAATGCTTCGCCGCGTACTGTGTACAAAAATCCGCTTGTCGGCAGTTGATAGGTGAACAATTGCTCATTTGACTGCATCACCTGATGTCTAATATCCAATACATGAACCAACGAATGCTGCCAGATCTCAATATGTTCATCCTGCTGCAATTGCCTTTCACCCCCGCCGCTTGTCTAGATTACTCAAATGTTTCTTGTTCATGATCTGCACCCAAATATTCTGCTCCTGCACAGAATGGTGTCATTATAAATGATAATTGTTCTCAGTGTCAATGAATGTAGAATACCCTATAGCAGTGACCTGCTATGTTCTTTGAGCTCAAAGGCAGCATACTCTGCCGCACCAGTTCGTATGCCATGCTGCCTAATTCCTTCTGGTATAGCTTGATCAGTTGGACTCACTTATGAATACTGGTTATCATTATTTTTTACAACTGGAATCCAAATCTCACTTTTAAAAGTAGGTGAAGAAACGTCCTTATGCTCGTTCCATAGTATCTCCGGGCCGACTGCTAGTTCATAATGGGATGAAGGGAACCATTCAGAATAGATTCGCCCCCAAATCTCTTGCAGCCTCTGAGGGAAAGGGCCAACTGCTGTAAAGACAGCCCACGTACTCGCTGGGACCGCTAGTGCTGTATAGTATGCAGGACACGCCTCCGTAGTCGCCACGCCTATATAATGATCCAGTTCACCGTGCTCCAACCGCCCCTCATCGAAGTTTACGGATGCACTGATTAGCCCTGCTGGTATTAAATTAGACAGCCTCTTCAACTGATCAATTTGCTGCTCATTTAAGCTGCCCCACATGGCCGCAATTTCTGGATTCACACCTTCGTAAATTAACGGTACTCTTTTCATTATGCCTATAATACGAAAAGCCTCTTTCTCTTCAATGCGATAATCCATTTCATTTCCTCCTCTAATCGATAATTGGAACGTCATTCGCGGATAAGCCTTTAGTGATTGGCCACTTTGCCTAGCTTCCGAGGGAGCAATACCGTGTATGCCGTAAAACGCCCGCGCAAAGGAATCCGCTGAAGTATATCCGTATTTGACAGCTATATCTATGATTCTGATCTTACTGTTGTGTAATTCTAATGCTGCCAGCGTCAGCCGCCTCCGTCGAATGTACTCGGAGAGTGTAATCCCAGCCAGATAGGAAAACATTCGTGTAAAATGATATTCCGAGCAATGGGCTTGCTTGGCTACTTCTTTCATTTCAATCGTACTCGTCAAATTAGCTTCGATATAGTGCAGCGCTCCGTTCATTCGTTCTAACAAATTCAAGTTGCGACCTCCTTTCATAAATAAGAATAGCAGGTTATTTATTGCGCGGTCCGACATTATGTGCACAAATATGTAGGGTATGCTTAAATTATCTAAATTATCATCCCCACACCTTTTGCTGGTAACTCCTCTGTCTTGTGCCCGAAATCTACGCCCTCCTCTTCAGTTCTTGTATTGTTGCAGCTATCCCGATGTCAAATGTTGTGGCTGGAACAGGTCCAATCTGCCGTTTGTATTTTTCTCCGCTCAATACAAGCGGCTCTTCAGTCAAGTACAACATCTCGATAATTTCCCTCATCACGGGAACCACCAAGCCTAATACAGAGAGCCCCAGCTTCTTGAGTGTAATTACAGGTTTAGCGCGCCCACTTGCTTGTTGAGCAATTCTGACAATTTCCCTGCCTGAGATCGTGCCTGCCCTGGAATATGCCAGTTCTGGTTGTATGCATGATCTCTTTTTGCAAGCTCCACAATCATTTGGGCTGCATCTGGCAAATATACGAATTCCCGAGGAACTTGCATATTCCCAATAAAAAAGGCAGCTTTGCCTGCGGCAATTGCTTCAAGTGTAGTGCCCAGATAGGAGGCCTGATTGGCTGTTATGGCGTATCAATGCGGTACATGGATACTCCTCTTACGAACCTATTCTTTTGATACTTTGCTTTCAACAAAAAACACGCCTCCAACGGGGGGCGTGTTTTTAAATATGTGGTAAATTGTTAAAATGGATACAAAACCTTTCTGTCGTAACACTCTTTGTGCAAGATGCCCTATTACGAGCAGCTATTTTTTATTGGCTAGTAATAAATTAACAATCGAATCTAGTTGAAGTTCAAGCGAATAAGGATCTTCCATTACAAATTCATCGCCTTTGTCGTCAAATGAACCGTACATATAGACGTTGCCCTTCTTTACGGCCGCAAGCCCCTTCCATATACTGCTGTTTAACACATCATTCGCCCCCTTATCATGGGAACCATATACAAATATATGATCGCCCGCATATTCAGGCAGCACTTCTAGTGAGATAGTCTCAAAGCCTTCCTTCATATCCAAGGCTTTCTTTGTAGGAGGGAGTCCCAGCATCTCATAAATGGTTGAGCTGCCATAATTGCCACCTTCCGCCGCTAACACGTACAAAGTTTTGTTGGCCACTTGTACGATAGAGACCGTTTCGCCTTCCTTAATGATCCCGGCAATTTTCTTCTTGGCATCTTCTACATTTTGCTTGTATCCCGTTATCCATTGCTCCGCTTGCTGCTCTTTCCCGAAAATTTCACTGATTCTGCGGAATTTCTCCAGCGGCCCAGCTGTAGAAAGACCTTCCCAATAAGGAAGAAACACCGTTTTTCCAATCTTCTGATAATCCTCAATATTTTTTTCCATCGAACCTATAATTAAGTCAGGCTCCAAATACGTTAATTTTTCTAAATTCATAGGGAAAGCGCCAAGATCCTCAATTCCCGCTATGAGATCTTTGGAAATGCCTGCTTTCTCTATCCATGCCTCACTAAGCATAAAGCTTCTCACACCGACTGGAATAATTCCCAGCTTTAATAAATGACCCATATACTGATCAGAAACTACCCGCTTTGGTTCTGCTGGTATTTCCACATCCCCTTTTAGCGTCGATACTGTTCTTGTTTTGGCCTGCACACCTGCTTGTGCATCTCCATTCGACTTCTCGCCAGTTGTAGGGGCAGTCGTTTGATTCGCTTCCGTTTGCGTGCCTCCAGTTGTATTAGCTTGTGTTGAACAAGCTGCCAGCAGCAACGATAAGCAGAGCACCACCGTCATTGCCGTTACTTTGATTCTGCCTTGCATGTGTATGTCCCCTCTCGCCTTGTATCGATATTGATAATCAATATCATTATAAAGTCGAGACGGCTTCTGCTGAACGGCATATGTTAACATCGTAGTGGGCAAATCTTGATGCCAAGACTGCTGCAATCGCTCTTTTTTAAAACGGACGGGAGATAAACCTATGTACTTTTTGAAGCTGCGGCTTAACGAATGTGCATCTGGATAACCTACCCTCTCCGCAATTTCCTGCAAAGTCGCGTCTGTCTGCATCAGCAGTTGCATCGTTCTTTCCGCACGGACTTGACCAAGATAATGGATCGGGCTTGTGTGCATATGTTTTTTAAACGTTCTGGACATATGCCCTGCACTACATCCCAATTGTTCCGCAATGGACTCTAATGTAAGAGGCTGCCTGTAGTGCTCGTGCATGTAAGCAACTGCTTGCGCCATTAAATCCGGCTTAAGGGGCTGAATACCTTGACGATGAAGCTGTGCTAATAGTTCATACACAAACTGATAAAGCAAAGCTTTAACATGGATATTCCCAAGTTCCGTTGAGTGACGCCATGCTTGCTCCAAAAGCTCTACTTTGTCATATAAGGATAATGGCTGATGCGGTGCAAAAGCATACTGGCATTGAAAAGGATTTTCTCTTTCCAGCAGTTGTTGAATATCTCTGCTGCTGGGCAAAGCAAGAATCGTCTTATACAGAATGAGATAATATTCAAGTTCATCCTCTGTGACGATGTTTAAGCACATCCCTTTTCCACCATGCAGGACATGGAATCGTTCTACCTTGTGCACGCTCTGGTCCAGCCAGATCTGGGCATTTCCACGTATCGTATATAAGAATGCACTGGTCGGCAGTCGGTAGTTTCGTAATCCCTTGTCTTTATGCAAAGTCTCATGTCGGACATCCATTACTTTTATAAATACATGATTCCAAAGCAAGATGTGATCATTTAATTTCATAACTTTATGCTCACCCCGATCAAAATCATCACCTAGACCTACTCTAGTTACGTCACTTAAAACATAGTTTTATTATAGTTGATAATCATTCTCATAGGCAATTAAAGTTAAGCATTACATTTGTGAACTCTGTGAACTGCTGTGAAATTGCAGGAAGTATTTGGAGGTATAGCCAGACTCCGTTTATTTAAAGTGAGCTCACAAAAACAGAAAGACATCGGAGATCACCGATGTCTTTCTGTTTCATCTGACAGCACCTATGTTATTATTATGAAGCATGGATCGCAAATGATTCCGCAGCTGCCGCCAGATAATAGGCCAATCCGATCTGTTGATCTTCAAGCATATGAAGATGGAAATCATCACTCAGAAAATATCGGGTTTGTACTACAAATTCTGCTGCTGATACTGGATGCACATGAGTGTTCAGAAATTCAAGATGCTTGTGCAGTAAGCGTGAGATTTCCAGATCATTGTGCTTCTTTCCTGCTCGCAATGCACCTGCCAAACTCGACATAAATGCCGTAGCCTCCGCAGCTATATCATTCATCTGCTGAGTATCGATTTGAACCGAATCGAGCAGCTCATAATCATACGTTTCTTTTAAATAGTTATGCTGCTCCGTCATGGCTTCCTTCCACGAGTCCTCGCTTTCAAATCCTTTAAACAGATCTTTATCGGTCATCTGTTCTCCTTTCTCCAAGCTCGTTATGGAAGTTCTTAATGTGTTAATGATTGTATCCAGCCGTTGTTTACGAAGACAAAGCTGCTTTTCTTGTCTTGTAAGGATGGCTGCGCGATCTGGCTCTTCTTCAAGCAGTTGTTTAATCTGATCCAAAGTAAAGTCTAGTTCTCTGTAAAGCAAAATTTGCTGCAAACGCTCCAACTCTGTTGTTCCATATAACCGATATCCAGCCTCACTAATTTCACAAGGCACAAGGAGACCAATTTTATGATAGTGGTGAAGTGTTTTTACAGTTACGTTTGAAAATAACGACACTTCTTTTACGGTATAGTGTATGGTAATCACCCCCTTCTTCTTTAAGCTTAGGGGCTCCTCTAAGGTAAGAGTCAATACTGGATTAGAAAATAAATGACTTGTATTTGCTCCGTCATGAACTTATCAACGCTGTGCTCAAAGTCCATAACCGCTCAGCATGGCTGCTGTCGACCGCATATTGGGGGTAGCTTCTGGAACCGAATATGTTTTTCATTTGTGCGATACCTGTTTCACTGATGGAAGGCTGCATGATCTCTCGTTTATGATTGATTAACTGGCCTGTAACACTACAAAATTCATCCGAGGTGCAAATATGATAATAGTTATCTGCCATGCCTGCTGGCAAAGGATTCGTCAAATTTTGTGCCCATGCAAGCCCCCTCCACATAGGACTCATCTTGTTGATCGTTTCTTTGGAAAGTTTAACGCGGTTTATTTGAAGCGCGTTTATATGAATTCCCCGGTTCTTGAAATGTCTGGCCATGCAAAAGGTTAATATCAATAAGGCCATTTTAGAATCTCCGTACATCTTATATGCGCTATGATGTCGTGTGCACTGGTGTTCGCCACGCAAATTATCAAAGTCAATCTTTCGGTTTGGATCAAAGAAATTTTTGATATTTGTTGTGCAGGCGCTAAGGATACGCGGGTTTTCCGATTTCTCCAAATGATCTGCCAACAAATGAGTCATAAAAGTGGGGCCAAAAGCATTTGTTGCGAATGACAATTCGATATGCTCAGGGCTGAGCTTATACTCTTTCTCACCATGGTTTAAGTGTGCGGCGTTATGGATTAAGATGTCCACACGGGGATAATTATCTTTAACAGACGAGCAGAAGGAACGAATTGAATCAAAGGAAGAAACATCAAGCTTCAGCAGATCTACGTTTTACAACAAGTTGAGCGAAATAACGCTTCTTCAGTTACAAAAAAACACGCTTCATGCAGCGTGTTTAATGTAAAGGTATTTATGTAAGCTGCTCTAGCGCTGGTTAGCTAGAATAGAGCGAACAATACGTCCGGTCAAACCGTCCTGCCAGCAAATCTTCCTTACGAATAAAGAAATGCAGCACGCCGGCGTCCCACCAGCAGAATCCTATGTCATCATCGGAATCAAGCTCAAGCAGCATCAGAGTATCTTGAATCTCTTGCTTAGCCTTCTCCTCATCACCTGCAAAATGATTGGTTATTTTCTGGAGCGCTTCCTTAGCCTTGTAGTTGTAATTGGCTCCTGTCAACATCATCAAAGCCGCTTCAATTTCAGCGTCACCGTGCTGACCCTCTGGGTAGCCAAATAATTTGACCACGTCACCCGTCTGGCTCTCGCTTATCTCAAAACACAAATCTTCGTAATCTTCATAACCAAACGTTTCATTTTCGATCAGGTCATCGTCGACGTAAGCATAATTGGGTGGTTCGAGCGACCCTCTTGCGTCAAGCTGGTATCCGCAAAATCGTTCTTCTAGTGCAGTCTCTTCAGGAGACAAGCGGTGCTTAGCGGTCGCAAGCTGCTCATCCTGCAAATAGAGTACTCGATGTTGAATATGATAAGCTGGCTCGTCTATGCCTACAAAAAAGTAAAGCATGCCGCTTGCAGGCAGAAGTCTGGATTCATCATGGATTGCCATATCCTTCAGATTCAGTTGAAGTAAAAAAGTCATCGGTACGCCGTCTGTCGTCAAAGGCCAATCGAGATGGGGAGGAAGGTCTGGATCTCCTCCGACTCTGGAGGTACAAGGAATATGGTAATTTGCCTTCTCGGCTTTTACGCCTCGAATAACGTTCCTTGTCTTCTCAAGTAGATATGGCAAGACATGCATACACTGATGGTCGTGGAGCAGCTGCTCCAATCGATTGCGATGTTGTTCACTTAAATTCATGATCATCCTCCTCCATGTTGATAGATTAATTTTATACGTTGATCGCGGATGCCTCCATAGTGCGTTATACCCAGCCTTTCTCTCCCGCATACCAAAATGGCGACACAGGAACAGATCCTGCACCGCCATTTCGATAAAACCCAATTGATTAATCGTGGAAGTTTGTACCATCCGTTACAGGCTTTACATAGCCGGTACGGATGACAAAGTCGCCAAAATGCTCGCCTTGGCTGCGCTCAGCCGCATAATGATTAATGATCGGCTTTAACGTATCGACAATTTCATCTTCACCAATGTTTTCGCGGTATAACTTGCTCATGCGATCGCCAGAGAAACCCGCACCCATGTACATGTTATATTTCCCAGGTGATTTGCCGATAAACGCAATCTCTCCTAAAGCAGGGCGCGCGCAGCCATTCGGGCAGCCTGTCATACGAATATTAATCTCTTCGTCACGTAGACCTGCCTTCTCAAGGATCGGTTCCAGCTTATCGATTAGCGATGGCAAATAACGTTCTGCTTCTGCCATTGCCAGGCCGCAAGTCGGCAGCGCTACGCAGGACAATGAGCTTCGGCGCAGCGCAGAATATTGAGCGCCTTCCGTAATGCCGTATTCCTTCAACAAAGCAGCGATTGCTGTCTTCTTTTGACTGGTTACGTTCGCAATGACCAAGTTCTGATTAGCCGTCAGACGGAAATCGCCGGTGTGTATCTTGGCAATTTCACGCAACACTGTTCTAAGCTTGTAGCCTTCAACGTCTACGATACGTCCGCTTTGAATGTACAATGTTAAATTCCATCGATTGTCCTTGCCTTTAATCCAGCCGTAACGGTCACCCGTATGATCAAACTTAAACGTGCGCGCAGGCGCAAGCTCCCAGCCCAATCGATCGTGTAGTTCACTCACAAACCACTCCAGACCGTGCCGGTCGATCGTATATTTGAAACGTGCGTTTTTCCGTACGGAGCGATTACCATAATCACGTTGGATCGTAACGACCTTTTCTGCCAGATCCAAAATCCGATCTGCCGTGACGAAGCCTATGACACGAGCAAGCTGCGGATACGTAGCCGTATCGCCGTGTGTCATGCCCATGCCGCCGCCAACACTGACGTTAAAGCCAATCAGCTTGCCGTCCTCTACAATAGCGATAAGCCCAAGGTCCTGCGAATAAATGTCAACGTCATTGGAAGGAGGCACGGCAATCCCGATCTTAAACTTTCGTGGCAAATATACAGGACCGTAAATCGGCTCCACCTCAGCAGCTGCGTCCGCATTCTCCAGACTGTCCACAATCTTTTCATCATCCAGCCAGATTTCATGGTACGCAGGTGTTTTAGGAGCCAAATGTGAAGTCAGCTGCTGCGCCCAATAGTAGATCTCGCTGTGAATGTCAGACTGGTAAGGGTTTGGATTACACATGACGTTGCGGCTAACATCACCACAAGCCGCCAGCGTTGTAAGCAGTGCTTCGTTGATTTCTTGGATCGTTTTTTTCAAATTCCATTTTAATACCCCGTGGAGCTGGAATGCCTGCCGTGTTGTTAAACGAATGCTGCCAGTGCCATATTTATCAGCAAGCTCATCCATAACGAGCCATTGTGCTGGAGTGGATACTCCTCCGGGGGTAACTACACGGAGCATAAACTGAAAGTACGGCTCCAGCTTTTGTTTTTGCCGCTCATTGCGGTAATCACGGTCATCCTGCATATAGCTGCCGTGGAATTTAAGCAGTCGGTTGTCCAGCTCCGGTAAGCCGCCAGTTATACGATTTGAGAGCGATTCAGTCAACGATCCTCGTAAATAGTTGCTCTCCTTTTTCAATTCCTCTACGTCACTTGGTGGCCCGCCGATTGGCTCTACCTTATATTTGTTTGCCATTGCCGTTAGCTCCTTTACCCCCATGATCGGTTCATCTGTACATATCTATAAAAGGATTGCTTATCACATTTGCAAGTGTGTTATTCCTTAGTATACGTCACGCTGATAACGCCCCTGTTCTTGAAGCTCTGACAGATACTGTGCTGCCGCTTCTGGGGATTTGCCACCATGCTGTTCAATAATTGCAAGCAAAGCAGCCTGTACGTCATGCGCCATGTGCTTCTCATCTCCGCAGACATACACGTGAGCGCCGTCTTGCAGCCACTCGTACATCTCTTTGCCATTTTCCAGCATCCGCTGCTGTACGTATACTTTCTCTTCCGTATCTCGAGAGAACGCAACATCAAGCTTCGTTAATATGCCTTCCTTCAACATGCGCTGCCATTCAGTCTGATACAGGAAGTCTGTCACGAAGTGCCTATCGCCATAGAAAAGCCAGGTTTTCCCCACTGCCCCCAGTTCCTCACGCTCCTCCAAAAAAGACCGGAACGGCGCCACGCCTGTGCCAGGCCCCACCATAATGATCGGCATATCCAAATGAATCGGCAGCTTGAAGTTTGGATTATGCTGGATAAAAATTGGAAGTTGTGCGCCCGGTTTAAGGTGTTCGGCAATGTGACCTGAGCAAACCCCTTTACGATTGCGCCCATGTGCTTCGTACTCCACTTTCCGGATCGTCAGATGTACTTCCTCTGGATGGGCATCCAGGCTGCTCGCTATAGAATATAACCGCGGCGGCAGCTTACGAAGCAAAGTCCCAACGTCTCTGGGAGCTAGCGTCCACGGTGCATAATCACGCAGCAGATCAAGCAGATCGCGACCGTTTATATAGGCTTTCAGTTCCTCTTTATGTTCCGGTTTCACCAGTTCAGCCAATTTCCCACTGCTGGAATAGGCAGCTGCTTTTTCTAGCAGCGGCTTCGTTAATACTGTAATTTCGTAATGATGAAGAAGAGCATCGTATAGTGTAGAAGCCTCGCCATTTTTACCGGTAATGACCGTCTCCTCCGGACTCCATTTCATAGCCGAAATCACTTCATTTACCAAAGTCGGGTCATTCTGCGCGTATACGCCAACCGCATCACCAGGCGCATACGTCATACCTGATCCTTCAAGCGACAGTTCCAAATGACGTGTTTCGCGGTCTGAACCCCTACCGTTTAAGTTCAAATTATCCAGTACTTCCGCTTTAAACGGATTCGTACGTGAATATGCAGAATCACCTGCAGTAGATGTTGGTGCAGACATATCACCAGATATGGCAGCCGAAGACACTGGGGTCGCAGCGGCTGATGATGATACTGTGGCAACAGTTACTGCATCATTTATGGCTGCTAGCCAGCCTGAAGCTGCATCCTCAAAATCCACGTCACAATCTACACGGTCCACGATCCGTGCTGCACCAAGCTCCGCAAGCTTGCTGTCAAAGTCCTGTCCTGTCTTGCAGAAGAACTCATACGAGGTATCGCCGAGCGCAAGGACGGAGAACTTCATTCCATCCAGCTTTGGTGCACGCTTGCTATGCAAAAATTCATAAAAAGTTAATGCATTATCCGGTGGATCACCCTCGCCATGTGTGCTGACGATTACAAACAGGTAACCTGCTTTCTTTAGGTTGTTTGTTTTGTACTGATTCATAGCTGAAAGCGTAACCTCGAATCCTTCGCCTTTCAGCGTGTTCGCCAACCTTCCTGCCAGCCGCTGCGAATTACCAGTCTGAGAGCCAAACAAAATCGTTGCTTCGCGCGGACCTTGAGTAACAACTGCTGCTACAGGAAGGTCCTGTACCTCACTTGTCGTCAGTAACGCTGTCGTATTGCTAACTTGATCCGTACGATAAAAAGCTAAATATCCCCCAAGCCAATGTAACTGGGCCTCCGTTAAGGTAGGAAGCAGCTTATTGATTAACTCTGCTTGCTCGTTTGTAAACGGACTATTTGTCACTTGAAGATGCACCATATCCACCCCACATCAATCTCTTTAAATCCGACCACATTACTTTGTTTTATCTTCACTTATACTATCGCAGTCTCATCAAAGGTTCAATGATATTCATCGATATTGGTCTATAAGACTTTTTGAAGCATTCATAACTTTTGATTATAAAGCTGTTTTTTAAACACATGATATATGGATCAACAACCCTTTATTCTCTAATACTTAGTCAAAAGTTCATACATCGGACCGCGAGTCCATTTCAGCAAGAAACCTTTAAACAAACGTTACAGGACGCGGTTATCCTTTTACAGCAACGTTTGTCATTAATGAGCCAAGTTAATTAAACCCTGATCTCATCGCTGTCTGTTTGCTTGTTTACTAGATTCTAGTTATCAGGACTCACTCACCTAAATAACCAGTGCTCCCTTTTTATGCTCTTTATATGTCCTGTCTCTACCTGCCGATCAGCTTCTAGAATTTGATCTAATGAATAGTGTCTATAAGTATCTATCTATGACCGTTTGCATCTTTCTTTTCTCTTTTCCCCATCAGCTCTTTGATTGTGAGGAAATTGATGTCCTCGACGCATTCTTTTGCAACCTCATATCCTACAAATGATACATATTTACCAATCGGAGCACGCGCCCTTTGACATTTCCTTTTCGGGGCAATGTGGCCTTTCCTTATTAGGTGGATTATATTGTTGATCTGCAGCACACACGATATAATGACAATATAAAGGTCGTGAAGAACACGCCGCTTCCGTACAATAGCTATCCTGATACCGTTGTGATGTCAGGATGGAGCCATTGTACGGAAGCGGCTTTTGTTGTTTTGTCAGAGGCAATTGTGTTGAAGCGACTTTTTTTGTTTTGTCAGAGGCAATTGTGTTGAAGCGACTTTTTTTGTTTGTCAGAGGCAATTGCGTTGAGGCGACTTTTTTTGTTTTGTCAGAGACAATTGCGTTGAAGCCACTTTTGTTGTTTTGTCAGAGGCAATTGCGTTGAGGCGACTTTTGTTGTTTTGTCAGAGACAATTGCGTTGAAGCCACTTTTATTGTTTTGTCAGAGGCAATTGTGTTGAAGCGACTTTATTGTTTTGCCAGAGGTGGTAGCGCAGTACTTTGAATTAATTAGTAATGGAAGGGTGGATGAACACATTGTCAAGATTTGAGCAGCACTACAAGGCGTGGTTGCAGGAGAACCTGGATAAGGAGGACAACGTTAGAAGAAAAGAGCTACTTAGGAAAGGACTTGGCCATGGCACTGTGGAGTTTCTTCGACTGATATGGTTTCCAGTAGTGGGCAATATGAATCATCTGTTTCCAGAGTGGGAGGTTCGTGACTTCAACAATGGCTATCGTTATCTGGATCTTGCCTACATGCCTGCTGGCGCTAAAGGAGGGATTGAGATTCAGGGATATGGGCCGCATGCCCGAGATCTGGATGTGAGGCGATTTAAAGATTTATGTCGGCGGCATTGCTTGTTAGTGCTAGATGGGTGGACATTCCTGCCGATTGCCTATCCTTCTATTGTCGATGAGCCCAAGCAGTGTCAACAACTTGTGCTCTCATTTATAGGTAGGTTTATTGCCTCTGACGTACAGTCCTCCTTATCCTGGATCGAAGCCGAAACAGTTCGATTTGCACGCCGACTGTTACGGCCCATAACACCAACAGAACTTGCTAATCATCTCAGGGTGAGTGATCGTCATACTAGGCGGATACTGCATAGGCTTGTTCAATTGCAAATACTGGACATTGCAAGCGGACAACAACGAGCTCGAAGCTATCAGCTGAGATTATAACTTTATATCGTGCGTATTGCTTCATACGCAAACTTAAGGCTGGCTGTGACATAGACAATACTGGCGGACAGAGAAGCCGTTATTTATAGTGTTCAGCCAGTTATGGTAAATTTAGCGGACGTTGGTTCCGCTATTTACTTATTAACACCAGCATTAACTGATTAGATGGAGGATAACGCATCTCATGTCCGCGTACCTACGGAAATCAGCAAAAAACGAGAAATAGCGGAACATCAGTCCGCATATTTCTGACAAGTGTACGAATAATAGCATGCTAGTGTGGTGACTGAATTCTGTTAAGCAATCTACACGGTATAGAGACAGTATGACAGTATATGTAACAAGATATACTGGCTTCGCGTGGGTAAGAGCCACTGGATCGCCCTAGAACTGCTTTAAAAATCAACAAAATCACGCCTATAAGGGCGTGGTTCATCACAGATGTATGGGTGTAACCTAGGGAATGGGACACCAGCAGCCCCATTGCTACCATCGATTACTCTTTCATCATCGGGTTTATGATTACCACTAGATGCGTGTCTCCTAACGTTGGACATAATTTTAAAACTTCTATACGTTATTGTGCCTTGAGCAAGCTATCTACGATAACTTGAAGCTGCTCATCAAGAGAGTATGGATCTTCAAAGGAAAATCGATACGGATTACAAAAATATACGCAACCCTTTCGAACTGCAGGTAAGCTCCTCCATACTTCACTGTCTATTAACGTAGAAGAATCGCCATAAATGGATATAAAAATATGGTCACCGGCATATTTAGGCAGCATCGAATAAGCAATTTCAATACTCAATGAGACTTCGCTAAGCTCCTTGCGCTGCAAGGAGGGTGCTTGCAGTTGCAGGGCTTGATAAAGGCTGAAACTCCCGTATCCCGCATGCCGCCCCAGCACAAATAGCTTCCCATTCAACAGCAGCAAATTCGTGACTGAGTATCCATGCCCGAGCTTGCTTACGATCCTTGACCTTGCCTGTTCCATTCGACACTCGTAGTCTTCGATCCACTGTTCTGCCAGATCGGACTTGTTGAGTGTACCGCCTATTAATCGAAGCTTCTCCAATGGACTAGCGCTCTGATAAGGGATTAAAAGCGTGGGCGCAATTTGTTCGAGCATCTCATATTGCTGCTCATTTTGCGACACAATCAAATCCGGCTTTAGTCTGGTTACTAGGGACAGACAGATGGGAAATTCATTTCCCAAATCGACGGTTCCTTGCAAGCTGCAATTCCTTTTCTGTTCGGAAGACATGAACTCTTGCCTAAGCATTCCCGTTCTGGCCCCTACAGGCTTCACACCAAGCTTAAGCAGCTGTCCCATATATTGATCAGCAACAATGCGCTGAGGACTGGTTGTAAGCGTGAGGCTTCTCAGCGAGCGCTGTTTGTTTTGTGCATATTGACGAGGCGATTGCCCTACAATTTGCTTAAATCGACGATTAAAATAATATTCATCCCGATAACCAACAGTCCGTGCAATGTAAGATAAGGGGCCGCCAGCGAGCAGCAGCTTCTTGGCCTCTTGAATTCTCAGATCGGTCAAGTAATCCGTCACGCTCCGATTCGTTAGCATACGAAACAATTCGGTAAATTGCCTTCGGCTAATTCTAGCCTCCATAGCTAGCTTATCAACTGTAATGTCTTCATGATACGCCGCATGCATATAATCGATCGCCTGCTCAACGGCTTTTTTGCTGTCTTTCTTCGTATCATGCTGTAAGCTGCGTTCTACAAGAATGAACATCATCCATTCCTGAAAGTGCATATGATTCGCTAATTGCTGCAGCGGATCGGAGCTCCATCTATCTTTAAAGAGCTGGTCCAATCCTCTTGAGAGACGCTGCCAGGATACTTTCCACAAATAGTGGTGAGGTAGGAACACAGAGCGACTGCAATTAAGACGGCCAGTACGTGTATCCGTATTCACATACGACGGATCGGCTGCATCACCTGAATCGCCCGTACGCTGAATCGCATAGGAAATGATATAACAGGAAAAGGGTCGTTCCCTTGGATTGCTTATTTGAATGGTGGACGATGGGTCAAGTGCAAGTATTTCTCCTGGATGAAGCTCGACTTTCTTATGATCTTCTTCTATGCAAAGGCTTCCCCTAATCATTACAATGAGCGTGGGTTGATTAATCACATAACGGAATGAAGTCTTCGTAACACTTGAATCGTATCGATCGATATGTAGAAGCGTAAAAGAAATGGAACGAGGTATACGCTCTGTCTGAGTCCGCAATTCAATCATAGGCTTCCATCCTTTCTGCCTCCATTCTATGTTGTAAAACAATGATTTAAAGATAAAGATTAAACCCGTTATCCACAAAATCGTAGAGAACGGGTCGAGATTTGTCTGAAGTAAGATATGCTCATTATTTACCTGACAGACGTTGTCAGAAGGTCAAGTATAATCTTTAATTGTGCTTCCATGGAGTAAGGATCGTCCATTACAAAAATAGTCGAATCGTAAAAATAGACTTGATTGTTCTTAACAGCAGGGATGCTTTTCCAAAAATCACTATCCAGTAATTCCTTCGCTTTATCCTTGTTCACTACCGTTATGAAAGCGTGATCACCCATGTAATCAGGAACCTTTTCAAGCGACAGCTCCGTGCTGGCCATCTCTTTGTTACGCAGCTCTTCAGCCTTGTTAGTCGGTTTCAGCTTCAGGTAATCATAGACGATCGTGCCACCGTATGCTCCTTTGGGACCAAATACATACACATTTTTATCAAACACAGCCATGACGGATACCGTCTGACCTTCCTTTAGGTTACCGGATTTAGCAATTTGCTGCTGTGCATTTATTAGCTGGCTCTCAAATTGTTTGATCCACTCATTTGCTTCGTCAGTTTTGTCAAACAACTCGGCAATTTTAAGCAGCTTGTCCATAGGAGATGCATAGCTTTCTGACCAATAAGGAATATGAACCGTAGGCGCAATCTTACTGTATGCCTCCTGATTGTCTGGGAGAGAACTAATGATCAGATCAGGCTCCACCAAAGTGAGCTTCTCCAAATTTAGTGGAAATCCTCCTAAATTCTCAATACCGTCGAGCGTGCCCTCCTTCAAATTCGAGAGCGGCATCCAGGCTTCCGTCAGCATATTCTCGCGCACGCCGATCGGCTTTATGCCAAGCTTAAGCAGTTGGCCCATATACTGATCGGAGGCAACTCGCAAAGGCTGTGCAGGAACATTCGTCACGCCAGAAGCATGCTTAAAGGGACGTGTAGGTAAATTGGTAACGTTGTCAGATTGCTTGCTCGTACAGGAAGTTAGTAAGAGTGCAACAAGTCCTACCAGGCATATTCGTGCTGAAATAGTTCGTTTCTTAATCAATTTCTTACCCCTTTACATTATATTATAAAAGATAATAATAATCATTATCAATAATTATATGTGTATCGGGCCATGGTCTCAATGGAAATACAGGCGATTTTTTTATACTTTGAAACGATGACTATCAAAGCGCCACAAGATTCTCTGAATAGTTAAACGTTATGCTTATATGTCGCTGACACAATATTGGCAGCACTTGCTTCCTTGTTATACTGCGGAAGACAAATAATCGTCTAGTCCTTTTTCAAGAGAGCTAGACGATTATTTTTGCCATCAGGAGAATGATGCTCTTGATTCATTTATAACAACTTTACAGCTGCTCCGCTTCTACGCTAAGAACATAATCAAATTCCTTGATGTAATAGTAAATCTCTGACAAATAATAATGATTGGGTACGGACAGCACCAGATCCATCCGCTGCCGTGCGCTGTCGAGATCCTTGATCTTAAAATGCCTGATTTTAAATTCGGCTTTATCGCTTGACTTTCTGCCCTCTGATACAGGTGCAGGAATCCGTTGTATATGTCTTATGAGCTCGGTCATGCGAGAATTCGATTCTACGACAACCTTGAGCGACACATCGTATCGATTCAACTTTTCCCATCCAAGAAGTTTCATGAGGCTGGGAATCAGATTGACGGCTGCAATCAGAAGCAAAATACCACACGTTGCTTCCTTATAGAATCCGGCCCCAATGGCGATCCCTAGTGCTGAAGCGGACCAGATAAGGGCTGCGGAAGTCAGTCCGGAAATCACCTCATTGCTTCTTCTTAAAATAACCCCGGCTCCAATAAAGCCGACACCACTTACGATCTGAGCAGCGAGACGCATCGGATCCATATTCGGATGATTCTCACCGCCGAACTTTCCAAATGCTTCAATAGAGACAATCGTCAGCAAGCAACTGGCAATACAAATGACCATACTGGGGCGCATCCCCAACTGCTTCTGTTTCATTTGTCGATCAAGTCCGATGAGTAGGCCGAACAACAAAGCGAGTGTCAATTTTATCATCATAATTATCATTACGATCACCTCTTGGATCTATGTTCATATTTGAATGCGCAAATTGCTTCTCCAGTAAAAGAGGATCGAAATTTATCCGATAAGCTTCTCGCATCTCATTTAAGCTATTATAATTATACTTCATCTCCTATCCGTGTGGCACGTCATGAAGCACTTGGAACGGAATTGGATGTATAGATACGGAAAGCACACGGAATGACGAAGTGACTCTTTATTGTACCCATATAAATTAATGTGCCACTGCTCCAACTTGGGCTACATCCATTATGTACTCTCCCCTTTCTGGCAAAAATAAAAACCCTCTGAGCGCCCAGAGAGTCAAAACCACCTTAAAAATCGTCCTAAGCCTTTAATTACTTAACGAGGATTAATCCGACCATTGCTCCAGCAGCGCTGGAATTCCTTTAACCAGAAGCTGGTGGTACACTTCGCATATATCATCAATTTCAACCGTATTCGAGCCTAGCAGCATTTGCATAACAATACCATCAATCGACCCTATCAACAACGAAGCAAGTGCTTTATTATGACGGGTTGGTTGTATATCATAAATGCGCTGCAGTAAATCATCTACATGTCCGATCCAACTTTGGTATTTCTCCTTAAACTTAAGCGATATATCTTCGTTTCCAAGCATAGCTTCTTGTGCAAGATAGAACTGGATT
Organism: Paenibacillus sp. UMB4589-SE434; assembly: GCF_030226685.1. Lineage (NCBI taxonomy): Bacteria > Bacillati > Bacillota > Bacilli > Caryophanales > Paenibacillaceae > Paenibacillus > Paenibacillus sp. UMB4589-SE434. The sequence goes on along the minus strand of NZ_JASOYK010000004.1, from coordinate 178,152 downwards.
CGATTGTCATCCTTTTTGTTAAATCGTTTTTTCAAATCCCTCTCAATTTGCTCAATCGCTTCCGCACGACTATATTTTCCTTGCTTTGTGTCCTCTGCCATGCGAGTAGATACAGAAAGGCTCCGATCCATGGCATCATACAGAATATCTTCTTTGCTTTTATAATGGTGATACAATGCCCCCGTGCTAAGCCCCGCCTCATCAGCGATCTTCCGCATCGTTGTGCCCGCAATACCTACTTGAGAGATGACACGATTTGTAGCATTAAGAATACGCAATTTTCTCTTTTCGATCATTGTTTCCTCCCCCAACCTAGTAACTTTATCTATGTTGTAGTTGTCTCTTTGAACATTGTGCTGATCACGAGAGAGCATTTCTAGAAAACTCTTTATAAAAAGGGTACCCAGTTTAAATGGCTTTGTGTGTGCTAAATTACACAGACAACACAAGTTATGTCTTTATACAATAAAACCGAACAGTTGTTATGTTTTTATTTTAACAACTTCATACTTAATTGCAACGCAGTAAGGTGCAAAGCAAACACGCTTCCAACAACATTAGGAGGGTACACCATGAATATCCCTGTGTGGCAGTACAGCATTAGTATGATCGGTTATATCGTATTACTTCTTGTTATTGTCGGTGTCATGCGCAAACATTATAAGTTTGCACATTGGTTCTGGATTGCTTCTTTACTCACATTCCCGTTATGGCTCATGGGAGGAGTAGAAGGATGGTTTCGCTGGGCCAAGATTTTGAGTGTAATTCTGCCTACCATTTTTGTGGGATTCATTCGAATTGCCAACTATGAGAAACGAGAAGGTCGGTTTTGGAGTGCGCTGCAAAAAGATTGGGTATTGTGGTTTGTATACGGTGTTCTTTTCCTTAATATTATGGAAGCTACGATTAAAGACTTTACAATGGGAAATACGTTTAACGCGCTGACTGGTCTTTTATTATGTATTACGATTCCTTTCGCGCCTAAGTACTGGAAGATATCCAATCAAAAACATGGCGATCTTATTGTGTATACGACAATTGGCTGGAACTTCATGTATACCACTTGGAATGCTGCCTTTGTATATGCCGAAAGTCCAAAGTTCTTTGCAAGCTCGTTATGCATCCTGCTCGCAGCTGAGCTTTATCCAATTATTAAACGTCGCCCAGAACTATACATAATTGCGCGGGTGTATACGTTAGCAGCACATTTGCTTCTACGTGCCTGCTTCGTTAACCTGTTCCCAACGCTAATGGATGCTTCCTCCTGGTATAACGCAGATGTCATGAATTACTGGGGTATCGCTAACTTTGTGCTCATGGTTCCATTTGTATTTTGGCACATGTGGCAGCTGCATACAGGTAAAGCTGAGGTCAGTTTCCGACGTGGTCGTACAGAGCTGAATTAACGGAGCACCCCTATTTGCAAAAAAATTGAACCAGTAGCAAAGAGCTACTCTTTGAATAAGGTCCACTAAAATACGTGCGCTTATCATGTTAAAACTACAAATGATAACAACTTTTAAAGGCGAATCTCTCATTTCATTCTGAAAGAGATTCGCCTTTATTTTTCACTATTCTTTTCCCAATACGAATGCTGTGTAGAAGATGAATTTTCGCAAGCCTCATGGAAGCGCTGGGTGCACTAAAAAGATCCACTGAACTATATCAATGGATCTTCTCCTGCAATCCAAAATTAAAGGCGAGAATCATTATTGCAAACAGTCAAAGTGTGGAAGAGGTAACCAGTGAATATTTAGAGTAACGCCATTTGGATTATTATGATGAGTAAGACTTTCAGAAATCAAATCGCATTCTTAATGAAACATTTACTCTTGCTGCTTCAGCCGCCTCTATCTGTGGATTTCTCTACCATATCTGGAGCACGTCTCTGCCGAAGCTGACGCGTTACTTGAAGAAGGGTGAGCCATATCGAATCGTGCATGTAACCGATGAGTCCAATAACGAAAACATCCGGTTGACCCTCAAGGCCTTAAAATTACATAAGCAAGGGAACATTCTTCAGCGAGGAATTGGATACAAACAAAACAAAAAAACGGCATATCTGCCGTTATAGATTACGTAACTGGTGGGTTCTGAGGGGCTCGAACCCTCGACCTGATGATTAAGAGTCAACTGCTCTACCGACTGAGCTAAGAACCCATATTAAAATGTTAATGGTGGAGCCTAGGGGGATCGAACCCCTGACCTCATCGCTGCCAGCGATGCGCTCTCCCAGCTGAGCTAAGGCCCCGTGTAATTTATGTTACGTCAGACGTTAAGTCATCCGAAAAATCCACGTGTACCAAGGTCTTCCGATGTTGTGTTTCAAAACTGTGTTGTAATCGACTTAAATAGTATAGCATATATAAATGTAGGTTTGCAACAGTTATTTTCATATAATTACAGCAGGCTATATCCGATAGTTTAGTCCCCTTCATCTCTCCTCCAGGAGGATTCATATACTTGCGATGATCCCAACATATGTAGGTTTAAACGATATTCTAAAATGATCTTACCCTAAAATCATTTGGATCCTATCCAGATCTACCAGATGAAATAGAGTAGTAGGAGAACAAGCTCCTGCTTAACCACAAGAAACCTCCCCTCCCACTATGATGTGGAAAGAGAGGCTTCTGCTACAACTTTGTACAGATCAAGTCTATTCTAGAACGCACTTTGCTGTAAAACGAGCTCGAAAGCATAACGCTTCGCTGCCAATCCAAACTGTAATAGACGTGCCGTCACCATCGGCACCCCAATCGACTATCCAATTGGCGGCGGACTGCTGGACAGCAGCCCTGCTGCAATGAATAACAAGAGCGCCAAGAACAGCTCTAATCTAATGCCCCCGATGAGTCCGCTCCAACTACTCTCAGCTAGCTCAGGGTTTGAAGCTGCACTCGCCAGCTTCGGCATAAGCGCGTAACGATGATACGCGGCCAGAACCAGTACAAGCGCGAACAGCATTACTTTGGCGATCACCATCGTGCCGTAAGTGCTGTTCAGCAGCCCTTGCCAGCTGGCAATCTTATTAAGTGCCAGCGCAACACCTGAGATGCCTGCAGCAATCATCATTGGCAGGGCCAATTGTGCGAAGCGTAGCAGCATCCTGTTCCAACGCTGCAAGAAGGCGCTGCGCTGTGTGTCCGCCGGCTTTATGCTGACGAGCAGCAAGCCGGTAAGCCCTCCGCACCACACAGCGGTTACAACAATGTGCAGCACATGCATCCACACCATCAGCGATAGCCCGCTTTCCGGCGAGTAAGCATGTCCTGTCAGCGGAAACGTTAAGGCTAGACCAGCGTACAAAATAACACGTATAACTCGCCATGCTCCTTGTTCCAGCTTCAATGCCATCGAGATGGCTATTACCAATGCCAGGCCGATGCGTGTTAGCGTCATCCATCCCAGCATAGTTGTGCCCAGCAAATGTCCAATCGCTTCCGCTGTGCCGATCCCGCTTAATTGGCTGCCGATGTCATACAATCTTAAAGCCCCGCTGATCGCCAGCACAGCAGCTACCACAGTATACAACCATGAACTGAACCAGCGGCTAGCTGAATATCCGCGTTCTTCAAGAGGAATGAATATCCAATCTCTGAACAAAAATACAGAACCCAGGAGCACAATCGCAAGTATGTCTATGATACGAAGGAATGCAATTCCTCCCTTTAGACCCGCTCCACTGCCAGCGGCAGTATCATGCTGATGTGCTGTCTCATTGTGCACATGCACATGTTGTTCCTGTGCAGTCGCTTCATTGTCTGAGCCAGCAGCTTGATTGGAAGCAGCATCGGTGTTGCCACCTTTGGAAACAGAAGAGTCAGAGGTTGATGCGCCAGGCGTAGACACCGTTCCTGAAACTCCCTCTGAACCTGGAGGAACACCACCATTACCGTCAGGCTTAGCGGTCGTCTCTTTCGATGCTTGACTCGGGTCAAGTTGAGCAGACGGTTCCTGACTTGAAGCGGACTTAGATTGGTCCCCTTGGTCCCCCGCTTCGGACCCTGCCTCTACATTTTCTGCGGGCTTCGAACCACTGCCAGACAAAGCCTCTTTAGAATTCCCTGACTGTTCCGTTTTCTTCGAGTCTATGTTGTTGGCGTTCTTCGTACCATTGCCTTCCTTATCCTTAGTTGTCGCACCCGGCTTAGATTGGACTGGCTTGCCACCAGCCGTTTCGGATTTGGAACCGGAAGGCTTTTGATCCTTGCCAGCACCATTAGACGAAGCTGGCTTGTCCGTTCCTGCCCCAGGCTTCTGTTCCGGCTTCTTCACAGGTTCTTTAGGCTTATCTGGCTTTGAGCCGCCTGAGGTTCCAGAACCCGCCGCTGGCTCATCGTCCAACGAAACCGTATCGGATGGCCCTGTCTTTTTCAGCTTCACACCAACCGCAAAGCGAAATGAATCCTCAGTGACATGTGTATCCACGGATAACGACTGCCATTTGACCGTGTAGACACCGTCCGCCAACTTAAATCCAGTCAACATAAGCGTGCGATCCCCCGCCGCGCTTTGCTTGGCAGACACCACATTCCCTTTCTCATCCACAATCGAGACGCTGCTGAGCTTCGTATCGATATCTTCTGTAAAGGTTACATGAAGATGATCAGGCGCGGTAGTAAGCTCCTCTTCCTGCTTGGGATAAGAATTAGCGACATAAGCATGTGCTTGTGCCGCTGGGATGGGGAGCAAGCATACGATCATCATACAGATGATGATCGCTGCCGCCCCTTTATTTAGCCATTTATACATGTGGCCGCCTTACTTTGTATATACGTGGATGGCTGCACGTGTTCCGCCTACCGCAGGGAAGAACTCAAGCACAGCACCCGTCTTGTCTACAGCAGCACGCAGTGATACTTCGCCTTTAGCATCATAAGCGCCTACTTGGGCTTGGATGATCGAAGCGTCAACCATCGTTGTACCATTTTTAACCGTTACAGCTTTATCATCGAGCGCCTTGCCGTTTACATATACAGCTGGCTTAGGATTAACTTTTTCCACTGCTACTTTAAAGGTGCCGTTTTGAACAGTGTACGTCATTGTGGCTTCATAGTTAACGCTGCTGTACTGACCTTCTTGCTTCTCTTGTGTTGCTGGCTTCGCACGAAGCAGATAAGCATCTGCCGGACCTGTTTTAAAGGAAACAAGACCGTTTGCATCTGTCTTTAAAGCTTGCGCTTCGGAATTGCTGCGGCGAATCAATGATACGTCTGTGTCTGCCAACGGCTTGCCCTTCAGAAGTAGCTGTACTTTAACTTGCTGGTCTGGCGTAATAGCAGCCGGATTAAACTGCGGGACAAACTCCGCGCGATCCGTTGTCACTTGCTTGTTAAAGCCCTTTAACTGAGCAATACGCTGCAATGTAGGCAGATCGCTGATTGCTACAAAAGACTTCGCACTGCGTAAAGTACGGGAAGCCACTTCGCCGTTCTTAAAGATACTGTCTCCCTCAGCCGAAATAATATAAGCACCTGGAGAAGAGCTCTTCAACGAAGCAATGTAGCCGTTGTTCATCCCAGGATTCTCTGTATCCGTAATTTCACCTGTATAGTACAAGGTGGAGGAAATATCAACCTTCTTGCCAGCTGGTGTCGTCGCATACACTTTTGTCGTGTCTGTACTCCATTTTCCTTCAATCCGATAACTTGCATGATGATTAGAATGATTGCCGAGTTGTAGATCGACATAAGCAACTTCTCCAGCACCTACAATTGGCGCATGAGTCTGTGACCAACCGTCATGAGCCATAGCTGGAATAGCCATTGTAGCAGCAACGACCGAAGCAATAAGAATGGAAAGTAATTTTTTACGCATGTTTTGTTTCCTCCCTAGAATTTTTCATTTTTAGATATCGCGATTATTGTCGAGTATATTTATTGTAAATGTGATATTTATCATTGAAATGACTAACAAGAGTCATTAAATGTGAATTTTTTGTGAACAACGCAAAAAAACGTCAAAACAGAAGTTCCGACGCTGCTGCATTGAAATAAATGCTAGTTATAGACTAAAGTTATCAACTAACCTTGCGTTATAATCTTACGGACAAGATTGTGAAAAATGTAGCAATATTAAAAAGGAAGATCGGTTAGCGTAAAAGAAGACAAACATGCTAGTGGGGGAAATAAGGACAATGGAGTTCAATGGAGTACTCTGGAATCCAGATCATAATACAATAAGAGCACAACAATAGTTAAATGGATACAGCGGCAGTCCAGGGCTATATCCCAGTCCTCCTCTGCCGCTATTTCAATATCATTTCAGTTTATTGCTTATATTCTAAAGCTGAAGATTCTATATTCGTAAAGTCGCCCGAATCCACATCTCCAATTCATAGCTTCATTCTCATCGAACAACTACTTATTCGGTCACAAGATTATTAACTGTTGTTTGAAATGTCGTTCAGGTTGTCCTTGGACAGCAGGGTATTGAGCTCTTTCATAAACATGTTAATGTCCTTGAATTGACGATACACCGAGGCAAAACGAACGTACGCTACTTCATCCACCGGATACAGTTGCTCCATAACCAATTCTCCAATATCACGGCTTTCAACTTCCGCATGGGCTGTTGTACGGAGCTGTTTCTCTACTTCAGATGCGATTGTCTCTAATCGTTCAACCGATACAGGACGCTTCTCACAAGCTCGAATAAGTCCGCGCAGCAATTTCTCTCGACTGAACTCCTCACGGCTTCCATCTTTTTTTATGACGATCAGCGGTGTTTCTTCAACCATCTCAAAGGTTGTGAAACGACGACTGCACAATTCACACTCACGCCTGCGACGGATTGATTTGTTGTCATTTGCAGGCCTAGAATCAAGCACCTTGGTTCCAAAGTGATCACAATAAGGGCACTTCATCGGCATTCCCCCCACTTCTTTATCTTTTTCAAAAAAATCCCAATGGTTATGTGTAATGATATTCGCAACTTTGCGCACAATACAATTACCAACCGCAAGGAGGTGAACAAACATGAGCCAAAGCAACCGTTCCAGCAACAACTTAGTAGTGCCACAAGCAACTGGTGCTCTCGAGCAAATGAAATTCGAGATCGCACAAGAACTCGGTATTGCGATCCCGCAAGACGGGTACTACGGTAACATGGCGACTCGTGACACTGGTTCCATCGGTGGATATATCACGAAGCGTCTTGTCCAAATCGCAGAACAACAACTTGCAGGTCAATACAAATAATGATCCGTTGAGGCGTCGCGTCGAGCAGAATCATCTGCTTGTCCGACGCTTCTTCACTTATGACCCCGCTGCTATCGTGTCAAGTTCCATACACACGTTTATACTTCTCATAATAATGGAATACCCGCTGCACGTACAACTTTGTTTCGTTAAAGGGAATTTGTTGTTTAGCGGATTCAAGCGTTCCGTCCCACTTATTCGACCGCAGCCATTCACTCACATTGCCTGGTCCTGCGTTATATGCAGCTACCGCAGCAACTGTATTACTGTCATATTGTTTGATCAGCGACCTTAAATACCAGGTGCCAATCTGAATATTCGGATCTGCCTCTCGTCTCAGTTCATCTACCGTCCACATTTTTCGCAGTTTCATTTGTTTCATCGCCCAATCGGCTGTAGTTGGCATAAGCTGCATCATGCCAATCGCACCTTTCCGGGATTCTCTTCCGATCTCATAATTCGTTTCAACGCGGATAATAGCCGCTACCAGCAGCGGATCCAGATCCTGCTTTGCAGCATGTTCACGAATCGAGTCCTCATAATGGATGGGATACATCCAACGTCCGAGCCATTGGGATTGGACAAAGAGCACAAACATAAAACCAAGGAATAACACAAGCAGCACACTCTTTTTACGCAAAATTCGCATGAGTTTATTCATAGCAATCCCTTTTGACTAAGGAATTCATGAACTTGGCGTGCTGTATGCTCAATCCCTTGATCGTTATAGATGACATAATCTGCTCGTGATCGTTTCTCTTCAATATCCATCTGCGCAGCCAGACGGAGCTTAGCCTGTTGCTCTGTAAGGCTATCTCTCTTCATCAGACGTTCCAACTGAACTTGATGATGAACGTATACCACCATAACCGCTTCAAATAAACTCTCCATCCTGGATTCATAAATAAGGGGAACGTCCACCACAACCAGCTTGTCCGGCTGTTCCTGTTCGTAGCTGCGCATCTGTTCCAACATGCGCTGACGTATAGCTGGATGTGTAATTCCCTCTAGCGCCTTCCGTTCCGCCTCATCTCCGAACACAACCGCCCCAAGCCGCTTGCGATCCAACGCCCCATCCTGCAGCAGCATGTCCTGACCGAAGCGCTCCGCGATCTGTGCCAGCACCGGACTGCCAGGAAGCACAATCTCCCTGGCAATTCGGTCAGCATCAACAAGACGCGCACCTTTATCCACCAACATGGCAGATACCGTGCTTTTTCCGGAAGCGATACCTCCCGTAAGCCCAATGTTCATGCTTTCACCTCATTTCCGCTTTGAAGAGCAATCTCTAAAACAGTTTCATAATTCCCATAATGATAAGCAAACATCCCGGCAGAAAGGAGAGCTTACGAATCCAACTCCATTCGGCAAACCGTATGCCAAGCCGAATCCCAAACAGCAGAAAGCTGCCGCTGAACAACGCGATCACAATCGCAGTCAAGATCGGGGCAAAACCAAGCAGCGCTGCGCCGATTCCAGCACCAAACGCATCCAGAGATAACGCTACGCCAAGCCATGCCGCCTCAGCCGCACTGATCGTACCCGAACGATCAATGTCTGCTGCTTGTGGAGTTCGCAGTATTTGAATAATGATGCCTAATCTTCGCAACTGGAACTCAATTACAGGTCTAGAAGGATTCAACTCCCTTGTACTCGACAATGTAACATCTGAACAGTGTTCTTTAGCCGTCCCCGCATTGTCACAGAGAACTTCATGACCTGTTGTGACAGGCTGAGAGCGGACAAGCTGTATAACAGAGAAACATCCTATCGCAATCAAAATAAAGGAACCAATCCACCGTGCGACGGTATCAGAGAACCAATGAATAATAACGGAACCGACCTGCATCGACAGCAGTATAATAAGTCCCGAGCATACGGAAATAATGACAATGGACAACCACGGAATACGCAGCTTTCTGATTCCGTAAGTCATCCCTACCCCAAAGCTATCTAAACTTAGGGCAAACGCCAACACAATTAAAGATGCAGCATGAACGAGCAACCTTATTCCCTCCTGCTCCTTGCCTGATTTGAGTACATGCAGGCTGTAAACTGTTGTACCCTATCATATGGGCTGGAGCGGATATAGGTGCATACTGTGCTGTCTAGAATGATGTATTCGTAGGATTTGTTATGTTCAAAAAAATAACCGTAACGATTACGATTGAGCCATTTGCCGCATACGCTATGCGGCCTCCTTAACTATCTGCACTTTATGGACGCGGCTGGCATCGGGAACACGTATGTGTGCCTCGACCGCCAACCACCGACTTTTCAATGATGTGGCCACAAGTGACACAAGGCTCTCCCTCACGCCCGTATACTTGAAGCTGATGTTGAAACATCCCCATCTCCCCTTGTCCATTCACATAAGACTTTATAGAGGAGCCTCCAGCTTCTACAGCATCCTGCAAAGTGACCAGAATGGCGTCGTGCAGACGCTGCACTTGCTCATCCGTCAACGAATCTGCAGCTGTAAGCGGGTGAATGTTGGCGCGGAACAGTGCCTCATCTACATAAATGTTTCCCAATCCAACAACAACATGCTGGTTCAGCAGCACCGGCTTAATAAAGCTCCGACGCCTACGGAGTACTTCACCAAGCACTTTCGCATTGAACTCAGAACCAAGCGGCTCGATTCCCAGCTTGTGCAGCGGCGGCAGCTTCATCTCGTCTCCCGGCTTGAATAGATGCATCGTGCCGAACTGTCTGACGTCCTTATAACGAAGCTCGGTTCCATCTTCAAAGTGAAAAATGACATGTGTATGCTTCTCAACAGGCTCATTCGATGCGAATACGCCATATCGTCCTTCCATACGCAGATGGGATACCAGTACCAGCCCATCCAATTGGATGAGCAAAAACTTGCCGCGTCTACCTACTTCTTGTATCGTATGACCAGATAACGCAGCACAGAACGCTTCTATTTCTAAAGGACGTTGTATAATTCGAGGCAGCGTTACCGTCACCTGTTTTATTGTTTTGTTTGTCACTAGTGAATTTAATGTACGTTTAACCGTCTCTACTTCCGGTAATTCTGGCATATCTATCACCTCATGTTGTCTATTATACCGTAAAGCGTACAATAGAGGGCGCGCTGGTTGAATTTAGTGTTATTTGGACTCGTACCAGTTGGTTCCTACGCTGACATCCGCCTTAAGCGGCACTACCAATTCAATCGCTTGCTCCATCACTTCTGGTACCAGTTTCTTCATTATATCTACCTCATCGGCAGGTACTTCAAACACCAACTCATCGTGTACTTGCAGCAGCATACGGCTCTTTAACTGGAGCTTGCGCATGCGCTCATCCATCTTCACCATAGCCAACTTAATAATATCAGCAGCTGTGCCCTGTATTGGTGTATTCATCGCCGTCCGCTCCGCAAAGGATCGCAGGTTAAAGTTGGAGGCATTGATCTCCGGCAAATAACGGCGGCGTTCCAGCATCGTCTTCACATATCCATCTTGACGGGCCATCTTGACGATATCTTCCATATATTGACGAACACCTTGGAACACAGCAAAATACTGTTCAATAAATTTCGCCGCATCCTTACGTGTAATGTTCAAATTTTGTGACAATCCATAGTCGCTAATACCATACACGATTCCAAAGTTGACCGCTTTTGCAGATCGACGCATATTGGCATCCACGTCATCTGCCTTCACGCCAAACACATCCATGGCGGTCTTCGTATGGATGTCCATATCCTGAATAAACGCTTCCTTGAGCTTCTCGTCACCCGAAATATGGGCGAGTACACGCAATTCAATCTGCGAATAGTCTGCCGCTACGATGCTCCAGTCTGCTTCTGTAGGCACAAAAGCCTGACGGATCTGACGCCCTTCTTCCAGACGAATCGGAATGTTCTGCAAGTTCGGGAACTGAGAGCTTAGGCGTCCTGTGGCTGCAATCGTCTGGCGGTAATACGTATGGACACGACCTGTATCTGGGCGTACTTCCTTCAGCAAACCTTCAATATAAGTGGATTGAAGCTTTGTCATCTGCCGATAATGCAAGATTAACGGAATGACAGCATGATAAGGTTCCAGCTTCTCCAATACTTCCGCATCTGTGGAATAGCCCGTCTTGGTCTTCTTGATAACAGGCAGTCCCAACTTGTCAAATAGAATCTCGCCAAGCTGCTTTGGTGAACCGATGTTAAATTCGACCCCTGCCAGCTCATAAATCCGTGTCATCGTCTTCTCAATCGCATCTGTGAATTGCTCGCCAAGCTTCTCCAGACTCGATTTGTTAACTTTAATGCCGGTCTTCTCCATCTGTGCAAGAATGGATGACAGCGGAAGCTCAAGCTCATAATACAGCTTGCTCATCTCATACTTCTGTAAGTCCTGCTGCATCAGAGGCACCAATTCACCAATCAAATAAGCTTTGCGCGCCGTATGCTGCGCCACAAGTTCGTCTGCAGGCACTTTAAACTTGGCGCCTTTGCCGTACACCTCTTCATCCGCTTGCAGCATTGTCAGCTCATACTTGGCTGCCGTAGACTGCACGGTTGCAGCTGCATCGCTTGGGTCCAGTACATAAGCGGCCAATTGCACGTCAAATGCTGCTCCCTCCAGGACAATACCAAGCCAATGCAGCACCAGCTCGGTACGGTGCAGATCATATCCATATTTGGGCTGTTCAGCGTCAGCCAACCAAGCTCGAATCGGTGCCGCTTCTTCTGACAGAAGCATGTCCTTTGTCACATGCCAATAACGTTCCTTCGAGCCAAGAGTCAGTCCGAAGAAGTTAGCATAATGAGGATTGTCGCCATGTGCTTCTAGCACGAGCGTATCCACATCACCTTGCTTTAAGGCGGACGTTAGTTCCTGCACATTTTCCAGCGTCACCAGGATCGTCTCAAGCGCCAACTCAACTACCGGCTCCGCACTCACTTCTTCACCACTCTGCTTCGCCGCCAGCTTTTCCACCCGTTCAAGGATGGACTTGAATTCCAGTTTGCGCAGCATCGGCAAAGCCGTTGCGGAAGGGATACCTTCAAACGCCATCTTCTCACGTTCCAGTTCAATTGGAACCTCACGGTAGATCGTGGCCAGCTGTTTGCTCATCCGAGCATCATCCGCATGATTCTCGATATTCTCTTTCATCTTGCCTTTTAATTCCCCAACATGCTCCAGCACGCTTTCTACGCTGCCATATTGATGCAGCAGCTTTAATGCGGTTTTCTCGCCAACACCAGGAACACCTGGAATATTGTCGGAGCTATCCCCCATCAAGCCTTTCAAATCAATGATCTGCAAGGGCTTTAATTGATATTTCTCTTCGATCGCAGCAGGATCATACTTCTCGATCTCCGTGACCCCTTTGCGGGTAAGCACGACCGTAACATATTCTGAAGCCAACTGCAGCATGTCCTTGTCTCCGCTTACAACCATCATTGGCTTCTGCTCTTCGTCTGCCATACGTGTGAGCGTACCGATAATATCGTCCGCTTCATACCCGCTCAGCTCGAATTGAGCAATGCCCATCGCTTCCATCAATTCCTTCATTAATGGGAACTGCTCAGACAGCTCAGACGGAGTCTTAGAGCGGCCGCCTTTATAATCTTTGTAATCGCCATGACGGAACGTGATCTTGCCTGCGTCAAAAGCAACTACGATATGCGTTGGCTGCTCTTCTTCAAGCAGCTTCAGAAGCATCGTCGTAAAGCCGTATACGGCATTTGTATGTAATCCCTGCGAATTTGTAAGCGGCGGCATCGCATAGAACGCTCGGTTCGCAATACTGTTTCCGTCGATAATAATCCATTTTTCCATAATCGCACCTCAATCCAATCTCTTGTACTTCATGATATCATAGCGCGGCCCTGTTATGGAAATTGCTTGGTTGTGAACAGCTAAATGGATACCTACAATTAGTGAAAGACTGATGGATTAATGATGATATTAACATGAGTTGTGTATTCACGTTCATTTGATTGACAAGCCGGGTATTATGGATGTGAGTAGTTTGACAAAAACAGGTCAAGACTCAATGTTTCAGGGAATTCTTTTAGGATGGTGAGTGCAGTGTCGGTACGCGTGCGGTTATTACTTTCTTTTACGAGTGTACTTATGGTCACGATTATGTTGTTTGTACTAAGTGCTTATTTGGTTACGATCGCGATAACGGGAGATGTGCGGAGCTTTAGCGATTTTTATAAAAATCATTATAAGCTGCATCCGTTGTCAGCTTCTGAGGAGCGCATTTTTCTAGAGCTTAAATCGATTGCCAAAACAGATCCAGCGAAATTAATGAGTGCTGAATTGCTTAGTGATTACGACTTTCAATTGCGCATGATTCAAGCAGGCATGTATGTGCGTAAAGAGTCTAAACAGCTGTATGTGTCTCCCTCACTACGTGAGCCGCATTTAGGCGCAGCATTACCTGGATATGAAATGGGGAACAATCAAATTCGTAATACGATAAATGATGGGAATCGTTTTTTTGCTTATGCCAAGTTTGATTTTACCTTCTCTGATCAAGATCGTGGGAGTATTTATGTACTGCGGGAGCGCAGTCCATTTGCGGAAATGATTCGAAAGCTGTTTCCCATTTTTATTGGTGTCCTGTTAGCGGTCCTGCTCTTTACCAATTGGTTGTTATTTCGTCTCATTACACGTTCGATTATTAAGCCGTTAAATGAGCTTCGTCAGTCCGCAGAGCAGATCAAATCTGGAGATCTTCACTATGAAGTAAAGGCACAAGGACAAGATGAAATCGGACAGCTGTGTAGATCCTTTGAGGAAATGAGACTTCAATTAAAGCAGTCGGTTCAGCTGCAGTTGCAATATGAGGATAACCGCAAGGAGCTGCTGTCCAGTATTTCACATGATTTACGTACGCCGATTACGACTATTAAAGGTTATGTGGAGGGTATACGGGACGGTGTCGCAGATACACCTGTGAAGTTGAATCAGTATTTGGAGACCATTCATACCAGGGTGACCAGTCTAGACCGCCTCGTAGATGAGTTATTTTTATACTCCAAGCTTGATTTGCGTAAAGTTCCTTATTCATTCGAGCATGTTGATCTTCAAAGTTTCCTCGCGGATGCTTTAGAAGAGTTACACTTTGATTTAGATTTGCAAGGGATTCAACTGGAAGGAGTATTTCCTCACAGTCCATTACCCGTTCTGATTGACCGCGAAAAGCTAAAGCGAGTTATCCTGAATCTGATCGACAACGGTGTTAAATATATGGATAAAGACGCGAAGCAAATTATAGTAAGAGTCACGGAAAGTGACGAATACGCGACAGTTGAAGTTCGCGATAATGGAGCCGGTATTTTGCAGGAGCAGCTTCCTCATATTTTTGACCAGTTTTATCGAGGACTACCTCCCCACCACAAACAACCAGAGGGCAGTGGCCTTGGACTGGCTATTGCCAAACAAATTATTGAAGGCCACGGTGGGCGTATTTGGGCAGAAAGTGAATGGAAACAAGGCTGCTCTATTTATTTCACCCTTAAAAAGACAATAGAAACAGCAGATGGGGGCGATGCATGATGGCAAGCATCTTAATTGTAGAGGATGAATTGGCAATCGCGGAATTGCAGCGGGATTATTTCGCCTTGCACGGTTTTGAGATTGATATATGTACGACAGGAACAGATGGACTACGACACGCCAGCGAGGCCGTATATGATCTGATCATTCTTGATCTTCAACTTCCAGGTATTGATGGCTTCGAACTGTGCAGGCAAATTCGAAGTATGAGCGAGGTACCCATTCTGATTGTATCGGCCAAGAAAGAGGAGGTGGATAAGATCCGCGGCTTTGGGCTTGGTGCAGATGATTTTGTGACGAAGCCGTTTAGTCCAAGTGAGTTAGTGGCTCGAGCTAAGGCGCATTTATCCCGATATGAACGATTGCTTGGAAACCATAAAAAGGAAGAAGATAGAGCCATTTGCATCCGTGAGTTGACGATTGATAAAGCTGCACGTCGTGTGCATGTTCACGGTCATGAAGTTGTACTAACAGTGCGAGAATTCGATCTGCTTGTCTTCTTAGCCCTTCATCCCAATCGGGTATTCAGCAAACAAGAACTGTTTGAAAGGATTTGGGGAATGGAATCAATGGGCGATATTGCCACGGTAACGGTACATGTAAGGAGATTGCGAGAAAAGATCGAAACGGCCCCTTCGAATCCACAATTTATAGAAACCATCTGGGGGGCTGGGTATCGCTTTACGGTGTAAAGGTAAGCTGATCGGTTCTGTAATTATTATTTTCGAAGTTGTTTAGAAATTATTAATCTTTCGTTTCCAGACTGTTTCGATTCATCACGTATCATAAAGGTTAGGATCCACGAATCGAATACAGAAGGGAAGACAAATAATGAACAAACAACATTATAAAATAGCGCTTGCAGCAGCTGTGTCGGTTATTCTTGCAAATGTAAGTATGGGAGGCAGCGTGTCTGCTGAAAGTAAATGGTTGGTTGGAGCAAGTTCAGCAGTTACAGCTGTGCAGAATACTTCTGACAAAGCCACGTCTGAAGCTGCAATAGCTGTACTCGTAAAGCAAGGTGTCTTGTCTGGCTATTCGGATGGCACAATGAAGCCGCAGCAGAACGTTAAACGAGCGGAACTTGCCAAGATGGTTGTCCTTGCGCTTCAGGTCGATGGGAAACAAGCGGAACGTATCCCGTTAAATGATGTACAGCCTCAGCATTGGTTTGCGAACTATGTTCATACTCTGGTTGATCAGGAAATTATGCCAAGTAATGAGGGCCAATTTAAGCCTTATGAACATGTTACGCAAGCTCAACTGGTACAAATTATAGCTAAAGCGCTCCAAAGAGACGCTCTGTCAGTTCAATCATGGATAAAAAGCACGTTCACTGCCAATCAGCCGGCAACACGAGCTGATACTTCCCAATTGCTAGTGTCCGCACAAAAATCGATACGTTCTGAAACGGCGAAGATAACAAAACTTCGTTCACTTAACAAGGTCACAATGGAGGCGACGTTTGATCAACCATTGACACTAGCGGATGAGAGCCTCGATGCAGGTCTCAAACATTTTATCTTTAACAACGGTTTGGAGTTGGTGAATCAGCCTCGATTGAAGTCAGGCTCGTTTGCAACGTACATTTTACCTACGAAGACACAAGTACCTGGAACTACCTACACCCTTACTTATAAAAATGATCAAAAACTCACCGTTGAGGCAAGTGCTGAGCTGATCAGAATGAATATGGCACGTCAGGTAGATAGAGATTCGTTTGAGCTTGAAGCCTTAAAGGCAGATGGCGTAGCGGATTATGGGTATTTGATCTCGGCATATGCTGGTGGTCGAGGTGCCAATGCCTTTATACTGAACGACAACAATGAGCTGAACGGACAGCCCTTCCAGATTATCTCGTCTTTACGCAGTCGCAGTGTAACGATTACACCTGAAGGCGGGCAAGCTATGGTGGCAAGCTACCTACCATTTACCCAATCGACAGACGGCAAGCAGGAGCCAAAGTTCCGTCTCCCAAATGGCGCGCAGTTCAAGCCAGGAGTGAAATATACGGTCACCTCAGACTGGCTGACCGTGAAGAATGCTTCATTTGTAGCTGAGTCTGCAGCACAAGTCAAGCTAGACGCAGCTGCGCAAGTAGATGCAGCAACCGTTGCT
Source organism: Paenibacillus sp. UMB4589-SE434 (assembly GCF_030226685.1). Classification (NCBI taxonomy): domain Bacteria; kingdom Bacillati; phylum Bacillota; class Bacilli; order Caryophanales; family Paenibacillaceae; genus Paenibacillus; species Paenibacillus sp. UMB4589-SE434. Next base: position 161,312 of record NZ_JASOYK010000004.1, on the reverse strand, counting down.
GTTACTTTGCAAGAAGATCCAGCGGATGAGATCTTTGTACTACGTGAAGTAAAATTGACTGGTTCTGACGGCTCGGAGGCTAAGGCCCAATATGTTCTTCAAAGTCGAAAAGGCGCGACAGGCACATTCGAACTTCAGAACAATGCGAAGCTCACAGCAGGTGTCACTTACACGGTACAGCCGCTGGAAGATTGGGCGATTGCCGCTGAAGTAGTGACCTTTACCGCAAAGTAAATTATATTAGTTAGCTATGATGTTCCTCCCTTTTCATAGCTAACTAATTCGTTTAACATCTATATGAGGTTATTAAACCAATACAGGATGTGAACAAGTGTGACAAACAATAAACTTCCTGATTCTTGGGAATCCACCAATATGATATATAACAAGATGTTAGAGAATGAAATTGTAGAGATGCAGCATTTATTTTCAGGCAGCCGGTATATGAACCGATGGGATGGTAATGAATATAATCCGCAGCATATTAATCACTGCTATTATTCTGGGGATTTACCTCCTGATGGAAAGAAAGAAAACTATCGTATATTTACAATTAAGAGTAAAGAAAGCAAAGAATTAATAGGCATGATAAGTTTATATCACGGGTATCCAACAATTGAGTCTGTTTATATTGTATTTATCTATATAGATCAAAAATTACAAAGCAGAGGGTATGGGGGCGAAACAGAAGCTCAATTGTGTAAAGAACTTATTAAACTAGGATACAAGTATGTACGAGCAAATATTGCGATAAAAAATTGGCCTGCAGTCAGATTTTGGACGAAGGCAGGATTTAATGGGATAAGCGGTATATTTGGAGATAAGATTCATTCGGACAACACATTTGCGAATATAGAATTGATCAAAACTTTGTAATCAAATCAGAAAACCGCGCTACACATTTGACGATTATTAATCTGTTGAAATAGTAGTTTTTTTGGCCTCTCCCCTGCTAACAGGAATTCCTCAATAGGGATTCACAAGCAGCATTAAGAAAAGTAAGAATTTCCGGACAAATCCACCTTTCTCTTTGCTCTTGACTTTTAATTCCTACTGCTTGTTCACAGATACGCAATATGAGTAAAAGCAGTAGAACAGCACACATACCAATAAGCAGGCGGGCCTCTTTAATCCTACAAAGGGCCCGCCTGATCTTGATCTTATTTAACGTTCAATTTGAATGAATAGCATTATGCACACAACAGGCCAGATGGAAAAATCCAACTTGGCGTGTGTACCCTTTTTAGTTGTTCAGATCGGGTCTTTCGTTGGTTACTAAATACACGATACTTTCACCGATGTTGGTAGCATGGTCCGCAATTCGTTCAATATAACGACCAACAAACAGCAACGACATCGCTTGGGAAGCATTTTGCGGATTCTCCGCCACATATGTCAGCAGCTCGCGGAAGATCTGACTGTATAGTTGATCTACGTTGTCATCTTCCTTCGCCATTTTATAAGCCAAGTCTACGTTTTCTTCCACATAAGCTTGCGTGGATTCGTTAATCATGAGCTGTACGATCTCCGCCATACGTGGAATATCAATAAGCGGCTTAATTAGCGGCTGGCCATTCATACGAACGACAACCTTAGCTACATCGATCGATAAGTCTCCCATCCGCTCCAAATCGTTTGAGATCCGGAAGGCCACCAAAATACGGCGCAGGTCCTTGGCTACCGGCTGCTGGGTCAAGATAAGTCTGGAGCCAAGATCCAGAATCTTGGTTTCCATGCCATTCAGATCAACATCTTCCGCAATAATCTTTTTGGCACGTTCCACATCTTGAGTCTTTAACGCCCCTATGGATTCAGATAGCGCTCGCTCAACATGGCGCCCCATATCCACTAATAGCTGGCTAAGTTCTTCCAGTCCTAAGTCAAATTCTTTGCGCTTAATCATCGGTTCTTCCTACTCTCCTCGCTAGCCGAAATTTAGTCTATTTTCCATCTTTATTGACCACTCTACTTACCTATGCACATTCCCTATCTGAGTAACTTCATCATCCCTTAACCGAATCGACCTGTAATATAATCTTCCGTCCGCTTATCGCTTGGGTTTGAGAACAACGTTTCGGTCTGATCAAACTCTACCACTTCACCATTTAAGAAAAATACCGTCTGATCGGACACACGTGCTGCTTGATGCATGTTGTGTGTAACCATAACGATCGTATAGCGGTGCTTCAGTTCTTGTACCAGTTCCTCGATTTTCAGGGTGGAGATCGGGTCAAGTGCAGACGTTGCTTCGTCCATCAGCAAAATGTCAGGATTGACCGCTAATGCTCGCGCAATACAGAGACGCTGCTGTTGGCCACCTGAAAGGCTGAAAGCCGAACGCTTCAAATAATCTTTCACTTCTTCCCACAATACAGCTTGCTTCAAGCTTTGCTCCACAATCTCGTCAAGCTTTGCTTTGCTGCGAATGCCATGCAGCCTCGGTCCATAAGCAATATTGTCATAGATCGACTTCGGAAACGGGTTTGGCTGCTGGAATACCATGCCGACCTTCTTCCGCAGGGTCTCCACATCGACCTCATTGCTGTAAATATTCGTACCACCAATCTCTACTTTTCCTTCGATACGCGTCCCAATAATCATGTCATTCATCCGGTTAAGTGTACGGAGAAGCGTTGATTTACCGCAGCCCGAAGGGCCGATAAAAGCAGTAACTGCCTTTTCCGGAATCGTCATCGATACTTTCTTCAGCGCGTGATAGGTTCCATAATAGAGATCCAAATCTTTAATGTTAATGAGAGTCTTTAATGCCGTCGCTGTGCTCATGCGCTCGTCTCCTTACACATTTTTCTGATATTTATTGCGAAGAATAATAGCTGATATATTCATCAGGACAAGCATCGCCAGCAAGACGATGATTCCTGCCGCTGCCAACTCGTGGAATGCGACTTGCGGTCTGGATACCCAGTTAAAGATCTGGATCGGCATTACCGTAAACTGATCCATGATGCTTTCTGGCAAGAAAGCTACAAACGTCAAGGCACCAATCATTACAAGCGGAGCTGTCTCCCCGATCGCACGGGACAAGGCAAGAATGACTCCTGTTAAAATGCCTGAAATCGAGGACGGAAGCACCGAACGTGCGACCGTTTGCCATTTAGTTGCACCAAGTGCGAACGACGCATCGCGGCGAGCTCTTGGTACTGCTCGTATCGCTTCTTGGGCAGACACGATAATAATCGGCAGCACGAGCAGCGTCATCGTGAGAGAACCGGACAATAGACTTCTTTCGAGCGCCATACCGCGCACAAAGATCGTCAAGCCCAAAATGCCGTATACGATAGATGGCACGCCTGCCAACGTGCTTATATTCAATTGGATAAAGCGTGTGATGGCATTCTTCTTGGCGTACTCTTCCAGATAGATCGCCGCTCCTACGCCGAGTATGAACGAGATCGGTGCCATAATAAGAACCATATAAATGGACCCCACCACTGCTGACTTCATCCCCGCTTTTGAAGCGAGACGTGACGGATAATTCGTGAACAGGTCCCAATTCAATCGGGACAGACCGTCCATCATAATACTAATTAATAGGGCCATCAAGGCTACGATACCGATCGATGTCGCAACAATAAACAGCAGATGAAGGACAAGGTCGGTCTTGCGACGGTTGCTGATTTGCTTGCGGTTCGCATCCTGAAACATCGTCATGAATTAATACTCCTCCCTGAAACGTCTTGCCACATACAGAGCCAGGATGTTCAACAAGAATGTAATGATGAACAACGTCAACCCGACGGCAAAGATCGTTCCATACTCCACTGAGCCGTGCGGCGTATCACCCAAGCTTACTTGAACGATGTAAGCCGTCATTGTCTGTATGCTTTCCAGCGGATTAAGTGTTAAGTTCGGGGTAGATCCCGCTGCAACTGAGACAATCATTGTTTCGCCGATTGCACGTGAGAACGCCAATACAGCAGACGATACGATACCCGAGAAAGCAGCTGGCACGACGATCTTTAATGCCACTTCAAAGCGCGTTGCTCCGAGGGCATATGCACCGTGGCGTAAGCTTTTGGGCACTGCAGACATCGCATCCTCACTAAGGGATGATACCATCGGAATAATCATAATCCCGACGACCAATCCTGCACTGAGTCCATTAAACACACTCATATCCGGGAAAATTGACTTCAACAGCGGCGTAACAAACGTAAGCGCAAAGTAGCCGTAAACGATGGTCGGAACGCCGGCAAGCACTTCAAGTACAGGCTTGACGATTTTGCGAACACGCTCAGGCGCGTACTCGCTTAGGTAAATGGCACTGGCGAGACCGATAGGTACAGCTACCAATATGGCAATCAGCGTAATTAAGAAAGTACCGCTTAACAACGGCCAGATGCCAAATGCCTTCGGTTCGATCAGCGGACTCCACTTTCCGCCAAATATAAAATCAAAGATCGGAACACTCTTGAAGAATGAGATCGTCTCCGAGAACAGCGTGTACACAATTCCAATCGTGGTTAAAATAGATACACCCGCACATAGGAACAAAAGAATGGGCATCACTTTGTCTGCTACATTCATTTGCTTATTTGTAAAGGACATATTCGTTTCCGGCTTCGAAACGTTTACTTGCATAATGGTTAACCTCACTTTGCATCTTTTACAATTTGTTAACAATATCTCAATGAAAATGTGATGTCCCTATTTGGTTGCATCGTGGAGACATCACATTTCCATACCTGTTGTATGATGCTGATGGGATTGGACCTATCTAAGCGATTGATTCGCTTGTTATTGGCCCAGTTGCTTCAACTGCTCATCATATTTTTCCTGCGGAAGTGCTACGTAACCCGCTTCTGCCGCTACACTGCCTGCTGTCTTTAAGTAGTATTCAACAAAAGCTTTGACTTCTGGCTTCTCCATATGCTTCTTGCTCACATAGATCAGCAAAGGACGGGATAATGGAGCATAGCTGCCATCTTTGATCGTTTCCAAGTTAGGTTCTACCGTTGCTTTTCCGTTGTCAACCGGAACCAGCTTCAAGTTCGCTTTATTCTCTTCATAGAATGAGAATCCGAAGTATCCAAGTGAGTTTTTGTCACCCGTTACACCCTGTACAATCGCATTTGTATCAGCGGCAAACGTAATTTGACCATCGTTGCGCATCGCTTTGGACTCACCGTTAATTTCTTCTGTGAAATAGTCGAAAGTACCATGATCAGCACCAGGAGAATACACTTTGATCTCTTCTGCAGGCCAGCCTGCACGAACATCAGCCCATGTTTTTACTTTGGAATTAGGTTCGTAAATTTTCTTCAACTCATCCGTGGACAACTTGTCAACAAATGTGTTCTCCTTGTTCACAACAACGGTCAAACCATCATAAGCCACTGTCAGTTCCAAATACTCAATGCCATTCTTCTTGGCTTCTTCCGCTTCTTTGTCTTTAATTGGACGCGACGCGTTGCTGATTGCCGTCTCTCCCTTGGCGAAGCGCTTAAATCCGCCACCCGTACCTGCTGTGCCTACAGACACTCGAACGTCTTTATGCTCCTTGCCGAACTCCTCCGCTACAGCCTCCGTCATCGGGTACACTGTGCTCGATCCGTCTATGTCAATCGTTCCGGACAATTGAGCTGCGCTTTCTGCTCCTGCATTGTTTCCAGATCCTGCTTCTTCCTTCTTAGCACTGCTGCCGCATGCGGACATTACTACAGCTATTACTGTAATTAATGTCAAGAGCATGATTTGTTTTCCCCACTTCTTCAAGTAAATCCACCCCTTCTGAATTGTTACTACCATAGCTAGTAATTGTTGTTTGCTTACAATTCATAGTTTATCGTCCAAGTGTTAAGACTGTTTGGCATATATGTTAACGCAATGTAAAAATTCAAGCATTTTCAGACATCGCTGATAAATGATGCTGTGCTTCCTTCGCTTTCATCGACATCCGATTGGCATAATCATCTACCTGCACGAGACTTTCCCTATTATCAGCGATCATACGGAACAATCGTTCGAACTGTGACAACGCCGTCTTCAGTCCCGCAACCGTATGATGAGTCTCAGCTGCAGAAGCTTCGCTTGCTTGTACGGTGGCCGAGAGTGAGCGTCCCATCTGAAGCAGAGTCTCTTCAATCTGATCTGTCGCCGATTTCGTAAGTACAGCCAACTTGCGGACTTCCGTAGCTACGACCTCAAAGCCACGGCCATGTTCTCCTGCGCGTGCCGCTTCAATAGAAGCATTAAGCGCCAGCATATGGCACGTATCCGACCACCCTCTAATGATACCGACAGAATCGGCTACTGCCGCGGCATGCTCCGTTAGCTCTTCCGTCTGTCTCTTCTGTTCCTCTGCCTGCTGGGCAACAAGCTGAAAGGAACTTGCCACTTTATCCAGCACCGATTTCCCCTTCAGTGTCTCCTCGATCATTTCAGCCGCATGCTCTAAACCCTCTGATGCTGAAGCACGTACATGCTCCGCTTCTTGTCGAATGACAGTTAATGAGCCCATGGTCGACTTTACGGTCGATTGTTCTTGCTGCGCATGCTTTTCGCGCATGATTTTCGAGAGTGCGGTTATTGACTTGGGACCGATTACGCCCGCCAATCTCCCCTGCTTCGTAAATACAATGCTGTCGTACATTCGTTCTTCAGGGCGCGCAGCCACTAAATCCAAGAGCTCGGAGGTAGCGGTACCATATTCTACAAACAATCCGTCCTTATCCATCAATCTGGAGATGGGCTTATCATAGAGCAGGGCAGGAGAGAATCTTCTGCCCATCACTTCATAGAAACGATCGCGCATCACAAGACCAACTGGCCTATTTTCCCCATCGATAACAACTAGACAACGTAATGCTGCATCCGCATTAAATAATTGTTCTGCCTCCATTACGTTTGCGCTGCTTAATATAGAAGGTGCCCATTGTAATAGACCTTCATATTCCATCCGATTGCGTTCCACTGTCGTCCCATTCGGTAACGTTGAGGACTTCGTCTGCATAGTGGAACCTGTCGAATGCGCATCCACCGCTTTTATTGCTTCCTGTTGTGAACGGTTTAACAATACTGTCAAGACCCACCACTCCATCTCTACGATTGCATATTCAAGTGTCTTAAGTCCTAATGTAGCACCTTAATGTAAAAGCGTTAGCTTACTTTTGTAAAATGTTTGTAAAATATCAAGACAAAAACTTTATCTATCGTACGTTCTATTTAAAATAGTAGAATGACTTATTTCTGACAAATATTATAATAATCACCCAGTGACAAACTTTAGACACAGCTTGTTCAATCCCTTTTCACAATTGTTGTGAAAATCATCACACTTTTCACGTACACTAATACAAAGCTGTGATATTAATCATAGACGTACAGATTAGATCGCAGCATAGAAATATAGTGAAGGAAGGTGTGCATTATGGATCCGGCTCAACATGCAAAGCGTATCCAGAAGCAAGAGAAAATATTGATCACGGTGAGCTTTATCGTCGGAATCATTATGCTCTTGGCATTCATACGTCGTTTCTTCTAACGACGGACATTTGTTTGCGTGATTAAGTGAAGTTATTCACAATTTAGACACAGAGAAAAAAATGGAGGAGTAGATACAGGATGACGGCTGCTTACGATCCGGTTATTTTTAGCCGAATACTTACCGGACTTACCCTTTTTGTACACATCATTTACGCTACGATTGGCGTTGGCGTTCCCCTGATGATCGCCTTGGCAGAATGGATTGGCATTAAGCGCAATGATACGTATTACTTATTAATGGCACGGCGCTGGGCACGCGGCTTCACGGTCACTGTAGCCGTTGGCGTAGTGACGGGCACAGCTATCGGTTTACAATTAAGCCTCTTATGGCCTAACTTTATGCGTGTGGGCGGACAAGCCATTGCCCTGCCCCTGTTTCTAGAAACATTTGCTTTCTTTGTGGAAGCCATTTTCCTCGGCATTTATTTATACACATGGGATCGATTCAAAAACCGGATGGTGCATTTCGCCCTCTTGATTCCGGTTGCGATCGGCTCATCTGCATCTGCTTTTTTTATTACGACTGTTAATGCCTTTATGAACACACCGCAAGGCTTTGATTGGGTAGATGGCAAAATGGAGAATATCCAACCGCTGCTCGCAATGTTTAATCCAGCAATGCCAACAAAGGTCAGCCACGTTCTTGTGACTGCATATGTAACGTCTGCCTTCTGCCTCGGTGCTATTGCTGCCTTTGCTATGATTCGCGGCCGCAAGCATGTCTATTATAAAAAAGCGCTCAAGCTGACGATGACAGCGGCACTAGTCTTTGCCCTTGCATCCGCCGCGATTGGCGACCTGTCTGGTAAATTTCTGCATGAGTACCAACCCGAAAAACTCGCTGCCGCAGAATGGCATTTTGATACCTCGGATAAAGCAGAGCTTATACTGGGTGGAATATTAACTGACGAAAATGAAGTGAAGTTTGCGATTAAAATTCCGTTTGCATTAAGTATATTGGCCGGGGGCACCCCTGATACGGTTGTCAAAGGGTTAAATGAAATACCCGAGCACCTGCGACCACCACTAAAAGCAAGCCATTATTTCTTTGATATGATGGTGTTCATCGGGATTTATTTGACCGTCATCTCACTAGCATACGTAATCGCTCAACGCCGCAGCCGTAAGACAGGCAAGCCAGTCAGCCGATTACTGCTCTGGGGGGTCGTATTAGGAGCCCCATTAGCTATTATGGCAATCGAATCAGGTTGGATGTTCGCTGAGGTGGGACGCCAGCCTTGGATTATTAGAGGATACATGACGGTAGCCGAAGGAGCCACGACATCTGCTCATGTCGATACAATGTTATGGATATTTGCCCTATTGTACGCACTGCTTACCTTTACTTGCGTAAAAGTACTCATTAAGATGTTCAAACATAACCCGGCTGAGGACGAAATTATCGCTCGCGGCATTGAGGGGGGACATAAGTGATGAGCTATGAATTACTAGGCATTACGATTTTATGGATATTTTTGTTTGGCTATTTGCTCGTAGCGTCGATCGACTTTGGAGCCGGCTTCTTTAGCTACTACAGTACCATTAGCGGCAAGCGTCACATTATACACCGTATCATTGAAAGATACTTATCTCCTGTATGGGAAGTAACCAACGTATTTCTTGTCTTTTTTATCGTTGGGCTTGTCGGCTTCTTCCCTGATGCAGCGTATTATTATGGAACAGCACTGCTTATTCCGGGAAGCCTGGCTACTATATTGCTAGCAATTCGCGGCTCCTATTATGCGTTCAGCACGTATGGTTCGCGCGATAACCGTATTTATCAATTTTTGTATGGCGCAAGCGGGCTGCTAATTCCTGCGGCATTATCCACCGTACTGGCCATCTCGGAAGGTGGCTATATTACGGAGCAAGGCGGGAAAGTTAGCTTTGAATTCAGCAAATTGTTTACCAATGTGTATCCGTATTCTGTTATTCTACTTGCCATAGTTAGCGTGCTCTATATCTCAGCTATGTTCTTGACGTATTATGCCGCGAAGGCACAAGATGAGCCCGCGCTTCAAGTCGTACGTAAATACGCGCTCTTCTGGTCGCTTCCCACGATACTGGCCAGCTTGTTTGTCTTCTACTCTATAAAAGGACATAACGAGCAGCATTTTTACAATATGGTAGATAACGGTTGGATGTTTGTGATGTCATTTCTATTCTTCCTAACTGCCGTATTGTTGGTGTGGCGACGTCGCAATTATGGGATCGCTTTTGTGGCGGTTATGCTGCAGTTTGGATTTGCCTGGTTTGGATATGGAAAGGCTCATCTGCCTTACCTGCTCTACCCGTACTTAACGATTCATGACAACTTTACGAATCCAGCGATGGCTACTGCTCTAATCACGGTATTTGTGTTAGGTCTGCTCATTCTGATTCCGTCCCTTTTCCTGCTTATGAGGCTGTTCTTGTTTGATGCCAATTACGTTAAGGGCATTAAAGATGGCAAGGGCGGAAAAGGCGGACAGGATAACGCGGGTGCCACAAAAGCTTAAGCAAGCCAAAGGAGGATTAATGACTATGCATGAATTTTTAATTTTCTACGCTCCATTACTCATTGTAGCTTTGTCTATAGCTGCTGTGTTCATCTGGGGCGCCAAAGCTGATGTGTCGGATTCTTAACCCCGACTTCCATCACTACCGTGTAACTTATTGAGAAGGATACAAAAGGATAAGAACTTCTTATTCCCGGCGTACACCCAATAGGTTTAAGAACAACACAAGACCTCGCGATTAAACCGCGAGGTCTTGCTGTATCCTGTGGCTGGAGTTCGCTGCCATAATTAAAAAGACTTACTCCTAGTGGAGTAAGTCTATTAACTGACCTTCTATCGTCATTTGCGGAGCGCGGCGCTTTAATTCTTGTACAAACGACCGCTTGTCAGCAGGTCAAATCCTCCCCACGCTAGACATCTCTCACTGCTCGCAAAGTTTATACATACGCAGCTTGCCTGAGTCTATTTGAGCTGCTTCTTCTGTACGACCAGCTTATAGCCGACCCCCCGAATGGAATCGATCTGTACCGACTGCTGGTTCATCTCCAATTTCTTCCGCAAGGAGCTGACGTGAACGTCTACAGTGCGCTGCCCCCCGATGTAGTCGAATCCCCATACCGCATTCATCAAGTCATCTCGCGTAATAACGGTACCTGGCCGTTGGACCAAATACAGCAGCACCTCGAATTCCTTCGGACGGAGCGGAATCTGCTCATGAAGCAGTGTGACTTCATACTTCTCCGGGTAAATGCGAAGATCTCCTACCGCAATTACCTTCTCATCAGAGTCTCCCTCAATTGCAAGGTCTCCTCCATCAGCAGATGTTCGCCGTAGAACTGCTCCTACTCGTGCCAGCAGTTCTGCTACACCAAATGGCTTCGTAATATAATCATCCGCGCCGCACTTTAATCCCTGCACTACTTCTTCTTCCGCGTTGCGTGCAGTCAAAATAATGACCGGCGTTCTAATCCCTGCTTGGCGGAGCTTGGACAGAACTTCAAATCCATTCATGCCCGGCAGCATAATATCTAAAATGATGAGGTCAAACTTGCGATGGAGCGCTGTCTGCAGCCCTTGCGAACCATGATCGACAACGGTCGTCTCGTAGCCTTCCAACGTTAAATTATAAGATAACAAACGTGCTAACGTAGGCTCGTCCTCAACAACTAACACTTTAAGTTCTGACATACTCTCCTCCAGAATGTCCGATTTACAGCATCTGAAATCCAACCAGTATCTAACTGCATCCATATCGTAACATAACAGGATGAGTTCAACCATGATTTTTTAAAGAAATGTTAACGAATGTCAGGATGATGATCTTGCAGAACCGGCAGCTCAATCGTAAATGTGGTGCCTACTCCAATCTCACTGTCCACCTTAATCGTACCATGGTGAGAATCCACCAAATGCTTGACAATAGACAAGCCAAGTCCTGTTCCTCCGGACCCTCTGGATCTTGCTTTGTCCACGCGGTAGAACCGTTCAAATATTCGCGGCAGGTCCTTCTTAGGTATGCCAATTCCTGTATCCGATATCGTTAATTGAATCCGCTCATAATCGCCATCTTCGTTCACGTCAAGTGGAGCGGCAACTACCTTGGCCTGACCTCCATCTGAAGTATAATTAATCGCATTGGACAGCAAATTAAGGACGATCTGGCGGAGCCGATCCTCGTCAGCCTCCATATACATGTCATCTTCGACTACCAAGGAGACTTGGATACGCTTCTTGTCCGCCTCTTTTGAGAGCATTTCCACGGCCTGCTGCATAAAGCTTGGCATATGTACCGGTGAGAATTGAAGCGGAACCCGCTTAGACTCGATCTTTGACAATTCCAAAATATCACCTATAAGCCTATTCAACCGTTCACTCTCATCATGGATGATCTGCAAAAACGACTGGGCAATCTCCGGGTCATTCAACGCTCCATTCATCAACGTCTCAGCAAATCCTTTTACTGCCGCAATCGGTGTCTTCAATTCATGGGACACATTGGCCACGAATTCACTGCGCATACGCTCCAGCCTGCGGATGTCGGATACATCCTGCAGCATAATCAAAACACCTGCCCACTCCTGCTCTGAATAATAGACAGGTACAACATTAGCATCCAGCAAACGCTCCTCGGGGTAATAGATCGTCAATTCCTCGTGTACCAATAGCTTACGTTCGATGACCTCTTGTGTCATCTCGGCAAGCTCATAAGGTACCCGCACCTCTTCAAACTTCTTCCCCAAGCTAGCCTTGTTTTTAATACCAAGCATTTGCTCAGCTTTCCGGTTAATAAGCACGATCTCCCCTTGATCATCGATCATAACGATCGCATTAATCATGTGCTCCATCACCGTGCGAAGCCTGCCTTCATTCTCACGGATTTGTGCCATCTGGAGCTGCAAGCTGTCAGCCATCGCATTAATGGCATTCCCCAGCTGACCGATTTCGTCCGTGCTGGTTGTCTGTGCTCTCGCTTTATAGTCCATGTGCGCAATCTGATGCGCCACTCGCGTCATGTTCTCAATCGGACGTGTCAGATTAAAGGCAATTCGATAGCTGACCAGTGTAGCAACCAGGAACAGCACTAATAACCCAATACCCAAATAAGCCCACAGTTCCCTGACACTTTGCTCTACTTCCTGCAAGCTCATGGCCAGGCGAACATAACCTTCAAAGTTGTCATCATGAATGGGTGCAGCTACATACAACATGTTTTGCTTTATCGTATCGCTATACCTGATGACAGAACCTAAGCCCTCATCACGCGCATTCTTGATCTCTTCTCGATTCAGATGGTTATCCATCTGGCTTACTGCCGAGATAGAATCCCCAACCACTGTACCGTCTAACGTAACAAACGTCACCCGTGCGCCTGTTGTTTGCTCGAGTTTCTTGGACCAATCCGTATAGAATGCCATTGCTGATGCTGATGTCGGCTCAGCCTGCCACTGCAGTGTCTGCTCAATGAGCATAATTTCCCGGGACATATTTTGCTCCAACTGCGAGATATGATTGCTCTTAAATGAGGAAGCCATATAAATACCCGCAGCTAATACAGATACCCCGATTAGTAATACAAATATAAGCGTTAACCTAGATCGAAAACGTGCCATGCTCCATCTCTCCACTTCTTGTCACAGCGTTGTCTAGTGCTGCTGCAATCCATTACGTCTACTCTTGTTTATGGTACCGATGTCGGTTCTGTTTGACTAGTACGAATCATATTAAGCTTTTGTAAAATGGTATAAAACAAAGTCGCGGCAGGCTGTTGAATCAGAATCGACAGCACGACCACCACTGCTGTATCAGGTCCAAAGTACTGCATCGCCAATACAAGTCCGAGCGAGACGTTTCGCATGCCGGTTGCAAAGCCCAACGTTGTACACATCACGATACGTTCTTTCCTGAACAGCTTCCCCGACATATAGCCAATAACATAACAACCTGCAACCAGTATGACAATTACCAATATAACTACTAATGAGCCAACATTCAATTGACGGACATAGGGACCAATTGCCGCTGCATTTAAGATAACCACGCCGACAAAAGCCACTTTGGACAACGGCAGCAGTACTGGCGCAAGAACTGGCTTTGCCTGACCTTTGGTCCTGTTGTGAATGATTACACCAACTACAATTGGAAGCACAAGGATAAGCAGCAGGTCTTTTAACATCCCCCACGTATGAATAGGCACACTCTCCCCGTACAATAGCAGCAGCATACTCGGAACCAGAACAGGACTAAGCAGTGAGTCGATCACAACAAGTGCTAACATCAATACCACGGCGCCACGGGAAATATCCACCCACAGGACGGAGGATACGCCAAGCGGGATAATGGTAAACAGCACCATCCCGATACTGATTGGAGAAGTCGGTCCAAATAAAATGGCGCCGATGCTGTAAGCGATGGCGGGCGCAATCAAATGGGACGATACCAGCACCGTCAAGAAGACTGCGGGACGCTGGAAAGCCTGTGTGATATCCTTTACCCCGCATCCTAGTCCCATTACAAATGTAACAAAACCAAACAGCCACGGAACAAATATGACATAAGGTAGCAGTATTTGATCGCAAAGAACCCCCAGTACGAGACTGAGGGGGATCAACATAAACATATAGCGTTCAAACCATGAATTGATCTGCAAGCCCATTCCACGATTCATCACTTAAAGACCGTATCCTTAAATTGGCTCAGCTTCTCCAATGAGCTCTTATCTACTTCTGCATGAAGGCTGTTACCTTGTGAATCCATCGTAACAATCGCCGCAAAGCCTTCCACATCCAAATGCCACATCGCTTCCGGGATGCCAAATTCCATGAAGTCCACGCCATTCACGTTCTTAATACATTCCGCGTAATACTGAGCCGCACCGCCGATTGCATTCAGGTACACGCCTCCATGCTCCTGTAGAGCAGCTAACGTCTTGGCACCCATTCCGCCTTTGCCGATTACAGCACGAATGCCAAATTTCTTCATGATATCACCTTGATATGGCTCCTCACGAATACTTGTTGTAGGACCAGCAGCCTTAACATGCCAGCCCGCTTCATCCTTCAACATCACCGGTCCGCAGTGATAGATGACAGCCCCATTCATGTCTACCGGACAATCATGATCGATCAAGTAGCCATGTAGTGCATCACGTCCCGTATGCATCTCTCCGTTAATGATAACCACATCGCCCACACGTAAAGAACGAATCGTCTCCTCCGAGATAGGTGTTGTCAGCACAACCTGCCGACTGCCTGTATCGGATGCAGCCGCATCATCAGCCGCTGCCACAGTCTCTGCATGCTGGTCCATTTTAATATCAGAGCCGCGTTCGTACATCCATTCCTTTAACTCGCCAGTTGTACCATCCATCAGAATCCCTTGACGACGATAAGCCCAGCAATTATAAGCAACCGATACAAAGAAACTTGCCGGCAGTCGATTCATGACACCAATCTTGCAGCCCAAAAGGGTCACTTCACCACCAAAGCCCATCGTGCCGATGCCGAGCTCATTCGCCTTTTCCATGACATATTGCTCCAATTGATCCAGCTCAGGAATAGGATTACAGTCTTCCGCCTTGCGGAATAACTGGTGCTTGGCAAGCTCGTAGCCTGTTGTACGATCGCCGCCAATCCCTACGCCGATAAAGCCTGCACTGCAGCCTTGCCCCTGCGCTTGATAGACTGCATGCATAATACATTTGCGGATGCCGTCCAGATTGCGTCCCGCCTTACCCAGTCCTTCTATCTCTGCCGGAAGGCTGTATTGGATGTTCTTATTCTCGCAGCCGCCGCCCTTTAGAATCAGCTTTACTTCAATATCGTCTCGTTCCCACTGTTCAAAGTGAATGACTGGCGTTCCGGGACCTAAGTTATCACCGCTATTAGAACCTGTTAACGAATCAACAGAATTGGTACGCAGCTTGCCATCCAGCGTTGCCTGCTTGACCGCTGCTTGAATTTCGCGCTTCATCACAATTTGGTTGGCCCCTACAGGCGTGTGCACAATAAATGTCGGCATGCCCGTATCCTGGCATATTGGCGATACGTTACGCTCCGCCATCTGGATATTACGTGCAATCGTACTCAGTGACAGACCTGAACGTGTCGCTGCATCTTCGCGCTCTTGCGCTTTACGAATGGCACGGCGCACATCCCCAGGCAAATTTGTAGACGCTTCCACAATTAGCTCGTATACGCTCTTTCCAAAGTGCTGCAACATTGTGAACATGCTCCTCTCATCCTCGTCAATGTTCCCGTCGATTAGTTCCAAGCTGTCTGTACCGGATGTATCGGGAATCGTAATCTGGCTCATAGTATTCAAAAAAGTTCCAATAGTAATATAATAGCATGAGAACGCCATTTCTCATATCGGTATGCAGCTAAGTTCGTCACACCTGTTGAACAAAACTCGTTATCTCGGTACCAAAAAAAATTAATACCCAATATTACCGTAAGCAATAGGTGGATATTAAATATCTAACTATGAAAGGGAGGAATATCGCATGGATACAGGCAAACCTGCTCATTTACACGATCGATTCGATCAGGAGCCCTCTCAACATAATCACTTTTATGCATATATGTATCGATTAAAGCACATTGAACGTTGGAGTCTGATGCGAAATACGACAAAAGAGAACGTAGCAGAGCATTCTTTTCATGTCGCACTCACCACACATGTGCTGTGCACGATTGCCAATGAAATATTTCATCGAGAGGTAGACACGAATCTCGCCGTATCAATGGCCTTGTTTCATGATGCCACGGAAGTATTTACAGGAGATATCCCGACACCTGTGAAGCATCACAATCCACGCATTTTGGCAAATTTTCGAGAGATCGAGCATTTGGCAGCGGAACGACTGGTCGATATGATCCCGCCCGCGCTCAAGTCCATCTACACGCCACTTATTCATCCAACGGAAGAACACAAGCTGCGGAAGTACGTCAAAGCTGCGGATTTACTGGATGCTTATTTAAAATGTACATTTGAAATTGCCTCTGGAAATCGGGAGTTTGTCGTAGCCAAGCAGCAAATCGAGGGGAAAATAAAGCTGTTGGAGATGGACGAGGTCGATTATTTCATGATCACGCTTGCTCCAAGCTTTACGATGTCATTAGATGAAATGTCCGAGTAGGAATCAATGAAAAAGGGATGTCTACAAAATAGTAGCCATCCCTCTTTACTTGCCATGATGATGAATATCGGCTAGAAATTGTACACCATCAACACAACCGTTACGATAAACATTACAAAAATCAACGTACTGAACGTCGTAATTTTGTCCAAAGCAGCCTTGTTGGATTGATTGTTCTTTACAGATTGCAGCGCAAGCTTCATCTTTTTACCCATAATTCCGCTAAAAGCAGCTATCGCCAAGAACAGCAAAGTAACGATTCCCATCCATACATAGCTGTACTTACCTTGACTCATCAAGTAACCGCCGGTAATAAAATTCACGATAAGCATAAATTGCGCGATTCGGTTAGCTGTAATCATGCTTGTTAATACGCCTTCTTGTCCTGCTGCCGATACGGTCTTCAGCTTGCCCGCTACGAATGGTGCCAGTGCATAGAAGCCCATCAGGACAGCACCAAGAATATGTACAAGCATAAACGGTTGCCACATCTTTATTCCCTCCATGTTCAGGTTATATATGTTCTCTATCTTCATTATTATACTAAAATATACCGCTTTAAACAAAGAGAGTCGACTATAAAATAGTCGACTCTCTATAACAAATGTCACACTTACGCAACATTTTCGTTTCATTTCAGCAACATATTAACAAATCACTCACCCATTAACCACTTGAATGACGTTACGAACAGATTGAGCGGACTTGTCCAATGCCGCTTTCTCTTCCGCTGTTAACTCGATATCGATAATTTTCTCAATACCGTCGCCACCGACTACAGCCAAGATGCCCATAAACAGATTCTCGTAGCCATACTCGCCCTCAAGCAAAGCAATTACCGGAAGGATACGTTTCTTATCCTTCAGAATCGCTTCTGTCATCTGAACAAGTGAAGCTGCAGGAGCGTAATAAGCGCTGCCGTTGCCCAACAGATTCACAATCTCGCCTCCGCCGACGCGTGTGCGTTGAACGATAGCTTCTATGCGATCCTGCGGAATCAATTTCTCGATTGGCACGCCGCCTACATTTGTATATCGAACGAGCGGAACCATATCGTCGCCATGTCCGCCTAATACTACGCCGCGTACATCTTCCACAGACACGTTCAGCTCTTGTGCGATAAAGGTACAGTAGCGTGCTGTATCAAGCACACCCGATTGTCCGATAACACGGTTCTTAGGGAAGCCAAGAGCTTCAAATGCCGCATATGTCATCGCATCAACCGGATTGCTCAGAATGATTACATAAGCATTCGGGCAATAAGTCTTAATGTTCTCGCATACAGAACGGACGATGCCAGCATTAGTGCTGACGAGATCATCACGGCTCATGCCAGGCTTGCGTGCAATCCCTGCCGTAATGATAACGATGTCGGAATCCTTCGCATCCGCATAATTGGAAGTGCCGAGGATATTGCTGTCAAAGCCTTGCACAGGACTAGCCTCAAGCATGTCAAGCGCTTTGCCTTTTGTAGGGTTCTCCAATTGAGGGATGTCCAGCAATACGACATCTCCAAGTTCCTTTTGCGCTATCATCAATGCTGTTGTCGCTCCTGTAAAGCCTGCGCCAACAACGGTAATTTTGCCGCGACGAATTGCCATCTCTGTAATCGCTCCTTAGCTCATATGTTTGATAATCTGATCTGCAAATTCCGAGCATTTCACTTCTGTCGCGCCTTCCATCAAACGTGCGAAGTCATAAGTAACTGTCTTATTGTTAATCGCAGCTTCCATACCTTTATAAATGAGATCAGCCGCTTCCTGCCATCCCAAGTGTTCAAGCAGCATTACGCCGGACAAAATAACCGAACCAGGATTGACTACATCCAGATCAGCGTATTTAGGCGCTGTTCCATGTGTTGCTTCAAAGATTGCATGTCCAGTCAGGTAGTTAATGTTAGCTCCTGGCGCGATGCCGATGCCGCCTACTTGTGCAGCCAGTGCGTCGGACAAATAGTCACCGTTCAGGTTAAGTGTCGCAATGACGTCAAAGTCAGTCGGACGTGTAAGTACTTGTTGAAGTGCGATGTCTGCAATGGCATCTTTGATCAAGATCTTGCCAGCAGCAAGTGCGTCAGCCTGTGCTTTGTTTGCAGCGTCGGCGCCTTGCTCTTCTTTAATACGATCATATTGATCCCATGTGAAGGTTTGCTCGGCATATTCTTGCTCGGCTACTTCGTAACCCCAGTTCTTAAACGCGCCTTCTGTATATTTCATAATATTGCCTTTGTGTACGAGCGTTACACTCTTACGGCCATGGGCAATTGCATAGTCAATTGCAGCGCGCACAAGGCGCTTCGATCCTTCTGAAGATACAGGCTTAATGCCGATACCAGAAGTCTCTGGGAAACGGATCTTCTTCACGCCCATCTCCTGTTGAAGGAACTGAAGCAGCTTCTTCACTTCATCAGAACCGGAAGCATATTCAATACCAGCATAAATATCTTCTGTGTTCTCACGGAAAATGACCATGTCTACAAGCTCAGGACGTTTAACCGGGGATGGCACGCCTGCAAAATAACGAACCGGACGCAAGCATGTGTACAGATCCAACTCTTGACGAAGGGCAACATTCAATGAGCGAATACCGCCGCCGATTGGCGTTGTCAAAGGTCCTTTAATCGCTACGATATATTCACGAATCGCTTCCAATGTATCATTAGGCAGCCATTCGCTATAATTGTCAAACGCCTTCTGCCCTGCAAATACTTCGTACCAACCAAGCTTGCGCTCGCCATTGTACGCTTTCTCAACAGCTGCATCCAATGCGCGCTTTGATGCACGCCAGATGTCACGGCCAGTGCCATCACCTTCAATAAAAGGAATGATCGGATGGTTAGGCACTTGCAGCTTACCGTCTTGAATCGTAATTTTCTCGCCTTCTGTTGGTGGTGCAAATTGGTCTAATTGCAACATAATAGACGTTCCTCCTAGTGGTTATTGCCGCCCCTTATGACAGCATTCATACAAACAGGTGACGGGAGCTACTCTTCCATTGTAGCAACCCGCCATTTACAGTGACAACCATTCTCAAAAAAATATTACAATTTAATTAACGTTCTTCAATTGGAACAAAGGATTGACCGGAAGGTCCCGTGTATTCTGCACGCGGGCGAATGATCCGATTATTCTCATATTGCTCCAATATATGAGCAGTCCAACCGGACATCCGGCTAATCGCAAATATTGGCGTAAACAGATCACGTGGAATGCCAAGCATCGTGTAGGTCGAAGCGGAATAGAAATCAACATTTGGCTTCAAGCCCTTCTGTCCCGTAATCAGTTCCTCAATGCGAACACTCATATTGTACAATTCCAAATTGCCATGTGCTTTGCCGAGTTCCTCAGACATCTTCTGCAGATGCTTCGCCCGTGGATCACCGTTCTTGTATACACGATGTCCAAAGCCCATAATCTTGTCTTTGTTGTCCAGCTTCGCTTGAATGTAGTCATCTACACGGTCAAACGACCCAATCTCATCCAACATGATCATAACTGCCTCGTTTGCACCGCCATGCAGCGGCCCTTTAAGGGCACCAATAGCAGAAGTGACGCCTGAATAAATGTCAGACAACGTCGCAACCGTCACGCGAGCCGCAAATGTAGAAGCGTTCAACTCATGATCCGCATGCAGGACTAGCGCTTTGTCCATAGCTGCTACAGCAGCCTGATCAGGTTCATGACCGCTCATCATATACAAGAAGTTATACGCGATCGTGCGGCCTAATAAAGGCGTGATCGGCTCATGACCAGAGCGAATGCGCGCATGTGCAGCAATAACGGTTGGCACTTGAGCCTGCAGCTTAATGGCTTTCAGCAGATTTGCTTCATGACTCATATCATTGGCCGATTCGTCGTATAAGGCAAGTGCGGACACGGCAGAACGAAGAACCGCCATCGGGTTCGCATCGGACGGAAACAGCTTAAGTTGATCAATAACAGCAGATGGAATCGCTGCATGCTCGTTCAATTGAGATTGCAGCTCAGCAAGCTCTGCCTGGTTCGGCAACTTGCCATACCATAACAAATATACGACTTCTTCAAATGTAGCGTGTTCAGCCAAGTCGTCAATATTATAACCGCGATATGTTAACACGCCATCGATGATCGAGCTGATCGATGAAGCCGCCGCAACAATACCTTCCAAACCTTTTGTTGCTGTCATCTGTCCTCTCTCCTTTACACATTACATTCGGAATACGTACGAGTTAATAAGTGTATGCGCCCACATGATGTCTCATTTCAGTGATCGGAACTAAATTTTATATTCTAAATCATAATTGATTTTGTCAGTTATGTGAACGCATTCTGCCTATTCTCTGGGATAGAAATGCTTTATCGCGTATATATAATATTTTGTTTGCATGAGTAAAAGGGATGGAAATGTGTGCGTTTTCAACTGTTCTTAAATGAGATCCCTTAACATACCTCAGTGTGATTTTTGTGAACATTGCGTGAACAAACCCTTTTGATATACTTCTGTGACTATGCATAATGAGGTATAGTGGCATGATTTGACCAGCTTAACAAGAAGTACACCCAGTACATTTTTTTGAAGCAAAGCAGGATATTGGGTTTATCTAGGGAATTTGTATGAATATCACAATCGCAAGACATCACATTTTACACACATCAAGGAGGAATTACAGTGGGAATTCTAGGCGGTATACTTGGCAACTATTCAGAGGTGTCGATTCAGGATCTGACCAATCAGTATGGACCTTATTTGATGCCACAAGAAAAGATCGAAATGGGCTTTCGGTTAGTACGTGACACGTTTATCATTACAGATGACAGATTATTATTGATTGACCACCAAGGCGTGACGGGTAAAAAAACGAGAGTTGCTTCCATTCACTTAAATTCAATATATGAAGTGACGATGGAGTCGGCAGGTACCGGCTTGGATGATAGCGAGATTACGATTCATTATATTACGTCGCCTTACTACAAGGCCAACAGCATTCAGACGGCAACTTACAGATTTGAATTTGGCAAAAAGTTTAATGTGCAGCCTTTCTATGTTGCGTTAATTACTTTAGCTCATCAAAATAATAAACGAATTAACAGTTAAAACAGCTTAAAACAAATTAAGCCACCTTAACGGGTGGCTTTCAGATTGCAGATAAACCCAACGTTGTTAACAAGCTTGAGTTTGCTCTACATTCTGACCAACACGATCTCAATTTAAAGTGATAATGTCTTTTCGCTTATAAATACGACCGTTCTGCTGACGTTGGAGTTGTGCGGACCGAAATAACGCCTACATTTGCGATTAAGCATCTTTTAAAGTGCTTTACACAAGTCCGAAACCACGGACTGTCTTTGCATTGCTTCTAAATAGATACTTTGGATTTATATCATGGTTCATAATTTTAAAGATATGAGAAGAGAACTCTATATAAGTAGCCATCCTATCAACAAAAGAAGAATTAGACGCAAATATGGGATCACCTATCCGGTAGGAATCCGTTTTTGTGTGGATCGATGATAGTTGGTCACAATCTTATCAAAACGTTGACTTAGCTTTAGCATCTTATCATCGGTCAAGCTAGTACCTTCTCTATACAATCCGTTCATTAGGGATCGCAGGTCCTCGAGCTTCTCTTTCACTTTGCAGACCACCTTCCTCTAGTCCTTTATCTCTCTCCACTCGGTAAATATATCACGGGTTTCATTGAATCTCGGGAAATTAATTTTTGTGAAACCAAAATCAAAAGGGGCGGTCCAATAAGTGATATACTCCCCTTACGGCAGACAGGTGAAAGAATACAATATTATTTGTAGAGCTACGAATCCTTCGAGGATCTGAAGAGGGATATTGCTGCATACATCCGCTTCTACAGCTGCAAGACAAACTAAACTGCCTCAGTTTAAAGGATGCCTTTTTTGCTACACTATCGGGCAGGATAACGTGGAAATACCTTGAATAGTAATTAAGTACTCATTCACTATTGAGGTGACAAATATGGCATTTAGTAGTTATCAATTTTTCCTATTTTCAACGGGTAACATTCCTAATTTCTCGCTAGAAGGCAATGAGTTTGGTTGAGGAATTAGTGAAAATTAAGGGACGGTTCTTTGATTAATTGAATGTAATATCAATTTTATCATCTATGACTAAACTGTCCCCATATTTTTTGTTAAGGGTGAAAATATGATGTGTATGGATACTATGTTTCAACGGACAATAATTCATAGCTTATTATACGAGAGACGCAAAAAAATAGACAAGGTAGCATGCTCAAAAAATATTCAACTTAATGATTTCAGTTATATAACTGAAATTATTAACTCCGTTCAATTAAATGATTTGAGTCTGGAAAGAAAGTTAGAGCAGACAGAGCTCAATATTAATTTGATTTTAGACGGAACAGTCAGGAACTTCACCATTGAAGATGTAGAATCTGTTAAAAAAATTAGTGAACGTTTTCAATGGAGGAAAGAGCAATTTTCTGATTTCAAAAAAGATAGAATTAGAAGAGAGTCATCTCTAAAAGATGAACTTTCTTACAGTCATGATCCTGGAAGAACAATAATACACCATTTAAATATGGATGACGAGGATTTTATAGCGCGATATAATGCATATGTAAATTTTCAATATGAAATTGAAAACCCTCTAGCAGAAATTACATTAAGGAAGTGGGAGAGTCAACTTACAAAACCCAATGAGTATCGACGAGGATGTAAGTTTAAATTTCTTGTACACGCCATAAACACGAATACTGAAACTGCTCTTCAAAATGCCAAGAGTAACCCTATCATTTCTACAAGTCTAATTACTGACGAATTTCAAGGGACTTATAAAAAATCGAAATTTGGGTTTGTTTATCAGCCATATTTAAAGAATGTATTGCTCATTAGCAGCTCCGATTGCTATGCGGATGCGCTTCCTTTCCATACATCTATAAATGCTGAATTTTTCTCGCTTACTTCTATACCGCTAGGTGCAAATATGTATTTACAATATATAGATACCTATGCTTGCAAAACTATGCACATTGAAGAAATTGAAAACACCTCAAAAAAAGTACAGAAATGCGGTATTGAGGACGTAGATGGAAGTCAGGCATATAATGAAATTGTGCTAATTAATGACCCTTCTACAAATCCAATTGCAGTCTTTCTACTAGAAACAGAAGATACAAACGAATCAACGGTAGGTCAGGCAGAGGAACTAGCCACAAAATTAAACCTACCTTTACTACGAATTTAAAGATTGACATGATTGTATGTTCAATCTAAGCGACCATTTGATCAAGAGTTAAGGATTCTGCTTCAAAGCAGACAATAAAAACTATGCTGCACGCGTTGCTGGCTCCATTTGTAGCAACACTCCTTATATTTACAATTATAATGGATGATCACCTCTTATAGATTACCAGTAATAAATATGGAAATTGGGAGGGGATTTAATGACACTCGCAAAGTGCTTTAAATTTTTAATGACATTGTTATTCGTTGTAATAATTTGTTCAGCATGCCAAAGTAATAGGGAAGTAGGGCCAAGTGAATTTATTTCGTTAGACGAATTAAAAAGCTTATCTGAAAAGGGCGTATCACTGAATTGGGGCGATTTCACCAAGTATTCTTTCGAGGATATCGGTTCAGGATTATATATAAGAAAGTACAAAATCGAAGGACGGCACCAACTGTTAATCACGGGTAAAAGCCTAGAGAGTCCACCTGAGAAAATTTATATTGTTAATCAAAACGGTAAGGAGCTAGATCTTACTCAAGATGACTGGAGCGCATTGTATGAATTGAAGTAAATATGGAACATTTCATCGTAAAATCAGCATTAAAAATTGGAAACCAGTTCTCGTTTAATTTTGATTCGGAGTGAATGGCTTAAAGTAGATGTAGCGTTCTGTGATCTCTTCAATTGGAATAAGCAATAGCTAAAAGGGTGTGGTAATCAGGCGGAACGTGTCCCCTGTCTCATCAATTAACAACTGAATCGCACCCATTTCTTCACAAAATGATACCGTTTTTCTGTGGAAGAGGACCTCATTTCAGTAAGAATGGAGTTTAACTTTCTTTCCTGATCACATAATAAAGAGCAATCAACACTTTCGTACACATAACAACACTGCTTAATATAACAAACAATAAGACTAGTACATGGTTCAAATAGCCATTTGTAATTCCGATTGTGAGAAAAAATATAACAAGTAGAAGATTAACAATAATATTTGCAAGGTTCCTCGCTCGACTTCTTTGAGATACTACTTGTAATTAGTTTTTCAAGATCTTTTTCATTTTTGCCTCCGCTTACATACTACATATAGTCGTTAGCTATTTAATAGTCCTCTTATTTCTCATGCTCTACGCTCTCGTATAGAGTGCGACCAACGGCAAGCGCCGTTACTTCATCAGCGTATCACGCGGCGTTTCTATCCACGCACTCGTATAGAGTGCGACTTTTTGAAGCGGTACGAAATTAAAACGGTATGATGTGCTGTTTCTATCCACGCACTCGTATAGAGTGCGACCTGTAACATCTAAATACACAATTCTCGAAATTTTCCAGTTTCTATCCACGCACTCGTATAGAGTGCGACTCTATAGGTACATCATTGATTGCTCGTAAATTAAACGTTTCTATCCACGCACTCGTATAGAGTGCGACCTTGAGCGTACGATATGCTTCCCTCATCCACTCTAGCGTGTTTCTATCCACGCACTCGTATAGAGTGCGACTAGACGTCTTAACATAAAATCACCTACTTAAACAGTTTCTATCCACGCACTCGTATAGAGTGCGACGTTAGAGACAGCCAAAGCAACAGGAAATAAAGGATTAGTTTCTATCCACGCACTCGTATAGAGTGCGACCTGACCTCAGTTCTGACCACTATTCAAGATTCTATTTTAGTTTCTATCCACGCACTCGTATAGAGTGCGACTATCTAACGCTCTTCATTATTATCAACCTTTCGTAATTGTTTCTATCCACGCACTCGTATAGAGTGCGACAGAGACACGTATAGAGAGATATTGGGAGCGTCTAAAGTTTCTATCCACGCACTCGTATAGAGTGCGACCGAGGGTTGGTAGATAAATACAACATCATTATATGTTTCTATCCACGCACTCGTATAGAGTGCGACTCCCATGTCTCTCCTTGGATAGTCTTATGTTGTTCCACGTTTCTATCCACGCACTCGTATAGAGTGCGACAGCGAAATTTGATCAAAAGTGCCTAAAAGCATGCCTTTATCGATCAAATAACTCAATAAAAAGAATTTTACAATCAAATGCAACAAGATCAAAAATAAATAATTAGAATAAATGGAATTATCAAGAAGATAATTGGTGCGGAACCCCCGGGGTTTTCATGTGAACCTCACATCCGCACTACAAAATTAAGGGAGCATCCATATCTATTGATGCCTTCACACCAACATGCTCGACCTTATTTTTATAGTTGTTGCCTAATTGATAGAAACGGAGGCTATCCTCCCTCGGATCAATCATTTCTACCAATTGTAACTTCAGGCTGGCAAATTGGGCGGCGTCTACATTACATTCGAAGACCGAATTTTGGACGCGTTGGCCGTAGTTTTGACACATTTTGGAGACCATTCGTAATCGTCTCTGTCCAGCACTACTCGTGGTCCTAACATCATAAGTAATGAGCACTAACAATCATACCACCTACTTCCATAAAAAAGGAGGGTATTCATCCAAATCATTACGCAAATAACGTGCTAATAACAGCGCTTGCACATGAGGAACCAAGCCCCAGACTATTTTTTCACCTAAATAGGGGTGCTCCATCTTCTCTTGCTTTCTCTGCTGCCATGCCGCCAAAAATGTTTTCCTGGCCTCATCTGTCATCAGAACGGCTCCATTTTCTTTCTTAAAGAAGTCGTCCTTGTTGACAAGTCTCTTATTAATCAAGCTGAGAACAAACTTGTCTGCATAAATTCCACGAAGTTCTTCCATCATATCCAAGGCCAGAGACGCTCTTCCAGGTCGATCCCGATGCAGAAACCCTACGTAAGCATCCAATCCAACCGCCTCCAAAGCGGCAGCCGTATCTCTGGCTAACAACGTATAGGCAAAAGACAACATCGCATTAACATGATCAAGTGGCGGCCTGCGTGAGCGGGAATGAAAATAAAAATCGTCTGTCTGCTGTAGGATCATCTGACCAAATATTTTATAATAACGAACCGCCGCTTGCCCTTCCCAGCCTCTAAGCTGTTCCAAATCCTCGCAGACCCTAACTTCCGCTATAATCGTGGATAAATGTTGAGACACCTCTTTGAACTGATCCACATCAATGCGCAGCGGGTATTCCCGTGTCATTCGCTCAATCATCCATTTGTGATTATAAATCTTGCCTAATATGAAGTTACGTGCAATCTTGGCTGATTGAACTTCATCCTCAGATAGGAGATACTGCTTTTTCCGCAGCACAACATTACCTTTGCTTTGTCCAATAACTCGTGCCAGGAACCTCCCGCTTGTCGTTAAAAAGGTAATAAAAATATCCCGCTCCGCACAATACCCCATTAGAGCTGGACTTGCTCCTGTATATCCAAACGATACGACAGCTTCCAGATTATGAAGCGGATATCTGCCAAGCTTCTCTTTTTCCTTCATGACAACGATATTGTCGCCATCCAACGCTAAATACACGTCCGGCTGTGTAATATACAACGTATTTAGAAGCCGTTTCATTCCTTGATCTTCCCTTCGATGTAGCTCTTTACCGACCGTTTATTCATCAAGGCAGGCAGACATATGGCATGAAGCGAGCAGCTTTTACAGAAAGTCCCTGTCTTTACTTTAGGCGTGTATCTGCGCTTGTAGTAATCCTGCATCTCGCGTACGATCTGTCTTACCGATTCCTTCAACTCTGCCGTGAGCGGAATTTCAACCCGCTGCCGAATCTCGTTGTAATACAGATACCCTGTCGAAATGTCGCACAACAGCATTTCTTCCAAGCACACGGCTTGAGCTGCTAATTGCAGCACATCCGACTCATCCTTCTTAGGCTTGCCGCGCTTGTACTCGACCGGATAGGCCAAATATTTGCCCTCTGCCCCATGAATCTCCACACCGCGTTGATCTCGAATAAATTCCACCACATCACAAGTGCCGGTAATCTGAAGGACATGCGACTTCACTGACATCGCGCGGACAATAAGCTTCTCCCCGCGTTTTTCCCTTGTGAACGGCTTATCTGCATTCCGATGGAGATGCTGTCCTTCGATCGTTTTTACATTTTCCTGCCACTGCTGCTCAATATGGATTAATGCCCACTGCCGCTTGCAGAACCGAAAATGTTGTATCCCCGACAGCATCAAGTATTGATCTTCATCGTTACTGACCATCAAAAATCTCTACCTTTAAGCCTTCCAACTCTGTATATATAATTTGATAATCTGTAAATTGTTTTGGCTCATCAGTTATCGCTTCGACACGCATGGAGCGATGTACTTTCGCGGACGAGTATTGACCCAGCTTGGAGTTGTGCTCCCACCAGTACACTTTGACCACTTCCATACTTCCATCTGGTCTGGCTGAGGAAGCATCATTTTCAAATAATGTAACGAGTGCTTGCTTGATCTTCTCTGCATCCTCATGTGTGAAGCCCGTCTTCTCTGCAAGTTGAGTATTGATGCTGCCCTGAAATACATATACACCAAAATCTACCCGATGCTTCATCCCCATTGTATCTGAACCTTTCTCTTTCCCTGGCTCAGAGTTCACACTTTTGGTTATCTGCATACTTGTAATGTCAATCGGTGCAATACTCGTCGCTGTATGAACAGACACAGGCCCCCGCACCCCAACGGAAACCCCTTTATCTGAGCCGCCTTTAAAGGCAAACACTTGTCCAAAACTGCGCACATCTATCCATTCCTCACAAGCCAACTGTGCAAAGTCCTCGCTTGAACCATCTTTGGCTTTCATGATCTTAGCTAAGGCAGCATTTGCTTCAGCGCGCTCTCTTAAACTCTTGAATGCGTCGGTGTTACGATCATTGGATTGAACAAAGATGGATTCACCTGCATCCTGCAGCCGATTTCGAATCTTGCGTTTAAGCGCTACATCTGAAATTTCACCATATCCATCATAGTTTTGACGCGGTCTGTTGCCATTGAGGGGATCACCATTGGGGTTTGCTTTGGTTACGGTAAAAATAACAGCAAAATCAATTTTATGATTTAAGATGGTCATGTCTATATCTCCTTTGGTTATGTTTGTTTCAAACAAAGTCCAAGTTGTGTCGGTTACTCTAAGGCGTCTTCCACTTGCTCCTGCTTTTCTTTCTTCTGGAACAAATCATGTCTTTGACTATAGAAGCCTAGTAAATACTTGCCAGTCAACGGCTTGTTATTAAAATCGTCGAACTTGAATCTAGTGGCAATGTCATCTATTAATCCGGATAAATAGTAACCCTTTGAACCTAACCGCGCTTGATAGGGCTGCAAGCTTGCTTGTATCGTCTTCCAGGTTCGTTCAGGATGCTGAGCGAATGAATTCATGTAACGAATCGCGTTGCTGGAACGCGTTTCATCCGAACCTAACGCACGGCGTTCTAATACATCAGCAACCGCTAATAAGCGTCCAAACAAATAACTACGGTCATCTTGTTCCTTGTCTAATGCCAACGGATACTCCTCCTTTTTGTTAATTAAGGCACAGGTGATGCTGAGCGTCTTTTCCCATTCCCATTTCTCCATAGATACAGGGTTGGAAGCTCGTCGAAATGCACTATTTACAACGTCTGACGGAATGGCTCTCCCATCCACGATACAGGGCAGTATCCGCTCCATTAATCCTTTGACAACTTTATCATTAGCCCTAGGGCCATACGCTGCATAAGCGATATCTTTGGTTGCAGGCGCACCGTAAAAGGCAACGGAGTCACCTTCCTCATCCTTGCGATAACGATGAAGCCAAGCACATGTGGAATGCCATTTCAATAACTTGTCGAAGTATTGCTGCTGTTCCATGTGACGATAGTAGAGCACCGCCATACGGCCTGTCGTCGCCGAATCCAGAATAAGCAGGTTAACATCTGAGCTGTTCGATGCCAGTTCATTCTTGTACCCATCCAGCGCCTTGGCCAGCTCGCTGGCCAGTATGTCACTGGTGACAGACTTACGCTGTTGTACAATAGGTCGCCGTCGAAGAACAGACAGCGTGTCCTCTTCGGGAGCAGGAATTTCCTGTGCATTATTTGTCCATACGAGAAATACACGCTGGTCAATGATCTTGCCTTGGCGCTGAATCAGCCACTTTAATGCATTATGCGCTTTCTGGGATACGTCATAGCTAATACTTGCGACTTCAGCACTCTCGTTAAAGCGGCCACGATACGTAAATCCGCTCGTATCATTTGCCGAGATAAGCTTTGCTTTGTCCGCGGCATTTCTTATTTTATTCGCATGCTTTGAAGTTGCTGGAAGCTTGCTGCCGGTTACATAACATAACCTTTCATCTCCCAACCTGTCATTGTAATAACGAATAAAAGAGTCATACATCGCTTGATCTTTCCATACTTTAGCTAGCTGCTTCTTCGGCGAGTGGACTGTAAACCGAACAAAAGCACTTTCCTGCTCTCCAGCCACTACCGAGAAAATCGCTGGTTTCTCGCTGTACAGATTTGCATACTTTTTATCCCATTTCCCAATCAACTTTCCATTTCCATCTACTGCAAGTATCTTCCATTTAACTAAATCCTGAATCAAGCAGCCCTTACGCAAATAAGTGTAAATACTTTGAACTTTGGGGTCAGCGTATGGGGATGAAGCCCATTCCCCCAACTGCTGGATGTAGGCTGCAAATGGGTCTTCTTTTTTCACTTCTCCCCCATAAGCCGTATAATCTCCTGCTACATAACTTATCTTGTCGTGTAAGGGATAAGGTGCAACTTTAGATCCAGCCCGGCTAGCTGAATCCTCTGTACAAGGGATTAAAGTGCTTGCATCATTTTTTTCCACAACAACTGTGGCAAAATGAAACTCTCCCTCCTCTGTTACGAGCACTTCAATGTGAGCCGTCTGCGTCGTATGTGAGATTGGCAGCAGCGTATATTCCTGCTCGCTATACTTCTTCTTCTCGATGACACCGACTCGATCCAGATTGGATTCGTACGTCTCATATAAATGCAGCAGCCAGCTCATTGATTCCCCCCCTCTGCCAATTGCTCATACAATTCATCTACGGATTGAACGTTGGTCTCATTAAACAGCTTTGGTGTTAGTTCTCCCGCCAGTTGACGTACTTGTACACATTGTTCAGGCGGAATAAACGTGACAACCCCATTTTTCATGATCGGATTCCACAATCGAGTCTCCATTTGATGTCTCCCTGTTTCATCTGGATAGTTAATCCCATGAATCATCGTCCCAAAATGAATCTCCCCATCGTAGTTATCATAAAAGCCTTCTCCCTCATCAAATACAGAAGGTTCAACATAGCCTTGGCATTCCCTGGTGCCCAGAAAAATGTCCCTCCGGCCCCCTGCTTTTAAGGAGCGCTTTAAGATGTTGTGATGTTTGTGTTCATTGCGATCGTAGGCCAAGTCAGGTCGATGCGGGTTAAACACAAAATGCGCTCGGCACTTGTAGTGAACATCACGCAAGTAAGTATAATGAGCGAGCGTGTTGCCCCCGCCATAATCTATTGGCTTAATGCCTTTAGATTCCATCCGAATTGGCTTCATGACCCGCACTTCATCGATGATATACAGCAGCGTCGGCTTCCAATAAATACTCTCCACAATCCCTTTTAAGGCCTGATAGGTTGGAATCTGATAGGACAACTTCTCTCCACCCAGCTTCGTTAACGGGTCTGTAAACAGCGCGTAATTACCAACAATCTCAAACTCGATGCTGTTCCTCATCACGCTCACTTCCATTCCTTATTTTTCTTATATTTCCATTATATGAATATCTTTAAATATGTTCAATAGAGGCAAACTCATAACCTATGAACGTTTCGTGTCCTCAATTGCCGCTATTCCAAAGTGCTACATTTCCGAACTTTACGAATTCAAAAAACCCATTTGGCTATCATTTTCGATGTCCACACCAAATGTATCATTGTACGCTCCTTCTTTTAGCACGAGCACTTTCCCATCCAGACAACTGCCTAATCCTCCGCTTTGATCCATTCTTCGTATATCATATTCATATAGATTCACGGTAAATGGCTGCGCGCTGCGCAACAAGTCTGTCAGATCATCAATCGTTCCGCCCCCATTTAATTGGGCAATGATCTCTTCTCCCTTACCATAAGGAACGATCACAGGAGTCGTCAGGTCCTCAATCACTTTAAAATGCTCTGCGGCTGAGCCGTAGCTGTTCTTAATACACAACGACCGGATAGCATCCTCCATTTGCGGCTGTTTCTTCCGTTGCTGAAGATAAGCCTGATAGTACCCATCCGTATCATCTCCATATGCAAACAGGAGTGAAGTTAAGCTTTTACTAAGCTTGGGCACGGTATAGTCCAGATCAGAGGTGCGCTCCGTGTAATACTCCTGAAAGTATCGGCTTATGGCTGCACGTGACAATAAGTCACCTCCATGTGCTGTCGGATCGCACACCATGTCTTTGAGCATGATGCTGACAATTGCTTTCCCTTTGCGAATCTCCTCCAGTTGCTTCAGGTTTTCTTCTGCGTGGTCAATGATGTATACATTTTGCATGTTGTGCTCTCGATGACGGTTGCAACGGCCAGCCGCTTGGGCAATCGAGTCCAATCCGGCCAAGGAACGAATGACACACGCAAAGCTTATATCAACACCCGCCTCAATTAACGGCGTACTTACACAGATCACCTTTTCCTTGTGCTTCAAATGCTGTTTGACCTCTTCTAAAATAGCATTGCGATGCGCTGCACACATGTATGTGCTTAGATGATATACAGGGATCACCGTGCCCTGCTCGTCAACAACCTGATCACCTAACTGCTCACACAGCGCTTTGACCACGGATTTCGTATTCAAGATCACGAGCACGCTTTGCACTTCATTTAGGGCATCATTTACGAATTGAGCCAGCTTCTCTGTAGTAAACGTTTCCCCCGTCGCCTTATCGATCAGCTTTACACGTGTAAACTCTTTAATGACATCATCGATATTCCCTATTATTTCTTCATTCTGACTCATGTCCAACTTGTGCTCTACGAAATCCAGAGCTGGCTGTGTTGCCGTACACAACACAATGCTAGAGCCACCATAATTCCGCAAAAAATTCAACGTCAAATTAAATAACGATATACAGGATGTGGGTACCTTTTGCACCTCGTCAAATATAAGAACGGCCTCACATACGTTATGAAGCCGCCTAATGTTGCGACTGCTTTTGGCAAAGAACACGTTCAGAAATTGTACCATCGTCGTAAAAATGATCGGCGCATCCCAGTTGTCCTTCACCAGCTCTAATTTTTGCTCTTGTGTTACGGCAAGACCATCGAGCTCTTGATCCTCGTTGTGAGTACTTGGTGCATCTTTACGATCACGTCTCTCATGAACGACGTTAGAGTGGTGCTCAAGGATGTGGGTGTCATCCTCCAATATTTTGCGAATCTCTGCTGCATTTTGCTCGATAATAGTTGTGTAGGGTACGATATATATAATTCGTTTTAAGTGGAATGTGAAGGCGTGTTTCAAAGCATATCTGAGGCTGGCAAATGTTTTGCCTCCCCCTGTTGGGATGGATAAGGTGCGAATGCCTGGCGGCTGCTCCGCAAATTGATCACACTGCTCTGACATCTTGTGTCGCAGCCGATTAATGGGCATAGATGCATCTACAGCGGATTGAAACGTATGTACCTTCTTTAGCAATCGATCATAATAAGTGTGGAATAGTTGGTTCACATCAAGTTCTGGCTCATCAGGCAGGTTCATTTCGAATCCCCGTGTATTCGTTCGATCCGCATCAATAAGCGCACTAAACGTCAACTTCGTCAGAAACATCAATTGAAGCTCAAGTGACTCGTTATCGGCTCCCTTGTTCAGATACTGCTCCAATTCAACAGCAGCTTGATCTACATAAGCATTAAGATTCTTTTCACTAATCACATGTTCAAAGAAAGTCTGCTTACTTTGTTCATACTCCTCCAGTTCCTTGTCTATTACTCGCTTTAAATAGTCGGATTCCAGCTCAGGGCCGAAAAAATCTTTTAAGTAGGAATGGTGCGAAATAATTGCATTGCCCACGATTTCCGCAAGCACGACACGATAG
Organism: Paenibacillus sp. UMB4589-SE434; assembly: GCF_030226685.1. Classification (NCBI taxonomy): domain Bacteria; kingdom Bacillati; phylum Bacillota; class Bacilli; order Caryophanales; family Paenibacillaceae; genus Paenibacillus; species Paenibacillus sp. UMB4589-SE434. Next base: position 127,450 of record NZ_JASOYK010000004.1, on the reverse strand, counting down.
GGCGACTTATCCCCGTGAAACAGGTCATATAACAGCTTGCCTCCTGCTGTCGAATGATCCACACTACCCCGCTTCGGCTTGGAGACACTAGGGTTGTTTGCAACTGCTACGGCTGCCAAGATGTAATCTGCAAACGCATTTGTATATTTCCCCATATCGTGCAGCAAACCGGCCAACCCTGTCACATGTTTAACGCCTAGCTTTTCTCCGTATTTCTCCGCCAGTTTGCATACACCTAACAAGTGTGCTTCAACCGTCTGCACCTGCTTATCACTAGCACGTATATGAGCAATTGATCTCACGTTATATCCCCTTCCTTCCCTGGAAAACATTAATAGCTGTTGCACTATTCTTTATCTGCTTCCAGTGAACGTCTCCGCCATTCCTTCAACTCAGTTCTTATCCGAATTCATTATCTTCCTCCAGAAGTTTACGAAATCTCCCATAAATATTAGATATTCGACAACTAAGATAAGCCTTCCTGCCCATATAAGTGAAAATTGGTGCAAAATCCCTCTTGACTCCGATTCAATATCATACTTTGTATCCGTAATAAGGGCATTGTGTGCAGCATGTTCTAACGCACAGCATGGTCCACATCATATCCGTGCATGTATGTCCACAAAAAAAAGAGCCGCATAAAATGCGACTGCCTTAACTCCTAGGTATGTTGATGATAATGCGCCTCATATTAACCGAGCTTTTCATTAAATATCGGAAGCCCCCTACACCATGATTATTCTGATGTCCAGCAGCTTCGTCGTCATGCCTGCCGCTGTGTGACGGATTGAACGACAATGTCTGTCTCTCCTAGTTGCTGCCAAAGACTTTGGGCAAATACAAGCGCATACGCACCATCACCATGAATACACACCGTGTCCGCCTGAATAGCAATATCATGTCCCTGAACGGAACGAACCACTCCTGCTTCTACCATACGGACAACCTGCTGCACTGCCTGCTCCGTATCCGTTATCAGCGCATTGGCTTCCCGGCGTGATGTCAGTGAACCATCGGCTTGATACGTCCGATCTGCAAATACCTCATGGGCGATGCGAAGCCCCACTTCCTGTCCCGCGCGGACCAACTCACTGCCCGATAATCCATACAGGATCAGCTCCGGATTCACATCATAGACGGCATGGGCGATCGCATCTGACAGTGTACGATTGGCAGCAGCCATGTTGTACAGTGCGCCGTGGGGCTTCACGTGCTGCATGTTCCCACCAGCTGCCTTCACGAATCCAAATAAGGCACCAACTTGATAAACGACCATATCGTAGGCTTCCTCTGGTGTAATATCCAGATTTCGTCGGCCGAATCCAGCGAGGTCTGGCAACCCAGGATGTGCGCCAATAGCGGCCCCATGCGCAAGCGCTGCGGTTACAGTACGCTTCATGACAGACGGATCACCAGCATGAAACCCGCAAGCAATATTAACGGATGTGACATACGGCAAAATCTCTACATCCGCACCTAACCGGTAAGTGCCAAAACTTTCTCCCATGTCACAGTTGATATCCACTTTGTACAACCTAATTCCTCCTTACAAGCTTACCTGTGATTCCCTGTTTGAATTGTTGAATGCTGTGTTCCTGCTGTATGTATAACTCCTGTGCTTCCTCAAGAGAAACCTCTGTAAATCGTACATATCCACCTGGCTTTACCTGTGCAATTAATGGCAAATCTACACTGATGATATGGGTAATACGCGGATAACCACCTGCCGTCTGCCTGTCTGCCAACAGCACGATCGGGTTGCCTTCCGACGGAACCTGAATGGTGCCGATACCTACAGCCGCGGATACCATCTCAAATGGATCTGCCAAGGACAAGGGTACATCTGCCAATCGATATCCCATGCGGTCAGACTGAGGTGTGACACGGAATGGCTTCTCCCAGAACATCTGCCTGCTTTCTTCCGTAAAACAGTTATATTCCGGCCCGCTCACCGCGCGAAGTACAGGATTGTCCCGATACATAGGCTGCAGCTCATGACTTGCACCCCACGACAGCACCTCAACTTTAGCCCTATCCTTAAAATGCTCATTCCATCCGCTCGCAGCCACTCCTGTCTCCAGTACATCTCCAGCCTGCAGAGCTCGACCATGCAATCCGCCTATGCCCGCCCGTAAATAGGTACTGCGGCTGCCCATTACATCTGGCACTTGAATCCCCCCAGCCACTGCAAGATAAGAACGACAGCCAGATATAGCCTTGCCAAAAGTCAGTTTGCTGCCCGCTGGTAGATAGACAGGCCTTCCTAGCGGAATAGCAGCACCATCAACTGCGGGTGACAAGCTGCCGCCCGCAAGAACCACAACTGTTCCCTGTTCAAATACAAGCTGAGGTCCTAACAGGGTCATTTCGATCGCTGCCGCATGCTCCTCATTTCCCGCTAGCAGGTTAGCCATTCTGAGTGCCATTGTATCCATTGCCCCGCTTGCCAGCACACCGAACTTCTGGAATCCAAAGCGCCCCAAGTCCTGAACCGTTGTTAGCAGACCCGGCGTTATTACCCTGATCGTCATCCTTCACGTCCCTCCCAACTCTCAAATTCCTTCTCCGTTATCGGCAGGAAGCGAACCTTATCTCCTGCTCGCAGTAAGGTTGGAGGTTTCATGTCCGGACGAAATAACGGCTCTGGTGTGCGGCCAATTAACTGCCAACCGCCTGGTGTGCCTATGGGATACACTCCCGTCTGCATACCCGCAATACCAACCGTCCCTACAGGAATCACAAGGCGCGGGGACGGCCGCCTCGGTGCAGCAATACGCTCCGACATGCCGCCAAGATACGGAAATCCTGGCGCAAATCCGATCATGTAGACCAGATACTCAGCGCTGCTGTGAATGTGAACAACCTCATCTGCTGTCAATTGGTTATGTCTAGCAATATCCTCCAGATCAGGACCATACTCGCCTCCGTAACATACCGGTATTTCGACAATACGAGCTGTCTGCTCGAGTTGTATCCCCTTAGCCTGCCATACCGCCTCTTCCAGCTTCGCTTGCGCTTCTGCATATCGTAAAACTAGCGGATTATAAAATACCGTCACCGTTGTAAAAGCAGGGACATATTCGACCATCCCCTTAAATGGGTGAGTATCCAGATAGGTAGACAACAATCGAACCATCTCATGAGAAGCTGGTCCAATAATAGAATCGAACTCCACAACTATTGCAGCATCTCCCAGTGGAAAGTATCGCACAACATTCTCCCCTTTTGCACTATTTACGACCCCACATTAGCATGGAATGCCAAAAACAACAAGCAGAAGCCTCTTGAGCGTCTGCTTGTTATATAAATCTGTCTAATGAGTAGATTAGTTACATACTAAGGCCTAGAAAGAGATTGGTAGAGTCAAATTATTATAACCCCAAATGACGGAATGACCAAACACACACAACTAGTAGCTCCTAATGATTGAATTGAAACGAGCCGCTTGGAAGCCGATCTCCCAACTCTGACAACGAACGTGGCGTATCCTGCACAAACCAAAAGAAACCATGTCTAGGCAGGTGATGTTTTAGACAGTTGGGACTGATAATAGATAGGGCTTGTTCAAAAATTCGATGATGGGTGGTCGCTATCCCATACATGTGCGTCAACCAATGCCTTATCGTTGTGTGGCTTATGATTTCTTTATTCCGTTCTTCCATATATTGTGCAATGTAGTCGTCTATGCTGTTTATTTTCATTTCATCTAAGGCAAGGCTGACCGCAAATCCTAAATAAGTCTTACGTATGGACGCAACATTAAACTGCGATTCTTTATCTACTGGCTTGCTATGTATTTTGTTTATTCTCAACAATGCTTTTTAGACTGTGTATAGATGTGTAATGATAAATAACAACTTCTGTTGTTTGCTTGATTTGGTACTCCCCAATACGCATTAGTATATTCCTCAAGCATTGATAATCACCATCCTACTAAAAGGATAAAAAGTATTATACTCTCGAAAGTAATAATTCCAAATAAAGCAAACAAAGACCAACAATTTAGGTGCTGCCGGTCTATTTTCATTGTGAATATTTAACTAACCTTTAGATTGTGTTCGCGCAAAAACACCACGCAAGAGAATTGCGGTAACCTCTATATTGATTTTCGTTGTCCTTCACATTCCTGTATTTGTAAAATGAGATTGTAATTTACTATAGGGACAAGAGAGGATGAAATGCACTTGAAGAAAATTTGTTTGATGATTTCCCTTTCATTGTTGTTATTAACAGCCTCTTTGCCGAGTTTTCAAGTTGCCCATGCTGTTGAAGCTAAACAGAAAGGACTCGATACTGTAAGCGAAGCAAAGTGGTATGCAGAAAATGCAACATTGTCTGAGGGACTGAGGGGTTATACAGATAATTCCCGTTCCGTTCAATCGCAAGATACTATTAAACCTAATATTGAACGATCAGAGGATGTTAGTATTACAGACGAGACTGGGAAGGAGATTGGAAAACTAACGACTACTAAGTCTATCGTTACACCATCTCTATCAGCTTTTGCAACTGGTAGGGTCGCTACAGTGGGAATTAAAGTAGATGAAGAGTATCGTAACGAGTATCTGGACTGGATTACTAGGGTGAGGGATATTGTAGAGGCTGCAGACGATGCTTTTAACAGAGATTTTAATATTGATTTGAGTGTGAGAAATATCGGATATTGGATGTCATCAGGCAATAATGACGCAGAACTCATTAACGAACTGAAAGGGTATGGAACGGATGAATATGACTTTGTCATTGGTTTTACCGCTGACAGCAAAATGAATACCGAAGGAGTGGCTTTCCAGTATAACAGTCCTCCACCCGGCGAAGCTTTTAGTTTAGTGCTTGATCAAGATGCAGCAAGGACGGCGAACGCTGTACAGCACGAAATATCCCATAACTATGGCCTAGGACATGACTCGACCGATCCGAATTCAACCTATCCAGTTTGTATCATGAATTATGGAACCGTATATATAACTACACAGTGGCATACAGAGCATAAAAACCTGTTATCTGGACGCACGCATTGGTATGGTGTCGGACCTTAAAGGGAGGTTATCAGATGACTGTTAAACGTGTTGCTTTGATATTAATAGTTCTCATCCCCATTTTCAGTTCAGGCTGTACGAGCGCTCCGAGCAATGAAAAAGCACTCAGAGACCCCGCTTTAAGCGAGGGCTTGACCGCTTCTGGATGGATCATGTTCGAGGGTAAAAAATACTCGCTATCCGAGATATACAAGGCAGGCACCTATGATGAGAAGGATTTCGAGTCAACAAATACGGTTACAGGATCTGATGATAAAGCACATCAAGGTTTAACGATATTTATTAATAAAAAGACAGGAAGCCTTTTTATAAAAGCTAAAGTTGGTGATTTGAACTGGATGGAATATAAGGTGGCAGAAAACAAGTAATGATCATGTGACAACCATCCTAACGAAAGCGTGACAAAAATCCCATTTTAAATTAGATACATTGAGTTAGGCGAGATTGACACGCACAGTGCTTTAACTGTTGCATACATCATCTCGTCTTTTTCTATTATTTTATTCAATTTAGAACGGAAGGATTATTCATTATGAAACCAACTATAGGACGAGTTGTTTATTATCAAAGTTACGACACACCCTGAGGAGAACACAAGAGCGAGTGCGACTGACACAACGGTGTTGTCCGATAAGGACGTAAAGGTTTCTATCCACGCACTCGTGTAGAGTGCGACGGTGTTTTTACTCTGACCAAAGAAACCATGCCGGTTTCTATCCACGCACTCGTGTAGAGTGCGACAGCGAAAATAAGCCAAAAACACAACAAATTGACTTCATTTCGATCAAAATAACACGAAAATCATATTTTCACAATGCTTTATACAACATTCCACTTACAAACTCAACATTATTTTACATATAATAGAAAATTATTGGTGCGGATGTCCCGGGAAAATCATGTGCACCTCACATTCGCACCAGACGTTGAAACTACTTTTAAGCTACCATAAATCTGTCTTCTGCGCCTGTTGTTGTACCTAACGTACAATATAACGTTCAAAATATTTCTCCACTCGCGCTTGTAAAGCAGACAGAATTGTACTGAAAAATAAATAGACAAGTGCCACTTCGCAGTATACGAGCATGGGCTCGTAGGTTGTCGCCGCAATCTGCTGTGCTCGCTGAAACATTTCTGTTACCGTAATGGTCGCAGCAAGCGACGTATCCTTGACCAAGCTAATAAAGGAGTTCGACAACGGCGGCACAGAGACACGCGCCGCTTGCGGCAATATTATACGGCGCAAAATCTGACTGCGCGTCATGCCAAGCGAGTCCGCTGCTTCCCATTGCCCTTGCGAGATCGAGTTGATTGCAGCCCGCAGCACTTCTGAATTGTAGGCTCCAACACTCAGTGTAAAACCAATAATTGCGGCTGGAAACGCACCAATTGTAATCCCAATGCTGGGAAGCCCATAAAAAATAATAAACAACTGTACCAGCAGCGGCGTCCCTCGTATAATCCACACATAAAATTGAGCAAGCCATACCAGCGGCTTAATAGAAGAAAGCCGAGCAAGTGCTGTCAATAAAGCCAGCACAAGCCCGAGTACATATGAAATCAGCGTAAGTGGAACGGCAAACAATAATCCCGCTTTTAACATCGGCCATAACGAGTCAATAAATATATCCCAATATTGATTCACGAGTGATCACCCAGCTACTTTGAAATATCTGCGTTAAAATATTTTTTGGAAATGGTCAAGTAAGTACCGTCTGACTTCATATCCGCAAGTGCCTTGTTAATTGCATCTACCAGTGTTTGCTCCCCTTTACGCAGCAAAATACCGCTGCTTGAAGCACTTTCATGCTCCGCTACCACTTTAACTTTTGCCTCTGGACGATGCTTCTTGAAGTCAAGGAAAGAAAGTCCATCGTTTACAGTCGCGTCGATGCGTTTGGATACGAGTAACTCGATCGCTTGATTAAAACCATCCGTCTGCACGATTTCAGCGCCATTCGCTTTAGCCAGCTCCGTCAAATTGGAAGTCAAGGATTGGCCTGCCTTTTTCCCTTTCAGGTCTGCAAATGCCTTCACATCTTGATTATCTTCATGTACGATCAGCACGGCTTTGGATACACTGTACGGATCGGAAAAGTCATACTTCTTCTTACGTTCATCATTTATGGATACTTGGTTGACGACAATATCAAATCGTTTGGCATCTAATCCAGCAAACATACCATCCCACTTCGCTTCAGAAAACTCAGCTGTTACACCCAACCGCTTCGCTATTTCCTCCGCAATCTCAACGTCAAAACCTGTCAGCTTGCCGCTATCGTCATGATACGTAAACGGGGGATAGGTTCCTTCTGTACCAATATGAATCTTGCCATTGGCCTTAATTTCACCAAGCAATCCCGACTCCGCAGCCCCGGCACCCGATTCTGACTTCGTATTCCCGTTCTGGCCACCGCATGCCGCCATCACCATTGCAAATGCGATAAGCATTAAAGTTAATGTTCTCTTTTTCATACCGTAGCCCCCAAATAACAAGTTATAGGATCATGCTTAATCTTGATAACTTTACAAATGTCACCTGATTCAGATGATGATTGTTCCGATAATATCACGCTTTCCAGAACTGCACAATACTTTTTCATATAAATCCGATCTGGTAACTATAGTATATCAAATTAGCATGATAACCCCCTATTATCCCTTGTTATTTTTTCCACAAACCGATATTTCTATGTAGTTAGTATTGATCTGCTTGATGGGTGTCGTAAAAGTGTAAAATTTGATCAAAAATCTCTACTTGTTTCCCTATTATGTCTGGTGTCTGCTGCAAATGCTGGAACATAAAATCTACGTTACTTTCCACCAAGGTGGCATTATGGATACCGACGTATCCAGGGATAAGGCCTTGCAAAAATGTGAAGTACTTTAATTGTGGCTTGACCATGTGCAAATGCTTGGTAAAATTCTTTCTCGTTCTGGAAGAGTCCGCTTCCCTGCGTGCACGCAGCTGCTCCTCATCTATCCATAAAGCTACGTATGCGTCTGGAAATGCTATCTCCTGCTGTATAATCTTATCTTTCAATAATTCACCTTGTTCTTGCACCGTAAGACCACTGTCGCCAAATACCCAGTCATACCATAGTTTAAAAATATCTCCATCCAGAATGACGTAATCGTACTTTAAACTTTGTTCCCTAGCGATGCTCCATCTATCTATTTGCCGATCCAACAACCATTTAGACAATGCTTTATCCTGAAGTCCTGAAGCCTTAAAGAGCTCGCTTGTCTCTGGTACTACATAAGTATGATAGCGGCGGGCGAACGCTTTGCAAGTCGTGCTCTTGCCTACCGCGCTTGCTCCTTCTAAACAGATGATACTCATCGCTGATTCTCCCTTTTTTCATAGAAGCAATTATTATTATTCATGTGGCACATAATGTTTTAGCTCAGACGTATGAATCATTGGATCTCCAACATGCTTCTCTGGTCTTTGAACAGAGAACTGTATGACTTCTGCATGTGCAAAATAAACATACTCAATATCAGGCTCATCTTGAAATACGACTACCGCATAAAATGCAGGCGCCTTGAAGCCCCATACTCCAGTGACTGATTGGATATCATCTTTGTTGTACTTCTTTTCTGCAATCAAATAATGGGTTACTCGGTTGGCATATATCCATTTGTTAGTTTCTAGGTAGATAAAATTGACCAATATGATGAATAAAATGAAAGCCGAAATAAGCACAATGACTTTTTTAATTTTCATTGCCCATTCTCCTTTTCTACGTTCCATAATTATACACCATCACATCAATTAAAAAGTCCAGAAGCAACTGCTGCTTAAATAAAAAAACAAGAACCGTTCTAAAGCTGTACAGCTTAGATCGGTTCTTGCTAGTTCCGCATTATTCATTTGTGTGTAGGGGTGAGCCTACGCCGACTCAGGCTGAGATTCTTTAGGTTCTGGAGCCATCTTCTTCGCCAAATAAATAGCTACAATGATAGCGGTAATCCCGCCAACAAGCTTGCCCACAATCATCGGGAAGATCATCTCTTTAGCAACCCCTGCCGTAAAGCCGAGGTGATCGCCAAACACAAAAGCGGCAGACACGGCAAAAGCTACGTTAATCACTTTTCCACGTGCATCCATATCCTTCATCATGCCAAACATCGGGATTACGTTGGCAAGCGTAGCTACCATACCAGCAGCGGCAACTTCATTCATCCCGAGCAATTTACCAAGCTTCATAAGCGGCTTGTTAAATACTTTCGTAATGACAAATACCATCGCAAATGCACCAGCCAACACAATCGAAATATCGCCGACGATCTTGATGCCTTCCTCAATTGGAGCCAACCCCGGAATTATCGTAATATCCGTAAGCTGCTGCGTAATGCCAACGGCCAGTCCTAATGTGGCAACAACGACGATAAATTGCCCAAAGATCGTAAAGCCCTTAATCATCCCATTCGGGAATCGCCATAAGCCTAGTACGATTAGTGCGGCAAACAAAATGATTGGCACCAGGTTGGCCAAGATCATCCCGATAGAATACCCAGCAACCAATCCTCCGATCAGACATCCAAGCGGAATCGTGACGATACCGGCCAATACACCGGTAGCCAAGTATTTCTGATCTTCTTTCTTAATAATGCCAAGCGCAACCGGAATAATAAATACAATGGTTGGTCCGAGCATCGCGCCCAAGATGGTTCCAGCAAACAAACCTGCCTCCGGTGTCTTCGCCAACTCCATGGCCAGCGAATAACCGCCCATGTCATTAGCTAGCAGCGTAGTTGCAAACATAGCTGGATCTGCGCCCAGCGCACTGTACAGCGGAACTACGATAGGGCTCAGCAGCTTGGCCAATACGGGAGAAAGAGAGATAATCCCTACCATCGCAAGGGTAAGCGACCCCATCGCCATAAGCCCTTCATCGAATTGATGTCCCAATCCGAACTTGTACCCAATACACTTGTCGATGGCACCAAGAACCATGAAAATAACCATGCCATAAATGATAATTTCATTAATTTCCACGAAAGTGCTCCTCCATTCTTTTGATGCGTGTTCAACAGCTCTTTGCGTTACTGTTCAAATCCTATCCGTTTTGAACTACCTCTCAGCGGAAATGTTGTTTGATTTCCTCCGTCGGGGAACGCAGCACGGCATGGTGAACGATTCGCTTCTGCTCCATGGAGGACACAAACACCTTCATGCCCTGCTCCACGTCGCTGACACTTCCCGTAAACACAGCGAGGAACTTGCCACCAATCGCCATGCCAAGGTTCATTTTTTTCACATGGATATGACACTGCTTTAATGCTTCATTAAGCGCGTACATGCCAGAAGATACTGTAGACGTTTCCACAATTCCAACAGCATCTACGGGATGTGAAGAGTAGCGCCGTTTCAATCCCTCTACAACATCTGGATGAACACCATGCAGCGTAAAGTCACTGATGCGGTATTCCCCTGCTTCCGCTATTGCAGCGTCCATTGCAACCTGTACATCCGCGGTGTCGCCACTCATAATGATAAGAAACTTTCCCGGGCAGATAGGCTTAAGATGGTGAATCGTTACCGGTGAAGTCTTCAGCATATGATCAGCTGTCTCGTAACCTTTACTTATACTGCGCAGCTCGATCACACCGATCGCACTACTCATGAGCGACCTCAATAGAATCAACGATACCTACGATAACCGCATCAACAGGCACATCCCCATTAGTGAGCGAAGCTCGGGCTGAACTTCCTGTCGTCACCAGCACGGTGTCGCCAATGCCTGCCCCTGCATTGTCGGCAGCCACAAATATGTCGCGCTGATCCGGCAGTTCATCATACGCAAGCGGCTGCACCATCAGGAAGGTCAGTCCATTCAGCTTATTGTCTTTGCGGGTAGCCCACATGCTGCCCACCACTTTTCCTACGATCATAAGCTCACCTCACCGTTATCTTCTGTGTACCTGCATCTGCTGCATGCGTAAATAATCCTGTGCTAGCGGTGTAATGATACTGTTCTGACCGATAACAATTTCATTCCGATTTTGAAGACGGCATTTTTTCACTTCCGCTTCCGTAATCACTTTACAAGATATTACTTCCGGAAGAAGACGCTGTTCAGCTTGCATCCTAGCAGCTTCAGTTGGGCTTGCTCCAGCTTGCAGGGGATGTACTGCTTGTTTGGCAGCTTGCATTCCTTCGACTTTTTGAACATCCTGCACTTCTATTACCTGTCCATGTGCAAGAACAATCTGTTCCAAGTCTGCCTCACGAACGAAGCGAACACCATAGCTGGAGAGCTTGTCCACCCATCCGTCGTACAGCTTATATAAGAGAACCGGTGCAGTTGACTTGTATTTGCGGTACATCAGTCCTTCTTCCAAAGCCACTACTTGTTTGCCCTTTAGCAGCATCGTCAGCACGAAGCGTTCACGCGAACCTGCGCTAATGCCTTGAGCAAGATTGGATAGTAGTTGGAGACACAACTGCGGGATGACAAGCAGATCACAGTCTCTCATCGACTCCTCGTAGTAACACAGTTCGTCCATTGCATTCAAGTTCAAGCCAAGTTCCAGCGCAGGCATCGTCTCTTCGGACATAACGACGATGCGTCGCTTCTGCACTGAAGGTTCATCCGCTGGCACATGTGCCAATCGCTTTAGAACCTCCGCCGTCACCGCCTGGATAAGTGCCGCACGTTCTTGAGCTTCTATGTTCATCTTTTCACACTCCTAAACCTAGATGCTCTTCTTGACGATCTTGCCCTTCGTACCTTTCACAAAACCACAAGCATTCGCTTCGTCATAATCAATATGCATGTACGTCTCATAATTGGCGCTTACGCGTACCAGCACATCATCAAAAATGAGCGGCCGTTTGCCATACACTTTGACTTGGACAATCTCACCATTAGTCACATTATATTTCTCAGCATCTGCTGCCTTCACATGAATATGACGCTGAGCAGCAATTAAGCCTCGCTTCAGTCTAATCATGCTGCTGCCCGATGCTATTATGATTCCTGGCGTCCCTTCAAGCTTGCCGCTTTCACTTACTGGCACTTGCACGCCCAGCACAACGGCGTCTGTCTGTGAGACTTCTACCTGCGATTCCTTACGTTCGGGTCCAAGCACGACAACGTTATGCAGCGTACCTTTCGGACCGATCAGCGTCACACGCTCCTTGCAAGCATACTGCCCTGGCTGCGACAGATCGCGTGCCTTAGTTAGTTGATAACCTTCTCCAAACAAAGCATCAATCGTCGCTCTGTCCAAATGAACATGCTTGCCTGAGGCTTCGATCTCAATGCAGCTTTCTTCCTGTACACGTTTGACTACTTCATTAATGATACTTGCTACCAGTTCATTATCCATCATTCTCACCTCATGAATTGTACTGTCCTACGCGAATACGAAACATAATAATCCAGAACAACGAAGACAGCCGATTCAACGTGCGGATAATATCCTCTCGCTCCGCGCTTCCGTGTTCCTGCTTAAAGGCCTGATAAGCCAGTAGCTCCGTCTCCCGCGTCATGGTGCGCAACGCATTTATGACAACAACCGCTTCGCCCATATCATAGCTGGGTTGAAAATGTTCCAATCCAAAATACTTCTTGGGAAAATGGGACTGCTCGCGCAGCTCCTTAGGGGTCATCCCAAGCAAGTGAAACTCTTCTATACTTTCGCTTAACACTTCACAACGTACGATTTTCCTTACAAATTGCAATATTTCTTCCAAGTCTTCAACCAATTTGGTCATATTTAACTTATGACAGCTGATTTGTGCCTCTAATAGTTTTGTTTCCAATGAATCGAGCTTGCCGCGGAATAAGATCCGAGGATGGTCTTTAAATACAAGCATGTTGCCGTATAAATGAGTCATGTGCTCTGGCTTTGTTTCCAAAAACCCGCCATACAACGTACGAAAACGCTTTTTTCCTTCTGTTGCCGGCTCAACGTCTAAATTTTTGGTGATTTGAAGCTTTACTTCTTTTGCTGGTTCCGTGACAGCAACTTCAGTTGTGTTCTCGGGAACCCGCACATAACGAAGCTCAATCTGATGATCGGTTAAAAAGCTCTTTGCCGAAGGGGTCAGAATGGTTCCTGCCGCTGCCTCGTATACCGCAATCTCTTTCATATTTTGATTTCGAAAGTGCTTGCGCAGCTCGCTTTCCGTAATCACAGCCATGTTCTCACATCCTTTTACTCGCGGTCTTCTGAGCCGCTGGCGTTAGGGCCGCGACAGGTAGGGGAAGGATGCAGACTGCTCCACACCCTTCCACACTCCTGATCTATTTGGCTTGTCCGGAATTCGTCTTATTCAACGATTTTAGTCTTTGGCAAAATAGCGTCTACTTCCGAATGTGGTCTTGGAATCACATGTACGGACAGCAATTCGCCGACACGCTCTGCCGCTGCTGCTCCTGCATCTGTAGCTGCTTTAACCGCGCCTACATCCCCGCGAACCATTACCGTTACAAGACCTGCACCGATTTGTTCTTTGCCAATCAAAGTTACGTTTGCTGCTTTTACCATTGCATCTGCTGCTTCAATTGCACCAACCAGACCTTTTGTTTCAACCATTCCCAATGCGTTTGCGTTTGCCATTTTAAAATTCCTCCTAGGTATATGTTAAATTTAGTGAATAACCGTAAAGTATGAAGCCCGTTTGAATTGTGCTGCTATCGCGAGCAATTTCCAATCATTCAACTTACATCTCCGCTAAAATACGTGTCACAATCATGCTGATCAACTGTTCTTTATCGTTGATGTTCAAGTTTGCCAGTTCAGGTTGCGCGGTCGGCTGTTTTTCTGTCAAATCTTCCAATTCTCTCAACCCGTATGCCATTCTGCGAATGTTAAGCAAATTCAGCGGGCTGATGTTGTCGGAAGTTGAGCTGCCGCCAACGGCACCGCAGCCCAGCGTTAGTGCCGGAGCAAGTGCTGTCGTTGCACCGATGCCGCCAAGTGCTCCAGCCGTGTTGACTAGCAATCGGGATACCGGCTTCTTCAAGGCGAACTGGCGCACGATATTTTCATTCTCTGAATGAATGATCATCGTATGACCAGCACCTTCGCCGTTCAAGATCTCGATGCAGCGTGCACACGCCGCTTCCCAGTTCTCTTCTGTATAGAAGGCCAGAATCGGTGCCAACTTCTCGCGTGAATACGGCACATTGTGCCCAACACGCGTTTCTTCAGCAATCAGCACACGCGTTCCAGCTGGAACTTGCAGGTTCGCCAGCTTGGCGATGTGATCTACGCTGCGACCGACGATTTGCGGATTCATCGTGCCGTTGGCCCGCATAATGAAGCGGCCGAGCTGTGCAGCTTCTTCGGCAGAAAGGAAATAAGCTCCCTGCTTCTTGAACTCTGCTACAACCGCTTCTTTGCTGCACGCCTCAACAACAACGGATTGCTCTGACGCGCAGATCGTGCCATTGTCAAACGTCTTCGAATCGAGAATACGTTTGACCGCAAGCGGAATATTGGCGCTTTGCTCGATGAATGCCGGGCCATTGCCTGGGCCGACACCGATCGCTGGTGTACCGGATGAATAAGCGGCCTTAACCATCGCCGTTCCGCCTGTAGCCAGTATTAAAGCCACATCATTATGCTTCATCAGCTGGTCGGTTCCTTGAATCGTCGGAACCGTCATAACCGCAATGGCACCTTCCGGACAACCTGCCTGCAGGGCCGCTTCATTTATAATTCTCACAGTTTCCAGAATGCTCTTAAGTGCATTCGGATGCGGGGAGAACACAATGCTGTTTCCAGCCTTGAGCGCGATCAGCGTTTTATAGATCACAGTAGAAGTCGGGTTGGTTGACGGGATCAAGCCAGCTACAACACCGACAGGCACTGCTACCTCCATGACCTTATGAGCTTGGTCATCCTTTAGAATACCAACTGTCTTCATATCCTTGATTGACTCATACACATGCTTGGAAGCAAATGCATTTTTGACAATCTTGTCCTGCCAGCGGCCAAAGCCCGTTTCCTCATTGGCCATTTTCGCCAGCTTCTCGCGATGCGTATAACCCGCATCTGCGATTGCTTTGACGATTGCGTCTATCTCTTCTTGTGTCATGACGGCCAGCTTAGCTTGCGCCTCTTTGGCTTGCTTGACCAGATTGCGGACTTCTTGAATGGATCTCAGGTCTTTATCCAATGTCTCCATCAATACTCCTTCTCTCTATCCATTTTTAAGAACTGACTTTGTTGTTACCTTTTGTTCGTTTAGCACTGTTCGTGCTGCTTGAACTTTTTGTGCTGTTCGAGTTTTTCGCACTGCTCATGTTAGCCGTGCTGGCGATACTGTTCGAGCTGGCGGTACTGCTTGTCATACTGTGACTGCTCGCGCTGGCGGTATTCTTTGTTATGCTCTGGCTGCTAGTACTGTTGGTAATACTTTGACTACTATCGCTATTGATACTGTTCGTTCCGCTGTTGCTATTGCTGATGCCTGTACTTTTATTGTTCATGCTGCTGCTCGCGGCTTTATTGCTCTTACCATTCTTTGTCTGCTTCACAGACTGTAGAGTAGCGGCCTGTACAGCAGCATTTACTGCTGGAGCCTGCTGAACGGACCTGCTATCAGTCAGCCTATCGGGCTGGTTGACTACACACGTGTCCGGCTTTACCACACCCGCCGCTTCACTCCCTGTTGCGGCTTCTATGCTGATCGAGGCAGAAGGTGCCTCCTCGCCTAGCGGTGCGGCTGCATGCGCCCCATCCGTTACTGCGGCTGCAATGGCACGTTCTGCTGCAACAGATGCTGCAGAACGCTCGGATTCAGCCTTTCCCCCGAGGATGACTCCCTCGGCGGCGTCCACCTCCGCTGAACCTTCATCAGCATCGGTTGGACTCACCATTTTAGCAGCGGTCTCTTCATGTAATCTTGCAATCACATGACGGGTGAGCAGCACATTTAATTGTGCCGCCGTCTCCGCTCCCGCTTCCACGGCAGCCTGCACAGCTCCCACATCACCGCTGAGCTTGACAGTTGCCAATCCGCCCTTAATGACCTCTACACCGATACAAGTAACACTTGCAGCCTTTAAGGCAGCGTCAGCAGCGGCAACGGCTCCCAGATAGCCTTTTACCTCTACCAGCCCTAGTGCGCTATTTCTCATCACCGGCTGCCTTAGTAACCTGTCGGATTGTCAGCGACGATTTGGACTGCATCCGCAAATGCATCACATGCAGCTTTGCAGGCGGACTGACTGCCCGTCAGCAGCGCACCGCCAAAGTTTGTTTCAGATGGCGGACCGAAAAAGGCTGCGATGGTCACATCTGCGGCTTTTAACGCCGCATCCAGCGCATACATTGCTTCTAGAGGCGGAGCGATCAAATAAGCGAGCGATTCCCCCTCTTGAATGTTGGCTGTCTGGGACAAATACGTTCCTGTACGGGAAACGCAGTGTGCGAAATACGTAATGCTGTTATCCTCATTGGCACTGACAAAGTGGGCACCGCTCTCAATAAAATTCACAACCGCATTTAAGCCGCTGCGCACTTCCTCGGGACTTGGCCCAGCCATAATGCCGATCACTTCACCCGCGAGCTTGGTCGAAGCATTAGCAGAACCGGCGTACATACTTTTAGCGTATACCACATCTACTGCAGCTGCTTTGGTTGCTTCATCAAGTGCCGCATAAGTGACATCATCAATGTCAGCGGTGATGATTCCCAAGCTCTTATGATGCGGCTTCAACTCCAGTCGGCTTGCCAGGTCCTGACTGACGTTCGATATCATTTTCATGCCCAATACTGTTGCACGAATCTGTTCGTTTCTCATATGGAGCCTCCTTGCCATTTTCTATAATTTCAAGTCAATACCCGATGCTTTGCGATCGATCATCGTCTTAATTAATTCAGCAATATGCGCTCCCGCTTCCACAGCAGGCGTTCCACCTGAGTGAATGTTTGAGATCACGGTACGTCTTGCCTCTGGCATCCCAACAGTTGGCTTATAGGCGATGTATGCACTCATTGATTCTGCCGTAACCAGTCCCGGACGCTCACCAACCAGCAAGCAAATCACATCCGCCTCGGTAACATCCCCGATCACATCCATGGAAGGAACACGACAATGCTTCACAAACAAAATGTTGCCAACATCAAAGCCGTACATTTTGAGACCTTGCGTAATAGCTGGCACGATGTCGCGCAAATTAGCCTCAATTGCTGCCGAGCTCAAACCGTCTCCAACCATCAGCTGTACTTTAGCTTGCTTGGTCGTATGCTTCTTGATCTGTTCAACCGTCTCAGGGGAGAATTGGCGACCTAAGTCTGGCCGTGTAATATATTCATCCTTGTCCCGGCACATCGTCTCCACCGCAACCATGTTCATTTCCTTCACGAACGCTTCAGACACGTAGGAGAAAACGGCATCCTGTGCAGCAGCATGGTCAGCACGGAATCTCAACGACGTAATCGTCTTGTAACGTGGGCCTGCACGCCACACGCCAAGTCGAGCTGGTGTTTTTTCTTTCATTTTCATGTAGCCTTCACGATCTGCAGGTTCGGGAACGAGCAGCAGCTTGCGAAGGTCTATTTCCGTAATATCATCCAAACATTCATCGTTGTCTTCAGACAGCGATTCGTGTCCTTGCGTCTGACCTACTTCATGGTGCGCTTTTCCTTGTTCTTGCGCTTCCACCGGCATGCTCGCCTGCATAAGTCCTGCCAATTCTGCTTCTGGCTTCAACGCTTGTGGAGCAGCTGTCGTAGCAGTCGCTGCTTGCTTCTCCCCTGGCGCGCCTCCTACCATTTCATTCAAAATCGATTCAATCATGGATTTCAGGTCTTTTTCGTTCATGTTAGCTACCTCCCTTCCTTATTTCAGAAATACAGACGCGTCGCCGGCTTTTTTAGTCAGCTTTCCATTCTCGATGAAGCCCATTTTCTCCATCCATTGTTCAAACTCACGGATCGGGCGCAAACCAAGGAGTTCACGCAGAGTAGCGGTCTCATGATACCCAGTCGTCTGATAATTGAGCATGACATCATCGCCATGCGGAATACCCATAAAGAAGTTGCAGCCTGCCGTAGACAACAGTACCGCCAAATTCTCAAGATCGTTCTGGTCAGCCTTCATGTGGTTTGTATAACAAGCGTCACAGCCCATCGAAATGCCTGTCAGCTTACCCATAAAGTGATCTTCCAGTCCCGCGCGAATAACCTGCTTTGCATCGTACAAATACTCAGGACCGATAAAGCCAACTACCGTGTTTACGAGAAACGGATTATATTTCTTTGCAAAACCATAGCAGCGAGCTTCCATCGTCACTTGGTCGATGCCATGGTGCGCTTCCGATGACAGCTCCGAACCTTGTCCCGTCTCGAAGTACATTACGTTAGGTCCCGCAACCTGTCCTTGACGAAGTACCAGATCCTGCGCTTCCTCAATGGTTGCCGCATCAAAGCCAAACGCCGCGTTGCCTTTTTGCGAGCCGGCAATGGATTGGAAGATCAGACCTGTCGGCGCGCCGCGCTTGACGGCTTCCATCTGTGTCGTTACATGGGCCAACACGCACGTTTGCGTCGGAATCTCCCACTTCTGACGGAATTCCTCAAAGCGCTTCAGCACACGAGTTACGCTTTCTACAGAGTCGTCCACCGGATTAAGCCCCAGCACCGCGTCCCCGATGCCAAAGGTCAGTCCTTCCATCAACGAAGCCATAATCCCATCAGGATCATCGGTTGGATGATTCGGCTGCAAGCGTGCAGACAACGTACCTGCACGACCAATCGTCGTATTTGCGCTGGCTGTAATCCGGATTTTCTTTGCCCCATACATCAAATCGAGATTGGACATGATCTTGCAAACCGCAGCTACCATCTCTGCTGTCAACCCACGAGATACACGCTTGATGTCCGACTCTGTTGTATTTTCATTCAGAATCCATTCCCGCAGCTCTTCTACCGTCCAGTTCTGAATTTCACTATATATACGTTCATTTACCTGATCCTGAATAATACGAGTAACCTCATCCAGTTCATAAGGAACCGCAGGATTGTTGCGCAAATCCGACATTTTTATCTGGGACAGCACCACCTTGGCGGCTACTCGTTCTTCTGAGGAAGTCGCCCCAAGACCAGCTAGCATATCCCCCGATTTTTCTTCATTGGCTTTCGCCATTACTTCCATCAGCGTGTTAAATTGATACACACGGCCAAACAATTTCGTTTTCAAAATCATAAAAGCTCCTCCTTCCAAATCCAGCTCAATTTAATGAAACACTAGCGTCTTAATTACAACGGGCAACACTTTGCCCCCCGCAATCGGCTTGCCAATGTCAATGTAGTCACCATTGTCCACCTGAACGCTATCGATACAAACGACATCTTTTTTATAGTCAAGCAAAGCATACAGCGACTGCCCCAATACCTTCGCCATATCGTGGTGAACGATCACGATGAGCGGATATTCCCGCTCCAACAGCTCCGCCATGCCCTTATACAGTCCACGGGCATACTTCTGCACCTCTTCGAAGCTCGGGCTGCTCTTCCCTTCGATCGCAATAGCAACCCGCTGCAGATCGTTGTTTAACTTGAACCAATTCAACTTATCGGCAATGGCCTGTGCCAGCACCTCATCGCTGCCAGATTCATCTGCCCCTGTCAGCTTCAGAATGGGAAGGCTTTTGATCGGAAAGCTCTCTTCCGTGTAGGTAATTGTGCTTCCGCTAATCTCCGTTGTATGCGATCCGGCTCCCACGACGGTTGCCCTGATCGTTTCGGCTGAACGCGCTACTGTCATCCGCTGTGTTAATGGAGAGGCGGCAATCGCCCTGCCAAGCAAAATCCCAATGTCTCCATACTGAAACACATCGCCAGAGGCTTCTTGGTAAATGTAATCGGCAACTCCACCAGAGAAGGAAATACATGGTATTGTCCGCTCTAGCTTCAATCCTTTGTTCGTCACAATCGTGTCATAGAAGTCACTTGGCTGACGAAGCCCTACGCTTTCTTCCAGCAGCTTGACCATTTCTTCGATAATTGGCTCCAACTCCAGCGGAGTAACAACCATGCCCAATGCTAGATTGATCCCCCGGCGTTCTGCCAACTGCTTAATCTTCGGCGCAATATACGTAATGGCATGCGTCCTCTGATCCACCTTAATCAAGCGGCCTCCAATATCCAGACACCCCGTATCCAGCAGCTCTCCATCCGTAAACAGCGCCAGATTGCTGGTGCCTCCGCCAATGTCGATGTTGACAATGGAGGTGTTATGATCTTTGGAGTAGGTGTGTGCGCCTGCTCCTTTAGCAGCAATAATGCTTTCCAGATCTGGACCTGCGGTAGCAACCACAAAATCTCCCGCAAAGCCGCTTAACGACAACAGCACTTCATTGGCGTTATCCTTACGTGCCGTCTCACCAGTAATGATGACAGCTCCTGTTTGAATCTCTTCCTTTTGAATACCAGCTTTTTGATACTGCTCTACCACAAACGTCTTGATTTGCTGCATATCGATCCGATTATCTGCCAGCACGGGTGTGAAGCAAATATCACTGCGATATACCACTTCTTTCTCCGCAATCACTAAGCGCGGCACCGAAAAAGCAGAAGCCAGATTCTGAATATGCAGCTTTGACAGCACGAGTTGCGTCGTGGACGTTCCCATATCGATGCCTACACTTAGCAGCTGCTCGTTCACTACTCTCATCCCCCATCGTTTGTTTACACCAAAATGAACACAAAAAGGCTTAAAGTTATAACCACCCCAAATGTGGGACATGGTTTACTCTAAGCCTCGTTGCTTACAGGACTACACCCTTGTAGCCTGATGATTTATTTTTTAAATGTAAACGTAACTGCCGTACCGCTGCTGTTGGACACAATCCCAAGCTTGCCTTTCAGCTTTTCCTTCACGTAACTGCGTACAATCGATAAACCTAAGCTTTTATGCGAACCCTCATCAGCGGCAAATCCAATGCCGTCATCAGCAACCTCCACTGTGACTAAGCCGCCTTCTAAATGCGCACTTACCTTTATCGTTCCATCTGAACAGTCATCAAACGCATGTTCATAGCTATTATGAAGCAATTCGCTCACAATAAGGGCAATTGCCACCGTACGATCACTGTCCAAGCAGATACTTTGTGCGGCCGATATTTGGATATCTACCGCTTGGCAGTCAACAAAACAGCGTTGAATGTTCGCAGCTATAAGTCGTATTACATCAAGCAGGTCCACCTGTGCATCGATTTCGGTGGATAACAGCTCATGAGTCGCCGCGATCGCAAGGACACGGCTGACGCTGTCATTTAAGCATTTTTTAGCTTCAGGACTCTCGCATTGACGCCCCTGTATTCGGAGCAGAGAAGCTACCGTCTGCAAATTATTTTTTACCCGATGATGAATTTCCCGAATGGCCACCGACTTGGATACAATTTCTGCTTCCTTGTCTTTGATCTCGGTCACATCATGCAGAATCACACCTACACAAAGATCTTGCTCTTCTATAAATAACCGTTTTACCTGATAGTAGCGGTCTGCGGCCTTTACATCTGTCGTCAACGGACAACTTGGAGCAACCGAATGCTGCCTCATTACCTCAGCAAACATGGTCTGATCGAGCGACAGATTGTCATAATGTAATCCTTGAATGTCCTCCAAATAACCAAGCTGCCGATAGTACACATCTGCTTTTATATTTTTCAGCTTCAAAAATCCATGCCTGTCGAATACGAGAACAGCATCCTCCAACTGATTGATGATCGAGTCCTTAAAGCGCAGCATCGCGGTCAGCATCGAGGACATCTCGCTATCTTCGTACGGTGTCCCCGTCACCTTGAAATGGGCTTGAATGTTGTCGCTAACATCCTTCTCGTAAATCACGACCGCAATGACACCCTCTTGGTTCTTAATCGGATATACGGTTTGTCTGACCAGATGATTCTCCTGCGTGTTGGCAACGAGCCCCTGAGACATAATGCCTGTCTCCAGCGTCCTTAGGACACCCGGTTCGTTTTCACGCAGTGCTTTTTCCCCCGTAACTGGATGCAAGTACAACGATTGCCCCTCTGTTGGACGGCGGTGATAGACTACGATAGCCTCGCTAGCCACACTAGACAACACATCGATAAATACATCGTCCTGCACCTCTGACATTTCAAAGGATTGCGCAATATTTACGATTCGTTCGATATCCGACTCTGTTAAGCCCGTATGACGATTACACAACTGTTCAATCTGTGCTTTGACATTAGTCATACGAAATGACGATTGTCGTTGCGATTTCGATCATAGGACAACGTCGGTCCATACTTAGTTTTCGCAGGGTCTGATAGGCTTCTTCTTCCGTACAGCCATTTTCCTTCATCAAGATTCCTTTAGCCTTTTCGACCGCTTTGCGCTCTTCCATTTTCTGCGTCAGCTTGGACAAATTCTGTTCAAGCTTGCGTATTTCCCTGCCTTTGGCAATCGTCACTTCAACCATAGGAATAAACGACTTCTCATCAAGCGGCTTCACCAGATAACCAAGCGCTCCGACAGCGGATGCCTTTTCGATTGTTTGTTTGTCGCTGAATGCGGTCAGCAGTACAATCCCGCCCGCCAGCTGTTCTGAAATGATTCGTTTACCCGCCTTTAGACCATCTAGAATGGGCATTTGCACATCCATGATCACCAAGTCGGGCAGATGCTTTTTACATAATTCGATAGCCTCAAAGCCATCGGAAGCTTCGCCTACAACATTGTAGCCCGCCTCTTCCAGCATCTCACGAATATCCATCCTTGTAATAGGTTCATCGTCGACTATTACAATTTTTCCATTCATGTGTCACGCACCTCGTTGTCTGCCGTATTTGCTTGTCTCTTGAACGCCCCTTAGGAGGATGTCATTACGCTTCCAAATAATGTTGAAGCGCCTCTACGCCTATGTCCTCTATCGTTGAGACTTCAAAAATCGCTTCTACACCCGCCGCCTGTAAATGTGCTCTCGCTTGTGCCACCTCATCACGGGATTGTGCCAGTTCTACTTTTGTCACAATTCCAATCACCGGCTTGGCAAAAACGGTAGCAAAAGCGGGCGGGAAATAACTTTCTTCCTTCGTGCAATCTTGCACAAGCCCAATCACGTCTGCATCGACACTAGAGACAAGCAGCATCTTGTACAAATAACGATTCTCGATGCACTCCCCCGGCGTATCGATCGCTTGCTCGAAGCTCTCGACAGCCTGTGTCTTCTTATAAGCAATTGCCTGACCGTGCAGCTTCTGGCACAGTGTTGTCTTACCTGAGCCTGTGCTTCCGGCAAAAATAATTTTCTTCATCGCAGCTTCTTCTCCTACGTTCTCGTAATCTTCGCAGCCGAGAAGCCAATAATATGTTGTAGTCCCAGCAGGACTTCACTTACTGCGGATTCGACGGATGATACATCCCCCGTGACAACCAGAGATCCGCTGAATCGGTCAACAAAGCCAATCTGAACGCCAGCCGCCTTCGTTGCAATATCAGCCGCAATAATAGAAGCCTCACTTGGCGTAATGGTCATAATGCCGATGGCATCTCTTGCCTCGCTTCCCAATCCGAGCTTCTTGTAAATGTCCGGATTCGGATTCGCGATAATATGAGCCAGCGTAACCTGTTTACCAGGCACATATTCTTGAATAACTCGTTGTTTCTCATTGTGTTGGTCCATACTCTCATCCCATCTCATGTCAGTGACACTTGAAATAGCTGTAAAAAAACATAAAGACCCCTTAAAAGTTCACACGGAAATTTTAAGAAGCCTCTTCGCTTTTATTTGTATGCAACACGCCGTTGTGTTACTTTTACTATATTTTAACCTGCAAGCGTTGTCAATATCATTACATCTGAAACTTCATTCCAATTTATGATTGATACATTTTGTTCAAAATTTCAACGACGTCAGCAGCAGTAGGTACACGTGGGTTAGTGGCCGTGCATCCGTCTTGCAATGCGCCTTCTGCAATGGCCCCGCGCATCTCTTCCAGCGCTGCTCGTTCCACGCCGCACTCTTGTAGTGTCTGCGGCATTTTTAATTGCTTCTGCAACTGCTTGATCGCTTGAATCAGACTGCGCACGCCGCTCTTGGCATGTGGTGCAGTCAATCCCAATATGCTGGCGATTTCCGCGTATCTAACCGCTGCAGCGTTGCTCTCTTCTTTACCGTAACCCGGCTTGTAGTCTGCATTATAGGCAATGACATGCGGCAGCAGCAGCGCATTCATGCGTCCGTGCGCAATCTTGAATTTCGCTCCGGCCACATGTGCAATTCCATGGTTAAGCCCGAGCGACGTAATATTAAACGCCATCCCTGCCAGGCAAGAGGCATTGTGCATTTTCTCGCGTGCCTCTAGATCGTTGCCATCCTGATAAGCACGTGGCAAATAAGCCAATACGAGTTTGATCGCCTTTTCCGCCAATGCATCGGAAATGTCGTTTGCTTTTGTAGACACATATGCTTCAATAGCATGTGTCAGTACATCCATGCCCGTATCAGCGGTGATGAAGTCGGGCACACTTTTGACCAGCTCTGGGTCCAATATTGCTTCTTGCGGCAGCATGTCATCGGAAACCAAAGGATATTTAATATTTTTCTCTTTGTCGCTGATGACGGAGAACGATGTCACCTCTGAGCCTGTCCCGCTAGTTGTCGGAATGGCTACAAATGGCATGTCATGCTGATCCAGCAATTTGTGGGCGAACAGCTTCATTGCCTTAGCTGCATCTATAGCAGATCCACCACCAATTGCAATCATCAGGTCCGCTTGAAACGCGCCGAGCGCTTCCACACCTTCTGTCACAATCTCAACGGGAGGATCTGGAACAATGTTGCTGAAAATGTATTGTTCGTTGCTGTCATGCAGTCGTTCGAACAGCAGGTTAATCATCCCCGACTTCACCATAAATGGATCTGTGACTACGAAGATCCGTCTATTTCTCCACTCTGACAGGCGATCCAGTGCACCTTGTCCCAGATAGATGTCCGTTTTCATTGAAATTTTGTCCATGTAAGGCACCTCCATGAAATTATTGGAAACAAAAAAAGAGACTTTCAAAGGGATACGTTCCCTTCAAAAGCCTCTTTGCTTGTATTATCATGTGCACGCCATTGTGCAGCAATCATTAAATTGTCTATCTCAACTGTACACTGTAACACCGATATTCGTCAACCGAATCTCAACTGCTACGCAATAGCATATAGGTGATCTTGTATAAAAAAGGGGCATGCACACCATTGTGCACCTTGTTCTTCTGCCTTGAAGAACCTCCCGCTTGACAAGCTATACTCCATTGTACAAGTTCGGCGGCGAGCACCTGGCCTTGCTAACATCAGTGTCAGCAGCCTGCTTACAACGTAAAAAAGCCTAGCGAGGCATCAATCGTCACTAGACTTGTAAACTAGTCACTTTCGCCTCGAAATGACTAGCCAGACAAAGTTACTAGGCAAACGACCTGACTTAAGACCGAATATTCGATCTATTACAGTGGCGGGACCGTGTTGGATTTGCACCAAACTTCCATTACCTATAACTTTTTCTATTGTACATGACGTGAATGGGCGTCCATTCGACATTATTATAGCACAATCTAACAGTTTGGCAATATGTAACGGCATAAATGAGGCTGCTAAAATGCTGAATACGAAACGAAGAGATTAACATGTAAGCATCAGTCATCCAAACTGATTGCACTTCTCTGTAAACCAAAAGATATCTTCTTCGCTAACAACAATGCCATGCGCGGCTCTGCATGCAGGGTCGGGATGTTACATAACCATAACAGTCTTCCGAAGCTCAAATTAGTACCAACTTTGCTTCTCCAGTTCTGTCACCCTGTGTGATTGTCATATGAATAACTAGACAACCTTCTTCATTCTATGCCCGATGGGAAAGGAGATTTGATGTGGATGCCGCTGTGTTGATGCGTATTTGGCGTGGGGGCTGGGTAACATTTTTAATTGTCGCTGCTTTAGCAGGCAGTTATTTTATCCTTCCGCTTATCTACCCGTTTCTATTCGCTTGGCTTATTGCACTGATGCTGAACCCACTCGTCAACGGCATGACGGATAAGCTGCGCATTCCGCGTTGGCTTAGTGTAACAATTGCATTGACGGTATTTATTACTGGTATGCTCACTGTAGCAGCGGCTGTCGTGACGCGTATCGTCAAAGAGATCATTACGCTGTCCCAGACGATTCAACAATATTTGGATGTATGGCGGTCTATTTTTATAAATCTGGTGGACAATGAAGAGGTACAATCCTTTATACGAACGATTAATTCCTTATATGTGGACAATCCAAACATCCAAGATACGATTAACAGCAACATCAAAAAAACGACGGAAACCGTTACAGATACAATTACCTATTTGGTCAGTAGTTTCCTAAACGGTATCGTCCTCTTCTTATCCAGCCTGCCTAATATCGCGACTATTTCTGTTGTGGTCATATTAGCAGCCTTCTTTATTAGCAAGGATTGGAAGAGGTGGATCGTAATCGCTGCTGATCTCATACCCGAACGTGTCCGCAAGCCGATTCGTACTATTTGGTCCGATTTAAAAAAAGCATTGTTTGGTTACTTGCGTGCGCAATTTATTCTTATCACGATTACCGCTGTTGTTGTCATTACCGGATTGTTGATCATCCAAGTTGAGTATGCGGTTACGATCGGTCTTTTGATCGGCTTCGTTGATCTGCTGCCGTACCTTGGCGTCGGTGCTGTCATGGTGCCTTGGATTGCATATTGCTTCTTGACGGGGAGTTCGTCAACAGGGATTGGTCTCTCTATCCTGTACGGCATCGTCCTAGTTGCACGACAGATTATGGAACCCAAGGTACTTGCTTCTAGCGTGGGCCTTGATCCCCTAGCCACTCTCATCGCTATGTTTATGGGGTTAAAATTATTTGGTGTGCTCGGGATCATTATCGGCCCCGTTTCTCTGGTATTCATTTCCGCCATTTACCGTGCGAATGTGTTCCGCGATTTAAGAAATTATGTGATGACTGGCAGGCGATAGTCATCGTACCTGTTGTATGTGTAAGTTTTTATGGTCTACAATGAGCTATTCTTAGCAATTGATCCTGCGTATGTGCAGCTGCTGCAAATGGCGCTACGAATTTCAGCGTTGCCTACATGAGCTGTTTTCTAAGGCGATTACGACAACCTCCCAACGCTTTTTACCTGTTTCATGCCTAAATGGGGACCAAAAAGAGGATTAGATTGTACGCAGTACAATCTAATCCTCTTTTCACTTCGAGCTGTAATAGCCATTTGCACTTAGAAACGGCGAAATGTAATGATATCACCGTTTTTCATCTTCTTCTCAATCCATTTTAACAAGTAATGCCGATAGATGGGACGTGTTAACGGAAATACAAGCGTAAAGCCGATAATATCCGAAAAGAAGCCTGGCGTTATAAGCAATACGCCTCCTGCCAGTATACACAATCCGTCGATCATGACGCGGCCTGGCACTTGTCCTGCCTGCATCTGCTGCTGCGCATCCTTCAGCACCTGTCTGCCTTCGTAACGGGCGACTACAGCACCAATAACCCCAGTCAGCAGTATTAAGAGTAGTGTGTTCCAGCCTCCAACCCAACCGCTCATCAGGACAAATCCGTAAATTTCAAGCGCCGGTATAACGGTTAATACAACAAGCAACCATAACATGTCCATTCCACCTTTCCAAACCCGCCTTCGGCACAATTAATCAGACAGACTAGCTGCTTGTCGGCAAAGCTCTCAACTCCTGCAGCAGCTTCCATATGTCGGGCTGAGCGCGGTCAAATCTCGTCAGATGCCAGTCTTCGTTCACCCATGCATGTGTCGTGCTCCCTTGAACCAGCAGTTCCCCCGTTGGTTCACTGATCCAGCCGTTACCACTGAGTTCATCTGCGAGAGGCCGCTGCACACGGCAGACTACGGATTGGAATGACATCCGAATCGGACTGCAATCCTGCAGCCGTGTATATACAGCAACCTGATCATCATACACAGCAGGCTGCTTGTACGACACTTGCAGATCTGTAACTGGCAATAGCAGCCCTTCTGTCTCCAAAGCCTTATAATTAATACCTAATGATCTTATCCATTCTGTACGTCCGACTTCGAACCAGGTTACATAATTGCCATGAAAAACAACACGCATACTATCCGTTTCTTGATAACGCACTCGAAGTATATGCCCATACCACGGTGTTAATGCTGACGGACAAGCAGCAAATTTAGGCTCTGACACCCTAATTTCCCCTTTCCGAATACAACAAAAGCAATGGTATGAACCATTGCTTTTGTGTCTATATATTAGCCTATTAGCTTCCTTGCGGAAAATGACTATTTGCAGCTTGTGCCGATCTGCGTTACTTTAACCAGGTTAGTGGAGCCTGCGCATCCAACTGGAACACCTGCCGTAATTACAACAAGATCACCTTCAGCTACAAGACCTGTATGCAGGCCGCCTTTAAGTGCAACATCAAACATTTCGTCTGTGTTAGTAGCTGGCTCGCCTTTAACAGGCACTACGCCCCAAGTCAATGCCATAGCGCGCATCACTTGCTCAGATGCTGTTACTGCAATAATTGGTGCTTTAGGGCGATACTTGGACACCATACGAGCTGTATAACCCGTTTGCGTAGATGTAATGATAGCTTTTGCGTCCAGGTCGAGTGCAGAGTTGGCTACAGCTTGGCTGATCGCGTCCGTTACCGTTACCTGTTGTTTCATGCTTTGTTTTGTCAAAATCTCACGGTATTCCAATGCGGATTCTGCTTTCTCAGCGATACGGGACATCGTCAATACAGATTCTACTGGATATTTACCAGCAGCTGTTTCGCCGGACAACATGATTGCGTCTGTGCCATCAAAAATTGCATTTGCCACGTCACTTGCTTCTGCGCGTGTTGGACGTGGGTTGCGCTGCATGGAATCCAGCATTTGTGTTGCTGTGACAACCGGCTTGCCTGCAAGATTACACTTCTGAATCATCAGCTTTTGAGCCAATGGTACATCTTCAGCTGGAATCTCAACACCAAGGTCACCGCGGGCAACCATCAGGCCGTCAGACACTTCCAAAATTTCATCCAAGTTGTCAACGCCTTCTTGGTTTTCAATTTTAGAAATGATTTGGATGCTGTCTCCGTTGTGCTCTTTAAGCAGTTTACGGATTTCCATCACATCACTTGCTTTACGAACGAATGAAGCCGCGATAAAATCAACGCCTTGCTCAATACCAAAACGGATATCGCTAGCATCTTTCTCCGTAATACCTGGCAAGGAAATGCTTACGCCAGGAACGTTAACGCCTTTTTTGCTCTTAATTGTACCACCGTTGACGATTTTGCACTTAATTTCAGTACCTTGTACGTCTACAACAGTCAATCCGATCAAACCATCGTCGATCAAGATTGTAGAACCGACTTCAACATCTTGCGGCAGCTCGTTATATGTAACCGAAATACGGTCTTTGTCCCCAAGAATCTCTTCAGTCGTCAATGTTACGAATTCGTCTTGAACGAGTTCAATCGGCTCTACAGCCAATTTACCTGTACGAATCTCAGGACCTTTAGTATCCAAGAGAATCGCTACTGTTTTGTTCAATTCTTTGGAAGCTTGACGGATATTCGTAATACGGTTGCCGTGCTCTTCAAAGTCGCCGTGTGAGAAGTTCAAACGTGCAACGTTCATGCCGGCCATAATCAATTGCTTTAACTTGTCCAAGGACTCGCTGGAAGGACCGATGGTACATACAATTCTAGTTTTGCGCATTCTGGGTTTCCTCCAATTATTGGGCTCTCTAGTATCTCTAAAACATCTACAATTCTTAATGGTTCTCAACTAATTAATTTACTATAACGTGCGGCATTTGTATATGAGGATCATCATATTATAAAGTTTTACCAATTTCATGCACGATTATATATGATTATTGTTAGCTGAGATCCACTGTTGCAAACTTGCCAATTTTGCGGAACTTGTTATAACGATCTTCACGCAGTTCGTCCGCAGACATCTCCATCAATTCGGACAAATGCTTGCAGAGCGCAGCCTTTACACTTTCGGCGGTATCCGCAATATTCTTATGTGCACCGCCTGGCGGCTCAGGGATAATCCCCTCAATAATTTCCATCTCCAGCAGGTCGTCACCTGTAATCTTCATCGCTTCGGCAGCTTGATCGGCCTTAGACGCATCCTTCCATAAAATAGAAGCCGCGCCATTCGGCGAAATAACCGAATAAATGGCATTCTCCAGCATGAGAACGCGGTTGCCTACGCCAAGCGCAAGTGCACCACCGCTGCCCCCCTCACCAATGACAACACACACGACAGGCACGCCAAGCATAGCCATATCCCGCAAGTTGCGGGCGATAGCCTCTGATTGGCCTCGTTCTTCGGCTGTATTGCCTGGGTATGCGCCCTTTGTATCAATAAATGTGATAATCGGACGCTTAAACTTGTCTGCTTGCTGCATAAGGCGAAGCGCCTTGCGGAAGCCTTCTGGATGAGGACTACCAAAGAAGCGTGCAATGTTCTCCTTTGTATCTTTCCCGCGTTGATGCCCAATAACAGTTACCGCCAAGCCATTAAGACGGGCAAGTCCACCAACAATGGCAAGATCATCGCCATACAAGCGGTCACCGTGCAATTCAACAAAATCAGTAAAGATATGAGATATAAAATCAAGCGTCGTTGGACGCTGGTGATGGCGTGCGAGATGCATCTTCTGTGATGGAGAAATACTTGTATATATCTCCTCCGCTATCTTCTGATAACGTTCTTCGAGACGTGCGATCTCCTCAGAGAAATCAATATGCTTCTCTTCCCCGAATCGCTTCAACTCTTCAATCTTCTGCTTGAGCTCGACTAACGGCTGCTCGAATGAAAGTTCACCCTTCATGGGACATCTCTCCTTTCACCGTATGCAATTCGATAAGTTTCGTAAGCGATTGACGCAAATCTTTGCGTGCTATAACCATATCCAGTTGGCCGTGCTTCAAATTAAACTCGGCTGTCTGGAATTCATCAGAAAGCTTCTGACGAATGGTCTGTTCAATAACGATGCGGCCTGCAAAGCCAAATGCTGCCCCTGGCTCGGCCACAATAATATCACCCAGCATGGCAAAACTAGCGGATACACCGCCATACGTAGGGTCCGTAATAACAGAAATAAATAAACCGCCTTGATTCTGGAACTTAGCTATTGCCGCGCTTGTCTTCGCCATCTGCATTAAGCTGAGAATACCTTCTTGCATACGCGCTCCGCCAGATGTGGAGAATATAAGAAGCGGATACTGTTTCAGCATCGCCATCTCGACTGCTCGTGTTACTTTTTCACCTACAACAGAACCCATGCTGCCGCTGAAAAAGTCAAAGCTCATGACAGCTACCACAACCGGAAAACCGCCAATTGTTCCTTCTCCCGTAACTACAGCTTCCGAGAGATCGGACTTGCTTTGCTGTTGTTCTAGTTTCTTCGTATAGCCAGGAAATTGCAGCGGGTCCTCGGGGGCAATGTCGATGTCGAATTCAAAGAAACGACCCTCGTCCAATGTCATTTGAATGCGCTCGTAAGCACTTAGACGCATATGATGCCCGCACTCGGAACATACTTTCAGGTTCTTTTCAAGCTCTTTATAATACTGAATATTGCCGCACTTGGGGCATTTGTTCATTATACCTTCAGGTATTTCACGCTTAGGTCGATTATCATCACGCACGGATGGAACCGTTGCATACTTTTTCTTTTTCTGAAACAAGTCTTTGAACACCCGTTACACCTCTTTGAGCGTGATAGTCTGCTTTAGACGCCAACGAACCAACGCTTGTCCACAAGCTGTTCGTATGATATCCAGACAACAAAAAGCGGCTGTCTGAACCTTGTTGCGTTCATCAAGCAGCCGTATTACGCATGCAGAATCGAATTAAGAACTTCTTGTACTTCTTCTACCTCACCGGAAGGCACCAGCACTTCAAATTGCTGCTTGGAAAGATGAATGGGACGTACTCGAATAAGGAATCCCTCTTCCGTCAGTCTTGCAAGTATCATGTCTGCGATTTTGGCAGTCGGAGCGATGTAGATAACCGTCCACATTCGCGGAGACCCCCCTAACGTTCCAATAGAGCTGTGTATAATGCCATTATGATAACATAATTGCCATTTTCATAGCAACCAAATCCATGGAAGCAGCAATGCTCCTTAGAGAATCCAAGCTCTTGATTTCGACGCTTAACGGCGTTCAACGCCTTTTTTCTTGCCTTATTCAGCTCGACATGTCAGGTATAAATTATTTTTCACGAATAAAATATGAAGATTTTTATGAATCAATGAGGGCGAGTGAAGACACATCACAGCGGAAGAAATAGCGAGATCAGTTCACTGGGAATGTCTTCACTGAGGACCTGCTGTCAGGCGATAATTATCGAAATTACTCAACTTAGCTATCCACACGATCAATCGTATCGTATATCGTAGCTTTCGTATCCTGATGCGCGATTCGCGACGAAGCTGCTGCTGCAATACCCGCCACTAGATCATCCAGAAAGACATGTATTTGCTGTTTATGATTGTTCAGGTGCCGAAGAATACCTATTTTGGTTTTATCCAAATAACCAAAGCTTGTCAAGCCAATCGTCCCATATACCCCCGTTATGCCTAACGCCAGCGTCTCATCCACACCATATAACGATTCATCCGCCTCCAGCATTGACTGCAGGGGTTCAGGCAATTGTTTCCTTTCGGCCATTACATCTAATGCAATACCCGTCATCAGCGTATACTGCACTTCACGCTTATGAAGCACCGCCTTAACACTTTCCAAGCACTCTTCCACCTTTAATGTCGCATTGTAAGGCTTCTGCAGCTCAAATGCAATCTCAGCTATCGAAAGCAGTGATACCCCACGTTGTTCCAGCCACTGCGCTGCTGCATCATATGTCACAGGCGCTCCCTCCATTCTCCCGATACGACAGTCTTGTCTTCTCATATAGGGTGTATCTACATGATATGCTCAAGGTGCAGGAAGGGTGAATAGCTTTACGAAAAAATAATGTAACATCCATGAAAACAAGAAGATTGTACTCGTCGTGCGCACAGCTTTGTAAAGGTTAGCATGCTAAAATGCCGCTTATCACGTTGTAAGCGCAGTACCCCGGATACATATTGCAGCACCATAAGATAAGCTGTAAAGATGCAGATCAGCATGCGCGTATACTATGCCCAACGACTAACACCTGACAAATGTGTTAGCCGCTGGACTTGGCTAGACTAGCGTACACGCACAGACCCTTCACCCAGCATCGTTTCGACGCGCCTGAACAACTCAGGCGAAGGCTTGACAGCATAAGCGCTGCTCAAAGCCCGCAGCTGCTGCTCGCGCTCGTAGAAGAGCACGGTGGAGAGCGGTCCCGGATGCGCTTGAATGAGCTGCTTCAGCTCATTCAACAGCTCAGGCCGTTCATGATCGGCCGTGATCTTGATGTACACGCGCTGGCTCTGCCTCGCGCGTGCATCGTCGCGCTCAGGCAGAGCTGCGCGTGACGCCGCCTGCGGCGCGGGGGCTGCCTGCATCGCAGCAGCGCTGCTCCCGGTCCCGCCCGCCCTGCGCGGGGCCGACGTGCCGCCAGTCGCTGGTGCGGCGGCACGAGCAGAGCCGCGGCTGCGACCGCCTGCGCCAGCGTCACGGCGTGTGCGCGCGCGGCTCGCAAGCTGCGCGACCGCCTGCAGCTCCAGTGGCGCAACTTCATGCGCCAAGAGCTTAAAGTCGTCATCCTGCTGCTGCACTTTCGCCAGCACAGCTACAAGCGCTCCTTTCGAGATAAGCGGCTTGGCCCGCCGCCATACTTCAGGAAACAGCACAACCTCAGTTCGCTCAATCCGATCTTCCAGACCGATAAACGCCATAGGCTTGCCTTTCTTTGTCATAATGACTCGTTCGGATACAACCATACCTGCCACCACGCACTCACTCTCATCCACCGCGTCATGCAGGTCCACGATACGATCCGCGTCAGCATGCTCTAGCAATTCTACGTAATCATCAAGCGGATGCCCGGATAAATACATCCCCAGCAATTCCCTCTCCAGTTCAAGCTGCTGTGTCATCGTAAAGGGCTGTACACTCGGATACTCAATCGATCGATTGTTTACCTCTACGAAATTAAACAATTGGATCTGTAAATCTTCACGTTCCTTGCGCCATTTCACTGCTGCTTCAAGCGTCTCGTCCAGCATCGCCAGCAGTTGTGCCCGGTGACCCGGCAAGCTGTCCATCGCCCCTGCCTGAATAAGAGATTCAATGACGCGGCGGTTGCACACCCGCAAATCAACCCGCTTGCAGAAGTCATGCAGATCTTGATACGGCTGCTCCGCTCGCTCGCGAATCATGCTCTCGATCGCCGTAGTTCCGACGTTCTTGATTGCTGCGAGGCCGAACCGGATAGCATCATGAACAGGCGTAAACGTAACGTTACTCTCATTAATATCTGGTGGTAAAACATCGATGCTTGTCCGTCTGCAATCCTCAATGTATTCAGCAGTCTTACGATGGTTGCCCATATTCGCTGTCAGCATGGACGCCATAAATTCAGTCGGGTAATGTGTCTTCAAGTATGCCGTTTGAAATGCCAACACGCCATAAGCTGCTGCATGCGCACGTGGGAAACCGTAATCAGCAAATCGTACGATCATATCATATACACGGTTCGCTTCTTCTTTCGTGTACCCTTGTCGAAGACTGCCTTCTACAAAATGGGCCCGTTCCTGATCAAGCACTTCACGCTTTTTCTTGGAGACAGCTCGCCGAAGCAAATCGGCCTCGCCAAGCGAGAAGCCCGCCATCCGGGAAGCAATATGCATGATCTGTTCTTGATACACAATAATCCCGTAAGTGTCCTTTAAAATAGGTTCCAGATCCGGATGAGGATATTCCACTGGCTTGCGACCGTGCTTGCTCTGAATAAAATTCGGAATAAACTCCATCGGTCCCGGACGATAGAGAGCCAATACGGACACGATATCTTCGAAACCGGAAGGCTTCAGTTCGCGTAATACTTTGCGAACTCCTGTTGACTCCAATTGAAACAAACCGGTTGTATCTCCCCGTCCGAGCAGTTCATAGGTACGCTCGTCTTGATCGTCAACACGGTTCAAGTCAAGCGCCTCTCCCGACTTCGCCTTGATCCATTCGAGCGTACGCTCGATAATGGACAACGTACGCAATCCAAGAAAGTCCATCTTCAACATACCGATGGCTTCCAGATGTTCCATCGAATACTGTGTTAATGCTGTGTGCTCCGTACCTGCTTGCAACGGCACGAAGTGTGGCAGTGGTTCGGGGGCAATGACTACCCCTGCGGCATGCGTTGAAGCATGTCGGGGCATACCCTCGACTTTAATCGCCATCTCTATAAGCTCACGAATACGAGGTTCCTTCTCGCACCATTCACGTAATTCACTGCTGACTCTCATCGCTTCTGTAAGCGTCATGCCCAGCTGATTTGGAATGAGCTTGGCAGCACGGTCCGTATCGCCGTACGATACATTCAACGCGCGTCCCACGTCTCTTACCGCTGCTCTTGCGGCCATTGTCCCGAACGTTATAATCTGCGCGACGCGGTCGTGTCCGTACTTGTCGGACACGTATTGAATAACCTCGTCTCTGCGCTCATCGTTGAAGTCAATGTCGATATCCGGCATCGTGATCCGTTCCGGATTGAGAAACCGCTCAAACAGCAGCTTATGCTTCAACGGATCAACATTTGTAATCTTGAGCGTATACGCTACCAGACTACCGGCAGAAGAGCCCCTTCCAGGCCCTGTCATTATCCCTGCTTCGTGTGCATAACGGATAAAGTCCCATACAATCAGAAAATAGTCTGAGAAGCCCATCTGCTCAATCGTACCCAGCTCAAAGGCAAGCCGTTCATGTGCCGACTGGACAAAGGCCTCTTCTTCCCATTCGGATAAGTGCTGATAGCGTTCTAACAATCCTTGTTCACACAGTTCACGCAAATATTGACCTGCAGCAAGGCCTTCCGGCAACGGCTGGAACTCCGGCAGCACCGAATGCCCGAACTCCAACTCCACGTTACAAGCATCCGCAATCCGGCTTGTATTGTGTATCGCCTCTGGTACATGCGCAAACAAGGCGTTCATCTGCTCGCCATTCTTAAAATAAAGCTGATTAGATGCAATACGCAATCGCGTCTCATCTTCTACCGTCTTGCCCGTGCCGATACAGATGAGCACATCCTGCATCGCAGCGTCTGCTTCCTCTATATAATGGACATCGTTAGTGCATACCAACGGAATATCAAGCTCGCGGGCCAGATCAATTAAGCCGATGTTGACTTTCTTCTGCTCCACTAAGCCATGGTCCTGAAGCTCCAGATAAAAGCCATCCTTAAATATATCTTTATATCTCAATGCAGCTTCTCGTGCTTCATCCATGCGGTCGTGCAGCACGTGCTGTGAAATTTCGCTGCCTAGGCAGGCACTGGTACAGATTATACCTTCACCATATGTTCGAAGCGTGTCCATATCTGCACGCGGCTTATAATGAAAACCTTCCAGATGAGCGATGCTTGATATCTTCATTAGATTCCGGTAACCCTGCATCGTCTTTGCCAACAAAATAAGATGATAGATCGGCTGATCCTTACGCGACACCCGCTCCGTCAAGGCACCAGTCGTAACATAAGCCTCCATCCCGATAATCGGCTTGATTCCGTGCTTCTGGCACGCCCGATAAAAGGCAATTGTGCCGTACATGACGCCATGGTCGGTAAGGGCAAGCGCCTTCATGCCATTCGCAGCTGCCCGCTCCACCAACGATTCAATACGTGCAGCTCCATCCAGCAAGCTGTATTCGCTGTGCACGTGCAGATGTACAAATTCATTCATGCGCTTCACTCCATTCCATTCCGTGTAACTTTCCATACTATTCTTTGCCTAACCGAACATACTTTCGTCTTTCATTGTATCATATTTTGAGCTAGAAAACCTATACATGTACAAGGGGCTAGTTTGTCCATTGCCTTTACTCCACACGTAAGAAAGGAGCATCACGATGGGAACTTTTTTGTCTAAAGCTATCATCGACTTCGGCATCGCATTTGGTGTTGTGCTCGGCGGCTCGTTGCTTGGAGGTATCGCAAGTGTTATCGCCCTGCAATCCCCTGCCGAGACGATGAAACATATTGCGGAGCATATCAAAATATGGGCCATCGTCGTTGCTGTCGGCGGAACCATCGATCCGCTGCGCGTAATTGAGTCTAATTTTTGGGTCGGAAACTTGTCGCCTGTATTTAAACAGCTGATGTTTATCCTTGTCTCATTTCTCGGCGCGCATCTCGGGACGGAACTTGTCCAATGGATGTGCAGGGCAAGGGGGTAAGCAGTATGCACCCTCGCAATTGGATTCGTGATGGAGCTGTTGTATTCGTAGGGATGATTATTGGGACTTGTGTCTATCATGCAGTCTTTATGCACCAGATAGACGAACTTGTCATGCGGAACCTTGACCTACAGGACCAGCTTTCTCATTTTCGCTCGGAAAATGAGGACCTAATCCGCTACAAAAATCGCGCTACTGTTATTAAAAGTATTTCCATTCATATTTATGGACCAGGCAGTAAAGATGACATTCCACAATCAGATGAGACTGAGCTCCGTAAACGACTATCCCGTGATCTCGCCGGACTTAAAGGACGCAACGTCTTTCAGATTGACGAGTATGCAAAACTGGTAGAAGGCCTTCTGACACGCAAACTTTATACCGATATTCAAGCTCGTGACTATGTTGTCTCTCTGCGAACGATGCTCGTAACAGAAGGCGTACTTCATGTGTGGGTAGATGTAAAATCTCATGTGCCATCTGCACCCTAACAATAGGTTCAGGTGACAATATTTGCAGCAGCGTAAGGAAAGCGTGTAATCCTTCTAAAATGGAAACCTTTTATGCTTCACGGCTCAACACATGAATTCGGATAGGCTCTTCTCTCACATTATGGTAATATAGGATTAACATTATGGACCATTATCCTAGTCAGCAGGAAGGAGCGACGTGCCCGTCATGTACGTGATTCAACTCATTCTTACTTTACTGATCTGCCTTGCCTCTATAAGCTCCGTCTTCTTCAGCTTCCGCTCAAGACGATCAAAGAACGTGCTGCAGCGCGGGTTATTCGCAGCAAGAACTAACATTTGTATGGGATTACTGCTTATTCTCATCGCGGTGTTTCAGATGACAATGTTTACAGGTTCAACCCTAAGAGTCATCATCGGGGCCATATTGCTCGCACTCGGCGTCTTCAATTTGTTTGCCGGGCTGCGCAATCATGGACATTTTAATCGTCTCTTGGCCCATGAGGGGACCAAATAACAAATAAGCGTACAGTCTGCACCGTCTCCTGTGTCAGCACTGTACGCTTTTTTATGTACGAGTCAGCAACCCTATCCCAACACTGCCGCTTTCATTTTACGAACCAACATTTCAGCAGCCTGTATTAATCATGATCAATAGACTGCGCTGTCATCATCGCCTTGGCAACAAGCTGATCTTGAAGTTTCATCTCGATCTCAAGCTTGCAAAATTTACGGCTCATCTCAATAAATCTCGGGCGGAGAATGACGATATCTTCAATCTGAATCGGACGGACGAAGTAGCTAGTCATATTTTCCATAATATGATCATGAACGCGCATATCTTTCACTGCACGCAAGGCGGCATTAGCCATAATGGACAATATTATACCTTCCGATACCGCACCAAGACCATTAACCATCTGTGGTGTTATAACACCCTGAAAGTACAACATACCATCGTCGTTCCGCAATTCTTCAAACCCATTCCAAATCAGGTCCTCGAATGTCTCACCTAATTGAGGTTCTTTTCGTGCATCACGCATAGCCTGCAGAACCTCTTTGCGAGTTATGACGGCAATCAGCTTCCGATTCCGGTCAATCACTGGCAGCAGTTCAATGCCTTCCCATACCATCGTGTGAGCCGCTGAAGCAAGCGTAGTTGTCAAGGAAGCCGTAATAGGATGGCGTGTGTACAGCTTATCTATCGTCTGGTCTTGCTGTGCACCTGCAATATCCTTGTACGCGATCATGCCCAAGACTCGATTCCATTCATCTACGATAGGGAATCGATTATGCCCCGTTTCTTGCTGCAGCTTTCTGAACTGCTCAACTGTACTATAAGAACGCATAATCGCAACTGGTGCCTTTGAGCCTACAATATCTTCAACGAGCATAATCTTCTTTTTAATAAGTCGGTCAAACAGCGCACGGTTAATCATAGAAGCCACCGTAAACGTGTCATGCTTCGAGCTGATAATCGGCAGATCAAGCGTATCTGCCAGCATCTTTACTTCCCTGCTTGTGCCAAACCCGCCTGTAATCAATACGCCAGCGCCATGCTGGAGAGCTAGACGATGCGCATCCTCTCGGTTTCCGACAATAAGCAGACTTCCAGCATCAATGTAACGTTCCATCGCGTCCATTTTCATTGCACCGATGACATATTTATTTAACGTCTTAGATAGTCCCCTCAGTCCACCAAGAACGTGTCCCTCTACGATGTCCACAACCTCAGTAAAAGTAAGCTGCTCTGACAAGTTGCGAGGCTTCTTCTCGACCCTTACTGTACCTATCCGCTCCTTCGTGATAACAAGGCCGACGCTCTCCGCTTCCTTTACAGCACGGTATGCCGTTCCTTCACTTACCTGCAGCTGCTTGGCCAGCTTACGCACCGATATCTTTGTGCCTGGCTTCAAGCTCTCAATATGATGGAGTAGCTGTTCATGCTTCGTGACCGTTGCGTCATGCATATCCATCTGTTACACCCCAATTCTCCGAACTGTCCTAATCTGTAGTCATTGTATCACAATCATTCCCATTTGTGCAAAACAGGAATACGGTTAAAATTCAAGTACTCGCCTCCTCTTTTAGTACATAAAAAGAGTCCTAAACCCACTAGATCTAGTGGGTTTGAAGACTCTCTTTCATCTACATTTACATATTTTCTGAGATAGGCTTGTATTCAAGTCTACTACTTAGTAGATATCACACTTCCGCTTGTGCTGTCTTTCTCCTGACGCTTTGACTTCTTCGAACAAAGAGCAAAATACATCCAGCTGCAGAACAGACTTGAGAACAAGTAAATACACAATACGCCAATGTTCTGCCACACATAATTCATGTCACCAAGTGAAACTACACCTCGGTATGCACGAATTGTATACGTCATTGGCAGCCATGGATGAAGCATTTGGAAAAATTCCGGTGTCAGCTCGATCGGGAATGTCCCCGCGGTTGCCGACAGTTGCAGAACTAGCAAGATAATAATGATAAACCGCCCCACATTGCCAAATGCCGTAACAAAAAACTGAATAAATGCAAAAAACATCAGGCTTGTGACCAGTGACACTAAGAAAAACATCGGTACGTTGGTCACGGTCAAACCAATTCCGTATAACACAACACTGCCTGCAATAAGGACCTGGAATATACTCTCAATCGTCATCGTGCCAAACTTACTTAACAACCACGCAAAACCGTTAGGTGGACGAAGGATCGTCTCTTTCATCGGGAATACAATAGAGAACATCAACGCCCCTACGAAGAAACCTAATGACAGGAAGTAAGGTGCCATACCAATACCATAAGTATTCACATCATGATTCTCTTCCTTGTCACTTGTAACCGGTGCCGATATCATATGATACGTGCTGTCAGTCGAATCTTGTGTTGCCTTCTCCGCACCATCCCGCAGCTTCGAGCGCAGCTCTGCACCGCCACTTATTAATTGCTGTTGTCCATCCATCAGTTGATTAAATCCGGTGTTAATCGCTTTATTGGCTGTATCTACGTCATGCAGCAGTGCACTCATTTTTTCAAATGCCATCTGATGTACTTTTTTAGCAGCCTCATCCAGCTTCATATTTGCCAGTTTGTGCATATTGTCTCTCACAATCGGCTCCAGCGTGTTTATTTTCTCCTCCGCTGTTTCATGAATTTTGCTGACCACGACAGGTTCAACACGATTGATCTCGTCATCTGCATGCTGATGAACTTCATTTATCACTTGTGGTTCAAGTTGTGACCACTTCTCATTTAATACTTCATGAGCTTTCGCCTGTACTTGCTCTGACTTTTCGGAGTAGATCTGATCCGCATAATTATGGGCCTTCCCGAGCAGAACGGGAGCGAGCTCTTCCGCCTTGCTCAGTGCTATTCCGCGTGCCATGGCTCGCGCAGTCGGATAATAAGCGCTAAATTTCTTATCTGCTTCACTGTGAACCTTAGTTAACAACTTCTTGTTAACTAAATTTAGTTCCTTACCCACAAGTTGATTTAGATCCAGCTTTATTTTAACTTTGAGCTTTTCGATCTGCTCCGGCTTGAGGGCTGTATGTACGTTATCCCGCAGGCCGTCCAACTGATCTTGAATCGCTTGCCATTTATCTGCTTCTTCCGGTATCGCATCGGCTTTCATGGCAGCAAGATCTGCTTGCAGCTTGTCAAATTGCCGATTGATCTGATCCTGATTGTCCGTCATGCGCTCAATCGTCTTGTCAAATAAGGCATCTATCTTCTCATCAATCCACTTATGTACGCTATTGCGAATAGACGCATCAATCTCACCTGACTCGTTATCGATAACATTATGCATCATAGCACGGGCTACAGGCTCCATTTTAACGACCGTGTTATCCACTTCCGTTACAATTTCCTTGTACACATCGTCTTTGTGTGATGCATAGGCCGCATTGATCTCATCATGGATCTGCTTGCGAACTTGTTCGCCGTACTGTCCAAAAGCACGATCAATCTCTTGATTTAACTTCTCTTGCGCAATTCCGCTGTTCTCACCAACCACTTCATCAATTCGGGCATGCACCTTGTCTCGCAGTTCAGTACCATATGTTCCTGATTGCTTGTCGATCTCCTGATGCAGCTTGTTCACTAAAGGCCCTTTATTGGATGCGATTGCTTGCTCAATCTCTTTATTGATCGTGTTTTCAAGCTTCACTTTATTTTCATCCAGCAGCTTGTCCACCATGGAGCCTGCTTGCGATGTCTTCGAATTAATCTGGCCGTTCAGCTCATTACGGAACGTCTCGATACCTGTCCCTAATTGCTTGAGCCCATTCTCCAGTTGCCCCGCACCATCACTTGCTGCTCCCAGGCCATCCGCTAATTGAGCAATAGCGCCAAACATCTGCTCCACATATGTTTCAGTTACTTTCTGTGACGTCTCGGCTTTAATCTTCTCTACCACTTTGTCAGATATTTGACCTGACAAGAAGTTAAAGCTGCTGTTCTCCTTGTACTTCAATTCCAGCGGCTTCGGATTAGGGTCCAAAATGGTTGTCGCATGCTGCGACATTTCTTGAGGGATATCGATCAGCAAATAATACGTATGCTCAGCCAATCCTCGCTCCGCTTCAGCTCTGCCGACAAAGTGGAACTCTACGCTATCATTGTCATGGAGTTTCTGCATCAATTCACGGCCGATCGCAATTTCCTTCCCCTCATATTGCACCGGCTTGTCTTCATTGACAACAGCCACTGGCATATGTTTTACATTGCTGTAGGGATCCCAGTTCGCTACCAGGTATACACCGCTATACAGCAGCGGCACGACGAGCAAGCCCAGAACGGGTATAAGCACATGCTTTGACTTCATCGTGGCAACAAACTCTTTGCCGAAATATCGAAGATTTTGAAACAACTTCAAATAGTGCTACCCCCTTCTTAACCGGCAAAATGACCAAGTGACCATTTTTACATATTGAGTTCTTAAATAACATGAACTACATGACATTCGCCTGGCTTTTGTTTTACAACTAAACATCTCCACAGGTTGTAATCATACAAAATCCCTTTTAACCATTCAACCTTTTTTTGTACTTGTCCTCAGCTTGTTACAACTCTTTCTCACAGCAAAAAGCCTCCTCGAACTTACTTTGAGGAAGCTCTGTTAAAAGAAAGCTCTAATAACTTATTGCTCATTACCCATAATCCGCCGTTCTATCTGCTTGTAACGTTGAGTCCGTACTTGACGCAGCTTCCGTTCTACTTCCTCATCAACTCTTAATAGACGATAGAGATGTGCGCCTATAATAAGCACAGCGAACAAAGCCCATACCGCGCCAAATACAGCAGCCAACGACCAGCCTTCGTTCAAAGGTATTGTCGGCAGTGCGATAAATAACATCACCAGAACAGCAGTAATGGAGATGACGGATATCG
Organism: Paenibacillus sp. UMB4589-SE434; assembly: GCF_030226685.1. Lineage (NCBI taxonomy): Bacteria > Bacillati > Bacillota > Bacilli > Caryophanales > Paenibacillaceae > Paenibacillus > Paenibacillus sp. UMB4589-SE434. Next base: position 84,200 of record NZ_JASOYK010000004.1, on the reverse strand, counting down.
CGCGGCTTTGTGTGCGGCTGTATTTCTTCGTGCGTTTTGTCGAGTTCATGTTTTTACATCCTTTCTCCGATCATGATCACTTCATCTTGTCCGCTTGCACGATGAGAATAAGTGATGATGCACATGATGCAATTCATTTGCTACATTCCAGCATTCTGTCTAATAACAGCATATGTGGACGGGCGGGCAATTATGACCGCAAAAAGGCTGCCGTCCGCACCTCGCAAGGAAGTGTGACGCCAGCCTTTTTGATCCGCCTATTTTACTGATACAGATGACTGAGTGAATCAGTTACGATCTTGTTTACATCTTGAATGACTTGTGCAAGAAGACGTTCTGCCTCAAATAATTGTGCAATGCTCGTGTTCATGCTGATAACCTGGTAAATTTGCTCCAACTTTTCCATCTCAGCCTGATCAGGCATAGCGCCTGTCATCATCATTTGCTGCAATTCGCCCTGACGCTGACGGAAATCATCCAGCATACGTTTACTTTCCGGATCAGTTTCAATGACTTTCATCGCCTGTTCTACGGCTTTCGCTTCAGCCGAATCTTGCAATGCGCGCGCTAATTCATGCGCTCTATCGTATACGTTAGTCATATGTACGCATCCTCCTTATGTACGCCATTGTACAGTCCACGAATTCCGATCGTGACAACAGCCCATTCTCATGCACATCCTGCTTTGTTCATACGTCTAATATCTTAACGGATATCCATCCACTTGTCGAATCTCAAGGTATAACATACGTCCAGTCGCAACTCATTGGCTATTTTCGAACTAGGTCAATCACCAAGGAAAATATGTCCTCATATGATAAATCATTGGTCATAGTTCACCTGTAAACGCCTCGAACGGCGATTACCGAGATCATCCATGCAAGTGGTCGTTGGAAGGAGAACCAACATGTCTAAATGGAAAGTGGCGCTCCAGGTGATAAGCCCCAGTCTATTGCGCAATGAGGTGCTGATGATTGGCGAAGCGAAAGTGAAGCAGTGGAAGATTCCCGTAAATCAATCACTGACTTTACGATTTGGATCGTTTAAGCAGCAGATCATTGTAATACCGGTGCCTCGCTTCGACGGACTGCGTATGAATCAAACGCTTGCGGGCTCTCTAGGCGTCGTATCCGGCCAATCGCTGCGAGTTGTGTACCATGCCTCATCACAGACGCTCGCTATCGGTCCATTCATTGGCATTCTGATCAGCCGAGACCGACCTGATTCACCGGATAAACCGTTTGGTCCGATTACGGCGTTCTGCAAAGAGCTTGTGGATGCTTGCCAGTCACAAGGTGCCTGTGTCTGCTTTTTTACGCCAGAGCACATTGAACAGCATGTCAACAGCATCAGGGCCTGGGTCTATCAGAATAAATCGTGGCAGCAGACAGAGGTGCCTGTTCCTGACGTCATTAACAATCGCTTAACCTCCCGCAAGACTGAAAACAGAGAAACGGTACAGCACTTTATGAGGGAGGCGAAGGCACGGTATAAGTCACATGTCTTTAATGAAAAGTTTTTGGATAAAACCGAAGTATTTGACGCATTGAAGCGAGATTCCAATCCATCCCGCTATTTGCCGGAGTCGTATCTGCTTCGTAATTTCCAGACTTTAAAGACGATGTGCTCCCGATATCATACCGTCTTCCTAAAGCCCGCCAGGGGCAGTCTTGGCAAAGGTATTATCCGCGTAACCAGATTGAACGATCAATCCTATCAAGCGATGTACAGCACAGTTAACGGCACGCGAAGACAAAGCTTCAACAGCTTGGTCAAGTTGTTCTCTAGTCTTTCCTCCAAGCTGAAGGCCAATCGATATCAGATTCAGCAGGGACTTCATTTGATGGAAAACGGGGGTCGTCCGGTCGATTTCCGTGCTCTTGTTCAGAAAAATGCAACCGGTAAATGGACGCTTACTTCTATCGTCGCCAGAACGGCAAGCACACAGCATTTTGTGTCCAATTTGGCTCGAGGTGGTACATTAAGCACCGTTAAAGAAGCAGTTGTCAAGTCCAACTTACCAGCAGGTGCAAGATCAGATGTCTACAACCGCCTCCAGCATGCTTCACTTGAGATTGCGCGTGGCATCGATACGCAAATTCCTGCGCATTTCGGTGAGCTTGGCATTGACCTCGCGGTTGACAGCAGCGGGAAAGTATGGCTGCTGGAAGTAAACTCTAAGCCGTCCAAAAATGACAACACGCCGCTTAACGACAATAAGATTCGCCCTTCTGTCCGTAAAGTGGTCGAATATGCAAAATACTTGGCTGGGTTCTAATCTGTCTTACCTTGAGACATCCTCTAGAAGGAGGTGGAGTTCCATGAGCCTTATGAAAGGTCCACTAGACACGTTAGGCATACTACAAAATGAAAGAGTCGGCTCTCCTCCGTTCGCAGAAACGGCATTCTGCCGAAAATTGTGTCTATCCGGGCAAAAACGGGGTGTCCCCGTCCTTATCTTCTCTCCTCACTGGATCGATTGGGGCAAGCGACTGGTGAGGGGATACACGTACGAAGATCAAGAGTGGAAAAGTGTAACCGCTCCGATACCCAAACTTGTCTACGACCGTCTAACTTTTACCAACGAGGTACAATATCGGAAAAATCGAGCTGCTGTCGCCCGAATGAGGCTGTCAGGTACAGCATGGCTCAGTGTCGGACTAGGCGGAAAATGGGATATGTATCGTTCCCTGTCACGAATTGACAGCATTAAACATCTGCTTCCAGAAACATCATTATACAGTGGCGTTAAAGCACTGAATGACTTCCTCCATGAGCATCAAGGCAAAGCATTTCTTAAGCCTCACAGTGGTAGCAAGGGTAGATCCGCATTATTCATCCAACACCTTGGTTCATCGGCTCATGCCGATTCCTCCTCCATCAGAGGATATACCATCGTCGTTAAAGGACGCGATGACAGCAATCAGCCATTTGAGCACAACTTCGATCGCCTTCAAACTGGACTACATTGGATTCATAGCTTCATCAACGGTCGAAAATATGTGCTGCAGCCCTACTTGACCTTAAATAGTCCAAAGGAAGAGCCTTTTGATCTGCGGACACTTATGCAAAAAGACGAAACCGGCCGTTGGGCGCTCACCGGCATGGCCGTACGCATCGGGCTTGAAAATGGCATTACATCCAATCTTCATGGTGGAGGCCACGCTGCAGATGCGGCACAATACTTGAGGGCTCAATATGGCGCCAGCGTGTCACAGCAGCTCATTCACGACATTATTCAATATAGTGAATGTATCCCCGAGGCGCTGGAAGCACGCCATGGGCGTCTGGCAGAGTTAGGCATTGACTTTGGAATTGATAGAAGTTCGCGAATTTGGCTGCTTGAGGTTAATTCGAAGCCGGGTCGGGCCGTATTTGAACACACCGGTGAACGCGAAGCCGAGATGCATGCGGTAGAACGTCCCATTTTATACGCTCGCCATGTCTTGGTTCGACATCTTAGGAGGGTCTGTCCATGAGTTTGACGGTTTGCAACGTCCATCTGACGCCAAATTCCGAAAAAATGATCTATGTATCCCACACACTATTAAAACAACTGAAGCTGTCCAACAAAAGATCAATTCGCTTGCGTCTTGGCAGAACCAGTATTCCAGTTACATTAAAACCGATCAAAAAAGCCGGCAAACATCTGTATATTTCTTCAGGGATACGCACTACTGTAAAAGTTCCCAAATCAGGCAGCGTATTTCTGTTAAATGAAAGTGATGGTCATATTCAGCTCGGTCCGTTAATCGGCATATTGTCCGATGCCTCCATTCGTTCAACGACCAGCCCCTTTGGCAGCCGTACCGGATTTATTAAACAAATACTTCGCGCCGGCCACAACAAAGCTTATGTTTTCGCCTTTGCCCCACGCGATATTAATTGGTCTAACGAAACGGTATTGGCTTACTTTTTAAATGAGTACGGGGGGTGGGTAAGAAAGACCGTGCCACTGCCTGATGTTATATATAATCGCCTTCCAAGCAGAAGAGCTGAGACTTCTACTGGCATCAACAATTTACGAGAACGGTTTATTCGGAAAAAGATCCCTTTCTTCAATTGGAGTTTCTTTAACAAATCTGATGTGTATGCACTGCTGGAAGGTGAACTGGATGCAAACAGGTACGTGCCTGAATCCGTTATGAATCCAAATTCGGACACCATCAGGGAGATGCTGGAGCGGCATCAGTTCGTCTATTATAAGCCTACCGCTGGCAGCCTCGGCATCGGTATTTACCGCTTAACCTATCTCACGAAGAAAGGTTACTTTGCCCGTTACACAAATAATGGTAAAAACGTACTGCTGCGATTTAAACATTTCAGCAGTTTGATGCGGATGCTCGAAGGTCGGCACGGACGGCAGCTGCGGGGTTATGTCGTGCAGCAAGGCGTACGTCTTGCCGAGATCGATGGTTGTCCCATCGATTTCCGCTTCCATATGCACAAAAACGGGGACGATCAATGGGTCGTCGTCGGCATTGGTGCGAAGAAGGCGGGTAAAGGCAGTGTAACTACCCATGTTAAAAACGGAGGGCAGTTGATGGCTCCGAGGCAGGCACTTGAACGCACGTTTGGCGAACGCGCGGATGAAGTGCTGGATCGAGCCAAAGAAGTTGCCATTGAACTGGCTGAAGCGATAGAACGAAATCACCCGCACCTTATCGGAGAAATAGGCTTTGATCTGGGTATCGACCGTGATGAGCATGTATGGATGTTCGAAGCTAACGCCAAGCCTGGACGATCGATCTTCAAGCACCCTTCTTTGAAGATCGAAGGTAAGTCTTCCATCGAGCATATATTGGAACACTGCCTATTCCTAAGTAAATTTCGCAGGAGGGATGAGCAGTGAATGGAATGGAACAAGAGCAATTGCCGATTGTGGCCATTCTCACCATTGATGACGACAATGAATATTTCAGAGGAAATCGCGAAAATTTTACCGACCTGCTCATGACCGGTAAAGAGCTCGGCTTTAACGTCTATATCGTGACCGTTAAAGATCTTAAGTTAAATGCAAAACGGGTAATCGGTTATAACTATGTTCCAGAAAGCAACGTGTGGCAGCAGGGCTGGTTTCCTCTGCCTCACGTTATCTATAATCGCATTCCACTCCGGGAAGATGAAATGCAGCCAAGTGTGAACAGCAAAATCAAGTCGATTCTAGCCCATCCTACGATTCGTATGTTTAATCCGTACTTTTTTAATAAATGGAACTTGTTTGAATGGCTTAAAAAATCAAAAACGACTAAGCCCTACATTCCCAGTACACGAAAGCTCACGACTTCTGCCAGCCTTGGCAAAATGCTGAATCGTCATGCCTATGTGTATTTAAAACCAGAGACAGGCAAAGCGGGAATGGGAATTATGACACTGCGAGTCAACCAAGCGAAAACGTTAAAGTTCCGCTTAAAAATACAGGACAGAAAAGGAAGCACCTCGTATAAAAGCGCGCATATCAGTAAGTTATGGTCACGTATTCGCAAACAAGCAGGTCAAAGCCATTACATCATTCAACAAGGAATCTCCCTTGCAGCTATTAATCGTCGGCCGTTTGACTTGCGTGTACTCGTTCAAAAAAATCAAATGGGCGAATGGGACATAACGGGTGTTGGCGCTCGGATAGCTGGTGTATTAAGTATCACCACGCATGTGCCGCGTGGCGGAAGCATAGATGACCCGGAGAAATTGCTGACTTCAATTTTTGGCGAGGAGCAAGCCTCGCAAATCATGACCCGTGCGCGAAATGCTTCGTTAGTCATTGCTCGACAAGTGGAGCGTGGGTCAGGACACACGCTTGGCGAGATGTCTATGGATCTAGGCGTGGATGCAAGCGGAGGAATCTGGTTCTTTGAGGCGAATGCAAAGCCCATGAAGTTTGACGAGCCGCACATTCGCAGATGTTCTTTAGAACGAATTTTCCAATACAGCACGTATCTTGCCAAGAACAGCGGATAACGGACAAAAAGAAGGTGAATGCATTTTGACTCAGCCTATACTTGGCATACTCACGTTATATATGAATGAACAGAAGCAATTAGAAGAGCGTCCTGTATATCAGAAGATGATAGCAGCAGGCAAGAAGCTCGGCATCGAAGTCTTTGTATTTACGCCGCAAGATGTCAATGAGCAAATGCGAAAAATTCATGCTTTGGTATACAATCCAGACAACAACCGTTGGTCACGCAAATGGATGAAGTTTCCCCACCTTATATTTGATCGCTGCCGCTTGCAGAGCAGCTATCGGTTCGAGCAATTACGGAGATTTCGTACAAAATACCATCATCTTCATTTTATGAATCGACCACTCCGCAACAAATGGACCATCTATCAGGTGCTTGGAGAGGACGCTGAGATTCATCTATCCTTGCCTAAAACAAAGCTGTATTCGTCAGTTGCTGACGTACAACAAATGATCAAGCGAGATCCCGTTGTATACTTGAAGCCGATAAATGGCACAGGCGGCCGTGGTATCTTAAGAATTGAGCGTCTAAAGTCATCCAGTCAGACCGTATTCGTGCAAGGAAGAGACCATCAGCGGCGTATCATCAAACCGCAAAAAATGACGTGGTCTCAACTCACATTAAAGCTTGCCTCCTGGCATGCCAAAGAACGTTACTTGGTGCAGCAGGGCATATCGCTTAATTTACCGAATGGACGTGTTCACGATTATCGCATGCTCGTGCAGAAGGATGGCAGTGGGCAGTGGACAGTGACAGGATGCGCCGCCCGCATCGGCGCCGCCAAAAGCATTACCTCTAATCTACATGGCGGCGGAGAAGCGGTAAGAATGGATACGCTGCTCAGGCAGTGGATCGGAGATGAGAAGAGAATCAACGAAGTGAAAGCTAACGCTGAACAATTAGGAGTCGCCGTTGCTCGTTTTCTGGAAAAAAAGTACGGTGCATTATGTGAACTGGCCTTAGATCTCGCCATCGAAAGAAACGGTAAAATATGGCTACTAGAAGTGAATCCAAAGCCGGCACGTGAAGTGTTTGCCCGGATTGGAGATCGCGACACGTATCGTTTGGCTCTATCAAGACCTTTGGAATATGCGATCTGGCTGTATGAGAATAAAGTAAGTCCTGATGCACGTACCCGCGAACCTAAGCACTCGAATAAGGAAATTGTCTCCAAAGAACCACCAGCTAATGAAGAGACCGCCTCAACCTTAAAGCTGTCGGGCATGCCTCCATCAACAGAGCCGTTCGTAGGCATACGAATGCCGTCCAGATCTAACCGTGTAAAGAAGACACGCAGTTCTACTCCGGCCTATCGTCGCTTCCGCCCCTATTATCCATTCTATCCCTTAAAACCATCAGCCCGCAAAAGACCTACTCGGAGACACTGGCAGGGGGTTTCAGATGAAGATACGTCAGCGACACAGCCAGAAAGTCACGCTTGTAATCACATTGATTCCGATGAGACCCAGGCCATTCTGGATATTATCCAACAGTCCAAACATAAAGACTCTCATTAGTTACAGATTCAGACATATGATCAAATACAAGAGGAGCAGCCTGTCGCTTGCCTAGGCTGCTCTTCTTTGTGTCGTATCAAGTTTGCTGCACAGCACGTTTCCACTAATTATGACAGCTCAGCACTCCGCTCATACAGCGACAGCAACTCTCGGAAATGGTTAATATAGAAGTCAGAACCTTTCAGTTCTTCTTCTCCCCCAAAGCCTGCATACGTACAGCCGATCACCGTCAGATCATTCTCCTTGCCTGCCTCCACGTCCGATGAACGGTCCCCGACCATCCATGCCGATGTGATCCCATGTTCCTTAAGCAGAATACGAACCAGATCCACTTTGGAGGACGTACGATGCCCTCCCGCACTATACAAGCCATCAAACAGCTCATGAATACGATGTGCTTCTGCAACACCTTTCACATAAGGCTCCAGGCCATTACTTGCTACAAACAGCTTGACTCCCTGCTGATGCAGCTGATGAAGCACCCCTTCCACCTCAGGGTATAAAGAGGAACCTCCCTGCTTCAAGCCTGCCAATTCTTCTTCTAATAACAACACATCGGCACGCAGACGAGCTTCTTCGCTGGCATCCGGCATGACACGCTGCCAAATCGCCTCAAGCAGCATGCCTAACGAACTCAATATATACTCCTCAGGCGGTGTCGGACCTTCGAACAGCCCTTCCTCGCGAAGGCGATCAAACAATCGATGGTAGGCTGGCAGCAGCAGAGTCTCTGTCTGGAACAACGTACCATCCATATCAAAAATAATCGCTTGCGGCTTATTCATTCCACAATCCCATCCTTTGTATAAGTAATCAGAACCTATGTCTTCCTTAAAAGGAATGTGTCCAATATATCATACAAATGTTGCTAACACCCACCTGATTGTCCGAATTTTCATAAACTTTTTGTAAGCAAGCCATTGGATTTCCTGCAATCAACCTGCTACCATAAAAGGTGAATCTTTTATTATGCTAGACCTTGGAGGCGTATTCATGAATTATGCAGAAGCCATCATCGTTGGCGCCGGTCCATGCGGATTGTCAGCCGCGATTGAACTGAAGAACATCGGCATCGAGCCTTTAATAATTGAAAAGCATAACTTGGTGAATTCCATTTATCGTTACCCAACTAATCTTCAATTTTTCAGCACGCCGGAGCTGTTGGAGATCGGTAACGTTCCATTTACTACACCAAATGAAAAGCCATATCGACACGAAGCACTTGTCTATTATCTGAAGGTGGCGGAGCGTTACCAACTAAAAATTAACGCTTACGAGGAAGCGATCGCTATTACCAAACAATCAGACTGCACATTTCTTGTAACAACAAGAAAGACTTCTGGTGAGACTGTTATCTATTCCTCTCCCTATGTTATTGATGCTACAGGTTATTTCGACCACCCTAATATGCTGGGCATTCCTGGGGAAGATCTACCGCATGTATCCCATTATTTTCAGGAAGCACATCCGTACGCAGGAATGGACGTTGTCATCATTGGTTGCAACAATTCCGCTGTTGACGCCTCTTTGGAATTGCTCCGAGTTGGTGCAAGAGTAACGATCGTACACCGAGGACCTGTCATATCAGAACATATTAAGCCGTGGGTGCGCCCTATCTTTGACAGCATGGTTGCAAAGGGGCTTATCACGATACATTTAAGTTCTCAAATAACCACTATTGAACCAGATTATGTTACAATTGCCGCTGCAGAAGGTCAGTACATAGAGCGGCTGCCTTGTCGTTTCGTACTGGCGCTAACTGGCTTCAGGCCGGATCGTCGTATGTTGGAGCAGACAGGCGTCCAACTGCAAGAAGATAGAGAAAAGCCTGTATTCGATCCAGCAACTATGCAGACCAATATTAAAGGTCTTTACATAGCAGGTGTCATTGCCTCTGGCAGAAACGCCAATGAAATTTTTATTGAAACTGGACGTGGCCATGGGAAGCTGATTGCCCAACATATTCAAGCACAACGGACTTTATAAACTGACTGAACTTAAGCTGCTTGAGTGGGCTATTCCCATACCATTAATGCTCCATGCACATATTCCCGTTATCAGAACACACAACAGGCCCCACCTACAGGTATGCTGATCTGTAGGTGGGGCCTGTTTCTTTGTAATCGAATATTTACAAACCAATAGGATGATACGGGTAAATGTCCCCTGTTCTGCACCAAGAATAAACAAGATACCATCGCTTCACTAAATTGATAGTGTCGAAGTCCGCTTTCTAAAGTCAATACCTTGATAGTACATTTCAGCCACGAGCAAGTTAGGCCCGCAGCAGCGTGCCGCCGGACAATGGCAATTCACGGAGGCTGAGAGCGGATGTGCGGTTAGCCATTCATTAAAGATATCATCCAGCTTCGAGGCATGAATGCTGCCGAAGGATGGGATATCCGCAAAATCAGTTACGTACACTTCACCATTAAACATGTTTACATTTAAACGGTTGCGCCCGTCTGGGTCATTCCTAACGGTGACGTTAGGCTCTGTATGCAGACGACGAATGAGCTTCTGATCTTCTTCATTGCTGTTGCAGGCATAAAAAGGCAGTGTGCCAAACAACATCCACATGTCCGGATTTCGAACGTCAAGCAGCTTGTGAATAGACTGTCTGAGCGTATCGATCGGCAGCATTGGCAAATGCTGCGCAAACGAACTCGGGTACATCGGATGCACCTCGTGACGCTGGCATCCCATTTCTTGAATAAGGCGATGCATTTCCCCCAACTTATCATGTGTCCGATAATTAATCATCGTTTCCGCAGATACAAGCAAGCCGCCAGCTGTTAATTTACGGGTATTTTCCATCATTTGTTCGTACCACTTAGCCGATACTTTGGGAGAGATATGATGATTGGTATGAACAAATCCAACTTCATGGAAGTCTTCTGCATTCGTATAGTTAAAAGAAATATGCATGACATCCAGATAAGGAGCAATAAGCTCATAACGTCGATAATCCAAGGTTACGTTCGAATTAAGCTGTGAACGGATTCCTCGATCACGCGCATACTTTAGAATTGGTACGATATAATCGGTGACTGTAGACAAATGGAACGTTGGCTCGCCTCCGGTAATACTAATTGTCTCCAAATGCTCGACTTCATCCAGCCGTTTTAGCATCAAATCCACCGGCAGCATGTTTGGTTCGCGCATAATTAACGTGTGTCCGACAGCACAATGCTCACATCTCATGTTGCATACTTGGGCAACTGTCATCTCTACACTTGTCAGTTTATGTTGATTATACTGATGTAATGATCGAATAGGGTCCCAAGGATCATATGCGGGTGACAACGGCGTCAGCACTTGTTCTGTTCTCACATCAGTTTGCGGTTGTTGTTCTTGCATCATTTTCATTGTAGCTCACCATACTTTCTTATTGCCTATAAACTAGCTATCTATTATATAGTTAAATGACGGATCACTTCATTAAGCAGCGTCACGTGAAGAATTGGGGCGCTTATGCCAGGGCGACCACCAGTTGGCACGTCCCATCAGCTTCATTAATGCCGGTACAAGGAATATCCGAATTAAGGTTGCATCCAACAGTACCGATGTTGCTAAGCCTAATCCGATCGCCTTCATCATTTCATTATCTGTAAATATAAAAGCGCCGACCACTGCAATTAAGATAAATGCCGCACTCGTAATAATCCCGCCTGTCTTTTTCAGCCCCTCGGCAGTGCTGCGCTCATTATCCCCACTGGCCTCATACTCCTCAGCAATACGAGACAGAAGAAACACTTCATAGTCCATAGATATGCCAAATACAACACAAAAAATGATGACCGGCAGCATCGCAACTACAATTCCAGTTGAGGTAACCTTAAATAAGTCTGCCATGTAGCCATACTGGAACACGAGCACCACTATGCCGAGACTTGCGCCCAGACTCAGTACATTCATCAACACAGCCTTGAGCGGAAGCAGTACAGATCGGAAGGCCAAAAATAGCACAACATACGTCACTGTCAGTATAAAGATCACTACAAATGGCAGAGCAGTTGTAATTCGTTCTACAATATCAAGGCGATATGCGGGCCCCCCGGTCACATAAATATCTGTCCCCTGCAGCTCCAAGCCTCTCAAGTCTCGAACGAGGTTAAAGGCCTGATCCCCATCTGTATTGACTCTTGGCACAACATGGAGCATAACATAATGGCCATTTGCCAGATGCCGATGCTCCAATTGGCTTTGAATAGCAGGCTGGCGAATTGCGGCCAACTTCGCTTCTGTGGATGGCAAATTGCTGACTAACGATACGTAGCTCTGCACACGCAATACACTAGGCAGTGACGCGATCTCACGTTCCAACTGCTCTGCTTGCTCAATCGAGCGCGCTTCCGTGTAAGCCTGTTCCAACCTTAGCAGCACATGCAATGAATTGATCTCACGCTTATCATATACAAGCTCCATCAAGTCGGCGCCATGTCTTGATTCATATGTAGGCGGCAGCACTTCTGCATTGGGGATACCAATCTTCATACTGCCCACTGGCCAAGCACACACGATTAAACCAAGCGTAAGCAGCACAACAATTGTGATTGGGCGTGACATCACTCCATAAGCAACCTTGCCCCAGAACCCTTCTTTCAGCTTCCCTTCGCCTTGGCAGTTATCAGCCAACTTACGCTTTCGATGACGCCAACGCAGCGGAATAACTGGATACCTGTTGATTCGCTCCCCGATCATGCCAAATAGCGCCAACAGCAATGTATTGCCGACAACGACCGATATCGTCACCACAATTACACCGCCAAGCGCCAACGAACGGAATAAAGACAAATCGATAAAAGCCATCGCGACTAATCCAATAAGCACCGCAACACCTGAGAAAAAGATAGATTGGCCTGCTTTCTGAGCCGTCATGGCTACAGCACCTTCGAGAGTACCCTGATTGCGAAGCTCTTCCCTAAAGCGGCTGACCATAAATAATGCGTAATCGATACCAACAGCAAGTCCAAGCATCGACACCAAATTAGGCAAGAAATTACTGAGCGGGCTCGATACAAAGGAAATAAAATAAATAAGTCCAAGCGTAGTCGTCACACTTAATAATCCGACAACAAGCGGCAGTACACCGGCCAGCCATGTTCCAAATACGAGCAGCAGAACAAGCAGTGCAATCGGTAATCCGATCAGCTCCGACTTTACAATATCGTTCTTGCTTGCCACCTGCATATCATAGTACACAGGTGTCGCGCCGCTAACATAGGTATCCATATCCACCATCGATGGAATCAGGTTGCGTATGGAAGGATATAATTCCAAAGCATCGTTGGTATCCAGATCCAGCAACACACTCACGGCTATAATGTCATTGCGTTCTGAAACACGTGTATATTCCGCAAACAAAATGTCGGTTACATATGATTGCTGCCGAAGTTCAGATAACGAATCCATTATACGTGCCTTAGCACGCTCTGATAGCAGAGAGGAACTATCTTTACTCTTATACACGATATCCAGCGCATTGGATGAAATATGCATCTGTTCACGAAGAAGCTTTAATCCCTGGTCTGATTCGCTGCCATTAGGAGTAAAGCCGTTATCTTTTAATAACGAGGGGACCTGAACCGCAAATATAGCCATTGCTGCAAATAAAACAAGCCACAGACTTATCACCAGCTTACGATGGCGGTATATGAGCGTTCCCCATCTCCAGAACACGCCCTGCTTATCCGTTTCCCGCACTGAAAGTCCCTCCGTTAATGAACACTTTGCTCTAAGCCATAATATCCGTCCGATATCCCGTAATCACAACATTTAGCTTAAGTGACAAATCTATTTCTTTCATATCCGAGTATGGTTTACCCTCTGGATCAAGCAATAAACGCACAATGGGACGCTGAGGAATCTTCGAATTAATCTTCGATATGACACCGACCTCGCCCGTGCTTAACTCAACCGTCATTCCAAGCGGATACACAGCGATCCGATCACGGAACAAAGCGAGCATGGACTGATCATATAACGTGCCTGAGCCTGTATAAAGGATCTCCAACGCTTCATGTGGCTGCATGGCTGACCGATAAACGCGGTGTGATGTCATCGCATCAAAAGAATCCGCAATCGCGATCCATTTCGCATATTCATGAATATGATCTGACAGGATTCCCCTTGGATACCCACTCCCATTTAACCTCTCATGATGTTGATAGGCACAATGAGCCACAATTAATGGAATATTGGGTTCATTTTTAAGAATACGAAATCCAAGCTCCGTATGGCTCTTAATATGGGAAAATTCATAGTCAGACAGTCTTCCGGGTTTATTCAAAATTTGAAGGTCTAGCTGCGTCTTCCCAATGTCATGGAGCAAAGCGCCCATCGATAACATCTTAAGTTCTTCCTTGGCGTATCCATGATATATTCCAAACATCGTCGTATACACGCATACATTTAACGAATGCTTAAACACGTATAAATCCGCCGTCTGTATGTCTCCGAGCATAACCATCGCATCTTCATGGCTGGATATGTCATCAATGATACTGTCTAGCAATCGGGAAAAAGCTCCGCTCATGTCACTTGGACCGCTATGCTTTCGCAGTACGGATCCCGTCATCAGGCGCTTGAACTCGCGTCGAATCATACGATTGGCTTCTCTTCTCGTCTCCTCACTCAGTATATTCGGTGCGTTAATACCTTCCGTATGCATATCTTCTACATATACATACGACACCCCCATATCTCTGAGACGTTTGATGAAGCTGTCGTTGAGCTCGACGTTCTCACTTAACAGAACCATTCCTTCTTCATTATAAACTTTTTTGGCGAGACGCATGCCGCTTTGGCATGCAGATATCGGAACATAACGCAAACATTGTCAACCCCTGCTGTAGACTATCTTTGCTACACATATTGCATGGAGCACTTGTCCATATCATAACATTTCTTCGCGTCCATGACGATTATAAAGCGATCAGAAATCACAGTTGTCCGTCGATCAGGCCTAACGCATAACAAAAAACCAGAACGTTCCCGCCAGCACAAGCCGATATATTGCAAAATGCCACAGCTTAATATTTTGAATATGACTCAAAAAGGCCACCACAACTATGTATGCAACAGCAAACGACACGATAAATCCAAGTGCAAAAAAGCCAAGCACTCCAGGTGTAAACAACTTATAGCTGTTCATTAATTCATACCCGCAAACAACTATCATAATGGGTATGGCCATCAAGAAAGAAAAATCCGCCGCTGCCCGATAACTCACTCCGCTCAACATGCCTCCTGACATCGTCGAACCGGAACGGGAGAATCCAGGCCATAGCACGGAGATGATCTGATAAATGCCGATCATTAACGCCTGGCCGTAGCTAATGTTATCCAATGTTTCCGCCGAGGGACGACGTCGTGAACCGACCCACTCAGCAGCTACCATAAATATAGCTCCTGCGACTAATGCCCACAGTACCGTGCTGGCGCTGAACAAGTTTTTAATAAAGTCTTTGGCCAGATATGCTGTCAACAATGCAGGTGTGATGCCTAATGCTACATGCAGCAAATTAAGCTGTTTCTGCGGTACATATCCTTTAGAGACGGTTTGCTGCTTTAATCCAAACATCGATAATATGCGATTCCAGTATACAATTGTGATTGCTAATATAGCTCCTAGCTGGATCGCGATCTCAAATGATTTCAACAGTTCACTCTGATCATTAATCCCCATCAGCTTGGCCGTCAAAATCATATGTCCAGTTGAGGATACAGGAATAAATTCTGTTAGACCTTCTACCACACCTAGTAAGATGGCAACTAAAACGGTTAGCATATAAAATCACACTCCTCTCATTCGTAAGAACGCTACCTTATATGTATGTCCCAGAAGCCAACTATAAGCATATCAGAAACCATAAAGAATGACTATGGTCGGCAAATCCACCCCCTTGCGCACAAAAGTTTCCATTTCAACTTAATAGAAATCTACAAATTAGAATATATTTCATGATTATTCGTCAATATAGCTGTTTTTTTGCCTAATGTTATTGTATGGCTGGAATAATGTTGTTATGATAACTTTACATGAAGTCAAATACAGTTAGGGATCGGTGAATCGCACCATGCGCGTTCATGTTACTGAAGTACATGATGGAGATATTATCATCAAAGATATTTTTAATGAGAATGGAGTTAACATTATCTCAGCTGGCACCATTATTAGAGACCGAGATATAGCCATTCTTAAACGTCATAATATCGATATGCTGGATATTATGGAAAGAGTAAGCCCGCAATCCAATATCGATACCATGACACTGACGGCTGCCGCGGCAGAATTGAAGGAAGCTACTCCAGCCTCCGTTCATGATCGCTTTTTCCCGAGGTATGAGGAAGCGCTTAAAGACACTAATTTGTTGTTTAATCATGCACAGGCCAATGGTGTAATCGTCCATGAAGTTGTGGAGAATACGATTACCCCGCTGTTGGAGGAGTTCAAGAAAGAACGTGATGTCGTATCCTTATTATTGCAATTGAATTCAGAGGACGACTATACGTGCCAGCAATCGATTAAAGTCAGCATGTTATCGTATTTCTTGGCTACGTGGCTCGGTTATAGTCCAAGCGAATCACTGCGAATCGGCAAAGCAGGTTACTTGCATGATATCGGCAAATGCCGTATTGATCAAGCCATTCTGAACAAGCCGTCTCCGCTTACGCCAGATGAATTCGAGCAAATGAAGAAACACACAATCGCTGGACATGAGATTATTAATGCCAGCTACAATGACGACTGGCTTTCATTTGCCGCTTTGCAGCATCATGAGCGAATGAATGGAAGCGGATACCCGTTGTCGTTAACAGGCGATCAGATTCATAAAGTTGCCAAGATCGTTGCTGTAGCCGATGTATACAGCGCCATGATCTCCAAGCGAGCATACCGCGAGAAGCAAGATTTATTCAGCGTATTAAAGGAACTGTATCAGATGAGCTTCGACCAGCTCGATCCTGTGATTACACATACTTTCATTCGCTATATGCTTCCTAATTTCTTACATAAGCAAGTCGTCCTAACAGATGGCCGTACTGGAATTATCGTTATGAATCATAACACTGAATTTTTCAGACCGCTTGTCCGTGTGGACCAGCAATTTATCGATCTGTCCCAGAATCGCAAGCTGGAGATCGAACGTGTACTTCACGAATAGGATCAACAATAGGCTTGTCCTCTATGGACAAGCCTATTTTGTATCTACTGACATTGTCGAATGGCTGTTGTCACTTGCTAAGGTTAAAATGAACGACTAACTCAATGTTATGCGTACACTTCCCCTCTATATGAGTAATACTGAAAGGGAATCGAATCGATATAATAAACTACCGTTCCACATCATCGTCTATGATTCTTGTTATTGCAGTTATTTCTATGTTTTTTAAATCCGTTGGGAAATGAATGCACATATGTGGAGATAGATCTCGCGATTAACAATGTAATATAAAACACTCTCTTACATAAACAAATGTATGTGAAATCTAACAACCGTACGCCTTGTTCTAATAATAAATAACAAAAGAAGGCGAACTTAAAAGGTTCGCCTCCTATGCAAAAAGATAATCAAATCGGCATAAACGATTTCAACCAGAGTACATTAATACCCATGACCCTTGGGATACAAGTGTTTTCTACCTATTAACCTATGGAGCCTACCTTCTCGACTATACCTCAGCAAAAGTAACGCAAACAAACACAGATATAATAGAAGAAACTCGTTTCTCTCAGTATAGTTGTCGCTCTCTTGTATAGTTTTCGTAAGTATCGGTATCATAGATGAATCACTAAACTCCTACGATATCAATCTGATTTAAGCATTAATATAGAAACAAAAAAGCCTCTAGTAAATAGATATGTTGAATTTTTGCAGATGGAGTAGTCAGGAGAGCATTCCCTCATTAAAATTTGGGTATAGGGATTTCTAGAGTACGTAAGCTATGTGTTAAAATACAGATTATAGTACGAACAAACTTAAATGACAGTTAGCACATCACACGGGGATAAAGATACTTAGAGTCTTATTTATAATAAGACTTCCGAATCATTTACTTTTATTAACAATTTTGTTATCCTCAAATAACTCTATTTCAGACTCGAGTCTGAACCTCCGTTACAAACCAATAAACATATCAATTCCAAGGGTCTGTGATTAACGTGTGAAGAATACTTTGTCGATGGTTCTCCCGTTCGCTCCACAGCATGATGAATTTCTCAGTTATTTTTCATGGAGCTTTAACTAGCATTTAAAAATATGCAAAAGTTCCTCTGTTTCAAGTTTTTATTTTTACCATAAGGAGAATTGAATTCCTTGGGCAATTATTATTTCAACTAAAAAAATGATTTAGTTTTAATCTAACTCCTTTTTATTCTCACTAGTCCATTATGATAAAAAGGAGTTAACTTAATATTGTAATACACTCTGTGTAATAAAAGGAGAGAATAACATGAAGCAATACAAGAAATCTATTTTTATTTTTGTTGTATTATTAACCATTGGTATTATAGGAATCACTGTTTATAAAGCCCAGCTGACCGCTTCTTTAAACGACATGGTTATGGAATATTTAAAAGAAAAAGAAATTCAATCTATTCTAATACAGAAGTATTCTTCAAAAGAAATTAAAAAACATACTGATGTTTACATAAAAGATAAAAAGGACATAGAACAAATTATGAAGGCATTTACTGAAATGAAATTAAAAAATGATTCTTCTGCTAAATCTACTCCTAATGATACAGCTTATCAGTTCTCTATTGGAGGGGAGCACGAATTAATCTTTTCATTTATTATTTCCGAAGATGGTAGTGTTTCAACCTTTGATTTTGCGTCAGAGGAACATCATTCATACAGGATCACAGACCATTTTGATTTTAATGACTTGGACGATATTTATCGTTTATTTTCGCGGGTAAAAGAATAATCACATAAGGTATGTATTAATTTGTTTGTAATAGAAAAGAGACAACCTCGTCGGTTGTCTCTTTTACTCGAGAATTTAAATCAGATGATTAGTTCATATAATCCCAAGTACCACCGCGGTTATGAGCCCCTGTAATAATACCTTTTCCGGTGACAAATCGAATATTGCCATCTGCGTGTTCGTACTCAAGGAATGGAAGCTTAACCTTAATTCGGTCATATTGCGTGTTCGCCCTTAAGAAGTTTACAAGATTGGACATGTGAAAATGCCCATCTTTCACATAGCTTGCTAACAAAGACTTCTGGGAAGAAACCATACCAGTTATAATGCTGACAATGCCTGCCGCTAATCCTTTGGATGTTGATTTAATAAATACTACTCCCAAAACTGTGGAAAAAGCCCCCAACCGAGCAGCAAGCTGAGATCCGCTTGGTGTATCAGTGTTAAAGCTTTCTTCGTATATAGCATATTGCGCACCTTGCATAGCTATAATTTGATCCAAATTTAGTTCAAGTTCTTGAAGATATTCCGAAGCCATTATATAATCCTCCTAATATTAAATTATTTTGAAAAGGTTTCTTCAGCGCCGAATTTTCTCTTTTCACTATATAGGAGGTTTTTGAAGTAAAATAACAACCTAGCACAAAGAAATATTTCACATTTATTTCTTCAACATAACAAGAAGCTCTAACCTCAAAGTCTGCATAACGTCGTCTTTCGGCATTTTAATATGTTCCACATAAGACCACATATCTTCCTCAAACAACGCCATAGCGACTGTTAATGCTTTTCCATCCCCTTCTCTAACCTTTATTAGCAAATTTAAGAACTCATCTTCTGGTATAAATACTTGAGTGTCTTCCTTCTCCATTTACTAACCGCCTGTTGTGTTATTTTTAATTCTGCTGCCACTTCTGATTCCGTTTTTCCGTTAATAAATATCTCATAAATAATTTTTCTTCCTTTTTCAAAAGGAACTTCTCTTAATAAACCTTGAATGTAAAGTCGTTCAATAGTCTTTTCGTCTGGTGTTTGACTCATCTGAGTTTCATTAAACAACAGTAGTTCTTTATTCATGTAAATTCTATTTTTGTACTGCAGTCGCCAAGCTGCACATCTTAGCTCATATTTATATTTATAGAAAATAGAACTTTCAATAATAATGACCTCCCCTATCATTTTTAGCTGCTTGATATAACAACTTTAGATGGTGGAGGCTTTTGAAAATTCATCTGGTTTACAAATTCTGTTTTCATCACTTTGTAGGTGGCTTCAGCAACGGTGTTGTCGTAAGGACAGCCTTTCATGCTCAGAGAGCGACCAATATCAAAAGTCCCCAGTAGCTCGTCCATGTCTTGGTTCATAAATTCAATTCCACGATCCGTATGAAACCACCTGAATGTCGCATAAGTCGCCTTCTACTGTGGCAAAGGCACGGGAAATTAGAGCAGCGTCTTTATTGAAACCTGCGTTATGGCCATTGATTTCTCGATTAAATAAGTCAATGAGCACACAAATGTAGTGCCACTTGAGCTGAACTTTGACATAAGTGAGATCGCTGACCACGAAGCGTTTTGCTTCGGTTTGATCGAATTCACGCTTCAGCACATTCGCTTCGCTGTTGTTGCTTCGTTACAAACGGTCTTATGTGGTTTATACTGCGCTATCGTGTACGTAGACACAAGACCCTGCTCTTTCATGATACGACCGATTTGGCGCCTGGACAGGAGAATCAAACTATGGACTACACACATCTTAGCATAACCGAAGCAGTCAGCTAGAAATCTTGCTGCGATAGGGATCGTCCGATCGAGAGATTGGCAAGCAGCTAGGCAGACATCACTCCACCACTACTAGTGAGCCGAACCGGGTAAGTAGCGGTGAAACGTATACAGCAAAGATTGCACAGACTGCCTACACTCAAATTCGAGGATCCTTCAAACCAGTGGTTCAGTTTACACCTGAGTTGGCAAGCAAACTGGAAGAGAACCTACAGCAGACTTGGTCGTCCGAGCAAATCGCCGAGCATAGGAGAGTGAGCGGAGTATCGTTCGTATGCTTCAATACAATATACCGTTGGCTCTATGCTGGACGCCTTACTGCAGGTGAAGTAAAGGTGCTGCGACATAAGGGTAAACGGCGTAAGCCTAAAGTGACGCGCGGACGTTTCCTTGCAGGTAAAACGATTGGTGGGCGACCGAAAGTGGTGAAGAAACGCACAACAGTCGGACACTGGGAACTAGATACGGTTGTCTCTAGTCGAGGAAAGAGTCGTGCCTGTGCTGCGACCTTCATAGAGCGCAAGACGCGCCTATATGTAGCTATAAAGATGCCTGATCGTAAGCGCATTCTGTGGAAATTGCCTTTGGTGTTGCTTCCTCACAGTTTCCACAAGGGACATTTCTTACAACTACAGCAGATCGAGGGAAGGAATTTGCCTGTTATGCTTCGTTAGAATCCTTTCACGATTTATCTATATACTTTGCCGATCCCTACTCTTCCTGGCAGCGAGGTTCCAACGAAAACAGCACCGGACTTCTTCGGGAATTCTTCCCTAAAGGCAAGAATTTTGCTGAGGTCACAGACAAGGATTTGGCACATTCCATCTACCTTATCAATCACCAACCCAGGAAATGTCATGACTGGAAGTTCGCTCACGAATCTTTCGTTGATGTCCTGTCGCACTTAGCGTGACAATCCGTCAAACAAAAAAGAACCCGCACAAAAGATATACGGATTCAATGATGACATGTATGTGTCCGGCGGACCAACACCTTATCACTATTCACATTATTACAGTAAATATAAACAAGTATTGCCTTAGATACGTAATCATCATGATATACGATATAATCATGCTACTAATCATTAATACTGTGTTCATATATCTCGTATAAGAGCACATGTGACATGACAATACTCAGTACAAACACTTATTCACTAAAAGAAGAAAAAATAATGAATGTATTTGACTAAACGGTATCATAACGGTGTCAGCACACTAACAATACCGCTTAGCCTTTAATACATCTGTAATTATCTTAACCTATGGAGCCTTCCATCTCGAACTTGATAAGGCGATTCATCTCTACCGCATATTCCATCGGCAGTTCTTTCGTAAACGGCTCGATGAAGCCCATTACGATCATTTGTGTAGCTTCGTTCTCAGTCAAACCGCGGCTCATCAAGTAGAACAGCTGATCTTCGGATACTTTGGATACCGTAGCTTCATGTTCTAGTTGAATGTTGTCATTCATAATCTCATTATATGGAATCGTATCAGAGGTAGATTCGTTATCCAATATCAGCGTATCACACTTAACGTTAGACTTGGAACCTTCCGAATTACGACCAAACGATGCCAGACCACGATACGTCACCTTGCCGCCGTGCTTCGAGATCGACTTGGAAATAATCGTCGAAGTCGTGTCAGGTGCAAGATGAATCATTTTTGCTCCAGCGTCTTGATGCTGACCTTTGCCCGCAACTGCAATGGACAACACTGAGCCTTTAGCGCCACGGCCTTTTAATATTACCGCTGGATACTTCATCGTCAACTTGGAGCCGATGTTGCCGTCAACCCACTCCATGTTCGCATTTTCTTCACATACAGCACGCTTCGTCACTAGGTTGTAAATGTTAGGCGCCCAGTTCTGAATCGTCGTATAACGAACGCGAGCGTTCTTCTTGACGATAATCTCAACAACCGCACTGTGCAATGAATTTGTGCTGTAAATAGGAGCTGTACAGCCTTCTACATAGTGAACAAAGCTATCTTCGTCCGCGATGATGAGCGTACGCTCGAATTGGCCCATATTTTCCGAGTTAATACGGAAATATGCTTGTAATGGAATTTCACATTTTACGCCCTTCGGAACATAAATGAAACTTCCTCCAGACCATACCGCGCTATTCAGTGCCGCAAACTTGTTGTCTGCAATTGGAACAACTGTTCCAAAGTACTCTTTGAACAGCTCTGGATGTTCACGAAGCGCTGTGTCCGTATCTGTAAAGATAACGCCCTGGTCTTCAAGATCTTTCTGCATGCTGTGGTATACAACCTCAGATTCGTACTGAGCGGATACCCCTGCCAAGAACTTTTGCTCTGCTTCAGGAATACCAAGCTTATCAAACGTTTCTTTAATTTCCGCAGGAACCTCTTCCCACGTCTTTCCTTGCTTCTCGGAAGGGCGAACATAGTACTGGATATCGTTAAAATCGAGTCCATCGAGATCTCCGCCCCAATTTGGTGTTTCCATCTTGTTAAATTGATCCAGC
Source organism: Paenibacillus sp. UMB4589-SE434 (assembly GCF_030226685.1). Classification (NCBI taxonomy): domain Bacteria; kingdom Bacillati; phylum Bacillota; class Bacilli; order Caryophanales; family Paenibacillaceae; genus Paenibacillus; species Paenibacillus sp. UMB4589-SE434. The sequence continues at coordinate 61,510 of NZ_JASOYK010000004.1, read as the reverse complement.
GATTTCAAACGGAAGTTCAACATCCATTCGGACTCGCCTTTAATCTTAGAAATTTCCTTGACGATTTCCGGTGTCAAGCCTTTACCGGATTGGAACACCGCTTGGTGATTGTCGCGGAAGCCATATTTATACTCTTCCATTTCAGGCATTTGCTTAGCCATAGCCGTGTACCTCCTTTTGTACGGGTTACGTACTCACTCAAGAGCCTATTTAGGCTCTTCAATTCCTTTTCGCAACGCATTCCAAGCCAACGTCGCACACTTTATACGTGCCGGGAACTTGCATACGCCCGACAACGCCTCAATATCTTCATATTCGTCAAATGTTACATCTTCACCCTTAACCATAGCAGAGAAGCGGTCTGCAAACTCCAGCGCCTGCTCCAGCTTCATGCCCTTCACTGCGTCCGTCATCATCGAAGCACTGGACATGCTGATCGAACAGCCTTCCCCAGTATAGCGAGCATCCTGTACAATGCCGTCTTCAACCTTTAACTGCAGCGAGATACGATCTCCACAGGTTGGATTGTTCAGGTCTATCGTCACCGCATCGGCCTCAAATGTACCCCGATTCCGCGGTTTCTTATAATGGTCCATGATGACGCGGCGGTACAAATCATCCAATTGCATCGCTAAAATACTCCTTTGTCTCCAGCAACGCCTTTACAAGCTGGTCAATGTCATGCTCTGTGTTGTATAAATAAAAGCTCGCTCTAGCCGTTGCGCTCACTTCCAGCCATCTCATCAACGGCTGACAGCAGTGATGTCCTGCTCGAATAGCGATACCTTTAGCATCCAGAACCGTAGCTACATCATGCGGATGGATGTCATCCAGATTAAACGTCACCAGACCTACACGATCTTGCTCAGGACCAAAGATAGTGATGCCGTCAATCATAGATAACTTATCATATGCATATGCCGCCAACTTACGCTCATGTTCATGAATCGTATCCATTCCGATTTCCTGAAGGAAATCAATTGCCGCCCCCAGGCCAACTGCACCTGCAATAATAGGCGTTCCGCCCTCAAATCGCCATGGAGTATCTTTCCATGTTGATTCATACAAATCAACAAAGTCGATCATCTCGCCGCCGTATTCGATTGGTTCCATCTGATTCAACAGGGCTTTCTTGCCATATAAAGCGCCGATTCCAGTAGGGCCGCACATCTTATGACCGGACAAAGTATAGAAGTCACAATTCAAATCCTGTACGTCCACTTTCATATGCGGCGAACTCTGTGCCCCGTCCACAACCATTACGGCACCGTGACGGTGTGCAATCTCGCCAATCTCCTTAATCGGATTTACAAGGCCAAGCACGTTGGAGACATACATCACAGATACAACCTTCGTATGATCCGTGATCGTTGCTTCTACATCTGCAAGTGAGATCGTTCCATCATCCTGCAGCGGTATATATTTAAGTGTAGCTCCTGTTGCTTTAGCTGCTTGCTGCCAAGGGATCAGATTGCTGTGATGCTCCATTGGCGTAATCACGATCTCGTCTCCCTCTTTGCACACCGAGCGTGCATAAGAGCTCGCTACCAGATTCAGCGCAGTTGTTGTACCACGTGTAAAGACGATCTCCTCTGGGCTCTTCGCATGGAGGAAGCGCGCCACTTTCTCACGCGCACCTTCGTAAGCGTCCGTCGCACGTGAACCAAGGGTATGCACGCCGCGATGTACGTTAGAATTGTCCCATTCGTAATATTTCTTAACCGCCTCAATCACACGGTGTGGCTTCTGTGATGTAGCTGCGCTATCCAGATATACTAACGGGTATCCGTTGACGTTCTGATTTAGAATCGGAAACTGCTCACGAAGTTCGCGTCCAATCATTGTCCTAACTTCCTTTCAATGTAACGCTTGAGAAGCTGCTGCAGCTGCTCGTTAGGAATATCCGATACTACTGGTGCCAAGAAGCCGCGAATGATTAAGTTCTCAGCATCAGAGCGAGAGATTCCGCGTGACATCATATAGTAGACCTGTTCTTGGTTGACTTGACCCGCAGATGCTGCGTGTCCTGCCGTTACGTCATCTTCGTCGATCAGGAGAATCGGGTTCGCATCGCCGCGTGCTTTAGGGCTAAGCATCAATACACGTTCTGTCTGCTGGCCGTCTGCTTTTGTGGCACCCTTCTCGATCTTCGTAATTCCGTTGATGATCGCCGTAGCCGCTTCACGCATAACTGCGCGAGTAATCATCTGACTGTTTGTACTCTTGCCGAAATGAACGGCTTTTGTCGTAATGTTCAGCTTCTGCTCTCCATTACCAATGCAAATCAGTTTCGCATCCGAGTTTGCACCATTACCCTTCAGAATCGAAGTTGTTTCGGATACTGCATTGCCGTTATGCATTTCACCAACAATCCACTCGATCTCGCCGTCATTTTCCACAATCGCACGGCGGAAAGAGATATCAGCTGTTGCTTCAGATAAATGGTGGATAGAAGCATAAGTCACCTTCGCTCCAGCCTTGACAAATATTTCAACAACGCCGTTATGAACGGACGGTGTATCATGTTCATCGGAAATATAGTTATCCACGTAGTTCACACGGCTGTTTGTATCTGCAACAATCAGTACATGCGGTGCAAATGTCGCGTTCGCATCCTGATGATAGAACAAGGCTTGAAGTGGAATATCAACTTCGACGTTCTTTGGCACATACAAGAAGGCTCCACCATTCCATACCGCTGCATGCAGGGCAGCAACACGGTGCTCATCTGCTTGAACAGCTTGCATCAGATAAGGTTTGACCAGCTCTTCATGCTCACGAGCAGCTGTCTCCAAATCTGTAAAAATAACACCTTGTTGCTTCAACTCATCTTGAAGCGTTGCATATATAACACCGGAATTTACCTGTACCAGCACACTGCTTGGGTCAACATTATTCTCACCCCGCAAAATATTACGTGCAGCAGCAGGCACTTCGGAAAGGTTGGCTACTGCTTGCACATCAGCAGCCTTACCATACTCAGAAATGTTCCAGCGATCTATTTTTGTTTTCTCGAGCTTTGGATTCTCAAGTGTTGCTGCTTTATCCAGTGCTCGCAAACGTTGCTCCGCTAACCAAGCAGGCTCTTGTTTGCTGCGGGAAAGAGCAGCGACCGCTTCGCGGTCTACGGGTACTACAGTTTCGGTACTCATCGGTCTATCGCTCCTCCTGTCTATCGATCGTTACGACTACTCGTCATGACCAACAGTTTCGTCTGTAATGCCTAGCTCTTCTTTTACCCAATCGTAACCTTCTGCTTCCAGACGCTGTGCAAGCTCTGGTCCGCCGGATTTTACGATACGGCCTTGCATCATCACATGGACGAAATCTGGATTGATGTAGTTCAACAGACGTTGGTAGTGCGTAATAATCAAGAAGCCGCGATCTTCGTTGCGCATCGCATTTACACCGTTTGCTACGATCTTCAACGCATCGATATCCAGACCAGAGTCGATCTCATCGAGAATAACAATCTTAGGCTCGATCATCATCATTTGCAGAATCTCGTTACGCTTCTTCTCACCACCGGAGAAACCTTCATTCAGGTAACGATGTGCGAACTCATCGTTCATGTCCAATTCCTTCATCTTACTTTCCATTTGGCGAATGAACTTGATAAGGGAAATCTCGTTTCCTTCACCACGACGTGCGTTAATCGCACTGCGCAAGAAATCAGAGTTCGTAACGCCAGCAATCTCACTTGGATATTGCATAGCAAGGAACAGACCTGCACGTGCGCGCTCGTCTACTTCCATTTCGAGTACATCTTCCCCATCGAGAGAAACAGCACCATCTGTCACTTCATACTTAGGATGACCCATCAGAGCAGACGCAAGAGTACTTTTACCAGTACCGTTTGGTCCCATGATAGCGTGAACCTCGCCACCCTTCATTTCCAAATTGATACCTTTTAAAATTTCTTTTCCTTCAATGGTCGCTTTCAGACCATCAATGACGAATTGAGTTGCCATGTGTCCTGTACCTCCAAATGTTCATGGTTTGATAGTTGCTTATAAATAACTTGAAGTGAATATGCGGTTCTTAAAACAGCCAAGCGTGAATTCTATAAAATTTATCACATTATAGTTATTATAAAGTGATTCTCAATGATTCTCAATATGATTTTAATTGTTTCAACTTACCATTTCAACCTCACTCCCCTATCATGACCCTTATAACACCAGTATTATCACGTTTTCGGCATTTACAATCTCTTTCCAAAATAAATAGTATTTATTTTATAAAGGCTAAAAATTTAAATTCTCGAAATAAAAGCGCATCCTTATACGGATGCGCTTGCTGATGTTGACTAAATTCTTAGTATTTTGATTGGAATTATATACTACCGAGTTGTATCCGTATGCTGTGAATTAAAATTAACCCATGTATGCATCAAGCATCCACACATGTTTTTCGAAGTCGGACTTAATGCCCAAGAACATATCACTTGTCGCCTCGTCTCCTGCTTCTTCTGCAGCAGCCATAGCTTCTTCAAACTCTTTATTTAATTGGTTAAAATCTGCAATCAACTGCTTAACCATCTTGTCTGCTGGAATAGCACTGTCACCTTCACCCAGTGTTGTATGTGCCAAATATTCTTTCATTGTTGCGTAAGGCTTACCACCAATGGTTAAAAGACGTTCTGCTACTTCATCCATTTTCAACGTAACATCGTTGTAGAGCTCTTCAAATTTCTCATGCAGGGTAAAGAACAAATGTCCTTTAACAAACCAATGGTAATTATGCAGCTTCACATACAGTACGTTCAAATTCGCTACCTCTTGATTTAATAATTTCTGAAGATTTTCTTTAGCCATGGGAAAAGCCTCCTATAAATTAAAGTGTGTGAAAATTAAATTTAATAACTACTTGTTGATAATTATTCTAATCTAATAATTACTTTTTATCAAGCGATTCCCGAAACTCGTTATGTAGTAATATTTTACACTTCCATAATCGCTTAATGGATCGCCACTGCCACTGTTACTGCATATTTTGCCAGCTGGCTTATATCATTATTTACCCTGTCTGCGTCTCATGAAACATCACTTTCAAAATTAGTATTTAAATAGGCAAAAAAATACTTTATACTATTCCGCAAGCATATAACATGTAAAACCTTCTATTGAAGGAATATTGTAACTCGGGAGGTGTCTTTTCGCCTATGATAAAAGCTACAACTTACCATCCCTTGTCCGTTGAAGACGCAATCGAAGTAGCGCGCAACCTAAAAGGGTTCTTCACCCCTGGTTCAGAACTGCGATGTGAAGAAATCGGCGACGGAAATCTGAATCTAGTGTTCCGAATTCAAGCCTTACACGCAAACGGAGACCTTAACAAAAGTATTATTATCAAGCAAGCTCTTCCTTATGCAAAAGTTGTAGGAGAATCTTGGCCGCTGACGATAGATCGTGCACGGATTGAAAGCGAAGCGCTCCTCTTGCAAGGAAAGTCAGTCCCAGAGCTTGTGCCGCAAGTCTATCTGTTTGATGCAGATATGGCGATGACTGTTATGGAAGACCTAAGTGATCATGTCATTATGCGCCAAGGACTTATAGCAGGTACCAAATATCCGCTGTTTGCAGAGCATATTTCGGAGTTTCTCGCCCAGACGCTGTTCAGTACGTCCGATCTCGGCATGAATCAGCAGGACAAGAAACGGCAAGTTGAAAAGTTCATTAACCCGGAGTTATGTAAGATTACCGAAGATCTCATTTTTGATGATCCCTATACGAACTCAAGTAATAATAATATAGATTCCGCCATATTGGACGAGCATGCCGCATTATGCAGCAATCAATCGCTTCAGTTCGAGGTCATGCTGTTAAGACAAAAGTTCTTGTCACAGTCACAGGCGCTGCTGCACGGTGATTTACATACCGGCAGCATCTTTATTACGCCTGCATCAACTAAAGTAATTGACCCTGAATTTGCGTACTACGGTCCGATGGGCTTTGATATCGGCGCAGTCATCGGCAATCTGCTCTTGAATGCGGCAGGTCAACAATACTGGATTCAAGATGTAACCAAGCGCGAGCAATATCGAGATTATTTGCTGACAACGATTCGAGACATTTGGAATCTGTTCGAAATGAAGTTCCGCACGCTTTGGAATCAACACGGCGTTGATCGCCTGTCAACGGCCCATGGCTATCAGGACCATTATTTGCTGGAAGTGTTAAGGGACACAGCAGGTTATGCTGGTTGCAAGATGATTCGCAGAATCGTAGGATTGGCGCATGTAGCTGACATTGACACGATTCCGGATACGTCCTCAAAAGAACAAGCTCAGCGTACAGCACTTTCTATCGGTAAGGCATTGGTAACATCTAATCGCAGCATCCATTCCATCGATGAGTTGATTGATGCTGCGAATCAAGCATTTAAAGGAGTACATGCATCATGAGCAACCAACAGGATCATACACTTGACCTATCCATAGAGCGTTATGAACCACTTGTATCCGTCCGTTGGACAGAACATTACGAGTTAGAGCTGCTAGACCAACGGCTCCTGCCTACTCAGATCGTGATGGAGCGACTGACTGAAGTCAGTCAGGTTTGGCATGCTATTCATGATATGGTCGTACGCGGCGCACCTGCGATTGGCATCGCTGCGGCATACGGCGTCGTGCTTGGCGCTCTTAATGACAAAGCAGCAAGCCCACTTGAGTGGCTTAAATCTGTAAATACACATGCAGACTACTTGGCGACATCCCGGCCTACAGCTGTAAATTTGTTCTGGGCATTGGATCGCATGCGCAATCGAGCCTCGCAATTAATGACAGTGAGCAACATTGCTGTGGCCTCACTGAATGAACTGCTGCTTGAAGAAGCGGTATTGATTCATCAGGAGGATGAGGAAGTATGCCGTCAAATCGGTGAGCATGCCCTCTCTTTATTCCATGATGGAATGGGTGTTCTTACCCACTGCAATGCAGGGGGACTTGCGACAGCCAAGTATGGCACAGCACTTGCACCTATGTATTTGGCTCAAGAGCGGGGCATACAATTAAAAGTATTTGCAGATGAGACCAGACCTGTCCTGCAAGGCGCACGCCTGACCGCATTTGAACTCCAGCAGGCCGGCATCGATGTAACTTTGATCTGTGACAACATGGCCGCCATGGTGATGCAGAAAGGTTGGGTTCAAGCCGTAATAGTCGGTACAGATCGGGTTGCAGCAAACGGCGATGTAGCTAACAAGATCGGTACTTACGGACTCGCTGTGCTCGCCAAGGCTCACGGGATTCCATTCTACGTTGCTTGTCCAACGTCTACGATCGATCTGAACACCTCTTCTGGCGAACTGATTCCGATTGAAGAACGGCATGAACGCGAGATTACTGAAGCATTTGGCTCACGCACAGCGCCTGAGAACATTAAGGTATACAATCCAGCATTTGATGTGACACCAAATGAGTATGTGACAGCTATTATTACGGAGCACGGCATCGTAGAGCCTGATTATGTAACCTCCCTTCAAGACATCATGAAGCGAGCAGCATTGCCGATTGCAGATTAATGTAAACTTTCAGGCTGCCTCACTGGCAGCCTGTTGTTATATCATGCGAAGCAGTGCTTCCTTACCTGGCATGCCAGCATGAATTCCAAGTTGCTCAGCTTCTAGCGTGACGGATTCGAGAGGTGCTTCCAGCAATTGTTCAAGTGTACGAACGCCAACAGCCCGCCCCGCTATAATTTGACGGTCTTTCAAGCGTTCATTCAACAGTGTCACGTCCAAGGCACCACACATAATGTAGCCGCGGTCAGTTGAGATGGAGAGCAGCGTCGTCTTTGGCAGCTGAACCTCTACCCCAACAACCGTATAACCTTCGATTTGAATAGGAACGATTTGAATCAAATCTCATCCCCCCTCACATAAGATTGCCGTATCATTTTATGCCGCTCTGTTGACGGAGTGCATACCGCTTTTATGCATTTTTTTCTATTTTTAATAAATAGTTCTTTAGAACTACTTTTATTGCGCGATGAGTCATAATATAATGATACTTAAATAGGTATAATGACTAGGTGGGGGATTAAATGACTATGCTTAACAATAACAACATGAATCGGTCTGCATACAAATTCAGTCTCGATATCCTAATTGAAAGCAGTTCCAACGCTGCAGCGTTAGAGAAGATTCTTCGGTTGTTGCAAAATGATCCTGATGTGCTGGATCTGCGCGTACAATCCGGCTCCCAGCTAGGCTCCATGCTGCAGCTTTTGGAATCTATGCAGAAGCAAGCACATACGACAACCCCCTTTGGTTCCGTATTGGTGTCTCGCCAATCCGCCCAAGCTAACGTTAACGGCAACAAGCAGCAGCCTCCTGTTCAGCCAGGTGCTGCAGCACCTAGCATACAATCGCCACAAGGACACGCTGCCACGAATAAATCAAATACGTCTGCTCCATCGTCAACCGGTCCGACATTGGTCATCGAGAAGCAGATCGAACAATATATTCAGCATCAGACGTTAACCCGCTTATCAATTAACAAAGGCAAAGGAATCAAAATGAGCTTGCCATGTCGTATTTTAAATTATGATTCTACTTCTCAGCTGCTCAATGTATATCACGTTGATGAGAAGCAGGTTTATGCTTTTCATCTGTATGAAATTGAAGAAATGACGACATAACTGACCAAACCAATACACATATTGGATAGCAAAAAGCCGTAGCTCAGCGCATTTAGCTGGTCTACGGCCTATTTGTGTATGTACATGGATAAATGGACGTATGTAGAGGTCATTTTATAGTATCAAATACTATCAAGCACTTTGCTTGCGCAGCATAACCTCAAAAGATTCCACTGGCAATGGCGGACTAAAGAAATAACCTTGAATTTCATCACAAGCATGATCTTGTAAAAATTGCAGTTGATCTGAATTCTCAACACCTTCAGCGATTACCTGCATGTTCATCGTATGTCCCAACGCAATAATTGCGGAAACAATCGCAGCATCGTTTGGATCCTGCTGTAAATCTCGCACGAATGAGCGATCAATCTTTAGTCGATGAATTGGGAAGTTCTTCAAGTAATGGAGCGAACTATAGCCGGTACCAAAGTCATCAATGCTAATACCGACTCCCATTTCTTTTAATTCGTTAAGTACATGTGTAGCTCGGGATACATCAAGCGTCATACTTTCGGTAATTTCCAGATCTAGATATTGCGGCATTAAACCGGTAAAAGCTAATACTTGCTCTACTGTTTTGGTCAGATTGTGCTGTTCGAACTGACGCACTGACAAGTTCACCGATACTGGGATTTGCGGCAATCCTTCATCCTGCCATCGTTTATTTTGATGACAAGCCTCCTCCAACACCCATTCACCGAGCGCAACAATAAATCCATTTTCCTCAGCCAACGGAATGAATTCTCCAGGTAATATTACCCCACGTTCAGGATGCATCCAACGGACAAGAGCCTCTACCCCTACGATCCGCTTCGTTCGCATATCCACTTGAGGCTGATAATACAACTGAAACTGGCCTTCAGACAACGCTTTTCTCATTTCGTGCTCTAGCGTCAGCCGTTCAAGCGGGCGATTGTTCATCTCGGGTGCATAGAATAAATAACCGTTTTTTCCCTTTTCTTTCACTCGGGACAAGGCTGTATCGGCTTGTTTTACCATCATGATGGCGCTATCAAGCGTCGCTTCGTTTACGCCGCTCAGGAACACGCCGACACTCATTGTCACATGTACAGGAACCTCGTTCAGCACAAACGGCTCCTCCATCGCGCTCATAAGTGCCTCTACACGTTCAGATGCTTCTACAGGCGAAGCGACATGCGTCATAAAACAGGCGAATTCATCACCTTCCATTCGGGCAAGCATATCGTTCTCAGTCATCACGCGCAGCAATCGTTCTGCAATCAGCATGAGCAGCATATCGCCAAAATCAGATCCAAAAGTATCATTAATCCGCTTAAAGCGATCCAGATCCATATAAACAACAGCCAGTGACGTAGGTACTGTCATGTTCATACGAGCTGATTCTTCCAGACGCTGCATAAACATACGTCGGTTCGGCAGACCTGTCATATCGTCGTAATAGGACATATAGTGAATCTTTTCTGCCATATGCCGATTCGAATTTGTGTCCTGTAAATAAACAATTACATAATCATTCTGGGTGCTAAATCCAACAGGACAAGGTACGAGTCTCGCCAGCCAATCTTGACGAAATCCTTCCTTATGATAGGCCGTTAACTCCAATTGCATATCTATCCGCTTGGAAGAGACGTTGTAAATCGCTCCCACCAAAGGAGAGAGATATCGATCCTCCAGCAACTCGGCCCAAGTTAAACCGTTATAATTAAACGATAATCCTATATGGTCTCGAAACGCCTTGTTTACGGTGACAATAACGCCATCAGCACGTGTCAGAACAGCCGACATCGGCAATTGTTCGTATAAAAGGTTCCACGATGAATAATCATAGGAAGCTGCCTGAGCAAACGGAGAGCTTCTTTCGGACTGCACAATATCCAGTTCTGTCTTAGTCTCATTAGTCGTACTCCAGGTTCTTCCACGCATCATCTGAGCCACGTAAATGAGTATTAATAAGGTCAATATTACAACAATTATTTCCTTAAAAGCCCCTGTCAACTGCCATAATACGAGGCATAGTATTGCAACGGTACCTATGAACGCTATCGACCACGCATTGGATTTATGAATAACCGCACTCCGTTGCGGCTTATGAGTACTCTGTCCATCCTTGGCTTTCAAACTCATCTTCCTTCCGGCATCGTAATCGCTCTTCTAATCCATTAGGAAGAACGTCGCGCAGCTAATGCGAGCATCACCCAGCCGGCAATAAATGCTACTCCACCAATCGGTGTGATCGCACCTAGAACCCCTTTACCTGATAAGCAAAGAATGTACAAACTACCCGAGAAAATAATTATGCCAATCCAGATAAGCCTTGCAGCCCATAATAGCTTCGCCGGGCTGTTCAAACGATCAGCCATTATGGCAATCAATAGCAGGGCAAGCGCATGAAACATGTGATACTGAACGGCGGTCTCCCATGTTGCCATTCTTTCGGGGGTCAATAAGGATTTCAGCAAATGTGCACCAAAAGCCCCCAACGCTACTGACAATCCAGCATTAATACTGCCCAACATAACATAACGTCGTAACATGATGTTAGCTCCTCCAGCATCTATTTCGACAATATTTTCTATACTGATTTTACGATTCTATCTTACTATGAACTGGCTTCGATTTACCATATGTTATTCCTGATTTCGGTCCTTAATTCATAATAACTCAACATTCCTTTCACAACTTCTTCTATAATACGTCAAATCAGTAAATAATCGAATATTTTTAGGTTCCATTTTCCACTGTTTCCTGCTCAAATTATACGATACACCCGCTCCGGACGCCCCACCGATCCATACTGCACATCGGCTCTTAACGCCCCTTCAGATACCAAGTATTCCAAATACCTCCGGGCTGTAGATCGACTAATACCAATACTCTGCCCCAATCGTTCGGCAGACAAGCCTTCGTCCAAATAACGCACATACGTTAATACCTTATCCAACGTCAGCTTATCGATTCCTTTCGGATAATAAGGGTCTTTCATCGCCAGCTCTATTCTGCCTCGCATCAAGGCATCAATTTGCTGTTGACTGACGTTGCTGTTGTGCTGACTCAACATCTTAATGTCATGCTGGTATTGCTTATACTTTTGGAGCGTTTCGAACATCCGCTCATAAATGACCGGTTTCATAATAAAGTCGAATACACCGCTTTGAATGGCTTCACGCACAGATTTCATATCTTTGGCTGCTGTAATCATTATGACATCAATATAACTTTGGCGCTGCTTCAGATAACGGAGAAAATCCATTCCCGACATATCAGGAAAATAAATATCAAGCAGCACAAGGTCAGGCATTAAAATTTGAAGCTGTTCCTTCGCCTGCTGCTCATCCGTAGCAATTCCTACCACTGAGTAGCCAGCTACTTTTTCCACCAAACGCCGATTAATTTCAGCAATTCGAACATCGTCCTCAATAATCAAGACTCGAATCAAGCAGATCCCCCCGCATCATCAGCTTTATAGTCCATTTTCGGGATAACAACGGTAAAAACAGTACCTGGTGCATCTTCTCGAGCGTGATGCATAAGCATCCCCCTTAACTCTTCTACCGCCTGCTTTACCAATATCAGGCCGAATCCTCGGTGTTCCCCTGCCTTTGTCGTAAATCCCAAGTGGTAAATCTGTTCTCCTACGCCGTTCGGAATCCCTACCCCCGAATCTTCCACCTCAATGATAACTTCTTGGCCCCAGTCGGTAATCATGACGTGTACAACTTTATCTTCACGCTCGTCCTGAAGCACCGCTTCAAGCGCGTTATCAATCAGGTTCCCAATAATAGTTACCAGCTTGAAGCGATCAATCTGCGCCGGAACATCCTTAAAACAGCTAGCAGGGTCCATAACCAGATTTACACCCACTTCATGCGCGCGATTAAACTTGCCAATCAACAATCCGCCAAGTATCGGATCTGGCAGTTCACTCATTATAAATTGTGTAAAACTTTCATGAATATCCGATTCCTTCGAGATGACATCCAGCGCCTCTTGATAGGATTCTAACTGTATAAGACCGGCAATAAGATGCAGCTTGTTTGAATACTCATGCGTCTGCGCTCTTAAACCGTCTGCGTAATTGCGCAGTTGGGATAATTGCTCCGTAAGATCATATAGATCTGACTTGCTTCTGAAACTGGATACGGCCCCAATCACTTGATTATTCGTATCGATAATCGGCACACGGTTAGCAACCAATACCCTGTCGGCAATCTTCATATCCACGTTGTACTGCGATTGTCCAGATTGAATGACATTCATTAAGCAGGTCTGTGGAAACAGCTCGTATATATGTGAACCAATTAACCGCCGTTCACGCAGCCCCATCAGCTCGAAAGCTGCTTGATTAATGGTTGTAATTTTCCCTTCCTCATTTACTGCAATAATACCTTCCTTAATAGACTCGATTAAAGTTTCTTTCTCGCGATAGAGTCGTCCAATCGCAGCAGGCTCCAAGCCATGAATAGACCTCTTCACATTTCTTGTTATGTAGATAGAGCCTAGACTACCAAGAAGAATAGCAAGCAGCGCCAGAATAACCATATAGGTCTGATAGGCAACCGCATCTTGTGATATCTCCGCCATGAGGAAGCCGACTGACACAACGCCAACAAGCTTATGGTCCATATTGTAAATTGGAACTTTGCCGCGCAATGAACGACCCATACTGCCCCAAGCATCCGATATGATGGACTTGCCTTGGAACACCTCTTCATTGTCGCCGCCGACCATAGGTTTGCCAATCCTGTCCGCAAGTGGATGGGCAATGCGGATACCCTGTCGATCTCCAACGACGATAAATTCTGCCCCTGTCTCCATACGTATGCGTTCAACAATCGGAAGTACAATCGAGGTAGGATTGTCGGAATCAAAAGCTTGGCGAATGTCATCGAGACTAGCTATCGTCTTCGCTAAATGAATGGCTTCTGTTCCGATCTTATTTTTAAGCGAGGAGGTCCATAAATGATGAAAGGTCCCGGTAAGAGCAATGATAACGATAATAAGCAGGGTGCAAATAAGCAGCATCAACTTCGTTTGTAAGCGCATTCCACTCTTCCTTCCATAAACCAAGCAAACAACAATTACTGCAGTACACTCTAATATAACTATATCATTTGTGTCGTTTTTGTGAATCAGTTAATTGTGTGAACTTTATGATTAATCTAAGTACAAAGTCCAGCAAGCGTAATATGTCCCTAAGCGATTTATCTGCCAGAATTACACGCTAGAATTCCAATTGAAAGCGTTGTCATAGTTTGACGGGAGAGGTTGTGATATGAGAAAGTCTTGGTAATTCACCCCGTAGATGACTTTCTACTCGCCTCGCTTATGCTTTGACTTGTGCTCGGATCGATGGTCAAAATTAATCTAAGGCGTGCGTTTACGGCATCGAATGGAGATTTTACAATATTGTGGCTGCACTATTTCTAGCCTAGGCCGTACTATGTCTCCTAATATCTCCTTTTCTTAAGAGGGGGAAGCAGGAAGATCATTGTTCAAGATGAAGGTTCGTGTTAATGAGGAAAAGCCGCTCACCCTCCTAAGCTGCTGTTATCTGGGGTTGTGACGGCTTCATCCTTTAGTGATACGGGACGTTACTGGCTTATTCCAAATGAGCAATTCTAATATCAGGTCACTACCCGCCAGTTATGATTTAGCGTCGAATATATAGTTCCTCGCTGCATAATATAATCCGCTATCAGCTCTGCAATATCTGTGGGCACATCCAACACTGTGAGCTTATTTGCAAACATGGCGTAATTGCCTCCGCCAGCAGCGCGATAATGGTTCATAGCGACGTCATAAGTACCGTGCACATCGATCTGTTGTCCACTACTGCTTACTAGAAGCTTCGTAATCCGCTCTCCCACTGCACGTGAGATGTCGATTTCATACTCAATGCCCTCCCACATGTCATAATTATAGTGCTGAGGCTTAGGATACAAATACGCTTCATTAATACGAATATGTTCACTGCCTTGTTCAGTACAATCAAAGTAAGACGCTGTCTGTTCAAGCGCATCCCAAATGTCTTGTCCTGTCACTCGAATCACCTTTAATGTATTCGCATAAATATAGTTCGCTAGTACTTGACGCATCGTAATACGCCCAACAAAGCCCGGTGCCGTATCATCAAACAGCGCCGTGTTGGAAATCGTTGTCTGGCCGTATTCCATCTGTACCCGATTAATAAATTCAATTAACGGATGATCTGATAATCGAACTTGGCCGGCATCTGTAACTGTCATATCACCTTCCACTTGACCGATCGACTGATCAAGCCACACCTGCACTTCGGCTTCGATCGGCGCTACCTGATCGATGATATGCTTGTCTGGGGTCATACCGGCAACCTCAATCCATTTTGAACAAACAGCCCTCACTATCCACTTCTCGTCAACACGCTCCATCTGCACTTCGATACAGCCAACACCTTGTCCGTGTGAACCCGGCTGTGCAATTACTACGCCCTGAATGCGTTCGTTTACAATAACCCGGTGCTGATGTCCAGTCAGCAATATATCAATGCCCTGCACTTCTGCAGCCAGCTTATAACCTTCGTTTTCACCCGTATCTGGTTCTGTTAACTCTCCGCTGTTCATATCACGCTCCAGACCCCCATGATACGACACGACAACCAGATCTACATGTTCTTCTTCACGCAATACCTTAACCCACCGTTGTGCAGCTCGTACAACACACTCAAAATCAATGCCCACAATATGCTGCGGCAGTTCCCAATTCGGGATATAGGATGTCGTCAATCCCAGCACTCCAACCTTTAATCCCGCGGAGAGTTCTTTAATCATATAAGGAACACCAAATATCGGTTCACCATTCGTCTCATCAAGCAAATTAGCGCTTAACCACGGAAATTTGGATTCTTTCATTGCTTGCCTCAAATAGGTAATTCCATAGTTAAATTCGTGATTGCCTACCACAGCAGCATCAGGCTGCAGCAAGTTCATACACGCTATTAATGGATTAGGCAGACTGGATTTCATACGTGCGTGATAATAGGTTAACGGAGTACCTTGCAGCAGATCTCCATTATCAACATATATCGTTTCTTCATATTGACGTCTTAATTGCTTAATCGCAGTAGATATTTTGGCAATACCTGCTTCTATCGGCATTTGATCCGCATATCGGTACGGCAGCACCGTCCCATGGATATCACTGGTGTGAAGAATTGCAAGCTTACCAGACTCATGATGTGGAATGTTAGACATGTAATAACTCCTTACTATATTAAAATAACTTCTCCTCACTAAGAATCCTCTTTACGAAGAAGCATCGACGTATGGTTGAATCTAAGTCGAAACAGCTGAAAGCCCTTATGGCCGCAGCAATAAGGGCTTTTCATGAGCTTCCGTTTAATCAGTTAATCGTTATGGAATCTGTTTGATATACTTTACTGCTGTCTTTGCGTAAACGTATGCTCGCAGCTCCCGTTTTTCCGCTTTGCGTCCGTACTTTAATAATTTGTGCTACGTTACCGCTGCTATCAGCCGTGAAAGTTCTTGCCGTATAGCCGTAGCCGCTTGGCCATGAGCCATCCGCATTTTGCACCTGACCAACTTGAACACCACCAACCAAATATACGCCAGTCTGAAGTGTTACCGAACTATTAGGTGCAAGACCTGTCACCGTAATCGTCACATCAAACGGCACACCTGCTTGCACCGTTGCAGGATGTGTCATCGAAGGTGTGCCTGTTGGTATTTCGCCTCCGTTATTACCTTGAGCACCATATGAGCCAGTTTTGAATGTGGTAGCATCCCACCACTTGTAACCTGCTGCTGGTGCAGCCCATGGTTCAGCTTGCGGTTCCGTACTGTTAGCAGGTGTCTCAAATGGATGCAAGCTTGTTGCTGTATCCAGTTGGAAGCCTGGAACTTGCGTAAAGCTTGTATACGTCTCCTTATTAGCTAACCAATCAATGACGTTCATCAACAGTACAGCATCGTCCTGCTCTTTATATCCGTCATACGTTTTTTTAGTCTGTCCGTTCTCTTCCCTTTTGTATTTAGGTGATACGTCTTCCACTGGAGAAGAATCTCCGATGACAACCGCTTTTCCTTGTCCAACCTTGGAAATCGTTACATATGCACCTTCCGCAATACCGCCGCCGTTGTATACGCCTTGATCAACCGCATTCGGCCATTTTTGGCTGCTTGAGAGGGTTGGGACATATACAATTCCTTTTGCAATGTTCGGATTGGTGATGGCAATCGTAGATCCCGCATGCATCGCCACACTGGCTACTTGATTTGTGATGCCAAACGATTGGCTTAAAGGTACGATCTGAGTAGCATTAACATCACCAAGCGCATTGTAACGAAGGCGAACACCAAAGTTGTCGGAAAGCCAGTCAGAGCTGGCAACGCCCTGCATAGCAGCAGAGCCTGCTTCTTCTGCACTCATTCCTTGGGCTGGATTGCTCCAAGCACCACGGCGATAGCCGTTAAACACTTCGGAAGCATCCCATCTGTTTTTGTTACGATCTGCATTATAGTGATCCGATACAAAGAAGATGCTGCCTCCACCTTGCACATATTGCAGCAGCGCGGCTTGCTCTGTTGTTTTAAATGGAATGTTTGCTTCAGGAATTACAAATACATCATAATCTTTGAGATCATTGTATGTAATCGCGGTTGACTTGCGCAGTTCCTTTACATCATAACCTTTATTCGCAATGCCGTTTGCAAAATCGGAAAACCCACCATCAATAACCCAGTCTGCAGCTCCAGCAGTTTGCGCATGTGTATTGTCAAACAACACTTTTTTGCCATTAGGCGTGCCTTTTGCATTAATGTAAGGTGCTGGATCGGATGGCCCCTCTGCATACACGGGCGGATTTGTTCCAAAGGAGAATACAGGTAATGTAATCGCGACTGCCAATACTAACTTGAACCAATGACGTTTCCATTTTGTCCGTACATTCATTATTCATCGCCTCCTCATCAATTATCAATCATTCCATATGCAGAACAGTTCATTCATGATAGAAGATATCCTGGGCCAGCTCCTGCATGCAGCAGCCTCTCGTGTGTTCTCTGACTATTTTATTATGAAAAACATTTGTTAATAGAACCGCATTATTATGAAAAGGTTATGTGAAGACCTCATGGAAATTGTGTAAATCGAAGAAAAAGGCTGCCCTATCCGCGACAAAATCGCAGTAGATGCAGCCTTTCTTATATCATACAGGAGGAGTGTAAAAGGTATTTAAAAGTAAGCTTAGCCCGTAAATTGCTGTACCCATTCACCATTATAATAGGCCACACCAATTGTAGTGAAACTTGAGTTCATAATGTTTTTGCGATGTCCGTCGCTGTTCATCCAAGCGTTCATGACCTCTTCTGGCGTACGTTGGCCTTTAGCGATATTCTCGCCGGCAGTACTATACTGGATTCCATTAGCTTTCATCATGTCAAATGGCGAACCATAAGTTGGCGATTGATGATCAAAGTAATTGTTATCATACATATCCTTTGCTTTCTTCATCGCAACTTCAGACAACTTATTGTCCAGCTTAAGTGGAGCTAGTCCTGCTGCAGCACGTTCCTTGTTCACGAGCTCAGCTACCTGCTTTGCAAACTCGGATACATTTGCAGCTTGCTCCTGCTTGTTCTGTTCTGTGCTGCCGTTAGGCGACTGCTGCTGGCCCTTATTTTCAGTTCCCCCTTGCTTAGGTTGTTCAACCTTCACTTGGCCGGAATTGTTATTGTTCCCTTGCTGTTGACCGTCTTGCTTGAACTGTGGGAACCACTTGGACAGTAGTGCAGACCAATCTTGTCCGTTGATGTTCCACTTCATCGTGTTCTGCGTACCCTGCTGCGAATTGCTATTAACCTTAATATTGTTATTAACGTTGCAATCTGCATTACTAGCTGGTGCAGCCATTACCGAGCCTGCGGATAATACTGGAGCAAGTGCAAGTGCACCCACGATTACGACTTTCTGCATCTGTTTCTTCAAAGATGTCATCTCCCTTTGCAGCCTACGAGGTTAGCTGACGGGTTCGGGTTAAGAGATTCCCCTATCGCATGTGCGATTTCACCCCAATGTTGGTTCCCCCGTGCTCATTCATGAGCTTCGGCTTTCGTTTTTTAATTCTTACAAATCGTAACATGTTCCACACCTGAATTCATTTAAAACTTAATGTAAACAGATGAATATTATTACAAATTCGTCATAATTAAAAAAACGTACCCGCTCAGTAACGGGTACGTTCTTGTTTACTTTCGAGATGAAGACCATGCTTCAAGACGGCCAAGCACATCCTCTCTTGCGTCTAGATAAGCTGGACTATTGTTGTATTCAACCTTAAATACATAAGCATTCATAACAGCAAGCAGCAGCTTGTAGCTTTCTCTTCGTGTTTGTGCAGCGATAGACATATCCAACGGTTTACCGTATCCCTCCATAAAGTCAGCATTATTGTCCCATAATACAAATTCATATTCAGGATCGGCATACATCGAGCGATCCGCATCAATAATCGCGGCAATCTCCCACACATTATGTTGTTCACTCACCAGAACATTGGGATCCCATAGGTCATTATGAACAAGCACAGGAGTTGTGATCTCATCAAAAATGCGCTCATTTGATCGGAAAAGGTTTAATAATACGTCCATTTCCTGTTGTTCAAACACCCCATGAACAATTGACTTTCCTGCTAACTCATTTACAAACTGCAAGATGACTTGTGACCAGCTCTCACTACCTCTAATACCTTGTCTTGAAGTTGGCCAACCGAATTTTTCCCCTGTGAGTTCATGAATTCGTGATGTGTACTGACCCAAGCTGCGACGTAACGCTGCTTTTACATCCTCAGGAACAGTGGGGTCATTCATGGGCACACTCGGAATATATTCCATGACCATGTACACTCGTGGTATCACTTCACAAGACTCATCACAGATTATTACTTTAGGAACGGGAACTCCCTTCGTCGCCAGAAGGTTATAAATATGTGTCTCTGCGCCCATCATCGTCTTCTCAAAGTCTAGAAGCAGCTCATGGTGAATCGGGGCTACACGCAGCACGACTGCAGTTTCTGGCCGTATCGTATGAATTAAATAAGTCGTATTAAACAATCCTCCACTTAGCAATGAACAAGATAACACCTCCGTGTGGAGGTCGAAAGTTTCCGTCATTATTTTTGTAATCTGCTCTAATGTGAGCTCTTCATATATCCGTGAAGTTGGATTCATCTGTGTGCTCCTTTGAACTATGTAATAATGCTGTACCTAACCTTAATCCTAGCACTTATTAATTGGTGTGACTCCTTTATACATCACACTTTCTCCTGCTGCCCTTCATAACTCCCCTGTTCGTGAATATATTGTGTAACAAGAACTTACAGCAGGGATTCATCCTGTTGCTAATCTGGAAGGGGGAGCATCATGACTGAACCGTTATTTATCGTATCCCGTGAAGACTGGTCGCTCCATCGTAAAGGATATCAAGATCAAGCGCGCCATCAGCAGAAGGTGCGCGAAGCGATAAAGCAGAATTTGCCAGACCTGGTCACCGAGGAAAATATTATTTTGTCGGATGGCAAGCAAATTATTAAAGTTCCAATCCGCAGCCTGGATGAATTTCGTTTTATGTACAATTTTAACAAGAAGAAACATGTAGGCCAAGGAGATGGCGACAGTAAAGTAGGCGACGTGCTTGGAACTGATAAAGAACAAGGGCCCGGCAAAGGGCAGCAAGCGGGTGATCAGCCTGGAGCAGATGTAGTTGAAGCGGAGATCAGCATTGCAGAGCTTGAAGGCATGTTATTTGATGAACTGGAACTTCCCCATTTGCGTCCTAAGGACAAAGAGCAGATTGAAGTGAAAGAGATTCGCTTTAACGATATTCGCAAAAAAGGGATTATGTCCAACATTGACAAGAAGCGTACGATTCTTGAAAATATGCGGCGCAATGCTTTATCCGGTCAGCCTGGTATACATGGTATTAATCCAGATGACCTGCGATTTAAGACGTGGGAAGAAATTATTAAGCCACAATCAAATGCAGTCATCATTGCGATGATGGATACATCAGGAAGTATGGGCTCCTTCGAAAAATACTGTGCGCGCAGCTTCTTCTTTTGGATGACCCGCTTCTTGCGCAAACAGTATGAAAAGGTAGACATCGTGTTTATAGCCCATCATACAGAGGCAAAGGAAGTCACCGAGGAAGAGTTCTTTACTCGCGGAGAAAGTGGTGGCACGATCTGTTCCTCCGCATACATTAAGGCGCTTGATATAATCGATCGCCGCTATCCACCTGCCAGCTACAACATTTATCCTTTTCATTTCTCAGACGGCGACAACTTGACAAGCGACAATGAACGCTGCGTGAAGCTAATCGGTGAACTGTTAAAGCGCACGAATATGTTCGGTTACGGCGAAGTGAACCAATATAACCGCAGCAGTACACTCATGTCTGCGTATCGGAATATCAACATTCCGAACTTTATGTACTACGTCATTAAAGAAAAAACAGAGGTATACAAAGCATTGAAGCACTTTTTCAAAAAACAGCCCGCGGCTGTCCGATAACGTCCAACTTTACACGGCTAACTAGATATGAACGGGGCATCTGCGATCTGACGACCGATGGATTGCTCCATTCATGTCTTGCGCCTTTAATTGTTGTCTTATGATAAAGAACGGTTGCTAATTCTTAAGCTATTCGTTCAATCACTATGCTGCTGATGCCATGGTTTTAATGAAATTGAAAAAGATATCAACTGCCACAGTACCTTGCTGCTCGCTGTTTCTTGGGATACTATGGTTAGAGAGCAGTATTCTACCTTAGGAAACTTCCATTTACTTCATTTTACAAGATTAGATCAAAGGAGATGTGTCAATGCAGAACAAGCGAGGTATGCTTTCAGAAGATTTATATCGATTAACATGGTTAAGCGATCCTGTTATTAGCTCTTTTAATGGACGTATTGCCTACGTGTCGAAGTCTGTAAATGAAGAGAATAGCGGTTATCGCTCGCATATACGTCTCATGGAACAGGATGGCAGCGGCGATATTCCCTTTACTTCTGGAGATAAGGATCATTCGCCAGCGTGGTCTCCTGATGGTACACAGTTGGCTTTTCTGCGTCAATATGAGGACAAGCCGCAGATATGGATAATTGCCGCATTAGGTGGCGAAGCGCAACGTTTGACTGATCTTGCCCACGGTGTGAACTCCTTCGTCTGGTCTCCTGATGGACAACGTATACTTATCCGTTCATCTGTAGAACATACAGATGTAGAACATACTGAGGATAATGCCCTTTCAACCACTGTCCGCGCAGACAACGCGTCGACAAGCGGAAAGGACGAGCAGCCAGCTAACGGCGGCAAAGCTGGCTTACAGGCAGCAATATTTAACCGGCTGAATTACAAATCCGATGCCGGCGGTTTATGGAACAATAAGCGATCTCATCTGTTTGTGTACAACATAGGACATATCGGCACCGATCTACTTCAACTTACTTCCGGTCATTACGATATCGGAGAATTTGCCTGGTCTCCCGATGGGAATGAGATCGCTTTTACAGCTAAAATAATGGATGATCACGATATAGATCCGGATCTCATCCTATCTAACAATCTGTACGTCATAGATGCAGCAGGACACAATCGGCGCAAACTTACGACTTGTGAATGGGGGATCTATGATCTTGCTTATTCCCCAGATGGAGGCTGCATCGCCTTCTTTGCGAGCGACCGCTCCTACTATAACGCTACGATTGTACGCTTATACTCAATTCCTGCCGCAGGCGGCTCAATTACTTGCCTCAGCGCAGACTTGGATCGTCCACTTGGCCATGGTGCGATCAGCGACATGAGATCCAATATCGCATCTACGGGTCCAATTTTTACTGCTGATGGTTCCAGCATTTATTCGTTATTTACATCCGAAGGCAATGTGCACATTGCCCGCTTCGCTGCTGATGCTTCCAGCTATGAAGTCATTACAGCCGGTGATCGCGAAATTTACCAATTTGCCGATGCTCGCAACGGCAAGCTAATCGTTGCGTCTGCCGATCTCACTCACCCTGGCGATTTATTTGCATGGGATATAGAAGCAAAGATGGAAACTCGGTTAACCAACTGCAACGAAGCTCTTTTTAGCGAAGTCGAGATCAGCTTGCCTGAAACATTCTGGTTTAAAGCTGGTGACGGATGGGACATTCAAGGATGGATTTTAAAGCCAATTGGATATACAGCAGGCACTAAGGTGCCAACTGTGCTCGAGATTCACGGTGGTCCGCACGCCATGTATGCCAACACCTTTATGCATGAGTTCCAACTACTCGCCGCAAATGGATATGCTGTGGTATACACGAATCCGCGAGGTGGGCATGGTTACGGCCAGACATTTGTCAATGCATGCCGCGGCGATTATGGCGGCAAGGATTATTCAGACTTGATGGAAGCGGTAGATTATGCGGTATCCACTTATGACTTTATTGACTCGTCAAGATTGGGAGTCACAGGAGGCAGTTATGGCGGGTTTATGACCAACTGGATCGTGGGCCATACGGATCGTTTTCAAGCAGCCGTTACGCAGCGTTCTATCTCCAACTGGATCTCGTTCTACGGTGTAAGCGACATCGGTCATTTCTTCACAGAAGACCAGATTGGTGGTAATCCGTGGAACGATTTGGAGAGGCTGTGGAAGCATTCCCCGCTTGCTTATGTGGAACAAGTTCAGACTCCACTGCTAATCTTACATGGCGAGAATGACCTGCGCTGCCCGATCGAACAAGCAGAACAGTTGTTTATTGCACTTAAGCGCCTTGGCAAGAAGACTCAATTTATTCGCTTCCCATCCTCCAATCACGAGCTGTCACGTGGTGGCAACCCTGGCTTGAGGGTGCAGCGCCTTAACCATATTGTGCGTTGGTTCGATGAGCATATTGAAAAGTAAGTAACTTTGCTCATACATGGATGGTTAAATTTACCCGAAAAGATGCGGTGGTCTATGGACCTGTTTAGGTGCTATTTAACTCGCAAACTGGTTCTATAGTTCAGTTCTACAGTTCAGTTCTGTAGTCCAGTTCTATAGCTAAGTTCTACAGTATAGTTCTATAGCTCAGTTCTATAGCAAAGTTCTATAGCTCTGTTCTGTAGCTCAGTTCAGTTTTGCAGTTCAGTTCTACATCTTAGTTCTATAGCTAAGTTCTACAGTATAGTTCTATAATTCAGTTCTATAGTTCAGTTCTATAGTACTTTTCTACAGTATAGTTCTACAGCTCAGTTCTACAAGCAATATTTGGTTTCCAAGTTCTGCTTGGCATAGCCGGTGAATTTAATGATATATCGTTTTGATAACCTGAGTATAATGAACCTAACATAAAAGTATTCTTGGTTGTGAAGTACACACCGTTTCCCTGTTGATGGATATGTTTCCATTGATCTGGGTGACGGTGTTTTTTATTTCTATTAAGGGGACGTGAAATCTATGACATATGAATCGATGTATGAAAAATGGTTCGCTGATGCACTCGAAAAAAGCAGCGGTAATCGGAAAATGAGGCTAATGCAAGGGCACGGATACGCAGAACAATTATTTCTTGAAAAAGCGTGGTATCCTGCCTTTAAAAGCTTAGAACATTTATATCCTGAATATGAGGTTGAAGATTATCGGGATGGGAGCAGGTTTCTTGACTTTGCTTACATACGTTTCCCACTGCGATTAGCGATTGAAATTGATGGTTATGGTCCTCATCATGCTAAAGTAACACGGTGGCAGTTTTCCGATTCACTTATCAGACAAAACCATCTGATCATTGACGGATGGCGTATTTTACGGTTCTCCTATGACGATATTCACGATAAACCTCGCATGTGTGAGCAACTCCTTCAACAATTCATGGGAACCTGGTACCAAGGATATGATACTGGTCATTCTAGCTCCCATGAAGTTTTGGAAAATGAAATTTTGCATTATGCGGCCCATTTGGATCGAGATTTACTCCCGCAGGATGTATGTCATTTTCTAAATGTCGGAAAAGAAAAAGCTCGCTCCCTCCTAAAAAGGATGGTGGTAAAGCAAATGCTCCTGCCGCATAAAGGTGGAAAGATGCGAATTCGCTCCTATACAGTGAATCGAAATTATATGGAGAAAAGACGCGACCTATTCCTCTAGCTATCATCGTACGATGAGCACTGGCATAAGGATGATATCCCGGCTTATCTTGCTTATTTCATCGCTTCGAGGGTCACTTAAGGCTGGTTTTACGCTTAAGTTACCCTCTTCGGCTTTATTGTCCGCTCGGAAGTGGCTTGGAAGACTCATTGCTACTTCCTTTTCCCTTTGCTATCATCGTACGATGAGCACCGGCATAAGGATGATTTTCCGGCTTATCTTGCTTATTTTGCCGCTTTGAGGGTCACTTAAGGCTGGTTTTACGCTTTGTTTTACCCTCTTCGGCTTTATTGCCCGCTCGGAAGTGGCTTGGAAGACTCATTGCTGCTTCCTTTTCCCTTAGCTATCATCTACGATGAGCACCGGCATAAGGATGATATTCCGGCTTATCCTGCTTATTTCGTCGCTTTGAGGGTCACTTAAGACGGGTTTTACGCCTTAAATGACCCTCATCGGCTTTATTGCCCGCTTGGAAGTGGCTTGGAAGCCTCATTGCTGCTTCCTTTTCCCTTAGCTATCATCTTACGATGAGCAACGGCATAAGGATGATATCCCGGCTTATCTTGCTTATTTCGCCGCTTTGAGGGTCACTTAAGGCGGGTTTTACGCCTTATCAAATATTTTAGCCTGGAGATCCTTTTCTTTTTTCTGTAATTACGGCTCTGTCTGGGACTTTAGATCTCCAAAGATCCCAGATTTAATAACTTCAGATACCTTTGTGGCGTTGGATCATTGTCTCACTTTGGGGCGTTATGTCACCTTCGTTCACTGCCTGACTCTAGCTCATTGAGTCGCCTTCGATCTTTACCTGACTTTCGCTCGTTGTGTCACCTTCGTTCTTTGCCTGACTTTCGCTCGTTGTGCCACCTTCGTTCATTGTCTAACTTTAGCTCGTTGTGCCACCTTCGTTCATTGCTTGACTCTAGCTCATTGAGTCGCCTTCGATCTTTACCTGACTTTCGCTCGTTGTGTCATCTTCGATCATTGTCTAGCTCTAGCTCGCTGGGACAACTTCGATCTTTACCTAACTTTGACTCATTGGGTCACCTCCATCATTGCCTGACTCTAGCTCATTGGGTCGCCTCCGATCATTGTCTAACTTTAGCTCGTTGCGCCACCTTCGATCATTGCCTAACCTTAGCTCCTTGTGTAACTTTAGTTTATTTTCCAGCATTAGATTGCCGTGTGTGTGATCTTAGTTCGCTGTCTGACTTGGGACCGTATTGCGAGTTGGATCGCAGTGAGACTTTAGAGCACCTTAACCCTATTTTCCGTTTGCATCTGCGAACCCTACACTCATCCAACATCCTACATTTCTAATATGGCGTATACACAACTATGATCAACATATCTATTATCAGGAGCTCTGTCCCGTCCCTCTCGGGCCGTAGTAACTGCGTAATCCAAAAAAATGACCAATTAGGTTATTGCGGGCGGCAAATTTGATTGCCGAATCACTAAAAGATATCATCTCAACCTGCACATATCCCCCCTACTTCCGCCATACATATGGTATGAAACGTAATTTAGAGCTCGGAGGGATCGCGACATGAAACAAGACGATACTCGCCAGCTGGAGCGGGCGATTGCTGAAATAACAGAAATTGCTACCGGCTTTGGACTGGACTTCTATCCGATGCGGTACGAGATATGCCCGGCTGATATTATTTACACGTTCGGTGCTTACGGGATGCCTACCCGCTTTCATCACTGGAGCTTCGGCAAGACATTTAACAAAATGAAGATGCAATATGACTTCGGTCTAAGCAAAATTTATGAACTCGTTATCAACTCCAATCCCTGTTATGCGTTCCTGTTGGACGGCAACTCCCTCATCCAGAACAAACTCATCGTCGCCCACGTACTCGCCCATTGCGACTTTTTTAAAAACAATGCACGATTCTCCACCTCCAATCGTAATATGGTGGAAAGCATGTCCGCTACCGCTGAACGTGTCTCGAATTACGAATTAGAATTCGGCACACAAGCTGTAGAGAGCTTTATTGATGCCGTGTTGGCTATTCAAGAACATGTTGATCCACAAATTATTCGCCCGCAGAAGCTTGACAAGCAGCGCTACATGGAGCTTAAGATGAAAGAACAAAAAGACAAAGAACCACCGAAGCAGCCCGGACAATATGACGATCTTTGGTCGCTCGAAGACAAAGCTAATGGAACAAAAACCAACGGGCGTACGGACAGCCCAGAGCAAATATTCCCGCCTGAGCCTGAGAAGGACATCGTCTGGTTTATTCAGGAGTTCTCGCCCGTATTGGAAGATTGGCAGCGTGACATTATGTCCATGTTGCGCGACGAGATGCTTTATTTCTGGCCACAGATGGAGACTAAGATCATGAATGAAGGCTGGGCGTCCTACTGGCATCAACGTATTTTGCGTGAGCTGGATCTGACAACGGAAGAATCTTTCGAATATGCCAAGCTTAACTCATCAGTTGTACAGCCCTCCAAACACAGCTTGAATCCCTATTATTTAGGTCTTAAAATTTTCGAAGATATCGAACATCGATGGGATAATCCAACCTCCATCGAACAAGAAAAGCTCGGTCGAGAACCCGGTCAAGGACGTGCCAAAATATTCGAAGTACGCGAGGTCGATTCCGACCAATCGTTTATCCGTAACTATTTAACCAAGAAATTGACAGACGATCTGGATTTATATGTGTTTGAAAAGAAAGGCCCTGATTGGAAAATAACAGATAAATCATGGGAAAACATTCGTGATCAACTGGTTTATTCACGTGTCAACGGTGGTTTTCCTTACTTAGTCGTACAAGACGGAGATTACCAGCGAACAGGAGAATTATATATCAAGCACCAATACGAAACTGTGGAGCTTGATCTCAAATACTTAGAACGAACGCTTCCCTACGTTTATACGTTATGGGGCAAATCCGTCCATATTGAGACCAAAGTCGAGGAGAAGACGGTGTTGTTTACTTACGACGGCAAAAAAGTATCGCGCAAGTTTATCCCCTAATATACGATCCGCCGATTTTTATATCCCCCATCTGCCTTGCAGATGAGGGGTTTTCTTTTGTGGGTATTATAGATATTGTAGATATTGTATATATATAATTATTATGGATATTATAATTCTGTACCCCGAATGTTGAGCCTTCATTTTTCGTGTTCCTCGCCAATTTCGGGTAGCATTCCATTTACCCAGATCGTCCAAGCTCCAATTCCAGCACTGAATGTAGGCACATAAGAGCATCCTCTGCAATAAAGTTGACAAGCACTCATCATGTGTCACCAAGAAAATGTGTCAGCTACCTTTATAAATTCCACGAATGTACATTTCAACCCTAATCAAATGGTCATATGTATATAAATAAAGATTTACGCCTGTGAAGAGGATATAAACACCTTCTCATCTGGCATCAAGCTCAAACTTAGGTTGAATGGGGTGAAAACACTAATTTTTAAGCATACCGTTACGTTTCTTAGCTTTTCGGGGAAACGGTAAGGAGCGGAACGACTATGCGAACATTGATCGGTTCAAGAATCCATGTCCTATTTATCCGGAACCCAAACTCTTTCATCCATTAGTAGAATTATTAAATTTATTTATGCAACTCCAAAAAGCTCTTTCCGATTAACGATGTCGGGATAGGAGGTAAAATGTTGGAACAGTATCAAATTGAACCTTGGGATCATATTACTACCGTCTCGCCTGGCACAGTGTTGGAACAGTATGTGCCCCCTGAGCTTGAAGCACTAGGCAGACAGGTAATGGAACAATACGATATGAAAGTATCCAGTATGGTGCTGATCACTTCTAAGCCAGACAAGGGTGGCGCAATCTGGAAAATTGAAACAGATAAAGGTCCTCGCAGCATCAAAGTTCTCCATCGTCATCCGCAAAGAAGCCTGTTCAGCGTAGGTGCCCAGGAATATCTGGTTCAAGTAGGAGCAAGAGTGCCTGCACTCATTCCAACGATAGATGGACGGCTGTATGTTGAGGCTGGTGGCAAAAGTTGGATTGTTACCGACTGGATCGAAACGTTGGTGCCAGCATCCAAAATTGATCTGGAAGGTGCTGCTCAGCTTTGCCAAGGACTTGGCGAATTCCATACATGGACAAAAGGATATAAACCGCCTGCAGGCGCCTCTAAATCCTCAAGATTACACGGATGGATCAAATATTATCAAAAAATAATAGCAAAGATCGGCTGGTTTCGTCATATTGCCGAGGCATATAACGAAACAGCGGGAAGTGGGCCGCTGCTGCAAGTCGTTGATGATTTTGAACGACAAGCTGTAGAAGCGTTAGAACGTCTGAATAACTCAGAATATGCCAATATGGTCGCCATGGGCGAACCACACTGGGGCCTTGCCCATCAGGATTACGGCTGGTCAAATGGCCAAATGGGCCCTGGTGGCATCTGGGTTATCGACCTCGACGGCGTTTCTTATGATCTCCCATTCCGTGACCTTCGTAAAATTATTACGAGCACAATGGATGATATGGGAGTCTGGGATATTACCTGGATTCGCGGAATGATCGAGGCCTATCATCTCGGCAATCCATTTGATCAGCAAATGTTTGAAATTCTGTGGATCGATATGGCATTTCCGAATGAATTTTATAAACACGTCAAGGAAATGGTATTTGATCCTGTCAACTTCCTCAATTTAGAATTGATGCCAATCTTACAACGAGTATTGGCAACCGAATCCACCAAGTGGCAAGTGCTGCAGGAGCTGTATGCAGACAAGGAAAAGTATCCGTTAGGAACTTACGAGCCGCAATACGTTCCAGAACAATGGAGCCTCGCACTTCCTAGTGAAGATGGAAGCTTTGTCGCCACAGACCAATCTCCATTCTTTGATTTTACTAACGTTAGCGATAATCCTGTATCGCCTCCATTTGTTGCAGCAGAGGCACCAGCAGCCGCTCTTCCACCACATGAACAACAGCCAATTCAGCTACAAGTGCCTGTAAATGAAGCAGCCAATGCACCTTCGCTGGCCAGTACACTTATTGCGGGCAGCGAGTTATCAGAAGTGCCCCCTGTCGGTCTTTCAGAGGTGCCTGTTGCCCAAGGTCTAATTACCCTAGCCCCGATAAGGCCAATCATTGCTGCCCCTATTAAATTATTAGTCCGTTCTAAGAAAAGACGGCGCAAATCCTCACGAAATTCAACTACGATATTCCGGCGTTCAGGATCAAAGAAAAAGAGTGCTTCCCGAAAAAAATCGGCACTGAGCCTAATCATCAAGCGACGAAAAGCAACAAAAGCGTCCCCGTCCAAAAAAAATATCGGTCGCTTGCAAAAACAAAGAAAAAAATCACTCCCCTCCAAACGCCCTGCATCTCCCTATAGAACCACGCTTCAGAAAACCAAACGAAACACTCGAAAGACCGCTTAACGAAAGGAGGAAACAGCCCGCATGAACGTGCTGATCATATGCACTGAGAAGCTCCCTGTCCCGAATATTAGGGGCGGTGCTATTCAGACTTATATAGGCGGTGTCGCTCAGAAAATAAGTGCTCATCACCGGTTGACGATCCTTGGTAGATCAGATCCTGAACTGCTCCCTGATGAGGTTGTCAATGGCATTCGCTATGTACGAGTACCGTCAGATGGAATATTTGACAAGTATGCAGAAGGTGTCGTTCAATTTTTGAATCAACGCACTGAGCATTACGACCTCATTCACATTTTTAATCGGCCACGATTGGTACTCCCCGTTCGTAACACATCACCCCAATCCCGTATCGTACTCAGCATGCACAATGACATGTTTAATCCGGCCAAAATTCACCCAGAGGAAGCTCAGGCGGTGATCACTACCCTAGAGCGCATTGTTACAATCAGTAATTTTATTGGCAATGAAATTCTACGCTACTATCCGCAAGCACAACCCAAGCTCAGAACGATATACTCAGGGGTAGACTTGGATCGTTTTGCCCCATGGATGGAATCACAAACAGCCCTCCATGAACGCCAAGTATTACGCGCTCAGCATCAACTTGAATCCAAGAAGGTAATTCTGTTCGTAGGTAGATTGTCAAGAAATAAAGGGCCGCATGTGCTTGTACGTGCGATGTCCCAGTTGAAGCACTCTGACGCTGTGCTCGTCGTCGTTGGCGGAGCTTGGTACAGCGATAATCGTGTCAGCGACTACATCGCCTATATTCGCTCATTAGCTGAACGAGCATCGCTGCCTGTTGTGACAACTGGATATGTGGAAGCACACGATGTGCACCGCTGGTTCTGCGCCGCAGATGTGTTCGTATGCACCTCAATCTGGGATGAACCTCTGGCACGCGTGCACTATGAAGCAATGGCAGCAGGCCTTCCGTTTCTAACAACTGCTCGCGGCGGTAATCCTGAAGTTATCATTAATGATAATGGCCTGTTAATTACGAACCCTGACAGTCCACTGGAGTATGCGGAGAAGTTAAATCAGCTGCTATCCAATATGGACCATGCACGGCAGATGGGCCTTCGTGGCAGAAGGCTCACAGAACAACGGTTCCATTGGGATCGGGTAGCTCAAGAAATATTGTCTGTATGGGGATAACTGGGATAGCTTACTAGCAACTATAAGCTCTTAGCATATCAGCCAGAGATAGAACCCAACAGCATTGAAGCCCTTGCAGCTCCAACAGAGCTGCGAGGGCTTCCTCTCCAACAAATTCGGACGATTGCACGCACTGTCTGTCAAGAAGTAGGATAACCCGCTAATCGCACTGCAATGCCAAGCTACTTTACATACTGATATAATTTCTTTAGATGCTCTATTTCAAGTAAAAGCCCTGTCTCCAGATCTATGGCAGGGGAATATCCAAGCAAGCGCTCTGCCTTTGTAATATCCGCCCAAGTGCTTGTCGGCTCCCCGTAAATGCCCCCAGCCACTTTAATCGATGCTTTATATTG
Source organism: Paenibacillus sp. UMB4589-SE434 (assembly GCF_030226685.1). NCBI lineage: Bacteria > Bacillati > Bacillota > Bacilli > Caryophanales > Paenibacillaceae > Paenibacillus > Paenibacillus sp. UMB4589-SE434. Next base: position 29,817 of record NZ_JASOYK010000004.1, on the reverse strand, counting down.
AAAAAGATGTTCTAACAACGCAATACATTCATTAATAGTAGCTCGCTCTTTTCCCCCGATATTAATCGTTTCCCCGATAACTTCATCCGCAAAACCTGCAGCAACAACCGCTCTTACACAATCAGATATATAAGTGAAGTCTCTGCTTTGTGTGCCGTCTCCATACAACGTGATCTCTTCCCGATCAAACATTTGCTTGATGAACCGATGGAAAGCCATATCTGGACGCTGCCTTGGTCCATATACGGTAAAGAAACGCAAAATAACGACAGGCAGCCCATCATTTTCATAATAGACCCGGCAAAGATGCTCAGACGTTAATTTGGTAATGCCATAAGGCGACAATGGAAATGTTGTTGCGCTTTCGTCAACTTTCCCACTCTTCTCACCGTAAATCGATGAGGTTGAAGCGAACAGAAATCGCTTAATGCCATGTTGTTTGCATCCTTCGAGCAGCCGCTGCGTAGCCGTAATATTATGATCGGTATAGTGGACAAAATCAGGTCCCCAACTGGACCTAACGCCTGGCATTCCCGCCAGGTGATACACGACATCAGCTTCATGCAAAATTTGCTCCCATGGTACAGTGAGCAGATTATCTTCAAAGAAGGTAAATCGTGGGTTCTCAAGTAAATGCTGAAGGTTGCGCTTGCGTATCCACGTTGGTGTTGACAAATCAATAAAAGCATCTATCCCCACAACATCATGCTGATGATTACGAAGCAGTTCCTCACATAAATGAGAACCGATGAAACCAGCAGCTCCAGTTACTATGATCTTCGCCATGCCAATCACCCGTTCCCGATGCCGTAATAATGATAACCCCATGCTTTCATCTGTGTTCCATCCAACATGTTTCTGCCATCAAATACAGCTGTATTCCTCATCTCATACGCCAAATCCTGCCATGCTTCTGCAGCGTACTCAGGCCATTCTGTACAAATGACAACCGCATCAGCTCCGTGAATCGCGTCCTTCACCGACTTTACTTGCCGTACATGAGCTTGGCGAGCAGCTTCCGGCAGTCGGGCTACTGGGTCATGTACCTGGATGAGGGCCCCATCTTTCAATAACTGTGTGATAAGCTTCAGCGAAGGAGCTTCTCTCAGATCATCTGTACCAGGTTTAAACGCCAACCCAAGCACCGCAATTACCTTTTTATCGATGATGCCGAGGTGTGCCTTTATTTGCTCCATAAAATACTGATGCTGCGTCTCATTTACTTGAACAACTTGCTGCAGCAGCCCTAGACTGCTGCCATGATTGTTAGCGATGTGCAAGAGCGACTTTACATCTTTAGGAAAACAAGAACCACCGTAACCGATACCCGCCTGTAAAAATGACTTTCCTATCCGAGCATCGTATCCGATCCCTGCTGCAATATCCGTAATAGATACGTTGAGCTGGTCACAGAGCCGGGCTAATTCATTCATATATGAAATTTTAGTTGCCAGAAAAGCATTAGCCGCATATTTGATCATTTCTGCAGTTGCTGGCGTGGTCACAAGATAGGGGCTATCAATATCCCGATACAGCATTCTTACTTGCTGGGCAGCTGCGCTAGAATCAGTGCCGATGACGATTCGATCAGGATGAAACGCATCATATACAGCGTTACCCTCCCTCAGAAATTCAGGATTAGAAACGACATCAAATGGAAGCGGGCTCTTTTGAGCCTCTGAAATCCATTGTGTCACCAGATTCTGAGTACCTACAGGCACCGTGCTCTTCATAATAAGCAGCTTATACTCCTGCATATAGGTACCGATCATAGTGACAGCGCTGCGGATATACTGTAAATCTGCGCTCCCATCTTCCTGTGAAGGAGTACCTACGCATATAAAAATCACTTGAGATTCCTGGATCGCTTGCACAGGGTCTGATATAAATCGGATATTGCCTTTATTAAGCTGCGTATGGAGTAATTTGTCCAAACCCGGCTCATAAAAGGGAAGCGTTCCACTTGAAAGAGTGGACACCTTGGACTTATCCGTATCAAAGCCTATCACATTCCATCCCAGCTCAGCCAATAGCAATGCGGTTGTTGTACCGACATAACCAACACCTGCCACTAATATGTTCATGGTTACGCCTCCCGAGTGGACTGTGCCCAGTAATCTCGACTGACGATTGTGCCTTTCAAGCTCGCATTTTTTAAGGATACGCCTTCGAGTATAATACAATCTTCAATACGGCAATTTTCCAAATAAACGTGGGGACCTATCGTAGTAAAGGGGCCAATCTCACATTCTATCAATTTGCTTGAAGGATCAATCAGAACTAGCGGGCTCTGTGGATTTGCACTATCAACAATCTGCCCTGCCAGAAGTGCACCTTCACCAGCCATTTGCTGGAGAACCCATCGATTTGCTTCAAGCCATCTATCTATCGTACCTACATCAGTATGTGATTCGTAAGTGATATCATAGGAAATTGCATAATTGGCTTCGATTAACCATTGAATGGCATCCGTAATCTCATATTCCCCTCTCTTGGAGGGAACAATCGCATGCACAGCTTCAAATATTTTTGAAGTAAATGCGTAGGCCCCCATAATCGCAAGGTTTGATTTAGGTTGAAGGGGTTTCTCCTCCAAACGGATAATATGCTGCTCCTTAATCTCGGCGATGCCATAATCCTGAGGCTTCTCAACCTCTCCTAACAATAATGCTCCGTCATGCTGCTCCAATAGAATCGAATCGCGCAAGCCAGTAAGCGTCTGGTCAATTAAATTATCACCTAGAAGAAGAATAAAAGGATCAGAACCAATAAACCCTTCCGCCTGCTTGACTGCATCTGCTATTCCTAGTGCTTTGGCTTGATAGAGATAAGTAATCGATACTCCCCATCGTTCGCCATCTCCTATTATGCTCTTGAACAACGGTTCATGTGCCTGTTGGATAACGATACCGATCTCTTGAATGCCTAGCTCCAGCAGCTTTTCTATACTATAGAATAGTAGCGGTTTGTTAGCGATCGGAATCAACACTTTGGAAGTAACATTCGAAAAAGGTTGGAGCCTAGTGCCTTTACCTGCACAAAGAATCAATCCCTTCATAGAAGTTCGCTCCTTGTCTTTCGTCGATATGCATTAAAATATGATTTCGGATAACTATTAGGAAGGGCGATTGTGAATCAATAGGGAAAATATACTTCTGTACTTCACGTAATTTTACAAAAAAGCTGCAACATCCACGCTTATCTTCATGCATTAACCCAATCATATTATTATGAAAAACATACTATAAGAATGAAACTTACAAAGTTTCGATCTTCTAGCAGAGGGGAACTGATGGAATTGGCGAACTTAGATAAATTCGAAGCTGAGCTGTCCAAGTATGAATTAGATGATATTGATGAGATTGAAGTCGAATATACGGATGGCAGCACTTCCAAATACAGCTATGATGACTTGCTTGACAGCGGCGTAAATGCCGACAAGAGATCATCACTTCAGGAATGGATCGATGGTGTCGATTGGGACGATGTCGAGGAAGTAGAACTTGAACTCCAGAATGGCCAAAAGTATGAAATTGATTTGGAAGAACAAGATGAGGATGATCAAGAAGAAGACGAAGACGCGGATTCCGACTCTGATGATGAAGATGACGAAGACGAGTCCGACTCTGATGACGAGGATGAAGATGACGAAGACGAATCCGACTCTGATGACGAGGATGAAGATGACGAAGACGAGTCTGACTCAGATGACGAGGATGGCGACGAAGACAGCTCCTATTCCGATGACGGGGATGGCGACGAAGACAGCTCCTATTCCGATGATGAGGATGACGAAGACGGCTCCTATTCCGATGACGAGGATGACGAAGACGGCTCCTATTCCGATGACGAGGATGACGAAGACGGCTCCTATTCCGATGATGAGGATGACGAAGACGGTTCCTATTCCGATGACGAGGATGACGAAGACGGCTCCTACTCCGATGATGAGGATGACGAAGACGAAGACGATGATGAGGACAACGATGATGAGGATGACAATTAAAATTGTTCAATTGAAGCCAAAAACAAGGCCGCTCTAATCCTATTGGGGCATGAGCGGCCCTCTTGGTGAACTTTACGCTTACCCTATTCGTTATTTAGAGGCTATCTACTCCAAATACAGATTTTAAGTAAGGATTCAACAGTATTCCCTGCGGGTCTAGTTCTCTACGTACTTGCAAAAAGTCATCCCAGCGTGGATATAAGTTTTTCAGCTGTTTTGCTCTTAAATGATGTAGCTTTCCCCAATGTGGCCTACCTTCATAACGCAACAGTATACGCTCGACGTCGTCAAAATACGGGCCGAATGGCATACCCTTGTACATGTGTATAGCAATATAGGCGGAGTCCCTGCCAAAAGCAGGGCTCAGCCAGATATCATCCCCACGAACGTATCTGCATTCTATCGGAAAATGTACCGTATATTTCTTGCGCAAGATGCAGTCTCTGATCTCTTCCAAGGCTGGTTGCAGTGCGTCAGCAGGAATGCTGTACTCCATCTCGTTAAAACGGACAAGCCTCGGAGTGGCGAACAGTTTATGCGCAGCACCAACTTCTTCCCCCACTGGAACGCAAGCTGCTGATAATCGGCTTACAGACGCGCTTAATCGAGGAACTACACGGCACATCTCTGACATCGCCCAAAAGATTCCATTCTCGATTACCAGCTTATTAAACTGGTTCCAACCACCATTCTTCGTCACTTCTCTTTCTGTAGTGTTCATTACTTTGACTTGCACTTGATCCGTATAAGGGAACCAGTAAAATTCGAAATGGCGGTTAGTCGTACGCAGCGAATGCAAGGAATACAGACATTGCTCTAACGACATTCGTGAGCTTTGATAATGCATACGTTTTGCTGGAATCACCTGCAGACGCACATCGGTGATAACGCCTAAAGCACCTAATGACACCTGCAGCGCCTTGAACCATGCAGCATTGTCCCGCTCACTGCATTCAATGAGATCGCCTCTTCCCGTAACTACAGTAAGGCTTTCAATCTGTGTTGAAATAATACCAAAATCGATTCCTGTGCCATGGGTACCTGAGCTGAATGCACCAGCCAATGACTGTACATTAATATCACCTAGATTCTGCTGCGCATATCCAAGCTGTTCCAGCTCATCACCAAGTCTCTTCAGCTTTGTCCCTGCCTGAACATCAACGAGCAGCCGATCTGAATTTACACTCGTAATGCCCTGCATCTGATCTAGTGAGAGATGGACATAATCTGTCGCTACTAGCGGGGTGAAGGAGTGACTAGAACCGACCATTCGAATGGTCGAGCCTGAACGTCCTGCCTCTTTTAACGCATTCGCAATCTCTTCTCTTGTTTCCGGATACCACACTTCTTTCAAGCTGCTTCGCACAAGGCCAGACCAATTCCGCCACTCCCGTGGGCCTGCTCGCTTCACACGAAACACCACCCTTCTCCCCGATACGTCTTTATCTGGCCTGTTATTTGCCCATATTCATAACAATGAAGGGTTTTGAAGCGCTCACACAGTTCTCCTGCTTTGCTGTGTCGCATAAATACAGGATCGCCGAGCTGCAGACGTTCTTCTCCTTTGTACATAATCGGGGTCTGAACCTCTCCCGCTCCCTCCTGAGCTAGCAACCGACTGCCAAGCGGAAGATAAGGCTGCGGCAACTTATCCGTCCCGGTAGCCCCTGATCCTGTGTAACCCCCACCATGACAAGTAAATACACCTTCCTTCGGTAATCTTACGATTTCAATTGCGTATCCTGCTGCCGGAGCACATTGGAAATCCCTATAACTATCAAACAAGGCAGGCCCGTAAAAGCCTGAACCAACTGTCACCTCATTAATAACATCCTCTTTACAGGTGGAATGGAGACTGCCTGTTCCTCCTCCATTAAAAAATCTAAAATGAATATCTCGTTTCTTTAATTCATAAGCGAGCTCTAATCGTTTGTTTGCAATTTCTTCAATTGATCTTCGCTTCAAATAAGTTATGATCATATTTTTCAAAGCTTGTTTAGGAGTATGATCACCGACCCCAGCTATTTGCGCCTCGTAACCCATCAGACCTTCGAGTCGGATGAAAGGTTGGCTCAAGATGTACTCCGCCATTGTGACAGCTTCTCCAACACTTCGAACTGGAGAACGTCTGACACCAAAGTACAGACCATATAGCTGAGTGGACATATCGATGTCTAGACATATCGGCAGCACAACTTGCTCTTCCCTAGCAAAATAAGCTATCCGATCAACATGCTTAACGTCATCAACCATAAAAACAATTGTCTTCCCCTGTTTAATTAGACAGCATATTGCTCGAATCGACTCCTCATTCCATACGGGATAACCGATAAGAAGATCATCGAGTCCACGCTCTGCCAAACATACAGCTTCCTGTGCAGAGTAACACATCACTCCACTAAAGCGACAATCTCTTTCTAGAATATAACGTAATACGGATACTGAACGTATAGATTTACTTGCGATCCTTACCTGTTTCTGTCCACTTCTGTTGAGTATATCCGTGATGTTATACCTTAAATATTCCAGATCCAAATACGCGTACGGCATTGGCAACTGTGAAAAAGCATTGGCATATTGACGATATGTACGTTTGTCACCGTAACTCATACCCTATTTCTCCTCTACCCAAGCTTTCGATCACCACAATTGTTAGCGCTTACCACAATGAGAACTGTTCCTATACTAATAAGTAATGTACGTCCATCGTGAATATGACTATTAAATGAAAGTCTCCATTAAAAGTGAAATAGGCACAAAAAAGCCGACCCATGATCTGAATAGGTCGGCTATCATGTTATACGGTTGCTTTGGATTCTACATAAGGTCCTTTGGAAGACCTCACTTCATATATCCCATGCGTTGAACTGATGACGTGATCTGGCTTCGGCTTGCCTCGGCTCTGACGGTGACCTTCGATATGCGCCTCACTTGTCTCCCACTTCTTCCAGCTTTCCTCAGAGTCCCAGCGTATCATCACGATAACTTCCTCGTCGCCTCTTCTGACCTTCTTTACTAGTACACTGAGATCGATAAACCCTTCTGATTTCTCAATGATACCTTCACCTGTAAAATGTTTGACTACAAGATCCGAAGTTCCTTCTTTAACTGTAATCGTCTTCGTCTCAATAAACATCTCTTCACGTCCTTTATCACTGCATTCTCATATAACTTCATATTATTGATAGGGATTATCATTGTCAACATTTGATTATCCATACTTATACAAAAGTCCTTGTCCACCACGAAGAGGCAGACAAGGACTTAACAATCTATCTTTTTAATCTTCTTGAGCCAATTGTCGCAAAAATCGCTGGGCGCGTTCTGTCTTCGGAGCCGTAAAAAATTGTTCCGGCTTACCTTCCTCAACGATGTGCCCGTCGCTCATGAAGATAACATGATTTGCAACTTCACGGGCAAACTTCATCTCATGCGTGACCACGATCATAGTCATGCCCTCATCAGCGAGCGACTTCATTACTTTCAGCACCTCGCCCACCAACTCAGGGTCAAGTGCCGATGTCGGCTCGTCGAACAGCATAATATCAGGCTGCATCGCCAAGGCACGGGCGATCGCAACACGCTGCTGTTGTCCGCCAGACAAACGAGCAGGATGCTCGTTCCTTTTCTCCAGCAACCCCACTTTGGCAAGCAAACTTTCTGCGATCGCTACTGCCGCATCATGTGTCATCCCTTTTACCGTCTTGGGCGCTTCGATGACATTCTCCAACACTGTCATATGAGGAAAGAGATTAAACTGCTGGAACACCATACCCGTATGGCTTCTCACCTGCTTCAGCACTTGTTTCATGTCACGCCGGGGCGTGTCTGCTCCCCACGTAATCGTGCCTACTCGGATGGACCCGCCATTCGGCTGTTCCAAGCCGTTCAAGCAGCGCAGCAGCGTACTCTTTCCCGATCCACTCGGTCCGATCAGAACTACGATCTCACCTGCATCAATCTTTGCATTAATATCCGCAAGCACTTCATGCTCACCATAACTTTTCTTAAGTCCAGTGATCTCAATCATATTATGTAACCCTCCTCCATACTATCAACTGGACACTGCTCCATCGCACGAATTAGTAGGCTTTTGCAAGCTTGGCCTCTACCCGGTTTAATATAGCGGTAAAGCTAATGCTCATAATCCAATACATAATTGCGATAGCAAGGTAAAACGGCAAAGCTACATAGTACTGGGCCACGAGCAGCTGCGCTGAACGCAGCAACTCCGTTGCCGTCACGACAGATACAAGTGACGTTTCCTTCAGCATACCGATTGCCGTATTCCCCATAGGCGGAATAGCAATACGGGCAGCCTGCGGCAGCACTACACGCCGCATCACCTGCCACGGCGACAGGCCTAACGAAGCTGCCGCCTCCCATTGACCACGTGGGACAGCCAAAATCGCACCGCGAAATGTCTCTGACAAATACGCGCTGACATTAATGCTGAGTACAATGCAGGCAGCCATAAACGGGCTGAAGGACACCCCAATATCGGGAAGACCATAATACACAATAAAAATCTGAACCAAAATCGGCGTTCCCCGAATAATAGAAACATAAAATTGAGCAAGTATTTGAAGCGGCTTAGGTCCTTTCAGGCGAACAACAGCAACAGCCAGTCCGATAAAGAAGCCAACAAACAAAGCAATAAGCGTAAGTTGCAGCGTTAAATAAGCTCCTTTTAACAAATATGGAATGTTTCCTTGCTCAAACAATAAATTAAACACCGTCTGTTCCCCCTGTTGTTACGGTACCCTTAATGCCCATTTACCTATACCGCTTCTAAATACGTTATTACAATTACAAAGTCGGTTCTACGTCAAACCATTTCTTGTGAATAGCAGCGTAAGTGCCGTCCTTCTTCATCTCATCAAATGCTTTGTTAATCGCTTCAAGCAGTTCCGGCTGGCCCTTCTTAATCGCAACACCGGCTACATCTTCTTTAATAGGCTCACCGACAGCCTTAATTTTCAAATTGTTCTTGTCCACAATCGGCTTTAAAGCAAACACATTGTTAATTGTTGCATCTATACGTCCTGTGTTCAAGTCCATTAATGATGTAATGACATCATTATAAGTTGCAATCTCGAAATCTCCAACTTTAGGGAGCACTTGCTCGCGCAAATATTTTTCATCGTTTGTGCCAAGTCCTACGCCTATTTTCTTACCTTTGAAATCTTCAACAGATTTAATGGTATTGTTATCTGCCTTCACCACTACGTTTACCGCATTTTTAATGTAGGGAGCAGAGAAATCGATGGTCTTCTTCCGGTCATCTGTAATCGTTACCTGACTAATAAGCGCATCAAATTTGGTTTTCTGCAAACCTTCAATCAATCCTGAGAACTCACCTGTTACGATCTCAGCCTGTATGCCCATACGCTTGGCAATCTCACGAGCCATATCGGCATCAAAGCCATCAACCTCTTTTTTCTCATTTAAAAAGTTGTATGGAGGATAGGTTCCCATCATTCCGATTACGATCTTACCTTCGCTTTTGATCCGCTCCAACGCGTTCGTGCTTGCCTCTTCCTTCTTTGGCGTGTTGCAGCCCACAGCTATGATAGCGATAACTGATAGTATAGTGATAAACAGTGTAGTACGTTTCCAAGTTGTCATTTTCATGATGAATCCCCTCTTAGCTTTCATTTTTAATTCCGACTAGCATAGTCAGGATTATAGAGCATACACGTCCTAATTACAATACTCTGTGCAGAAAAAAGAAAAATAATCCTCCCAGCACCCAATAAGAAAAGCCATGACAAAGCATGGCTTCATAACACTTACTAATATATAGTTTATATAAATTAAATAATAATGTCCAGTCCTTCAGTTAACTTGTAGCAGAAGTTTGCTCCTGCATCCTCACTTCATCGTTGCTATGAACACTTCTGTTCTGCTTTACCTCAAGCTGCAAGGCCTCCGTCCAACGTCTCATCTCTTGATGGCTTAACAAATACTGTGTATTCCACACCACCTGCTGACCATTTTTTAAAAGGAAGATAAACTTAGGGAAAATCGGTTGAAACAAAATACCAATCCGTGTATGCTCCACACGTACTTGTCGAATGTCTCCCCACAAAACGACTTTGTCACCTGCTAGGAGTCCTTCTTCCTTATAAGAGAACAATACTTGTTCCGAACTGATCAAAGCACGTATCCCTACGATTAGGAACTTGCCAAAGAAACTGAATCCCATCAGTGCGATGACTGCCGCCACAAACCGTCGTGTCAGCATCAAATCCATCATTAGAGCCGCATACGTCAAGCCTACACAACCACATACGGCAGCAAAAGCAAATAACCACTTCCACCCTACATTCGATTTCTGATAACGTATTTGAACCACAACTTTGGACCTCCTCATTCGACAATTAGAACTTCCGAGATCATACTATGTACCCATTTTAAGTCGAATTTTAATCGATATCGTAATCGTTTACAAGCCAAAATTTTACGTTTGAATGATTATGAAGTGCGAGAAAAACCGTGAATGCAGCTAGTAAAGTCGTTTTCGGCCTATGTTAAATTTTTGTTATCGTATCATAAATGGAAGGATCTCGTTTAGGACATCAATCACTTGTAACAAGCCACTTGCTGGCTTCCACTCATCAAAACTACTAGTGGATACCATCACCAATTGCTAACCACTCGTGATATGATACAATCTAATAATGAAAGTGAAGAGAGAAACGAGGGACATCAGCATGCTAGCTATCATCTATGATCTGGAAATGACCGTGACAAGAAGAAGGGGACAACCTTCTGAAATTATTGAAATTGGAGCCGTCAAAGTCGCTATCGAAGAAGATAAGCCCGTCATTGTCGATACGTTCCAGTCGTTTGTACGTCCGGTCTTGTCACCACAATTAACTAAAGATACGGTATCATTTACAGGGATTACCCAACAGGACGTCCATTCGGCCGAGACGCTGCAAAACGTGTTGGACCAATTTATTGCCTGGATCGATACTGATGATTATGCCCTGTGCTCATGGGGAGAAGATGATAAGGTCCAGTTTGTTAAGGAATGCCGACACAAAGAAATATCGCTGTACTGGCTGTTAAATCACACGAACTTGCAAAAGCAGGTTTCTACTTTAATGGGCAGGGGTCACAATCAGCAGATCGGCCTTAAACCAGCCTTGGAGTCGCTTGAAATCGCATTTGTTGGTTCACATCATCGTGCACTGGATGACGCTTATAATACAGCACTTATATATATGCATTATGCAGATCGCATTGAATTTCATCTCAATAAGACAGATGATCAAGCCAGCTATGAGAGCGAGCTAATTTATCAAGACCAGGCGGCGGATGATGACCAGGCGGATAATCCGTTTTTGGCGTTATCGAAGCTTAATTTATCCTAGCCATACTAACCGACTAACGTCCAAACAGCCAATCCCGAGTATTCAATACTAGGATTGGCTGTTTCTGTTGTGGTGACGCTAGCCAACAATGCCAAAGGCATTTAAGAACACGATAATGATTGCAACAGGCACCACGTATTTAAGTAGGAATATCCAGAGCGTAAACCATTTGCCTCCAGCCGGAGAGCCTGTGTTCAACTGATCGATGAGCAAGCTGCGTTCTAATCGATGAGCTACAAATACAGAAATCAGCAGCGCACCGATCGGCATGAGTACGTTACACGCCGTAAAGTCCATAAAGTCAAAGATGTTCTTGCCTGCAATGGTAATATGATCAAGCACTCCGAACGACAAAGCTGCCGGGACACCAAGTGCAAAGCTTGCGCCACCAATCATCCAACTCCAATGTTTTCGTTTGGCATGACCGTCTCGCATTGGAAGAGATGCCACGATATTTTCAAGCAAGGAAAAAGAGGAAGTCAAAGTTGCAAATGCAAATAACGCCAGAAACGCCGTTAAGAACAGGCCGCCAAATGGGATATGCTCAAATACCGAAGGCAATGCGATAAACAATAATCCGGGCCCAGCGGTTGGCTCAAGGCCTGCCGAGAATATCGCCGGGAATATCGCCAAACCCGCCAGCAGCGAGACAAGCAGGTTTAACCCTACAACCGTAAAGGCAGAACGAGACAGACTTTCCTTCCGATCGAGATAAGAGCTGTAAGTAACCATGATGGAGATCCCCACACTAATTGCAAAGAAGGACTGCCCAAGCGCAAACAAAATCCCCTCTGAGGTCAATTTAGAGAAATCGGGTCGCAAGAAAAATTCGACGCCCTTCATCGCATCTTGTAACGTTAAGGAACGAATAATGAGTACAACAAACAGTAAAAACAAACCTGGAAGTAAAAATTTGCTTACGGTCTCGATCCCTTTTTGCACACCTTTAGCTACAACCAAAATTGTAATCAATATAAAAGCAAATTGCCCAATTAATGAAGCAGTCGGATCAGCAATTGTCTGATCGAACAGCTTGCTGTAATCCGTACCTGCCCCTACAAACTGTCCCATAAGCGAACGGAATAAATAAACTAACGTCCATCCACCCACGACACTATAGAAACAAAGGATCATAAAGCTTGTAAACACACCCAGCCTGCCGATCCATTTCCAGCCAGACTTTGGCGCCAATACTTCATACGCTTCGACCGCGGTCTTCTGTGTGCTGCGACCAATTACGAATTCAGCTAACAAAAGCGGCAAACCAATAAGCAGTGTAAACATAATAAACAAGAGGAAAAAGGCTCCGCCTCCATTCGTTCCAGCTATGTATGGAAGCTTCCAGATCGCTCCGATCCCGATTGCTGAACCTGCTGCGGCCATTATAAAGCCGACTTTAGACGTCCATTTCTCTGATTGACTGTTCATGCTGTCTCACGCCTCTCCCCTGTTATCGCTAGCATTAGTTCTTCTTATTTCGCGGTACTATGCCTAGATGCACAATGACATTTCGTCATTTCTTGGCCTATGGCCAAACAAAAAAAGCCTAACATCTCTAAAAAAGAGACGTTAGGCCTGTAACCTTCGCGGTACCACTCTTATTGATCTGAAACTATATCAGATCCAACTCAGCTGCGTGCTTTAAGCAATCGCATACCCGATAACGGAGGCAAACCGTCAAGATATAATAGGATGCAATCATCCGTTCCACCTTGCCATTCCAGGACGAGTTCAGACACACTGTACGACTGCCTCTCACCAAACAGCAGCTCTCTGCGCATTACCGTGCGATCCTACTACTTCCATTCAACATGTTGACGCTTATAGGTTTGAAATGAATATATTGAATTATAGGGACATCCATTTCAACTGTCAACAATAGATTTTATATGGTAAAAATTCCTAACCTGTACTTCGACTTAGAATACGTTCATAGTGTCTGGATCGGGACCTACACGCTTGTCCTGATTCAACGCTGAAATGGCAGCGATCTCGTCTGACGACAACTCAAAGTCAAATACATTAAAGTTCTCTGCAATCCGAGAAGGTGTGATTGACTTCGGAATAACAATGTTGCCAATCTGTAAATGCCAACGAATAATCACTTGCGCCGCTGTTTTGTCATGCTGCTGTGCCAGCTTGAGTATAACCTCGTTGTCAAGAATATCCCCGCCTTGCATCAACGGACTCCACGCTTCCAGTCGAATATCATGCTGCTCACAGAATGCACGTAATTCGTGCTGCACGAGGCGTGGATGACATTCTACCTGATTGACTACAGGCTTGATCGTCGTCTCGCTTAACAATCGCTCTAAATGATGGATATTGAAATTGGACACGCCAATTGAACGAACACGTCCGTCTTCCAACAGTTTCTCTAACGCCTTGTATGTATCTACATATAGATCACGTTCAGGTACGGGCCAATGTACAAGATATAAGTCAACGTAATCCGTGCCTAGCTTTCTGAGGCTTTCTTCTAGGGCTTGGATCGTTGCATCGAAGCCTTGATCGGCATTCCATACCTTCGTTGTCAAAAAGATCTCTTCACGCGGAACACCAGATTGACGAATGGCTTCGCCTACACCTTCTTCATTCTTATAGATAGCGGCCGTATCAATATGTCGATAACCGACTTCAAGCGCCGTCTTTACTGCTGTTACGACTTGCTGTCCTTCTTCCACACGCCAAACACCCAGTCCAAGCTGCGGCATCTTGATGCCATTGTTTAAAGTAATAAGCATGGTAAACCTCCTTAGTAACGATGTTATAACATCGATTGTACATCCCATTTAGTATAGTATTAAATTGCAATTTGAAGCAAACTTTAAACATGTAAGCCGTAAATTCCAATTATTCCTCCTTAAATACTCAAATTTAACCCTCCCTTTTTTTGAAAATGACAATAAGTAGCATACTGGTCATGATATTGTTGACAGTGCCAAGAGCCACTGTTAACATACAAACATAACAAAGTAACTCAATCGGAATTATAAGATAATATCGTTTCAAGCACAAGTCGACCGGACAGCCGGAGATGCAACCTAGATGTCGTTTATTTGGGGGTATCTTCGGCTTTTTGATTTCACATTAAAAAGGGAGGAATTAACTATGAGCAGCTTGCCGTCTTTCCAAGGAGGACATCATAATCCAATTCAAAATTTGCAGACCGAGGAGCTGATTTGGCTGGAACGGATCGCCACTCACCTACGAGACCTACAATTTGGGACGATTCAAATCGTCGTTCACAATGGGCAAATTGTTCAGATCGAGAAAACCGAGCGACATCGCTATGATGTGCATGAATCGATTCCAGCCTATAAAGAGAAAGGGGCTACCACACATGCTAAACGCAAACGCTAAGTCCAAAATGACGTCCAAAACGATAGCCGTAATTGTCCTCGCGCTCCTCACTACAATTACTACTGCCGCTTGCGGAAGCAGCAAGGAATCAAATGTAGCAGCCGATAGTAAAGAAAGCAAAGAAAGTAAAACCATCGAAATTCAAAATGTGTCCTATGATCCGACACGCGAGTTGTACGCCGAGTACAATAAAGCATTTGCTGCATATTGGAAATCTAAAAATGGAGATACCGTTGTCGTCAAGCAGTCCCATGGGGGCAGCGGCAAACAAGCAAGATCCGTCATTGACGGGCAGAAAGCAGATGTTGTTACTTTGGCCTTAGGCTACGACATCGATGCCATTCAGCAGACTGGACTTATTAAGCCTGACTGGCAGAAACGCCTGAAAGATAACAGTTCCCCTTACTACTCCACGATTGTCTTCCTTGTTCGCAAAGGTAACCCGAAGCAGATTAAAGATTGGAATGATCTTATCCGAGAAGACGTATCCGTCATTACACCTAACCCTAAGACATCAGGCGGAGCCCGTTGGAACTATCTCGCAGCATGGGGATACGCGCTCAAGCACAACAATCAGGATGAAAGCAAAGCAACTGAATTCATCAAGCAATTGTTCACCCGTGTACCTGTGCTGGATTCCGGCGCTCGCGGCTCTACAACTACATTTGTAGAACGAGGGATCGGCGACGTCTTAATCTCTTGGGAGAATGAAGCTTTCCTCGCTGTTAATGAGCTTGGCAAAGATAAATTCGATATCATTGTACCATCGCTAAGTATTCTGGCTGAGCCTCCTGTAGCAGTAGTAGACTCCATCGTTGACAAGCAAGGAACTCGGGAAGTTGCCGAAGCATACTTGGAATACTTATATACGGAGGAAGCACAGGAAATTATCGCTAAAAATTACTACCGTCCTCGTCTGGAAGCAATAGCGAAAAAATATGAATCTACTTTTCCAACTATTGAATTACTAACGATTGATAAAGATTTTGGAGGCTGGGGAGAAGCACAGAAGAAACACTTTGCGGATGGCGGCCTGTTCGACAAGGTTTATGCAAAGTAAGATCACTGTGTTCGGTAGGTCATATGCGTCAAAAGGAACGCCAGTCTTGCAGCATAGCCATACTAATGACTAGGAAAGAGGAACTTCTATGAAACCAGCCCCAGACAAACCTCGTGTTCGACCTTTTCGAGTACTGCCCGGGTTTCGTTTGACACTCGGGTTTACCCTTATTTACCTGTCGTTGATTGTATTAATCCCCTTGTCCACGGTCGTACTACAATCGATGAACATGAGCTGGGATACGTTCTGGAGTCTGGTACTAGATAAACGGGTCATGGCAGCCTATCGGATCAGCTTCCTCACTTCATTGTTTGCAGCGCTCGTTAACGTTGTATTTGGTTTCCTGACAGCATGGGTACTTGTACGCTATCAATTCCCTGGAAAAAAGCTCATTAACGGAATTATCGATTTGCCGTTTGCACTGCCAACAGCTGTTGCAGGCATTTCGTTAACTGCCATCTATGCGGAAAATGGCTGGATGGGGCAGTGGTTCTATGCCTTGGGCATTCCCAGCGCCTATTCCGTGCTCGGGATCACGATCGCACTGATATTTATCGGTCTGCCCTTTGTCGTACGTACGGTTCAGCCTGTACTGGAACATTGGGATGTAGATGTCGAGGAAGCGGCCGCAATACTCGGTGCTCGGCGCTTTCAGACGTTCCGTCGGGTTGTGCTGCCGCAGCTTTTGCCAGCGATCATGACCGGTTTTACGCTTGCTTTTGCACGCGGCATTGGCGAATACGGCTCAGTTATATTTATCTCGGGCAATATGCCTTACAAGACCGAAATTGCCCCGCTTTTAATGATGACAAAGCTGGAACAGTTTGATTATGCAGGCGCTACCGCGATTGCATTAATGATGCTCATTATTGCCTTTGTCCTGCTTGTTATCATGAATGCAATTCAGTGGCGATATACACGCCGCTTCGGTTCACTCTAACACGTGTACACCAGATCGAGACTAAAAGAGAGGTATCGCCTATGCATCCAATGCGGCCCACCCCTGTTACACCAACAGCAGCATCAGCCCCACATATTGCCAAGCAAAACAAGCGCTCTGGGCATGCCGTTACAACGGAAAGTAAACGTGTTCAGCAGATACTCATCGGCGTGGTGCTTGTATTTATCACACTCGTACTCTTATTGCCGTTGGTATCTATTTTTGTTCAAGCATTTAAGCGTGGTGCGGATGTATTTTTTGCCGCACTAACGGACCCAGACGCTTGGTCCGCCATTCGCCTAACACTGCTCACTGCACTTGTTGTTGTGCCGCTTAATGCTCTATTTGGCGTAGCGGCAGCTTGGTGTATCACCAAGTTTACGTTTCGCGGCAAGCAACTGCTTATTTCTTTAATTGATGTTCCTTTCTCAGTATCCCCTGTCATTGCTGGGTTTGTGTTCGTTTTATTGTTTGGTGCACATGGCTGGTTTGGCACTTGGCTGTCCGATCAAGGCATTTCGATCATTTTTTCATGGCCTGGCATCGTACTCGGCACATTATTTGTTACCTTTCCCTTTGTCGCTAGAGAGCTGATCCCTCTTATGCAGTCACAGGGCATTCAGGAGGAGGAAGCTGCTATCACCTTGGGAGCGAACGGGTGGAAGCTGTTCTGGAGAGTAGCCTTGCCGAACATGAAATGGGGCTTATTGTACGGCATCGTAATCTGCAATGCACGTGCTATGGGTGAGTTTGGAGCAGTCTCTGTTGTATCTGGCCATATTCGAGGAGAAACCAATACGATGCCTTTGCATATTGAGATTTTGTACAATGAATATCAATTTTCTGCCGCATTTGCCGTCGCCACCCTGCTAGTCCTTGTAGCGTGCGGCACCCTTGTGCTGCAGCATTGGTTTGACCTGAAACGTCAACGACAGCAGCAGGCCACAGGGTAGCAATACCGTAAATTGCAGCGCCCACTCACACAGCTTCTTCCAGCCAAACAGGACAGCTGTGTGGGTTCATCAATTACGAGTAACAGCAGTAAGGGTTATAAATGGTACAGCGGCATTAAGAAGCTTGTAGGTCGTACATGCTGGACTTCGTTCAAGAACGGAACGATTGATGACGCTGCAGCGTCTCCAGCATATCGTGTACAACAGCAGCGGCTGCATGTGGACGCGACATGGAGACCATACTGTCACGCATGAACTGCAATTGAGTCGGCTGCTTATACGCCGCCTCCATCTGTTGGACGAGTTCTGCTTCGTGCTTCGCGACCTTCGCTACGCCCTGCGCAGCTAAAAACCGAGCATTCTCCAATTCCTGTCCTGGCTGCGGACGACAAATAAATAACGGCACCTGCAAAGACATGGCCTCACTAACGGTAACTCCACCCGCCTTCGTCACCACAGCATCCGCACATGACATCAATTGGGCGATATCTTCCACATATCTGAACAAATGAATATCTGGTGTCTGGTCATATTGCTGCTGCAGTTCTTGAAACAGCTTTTCATTTTTTCCGCAAACCACAAGCACTTGATGCTCCGGAATCCTTCTCAACAACCGAAGTCCTTTATCTACAGACCACCCAACCCCGTATCCACCAGACATTAACAGTGTTACCCGCTTATGTGGGTCCAAGCCAAGGGCAAGTCGATTCATATGGCGTTCTTGAGCAGAAGCAAACGGCTCGCGCAGTGGAATTCCACTCACCACAATCTGCTCCTCGCCAATATTTTGGGTAACCATGCCTTGCTTTAAAGCGTCCGAAGCGACATAATAGCGGTCTTCCGTGGACAAAATCCAGCGATGATGAAGATCATAATCTGTCATAACGGTAAACGTGGGAATATTCAAGCCTACGCCAGCACATAATTGGGCGACATCAAAATAAGGAAATGTGCTGATCACCCCAACAGGGCGCTCCTGAAGCAGCATCTTTCTTAATGTATTCATGCCTAACGTAAAGCCGGTCCGTACTAAAGGGTGGTTGCGCTTCATCGTCCTCGTTCCGTAATAGCTCCAACCATAGTAATTCACACCTAGCAGCGAAAGCTTGGAGCTTTGCAAAAATAAAAATCGGATGACCGCATCCCATACTGGATGTGCCTCTGCCATCAAATTTATAATGCGCACATGAACCCCTGCTTCAAGTAAGCGGTTCTTTAATGCTTGCGCCACCTGCCAGTGGCCATCCCCATAGGTTGCTGTTAAGACAAACATGGTGTCTTGCTGCATCGCTTATCCCCCGCTTCGATAAAGATACATAGCTATTCCTTATCGTAGCAACCAACTATCAACCACTTATCATTTTAATCTTAAAAGTTCGTAAAAAAGCAAAAAGCCGCAACTATAAAGTTCCGGCTCGCTCTAGCTTCATTATGCTTCTTCTTCCCTGCCTGTATTGCCAGTGACGCCAGGATATTGGTACACAAGCGGTTCGTCAAAAGTCACGTAATCCAGATTAACCATCAGCAAGATGATACGTTGTCCTGTCATTGGGTCGCTGATAATAATATGGTCTCTACCCGCTGCTTCCACAACGCCTCTGAATATTTTGGCATTCCATTCGGAATTGTTCTCATAAGTCATATAGAACGTGCCTACTTTGCCCAGGTTTAACCTTAAAATATTTTCAATGTAAGACTGTTCAAAGTTCGGATTCGGCAATACCGCACCTGTTGGTGTCATGAAGCCTCCACTAGATACTTGCGGCGGGACCATAGATTGTGGTGTGAAGCTAGGCTGTGGCTGAGTCATAGGAACGGAACCTACTCCTCCAACCGGTTGGCCATAAGGCATAGGAAGCAGGCCGCCTCCATACGAACCGTTTCGGGCTGGAGCCGATGAAAAACCAGGATGAACTGGTTGTTGCATAGGATGTACGGGATGTACAGGATAATAAGGCGTATATGCCATTTTGATGCTCTCTCCTTTTCAGCTATTCGCTGTCTCTTATAATAGTTGCTAACCTACGCTAATGTGCTTCGGGACAGGCTGGTTGTATTATCTAAATACTGCTGGACAATCGCTAGCTGTTGGTGCAAAGAAGCAGTGCGCTTTAAATCGCCCCGTATTTTGCTGATCGTACCATGTGTCCGGGCAGGCCCCGACAGGGCGAAAGAACCATAATGCGTTAGAGGCTGGCCAAGTTTTCTCACCGCCAATGTTTCTTCTTGCAAGTCGGATGTCCCTATCGCGCGCTTTTTGGTAAAAATAACTTTTTTGAACAGCTTCGAAACCACCCGGATTCTGGTACACCATATCGGGTATGCTTCTAATATTTCGGAAATCGAGACAATCTCCAAGCACACGATTCACACCAACATTACCGACCATCATCATGCCTTGCTCGCCTTCACCTTCGGCTTCCGAACGCATGAGACGGGCCAGCATTCGCTCGTGTTCCGAATTGGATTTAATTACTGCCATTCGGCGCTTTCCCTCCCTTCACACGTTACCATCATATGTGTTATCGCCTAATTGGTGACTTCTGTACGCTTGTCATTTTTAATCTAAAATTAACTTTTGATTAAGGCTGGCCTATACTAAGGCGTATATAGTAAAATTTAGATGTTCGAACTTAGAGGAGGAATAAACTGCAGTGAAAGATCAAGAGACGGAATTAGAAGAGAAGCAGAACAACACGCAGGACAAGCCAACACCTGAACAAACAAGCAACAAGGAGGGTCACGAGGAGCCCATAACAGAGCAGACGCTCCTTACTACACAAGAGACACCAGTAGCTGAATCATTAGTGAATGAGCAGCCGCGCGCAAAGGGAATCGGCACAGGATTCTGGATCGGGACAACCGTTATATTTGCATTGGCATTAGTAGCACTTATTTTGCCGATGTCCATCAAGAGTGACGCTTCCAGCTCTACGGTAGCAACCGTAAATGGAACGTCTATCAGCAAGGATAAATTGTATGATGAACTCGCTAAGCAGGGCGGGGCACAGACGCTGGACACCCTGATCACCAATGAGCTTATTCGTCAAGAGATGACGAAGGCAAACTTGACTATCTCAGATGCTGATATTAACAAAGAGATGGAAAAGGTTAAGAAAGGCTTTAATTCTGAAGATGAGCTGAACGCCGCACTGGCACAAGCAGGCATGACTACAGAGACATTGCGTCAACAGGTTGTGAAGCAATTAGAACTCACTAAACTTCTGTCCGTCAAAGTATCGGTTACAGACGATGAAGTGAAGCAAATGTTCGAGCAGAACAAAGCCAGCATGGACACGCCTGAGCAAGTTCGTGCATCTCATATTTTAGTGAAAACCAAAGAAGAAGCTGACGCCATTGTAAAACAGCTTAAAGAAGGCGCAGACTTTGCAGCACTAGCCAAAGAGAAGTCATCGGATGGTTCCAAAGACAAAGGAGGAGACCTCGGTTTCTTTGGAGCTGGAGCAATGGTGCCTGAATTCGAAAAAGCGGCCTTTGCTTTGAAGACGGGAGAGGTAAGTGAACCGGTCAAGAGTCAATTTGGCTACCATGTCATTAAGACGACTGATCGCAAGGCAGCCCATACTGCTACATTTGAAGAGAAGAAAGGCGACATCAAGGACGCGCTTATCGCTCAGAAAGTGTCTCAGTTGTATCCTTCCTGGATTGAAGAACTGAAGTCCAAGGCTACCATCACCAATTCTTTGGAAAAGAAAGCCGCTACACCGACTGAAGGAGAATCTCACTCCTAATATGAATTGGGGTCAGCCGCTCCTATGCAGTTGACCGCAATGCCAAAGACTCCACTCAAGCTGATGCCTGACTGGAGTCTTTGTTTTATCCTTTATGTTGCATCTGTCCCTACCCAATCCCATCGCTGCCGATATTGTGTCAGCCGTGGATGAATGTGATCTGGTTCTGCTGACAGGAGTAATCTAACCTTAACGATCCAAGCCTCAAAGGACGCGTATGAAGCTAATAAGTTAGCCATGTCCGGCGTGACGTACAAGAAATAGGGTGCCCGATAGGTGTCCATTATGTGGTGGAGCGCCGTTTCTACTGGCGTATATTTCTTCCGTCTTCCCTCCCAGCTTTCAATGGCAACATCATGATAACCGCGATCGCGTTTCCATTCATGCAATCGATCTTCCCGCTTGTAATAAGCACTAACTGGTTCAGCATACATCCTTTTAGTGCTTTGCTCATGCAGCGGGTACAATACCAGCTTGGCAAAAGACCGCTGTTCAGCCTGCTGTACCGCCAGATCTAACTGTATGTCCGACGTGTGCTCAAACGAATCATAATAAATTAACGTGCCTTTGGATAAGGCTTCTGCCGGCTCATATCCATACGGTACCTTTATATTCCGCATGATGCATCCTCCCACGTATCATATTTTGGCTTAGTATCTCCAATTATACGTATTTGACCAAGCTATTGATACGCAAATAAGCGAGCCTATGTTAGACTCGCTCCGCTTGGTATGTGACTTAAACTTAAGTATTAGCGCTGCTTCATACGCCGATTGTTCAACCACAGCGGGATTCGGAATATCAGATTAATAAATAATACGACAAACACAAGGACCGCAGCGGACTTGTCTGCAATCGAAGCCGCATCCTCTACTATCGCTTCCGATTGGACGTACCATAGATGCACAGCCAACGTTTCTCCTGGCGAAAATAAATTAAAATCCCACATTTCACCAGACGTGCTTAATCCTGCCGTCAAAATAATAACCGCCGACTCACCAAATGCACGTCCTGCCACGAGGCAAATGCCTGTAATAATTCCCTGCAGCGCAACTGGAATAACAACTGTACGGATTACTTGGAACTTCGTTGTACCAAGCGCATATGAAGCATTGCGCAATTCTTCTGGCACTGCTCGAATCGCTTCTTCGGTCACACGAGCCAGCATTGGCAAGTTCAAAAATGCCAAACTGACAGCGCCACCCACAATCGTAAGTCCAACTTGAAAATATTCAGCAAATATAGCCAGACCAAGCAAGCCAAATACGATCGATGGTACAGATGACAACGTCTCTACAGCCATACGCAGTATCTCAGTAAAACGATTGTTCGGAGCATATTCGGCTAAGTAAATACCTGCCCCTACCCCAATAGGTACAGAAATAACAAGGGAGATTATTAAGATGTAAAAAGAGTTAAATAGAACCGGACCAATACCGCCACCCGCATCCATCTCCTCAGGAACCTTTGTCAAAAAGTCCAGCGTGATACTAGGCAGTCCTTTGCTCAAAATCGTGTACAGCATCCAGAAAATGAGCAGCAGCACGGCGCAGCCAAGCAAGTAGAACAACCCAGTGGCCGTATGATTGTAGAGTTTGGCCCGCTTGTTGCGATTCGTATTTACAAATGAATTCATGCTTCCTGCCTCCGTTTGCGGCTCATTAAGCGAATGATGAGAATCAGAATAAAGGAAATGATGAGCAAAAGGAACGCCATCATATGAAGCGCGTAGTTCCACGTTGATTCAAATTCAACGTTGCTGATCTGCATCACAATATTACTCGTCAGCACCGACGTTGGCATAAAGAGATCTGTCGCCAACTGGGCCGTATTACCGATTACCATCACAACCGCCATCGTCTCGCCGATGGCACGTGTCATACCAAGAATAATCGCAGCCACAATCCCTCTGCCTGCCGCTGGCAGCACTACACGCATCATTACCTGCAAACGCGTTGATCCAAGCGCATAAGCCGCTTCTCGATACTTCTTCGGCACCGCCGCAATAGCCTCATCGCTAACGCGGGCAATCGTCGGCAGAATCATCAGTGCCAGCACGAGCGCTGCTGCGAACAGGCCATCACCTAGATTCTCTCCACTCCATTCGCGGAGCAGCGGAATTAAGACAGTCAACCCCAGATAACCATATACAATTGAAGGTATACCTACCAGCAGGTCCAGAACAGGTCTTACAAATTGCTTAAACCATTCCGGTGCAATCTCGACCAACAAGAACGCCATTCCCACTGAAATCGGCACAGCAATTAGCAGTGTAATTCCAGTCAATGACAGCGTATTTAATATAAAAGCCAACGCTCCAAAATGCCCTTCCTCGGGTGTCCAATCCATGGATAAGAAGAAGTCTGCAAAGCTAATGTCCTTAAAGGTGAGGATGCCCGTCTTCCCAATAAAGAAAATAACTAATGCTAGTACCAAACATAACATTAGGATACTGAACAGAAAAATGTATTTAAATAGCTTATTTGTAAATTGAACTCGCGCGTAACGATTAAAACGGCGCCGATTGGATGTCTTTAACAAGCTGGCGCCCTCCATGGACGCGATTCTCTGCACTTCAGTGCTCATGCTCATCGTTGTTCCCCCATATAACGGCCAGCCTCTTTAGGTTGAGAGGCTGGCCGTTATGAACAATATGGAATCTAGTTCTAACCGATTATTTCATAGCAGAAAGCGGGATGAATTTTAACTTTTTCAACGAACCTTGTTGGAACTTGGAGCTTTGCACATATTCAATAAATGCCTTAGTCGCGCCAGTAGGCTGGCCTTTTGTCATATAATAGCCGTAAGACCACACTTTATATTTGCCATTAATGACGTTGTCTGTTGTTGGTTCTACGCCGTTAAATTTCACAGCCTTCACATCACTGTTTACATAAACAAGGTCGATATAACCAATAGCGTTAGGTGTTGTTGCGACTGCTGTTTTCATATCGCCGCTAGAGCCTACTTCTTTATAGTTCTCTTTCTTCTTTGTGATATCTCCGCCACCAAGTGCTTTCAGTTGATAGTTAACACGAGTACCGGAACCAAAAGCACGTGTAATTACAACGATATCCGAATCACTGCCGCCTACGTCTTTCCAGTTCGTAATCTTGCCGGAGTAAATCCCTTTTAATTGTTCTGTAGTCAGGTTGCTTACGCCCACATTTTTATTTACGATAGTCGCGAACGGAATTACTGCCACTTTGTTAGCAACTTGGCCGTCAAAGGCCTTAAAGCCTGGAACATCTATTGAGGCATCCCAGTCGCATGCGCCAATTTGAGCAATACCTTTCTTAACCGCTTGTGGTCCTGTAACAGATCCTTTACCGGAAGCTGCAATTTTAACTTTCGGATTCAGCTTCTGAAATTCCTTAGCTGCTTGTAAAGTCATCGGCAGCAAAGCTGTAGAACCGTTAATCGTAATGCGGCCTTTTAGTTCTTCTTTAGCAGAAGCAGCACCGCTAAATAAAGTTGTTACTGCAAATAAAGAAACAATAAGAGCCATCGAAAATGCGCGAACTCGTTTGTTCATTTTATATTTCTCCTCTCGTGCGTACACGTCATTGTAGTGGATCTGTTATTTACTTAGCTTTGTTGCTTTGCCTTCCGAAATGACAATGGCAGAACCGTCTTCGATTGCCGCAATGCTCGTTCCATTGGCTGATGGCGTCAGCTCGGTAATCGTACCGGATGTACTATACAGTACGTTTTTCTTACCATCCGCTTTGACTTCATATAACTTTGTGCTGCCATCTTTGGATGTACCCGCTACAAATAATTGTCCAGATGCAGACAACGCAGCTACTGTTACATCAATATCATCCACCAGGATTGTCGTTTTCTTGTCGCTAATCGTAATAGCGGACAGGTTAGCATTAGCTGTACCATCTGGATCGGCACTCACATATACAACTCGACCGTCATTCAGCAAGCTTGCATACAACTTGTTGTCTTTGCCAGTCGTTATTTGAACAGGTTTACCCTCTTTAACGCTTGTATCCAATATGTACAGTTGATCTCCTGCATTAGTATAATCGATAGTTAGAGAGTCTTCGGTGCTGTCTGCATCGTTTTTGGCAACACCTGTAATACTTACGGCATACAAGAGCGTCTTGCCATCGGCAGCGATTCGAATATTGGATTTGTTCTCTACCTTATCGTTAACGATTGTCTTGACCGTTCCTGCGTCCAAATTGATGGAAGCAATCTTCTCTTGCTTGTCACCTTGCGCAAAATATAACAGCTTGCTATCCGGTGACCAGCTCAAGTCCGTTTTCACGGAAGAGTCGCTGCCCCAAGTCTGAGTAGATCCACTTGCCAAATCGATCAGGTGGAGCTGGCTGTTGGCGTCCGTGTAGGCCCCCCACTTTCCATCAGGTGATACAGCAAGATCCGCAGCGTCTTCGTTAGCTGACAGCTGCTGATATTCAGCAGTAGTAGGGTTGAAAGCATAAACTTGAATGCCTGCATCAGATGTACGTGTTACAACCGCTTTTCCACTAGCGTTCCATCGTGGAGCGCTGAAATCACCATCAAGCTTCTTGTATCTTGCAAATTGCAATTCGCCTTTATCAGTTGTACGCTCACCGCCCAATGCCGTCACCAATGCATCCAGTTCTACATATAGAACCCCGTTTTTTGAAACAGGAGCTTGCGTGAACTCTAACGTAACACCATCTGCCTGATAAGACTTCACATTCGGCTGGAACTGTATCACATGCAAAGGTTGTCCGCCATATAAGTAGATATTGCCTTGCTCTGCTTCAAGTGCAACATGCAGCGCACTTGCCAGATCACGGACAGCGTATAAAGTAGTGCCGCCTGTTTGAAGCGCACGCACAGTGCTTGCCTTACCGTCGACTACAATACTTACAGAAGATAATGCTGCTGCCTTCTGGGCAGACGCCAAGATCGTTACCTTGCTCTTGCCAACTTCTGCTGCACCTGAGACACCTGGTACGAGAAAAGTGGAGAGAATTATAGAGGTTGCTAATACGGCCAGCATGTTACGTTTCATATTTTCACCCTTTTGTATGTAGTAGGATTCTGGATTCATTTTCACATATGAATGTAAATTCAGTTTCAGCTTCTTGTGAAGATCATGTAAATATTAGATTTTTATAAAATATCGTTCTCAGTCATATGCACACACACGACCAGCCATTCACCTGCCACGTTTGCGACATTATCCCTTCTTTTCGCTGAAATGAGGATGAATGCTGGAAGATGAGAAGAAGCACTCTTTTTACACATCCTTTACCCGAAGAGCTGTAACGCCATAAGATTTGTCTCCAGCAGGACAAACACGATTGCATAAAAAAGAGGAATTCCCCAGTCGCTCTGACCAGGAAATTCCTCTTCTTGTTATCCGTTATCTTATACAGTTGCAAACAATCGTTTTACACTTGCTTCTGCGTTTACTTTAGCAGCTGCCAATAGTGCTTCCGCTTGGTCAGGAGCTGCGTTCATACCTTCAACAACGATATTTTCGAAGTCTGTGATGCCGACAAATCCCATAATCGCTTGCAGGTAGTTGTTAGCAAATTGATAAGCAGGAGCTTCCGCATATGCTCCACCACGCGCTTCGATGTGAACAACTTTCTTGCCGTTTAGCAAGCCTTGCGCGCCTTCTGCTGTGTAACGGAATGTACGGCCTGCAATACACAGGTTGTCGATGTATGCTTTAAGCAGCGGTGGATAGCTCAAATTCCACATAGGTGTTACGAATACAATCAGGTCTGCTGCAATGAATTGATCCAGGATCTCATTCATGCGGCCAAGTGTTTCTTGTTGACCTTGCGACAATTCCGCGCCTGCTGCCGCTTTGCCCCATGCATCAAGTACAACGCCGTCAATAAGCGGAATGTGTTCTTCATAAAGGTTCACTGTTGCAATTTCAACAGCGCCTGCTGCCTGCAGCTCAGACAAGAAATGATCGCTCAAGCGACGTGAGAAGGACATCTCAGTTGGTTTAGGATTCGAGTTCACGACAAGTACTTTTTTCATAAAAATAAAACCTCACTCTCAAAGTTTTGTTTAATGTAATTAAATTATTTACTAACTTATAGATAGTATGATATCTCGAATCCAAGCTAATGTCAAGTCATTTTTAAAAATAGGACCTTAACAAATCAGGCCGACACCGATTCATCCGAATTCACAGCAGACACCCGCCGTGTCTTCCATAAATAGCCTCCATAGACAAGCAGCATGCAAATCGCACTTAATGCGGATATACGATACATCATCGCGTAATTGGTCATCATAGCCACTGCGCCTAACAACAATGAGCCTACTGCTACGCCGAGGTCAACCGAGTTATAAAAAGCGCCTGTAGCCGCCGCTCGACGTTCGACCGCCACTCGCTGAACCGTCCAGGCTTGAAGGGCAGGCTGCAAAGCTCCATACCCTAGCCCATACACACATGCCGCCATAATGAGCATGCTTGTCGAATGACTCCATGACAGGAGCAGAAGCCCCGTCCCGAACAGCACACAACCAGCAGGCACGATAGCAAGATGACCAAATCTGTCATACAACTTGCCTGAGAATATACGTACAACCAAAATCGCAAGTGCGTTAAATAAAAAGAACATCCCTACATTCCCAATTCCCGCTTCTTTGCCAAACATCGTAATAAACGTTAAAATGCCCCCGTACGTAATCGTCATCAGCCAATTCAGTAAACAAGGAAGCAGTGCTTTACGATCCATCCATGGACCACTGCTTCCGCTTTTAGTCGGTTTGGGGCTGCCTACTGGCTCAGAACTTTTTAAGTTGAGCAAAAGAGGAAATACAATAATAACGAGAATAAATGCAGTAACAATTAACGTTTGGTAACCAAATTGACCTAACAGCCACAAACCGACAATAGGACCTAATGCCATCGCCAGACTATTCGCCAAGCCAAAGAAACCCATCCCCTCTCCCATACGTAGCGGCGGAATGACACGGGTGACTAACGTCCCAACGGCAGTACTCGTCATCCCAAATCCTATCCCATAAATAATTCTCACGCCCATAAACAACAACAAGGACGGTACAATACCATAGGCTCCGGTTGATAACGAATAGATAGCTAACCCTATCCAAAGAAATGTCATCGGCTTAAACCGTTCAAAGCTTCTCCCCGCAAACAGCCTTGTCACGATAGCCGATAGAGCAAATAAACTGACCACCAGACTGACGGTTAAACTGCCAGCTTGATATGTATCTGCCACATAAGCAGGCAGAGACGGTGTGATCATTAACAAGTTTAAAGATAATAAGAAATTGGACATCGTCATGATCATAAAAGATTTAGTCCACAGCTTTGGCTCCGCTGTGACTGTATGGATTGTATTGCTCACTTTCTGTCTCCCACTTTCATTTATGCTCGATTTTGCTGGTCTGTTGATCGTACATTGCGCTGAACATGCAGCATATCCTGTACAAGCCGCTCTTCCTCCGCGGACGAGAATCCGGCCATCAGTTCGGCAATAAAAGCCTGCTCTATCGGAATCAACTGTTCGATCAACGCCTCGCCTGCTGCAGTTAATCTGATTTCATAGGCGCGCTTGTCCCGCGCAGACTGCATACGCTGTATGAATCCTTTCCGAACAAGATGCTGTATGATACGCGTCACCGTTGGCTGATCTTTATCACATCGTTCGGCCAACTCCACCTGGGTGATTCCATTTTCATCTATGAGGCGGCTTAATACAGCCCACTGTTCTCGTGTAATATCATACGGTCGAATTCGAGCAGATAACTCCATTGAAACTTGGCGATAGGTTTGTGCGAGCAAATATCCAAACTTCCGTTCAAATGAAGGCAAAATTTCAATCACTTCCTTTCCAAAGTCTCTGTAAACCCATTTAACCTATTTACTTAGCATAACAATGATTATATAAGTAATTAATGTCATATGCAAAGAAAAACAGAGTGACTCCCGAAGAAGTCGCTCTGTCCTTAGTGTTATACCAAATGAGATTGTGAAGTGTAGCTCTTTAAGTAACCACCTGGTGCATAACTGCTAGCTGAATAGCTTTGATTGTTATCCCCGCTATAGGTTTGTCCTGTGATGTTTTGAGCTTGTCCCGCAGCCGAATAATTGCTCGACACGAAATTGGATTGCTCACCATAGCCTTGTCCGTTCACACTATTGGTTTGACCATACGATTGATACCCGCTAGATACTCCATTTTGTTGTGCACCCTGTGTCTGCGCCGTGATGCTTTGTACTTGGCCATACGGCTGGAAGCTTTGTGGAACTACATTTTGGTGCGCACCATGTGTTTGCGCCGTGATGCTTTGCACTTGGCCGTACGGCTGGAAGCTTTGCGGCACTACATTTTGGTGCGCGCCATGTGTCTGTGC
>NZ_JASOYK010000045.1:0-203 GCF_030226685.1 Paenibacillus sp. UMB4589-SE434 | reverse complement strand
CCCGTTGGTCAAGGGGTTAAGACACCTCCCTTTCACGGAGGTAACAGGGGTTCGAATCCCCTACGGGTCACCACTAACTGCTCAACTGTAGTAGAAAGTGTGGCAACAGCTAAGTTCAGACATCATGAGCCATTAGCTCAGTTGGTAGAGCACCTGACTTTTAATCAGGGTGTCGAAGGTTCGAGTCCTTCATGGCTCACCAG
>NZ_JASOYK010000044.1:0-203 GCF_030226685.1 Paenibacillus sp. UMB4589-SE434 | reverse complement strand
GGAAGGGATAAGCGCTGAAAGCATCTAAGCGTGAAGCCCCCCTCAAGATGAGATTTCCCAATTAGTAAGACCCCTTGAAGACGACGAGGTAGATAGGTTCGGGGTGGAAGCACAGTAATGTGTGGAGCTGACGAATACTAATCGGTCGAGGGCTTATCCTAATCATTCTAAGTAGAGCATGTACACTTCGCATTCAGTTTTCA
>NZ_JASOYK010000043.1:0-208 GCF_030226685.1 Paenibacillus sp. UMB4589-SE434 | reverse complement strand
CAAGGGGTCTTACTAATTGGGAAATCTCATCTTGAGGGGGGCTTCACGCTTAGATGCTTTCAGCGCTTATCCCTTCCGTACTTGGCTACCCAGCTATGCCTCTGGCGAGACAACTGGTACACCAGCGGTACGTCCATCCCGGTCCTCTCGTACTAAGGACAGCTCCTCTCAAATTTCCTACGCCCGCGACAGATAGGGACCGAACTGT
>NZ_JASOYK010000042.1:0-213 GCF_030226685.1 Paenibacillus sp. UMB4589-SE434 | reverse complement strand
ACACGACCGTTAAGCCCTCCAGCGCCGATGGTACTTGGACCGCAGGGTCCTGGGAGAGTAGGACGTTGCCAAGCAGTTGCCTTGATTATTTCGAGGCACGTCTGGACTCTCTAAGCGGGTCCTATGAGATTAAATGTTCCCTGATAGCTCAGTTGGTAGAGCACTCGACTGTTAATCGAGTTGTCACAGGTTCGAGTCCTGTTCGGGGAGCCA
>NZ_JASOYK010000041.1:0-218 GCF_030226685.1 Paenibacillus sp. UMB4589-SE434 | reverse complement strand
CGACCGTTAAGCCCTCCAGCGCCGATGGTACTTGGACCGCAGGGTCCTGGGAGAGTAGGACGTTGCCAAGCAGTATATGTCGTAACACGAGTGACTCCTGCTCATGCAAGAGTCGCGTGTTATGAGAATATCTAATGTGTATTATTCCCTGATAGCTCAGTTGGTAGAGCACTCGACTGTTAATCGAGTTGTCACAGGTTCGAGTCCTGTTCGGGGAG
>NZ_JASOYK010000040.1:0-230 GCF_030226685.1 Paenibacillus sp. UMB4589-SE434 | reverse complement strand
GGCTACAATGGTGCAGGCGGTGGATCAGCCGCTGGTACAGCACCTGGCAGTACGGGCTATGGCACAGCAGGGAAAGCGACGGCACGCAGCTCTGCGGGCACATTTGGCGGTGCAATGCGCCCTGCAGGAGCAGGGGGAACAGCAGGTACGAACCGCGTGACGGTGTCTACGCAGCTGGATAAGGCAAAGCAAGCGGGCAGCGGTGATGCAAGTTTCCAGGCTGGCGACAA
>NZ_JASOYK010000039.1:0-230 GCF_030226685.1 Paenibacillus sp. UMB4589-SE434 | reverse complement strand
TGGAGCGGACAACGGGATTCGAACCCGCGACCCTCGCCTTGGCAAGGCGATACTCTACCACTGAGCTATGTCCGCAATATGTATTAGGTTAGATCACACTCAAATATTGTATCATGTTCTTTACTAAAAAGCAATATTAACATCATTGAGTATATATGGAGCGGGTGATGGGAATCGAACCCACGCTATTAGCTTGGAAGGCTAAAGTTCTACCATTGAACTACACCCGC
>NZ_JASOYK010000003.1:0-575114 GCF_030226685.1 Paenibacillus sp. UMB4589-SE434 | reverse complement strand
GGTGACCCGTAGGGGATTCGAACCCCTGTTACCTCCGTGAAAGGGAGGTGTCTTAACCCCTTGACCAACGGGCCATGTCGTTCATCTTCGTCCGTCACCTCATCGGCGACAAGTAAGAGTATATCAAACGAAAACGATGTTGACAAGCCCTTTTTTTAAACCTATTATTTCCACCTTTATAACTACATCATGTACCCATTTTCTCTATTTTATTTATATAAAATAGATACTAAAGACCGTACTACTTCAACTGCGACAACAACACGTTAGTTAGTATAACCCCATAAATACCATTCATTCCAGCCAGAAACCCTAATCCATAATATAACTAAGGAATAAAGTCGCTGTACCGAAATATACCGTCAATGAGAAGATATCATTAAGGGTTGTTATCAACGGACCAGATGCTACCGCCGGATCGGCATTACATTTAAACAACAGGATCGGGATAATCGTGCCCGCCATCGTTCCAATAATAATCGTCAAAAACAACGAGCTCCCCACAACAAACCCTAACGCTATACTGGACTGCCAAAATCCGGCGACAAGCGCAACGCTTATTCCGCATACTGTCCCAATCAGCAGCCCAACCATCAATTCCCTCCACAAAAGACGGGTGATGATCCCTCTGTCCAAATTTTCCTCGGATGCCAGACCGCGTATGACAACAGCCAAGGACTGTGTACCTGTATTCCCTGTCATGCCGGCTATCATCGGCATAAAGAAAGTAAGGGCGACAGCTTTGCTGAGCGTATCTTCAAAACCGCTAATAATACTGCCGGACACAAGTCCAAGAAAGAGCAGCATAATCAGCCAAGGCAGACGACGACGTGCAGCTGTGAGCGGATTGGTACGAAAATCAATCGTCTTGTCTGTCGCAGATAATTTATTAATATCCTCGTGCGCTTCTTCGCGCAGAACGTCGATTACATCATCAATGGTGACCACGCCGAGCAGCTTACTGCTGTCATCTACAACAGGCATTGATAAGTAGTCGTACTGTTCAAATAAACGGGCTACGTCTTCCTGATCCGTATCAGCTGTTACCGAGATGACGTCTTCCTGCATCAGATCTTCAATACGATCCTCTTCTTGAGCAAGCACCAGTTCCCGGTAAGTTAAACGCCCCAGAAGTTCTTTAGCCTCGCTGACCACATAAAAATAATGCACATGCTTTGTCAGCTCTGCAAAGGACTTCACTTTCTCGACCGCTTCCCTAACGGTATACCGGTTATAGAACCATACGTAACGATTCGTCATCAGACCACCAGCCGTCTCCTGTCCGTATGTCATCAATTCACGTACGGTATCGCTCTCGGATTGCTCCATCAGCGACAGCATGTACTCCTTGGCTTCATATGGCACCTCTGCCATCATATCCGCCAAGTCGTCATTATCCATCCGGTTAAGCGCCTCAGCTGCACGTGCACGGCCAACGAGCTGCAAAACCTCCATTTGCAGCCTCGGCTCGAGTTCACGCATCATGTCAACGAGGGGTTCAAGCTCAATGATATCAATTAAGAGCGATCTATGCCTTAACTCCAGTTCACGATAAGCAACTGACAGATCATACGGCTGCCATTTCTTGAACTGCTCCTGCATATTGGCACGGTTGCTCACATGGTCACTATGTAGTATTTGTTCCGCTGTTTCTGCTAAATCTCTGCCTGCCACATACAACGATGCCCGCTTTTCTACCTTTGGTCCCTGTTTCATCTATCCATCCCCTTAGAGACATCTATCTGTATATCATGTCCCATCCTTTCCATTAACACCATTCTGAGCATGGTAAACAAAAATTACATGTATTTAAAGATCTGTTCAAGGATTTATCCAAGGATATAACCCTCTTACAATCGTTCAACACAAGTACATTAGGATACCATGTTGGTTACCATGCTTTTCATTTAAGTTTTATTATGAATGTATCGAGAATGGCAGTGAAGATGCGAGAACATCCTAAACCATGAAATAACGAGGATAAAAGGAAGGGACACGTGCAGTACAGAAAGAAGTAAATCAATAAAGTCAAAACAAAAAAATCCCTCTCGGGATTCTCTTCATAAGCATTAAATTAACTGGCGGAGAAAGGGGGATTCGAACCCCCGCGGCTGTTACACCCTAACGCTTTAGCAAAGCGCCCCCTTCGGCCTCTTGGGTATCTCTCCATGTGGCTCCCCGAACAGGACTCGAACCTGTGACAACTCGATTAACAGTCGAGTGCTCTACCAACTGAGCTATCAGGGAATAACAATTTTAAATTTATCATAAAGAACGATAGGTGTCAATACTACTTCTCTGCATTTAAACCGGCAATATCCGATTCAACAAATTCTGTGCAGCAGGAGAGCCTGTCTTTATACGTCATCTTGACCCTCCTGTCACACCCTATAGCATCAAGCTAACTTGGCATCGTACCATTGTGACAACTTAACAATCAAGACTCCCATCCGTTCCTCGTCAGGCACAAGTACACGTGACACACCCTCATCCTGCAGTGCAGCAGCAGTGACTTTGCCTACTGCCGCCGCTAAGGTGCGCTCGGCGAATATCCGGCGCAGTTCAGCTGCAAGTCCGTGTTTATTCGCATATTGAAACAGAAAACGCGCTTGCGGCGCACTAGTCATCGCAACGGCATCAATCTTGCCGTCAAGCAATTCCTGCAACAATAACTCCAACTCTTGCTCCGCAGGAGGCGTATGGCGATATGGCATCAATTCCGTCCAACTTGCACCAGCTTCCTTCAGAAAGCTGACCAGCGTTGGAGCAGGATCGCCATGAAGCTGCAGCGAAACATGCATCCCACTCCAAGCGTCAATGCCTTGACTCTGCATACCACGCACAAGCCCAAGTGTGGAGCCGTCGTCATCACGCACATCTGGTGTGATCCCTAACTTGCGCAGCGCATTAATTGTTTTGTAGCCACGTGCTGCATGCTTCATACCTGCAAACCGCTGCAGCAACAACTCTCGCTTACCTACATCTGCAGCTGCTTCTATTAACATGTTAAGCCCCATACCAGTCGTCCAGACAGCCCAATCCAATGGTTGATTCTGATCCAAGAGCTTGTCTACCTCATTGTCGAGATGATCGAACCCTGCAAGCAGTGTTCCTTGTGTGGCACGAATAAGCGGTGTTCCGCCCTGCTTCCGCACAAGTGTGGACATTTCTTCTGCCTTGCGCGGACCTGTCAGCGCTACTACTTTGCCTTCCAACTTCGCCATCGATAATCCCTCCTGTAATATAGATGCGAGCTTGTTATTCAGCTATAGCTTTAAGCGTAAGCTTGCCCCGGCATTTGCCGCATACGTACTTCTTTACATCCACCTTGCGTTTGCGCATATAACGCTGGCCACATGCCTGACACAACAGGAAGTATCGATAAGGTTCCGTACGCTTCTTCCGAATGTCTGGCAAAGCCTTGCAGTACCTAGATCCGCCTACTTCAGCAAGCAAACGTTTAAAATCAGCGTCTCTATGCTGATAGCCTCTTCCCTCCAAATGCAGATGATAATGGCACAATTCATGCTTGATGATACGTTCCACTTCTTCTGCACCATTAGTCTCCCATTGCTTCGGATTAATTTCAATATCATGAGACTTTAAAAGATAGCGGCCTCCTGTCGAAGATAAGCGTGTATTCCACCGTGCGTGATGGCGGAACGGTCTTCCGAAGTCACGTGCAGATATTTGCTCGATCCAGCGCTGCAGCCCGTCATTGGACCAGTTGTTCGTCATTGTGTCCGCCTTTCATCCATTTAACTGCCAACCTGTGCTAAAAGATGATCCTACTTGAATTTGTACTTGAACTCCTTTACACTGTCAAGAGTATCCCATATGAACTTTGCAAATTATACCGATAGAAGTGACATGAAGGAGAGGACTACCCGATGTCGAAGATGCGTTATATCATCTTTCAACAGGACACACAACTGGAGTTCGTCGCAATGCCAGCGGATTACGCCTATCAACTAAGCGCGTTGAATCTCCGCTTAAATAAAGAGATTGGCAAGCTGACCGCGAGCAACGTGCCCAGCCTTCCCTTTGCAGTAGCGGAATGTGATCAACTTGAGCTGCTCCGTGAGCAGGACACGCTGACAAGCGGGATCGAATATATGACACGTCTGGAACAAGCCTTTGCTGCCATCCAGGAAACGGAGTATCCATTGATCTCGCTCCTAACCGAGATTCGCGCACTACTTGCGCAGTTGGAACAATGGTATGAGGAAGAAGAAGAGTTGTCATAATTACGAATGATATGAATAGACCGGAAGACCTCTGTATCTAATGCAGTTGGTCTCCGGTCTTTATTTCTTTCCTGCGGACCTGCACTTAATTCCACCCCTGCCCATAAGATAGCGGTACAACGAGAATCCGCATCTCCCCAAAGGAGGTATACTAATGCCGCAATGGTTGAGCAACCAATTGATGCGCGCCTTCCAGAAGAAGGACCGCCGACAAATCAAGCTGCTGAATGAGTGCTGGTTTTTTTACCGTACGAATCCGCAAGCTCGCTATTAAATGGAAGCAGCGACGTCTGCAGCGAGCAAATCATGCCTCTTCCACCCAACCGCCCGAGCCTCCAGATGGTAGCAACGACTCACATCAGCAACCTTAATCTGCGGGCTAGCGCCCATAAGTCCCGCGCATCACATACGATGGCGGGATTTTTCAAATAGTCACAATCTTTAATGATACTCACACCCTCTTCAAAACACGAATTAATTCATGTCCAAGCTAGAATTAAGTATCTTATTCAACCTTCCGGATGCTTTGTAATAAGCTTTCACTGCTTGCTTCCAGCCTCATCGGATAATTAACCGTTAGGTCCGGAGCTGCCGCTTGAACCTTACTGTATACAGCTTGCGAAGCATATAGCCTGCAGTTTTCGGAACTGGATTGAGCTATAAACTGCCTCAGCGAATCAGGATGATCAATCCCTAATGGGATCGTAACAATATGATCAATGCCTGCCTCTTCTGCTTTTGCAGCCATCCACTGCCCACCTTTTAAGCCAAGACATACAAAGCCGACTTTCGTACCTGCCTGAAGCTTGGATAGATCAAGCAGCGCGTTAAATTCGACTGCCGCACCCAGCACGATTAATTCGTGCTTGTCTCCAATGAGTGCTTGTACTTCCTGCTCATGGTTTAAAGTGGTCACAACATATTGCGCGCGGCTTAAGCTTTCTTCTAGCAATGAGGGGGAGTACTTTATATCCTCCAAATAGAGCGTTGATGTACGGGCTCCTGTAATACGGACAATTTCTTGTTCATAAAAGTCATAATCATGCTCTTTACATTCGATAAATAACACTTCAGGCACTTGGCGAACAGGAAGCTGAAACAGCTGCGTATAAGCAAGTCCCGCTACGGCTAACTCCCGTATATCCAACTGGCGTTCGCACGCTTCATTAGACATGCTGTTCAACAGCTCATACATAACGACTCGGTTTTGCTTAAGCTTTCTTACCTGCTCATTATGCTGTACTTCAGTGCCCTTACCTTTCTGGATCGAAACAATGCCTTCATCCTTAAGCTGTATATACACCGCATTAATCGTGTTCCGATTAAGTCCAAGCTGCTCAGCCAATTGAACCGCAGGCGGCAAGAGCTCGCCAGACTGAATTTGCCCAATTCCGATCAGCCACTTCAGCTGTTCTTTCACTTGCGTGTTAATACTATAGGTTAACGTTGGGTCCACCTGTATAAATAATTGATGCTCGTCCAAAGACAACTCCCCCCGCTATTATTAATCTGTTCATCATCAACTCACAAATACATAGATAAGTAGGATTTTATGATTTTAGCATATCGGAAATGCACATATCACGCAAGCAACCATTCCCCGCTCCTTTCCGTACTCCTATAAGGACATGGAAGCGTTACACTAAGTTTAACTATACTATATTGATGATAGACTTTTAGTTTCATAACACCCTTGACTTTCCCCTGCACGGGAAACTGTATACTCCCATTATGTTATAGATTGGAGGCAATATTTTGTTTAAAATCAGTGAGTTTTCCAGACTAAGCAAGGTCTCTTTAAAAACACTGCGTTATTATGACCAGATTGGCATCCTAAAACCGAGAAAGGTGGATCACGATACGGGCTACCGTTACTATTCCGCAGATCAGCTTCTTGAGCTCAACCGTATCTTAATCTATAAAGAATTGGGTTTCACATTGCCACAAATTACACAGTTGCTCCACGAGGATATTACATTGGAGAATATTCAAGGGATGTTTAAGCTGAAAAGAAGCGAGATCCAGCAAATCATCGATGCGGAACAAGCCAAACTCCTCAGGATTGAGGAGCGTATGCAGCTTATAGAAAAAGAGGGACAGGTTGAAACAGGGCAAGAAATTAGAGTCAAAACAGAAGATGCCAAACAGTTTCTTTTTCAGAAAGCACGCGGGAGAGAAGAGGACATTCCAGACCTATTTCGTACATTTAATCAGTTATTAACAAAGGAAATTCGCCAATTGACTCAAGGTCCGCAGGTTGTTTTGTGGAAAGAAATAGACGGAAATGAGGAAGAGTTTGAGTTTGAAGTCGGTTATTTTTTAACCTGTGAGCTGCTATTAATTCCAGACCTATTTCAGCTGCGGACTCTTCCACCTGAGCCGATGATGGCCACTATGGCTTTTCGTTCAAATTCTAGCTTTGCTTGTACAGCCTGTGTTCATTTAGCTAAATGGATTGAGAAAAATAACTATCAGATCAAGGAAAACGAATCTGGAAGGGAAATATATTTACCATTATCTCCAGAACAAGATGCACAATTCATAGAAATACAAATTCCAATTATAAATAGATAACTAGAGAAGGAGTGGAGTGAAGTGAAAAATAAAGGGATCATCTATGTCCTGGCACTGGCTGTTTTTCTAATCGGAACTATTGAATACATTATTACAGGAATCATTGAAATGATCGCTTTGGACTTGGGAGTATCTACTTCCGAAGCCGGGTTACTGGTAACTGTGTTTGCTCTTGCAGCGGCCATAATCGCTCCGATTTTGATTGCATTAACGATAAATGCAGATCGCAAGAAGCTACTGATGGCCACCCTTATTGTGTTTATTGCCAGCAACGGACTTATGTTTGTAGATCTTGCTTACGAAACAGTACTATGGGTACGAATTATTCAAGGGGCTAGTGGAGGAATCACAACCGTAGTAGCCATGGCAGTAGCGACACGACTCGTTGAAAAAGAAAAAAGGGGCAATGCCATCGGTATCATTTTGATGGGGCTTAGCAGTTCGCTAGTGCTCGGTGTTCCCATCGGCACATTTTTTAGTGAGATGTTTGGATGGAGATTTCTATTTATTTTAATCGGTTTATTAAGTGTTCTTCCATTACTTATTATCTATAAAAAGGTTCCGGCAATCAAAGAAGAAGAAAAGGTTACCCTCAGAATGCAGCTCTCCATTTTAAGGAATCCAAAAATTCTGACTGCCTTGGTTATTACTTTATTTTATATCGGCGGCTATTCTACACTGTTCACTTATATAACGCCTTTCTTGCAAGCCACATCCTCTCTTTCCATAACCGAAATTAGCGGTGTTCTATTCCTGGCGGGAATTTGCAGCTTTGTCGGATCAAAAGTGGGCGGACAATTGGCAGATGCAAAGGGATCGAAATTTACAATTTGTCTCGGGCTCCTGTTACAAGGGACGACTCTTCTTTTATTCGCTCTAGCAGGTGTCCATTTCTTTGTATTAATTTTAGTGTTAATGATTTTTATGTTAGCAACGTGGAGTATTTCCCCTGCCCAGCAATTATATCTGGTTACGCTAGCGCCTCGAAATCCGGACATTGCCCTTAGCATAAATACTTCGTTCATCCAATTTGGTTTTGCACTGGGATCAGGATTAGGCGGGCTTGTCATCAGTCGTACATCTGTCCTGTATTTGAATTGGCTGGGTTTTGCTGCTGTAAGCATAGCTTTACTTCTTGCCATCTTGCTATTTAAAAAAATCAGCATTAGGACTGGAACCCCTATTGCTACTAAATAAATATGAAATGGACTGTACTAGGGTGAAACTAAATTTATATTCCGTCTTTTTTAAGTGGGGCAATCATATATTCCTCATCCCTTAGCGTGAGCTTAAAAAATAAGAAATCATTTGACATGAATAAAAATCACATTTATATTTTAATAAATAACTAGTAACCTATGTATTTATTATTTTATGTTTTTCAAAGGAGTGATTGTTCATGTCTCAGTCCCAAATTCAATCTCAACCCGCTGCACCTCCGATTCCTGCGCCTCTTCCAGCTTCAACGGAAGCAGGCAGCTATTGGACTAAAATGTCTACTGCTGCACGGTCACCACTTAAAGTATCCCTGCGCTCGTCGGCTATTGGGTTTGCCGGCGGGCTCATCTCGATCTTGTTACTCGCTTCTCTAAGCAGTTGGACCTCAACACTGTGGATAATGGCTCCCTTCGGTGCCAGTGCTGTCCTGGCCTTTGGACTTTGGGATGCGCCTTTATCGCAGCCCCGCAACATTATCGGCGGGCATTTGATCTCCACTTGTATCGGCTTATGTGTGTATCATTTATTTGGGTCAAGTCCGATGACGCTTGCACTTGGTGTTGGCGTTGCTATCGGTGCCATGATGCTCACCAAGACGACTCATCCCCCAGCAGGTGCCGATCCGATTGTCGTTATCACAGCTGGCTGCAGTTGGTCATATCTAGTCAGCCCCGTGCTGATCGGCTCACTCCTTATCGTCCTGCTCGCCCTGCTAATCAATAATCTGGAACCCGGAAGACGCTACCCGACGTTCTGGTATTAACCTTTGAGCAAGAGGCTACAGCTTCTTTCGTTGCTTCAGCCTCTTGATGCTGGCTAGCACAACTTCGTCGATCTGTTCTGTATTAAGCGGTTCATCTTTCTGTTCATCTTTCTTTTGCTCTTCCTCCGCTTTCTCTTGATTAGCCTTGATAAGGGAAGCAAGTGCAATAATACTGCCAAAGGCTCCTAGGTAACCTGCAATTAAGGCAAGATCGTCGGATGTCAGCTCATATTTATTATTGGTGATGTTCTCCGCCATATCGGAGAGTTGGGATTGCGCCAGAAGTGGATTACTGACGGATATCCCTCTGTTACTCTTCCTGCAGCGTTTCGCCATAGTCCCATCCCTCCCCTTTATAGGAGTCCATATCTGCCTAACTGTAGCATATGAACATTTAGGTGGCAGTGTCAGGGCGAGCGCCTATCTCAATAGCAAAAAGCCTACCTGTCTTCAAGACAGGTAGGCTTAACTTTACACAAATTGTACTTTGTACAGCTTATTTTGAGTTCCTTTTATTGCTCCGGTGCCCGCATCGTTAATCCGACTCTACCCTTTTTAAGATCCACACTAAGTACCCATACCGTTACGTTATCTCCCACAGATACAACATCCAACGGATGTTTAACGAAGCGGCCACTTAGTTGTGAAATATGAACCAGTCCGTCATTTTTAATCCCAATGTCTACAAACGCACCAAAGTCGATCACATTACGAACCGTTCCTTGCAACTCCATGCCCGGTTTTAAGTCTTCGATCTGCAGCACATCCGTACGGAAGATTGGCGGCGCAAGTTCTTCGCGCGGATCACGCCCTGGACGGAGCAAGCTGTCCACAATGTCCTTTAATGTCGGAATGCCTACGCCAAGCTGATCAGCAAGAACCGCAGCATCTGCTTGAGCAAGCTTATCCGTCAATTCTTTTGTTCCGATTGCACTGTCCATTACGCCAAGCTGCTTAAAGAGTTGCGCAACTACCTTATACGATTCCGGATGAATCGGTGTGCTGTCGAGCGTATTCATCCCATCCGTAATCCGCATAAAACCGATACACTGCTCGTACGCTTTTGGCCCTAAGCGAGGGACTTTCTGCAAAAGTCGGCGTTCTGTAAACTTGCCGTTTTCCTCTCGATACTTGACAATATTTTTGGCCAAAGTTGTATTTATTCCTGAAACGTAAGATAGCAGCGATGGTGACGCGGTATTCACATCCACACCAACATGGTTTACGGCCGATTCCACAACCGCGCCCAAGCTTTCTTCAAGCCGCTTAGGTGCCACATCATGTTGGTATTGTCCTACGCCGATCGCTTTTGGATCAATCTTAACAAGCTCAGCCAGCGGATCTTGCATCCGGCGTGCGATCGAAGCCGCACTTCGCTCTGCAACATCCAGATCCGGGAATTCCTCTTGTGCTAGCTTGGAAGCCGAGTATACACTCGCTCCGGCCTCATTAACAATGACATACTGCAGCAGCTCGCCTTTCTCCGCTTTACGTTTGCTGATCCAATCGGCCACAAATTGCTCTGTCTCACGCGATGCGGTGCCATTCCCAATAACGACTAACTCCACATCGTAACGATCAGCCAGTTCTGTAAAGGTACGTTCCGCTTCCTTTACCTTGTGATGCGGCGCCGTCGGATAAGTGACCGCCACCTGCAGCAGCTTGCCCGTATCATCAACCACTGCCAGCTTACAGCCCGTACGAAAAGCCGGATCGACACCAAGCACTGTCTTCCCCTTAACCGGAGGCTGTAAAAGCAGGCTGCGCAAATTGCTCGCAAATACTTGAATCGCCTGTTCTTCTGCTTTCTCCGTCAGTTCATTGCGCACATCGCGTTCTATAGACGGCGCAATTAGGCGCTTGTAAGCATCCTCTGCCGTCGTGATTAGCAAATTACGAACGATAGATGCCCCACGAATCGTCTTGCGTTCCATATAAGCCGCTATTTTCTCAGTTGGCACATCGAGGCCGACTTTTAATATGTCCTCTCGTTCGCCGCGATTAATGGCCAGAATGCGGTGTGATGGCAAGCGTTTCACAGGCTCCTGATAGGCATAATACATTTCGTATACGGTCTCTTGCTCTTTATCCTTCGCTTCCGTACGCAAAATGCCTTGATCAAACGTATATTGGCGGACCCATTTACGTATATCAGGGTCGTCTCCGATCATTTCTGCAATAATATCAAGCGCTCCCTGAAGTGCTTGTTCATGACTTTCGACACCTTTGTCAGCATCAACATAGTTTGCTGCCTCTGCCTCTACACTACCAGTCTTCGGTTCAGTCAGTATCCAGCTCGCAAGCGGCTCCAGACCGCGCTCCTTAGCAACGCTTGCCCGTGTCTTCCGCTTCTGGCGATAAGGACGATACAAGTCCTCTACTTCTTGCAGCTTGATTGACTTCACGATAGATTGCTGCAGCTCATCCGTAAGCTTATCCTGCTCGTCGATCAGACGCAGCACTTCCCGCTTACGTTCCTCTAATCCACGCAAATACCCAAGTCGTTCTTCGATAGCACGAAGCTGGTTTTCGTCAAGCTCACCTGTCATTTCTTTGCGGTAACGAGCAATAAATGGAATTGTATTTCCTTCGTCCAACAGCTCGATGGTACGTTGAACTTGTCCCTTCCCAAGAGACAATTCAGCCATGAGCTGCTTAAGCAAACGTTCTGGTTCGCTTGCTTTCATCTGTTCAATCGACGCATCCAACGCCTTGTATTCTTTCGTTTCATCACGTACGGTCATGTATAAACTTCCTTTCCATACCTGTTCGTGTAACCCTTTACAAGCTTATCCCTTATTGTCGCAAAAATTAACTATAAAATCCACTCTTTATGTATTGTCAGCTTCTCCAGAACTTTAACACTTGCAAATGGCTCGATGTCCATACTGCAGCTACACATTTCTTCTACCTCTCTGCTTTGATTTAGGCAGTGAACAGGTACGGATATTAAAGAATAAAAAAAACCACGATAGGAAACACATCTGAAAACTTTATTAAGGGTTAGTCTTCTGTAGTATATTGGCACTCATTGTCTGTCCATCTCTGACCAGATCTCAAACCACATCAGTTATACTTTGTGTCGGATGCATATGCAGCGTCAACAATGCAGAGTAGAGCAATACTCCTATATGGATGATCACGTACGCACTTCTACCTATAGATACAAAGAGAAGGGATCGGCTCGACGCGCCAATCCCTTCTCTAACTAATGTACCTACTAGAAATCAATTAAGCCGATGCTAATCTGCAGCGCATCGTCCACCTTACGCATCGTCTCTTCGTCAAGATGCGTAATCTTGTCTGTCAGACGCTGCTTGTCAATCGTACGGATCTGTTCCAGCAAAATGACCGAATCCCGATCAAAGCCATGAGTAGCCGCATCAATCTCCACATGGGTCGGAAGCTTCGCCTTCTGTATCTGTGCAGTAATTGCGGCTACAATAACAGTCGGGCTGAAGCGGTTGCCAATATCATTCTGAATGACAAGGACGGGACGTACCCCTCCTTGCTCCGAACCAACGACGGGTGACAAATCGGCAAAAAAAACGTCGCCGCGCTTTACGATCAATGTCTACACCCCGCTAACTAAACGGCCAAGCGTGCCATCTGCATCTTCTTCCGCATAGAACGCCTCGGATGCCATCGTCAAATTAATCTTGGCCATTTCCATATAGCCTCGCTGCATTGATTCACGAATATGACGCTTCTTGCGTTCATTCAAATACAATTTCATCGCTTGTCGAATAAATTCACTACGATTAGAATTCTCCATAGCAACAATGCCGTCCACTTCCTGCAACAATTGGTCGGGCAAGCTGATCATAATCCTTTTGGTGTTCTGAATGTTGGCCACCTGTCCTCGCACCCCCAAAACCTTTCCTACCTAGTAACCATTATGTCAATCCATAGAAAATTTATACAAA
The DNA here is from genome assembly GCF_030226685.1 of Paenibacillus sp. UMB4589-SE434. Classification (NCBI taxonomy): domain Bacteria; kingdom Bacillati; phylum Bacillota; class Bacilli; order Caryophanales; family Paenibacillaceae; genus Paenibacillus; species Paenibacillus sp. UMB4589-SE434. Next base: position 562,386 of record NZ_JASOYK010000003.1, on the reverse strand, counting down.
AGCATATATATGCCTCATGCAGATCAAGTATGTTGATCTAGGAGCAAATTCCATGCAATACGAAATATTTCGCAACCCTACTCTGTATTCGAGCCCAACTGCCGAAATTCCTTCCCGTTAGCATGATCAATTTCATGTAAATTTAGGAACCTGCTAACATGATGAGCAGTCTGACGCATCCGATGATGAGTGCCATAGAGGGTTCACAACAAGATCTGGCGCATTTGCACTCACATACACACGTGGAATACGATGTGCTAACATACAGGCTACCTCATAATGAATCGTATTCAACTTATCAGCAACTTCATCTATTAAAATATGCTGACTTCCTTGCGCCCCGATCAGGACCACTTCTTCACCGGTCTGTATCTTCGCCGCATCTTCACCAAGTGCTGAAAGCGACAACATACATTGATCCATACAAATGGTGCCAACGACAGGTACTCTTTTGCCGCGTATGAGCACTTCCGCCTTGCCTGTCAATAAGCGAGAATAACCATCGGCATAGCCAACAGGAATAGTTGCAATCCATTCGCCTGCTTGCGCATGGTAGCGCGCCCCATAGCTTATAGCTTCACCTGCTTCAACCTTCTTGACATGTATAACCCGGGTCTTTAATGCAAGTACTGGCTGAAGATCGATAATCTGATGGTTGACCTCGGCAGAAGGGTACAAGCCATATAAACTAACCCCGATACGCACCATGTTATGTGCATATTGCGGTGTATCAATGGCTCCTGCACTATTGCTTGCATGTATGACAGGGGGCAGCAGTCCTGCTTGCGCCAACGCTTCTAAGACCGCTTGAAAACGTTGATGCTGCATCGTTGTGTATGATTTATCCGTTTCGTCGGCACAAGCAAAGTGGGTAAATACCCCCTCCACTTCTACGCCATCAATCGCCGACAAACGTGTCATAAACGCCACCGCATCTTCCGGTGTACGTAATCCGAGTCTACCCATGCCGGAGTCAATCTTAACATGGACTTTCAATCGCCGTCCACCAAATGACGCACTTAATGCAGGACTAACATTTTCCAGTTCTTCAAGAACCTCCTGCGAGAACACATTTAATGTTATGTTATGGCAAAACGCCGTCGGAATCCCTTCCGGCGGCGTGTAGCCTAGTATGAGGATCGGCATCACAACGCCAGAATGCCGCAGTTGAATGGCTTCATCAAAAAACGCTGTATTCAAATAATCTGCGCCAGCCTGCTCGGCCACTCGCGCAACTTCAATTGCACCGTGACCGTAGGCGTTGGCCTTCACACATAAGCTTAACTTCACCTCGTGCGGATGTGCCTCTCGAAACGCTTTAATGTTATGACGCAGTGCATCTACGCTAATTTCTGCCCGCGTCGGACGATAGTACGTTTCCATATCAGTCACCTTCTTCACTCTCATCTCACTCCGTATCAATCCGTTAACAAACTTATGTTAATGCCCAACAGGGTGACTGTCAACGAACAACACAGAAATAAGAAATGGAAGTTAAAGAGATGAATGCATTACATTTTTTATTTTCCAGGCTGATCTACCAAGGATTGCGCGACTTTTACCATCTCATTCTGTGGAAGGTCACTGGACGTCAAGCGGTACTTCACGCCCTCAAACATCCAGGTGAGCGACTTCTGCTCATCACCAGTCAACTGTCCTAGCGTAAAGCCAAGATCAATACCGTGACCCCATATGACACCTACTTCTACATCCTTGGGACGAGATTCCATCAAGGTATACGTATACGTGCCTGAATAACGGATCAGCACGGCATGGTTGTCACTATTTGGTACTTCCAGACTCTCTTTAATCGCAACCCCGTCAGGTGCATAGGAAGGTGTGATAATACCAAAAGGACCCATGGCTAAGTTCGGCTCTCCTTCCGGACCGGAGCCGGTTTCCTTCTTCGGTTCAACTGCTACCGACTTATCGCCGTCCTTCGTGCCTTCGCCTGCCGCTACCGGCTTATCGCCATCCTTCGTGCCTTCGCCTGCCGCTACCGGCTTATCGCCGTCCTTCGTGCCTTCGCCTGCCGCTACTGGCTTATCGCCGTCCTTCGTGCCCTCGCCTACTGCTACTGGCTTCTCGCCGTCCTTCGTGCCTTCGCCTGCTGCTACCGGCTTATCGCCGTCCTTCGTGCCCTCGCCTGCTGCTACCGGCTGCTGAGCACCTTCTTTAGCTGCATCTGTAATGACCGGCAGCGGATCAATATTAGCGCTGGCTGTCATGTTAGCCTGCATATCAAAAGCTTCCTTGTCAAATTTCTTGTCGAAGTTGAATTGATCAAATTGCATTTCAACAACAACACGCGCCTCAGCATCCGTAACCTGAACCTGTTTAGGCTTATAATCACCTTTGTTCAGCCATATCTTCTGCTTCACCAGCGAATCGGTCTGATAGTTGGCCGCCACCTCAAACACATAACTTTCACCTTCCGTAGCAAATTGACGTGTATTATCTGCCAAAATGCTATGGATCAACGTCTGATACAAGTAAACCTGTCCTTGGTTATCCGGCCAATCGCTTTGGAAACGGAAGCTCTTCTTCAAACTCGGTGTAAGAACAAATACGCCTTCATCATTACGAAGCACAATTTGCTTAATATCCTTCTTCGGGTTCGTCAGCTCAATTCGATAATAAGTAGGATCTTGATACTTCACCTCTACTTTGTACTGAAGCGGCTGTTGCCCGGAGTGGAGCGTCATTGTACCTATGCCTTCATAACTTTGCAACTTGCTCATCTTCTGGTCCAATTCTTTGACCACGGCGGACGCGTCCTTCTGACCGCATCCGGCCAATAGAAGCGTAACACTCATCACGATGGCCAATACCCATGTGATCCGACGCATGAGATCATCCCCTCTGACATGTAAATTCGACGCCTGCAGCGGCATAATTACCGGCTTGGCTTCATCACTGATAACATGTCTATGTGGGTACTTGGCCAATTATGCAGACTAGCCTGACAAGCGTGACAAGTTTAGCAAAGGGTTCCCTTTTTTAAAACGATAGAAGGAATACATACAACAATTTATAAACTCCCCCACTTCTTTAGCCATTTTAATATCAACCACTTAGCTCATCCCCCCTCTTATCGTATCGTCTTCACTGGGTATGCAGATGCGCTATTGGCAGCCTCCTCGTATTTCCAAGAGGTTTTGGCACCTCGTTCAATACCACTTAGCAACTTTGTACGAGTGTTGATACTTGTTGAAAGCTGACTGTAGGAACAATTATTTTTGGCGAGCATCTCGTCCGCACGAACACAGCGCAGACCTTTGGCGCGAATGTCCTCCAACAAATAGGGAAGCCCAGTCAGCATTTGGCCCGGAGCCCCTTCATCTGCTCCCAAAGTACTCCCGCAATCGTGCAGCAGTATAATAGAGCCTGGCTGTACTTGCTCAGCTATGTAACGTTTCCATCGTGTTACATCCGCTTGCAGCTTCCAATCTCGCCCCATTACGGACCAGAGTACAACCTGGTACGACTTGCGAAGCAAGAACAAATCACCTAGGTTAAGCAGTCCCCAAGGCGGGCGATAGAACGCAGGGCGCTCACCAGTGATCTGCTCCACGATGGCAGCAGAACGTTCAATATGCTGGCGCCTCACACAAAAAGGAGTCATGATCCAATTCGATTTGTGCGAGTAATTATGAATGCCAATCTGATGTCCTTCCATGTGCATACGCTTAATTAGCTCCGGGTACAATTCCGCTCGACTGCCCAATACAAAAAATGTTGCCTTAACTCCATGCTCCTTTAGCATATCAAGCAATCTAGGAGTGTAGTAAGGGTCGGGACCGTCGTCAAATGTCAACGCGACATTCCTCTGATGCTTGCCCTGAATAGCTGCGCCAATACCGCATATTCTCGTTATCACAAATGGAACCAGCATATAAATACACAGTAACGTTAAACACACGAGTAATATAAACGTCAGCATGGAACACCTACTTTACCATGCTTCTCCAATAAAGACTGCTTGGTCATCATTAGCATCATCGGCACAAGCTTTTCTGTATTTTGCGAGACACGCTGCTTTCCTTCTGGATGAAGCATTCTCAGCAGACAGCGAAGATAATAAGTAGAAATAAACGTAAACAGCTTGGAAGGCAGTGGGTGAAGTTCAAACCCTAATCCGCGAATAATTCCGCGATGCAGCAATGTAATTCCCGTTAGTGCCGATACATTCGCAAGCTCCGGTCTGTTTTCCATCGCATCGCTGATCTGTTGAATCGCTGTACGCAGCATTCTTGCTGTTCTTATGGCTGCTCGGTCAGAGCCAATAGAGCGTGACATTTCCAGTACTTGTTTGTTATCTAAATGAATTTCACCGACCCAATCTCCAGATCGTATCCATTCACCATTGCTGCACTGAATGTTAGTCCCATGATATTTTTTCACCACAAGCTTACATATGCCATATCTGGTAACAGATACACTCCTCATCCGAGTGATTTGGTCAAACATGGATTCCCACAACATCCATCCCCATTGTGATCCATTTCTGATAGCTCTCCTGATGACACTCAATACATTCACCGCTTTCTATATGTGCCTAACTTCCTAACGTTCAAATGAACGGTTTGAGAACATAAACTTGCTCCAGATCTCGTTCCTGCCCAGCCCACTGTAATTACGAGGATACAGACAAGAAGTAGTCTAACGATTCTTATCTAACGTCTATTTGACGATTGCATGCGCATAAACCCTTACAGGTACTTATTTTCTATTTGCAATCAAGCCCAACCCGCTCACTACACTGAGAACAATGGCAACTCCAAGCGCCACCAGCGTTCCCTTGGCACCCGAAATAGAATAAATTACTCCGTCAATCAACATAGCAGCAACACTTATAATAAATGTCCATCTCAGCACCTGTTTTGATTTAACCACTCGTACCATCTCTCTTTCGTTTAACTGTTTCTTCCTCTGTTCTACTTTAAGGAACAATCTTTTCTTTTTTGTTTCTTATTTCTTACAAAACCCTTACGTTTACAATTAAGGCCTGCTTCTTCTGATAAACAGGGTTCAAACCAAAATAAGCCGTCATCTCTTCCAATCAGAAGAGACAACGGCTTATTTCACTAAGAGGCTGGATCAGATTTCTGTCGATACAACAATCGTGACACGACGATCCCAGCAGCGCCAAGACCGATAAATAATACAGCCCTGACCGCCACGGATACGCCAGGCATATCCACAAATATAATTTTAACTAACGTTAAAAATAAAAATAGCAGACCTGCTAGCCTTACTCTGCGTTTGTTAAATGTTACACCTATAATAATGACTGTAATTGCATACACGATCCACACGCCAGATAAAACAAGGTGGCGCAAATCATAGGTATAAGTCATCATTACCGTTTCTGTTAGCTGTGTAATAAAATATAGAATCAAAAGCGCTTCCGCCCACATCAACCCTTGTACAAATGGCAGTAGACCACGCGGTTCCTGACGCTTCCTTATGAATTGATACAGTAAAGGTATAATCGTCAGCAATACGATCCAAGACAACGACTCTGGCGACAACACGGCCATAATCGGATCTTGCATCAATCCAACTGCACCAAACAGCAAGATCATAGCGCCCATGATCTGCTGGAACCTGCTGCGCACGTAAACACCCATTACAAATGCAATCGCACCTTCTGCTATTACGGCAGCTGCCGCATAGTCGGCCTGCACGATATGCAGCAGCCACAGCAGCCAGCCTAGTGTAGCAATCGCTATATAAGCAACTGCGGAGCGCTTAGGGCTGTGCACCCAGATGGCCGTAAACGTATACAAGATGGACCACGCAGCAAGTATAGCCGGGTACACCATACTCGAGTTATGCGCATAAATCACAAAGAGCCACATGGCCATAAGCACAAACCCGGCAAATAGCGTTCTGCTTTGCACAAATCGCTGGCGATAAGTCAGCCATAAAGAAACTAGGAAAAATACAGCGTGCTGCACCACGACAGCCAGCATAAACACATAACGGCTATCGTCAAAGTAGCCTGATACATAAGCGAAAAAAAGGGGTACATGCAGCATGCCAACCGCTAATGATGCAGCTATACGAAATTGGAAGGCAACTGATATAAGCAATAAAATTATGGATAATATAGTCTCGTACCCTGCGAATCCCCATGGATTTGGTGAAGCCGAAACCACAAGAAAAGGAACCAGATACCCTGACAGCATCATCGTAATGATCAAAGTCTGAGAGCGATAACGTGTGGCAGTCCATACCCCAATACCAATGGATAACACATACAAAAGGAAAGCAGCAGTCGATGGGATAAGGCCGTACAGCATATGTGCGGCAAATAGCGACAACACCAGAATCACGTTCGCACCACCCAACAGCACCTGCCCAAGTCCAACACGCCCACTCCGCATTTGTCCCAGACCCAAGATATACATCGCCACAGCTGCTACAATACCTAACGCGCAGCGAATCGGCTCTGTAATAATCCCGGCGGAAACTGCAGCCATGAACCCCCACAGCACACCTAGCAGCAACACCACAATAAATATTCTGGGCAGCCATACTCTGGCAAGCAGATGTTCCCAATCTGTGTCCCGCTTCGGCTTCTCTATTGGCTTATGTGGGAGCGATGTGGTTTGTCCTGCTGTTTTAGAATCTGACATCGTCAAAAGTAAGCCAACATTTTCAACGTGGTCAGGCTGTTTTGACTGCATATCTGGTACAGCACCACGAAGCAGCTCCAATTCTTGTTCCAGGTGCCTGACCTTGGATTCCAGACGCTCGATTCTTTTTTCTACATCCATATGAATCCCCCTTTATAAAGGAATTGCTTGACGTACAGCCCTTCGGCGATATGCTGCTGTGCTGTATGGGTGTATTATAACAAAATTTTTAAAATGAAAGAGCAGTCTGCTCCTACATATTAGGAACAAACTGCTCAGCACACGTTACATCTATCCATCTTTTTTCATCATTAGAGTATATGATGGCCCTATTACTTAGACGAATTCTCGTCTGCCGTTACAATAACAATTTCAGCATTTGTTATGCCCGGCAGCGATTTTGTCATTATTGGAGAATGATAAGCTACAATTTTCATGCCCGCTTTTAATTGAATGTCTCCGCCAAGTACAGGGATGACTGTCGTCTCTTTGGAGATGTTCAAGATAACATCGTTATCCGTCGATTGATCAGAACCAACATTTACATATACTTGTCCTTCACCAGCACGATCTGTAGCTATGATTGTACCTTCCACTTTCTTCGTTTCTGCCGTTTTAACCACGATGGACTCTGCATGTGTTTGCGCCGGATAGATGGCAGCAAGCACCTCGCCATAACGGGCTTCCACACGAACGTCAGCCTTCAATGCTTCTTTAGTTAATGGCTTTCCGTCTTCGCTCACAATACGAGTATTCTCATCTATGCTTAGGATGACATAGTTCACGCCGCCCTTTTCCAGAGGCTTGCCGATTACGGTCAGCTTGCCATCCGTAACATTCGTAATGATACCGGCTGTTCCCGGAGCATCTGCCTGAACATCTGTTGTATCAACCATGACGTAATTTGTTGTCGATTGAGGCGGCAAACTCATTGCAACCGCTGGACCGTAAAAGGCCTTAACGGTCATGCCCGGTTGAATATCACCAGCCTTGATCGCTTTACCATCCTGATCCAAGAGCTGCGCTTTATCTGCAAAGTGTAGAACGATCGTTTCCATATTCATATTGTAGAGATCTGCCCCTTTAACGACGATCCCATTCTCGCGCACTTCTGTTACTTTGCCCAAGATAGCCGCAAAGCTATGATCTTGAACGACCAGTGTCAAAGCGGTTCCACGTGTACTGTCCGTACCGTTTGCTGTATAAAATGCCTTTACGACCTTTTTCTCATCGATAATCGTTTTTAGAGGTACTGTTTTTCCTTTGGAATCGATAATCTTCGTATTTTTGGTGAGGGATAATACCATTTCACTTTGATCTGTGGCAGCAAGGCCACGACCTGTTACTGTAATAAATTTACCTGTATGATCATTCACAAAATCGGTGATGAATCCCATTGTACCTGGAACTGCTTTCTGTTGTTGGACTGTGGAATCACTCTTAACAGGTACTCCGTTCTGCGCACTTGCCGCTAACGGCATGGCTGCTATCGCCAGTATAGTTGCGGTTGTCAACACTTTGTACATTTTGTTCATTTGTCATTCCTCCATTGGTGTGTCTAAGGTTAGAGCTTTCGCAATTTAATGTTGTTGATCTTGCTGAGCATCCTGTTGTTCAAATCCCTAGACGGTACGTTTCTGAAAAATGTTTCACAAGTAAATCATGAAGTATTTCCCAAACAACCACGCAAGATGGAATAATCACATGCCAGCTCAAGAAAAATGTAGATTCTATTCCGATCTTGAATATGTTCACTTCTACCATTTTGACCGTGCCATTAAGGATGGATATGCCATGCCTGCATAACCCCTTAAGAAATCCCACCTAACATCCTAATTTTCACGCATTGTTCCTGTATGTCTGTGCACGGATAATAAAGATATATTTGAACTAAGGGGGAACTACACAATGGCAAAGCCACTTCAGTTTCTGCTCCTCACGCTTGCCTTAATCTTAACGCTAGGCTTGACGGCTTGCGGCGGTAGTACTACGAATTCATCTCCGACAGACAGCAAAGGAACAACTTCGGGTGGAGCAACCACTGATCAGCCCAAGCAGAGCACACAAGAACAAGTGACGATTACGTTCCAGAACATCTATCCTGATCCGAACACGCCCTCCTACAAAATGATGATGAAAATTGTAAGCGATTTCGAAACAGCAAACCCAAACATCAAAATTGAACTTGATTCTTTAAATACGGATCAGCAGAAACTGAAATTAAAAACACAAGCTGCATCCAAAGAAGTTCCTGACATTACGATCGTAAACCCCAACGAACAAATGAAGCCCTTCGTGGATGCCGGACTGCTGGCTCCACTTAATGACATACTGGATCAGAACGGCCTTAAGGATACGTTTCTAACTGGTATTCTGGACTATTACACCTTTGATCAAAACGTATATGCGCTGCCGGACGGAAACAATACCGCAGTCGTGTATTACAACAAGGACATGTTCGCTCAAGCAGGTGTTGAGGTGCCAACAACGTTTGAAGCTATGATTGACGTCGTAAAAAAATTAAAAGCGGCAGGCATTCAACCGATGGTTATCGGGGAAAAAGATTCGTGGACCGGCTCCTTTTTGTTCATGAACATCCTGCTGCGCACGAATGGAGGCCCCGGCTTCCTACAAGATGTTCTGGACAAAAAACGTACGTTTAACGATCCGGCCTTTGAAGAAGCTGTTAATAAGTTTCAGGATCTTGTACAGGCAGGCGCTTTTCAAGATGGCGCGACTTCTTTTGATTACAATGCAGGCGAGAACTTGTTTAAATCCGGGAAGGCCGCCATGTACTTTATGGGTACTTGGGCAACTGGTGGGATCGATGATTCGTCTGTTGCGGGCAAGATTGGCGCCTTTAAGTTCCCTACTGTTGGTGGGAAAGGGAACGTCGATGAATACATGCTCGCCCCTGGAAGCGCCTTTGCCATTTCTGCAAATAGCAAACATTTAAAAGAATCAAAAGCATTTTTGAATTATTTCATGGTGAACTATCCCAAAGTTAATTTTGATCTGAAAAATGCAGTTGGCCTTGCCCAAAAAGTTGATGGCGACTTTAAAGCAGCTGGTTATTCGGATCTGGCAATGGATTTGCTTAAGCTGACGGAAAATGTGAAAGGCGGTGACCTCGCCTTTGATAATATGATTAATCCAGGCACAGCCCAGGTCCACTTGACGAGTATCCAGAACTTATTTGTACAGAAGAAGGATGCAAAGGAAGTCGCTGCCGAGCATCAAGCAGCTTTTGCAGCGAACAGCCAATAAGGACGAAGGACCACACAATGTGAGAGGGAGCATACCGTTCCCTTTCACATTTTTTATCGCTGTTCCTGTTTTTCAATCAGCCTTTTTAACACTTAACCACCTATTCAATTTTACTAGACACTTATGTTCAAGGAGGCTTCAACTATGAATGTGTTAAAAGTTCCGGCCAGGACCATCGCTGTCTTCGTACTCCCTTGTCTCCTGCTCTACACAGCGCTTGTGTTTGTCCCGATTCTTGTCTCTGTTTATACCGGAACACTTGACTGGAATGGCATTAACGAGGCTGCATTTGTGGGCCTCGATAACTTTAAGGCGCTGTTTACTAGCGATACGGTCTTCTGGCCGTCCGTCAAGCGCACATTGCTGTTTGCCGTCTTCTCTATGGCTGAGATCCCCGTTGCATTATGTATTGCCATCTTGTTATGCCGTTACTTAAAGCGCCCTAACTTTCTCGTCTCCAGCTACTTCCTGCCTGTTATTTTATCTGTCGTTATTATCGGTCAACTGTGGAAAACGATATATGATCCCGCTTCAATGGGCGGGATGCTGAATCAGATTCTAATCACGTTTGGTCTGGAGACGTGGACCAAGTCCTGGCTCACCGATCCTGAGGTTGCGATGATTGCACTGTACTTTGTTGCACTGTGGCAGTATCTAGGCTACCATGTGCTGATCCAATTTACGGGTGTCACCAGTATCCCGAGCGAAATCTATGAAGCGGCACAAATTGATGGTGCCGAAGGATTGACAGCTGATCGCCATATTACGTTTCCATTAATGATTCCAGTATTTAAAATCTCCATCATATTGGCCTTTATTGGCTCCCTGCAGGCATTTGACATGATTATGGTCATGACCGGGGGAGGACCTGCACACGCGACAGATGTCATCTCTACGCATATGTACAACATGTCTTTCTTATCGATGAAATATGGATATGGCAGCGCGATCGCCGTATTCCTCGTGCTGTTGTGCCTCATCTCAACTATGCTCATTAATGCGTTGTTCCGCACATTGGAAAAACGACATTCTTAACTCGTCAGGAGAGAGATGTATGAACAATCAATTGCGAATGGAAGCGGTCAAACCGCTTACGATCAAGAACAAGTCACGCTGGTCCTGGAAAAAGGGACTTGTCATGACGCTGCTGTCCGTCTTGTTTGTCACGCAAGTATATCCACTGCTCTGGCTGCTCCTTTATTCGTTAAAGACCAACGAAGAAATTTTGTCGGGCAGCTTCTTCTCGCTGCCCGCTGTTGTCCAATGGCATAACTATGCGGATGCCATGCAGGGCGGGAAATACTTTAAATACTTGTGGAACAGCGTCATGGTTACTTCCGTCACGATGGCTGCTGTCATCGTACTAAGTGCCATGGTCGCATATGCCATCTCACGCTTCCGCTGGCGTTACGGGCAGGCCGTGATGACTGTGTTCCTTGTCGGTATGATGATCCCGCTCCAGTCTACCCTGCTGCCGCTGATGGTCATTTTCAAACATATCGGCATTCTGAATACACATCTATCGCTCATTCTGCCTTACATTGCTTTCTCTACGCCAATTGCTGTCTTTATATTAAGCGGCTTTATGAAATCGATCCCGCATGAATTGGAGGAATCCGCAGTCATGGATGGAGCTAGCGTCTATCGCACTTTCCGTACTATTATTCTTCCGATCTCACTGCCGCCAGTTATGACCGTATGTATATTAACGTTTATTTCAATCTGGAATGAATACATTTTGGCGGCCACCTTTATCTCATCCGAGCGGTTAAAGACGCTGCCGTTTGGCATTTACAGCTTCGTTAGTCAATACTCCGTCAACTATGGCGCGATCGGTGCTTTTCTAGTATTGGGTGCACTGCCCGTGATCCTCATTTACTTTTTATTGTCGGAGCGAATTACAAAAGGAATGGTAGCAGGAGCCGTTAAAGGATGAGACGCCGCGTACGTCGAATACAAGTGTGGAAAGGTGTCCATTTGTTATCCTGAAAGGGGTTCATCGTTATGGCACGCGGCTTCCGCACCATTCACGGCCGATTGTTTATCTTATTATTTATTAGCATGATGAGTCTGCTGCTCATCGTGTCGGTGCTCTATTACAAGCGTGCAACCGACTTGTTCCATACAAAGATCAGCAGTATCGCAGAGAAAAGTGTATCCCAGACCGTCAACTATTATGACCTGCTTCTGAAAGGCTACGACAGCTTAACCAAATCGATTACCGGAAACCTGGATATTCAGCGTCTCATAGCCGATACCCGTGTCACGGATTCGGCGCTGCGCATGATTAATACCCGTACCATTACCAATCTACTCGGAGCAATCTACTATTCCCGCAAAGACATCATCGGCATTCATGTAATGTCGTATACCGGCTCTTTCTACAGCTATGAAAATTACATTAATGCAATTGATCAAAGTTATGCGTCAAGCCCATGGTACCGCCAGCTCAAGCAGTCTAACGGAGAATTGATCTGGTTGGGCGTATACGACCAATCTATTATTGACCGGATGGAGACCAGATCGGTATTTGCTTTTGGACGTCAAATGTACGACCTAACCCAACATAAGCCAATAGGCATTGTATTAATCGAGATGGACTCGGCCCCCATTATGTCCGCGCTGGATAATTTAAGACTAAGCGCGAATAGCGACGTCACGATTTTAGCTAGAGACGGTGTCGTTGTAGCCTCCACCAAAGGCAGCTCTACATCCAAATCAGATCCAACTGCAATGGATCGGGGGCTGGCTCCGTCTAATTCTTATGCCAAGCTGGCCAACTTGCTGCTTTCACGTGATGTACTTGTGAATCAACAAATGGACTACATGCTCGTCGCCGCCAAGCCTACAATGGCCGATTGGATCGTGTATAGCGAAACACCTGAGAAGGATCTGAATGTTGAGCTGGATCAGACGAAAAATTATTTATTGCTTGTTATTTCAATTTTGATCGTGGTGGCAATGGCTCTGGCTATTTTTGTTTCGCGCACGATATCCTCCCCCTTAAAACGCCTCATCCATGAGATGCGTCGTGTAGAAAGAGGACATTTCAAAGGTGAACTGCAAGTACAGTCCTATGAAGAAATTAATATTTTAGTATCTTCCTTTAATCAAATGGTCAATCAGATGGATGAGCTGATTGAGCGGGTGAAAGTCTCTTCTATCAGCGAGAAGAACGCGCAGCTTCAAGCGCTCCAGTCCCAAGTGAACCCACATTTTCTATATAACACACTGGATATGATCTACTGGATGCTGGACGAGAAAGAAAATGATAGGTTGGGCAGTGTCGTGCTATCCCTTTCCCATCTGTTCCGTTACAGCAGCAACTGGGAGGATTCTTCCCAAGTTACCTTGCGCGAGGAACTGGAGCAAATGCGTCATTATTTAACGATAATCGCATCTCGCTTAGAGGGAAGGCTGAGTCTGCGCATCCATATAGATGAGCAGTATTTAGATGCTCCACTGCCTAAGATGACGCTCCAGCCCATTATTGAAAATGCGGTCAAATATGGGCTGGAGCCTTTACCAGTGGAAGGCAAATTGAACGTGTACTGTCAAGCTTCAGACCAGGCGCTGTATATTATCATTCAAGATAACGGAATTGGTATCGTGGCAAATCGTCTAACCGAGCTGCAAGAAGCTCTTCGTCAAGTCACGCTCCAAGCGGTGAAGCCTGACACGGAGCCGGCAGCAGCAATTGCAATGGAACGCAAAGGCCGAAAAGGGGTTGGACTGCTTAACGTTCATCGCAGACTCGTCCTTATGTATGGGGAGAACTTCGGTATCCAACTAGATAGCACGGAAGAGAAAGGCACCACAATCAGGCTCTCGATGCCGCTTCCATCCGGTTCCGCGGAACACGTATTACCTTCGACAAAAAGGCCTTGATTCATGCTTGGGAGACATCATCTTGTAAGGAGAGCCGCCTATGAACATTTTGATTGTGGACGATGAAAAGGTCATTCGAGAGGGAATGGTTCGGACCATCCAACAGCACGCTCCCTCCTTTCGCTTATTCATCGCAGCTTCACCTGAAGAAGCTGTTCAGGTGCTTCGCTCGCACTCGATTGACTTGGTGATGACGGATATCTTGATGCCGGGTATGACTGGCTTGGAGCTCATGAAGCTGTTTTTTGAACGGACTCCCCGTATGAAGTGGGTAGTGATTTCTGCCCACTCAGAATTCGCATACGCGCAGGAGGCCATTCGGCTAGGGGCCAAAGATTACTTGCTCAAGCCGATTGGCAAAGAGCGAATAATCGCGGTTATAGACAGACTCCATGGCGAATGGCAAAATGAAACAGCTTTGTCTTTAGATGCTGCCGAGTTAAAATCGAGCTTAAAGTATTTACGCGAGGCCATCTTTCAACGTTGGGCCTCAGGTCTTGATATCGGCTGCTTTGATATGCGCCCCCTTATACAGCGCCATGCTGCATTCCATCTTCTGATGGTGAACCTAAATAGTGATCGTAGTACACATGTAGAACATTTTATGGTTGAGAACGTTTTATCGGAATTAATCGATCAGCATGGACACGGCTTTGTTGTCAGCTTTGATAAACAGAACTTGCTGGGACTTGTTACGTTACACTCAGCATGTGATATGCTGAATCTGACGGAATCCATCAAGGCTCAGCTGAAACGGATCGTAAAGGTCCCGTATCAAGTGCTACCTTCTGCTCAGATGTCTGACTTTGGATTAATACCTGAGCAATTAAGGAAGCTAAGATTGACTGCTTCCGCGCAAGTCTATGAGCCAAAGGAATGGGGCGGTGAACGTGCAATCGAGCTTGCGGTACAGTACATGAAAGCTCATTTTCACGAAGACTTATCCTTGGAACGGATGGCTGCCTACGTTTACCTGAACCCAGTCTATTTCAGTCAGCTATTCAAACAGAAGGCTGGGCAAGGCTTTAAAGACTACTTGATCAGTCTTCGTATGGATCAAGCCAAGCTGCTGTTGTCCAGCACAGGACTAAGACTCGCAGATATCGCAGCTCGCATCGGGTATCAGGATATACGGCATTTCGCTCAGCTTTTCCGCAGAAAGTTCGAGATGACACCGACGGAATACCGACAGCAGCGTGAGCAGCCACAAATCAATATTCATAATACAATAACGGATCAATAGGTGAATTTGTATTTTCAAACGCACTAAACGCACTAAACGCACTAAACCCACTAAACCTTAATAAGATAAGATACTAGACAAACCAAGTAACAACCCTTCTGCAAGATTAAGAACTTAAGATATGAGGCATAACAACTATGAAAATTGATCGCTTGCTATCGATTGTAATTGTCCTATTAAATCGTCGTTCCGTACAAGCTAAAGACTTGGCTGAACTATTTGAGGTATCGGTACGCACGATATACCGCGATATTGATTCACTGAACATGGCTGGCATCCCGATTGTGACACAGCAGGGGTCAAACGGCGGTATTCGTATTGCAGAAGGCTACAGGCTTGATCGCAGCCTTCTAAGTAACGATGAGCTAGCTTCCATCGTTACTGCCTTACAAAGCTTGGCTTCCGCCCATCAGACAGACAGCACTCATCTGCTGGTCGAGAAGATTCATAGCATCATCCCGCCTGCGCAGGCAGAGACGTTTCAGTTCAAGACCAGTCAATATCGAATTGATCTTACGCCATGGGGCAACCAACATAAATTCGAGGAGAAACTCGCGCTGCTTAAGCAGTCAATCGAGACGTTAACACAGGTAACGTTTACGTATTGTGATGCGGCAGGAACTGTCACGGAGCGAACCGTCGAGCCTCATACCCTAGTCATGAAAGGTCAGAAGTGGTATTTGTATGCATACTGCACACAAAGGCAAGCATTCCGCTTCTTTAAACTATACCGTATCAAAGAGTTGAATACGGCAAGGCAATCGTTTAAGCGCCGTCCCGTCGATCTAGAAGCACAGCCTTGGGATGAAGAATGGCACAAAGCTGACAACCTCATTCGACTTGAACTTGCTTTTACACCGCAAGCCAGGTATATGGCTGAAGAACGGTTCGGTGTCGACGAACTGTATACAGCTGATGATGGTTCTTTGCGAGTGGAACTACATTACCCTGAAGACGAGTGGTTGTATGGCTTCCTGCTGTCCTTTGGCACAAACGTAACCGTCATTAAACCGATTCATGTAAGGGAACGCATACGTGCTATGGCTCAACATATTCAGCAATTATATGATGGAGACAAATAAAAATACGGCTGTAAGTAACCTGACAACCAGTTGTCAGGTTACTTACGTTATACTCGCTTTATGAAACACAGCTGCTTCTTGTTTGCTGGCTCATTATTTGATAAATAACATTCGATAAACCAAAGGAGACAAGGACGATGACCCTTTATTGCCAAAGCTGCGGAATGCCTATGGAAGATGAAAAATTGTACGGTACGACTTCACAAAGGGAACCTGATCCTCAATATTGCCATTATTGCTATCAGGATGGCGCGTTTACACAACCCGATTTCAAGATTGCGGATATGATTAACTTCTGCCTGCCGATCTTAGTTGGCGAAGGAATGCCAGAACAGGAAGCAAAGAAATTACTGGAACACTCGCTGCCGTCACTCAAACGCTGGCAGGCGCAAGAAGGCGGGCGTCCAATCCCAGAATTAACTCCTGATAGATTCGAAACACTGGATCGCTTCTTTATTAGCGGCACTAGCGCACGCACAACTAACCTCAAAGAAATGTCAGGTACTGGCGTCATTGCGGGGTTATGGTCGGACTTTTGGGCGCAGCAGCAAAGCCCGCCAACTCAACCAATCTACTCTTTATATACTCATTACGAAAGTGATGCATCAGGTGAGTATGATTATGTACTCGGTATGGAATGTGTAGATGAGGAGAAGCAGACCAACAGTGCTATGGCAGAAGCGGATCAAGCAAATGTATTTGAGGTGCCAGCAGCACGTTATGCTGTATTTGTAACTCGGACCGGGCCGCTTGTTGAAGTTGTTGTCGAAGCTTGGCAAGCGATATGGAACTGGTCGCAGCAGCCAGGCAATGTTCGTACCTATACAGGCGACTTCGAATTGTATAACGAACGCAGCATGAACCCAGAAGCAGCGCAAGTAGAAATCTTTATTGCCGTGAAGTAAACGGACCGGATTGGGGCTTTTTTGCCGGATATATCCTTGGTATTGTACCAGCAAAGTATTAGCAAAGAGGCCCTTAGTCTTGGCTGCGCCTCGTTCATTCCGCTGCTCAGTTTGGAGTATCGATCGCAAAAAAATAGCCTCTAATCTGCTCCAGATTAGAGACTCAAACGCGTTGCATATATATCGTAATAGAACAGAACAGAAATCCGTAACCGATAGGAGATTGGAACCTAATTAGGTTCGGTTGGGGTATGAGCTTCGTGAATAGTCTGATGAAATTGTTTAATCATCGATTTGAACAAAAACTGCTCTTGATTGCTCAAACCCACTTGATTTTCCTGCACCACATATTGTTGAATGCTGCGCTTCATGATTTCATGACGACGTTCCGCTTCTGCTAATAACACCGAATCACTCCTTCTTAGTAAAGATTTCCTAATAGGACTATTCAAGTATATCGAACATCGCCGCTTTAAGAAAATGCAGTGTAAAAGCATAACAGGGGATCTCCTGCGCTGAGCTTAGTTGAGAGCAGCAGAGCTATCCTCATTTAAAATAATGCTCCCATATCCTCCGCCATCCACCCTAATATAATTGGTAAAACGTTTCCATAATCCTCTTTAACCAATTGGCTTTGTTCCATTGCTTGACCTTTAGTGTATTCATAATCTGCTAGAAGTCCTGCTATCTTACGAGGAGCTCATTGCTTTATATCTGCTGCGCAGCATCCATGCTCGTTCCTTACGGCGCATATACTTCGGTAAGGCGCGATAGATGCTAATCGCCTCGTTCCAAGACCTCTTGGCCTCATCCTTGCGGCCCATCTCTTCATACAGCAGTCCCATGCGATAATAGGCTTCGCACGAAGAAGAATGCAGTATATGCAGCTCTTGAAGAGCCTCAAGCGCCTTGTCCTTATCGGTACGGGCATACAAAGCAGCAAGCCGCAGATAAGGCTGTCCGTATTTTACACGCGGATTTATATCCAACGCTTGCAAAATTGCTTGAATTCCTTTCTCTTCGTCATCGGTATGGACATAACTTGTTCCTAAGTCGTCCCAATATTCCGCCGAATGCTCCATTCGATCTTGGATCGGCTCCAATACTTCCCGCGCTTCTCGGTAACGCTTACGCTCAAGCAGCAGCCTCCCCAACTCGTGCTTTAAGGATACATTGTGTGGGTTTGCACTCAGCTCCTGCTTCAATTTCCCGATTCGTTGCATACGCTTTATTGGCCGGATGAAACTTGGGGATAAACCTACATACCTGCGCTCTAGCATGTACGCAATAATAAGTAAGGCAATAATCGCGATAAAAGGATTGCCAAATAGCCAATACAATAATCCAAAGCCTAGTAATTTACTCATCTATTTTATCCACACCCTCTATTAAACTACGAATATTATACCATATCTTGGATATAATTATAGGTGATTTTATTCTGATTTAACGAGAATGCTGCTGATAAAAAGCCTCCACTATTGCTGCTGATGACGTTTAGGCAATGCCAATCCAACTGCTAACTGTCGGTAGATATCCACAATTTCTTCCAGCTTCATTCTGACGAGTCCACTTGAAGATGGCGCAACAAATGCCGCAGTCCCCTCTACTATCGGCTCAGACTGATAACCCCAGACAGCATCCTTACCGCTGAACGCATGATATACTCCTTTGCCTACAAAACAGACCACCTGCGGTCGATACAAGGTTATTTTCCGCAAGAGATTGATCCGACCCGCGGCATATTCCTCAGTCGAGATCTCGGCAGCCGTACGTGTAGGCCGAGATACAATATTGGTAAATCCGTAGCCAAGTGCTATCAGATCCTGATCCTCGTCTGCATGGTAAAGGCGGTCCGTCAATCCGGAACGGTATAAAATAGTCCAGAAGCGATTGCGCGGATTTGCGTAATGATGACCTGTCTCACCAGAGCGAAGACTAGGATTAAAGCCAACGAACAATACCTTAAGACCTTGCTGAATATGATCCGGAATTGCAGCAAGCACATCTGTTCACTCCTTTCCCTTACAAGCACATTTTCTTAAATATAGCTTCCATAATATAAATCAGTTATGAATCAGTTTCTGCATATGAACAAGACCTGATCCTTATGGAAGTAAATTGGCCTGTCACGCGTCTAACGGTCCTTCTACGACAAAGCACCCTGCTAATGGCAAGGTGCTTTATTACGCTTAAGCCCATCTTATTTACTAGGAATAAACTGCTGCACCCATTGACCAAAGCCTCGTGGATTACGTGTCTGGATAAGCACCGATCCTTCTCCACGGAAACGACAGACTAGTACCTCACCGCTCGTGACAGATGATACCCATCCCTTCGATGACTTCTCCAGCTTATAATCAATATAACTTGGCCACGCAACCAGATGACCATTATCTACAACAACCTCTTCTCCAGGTCCGAGCTGAATCGGGTGAATGGCGCCATACGAGGATAGAAACACAGTACCGCGACCACTAATTTCAATGATAAAAAAACCTTCGCCTGACAACAAGCCTTTACCAAGGCGCTGCATTTTGGTAGAGACTTCAATACCGCTCGTTGCAGCAAGAAATCCATCTTTCTGCACAAAAAGCGAATAGCTTCCATCCAACTCAACCGCCGTAATTCCGCCAACAGAAGCTGGCGCAAGCGTGGCCTGACCATGCCCTTGCTGAGATGTCAACTCTTGAAAGAAAAACTTCTCCCCGCTCAGCATCCGGCCGAGCCCTTTCATAATACCGCCCTCCATCGACCCGCGCAGCTGAATATTCGGGCTCATAGACACCATTGCACCTGATTCAGCCTTAATTGACTCGCCATGCTCTAATTCAATCTGCAAGAGGGGGAATGCTCCTTCGTACAATATTTCATAACGCAAATGAATCACCCTTTCATTATGAGAAGTGGAAGTATGAAATGGCATATTGGATCTGCATCCGCATGCACATCTCGCATCTATAACTTGTAATACGCGTTAAAACGACAGACGTTGTATGTATATACCTAATTGCACCCGTTTCATACAAGCTGATAAAATGAATGCAGTCGATAGGCGCATACGCTTTATCATACTCGTCAGATTAACATTTCAACTTCAAAGGAGCGATATGAAATGTACCAATATATAGACCAACAATATACAGAAGTGGATTTTAGCAATAAAGACCTGCGGGATGGCGAATTACGGGGCTGTACCTTTACCAATTGCCGATTCCGCGGGGCTCATATGGAAGAAGTATGGACTACAAGCTGTCAATTTATGAACTGCGACTTTACGGGTGCCGTTTTAAACGCCTCTATACATACACGCTCCGCCTTTACGAATTGTATATTTAGCGGCACGAACCTATTTGTAGCCAAGTTTGAGGAATGTAAAATGACAGGATCAGACTTTGCCAACGCCCAGTTAGACGGTATTACTATTCAAGGCGGCGATTGGTCTTACACCAATTTGCGGCATGCTAATCTGGTCAAGCAGCAGCTACGACACGTGAAGTTGGCTGAGGCAGACTTGTATGAATGCAATTTGGAAAAAGCAGATCTAAGAGATGCCGACCTGACTCGCGTACGGCTTGGCAAAACTAAGCTTAAAGGCGCGGACCTAAGGGGAGCGATCGTAGACGGTATCGACTTTAAGTCAATAGACATAAAGGACGTACGCCTTGATGTCACACAAGCTGTAGTAATGGCTCGATCATACGGTGCCAAAATAGATTAATTGATGATCATATCAAATAAAAGCCGCCTCTCCTCGCCTTACAGATAACCGAAAAACGTGTTATCGTATGACGAGTAAGAAGCGGCTTTCTTACATGAAGTCATTATTTGATTCGTTAACAAACGGTCTGCTTACTTTACGAGAACCCATACGTCTGAAGCGCCAGGTGTTTCGCCTTTTGTCCACCATTTAGCTTGATAGACCTTGCCTTGGTAGGCTACCTTAGCCTGTCCATCATATGCAGTCGTTTTGTTCCATTCTAATGTCACATTGCTAACCACTTTCCATACATCTGAAGCCCCTGGCTCATCCCCTTGCGTCCACCATTTCGCTTCGTATTCCAAACCGTTATGGGTGACACGGTCGCGGCCAAGATATACTTTACTGCGATCCCAAGTGGTGAATTGCCCTTTTGCTTTTGTGCTTGCTTCAATGGCTGCACTTGCCGCTGAACGGTTTGCTGCTGCATCTACAGCTACTACTGTGTAAGTGTACTTCGTATCCGGCGTTAAACCGTTATCTACAAAGGAAGGCTGTACCGTGGAACCAACCAACTGGCCGTTACGGTACACTTCATATTTTGCAACACCGACATTATCGGAGGATGCATTCCAAGCTAATGTAATACTTGTCTCTGTCTGAGCAGTAGACTTGACATTGCCCGGAACTGTAGGTGCTTCTTTATCAACTACAGCTGCTTTTGTGCTTACAACAAATGGTGTACTTGCTCCAGAACGATTACCCGCTTCGTCTGCAGCCACAACTGTGTACGTATACGATGTTGCTGGTGTCAGTCCGCTATCCATAAAGGATGGTTCTGCAACTGTGCCGACCAGCTTGCCGTCACGGTATACCTCATACTTGGCCACACCTACGTTATCAGTGGATGCCGTCCAAACAAGATGAATCCCTGTCTCCATCTGATGAGGAGCCTTTACGTTTGTTGGAACAGATGGCGCTTCTTTATCAACCACTGGTGATTTTGTGCTAACAGACAACGGTTTGCTGGCTGCCGAGCGATTGTTTGCTCCATCCACAGCAATTACCGTGTATGCATAAGCTGTAGTTGGCGTTAAACCTTTATCGCTATAGGATGGTGCTGTTGTGGTGCCAAGCAGCTTCCCGTCACGGTACAATTCGTACCATTTGATACCTGCGGAAGCCGATGATACATTCCATTTAATCTCTATGCTAGTTGTCGTCTGCGACGGAGAAACAACGTTACTTGGAACTGTAGGAAGTTGAACTTCGGAACCATCGTTCACAAGGTTAACGTCCATTACTTGATAGAATGCATTGGGTGTATCTGCAATCTCCCATACGCCAAGAATTAAATGATAACCGCTGCGATCCTTTGGAACATTAACTTCATGGGAAACTTTTGTTTGCGGTTTTTTGCCGCCATCATCAAAGTATGCAATTTGTTCGAGATCCGCACGCTTCAATGGTTTGTTAGGGTCCCAATCTTTTTTCGTAATGTAATATTTCCATTCTTTTGTGCTGTGCGGAGCTGTCAGGTGCCAAGAGATGGTGTTCTTACCACCATTCATTGTCACTTTTGACCAGCGGTTAGCTGATTGTTCATACAGTTCCGTGAAGATACCGCCGCCAGTTATTTGGCCATCTTTAGGTCCGCCTTCTGGAAAGTTCCCTAATGCTTCTACACTTTGCGGTTCATATTGGACCGCTCCGCAAGATTTATTTTCACCCTGCTTGCACAACAATGCGCGGCTAGCAGGGCCCTCGATATACCCATGTGCTGATGCAGTATCTGCAAAAGCAAAAGTTGTTGCTGTACCAACTGCCACCAACCCCATCGTTACTAAAAGCGTTGAAACATTTGTTTTCCACAATCTTTTTGTCAACATCAGATCAATCTCCTTATTCATTCGTAGTATATCGCCCGTTGAAACTTACTTTTGGATAAGCTGACTGTACTTGATGAGAGTGCTAAGAGTTGAATAATTGCATATGTCTCCCCTCATATGCGTAATTATTCATATTACACTCTTGTCCATATCTTACTAAATGCCGACATTCCTCGAAAGGTTCATCATACCTAGTAGAAATCTTATCGTTTCACATGAATGTATATACGAATGTATCCGTTTTCCAATAGATCACTCATGACTGTAGTCTTAATTTAATCGGGACAATGTTCTACTTTCTTTTCATACATTCGACTACTTTAAACAAGAAATGGATAATATGAGGCAGCAAGACTATAACAAAAAGTGGTAGTTATATTCTATAAAATTAAAGCGGTATAATTCTTACAGACTATAAAACGTGAGGCCACTATACCTAAAGCACTACTAAATTTCCATGCAAAAAAATGAATTTTTGTACAAAATAGCTCTCCAAACACCTTGAATTTCTTCCCCAAGAGCTTTACAGTGTTCATGCAAGCCAAAAATTTGGCTAAATTTTAAATAACGAAGGAGGAATTAATAATGATCGAATTTTTAAGGAGGAACCTGTGGGCTTCAGCTTTTCTGTTTGTTATCCGGTTATACTTAGGCTATACCTGGATTTCGGCTGGGCTCGGCAAAGTATCAGGCGGATCATTTGATGCAAGTGGATTTCTGAACGGCGCCTTGGCCAAAGCAACCGGTGAACGACCGATTGTCCAAGACTGGTGGGCATCTTTTCTGAAGCATGTTGCGTTACCGAATGTAGAATTATTCAGCATCATGGTACAATGGGGGGAAATACTTGTTGGCGCAGGTCTCCTGCTAGGCGTCTTAACAAAGACTGCGGCTTTCTTCGGAATTGTCATGAATATGTCGTTCCTCTTAAGCGGAACAATTAGCGGCAGTCCGATTATGATTATATTGTCCATGTTTGTTCTTGTTGCATATACCAACGCAGGACGGATAGGTTTAGATTATTATGTATTCAGCAAGCTTAGATCTAGATCTAACACTAACAGCGACAGATCCCCTCACAGCAGCGCGGCTCCCTCTGCATGACTTAACTTCACAGCCTGTCCCAGCAAGAAAGGTCCCCAGACGCAAGCCGAAGACCTTCCAACATGATATTGTATAAGGCAGTCTGATAAACGGTACTACTTTATTAAAGCGCATGTATGGCCCGTTCGATTCGTTCCAGCGCTTCCTTTACGACACTGCGTGACGATGCCATATTTAATCGCTTGAATCCGCTTCCTTCCACTCCAAAAGTATAACCTTCACTTAACCACACCTTGGCCTGTGCAAGTGACCAAGATTCAAGAACGTCGTTATTCATACCGAGCGCCCGAAAATCGAGCCATTTTAAGTACGTGCCTTCTAGCGCAACAGTCTTCACAACTGGCATTCTTGCAGCTATAAAAGAATCAATCAGAGCATTGTTCTGCTCCAAGTAATGTATAACTGCTTGCAGCCACTGCTCACCATGTGTGTAACCGGCGATTGTTGCCTTGATAGCGCCTACATCCAGACTCGTGCAGCCTACACGGTTAATTGCGACGTTATACGCCTTGCGAAGCTCTTCATTCTGGATGATGATATTTCCCATCTTAAAGCTCGCAAGGCTAAACGTCTTGCTTGGCGCAGTTGCCGTAATCGTGATCTCGGATACGCCCGCAGATAGAGAAGCGATCGGGATATACTGAGCCGTGCCGTAGACAAAGTCGTGGTGGATATCATCCGAGAAAATGATCACATCGTTCTCCAGACAAATATCCGCGAGCCGCTGAAGTTCATCTCGCGACCATACTCTGCCTACCGGATTATGTGGATTGCAAAGAAAGAATAATTTAAGAGCAGGATCTTGAGCTTTCAAGGCAAAGTCTTCGAAGTCAATCTCATATCGCCCATTGATCAGCTTTAACGGGTTGGTAACCAGTTCAGCACCGTTTAGTTGGATCATTCTCGCGAATTGTGGGTAAACCGGAGGCTGAATCATGACCTTTTCACCAGGCTTAACAACGGATTGAACCGCAAAAGCCATTGCTGGGATCACCCCAGGGGTGGTCAGAATCCAGTCACGCTTCACTTCCCAAGCATGACGGCGCTGCATCCAGCTTATAACCGCCTCATAATATGATTCCGAACATAACGTGTAGCCATAATTCGGAATGTTCATGCGCTGCATCAGTGCATCCTGTATTTCCTTGGCAGCAGGGAAATCCATATCAGCAATCCATAGTGGAATACAGTCTTGCTGCAATGAATGCTGCGGCGTGGCTTTAATTGCATCCATACTCATTCTGTCCATGATTCCATCAAAGTTGTACATATCATTCTCCTTGTCTGACTTCCAGCTGTATTGAGCTCCTAGTCTTTATATTAACGTAAACGGAATCATATTAAAAATAATGAAAGCGCCGCATTTCATCCGGTCAAGACAAATGAACAAGCAGCTATTCAGAGGAGTGCGTATCCTATAGTACTTTCTGAAAAGGAGATGTGAGCAAATGAAACGTAATTCTTGCGGTTGTGGTCCTAGCAAACCAAATATGGGTGGCGTCTCTCCGTATGGCATGAGCCCTAACATGATTAGTCCTGCAAGTGCAGGTCCAGGAATGGGCCCTAATATGAATCCTGGTATGGTCAGCCCCGCTTCCACAGGCCCTCTCAATCCGATCGTAGCCCCAGAACAAACGATATTCAAAAACTTCTACCATACAGCAACTCAACCTATCGTTCACCCCGTTAATATTGTCAATCAACATCATACTATTCCAGTACCTCAGCACTTCTGCTCCTACAATGTAAAAGACGTGAACTGTGGCGTGCGCAACAAACGCAGAGGACGTCGTTAATCCCCATTTGTTCATTAGAGCCCAATTGTAGATGAGAAGCGCCTGCTCAACATGAGCAGGCGCTTTCTAAACATTAATTACATAATTCCAACGTGACGCTAACTCTCTTCAGCAATCCCAATCATTGTGCGAATAAAGAAGTGCATTCACGTCGATTCTATATTCACATCCGTGTCACAAGTTCGCCGCACCGTGCTTCACGGATCCGCTTTGCTGAACTCATTTTTATTTTTGAAGGGGGATTCATACATGTCCATTCCAAAAAACCGTCGAGAAAATGCGAATAAAATTCGCAAGCAAACTCCACATGCACATGGCAAAATCAAATCATTCCGTGAGCTGGCTGAGGAATAGACTGTTTATTCGACTGACGTGAGCTAAAGTTAAGTTTACGTCAGTCTCCCTTCATTGAATCTCCCCCTACAGGAGATTGTATAATAGATTCAGGAGGTGCTGCAGCATGACTATTTCCATGCCAAAAAAGGAACCAGCAATGTTGTTGTCCAAGGTTCCTGATTCTGAGTTGTATTATACAATCGGCGAAGCCGCAAAAATGATTGGATCAACTGTAAAAACGGTTCGCCATTATGATGAAGTCGGACTTCTAAAGCCCACCAAATATACCGAAGGCGGCCATCGACTTTACACAACAGCCGATATATGGCGCTTGGAACTCATTGTAATGCTGCGTTATTTGGATTTTGGAATTGAAGATATCCGGCATATGATGTCTGATGATACTCAAGTAGCAGAAGCTCTTGACTGGCAAATAGAAGCGCTAGCAATCAAAATGAGCACACTTCAAAATATGATTACGATCTTAAAAGAAGCAAAACAGCATCATTCTTCAAAGGATTCGCTTAATTATATTCATCAATTAATGGACACTATAACAACAAGCACTAAACAAAAAAATCAATACATAGCCGATAAAATAAAAGAGACGAAGTTATTTGCCGACACCCCACCTGAATGGGAAGATTCAGTGCTCTTTCTCTTTAACAAATACATTGTAAAAGACCACAAAAAAACAGCCCGACAAACTTTTGCGTGGAATGAACTTAAGAAATTAATAAACGATCTACAGTTTATAATGGAATTTAAAGAAAGCACTTTTCCTTTTATACAAAGCAACCCTAAATTTGATGTTGAAGTGTGGAAAAGCAATTTGGAAATGAGATTGTTACGACTTCAGGCTGCTATTGAACAGCACGCAGCTCCAAATAGTCCGGTCGTACAAGCAATTGTAATGGAAGCTGCGATGATGATGCAGTCATCCGAAGAGCAGCTTCTCGACAAGCGAGCCTATTTACGTCAATATGCCCAACTCGCTTTGAGACCACGACCAGAATTAATGAAACGATTTGATCGCCTTTGCATGATCATTAATCCCGAATGGCGCACATTGCTTCAAGCAGATAAATTATTACTGCAAGGCATCCAATGGATGGTTGATCATTTAGAGGACGACGATAAGTAGCAGAATTCTGGCACACCAGCGGCTAAATAATAAGCTGACACTGAAGTACCCCGTGTCAGCCTCTTTTATAATTCAAATGCACTCTTTATGCAGGACAGCTCATTGTTTTCATCAAGAAGATAAATACCGCAGCCTATCGTCCCGCCAGTCTTCCATAATCCTGCTGCAGCAACTGCTTCACAGGCTTTTCTCGGAGACGGTCCATCTGATATAGTCCCATCGTCTGCACCCACTGGCTGTGATTCACATACCAGTTGTATATCGACCAATAATCGATACCGGCAACAAAGCCTTCTGGCCGCGGCAATCCAGCAGCAGTTACGGTCGCTCGCTCTAATAGTGCACGCAGCGTCTCGTGGTACATCTGCACCTGTTTATGAGCATCACTATTGTCTTCTTGGCTCCAATACCCGTACTCTGTATTCAGGATCGGTTTGTCCGGCCATAACTTGTGGGCCTCCTCCAAAAACTGTTGTGTGCCCTCATATGCCGTCCCCCCGTGGAATATACCAAAATACATCGTCCATGCCGCCACATCAAGCGGTTCCATAGACTCGTCATGCGCTCCAGGCTGATCGGCTGCGGCGCTCTGCGTAATTAACCGATCATCCGCATAATTGGAGCGAACATCATGAACAAGCCGCTCGTTGTATATTTTACGCAGCTTTACTTCCTTGCTTTCATTTTGTGTGCTCCACAAGAGCACTGACGGACGATTAAACTGTGAATAAATCATTTCGCGCCACATTTGATCAGCGAGCCGTTTCTGCTCCTGCGCCTCGTAATGAATCGTCTCAAATTGCCAGAGCGGTATCTCGCTCATCGCAGCCAAGCCAAGCCGATCTGTCAGCAAATACGTATAAATATGATTCGGGTAATGAGCGGTCCGAACCATATTCGCATGTAATTGCTGTATCTGTTGCAGATCTGTCTTGATGCGTTCCCACGCAGCTGTCCTGCCATAGCGCGGCCACTCTTCATGACGTGCAATACCACGCAAAAACACAGCATGCCCATTCAGCTGAATCTGTGTACCAGATGTCCGAATCGTCCGAATACCAAATTGAGTGGCGAGTTGATCACGCTGCTCCAACTGCTCTCTGCACAAGCTGAGCTCAGCAACGTACAAATGTGGATGCTCCATATCCCACAGCTTAGGCTCGTGGACATGCAAATGCCAAGTTACGACAATACTTTGCCATGGCTCTAGTTTGACACTTCGTGGCTCCCAATCGTCCACTGCCACAACAGATGCTCGAATATCGTCTGCATAAGGAGAAGCCAGCAGCTTGTCTGTTTCAGTTGTTGCCTCGTAAAGTTTACCTTCAAGCGTGGCCTGCGCACCAACAGCGGAACGATTCTCAATGACTGCCTTCACGAACAAACGTCCTTGCTCATTCTGTGGCACAACATCCAAGCGTGCTATATGGATGGTTGGTGCCGCCTCCAAATACAAATCCTGAATGACACCTGTATAGTTAAAGAAGTCGGTATCTGCCCTCGCAGGAATCATATCTATGCGGCTTCCCCAAGGCGGGTTGTCTATTCGGATTGTGATCATGTTAGTGCCTTCACGCAGCATAGATGTCACATCTAACGCAAACGGCGTAAACCCGCCCTCATGATAGCCTGCCCACTGGCCATTGATCCAAATATCACATACATAGCTGATGCCTAAACTTTTTAGCGTAACCGCCATCTCCAACCAATGGATAGGAACATGGAATGTCCGGCGGTACCACACGCCATCCTCATACCGTTCCGCTCCAGCAGAACTCTCTTCGCCTGACATCCGGTTCTCAGGCCCAGGAAGCTCGATAGCAGTCCACTCGGAATCATCATATTGAAGTTCCGTACGCCCCTTCGCATCTGCTTCTACCTCGCTTATCCACTTCATACTGCGTGGTGTCAGCGATTGGTCATGATCGGCAGCAAAACGTTGTTTGCGCCATACACCATGTAAAGATAACGTTTGTCGTTTTTGCGGTTCAAAGGTGGGGACTGGTATGCCGCTTTGAAATGCAATAGCATGTTCCTTTACTTGCTCGATCTGAAAAGTTGGTAGCAAAAAACCATCTGTCATTTGCTGCGGTAATCTATTACACATACATCTCCCTCCATCATACGGCTTCAGCTTGTGGTTGGTTCTGAATATAGGAGGGGCACCGCTGATTTGCCGTGCCCCACGCTTATAATTATTTAATAGATACAGCCTTGTACCACTCGTTTACTTCCTTCGTCACTTGCTCGCCACCATTATGCTTCCACTTCTCCACGAATGTATCGAAGTCATCAATCGACAGTTTGCCATAAATAATTTTGTTAAATGTTTCGAACTCTGATTGACGCAGCAGATTCCATTTGCTCTGCATTGTAGGCGTTGGAGCACCGTTAAAATAATTTTTGCGTCGAATCTCTTTTTGATCCATAACAATCTTGGCGCCATACCAATTCTCCGGCTTGCGCTTCTGTGCGAGCAGCTTCTCGTATGGTGTCTCTGGCTTCTTGCCCTCGGCCAGCTTTACAAGCGTACTCATGTACAAGTTCGGAATGACCGCTTGATTGTTGTTAAAGCCCGTGATAAACATAAATTCGTTGTTGTAATCCGGAATACTCGCCGGATCACTCGTTGGCTTGCCATCTACTTCATCCCAGTCATACCCCTTGGCAAAACCAAATTCGAACTCCCCGCCAACTGGTGGATTCGCATAGTTCTCTAACAAGTAATTATAGTAAATAAAAATAGCTTCCGGGTGCTTTGCATGTTTGCTAATCAGCACATTGCCGTTTGCGCCTGTGCTGCTCTTCCACTTGGTGCCGATCTTGCCATCAGGCCCTGCCGGAATCGGATAAGCCTTGTATTGCGCATGGGGTACATTTTTGGTCAAATCCGGGGCTGGCCAATCGGGAATCCACTGTGCTCCGGGCAATATCCCTGCGTTGCCTTTCGTCCAAATCTCAGCAGATTTCCCTTCATCCCATAAGGCCGCATCAGGATGAATGTATCCTTTCTCCATCCACTCATGCAGCTTCTCTAAAGCCTGCTTAGTACCCGGATGGATCGAGCCGTACTGCAGCTGATTATTCTCGCCCATGTTCCACTGCTCGGGCACTTCGCCATAGGCAGCAAACACCCACTCCAAGGATCCCATCCAGCCATTGTACCCGCTCTTCATTGCACCGGTCAGCGGAAATACTTTATCAGGAGCAAGCCCATCCGGGTTATGGTTCTTGAACTGATCCATCATGTGTTCCAAATCGGCAATCGTATTAGGTGCAGACAGCTTTAACTTTTTCATCCAATCCTCACGCAGCCAAAGCACCGTGTTGTCATTATCCAGATTCTCCAGGATCGGCAGCGCGTACTTTTTACCGTCTTTGATGTACGGATACCAAATTTCAGGATGCTGTTTGGCATGCTCTTTCAGAATGGGCGAAGCATATTTCTCAAACAGATCATCAATCGCCATAAACTCTTCCGAATCGATCAACTGGCCTATGACGACAGGGTCATCATAATAAGGAACAAAGTCAGGAATTTCTTCTCCTGATGATAACGCTAATTGCAGTTTTTGTTTGTACTGGTCCGTATTGGCCGGCTCCCAGATGTTGTTGATCTTAATACCCAGACGCTGTTCAGCCCATCGGCTGTGTACATTGTTATCCTTGGTGTCACCCTTTGTATATTTACGCTGGCGTCCTACACTTGTAACCTCAACAGGAGTGACATACTTGCCATCTTTAATCGTAATGTCTGCCATCGCAGCTTGTTCTGCGCTTGGCGTGGCTGTATTGTTATTGGAGTCAGAACAGCCCGCGAGCATGCTTATGATCAGTATGCTGATTAGCACCATCTTAAGCCCTTGCCCCTTGTTGACCATGTGTGTATCTCCCCCTTGTGTTGTAGATAGGTTCATCTTATCAACCGAATGTAGGCGTTTCCATAAGGGTTTGTTGTGTTTGATAAGAGTTTGTTAGTGTTATTCGCAGCTATGCTGATGCCGCTCTCGATATTCTTGTGGTGTCATGCCATAATATTTTTTATACACTTTAATGAAGTAAGCAGGGTCTGAATAGCCGATCTCTTCGCAAATTTCATAGATGCGCTTTGTTGTCTCCATAAGCAGCCTGCTGGCCTTGTCCATACGAACATTCATCATATATTCACTTAGACTTTGGCCCGTTTCCAGCTTATATATTTTCGATAAATGAGTGGGGTGCATATGAACTTCATCTGCAATAGCCCGCAGGGAAGCGTCCTTATGTAGATTACGCTCAATAAACAGGTGTACTTTGCGAATCGTACTCTGTCGGCTGCTGTGTACCTCTTCTTTCTGTACCTGCTGAATGAGCCGTAACATGTCATATGACCATCGCTCCAGCGCCTGGATTGAACGGAAAGGTGCTCCGCTGCTAAAGGAGGCCATTAGCTCAGGACTCAAGTCTGTCAAGTATTGGCCGTTGCGATGAATAAGCTGCATATAGGCCGTGCTAATTTCCATTCCGGCAATAAGTACATGTTCATAGGATTGCTGCCACTGCTCGGATAACTCCGCAAATATTTGGCTTAAACGCTGCTCTGCCAGTTCCCATTGGGACATTTCCAGCAATTGCAGCAGCGTCGGCGCAGTATGGAGCGCGCGCATGGACTTAGCCGCAGGATGCAAAGCGGCGGATTCGAGCAGAATTAGCTCCTGTCGTTCGCCCACCTGTCGCCTGAAATCGATAAGCGCTTGCTCATAAGCAGGCCTTACTCCAGCTGGGAACGTATGCGCTCTAGTCAGCAGCAGCGATACTGGTTCCTTGGCGATCGACTTCAGCTTCTGCTGCAGTCCAAGCATCATGTGTTCCAGAAGTCGGGTGACCTCAGCAGACACTAGCACGCTGTCACTCGGCTGGAGCAGCAGCACAATATAACCATGCTCTTCGCGGCAGCCCCATACTTCAAAATCCGGTGACAACCATTCATCTGCTATATTAAGCACCGCAAATTCCGCCCAACTGCGATCCGTTGTCGTATTTTGCGACGCTGTCTGATATTCATTTTCAAGCCGAATCAGCATCATCCACACTTCTCTCTGCTCAACAAAGGGAATTTGGTAGCGGTCTGCTTGATCCTTCCAACGGCTCGTGTGTCCTTTACCGACAAGCCATTCCCGCAGCAAATGGCTTCGTATAAGCGGCAAGTTCTCTTGCAGGCTGTGCTGAAGTTTCTGATACACACCTTTGTCCGCATCCCTCCGCTCCAACTGCTGAACAGCCTTATTGACCACACGAAATAATTCCTCGTCCTTTACTGGCTTAAGCAAATAATCAAATGCCTCCAAGCGCATCGCCTGCTTCGCATATTCGAACTCTGAATAGCCGGACAAGAGCAAACACACGGTGTTAGGCTTACGCTTCTTGATCTCTTCTATTAATTCCAGCCCGGACAGTTCAGGCATTGATATATCCGTAATGACGAGATCGATCGGATAAGTATCCATAAGCTCCAACGCTTCGAACGGGGAATACGCTTTATGTACCACATCAATCTGGAGTTCATTCCAAGGCTTGTGATCAGCTAGATTGTCCACCCAATGAGCTTCATCGTCTACGATCAGTAAGTTTCTCATCGTTCACTCTCTCCTTCTTCCGCGCTGCCTCGGTTATGCGGATGCCTATATTGTTCGTTCTGGTCTAGGACCATCCATTCCAGACGAACGATAAGTCCTTGCAGTTCGGCTTGTCTGATCGTTATGTCGGCCCCTTCCGCATAACGGTACAAAAGTCGCTGTCTTACATTCCACAGTCCATAGCCTATCTGCGGATTGTCAGCGGCTGTGACTGCGTGCAGCAGGGCTGCAAGCTGCTCATGCGATAAGCCCTTGCCGTTGTCTTCAACCTCAACCCACACTAGTTGGCCGGACCGCCCTCCGCGGATAAGGATACGTGCTGGCCGGATTAAGCTGCTAATGCCGTGTACGATTGCATTTTCCACGACAGGCTGTATGATCAGCCGCGGTACAATCAAGCTGTGCAGCGATTCAGCGATATCGATCTCAACCTGTAAACGCGAGAAGCGCATTCGCTGAATGTCTAAATAGCTGCTGACTACGGCCACTTCATCTTTCAGCATCACTTCCGTAATATCTGTACGTGTCATGTAACGATAATAATCGCTTAAGTTGTGTGCCATCGTAATGGCAGCTTGATCCTGCTTCATCTCAATCATATTAATAATAAAGCCAAGGCAGTTGTATAAAAAATGAGGATTGATCTGAGCTTGAAGCTGCTTTAAATAAGCATCCTTCGCCCTCAACTGCTCCATCAAAATGTTCTCTAT
Organism: Paenibacillus sp. UMB4589-SE434; assembly: GCF_030226685.1. Lineage (NCBI taxonomy): Bacteria > Bacillati > Bacillota > Bacilli > Caryophanales > Paenibacillaceae > Paenibacillus > Paenibacillus sp. UMB4589-SE434. The sequence continues at coordinate 529,063 of NZ_JASOYK010000003.1, read as the reverse complement.
CAATTCTCTCATGTCTCTGCTCATCTCATTAAACCGATCAAACACAAAGTTAAACTCGTCGTTGCGATCGGTCTGAATCTGAACGGCGTATTGTCCGGATTGAATGCTTTTAAGCCCGCGCATCAGTGTCTTCAGCGGGGCAAGCACATGACGATACACGGTATAAGACATCGAGATGGTTAACAGAAATAGCACAACAAGCACCCCGTAAAACAGACCATTTACCACAGATAACGGCTTCATTGCATCATCAAGCAGCGTGCTGTCGACCATATACCAATTAAGACTGTCAGATTCAACTCCAGTGACCAAATACTGCTGTCCGTTAGCTTTGAATACATACTGAAAAGTATGCTCTAATTCCCTTCCCTGGAGATTGTTAACGATAAGTTCGTTAATGGAGCTGCCTTCACGACTTCCTTCAATCCACTCATCCCGACTGTGATACAAAATCGTATTACCACGATTGTGTTCCATCGCCCGATCCAACGTCTCGCGTATGTTAGATTCCGGGAAGGAGGCGCCTACAATGGTTGTCGCATGCAGGCTGGCTGCCCGCTCGCGGATAATACCATCCAACGTGAAGCGGTAGAAGCGTCGGTCTGCGGAGGGCTCATTCCGTCGCAATACCCACCGGGCAGTTAATTCATGATGGAATAAGCTTTCCTGAAATATTTTACTATCAAGTGCAATCATTTCTTGATTCAGCACAGAGTATATCCCGTAAGAGCTTTTCCACTGGGCAAATGTGTTCTCTTTGTATGCAAGCTTGTCTTGGATGGACCTTCGATTCTCAATCCGGTCATAATTTAAAGCTTCCATTGATATAGATGCAAATCGCTTCACAGTGGAATCGGTCAACAATGTTAACTGAAAGTCTGTCATTTGACGTACCTTACTGTCCAATTCCTCTGTCAGCAGCATCAGCTTCTGCAAGCTGGAGCGACGTATCTCGTCTTGTAATATCGTCGTTGTACGCTGGTGAGCGATTCCGTAGACAACTACAATAATGAAGAAGACAAGTGCCAGCCCCAAGTTCAGCTTCTTGAACAGGTTACCACGAAATTTCATCTGTCCCCTCTTTTCCGAGCAAGTGCCTAATGAATCCCTACCTGCCTAACAAAGCCATATAGGCACTCTCTATGCTGACTAGTAAGATGAAGTATATCTGAAACCGCATTCATTCGAAAAGGGGGCAATTTCTATGAACCAGACCGTTCCGAGCTCACAGCCTTCCGGGCCTGCCAATATCAAGCGAATCAAACCCTTCGTCAGTCCGCTCCGGAAACATACCTGGATGCTGCATCTTATGGTGCTTCCGGCGGTCATTTTCACCTTTATATTTGCTTATCTCCCGATGTCAGGCATCTTGATGGCGTTCCAACACTACAAGCCCAAGCGCGGCCTTTTTGGCTCTGAATGGGTGGGGCTGGAGCATTTTCGGTATATGCTGCAAAATGATTATTTCCTCCAGATCGTAGGCAACACATTATTTTTTGCCGTTATTAAAATTGTGTTGAACCTGATCGTTCCTTTTGTATTTGCGCTGCTGTTGAATGAGGTTCGAAAATCGATCATCAAACGATCTATCCAGACGTTAGTCTACTTGCCTCATTTTCTATCCTGGGTTGTTCTGGCTGGCATACTCATGGATATGCTTTCACAGACCGGGATCGTAAATCAGTTTTTGACCTGGCTGCTTGGCATAAAGCCGATCTTCTTCCTTGGAGAGGGCAATTGGTTCCGGGGGGTAGTCATCGTCAGCGATGTGTGGAAGGAATTCGGCTTTAGCACGATCGTATTTTCGGCCGCTTTGGCAGGCGTCAATCCATCCCTGTATGAAGCGGCTGAGGTGGACGGCGCCAACCGTTGGCAGCAAACAATTCACATTACGATTCCGGCGTTGATGCCAATCTTGATCGTAGTTGGCACCTTGGCGCTCGGCGGCGTGCTGAACGCCAATTTCGACCAAATTTTTAATATGTATAATTCGCTCGTATACGACAAGGCGGATATTATTGATACGTTTGTGTATCGTGAGGGCTTGCTAAGCGGCCAGTATAGCTTTGCAACAGCAGTCGGCCTATTAAAATCATTAATCAGTCTTGTCCTGATTGTCATCTCGTACCTGCTCGCCTATCGATTCGCGAACTATCGAATATTTTAATAAAGGGAGGAGATCACCATTATGTATCATAAGACAACCGGCTATCGAGTCTTCTCAGCATGTAATTATATCTTTCTCATTACGTTATCCGTCCTGTGCATATTACCGCTTATTCACCTTATGGCGGTGTCCTTTAGCGGACCTGCCCCGGCGAATGCGGGATTGATTACCTTTTGGCCAAAAGACTTTACGATTGAGGCGTATCAGAAGACATTTGACAACCCAAACTTCTTAAACTCCATGTGGATCTCCGTCCAACGAACCGTTCTGGGCACGATTCTGAGCATGACGGTCACCACTTGTGCCGCCTATGCCCTCTCCAAGGAGAAGGTACTAGGAGGACGCAATGCCTATATGTGGTATTTCATATTTACGATGCTGTTTAGTGGTGGAATTATTCCGGGATACATTCTCATTACGAAGCTTGGCTTGATCAACACCTTGTGGGCGTTAATCTTACCGGGTCTAGTTGGTGTCTACAATATTATTCTTATGCTGAACTTTTTTCGCAACATTCCAAGAGAACTCGAAGAAGCTGCTGTCATTGACGGGGCCAATCACTTTCAGACCTTCCTGCGTGTGTATTTGCCTATATCGATGCCCTCTATTGCGACCATTACGTTGTTTATTATCGTCGGTCATTGGAATTCCTATTTTGACGGCCTGATTTACATGCGCGAAGTAGAGAAGCTGCCCCTTGCCACGCTGCTGCAAACGATTGTGGTGCAAACCGACTTTACTAACATGGACCCGGAAACGGTTAAAAAGCTGTCCCAACGGACCGTAAAGTCGGCACAAATCTTTATTAGCCTTATTCCGATCTTGGCCATATATCCATTTTTGCAAAAATATTTTGTTCATGGGATCGTATTAGGTGCGGTGAAGGAGTAGATTATGCTTTAAATTGGGTTCCTAATTTTTTAAGACTCGTGACTTGTATCCAAGCTTAAATATATAAACCTCCATACAGTATTAGGAGCATAAGAAGGAGGTATGTTGAATGGCTAGATTAGTGGACGAGGAAGTTTCCTTGAACTCCAGTGTTCTTGGAGAACTCGACATTCCAATTACGAAGACCCCCCAATTGTTTGGGACCCTTGGTCTGGATACTTCGAATACAGGCCCTACTCTAAGAATTGAATTCGACTACACGTTAGAGTTCAGTTATGTTAAAAACAGCAGTGTTCTCATTAGTATTTATCGCGGTGAAGGTGCTGATGCCGTGCTGGTATTTCAGACCCAGCACAGCGGCGTGGCAGAGGATGACCATAAGTGTGCCATAAGAAGCGTTGCTTCAGCTAGCGGCGTGGATTACTTGCCCCCTAACCCTGGTTTTCTCATTTATCAAGCATTTGTTTCCACGACGAATACAAAGTCCTCCAAGTTAAAACGTATCGGCCCTGAGAGCTTTGCTGCTAGAGCATACTCAGACTAGTCACAGCGTCAACCAAGGCTCCCCTAGTTCTTTAAACTTGTGGGAGCCTCATTGCTGTGGTTCACAGCTGTGCATGAACAGCAACCGTCAGTACTTATAAGAAAAGGGACAGCCGCAGAGCCAAATCGGCTTTACGGCTGTCCCTTTACGTTATAATAGGTGCGTTCGGCGTGTAATAAGCTAGCTTAATCGGACCAAGCTGTAATTTTTCTTTCCTTTGCGAATAATAATAAATCGTCCATCAAAGGCAAGATCCTCACTCACATCCATGCCAACATCCTGAACCCGCTCTCCATTCATGGAGATGGCGCCTTTCGTAATATCTTCACGTGCCTGACGTTTGGACGGTTCGATTCCTAACTCCACCAGCCAATCCACAATGTTCATCGTTTCTTTGGAAGCATGGAACGTCGGCATATCTTTAAAGCCCTGCTCAATCTCATCTGCTGTCAATGATTTGATATCCCCGCTAAACAATGCTTCCGTAATTTTCTTCGCTTGGATCAACAGTGCTTCCCCGTGGACAAACTTCGTCATTTCTTCTGCTAACACTTTCTGTGCTTCACGCTTATGAGGCTCTGTCTGCACTTTTTCTTCTAATTGGTCAATCGCTGTCTTATCGAGGAACGTAAAGAACTTCAAATATTTGATGACGTCTCGATCATCCGTATTCGCCCAGAATTGGTAGAATTCAAACGGTGTTGTTTTGTTGGCGTCGAGCCACACCGCTCCACCGGCAGTCTTGCCGAACTTCGTACCATCTGCTTTAAGCATCAATGGAATCGTTAAACCAAATACTTTAGCCTCTGATCCTTCTTTTCTACGAATCAAGTCCAGGCCGCTGGTGATGTTCCCCCATTGGTCAGAGCCACCAATCTGCAGCTGAACATCCTCATGCTTGTAAAGATGATGGAAGTCCATCGACTGCAAGATCTGGTAAGAGAACTCCGTAAAGGAGATACCACTATCCAAACGGCTCGCGACGATATCTTTTGCCAACATCGTATTCACGCTGAAGTTTTTGCCGTAGTCGCGCAAGAAATCAATTACGTTAAGCTGATGTGTCCAGTCGTAGTTGTTGACCATTTTTAATTGATTGCTGCCGTCGATATCAAACAGTTTCTTCATCTGTGCTGTTAACGCGTCTACATTCGCCTGCACTTGTTCCATCGTCTGCAGCTGGCGTTCAGTCTGACGTCCGCTTGGGTCACCAATCGTTCCCGTCGCTCCGCCAATCAAGATTACCGGACAATGTCCTGCCAACTGGAAGCGTTTCATCATCATAAATGGGATTAAATGTCCAATATGCATGCTATCACCCGTTGGATCTACACCGCAGTACAAGGAGATCTGCTTCTCCTGAACTAATTCGCGCAATCCTTCCGCGTCTGTTTGCTGGTTAATCGCTCCGCGCCATTCTAATTCCTCAATAATGTTCATGACTTTCCACTCCTTAAATAAATAGATATCATTGCATTGATTCATGTCATTCGTGTCGTTCCAAAGACCTGATAGGAACCGGTATAAACACAAAAAAACGTCCCTTGTCTATTGTAGACATAGGGACGATTGATTAACCGTGTTACCACCCAGATTGCACCAACGACGCTTCTGACGCCATTCATGCCACTCTCGGCAAAATATCGATTGCCATTCCGCTTAGCATTACCCAAGATACTCCAGAGTGTAATTCGCAGGCTTGTGTGTGCTAGGTTCCATCAACCCCCAGCTTTCTGGCAACAGGGACAAATCTGCTACTAATCTCCTTCAACGTACATCGTTTATTAGATTACAGACAGTATATTGAATTAAAATTTTTTTGTCAATCGAGATGGATTGGAGCACATTGATAATGCCTAAACTTCTTCCTAATCGTAATGGAGCCTCAACACCTCATGCACACAGATCAATGCGCTTTCATCAGTCGATTGACCTGCTCAGATCCAATAAACATAAGCACAATGTAAGTTATCACAAAATAAGGAAGAACTCCTGTTGTCGAATAACCAATGACCCAACCGAGCAGCGGCGGTAAAAAAGTGCTGCCGGTATACGCAACGGCCATTTGATAACCCATGATACCTGTGGATTGCTCTTTGCCGAATCGGGTCGGTGTCTCATGGAGCAGGCAAGGGTAAATAGGTGCGCATCCGAGGCCAATCATAATGAAACCAACCAGGGAAAATGAAGTCGGCAGCGGTAATACTAGAAGAACGGTTCCGGCCAGTGCAATCATTTGTCCTGCACGGATTAGCACACGATTGCTGACTTTAAAGGTAACAAATCCGGTTATCAGTCTGCCAACTGTGATACCCGCATAATACAAAGATACCCATTGTGCGGCTGTGGCGGCTGTGAGCTGTTTGGTGTTGACTAGAAAGCTGCCTCCCCACAAGCCAACAGTAGATTCAACGCCGCAATAGAGCAGGAAGGATGTGAGCGTTAACTTTACCCCCTTGATCTTTAACGGGTTTGTACGTGCCTTTTGCTCGTTAGCTCCCTCAGGATCTGTGTCTCCCCCGTCATCGGTTCTTTCATCACGACTTTCAGGTGATACACGTTTCCAGAGCGGCAGTGTACAAAACAACAGCACGACCAGTGCGAGCTGAATGATAAAAATAGTCGTATAGCCGTCTCTCCACGATTGCCCTCTTGAAATATAAAAAGACATAATCATCGGGCCAATGGTAGCTCCAACGCCCCAGAAGCAGTGCAACCAGCTCATATGATGCGCCTTATAATGTGTCGCTACATAATTATTTAATCCTGCATCCACTGCCCCTGCTCCCAAGCCAAGAGGGATCGCGCATAGAAATAGCCAGATCAGCGAAGGCGCAATCGAGAACCCGAATAATGCCCCTGCTGTCAGCACACAACTTACAAAGGTTACTTTCCCTGTCCCAAAACGTTTAAGTACAGTTCCGCTTGCTAAGCTGGATACGATTGTTCCGCCAGCTATAATCATATAGAGCATGCCAGCCGTCTCGATCGGTGCTCCGTAATCCATTCGCATGACCGGCCACGCCGCTCCTAACAATGAATCTGGTAAGCCTAAGCTAATAAAAGCCAAATAAATAATAACTAAGAATAGAGTTGCCATGATGAAATTAACCGCCTTTATCGTTTCTGTTGCAACACAAGACCAGATTCCAATGTATCTAGCGTCTGCACAATCATGCCGCTAAGATAGTCGGCTGCAAAATCCTCTGAGAGGAACATATGAGGCACCGCACTTTGAGGAAGCTGTGTGCTGCATTGTTCTATAACTGCCTTGACATGCACCTGTTCAATTCTGTGCCCACACAGTACCACTAGGTCCGGATTAAGAACACTGGATACCGCAACCGTAAGCTTCGCAATTGCACTGCACCATGTGTCAAAAGTATTTGCCAGTGTCCAGTCTCCCCATGGGATGCCAAGCGGTATATTCGCGACTTCGCCAGCAAAATTGCCTTTCCCCTTATACAGCCTGCCATTCATAAAAATACCCGCTCCCGGTGCATACCGCTGTGGAAAATAGAAATAAACTACTGTCTGTTCCGGGGTTACGCGCATTCGATTGCTAAAGCCTATAACTGCTGCATTCACGTCATTTTCAATGATAATGGGGCGATTATAACGGACGCGCAAATGTTCAGCGAGCGAGACGCCAAGTAAGGATTGATAATCAGACACAATCATCTTCCCCTCGTACTCTGCACCTGGCAAACCAAGGCCAATCGCCTGAATAGAAGGATAGGCAGCAAGTAGACGATCAATTATAGATTCTAATTGAGCCACATCCAGCTGATCGACGTCCACATCTGTCTCGTAGACAGGATCACCAGACAAATTAACCACCGTGCCATGTATTTGGATGCATCCGTCCCTTTCAAGGGGATACAAGATGAGAGCCAATGCATAGTCCGAATGGTAGGCAAACAGCATAGCAGGCCTTCCGCCCGAGGAAGAGGAGAGGCCCGACTTCATTACTTCTCCTTGCTTGACAAGGGACTGCAGTACGGTATTAACCGTCACGACGCTTAAACCGGTTGCCAACGCAATTTCTTGCTTGGTGGCGGTTCCCTTGGCTTTTAACATTTGACGAACGAGATTCATATTAATCTCTTTGATCACAAGTGCGTTTCCGCTAATTGGTTTCATCCTACACCTCAATGATAAAACACTTTTTAAAAGTATTTTAATAAGTTCAGAACTAAAGTTACCACGTCTACACATACCTGTCAATCTCAACTTCGACTCCCCTAGGCCGCCATCATCAGACAAAAAATAAAAGCCGCTTTATACTTAGCAGCTCTTATCCATTCAAGTCGACTCCCAATTATAATGTTTATCTGTACATTTGAACATTACCTAAGCCATTTATCCTCCTATCCGCTCCTACGTCTATAAAATATTAGCGTTATTACTTTTATTATTTGGATCACTTATCCTTCAAATCAACCCGTCGTGTACGAGACTTGGGAAAATAAAGGGCTACACTCGTCCCTACGCCAAATTGACTTTCCACCTTTAATTGCCCATCATGTTTCGTCATCACCTGCTGACAGTAACTAAGGCCAAGCCCAAAATGAGTAGACTTCTTTTTTGTTGTATAGAAGGGTTCTTGAATACGTGCAAGATCTGCTGGCAAGATGCCTGTTCCATTATCACGAAATTCGATCAGTGCTCCCTTCTTATACGTAGCAATACGGACTTGGAGCAGCCCCATATCAGGTTTCATAGCTTCAATTGCGTTAAAGCATAGGTTGACCATACAATCTTTCACATAAATAGAATCACAATGGACGATCAGCTTTTGCTGCTGTAAATCCGAGCACTTAACCATACTTACACGATGCTGCTCCGCATAAGGCTGGATTAACAATAACGCTTCGTCAACCAGCATATCCATCTCAACGGCTTCCTCATGCAATATGAGGTCGGAACTGAATTGACGTATTTTATTCACCATTTCTTGTACATGATTTGTAATCCGATACAGCTCGTCAACGGACTGTGATGCCGTATCATATGGGAGACCGCCTAGCGCTTTCTTCAATTGATCAGCCAAGTATTGAATTTTGTTCATCTCGTTCTTGATAGAATGATTAACGATGGACGTAACCGATAAAGCGGCAGAAGCTTCCTCTGGGCCTATGGTCATACAGCCCTTCAGGTTTACCTCCTTCACCCCTCTTTCCATCCACTGCCGACCAAAAATGACAAGCACGCTAAAGATCAGTCCAGCAGTTCCCCAATGAGATATCAGTACTCCCTGTCGGATAATTTGTACAAGAACCAACGTATCATGCATGCTTCCTATGAACATAATAAAGAGCCCTGCAACAAACCATTTCCCATCCTTTGTCAAGCGTGCATATTCAACCAAGCTGCAGCTTAAAACATAACTAAGACCTACCAGCACCATTATGACAAATATAAATATGACAATAGGCAGTCCAATGAGACCAAGAACATACAGGAACAGCAGCACTGTGCCACAGACCGCGTACACCCGCCAGAGCCATCCTTTATACCGCAGCACCGAGCGGTCGAACATTTGATCCACGAATAAAAAAAAGACGACGGGTATCCCCATCATATTGAGTAGAATCGGAAACGGTTTCAAGCTGAACCATACGATAAAAATACTGCTTAACGACCATTTAATACCTGTCATTGCGATCATGTAATTAGCAAGCGCACATAACAATAACATAAAATATAAATACACATATTGCTTTCTCGTTTGCTTAAATACAAATAAAAAAAAACAGCCAGGCTTACGTAAATGACAGCCAAGCCAAACTTGCTCAGATCTTGCCGAAGCAGGGCCTGCGCGGTAATTACAGAATGATCAGCGCTCATCCAATGAAAGTTCTCATAAGGGGGAGCACCCCGTAATAATAGAATCGGCAGAAGGAAAAGAAAGATAACTGTCAACAGAACTGCTCGTTTTGCGGCGATTTTGACCAATTTCTAATCACTCAATGTCTTTGTTCTTTTTCTGCCGATACTTTTGATCTGGCTTTTCACCGTATCCAACGACTTATGGAGCATGGAGGCGATCTGATGGCTTTTGAATCCTTGCTCTTTCAAATCATAGACTTCTCGCTCCGACCGCGACAAAAATCGTAATCTCCATTCAATCAACAGTACATCTGCACAGCAGCCATGTATCGACGAATGGCCAGCATGCGCAGCGCGAATCGCATCCACGATATCTGAATAATGCTCCTTGGTCACGTAATTAACAGCACCCATATCAAACGCGTCCAAAATGATATTGCGCTCATGATAAGAGGTCATCATAATGACCTTGCAGTCCGTCCGGCTCGTAATTTCCTGTGTGGCATAAAGACCGTCACGTTGATTCGGGTTCAGTTCCACATCCATCAGAACCACATCGATATCAGCATGAAGTGCTGCGTCAACTGCTTGTTCCTTCGTATCTGCTGTATAGGCAACCACGATGTCCGCTTCCTGATTCAGATCATGAACGATATGCTTTATCCAGAACGGATCGTCTTCTACCAACAACACTTTAATTTTATTCATAGAAAAACGACCTCCTTATGATAAGAAAATTGCTTTTCTCACTACCTTTTCCACTTATTCGTTATGTCACAACGCATCGGATAACCGATTATACTTCACATCCTTTCGAGAGTGTATTTCACTGCGTGTCAGTTCCTTACGCTTCATGTTCATATGAAGGGATGGACTGGCCGTACACAATAAGCAAATACAAAGCTGATCCTGTCCATGCCATACCATCCCCTCCTGCTGCAATTATGTAATATTACAGCTTATGTTCATATGAATCTATTGTAAACTATGAATACGCTTGTCGGTTAGTAGGCCTTCATTCCCATATCGGCACAGCATACGGAATGCCGCTACAATGTGCTGCATGTCCTCTAAATCTCCAAGCAGCACGGAATGATGAAATACAATGCCGCAATCGTAAGCAGCATCACATTGCGGAAGCGTAAACCGCTCTGTGCGCAGTGCCTGCGTATAAGACTCCTCCAGCTTGTGACGCCTGGAGTGCGGCGTATACAGCGGATTACGATGCAGCGGAATATAAGGCTCATGCAAATAGTAAGCGCCTAAGCCAAGCATTTGCTGCAAGCTGAGAATCGTCTGGCTGGCCGTGCTGCCGAATACGTCTGGCTGGATTCTTACAACAAATCCATAATAGGATTGTCGATCGACTTGTGGCTGTGTGCGCATCGTGAGCACACCTGGAATCTCACGCAAATGTTCATTGAGATAACGCACATTGCTTGCACGAACATCATGGTGGTCATCCAGCTTACGAAGCTGAGCCAGCAGAATCGCTGCTTGAAACTCCGACAAGCAGCGATTTGTGCCAAAGCGACCGCCAGTCTCACTTAACTGCATTGCCCCCAGCCTCAGCTCCGCATCTGGCAATTTGGTCCGTGCGTTCCAGGCGGACGCCTCCATCTTGGCTAACAGCCTCTCGTCCTTCGTAATAGCCGCGCCGCCTTCGCCGCAGGTAAGCACCTTTCCCTGCTGCATCGAGAAGGCGCCGATATGGCCAATCGTGCCTGCCCGTTGGCCGCGCCAGACGGACCCATGACTGTGGGCGCAGTCTTCAATTACATATAGATTGTATTCTGCGGCAATCTGCATAATTGCGTCCATGTCTACCATGCTGCCATACATATGGATGGGGAGAATGGCTTTTGTGCGCGGCGTAATGGCTAGACGCACACCTTCAGGGCTCATACAGAATGTGTCTGCTTCAATGTCTACCATAATCGGAATTGCATTCACCGATAAGACGGCAACGGCTGGCGCAATCCAAGTCAATCCGGGTACGATCACTTCATCCCCATAACCAATCTCCAATGCCTCCAAGGCAGCAATTAGAGCAGAAGTACCGTGATCCAGCGTCAAACAGTGCTCAATACGATTATATTGCGCAAAGGCAGCGGCAAACTGCTGCTCCTTGGTCTCCCTGCCCATATAGGCGCCGCTGATCGCCCATCTGCCGCTGTCAAGCACATCTAGCAGCTCCTGACGAGTATCTTCATCTGCCATTGGCCAACCAGGCCAGCTTTTGGTTCGAATAGGTGCTGCCATGTCAGCTCACCACACTTTGCTTTAATTGAATTTGTTCCTGCATGACCTCATGAATGAGATCGTTGGGTACTAAGGTAATGTAGGAATCATGCTGCATTGCTGGCTCACCTAATCCTTGCAACAGCACCATACCTGTATGGCCTGGCCGACTCTGACGGTATCCCCGCTTGTTGTCAGAATGCAAGATGTGCTCAACAGCAGGAAGCAGTTCCTGACGGGGCTGAATCCATGCGCCGATCTGATTCAGCAGCTCGTGATGCAGATTAACCGCTTCTCGGCTTAGAAGTCCGAGCTTCTCCGCAATTCGCGCTGCGCACAGCATACCAAAGGCGACACTTTCGCCATGGTTGTATTGCCCCTTCGAAGCCAGTTCCAGCGCGTGCCCGATCGTATGGCCATACTCCAGAATAAGGCCGGTTTTCTTCTCGAAGGGATCTTCGCGCATCACGGTACTTTTGGCCCGAATACAAAAGTCGATAATGTCCCCCAGCTCACCCGAATGATATTGATGATCTGGCCGAAAGATCTCCTTAAACCGGTCGATCTCCTCTGGCGCAATCGTCAATAAATTTTTGACGGCTTCGCACAGACCCGCTCGTATTTCCCGAACAGGCAAGTTTGAGATATAGCTGAGTTCTGCACATACGATACGAGGAGCGTAGTAAAAACCGACTAAATTTTTGCCGCTGGACAAATTTACGGCCTGTTTTAATGACAACACCGAATCAGATGCGGCCATTAACGTTGTTGGCACATGTATCAGCGGCAAGCCGCGAAATAACATCCCCGCCACCATGCCGGCGATATTCCCGGTTACACCACCGCCCACCGCCACAATAACTGCGCGCCGATCTGCACCAAGGCCAATGACTTGCTCGCACAACTGTGCGACGGTCGCCAAGTTCTTATGCTCCTCGCCAGGCTGGAATCGCAGCACATGAACTATTCCAGCTCGCTCCAGTTCGGCGCTGGTTTCTTCCAATATACGCGGCGGAATGCCTGTATCCGCAATAAGAATAAAGCAGCCTGGAATCGATTCTTGGTTCGTAAACCATGAAGACAACTGCGAGATCACATGCTTCCCATACCAAAAGTCATATTTATACGAACCAAACTGGATCGTTCTAACTTTATGTGTCATGCCAACTACCTCCAGTCTCCGCTTAGTGCCCGGTTAAAGACGTACGAGCAGAAGATCATACCTGCAATCGACAAGCCGAAGATACATAAGCCTGGTCGGAGCAAAATGTCCCATTCCCATCCTTTCAACCATAACGTACGTACAACAACGACATACCAGTCGACCGGATTAAAATAAGAGACCACTTGAATCCATTTCGGCAGCGAACTCATCGGCATCATCGTACTGGATAAAAATTGCATCGGCATCAGCGATAAATTAACGATGACCATCATACTGTCCGTATGGCGAACTAGCAGTGCAACACCATATGATATAGCCGCAATGCCAATCGACATTAAATAGCCGAATCCCGCAATACCCAGCGCTGTACCAATATTTAAGCTTCCTTGCGCCCCCATCAGAATCGCAATCACCATGACAATAACGGCTTGCATAATGATTACCATGGCTTGATGTGACAGCTTGCCCAGAATAACGGCAGAACGGTTAGACGGTGTAGAAATAATTTTCTCGATGACGCCTGTCGAGATATCGGCCAGCACTCCCATGCCTGACCATCCCGCGCCAAACAAAGTCGTCATAACGACAACGCCTGGTGCAAAGAACAGCAGATAATTGTCCCCAAATTCACTAAACTGCCCAGTATGAATGACAGGTTGAAAAATTTGACTAAACAGCAGCAGCCAGATTAAGGGGGTTGCGATACTTGTCAGCAGGTAGATCGGCAGCTTGACCAATTGAGCATGGCTCCGCCAAAAGATGCCGCTAAAATCAAACCACAGCCATTTCCAATTAAGCATATTGAATACTCCTTTGTGTATATTGCATCATAACGTCATCCAGCGTTGGTTGCGTGACACGTACCGACGTGATCTGTACGTCATAGTGGCTTAACAAATCAAGAATCGGGGTAACCTGACGATGGCCCTGATCAACCCAGAAACGCAGCTCCGTACAGGCCTCATTTATCTGGATTCGCTTTACGACCAACTGCTTATGCTCCTCTAGCAACTGACTGCGCAGTTGTTCTTCTGTAATATCAGACGAGTGTTCCGCCACTGTAATATAGACCTGATCGCCGCCTACCTCTTGCTTGAGCTGTTCAGGTTCACCAAGACATACACATTGGCCTTCCTGAATAATCATGACACGGTCGCAGAGCCGATCGGCTTCCTCCAGGTAATGCGTGGTTAGAAATACTGTCATGTTCTGCTCCCTTTTGAGCCGCTCCAGTACATGCCATAATTGATAACGATGCTCTACGTCCAATCCTGCAGAAGGCTCATCCAGGAACAATATTTTCGGATGATGCAGCAAGGCTGTCGCTATTTCGAATCTACGCCTCATCCCTCCCGAGAAGGTCATAAGCAAGTTGTCTTTTACTTCCAAAAGGTGTACATAGTCCAGTACTTCCATAATTCTGTCGTTCATCTGTTTACGTGGGATGTGATACAGCTTGCTGATCCAGCGCAAATTCTCGTAAGCCGTCAATTGATGATCGTGTCCACCAATCTGAGAAACATAACCGATATGTTCTCGAATCGCCTTCTGGGATGTCATCGTATCCCGATTTAAAATAAATATGGAACCTTCTGTCGGTTCGAGCAGCGTGGTCAACATCTTAAAGGTTGTGCTTTTTCCTGCGCCGTTTGGGCCGAGCAGACCGAATATTTCCCCTTGCTCCACCTGAAAAGACAGACTGCGAACCGCCGGAAACGGTGCTTTGTCGTATTTTTTAAACAAGTTGTCCACTTGAATGACTGGCAATAGAAGCGCTCCCTTCGTGTATAAATGCTTATCTCATTTTTGCAGCCTCAACTAGGGTAATGACACGGCTTAACGTGTTGTATTCCAAATGAATCAAATGTTCGTAGTGCCCCTGCAATGCCGCCATATCCGCACTGCTTCTCCGCATTAAAGCCATTGCCAATTTATTGCGGAAGGCATCCCATCCCTGCACAACAGCCTGAAATGCAGTATTACCTGCCTCCCCATCATGGCAGGAGCGAAGATAATTCCGCACCAGTTCTCTGCTGCGTGTCACGATGCGCTGATAATCCAGCACTTGATGCTCATAATGGAGATGACGTTCACCAGAACGGATATACGCAGACAACGCTTGTAAATAATCACTGCCCTCATCCAGATTCGATTCAAGCGGATAATGCTTCAGCACGTGCCGGAGCATGTCAACTCTGTCATTGTCACGCCCAAGAACGGCCTGTGCCTGCTCATAGTTTTCCAGTTCCAACTGCATAAATGGCGTAAATTGCTGCGCATATCGGTAATTAAATGACGTATCAATCAACTTGGCCAAGTGCGCTGAACAGACTTCATAATAATCGCCGTTAAATAAATTAAAGATGATAAATTTATCTTGTTCCGTCTTACGCACTAATAGATGAAAATGCCAGTGATCATCATCAAACGTCTTGGGTGATGCCGCATCATATTTCAAATTAATAGATAGCGGCAGGACGCCCCGTCGGTCTAAATAGTGCTGCGCGTAGGCAATTGCTCCGTTCACGTCCAACATATCCGGGTAATATATGCGTGTGCCAAATTGCACCAGAAAATCGTTAGCACGATGAATGGGAGAACCGCAGCTTAACCTTCCCTTATCGACAAACAACTCAAAAAAGGAGGACGACATACTCATCAATTCGAAAGGAAACCGAAAGTTATAGTTAACGACTAGCATGTTATACACGGCTGCGGACACACAATTATAAGCATGTGTGAATGTCATTCACTGTGCAGCCCCCTTTGCTTGCATAAGCAGAACCTGCTGCTCCAATCGCTTCACAACAAGCGTCTCATGACGATTCAGATCCCGATACATCCATAGCAGATGCTCGTATCCTTCTGCCTCGCGCCTGTTGATAGTCATTGCAAGCTGGAGCCTGAATGTCTCCCACCATTTCACCAGTTCACGATCTTCCTTTGTGATTGGAATTCCGATAGCTGCTGCGCTGTTCAGCAGTTGCTCTCTGCTCTTGGAAATAATGATTTGGAACCCCATGATTCGATACACCTCATCATGAAGATCTGTTACTTCCTCCTTCAAAAAAGCGTTACGAATATATTCGATAAAGGCGCAGCCCTCATCCAGATTGTGCTTGGGTGAGTAAGCCTGCAAAGCACCCAGCAGGCGGTCTGTTATGTTCGCTTGCTGGAGCAAGTGCCGAGTATGCTCAACGTTAGGAATGTGAATGACCATAAAGGGCGTGAATTCCCCTTCATTGCGATAGTTAAATGGCGTATCGATCATATTGGAAAAATGATGCATATTTACGGTGTATTTTGTCCCATGGAACATATCAAACATTACAAAATGCTGTTCGTCGATCCGTTCCACTACCATTTGAAAATTCCAGAAATCATTATCAAATGGGGCTGGATCGAGCACAGAATACTTCAAGTTAATCGCAATCGGCAGCACCCCTGTATGCTGTAAATGCTCATCAGCATACGCTACTGCACCTTCTAGATCACGTACATCTGGAAATTCAATCGTCCCCCCTATCTCCATCACGAATTGTTTGGACACATCATAGGGATGAGACAGCAGCAGCTTCGTATACAAATGCTGAAGCTTTAGGAATTCGGGATTAAACAGCAGCGTCTCCAGTTGAAACGTTAGCGGATACGCTTGGGTGATGTAGTTATACACGCTTGCGAGTATGCAATTATACGTCGATACCAGCTTCATATTGGCTCATAACCTCCTGCAGACAATGTAGTTCGAGGTATATTAATTGCTCGTATTCTTGTGCTAAGCGAATGAATGCCTCACGTTCCTGCCGATGTAAGGCCATGCCGAGCAGCCTGCGAAACCTTTCCCAGCCGCTCTGCAGCTGTTCCAGCCCAGTCAGCTTGACACCACCCATACAGCGCTTCATATACTCGGCAACAAAATGACGGCTTTTACAAATAATGTGCGGATAATTCATCAGCTTATAGATGTCGGAATCCTTTGGTCTCTCCACCGCATATCGGGAGATACCGTCGAGAAACACGCTTCCCATATGCAAATTGATGTGCAGCGGATAATGTTCGACAGCGTGCCGCAAACTGGATAATCCAGTACCGCTGGCCGAGAGCTTACGCTGTGTGGCTTCCCTGTCGGTCACATCCATCTGCATAAATGGAGTAAATTGGCCTGTATTCCTGTAGTTAAATGGCGTATCAATAGCTTTCATCAGGTGCTGTTCGTCCACTACATAATATTTGTCCTCGAACTGGTCGTACATCTTAAACCTATCTGTTCCTTCTCGACCAACTATGATATGAATGTGCCACGCATCATTGTCGAATGGCAGCGGTTCGAGCACATCGTAGCGCAGATTAATAGCTACCGGCATAATGCCCTTTGTGCGTAGGTGTTCGTGTGCATACATCATAGCTGCCTGCGGGCTGCTTACATTTGGAAACACCATATGGCAATCCGCCTGCTGCAAAAAAGGAGTTACGACTTCCTCAAATGGCGCTGATGTCAAAAAGCCGTCATAGGAATTAACCAGTTTAAAAAAAGGAGGGCTAAAAATAAGGGCTTCCAGTTCAAATTCAAGTTTCTGTACGTGTGATAAGTAATTGTAAATCGTAGCAATGACACAGTTATAGGTCGTAACCAGTTTCATGTCTTGCGCTCCTTTTATCCGAAATGGCTGCTCACTTGCTGTTCCTGAAGAAACGTATCCATATGTGCGACAGCCTTGCTTGCACCCCCGAGCGCTTTTAATTCCACTTGCACTTGCAGTGCAAGCGTATGCTCATCACGGCAGGATATTAGCTGCTGCGAAAGGTCACGGATCTGTTCACTCGTGAAGCCATCCGCTTCACAGATGAAGCCAAGGCCCACTCGTTCCAGACAACTGGCGTTATAAGCTCTTTCAAAGAAGTCAGGAAACAATAGACAAGGCACCCCATGCTTCGCTGCCGAAACCATCATACTGTGTGTGCCCGGAAATATCGCCAGCTGGGATCTTCCCATCATGGCTTCACCTGGCACAAATCGCTCAAAGCGTATATTAGGTCCTTCCAATCGTCGCAGCTGCTGTTCTGCAGCATCATTAAACTTGCCGATGCCAAAAACAGCTTGCATGTCGGTCCCCCGATAGCTGTCGGCTAACAGCTCAAAGCTGTCAATCGTATTCATGCCAAACGGAAGGGAGGACAAGTAAATAAATACAGTTGCTTGTTCAGGCTCGGGATGATCCAGTGCGTTCATCCAAGAGGGAACCTCGGCAAATTTGCCTTGAGGGGCTAGATGCCCAACATAATGTACGTGTGGGTCCTGATAGGCAAGCTCTGGTTCCAGAGTCGGACTTGTTGGTGCCATGAGCAGTGAGCTTCGATTAAATAACAGCTCGCTCAAATGCAGAACTGGCTGCAAGTCGTACTTGTCCAGCACTTGATTCCAACTGCCGCGCAGACGACGCAGCATCATGGCCCGAAGCGGGATGTCAGGCTCCTGCGGTGATCGAAAGTTGGGATGCAGCGGCCAGGTCACAATTGAAGCGACAGGTACATGTTCCAGACTAGCCGATATTCCAATGGTGAACTGCTCGTCGTTAAGGATAATATCCGGTACATATTCCTGTATCACTTCACGTTCTCGTTCAACGGTACAGATAATCTGCTGCGGTTCTGTGTGGCCTGAGGCGAATAAAATATCTTCGTACGTATGCAGGCCAAAATAAATTTTGTTGGTGAAGCTCGGCTTAGGTGCCGACTCATACCATTCCGCTTGCTGCGGAAGCAGATCCCGATAAGACTTCGGGCATAGAAAGGCAGCCTGATGGCCTTGTTTAGTGAGTTGTTCGGCGATAGCAATACCACGCACCACGTGCCCCAACGTCTCCGTCCAGTTGCTGGTCACGAGCAGCACTTTCATGGACTCTCCCCCTTCTCGGTGTAGATGATCAGGTCCTCTACCGAAACCATAACCTTCCCCTCGACAGAAGCTGTACCTTTTCCTTTCGTAAATGCGCCTTTCTGTGTCACAATCTCGAAGTAGAGATCCAAGCGGTCTCCTGGCCTCACTATGCCTGCATATTTGGTATAGCCGACAGACGCAATCATACCGCGTCGCGGTCCCCCCTCATACGGTGAAGCAGCAAAGGCTGATAGTTGTGCAATCGCCTCCGTCATAAGAACTCCCGGCATAATCGGTTCCTCGGGAAAGTGTCCTGCGAAGAACCATTCATTTCTGGTGATCTGTTTATAGCCTCTGGCCATAACCCCCGGAACACATTCTACGACCCGATCAACGAACAGGAAAGGGCTGCGATGAGGAAGAACAGATATCACATCCGTCATAAGAGCACCTGTTTGGCGGGTACTTGAACTTGTTCTAGATAAGCCAGTTCACGCTGATATTGCTCACGGGAAGGCAGGCCAAACCACTCTAACGTAACTGCCCCGTTATATCCGCTGTCGGAGGCGTACTGCATGATTGGCAGTATGTCAATTTGGCCTTGATGGAGCTCGGTCAGGTCCGAATAGTCACCCGCTGGATGATACACGTTGGCAAATACGAACTGTGATGTCCGCTTGCTCGCATTTTTTAGATGAATATGCTTAATGACAGGGAACCAACGCTGGATATAGTCGAGCGGATCAACTCCGAACTCCCAGACATGGTATACATCAAAGTTAAGGCCGATCTGCTTCCAGCTTCTCGTTGTGATCGCCTTAACGAAGCGGTCTACGGCATCCGGCTGATCCAGCAGCGTACCGGGATGCGTTTCAAACACGACCTGTACTTTCCTCTCGGCAGCCATATGCTCAAGCGTATCCAAGCGATCGAGCCACGCTTGCCAGACGCTATCGTTTGCCTCCGCACTTGACATTTGACCTGTAAACAGCCGAAGCACTGGAATATTTAATTGCTGGCATACCTCTAATTTATGTCTGAGCTGCTGCTGCCATTGATGCGTAGGCTGTGCCAGATCGGTCAAGTCCTGATATCCGCTTAATACACGTATAGGAAGCGCATCCTGTTGGTTGGATTGAAGATAGTCGAGGATGGCGTCAGCGTGCCGGGTCCAATGAGGCTCCCACAGCTCTATCCCTTGAAAGCCGGCATCTGCACCAAACTTCATCAGCTCGGCAAACGAGTGCAAATGGTAACGAAAAGAAACGGTTGTCATCGTCCACTTCATGTCTCAACACCTCTTAGTCTAAGATCGATATAGGTGGAAATCGAATGCATGCTTTCAAAATTAGTTAGGTCCTCTGTGCGGTAATCTATCTGAATCGCATAACGTTCTTCTAACTTCGTGATCAGCCAAATTAAGGACATCGAATCAAAATGAAGCGGATCATGCGCTCCTATTTCCTGATCCAGACTTGAAAACAAATCGGACTCCGTTACCATCTGCCTGATCTCATCCAGAACGTTCATAAGCTATCTCCTTCATCAATTGTCCTTTTAAAATTTTGCCTGCCGCCGAGGTAGGAATATGTTCAACAACCCGGAATTTACGTGGGATTTTGTAATCCGCCAAGTGCTGCTTTAACCAATGCGTAAGCTGTTCGAAAGACTGCCATTGTTCAGGTCCCCATACGATAAAGGCTTCCAGTATATGTCCATAAATCGGATGAGGAAGGGCTACTACGCAGCAATCGTGGATATCCGGATGACCCCGCAGCGTATGCTCCACTTCCGTTATTTTTACTTTTAAACCGCCGATGCTAACAAGATCATTGGCACGTCCCGTAATGGTAAGCCAACATGAATCATTCATTTCCACCACATCCTGCGTAAGCAAGATCCCTTCGGCAGGTTGAGCGGCGCTAGACGATGCTTTATCATGGGGTATCCAATTCTCCTGCTGTGTTACATAAGGCGAACAAGGCAGTTGAATGCCTAATTGCTGCTCCTCATCAATCATCCATGACAGATGTGAGGCAATGCTGCCAACAGAGCCTGGCTGTAAGGCGCGAAAATCCACTGCAATGTAGCCGACTTCGCTCATGCCGTACTGCTGTCCGATGCCAACGTGCAGCTTGTCCTGATATTGCTGCAGCAGTTGTGCGGGAAGAGGCCCGCCTGAGCACAACATAAGCGGGAGCTTGCAAGGCAGCGCATGCCGTCGCTGCTCCAATTCGGTCAAGAGCAGCTGATAATGGAAGGCTACGCCGTACATATGCGTAATAGATTGCTCCGCTATGATATCTACGATAGCTCGCGGCTTGATCATTTCCGGGAATACGATCGTTCCGCCGCGTCTTAACGTATGGACGACTGCGGACACCAGTCCAAACGTATGGCTGACAGGAACGAGGCAAAGTACACGTGCATGTTCATCCGGTGATCCATCTTCCTCGCTGTAGCTTGACCACTCTGCCAGCAAAGCAGCACTGTCTCGTTTGATCAGTTTTGGAATCCCTGTTGATCCCGAAGAAAAAAGGACAAGCGCAGCGTGATTATGCTCTACTTCCTGTGCCGTGTTGCTGATAGGTGCTTCTTCCTCGTAGGAACAAGGGCGTACTTGGAAAGGCACATCCACTTGAAATGCAGGTGCTATACCCGCTCCTGCATCCGAACAAATGATAATATCCGGCCGATACTGCAGCAGACGCGCCTGCTTCTCTGCTTCTGTTAGTCGCTGATCCAGAATCATGATACACAGCTCACTGCCCCATGCAGCCAATGCCCATTCTAGGAACGTACCTGAATCTGGGAGGTCAAGAGCTACTTTCCCAGTCTTGGTGTCTAATGATTGCAGCAGCTCCATTTTATCGTTTACTGCGCTTTGCAATTCCGCATAACTTTGTGTCCAGCTTCCAATCTGAACTGCCGAATGATCATCATGCCGCGTCATGAGCTTCATTACGTTACACTCCCCTTTATGTCCAGAACTGTCGGGCCATTCCAACCCCGCTCTCAGGCTGAAGCTGATCGTACAACTCCTGCACCGTGCATACGTTCGCTGCTCCCCGACCAGCAGCGTGCTCCTCAGATTCCATCACCCAGCTGACGATGCCCCCTGCCAACTCTCGAGTAGGATTATCAGGGTGTGCTGCTTCGCGAGCCCACTGTTTCGCTCGCAGTGAAGGTACATCGCATAACAGGATAAGCACAATATCCGCAAGGCCATCCTCCAGCCAGTCCGCAGCCTGCCGCAGTATAATCCCTGCTCCATCTGCCTGCGGGCTGGGACTTATGCAGGTCATGGGACCATATACGGACAATTCTTTATTAACAAAACCAAGAATCGAGCTAGGAACGATCTGCGGAAACATGATGGGGCTGACCTTTTTGCCTGCCAGCAAATCCTGCCATTGCTCTTCCTCTGTCATCGCATCGATAAACATACTGCCTAGAATGATCCCTTTACGAGTGCCTGAGATCTCTGGTCCGGCAAAGCCAGATTGGGTTGAGACTTGTGTTGCACTTGTATAAATAAGCGGGCTGAACGGTGAACGAATAAATCCTCTTAATGCGCCTGTATCCAGCACCCCCGTCTGTTGATGCAGGCCTGTAATACAATAGCGAGCATTGAACTCTTTTAGCTGTTCGTCGTTCAAAAATGAGGTTCGTTTTGCCTTAGTCATTCATCCTTCCCCTTCCCCAAAATCAAGGAGCAGTTGTTCCCGCCAAATGCACTAGAATTGGACATCACAATTTGAAGCGGCGCTGCTCTGACACCCTCTGTCACGTAGTCCAGATCTAGCGTGGGGTCTGGCGTGCCATAGTTGGCTGTCGGCGGAATCCGCTGATCCATAAGCGCCAATATGCCGATGACAGCTTCTACAGCTCCTGTTGCCTCCAGCATGTGTCCTGTCGTTGATTTGGTGGAACTAACAGGAATCTGATAGGCTTCCTTGCCAAACACCTGCTTCACGGCTTTTGTCTCGCTGCGGTCGTTCAGCGGCGTACCTGTCCCATGTGCATTGATATAATCGATGTCCGCAGGGGATAAATTGGCGCTGCGCAGAGCAGCCTGCATCGCTCTGGCCAGACCGTTTCCTTCTGGGTGCGGCTGAGTTACGTGGAATCCATCCGCGCTTATACCCCAGCCTAATAGTTCAGCAAGTGGCTTGGCCTGCCTTTGCCGTGCGTGTTCGCGTGATTCCAGCAGGAGCATAGCTGCCCCGTCGCTAATTAATAAGCCATCGCGCTCAAGCGAGAAAGGACGCACGACTCCACTCGCCATCGCACGATTGGAATCAAAGTTGTTAAACACAAACGGATTCAAAATATGAATCCCGCCAACCAAGGCACACGATGCTCTGCCTTTGCGGATCTGATCATAACCGTAGCCAATCGCATTTGCCGATGCTACGCAGGCATTGGAAAATGCGATGTGGACATTCGTGGAACCAATGTACGCTGCCGCCTCTTCTGCAGCGCGGAAAGGATCACGTTGACGAATGAGCGAATCATCTACGGCAGCTTGCAGTCCCGAATCGTCGCCCGTCTTTCTGCCATATTGAGCGCTATAATAAGACTCTAGACTGACGCCTTCCCCCACATTGCCGATCGCCACCACGGCGTCTTTCAGCAGCTCTCGATCCTTCATCCGATCCAGCCCTGCCATTGCCAATGCTTCGTCAATGCAATACCTGCTGAAGGCACGGAAGGTACGATCCTTATCTTTTAATTCGCCGCCTCTCTTTGCATGATTCAATGCAGTTGAGAAGCTTTCGATGTCAGTGAAGCCGTGCCGTCCTGCAAACGTGTGACTGCGTATCACATCTATCCCTTTGCCAAACGGTGTAATAACACCTAAGCCCGTAATGACTACGGATTTATCCATGAGCTACTGTCCGTTCTTCAAAATAAGCACACAACTCATGCAAGTTCATTCGGCCGATCCGCTCGATATCATCGTCAGGCACTTTTGTATCGTATTTATCCTCCAGATTGACGATTAACTCAAACATCGAGATCGAATCCAATTGAAATACCGTCTCCACAGCACCCTCTGTATCAATCACTTCCGGAATGGCGATATTCATTTTCTCTTGGCAAATTCCCGCAATAAAGTTCTTTAATCCATCCACCTTTGCTAGCATCCACATATCCCCCTAATATAAGATTGCTGACATTCCACACTCGATTGTCGCCATGTCAATCCACTTCAATTCATTACCGTGACCCTCGTTATCCGTTCACTTTCAATGAACCTCTATCGATTCCCCAACAACCTTCTTCTCAGACCTAATGTCTACCAAATGAATAGGAATGTTCAATTCACTGCATAACTGCGTAATGTCCTGAACTGATGACCAATAATTGCGCTCTTTCAAATGCCCTTTTCTCAAACCGGAAGAGACGATGTAAATATCTGGCTGAAAACGTGCTAGCACAGATGGAACGTCAATCCTATTTTGCTCCGCCAACGTCTCGCTCGCCCATGCTGGTATTTGATCATCCCCATGAACCCATACCAACTGCCGGGTAATGCGATGTAATTCCTGCAGCAACATACGCTGTATATAAGGGTGAAACACGCGAATGTAATCCGACATAATAACAACATCAAAATATTGATCCGTAAAGGGCGTATCACATCCAATCAAATTGAATGTTTCTCGATCGCCCAACTCCTTAATGAACTGCTCATACCCCTTCTTGCGATGGGTAAATACATGAGTCGTATTAAGCTCCTTCGCGATGGCTGGCAGCTCAATACCAAGCAATAAGGACTTGCTTGTACCACTTACATGGTTGTCTCTAATCTCTTTGAGGGTTAGTGGTGAAACTTTATTGGCAGGCCATATGTGTGTGAGGTCTAGCTGATGCATCTTTTCGAGTACAGGCCCAATAAGCAGTCCCTGATAATAGACAAACAGCTCTGTTTCCATGCAGTAGTGCTTGCGGTGCATCCGAATGCGGTTATTTCGATCGGACAACATTTTTTGTTCGGTTAGCGAAGTCGGATGAGGCAGATGAAGCGCATAAGCTTGTCTCTCACCACGGAACGATGCGCCGGCAAGATACAGCCGATACGCAAATTCGATATCCTCTGTTCCCCAGCCCATAAACGTGTCGTCAAATCCATTTACTTGTCTCGCTAACGATGCAGGTACAGTGATTGCCCCTGCTAGCCCGAACTCCCACGGGGCTGGCAAGCCATCAAGCCGATCCCGCAGCATATTAAACGTAGGCTCCCGAAAATCTTGCCAGATGGAGGCGTCTTTATTGTGTTCCACCCATTGCTGAAAGTTATAGGGATTTAAATTTTCAATCGCGCTTAAACCATTGCGATCTGTATCCAAAGGAACACCATAGATCACGTGCAGCAGAACCACACGGGAAACAGCAGGTGTCTGGGTAGCGTACCGAGCAGCAATCCCTTTTGCAAAAGTAGACGGCACAACAATACCCGCATCTAAAAAGCAAATGAGATCTCCACTAGCTTGTTCAAGTCCTTTATTTCTTGCTCTGGCGCGATTCGACAGTTCATCCCTTGGACGGAACACATAAAGAAGAGTCTGAAACTGATCACGAAACGATTCCACCGCTTCCTTTGTTCCATCCGATGAGCCGTCATCCACGACGATTACTTCCATTTCAAGCTCTTGATCAAGCTGCTGTGAAGCTAAAAAGGTCAAGCCTTGAACCAAGTGAGGAGCCGAGTTATACGAAGGAATAACAAAAGATATTTTCACAAAATCCCCCCTACCCCGAATAAATGGCAGGAAACGAGCCTGGAAGAATGTCCGGGCGTGTATCATATTGTAAGATCATGACATTTCATTTCCTAAAATCAGGATAACACTGCTCCATTCATCTCGGGAGGGTGAAAAAATTTAACCCTTGCTCTTTTTGATGATACTGGTTATGTAGGAGCAGCAGTTTTGAACCTCGGTCAATAGAGCGGTGCTTGGAATGGAGATGTTGATCCTGAGTGAAGAGCGATTTGGGTCTGCGCAGTTTAAAGCGCTGTTTAAGGATACAAAATATATGAGTAATAGTTATCGTTGACATAACTAAATATAGCCGTCTCAATGGCATTCGGCTCCAGTCGAAAACGGCCATAAAATATGTTTTACTATACATATACATTCACTAGACTAAGGAGAAACCCATCATGATTAGCAAAAAGTCAAAAAGGTTTATCATGGGCTCAGTAGTATTCCTTATCGTACTGCTGCTGCTTCCCGTTATCGTCGTTAATGTGACACCTTCATTGACAGCTCTGTATGTCAGGCATTTATTTAAGGAACCGATCGCTACGACGCCCCCAGGCTATGACCAATACAGTAGTAAAGTGGCCGTTCATAAGGACCTAACCTATCCTTCGCAGTATAAAAACAATACGTTCAATATTTATATGCCTAAAGCTGCGGAATCGAATCCGAAACCACTCCCTACTATTATTTGGGTACATGGTGGAGCCTTTGTCGGTGGAGACAAAGATCAGATTGAAATTTACTCCACTGTGTTAGCCAGCCAGGGCTACATCGTGCTGAATATGAATTATGAGCTTGCTCCTGAGGCGACCTATCCAGCACCAGTCGTGCAGCTGGATGAATTTTATCGGCACATAGAGGCTATTCACACAAAGTATCCAATCGATGTGCATCAGTTGTTTTTTGCTGGTGATTCAGCTGGGGCCCAAATTGTAAGCAGCTACGTTACCATCCAAACGAATTCCGAATTGGCAAACAAGATGGGATTGGAACAGGTTGTTCCCAAAAACTCGCTCAAAGGGGTGTTATTGTATTGCGGACCTTACAATATTGAGAAGTTTAACAAGCCTAACCAATCAGCAGTGATCCAATTTGCACTTAACCAGATTGCATGGAGTTATTTAGGAACTAAAAATTGGCAGGACACAGAAGAAGCCAACTTGGTTTCGGTTGTTCATCATGTGAATGAGCAGTTTCCACCAGCGTTTATTACCGATGGAAATAAAGGCTCATTTGAGGACCAAGGCAAAGAGCTTGCTGCCAAATTGATAGCGCAGCAAGTAGAGGTTGACACCCTTTTCTTCGCAAAGGATGTGTATGAGACAGGGCACGAATTCCAATTTAAGCTGGATACGCCACCCGGGCAGCAAGCGCTGGAAGCAACATTAGCTTTCTTGCAAAAGCACGTGGCACAAGCAAAATGAATGGATTAGAACGAAGTGTCGATGTTTAATTTATTCATAGTTATGCCATATCCACATTCATGAAATCAAAACGAAACCCCATCTTCGTGTATATTACGAGGTGGGGTTTATTTCTGCTGGAACCGTATGCTTAAATCCTCCGCTACACCTTTTACCGTCATCATCCAGCACCACCTTACATCTCTAATCATCTAAACATCCTACCATACTTCCTAGCTCTCTCGCTGGCGTCAGTCTAGTAGTTATCTCTCACTTGACATGTTATCGATAGATATAGCTACTATACGATTTCTTTAACAACTTCGACAGTATCTGTCATTCTATCCTATGTGTATGCGATTTGATTTATGATACCATTCGAGGTGAATCTACTATATGCATAGTATGATTACATTTCTATACCATTGGAGGGAATAATCGTTGAACAAGAAATCTCGTCTGTCTGTAGCATTGGCCGTCTCAAGTGTCCTCATGTTATCCGTCGTTTCAAGTGCTTTTGCAGCTGCTGGTCATAACAATGTCGCTGCTGTTGGCACTGCTGCATCTAATACGAAGTACGGTACAAGCTTCCAAAGCACATATGCGCTAGGACAAACGCATGCTCAGGTCGCTGTACTCAAACAGAATCTAAAAGACTGGAGAGCATATGGCAGCAACGAAAGTTACTTCGCAGGAGTTGCCAAAATTACCAGTACAAATGGAAATTTTGACCAAGCAACCAAAGATAATCTCAAAGTTTTTCAGACGGTCAAAGGCCTGACTTCGGATGGTATTTATGGGGCTGGAAGCCGCAACGCGCTGCATGCTGCCATCGGTTCTTCACCTGTTGGGTATGTCCGCCTCAAAGATACATCCCACTATATTAATTACAATGATACAACGGCTGGGATTGCTGCTGATGCGAGCTACAAGCTCGATCATAGCTGGGTAACACCTGCAACAAAGACCGCATTGGATCAAGTCGCCTCCAGCTTTTACTCCACTTACAGCAAAAAGCTCGAAATTAATGATGGCAGCCTCATCGATGGCGACGATACTCCAGAGCATGCGGGCCACAGAAACGGCAAAAATCTCGACATTCGCAACAAGTTCGGAACTACTGCCATGACGCCAGCGCAAGAAAAGAAATTTTTAGAAATTGCGATTGCAAACTCAAGCGTAACCAAGATCCGCTTTAGTAATACCTATGGTTTAACAAGCTCAAAACTCATCCAAGACTCCACCCATGCTGATCACTTCCATCTCGACTTCTAATCTTCCCCAATGAAAGACGCCTACTATCAATGAGATTTCTACATGAAAGATTGACAATTAACCAGATCGCAGCAGTTGTTAATTTAACCTAAGAGACTTCCTACTTATCATTAAAGCTGGATTGGTACGCATCTTTATACCTCACTTAGGTCCAGTCACACATAATCATATACACGTCGCGACCCAGCCTCGGGCAGCTCTTATCCTAGGCTGGGTCATTTATTGTTTCCGTGGTATTATACTCCAAGAACAGAAGAACTACTGGCGATAATACGAAGTTAGACGATGTTCTTGCCCTCTTCTAATTACTCATTATAACTATACTTAGCTAGCAATTTTCCCCCAGGATCTATTCCTGTTCTTCAAATCCATATCAAACACAGCGATTCTAAATTTTTCAGGGAATACATATGTCATCAAACGCACTCTATGAATATCTCACTAAGTTGAACTTGGATCGACGTGTTGCGTATAGCGACATTTTGGATAATTACTGCAGCCATAAAATCGTCCCTTCGAACCCTTACGAAGCACCAAATTAGCGTTACATTTTGGACAAACAATCTCTTTTGTTGGATTGCTTGCAATCACAGCCTTCGCGGTCGTAGCTGCTGTTGTATTAACTGCTAAGATCATTTCAATTAATTCTGCACGATTTATTAAACGAACATGGTTTGATTTAGCTAAATCATAGGCTGCTACTGTGTAGTCACTATTCGTTATGACCCAAGCTTCATTTGCTGAATAATACGCGATTGATGCTTTGGCTTCTTGAACAGCTTTTAACCCAACATTCTTGCTATATCTTTTTGCCTGTACGACAATCTTTTTATTACCCTTTGTAATGATCAGATCGGCACCATAATCACCTGATGCATTTGTAACTTGGGTTTTGTAGCCATGTGCAGTAAACAGATGCCCGAGGTACTTTTCAAATTGAACACCGTCCATTTTATCGATCTCTGCTATACCAGACCTCTTTAAGCGTTCGGATTTCTTCGTTTGAATTAGAACGGTCACCGTCACGAACACAGCAAGTACAACTCCACATGCAATGATTGCTGCTGTCCAGGAATGAGTAGCATTAAAGGTTCCAAAAAGTGCAGTAAGTATTGCGAGTCCTAATATCCCATGAATCAATTCCTCTTGTTGTTTAGCTTTACTCTTTTTTCTTGCCAATACAATAACCTCCCATGATGACTATCTTATAGCAATTTCGACATAAGGAGGGTTTTTCCTGTAAATGGGCATGTAAAAAGGCGATGAAAAACGCCGCAGTTAATGCACTGTGTTTAGTAACCTTGTGTCGGTTCTCCCCTAATTCGAAATTTCCACTAAGGAGATTTTTGTCATGTGCTCGTCAAGTCTCACCTAATTTTTTATCAGCTTTTCGACATAGTTTCTTCAGTAATACAATCATAAAGTTCCCCCTAAATTTTACACATCACAAAAGGGGTTCGGTATACCGTGTCAAATACATATACATGTAACATATTATGTAATTATAGGAGGATTGAAAAATTGAAGAAGATCGCAGTATTGTTGTTGTGTGCATGTATGCTCGGTTCGTTAGCAACAGGAGCCGCAGCCCAGACCAATGTTGTTGAGACAACCCCGGACTACGTAGTATCACTTGATTCCCAAACGATACCACATGATGCACTTGCTTCAGGAGGCCATGCATCTGCAATAACTCGGTACGAATTACCAATTGATATGAGTGCGCGAGTAGAGTTTGTAGACCCTCTGCTGCAGCAATCAAATAGTGAGTTCTCGACTCTCGGCGGTGATCGAAGAGTATACGTAGGATCATCGTATGTTATGGGAAGAGCACAAATAGTCGGATATTCAGTAGGACCTATCCATAATCAAAAACTGCTCGCAAGCGTCGCAAAAGGCAAAACATATCAAAGATCAGATACGTTAGAAGTGAGTGGCACTATATCCATAAGTGGGACGTACAATGTAAATGTTTTGAACCTCGTGAAGTCAAGCTTGACCGGTTCGGTATCAGGTACAGTGAAAAAAACCTATGGAACAACAGAAACCTATTCAGGACCTCCAGAAAGCTCCCCTTACACAACGCGTAACTATTATGGCGCTATCAACTACGACAGATACGATACTACAGTTGTCCAATATGATGCATACGACGAATACATTGGTAATGTATATCAGGGCCGAGTTACGGAGATCAAGTACATTCCAGTAGATAGTGTGTTGAGACCAATAAACATTGAATACCACATCGATCAAAATTATTCATAAATCTCGGTCGAACATAATAGAGGCCGAGCAGATGTAGCTCGGCCTCTATTATTAAAAAACACCAACCTTAAATCGAATAATCCATACAGCTTCAACGAATTAGAAACAGATGCGACGCCAGCATCAAACCGATGATCCAACGTCCTACCGCACACGCCTTCAACCCCGTCGATGGACTCATCTCACATATGCCCCTCGATGATGCTTTGTTTCTAGTCAATCAGTGTAATTTTCCAAACGCCATCTTTGTCTCTAATAAACGTGGT
Organism: Paenibacillus sp. UMB4589-SE434; assembly: GCF_030226685.1. Lineage (NCBI taxonomy): Bacteria > Bacillati > Bacillota > Bacilli > Caryophanales > Paenibacillaceae > Paenibacillus > Paenibacillus sp. UMB4589-SE434. The sequence continues at coordinate 498,360 of NZ_JASOYK010000003.1, read as the reverse complement.
GGTGTGTCCTTTTACTTCATCCACTTGTTCACCTGTTCTGTAATTGAAAACAATATTAATTCTGCCGTTCTCAGATGATTGATCGATGATATAGGGTGTGCCCACAAACTCATATTGTGCCGAATCTTCAAGCAGAAACATATGATTATCAGCCCAATCTTTTGAAACAAAGCATTCGCGGAATGCCTTTTCATCTTTAGCAGCCCACGCCGCCAGATTTTTTATAAATAAAGTAACAATATTCTGGTATTTCTCATCATATTTCATTTCATCTAAGGATAAACCTGTTTGAAATGGCCCCAGCTCATCACCATTCACTCCTTTGAGTACCTGTTCATTTTCCCCTATTTGTTCACTTGCATGCTCTCTCCTATCCGATGTTTTTACATGATTACCATCCTCGTCCATAATCGAACCTTTTTCAATTGCGACTTGACCCTCTTCTTTCTTATCAACACAGCCAGTTAAAATAAGACATAAACAGAAAATGGCGACTATAAGAACACGCAAAGTTTTATCCTCCTTAGCATATTAGTAAACTATATAAATTACGTAATTATACATAGTGCATTATCACTTGATTATCTTTTACATTAAATTAATGATGCGTGGTACATCTTTTAATTTAATCCCTTTTACATAGCACCATAATTTTTGGAATTGTTTCTAATATTAGAAACAAGCGGACCAGACCATTGTTACACATGAGGGTAGCCGGAACCTTTATAGAATCATTACAGTAAACGTAATCTGTGTTAATCCCACTATCTCCTTTATAATTGCTAATTGTAAAACGAAAAGGTCACCTAGAATGTTGCTAGTTAAATAATAAAATTCCTGTAACAGGAGGCTTTTTTATTTGCATTGAAAGCTCAATGTTTTGCTCGATGCTATTCAGTCGATCCACTAGGTTGACTTCCTCCAGTAATTGGTTAGTACGAGTCGAGGCATTTTGTTTAATTGCAGCAGATATAACACCTCTATTTCTGATCTTCTCTTTAATTGCTTTCTCTTGAATCGTATCTATTAAATAAGACAAACCAGCAGGAGGTATCAACCAACAAAAAAAGGCTTCTCATTCGTTCTTGGAACGAATGAGAAGCCTTTTAAGTTATTGCAAGACGGACAGGATTATACAATCCTTGATGTATTCAGGACGCTGAAGTCCCTATTACATCATACCGCCCATGTCAGGCATAGCTGGTGCATTCTTTTCTGGTTTATCAGCGATAACCGCTTCAGTTGTCAAGAACATAGCTGCTACGGAAGCTGCATTTTGCAATGCGGAACGAGTAACTTTAGCAGGGTCAACGATACCAGACAAAGACTTATGGGTATATTCATCACTGTTATTAATAACAAATTTAGAGCAATGACCACTTCTTGCAGTCATGCTTACAATTACATTGTAAAGTCGTGGTTGCTTTACGTAAACAGTCTCTTCAAACCTTACCTTAACTCACTAATTCAAATCAAAAAACTCTCTATCATAGACTAATAAATGCGACTGAAAGAGAGTTTATTATTGATCGTTTAATTCTATTCCCATTCAATCGTTGCTGGTGGCTTAGAAGTTACATCGTAAACGATACGTACAGAGATTTTTCTAGAACGCCCAAGGGATATGTTCCCAATCTGCTGTCATACCTTCAATAGATGTTACCGCACAGATACCTACAGTGTAAGAATACGTACAAGCATCACCCATTACACCTACAGATTCTGCGTCAATTATTGTGCTATTTCATGTATCAATTGTAAAGAAAATGTGCAAAAAACAGGCTTGTACATACAAGGTTTTTCCTTAATATACTTGCGTTTACTCACAATTATTAGCAACTATTGCCTTCCAATAACTTTTATAAGTTTAAGTATAAACGTAGTAATCAATTGTGAAACAGTATTCTATAACAATGATACAGTATCCTATTCGTTAAATTGATGTATGAAGATTATCACAGGAACTCTATTTATTCTTAAATCCTTTTCTCTGAGTAATAACATTCCTAATTTATCATCCCTATATACTACTTCTCCAACACAACTAACGTATATCTTCTTCCCTTTGTTAACTATTTCACTTAAAACCTTTAAGGATGTATCGATATTAACTGGTGAATTATCAAAGAATACCTCTTCCAAGTATACATAAAGAGTAATCTTATTTAGTCTGTCAGTTAGTTCGAGAATTGTCCGCTTTTCATTATTCACTATACTAACAAGTTCTCCTATAATACCTTCTGTTTGTCCAATATCTATATCAGACAAATCTAATAAAGAGTATCTTCTGCGAACTGGAGGATTTCTTTCTCCTTCCACTAAGGATTCTCCCTCACTAGAAGTAGTAGCCTTATTTACATAAACTTCTTCAACATCTTTTTCACTCTTACTTTTATCAATTTTATTGTTTCTACGAACTCTTGCATTTTCTCTCCCACGTTTCAATCTTACTTCACGTTCATCAGTAGTTTCAGTATATACATCATATAGTCCACGAAGTATGCTAGCAACATGGTCATCTCTTAAAATGGAACTACTTGTCCCCACAATTCTTCTTGAATGTCCAGTTAAATTTGGAAGAGTAAAGTAAGTACAACTCTCATTATGAAGTTCGCCAATTCTCCTTTTTAAGTATTCGCTAATTGCTCCTTTAGCAATATATTGCAGTGGACAGTAGCAACCTTCAAAACTACAAAATAAATTCTCTTTAACTAATTCATAATCTTCTCTTTTGGAAATATCCTCTAAATTAATCAATTCTTCCTTTCCCTCATACCTGAATATAGCATTTAATATAGACATCAATATTCCCCCTTAACTAAATAGTTAAACTATAATCTCGGGTTAACTACTAACTCTAAAATACTCAATCTTTTTTCATAACTATCCTTTTATTAATACATAGTTTTAACTTACGACTATATATTTAGTAATTCACCTATCATACAAATTACTCCTTCTAAACTCACAAAAAAACACTGTATTCCAAACAATCTTTATTTTCGACCTGATTTTTAGACACTATGTTACAAACATCTACAATTCAAGTATATACTTAATCTGCAAATACTTAATAGAATGAATTATGTAATCATTCAATACTATAGGTCTAACATCTTCACTTCTATCTTTACATCTGTCTTTTGGAATTTTACTTTGTGGGCTGGATTATTATTAATGACTTCACATTCTACCATGTATTTGAGAAATGCTCTTATTCTCAACAGCTTAGTATTAATTGTTCCAGCTTGGTTGCCTTTATCTTGACAAAGCATCAAATAATCTCTCACATGACTTTGTGCGATGTCCTCAACATTTACTACTTCATTATCTGTGCAATAGTTAACAAACTCACCTAGTAAAGTAAGATAATTCCTAATATTTTTCTCTGTAGTATTCTTAAACCTACGGTCATCTAGAAAATCCTTAAATGCAAACTTTAACAACAAAAAAACCACTCCTTAATAAACTTATTAAGAAGTGGTCTTTGCTTTATTTATTATTTATAACTGTGACTGCTTCTTAAATCAAGGTCAAAATAACCTCAATTAAAGGAGCAATTTGGTCTGACGTTTTAGAACAGAAAGGCTTAAAAGCCTTGTAAGTCCCTATTACATCATGCCGCCCATTCTGTTTTTAACTGTAACATCAATGCATATAGCGTATTTTATGGGGATTCATCTGTAATATCTATACCTTTAATGTACTTCTTATCTTTATAGTGCGTTAACTTCTGGTTAACACGTTAACAAGTCTTATAGGATTGTTATTTAGCATGAGTGAGTCCTTGTTTAAAAGATATGTAACAATACAAGTATCCTTTGTTTATGTATAAATCCTCTATTTCAGTTATGAGTTCCAGGTCCACATGATGCAGATTATATAGCTCGTTAAGTAATGCTGCTAATCTACTGTGCATCCCACTCTCTTCATGTTCGCACTTATTCATTAGTTGGTCAAATCTTTTACGTTCTTCGCTATCCTTAAATACCAACCGCTCAGTTGTCATTGCAAACCAACTCCTCATGTTGTTAATTACTGCATTCTCCACTTATAAAAAGCATGCTACAATCACATATAAGTAAATATCTAAATGAAAGGATATATTAGGATGGCATTTACCCAGGGTAGATGCCTGTTAAAGCAGCGACTCAAAGAGGCCAAGATGAAACAGGTGGTCTTAGCTCAGAAGACCGGCTATTCGGCCCAAACCATTTCCAACTATGCAAATAATCGATCCAAAATGTCAGCAGAGGTGATGAAGACTATTGCTGTCGCTATCGATTGTTCCATGGAGGATCTGTACGAATGGGAAATGGTCAGGAGACGCAAATAACAGGCTCTCCTTTGGTAAAAACTATTCTGACAGAATACTTTCTAGATTTCATTGTCATTCAGTTATTGAGTTATCGAAAACTCCTTTCTATGTATATTCCCCTTTGACTTATCCTTTGTTCTTATTATATAAGAACACACGTTCCTTTTATAGTGATTCTTCGTTGTTTTGTCTGTTAATTTATCTGCTAGGTTATTGTTTAATTGAGGAGTATTAATGTAGAAATATCGAATCAAATTACGGGGTAAAGCTACTTTATCTCCCTCCTGACATGTTATGTTAACACCATTAAACTACCCTACTGCTTAAATGTAAAGGAAATCTGGTCTGACGAATTTTCTGGATGACACAACATAATTCGACATACTTTTTATTTGTTTTATGCTATGGAATGAAAAAGACGACCTATACAGGCCGTCTACTCTCTATTCCGATTGTAAGATGTGGGAACTCACTGACTAAATCTTCGTACATTCTCCTAGACATTGTGCATCTTTTTACTTCAAAGTATGCGGTTAGAAAGACGTTGTCAATGGATATTACTTTATCTACATTAATAGCGAAGCTTCTATCAACAGTTCGATACCTTAAACCACTTGCATTAAACACATGAGTCCAATATTTCAATGTACCTGGCATATAAAATTTAGATTCTTCTGTGTGGGCGATTACTTTGTCTTTAGTTGATACCTTACTAAATTCCAAGTAAACAATATCCTCAAGTGGTATGTTACTGATGCCCATGTCCCCTTCTAAGTCGCATGTAACTGTTAGTTGTTTCATCAAACCATTCCTTATTCTTCTTTTTTTAGAAGCTCCTTCGGAACGTCTCCTTGATAGATGTAAAGTGCACTTGCTGGTTTTACAATTAGTTGGGCTAGCATTACCAAACTTGTTGCCATACTTGCATATAACCATGAACTGCTTTTAAACTTTTTTATAAATGTCATTTGTTACGCCTTCTTTCCTCTTATAAGTGTCAGTGATTGAATAAAATAAGTTGCAGCTAAGGTTGATGACATAAAAATTAAATTAGTTGAGACAACAAGTACAGATACCAGTTTTAGCAACGGATAATACTTAGAATCGATCCTAGACTGCATCTCGATTCTAGACGGTGCAAATACCGCACACAACACTGCACTCAACCCAGTTAAAATCAATACGCTATTAGCATTTACTTCCACTAAGGATATCAAGGTGACTATGGCGGTGGTTACTAAGACACAACTGTCACCGGATTTTAGATGTATACCTCCAGATATCCCTCTCAGTCCTGCGAATGCGATAAGTACAATTGTTGTTTCAGTTACTCGACCTGTTACAAGTGAGATGACTAGTGACAATATGACTATGGCTAACGTATTTATCACTACTGCTAAGGAAAATTTCATCACCGCAATAGATGCTGGGTGTTCTGGAACGCGTGCCTTTATTAGTGTTGCTATGGCTAATGACAATTTTTCAATCATCTCTATCCCTCCGGTTAGTATAGTAAAGGAGGTATGTCAAAGTCGCCGCAAATATAATTAGGTTTATCCATATCTGGTTGTAATAAAGCAACGCTGACACGATGACCAAAAAAATAACCATCATAACAACCGATATCACGTCATCAAAGCGAAACCTCAGCTTGTCGAAGTCAAGAGGTATCCCATATCCTAGTCTATGCATTACGTATGATATCGAAAATACAATTACGGCCGTTGCGGTCTGCAGTACATAACCATTGGTCAAGCTTGATTGAGCAATTGCAACTGAACCGAATAATATTTGCACTAGGATAGTCTGCACAACTGCAAAGCCCGCAAAACCTGATAGAGTTACAATCAATGCACCTATTATATTCAGTCGCACAAAAAATACATATAGTGCCACGAAAATAAGGATAGTAATTAATGGCGCGTAGTTAGCCATTGACAACTCGTTGCGGAGAAAGTAACTTTGTAGATTCATGATCAGTATCAAAAACAGTGCATGCCAAGTATAATCACGAGGGTTGTACCGGAATAGGTGCATACTCAGAGTGTACCAAGCAAACGTTTCCAACGTGGAAAAAAACATAAACCCTACTGCATCAAGCACGTGTGGCACCGCCCTATGAGGATATATAACTATTATAATACTTAGAGTATATAATACCATGAAGATGATGGTAAATGTACAAAAAAAGCCCTAATAAATTAGGACTTAAGATATAGATAGTATATTCTCTACTTTGATCCACTGCCACTCATCATCCTGCAGCAGTTTGACGCGCTTACCCACAAGATCGATATCAATCACCATGCCTGTAAAGACAAGCTGCCGGAACGGATCAAACACCTCAACCTGCACCGCCTGCCGATCGCGCATGGACTCATAGAGCTTACCGCCGATAAGCTCTAACTCCTGATCGTCGAGCTGAGGCCTACTTTTATGCTCTCGTTTACGCGCATACTCAAGCATTGCCACCTTATGCTCTGGAATTATCATCCTCGACGACTCCCATAGACCGTTATCTTGCAATTTGCCCGCCACTATACCGCCCTCCTACGCATTGTACACAGGTTTATCGCAGCGCACACACATATAACGTCCATTTACCCATTTACCTTTCATCTCGGCCTTGCAGTTACATGTGGCTATGTTTGAAGGCTCCATCTTTTCTTTGCGCCAGTCTTGCTGTGGCTTGACTTGTGCATGCCATTCACTCATACCTATCCCCCTCAAAAGCAAGAACGTTTGTTCTTATTATAATCAGACAACAGGTTTTAAGCAACAAAAAAAGCCAAAGGATTGAACCCGTGGCTTACTAGTGTACTTTATGTGGAGCGAGATATATCCATCCTATGGACTTTGAAAATCCAGCTGTCCACGTAAGGGCTTCTGTGTCAATCATTGCGCCAACTTCAAGACGATCACCAACCCAGGGAGCTGCGGGCGGGAATTTAGCATTCGTTTTGAGAGGCGCTGTACTCGAAGAGTGTAGCAGCTCCCATAGTTTGCTTTTACGATAACGTGATATACCTGTCGTTAAGATCGGCATTAGATCAATTTCGGCTTTGTACACAGTCACTACTGCTCCTGAATCGTCTTGAGATCCTTTTACCACATATCTACCATCAAAAAGATCTGCGCCACCATTGAAGATATCCTTATATAATCGATGCAATATGAAGTATATTTCCTTTTCCACCTCGGACGGATAGGATTTGCGGCTATGTCCTGTGTTTAGGGTAATGTGGTTAAAGTAGTCCACGTCTATTCTCCTTCGTTAAGCCGTTTTATTTTTTCCTCTATCGCTTCTAAAATAAAAGCATTTCTGCTATTGCTACCGTTCTTCTTAGCAGCTGCATCGAAACGCTCTCGATCTCCCTTGTTACCCCATAATTTTATTTGGTCATAGTTAGCTGTATTGTATTTATTCTTAGCGCGAGTTGCTGAGTTGCCTTGTTTGTCCATATAATCACCTCATATCAAATATTAACAATCTACTTATACTAGTGCAAGTATAAAAATTGTTGACATTATACTAGTACCAGTATATGATTGAAATATAAATAAGCTATACATATCAAAGGAGGAAGTAAAAAATGTTTAAATCGTTAGTTAGAGCTAAAGAAATCCCATTTGGAAAATCGGTAGCTAAATTAACTGTCAGTATGTTCACAGAAAACAGTTTCACGGGTCGCGTTATCACATGCAAAAAAATTGAAATCGTGGCACATGGAAAAGTAGTTGAAAAAGGAACTTATGCAAAGATACTTAGTTTCGATCAATACACGGATACATTTTACCAAAGAGCGAAACTTGATGAGACAAAGCAATATACTCTTGTTGGTAATAGAGCGATAACGGAAGGTGACGCAGCTGGTATTGCCATAACAGCAGCACTAAGTGAAATGGAAGAAGAATTAGCGAAAGAATTTGATATTGAAACGGAAGCGACTAAGAATAAACGTGCTGAAATTGAAAAAGCAAATTCTATTTTTCAACAGGCCGAAAAGGAGGGAATCACCAACCTCATGAGTGCAGCTGAACTAAAGATCTGGCGCGAAAATTATAACAACATAGTAAATGAGGGCGGCGAAGGATACATACCACACAGAGTCAGTAAGGAAAGTTATGCGCGGGCAATTGAGGTTTTAAACAAAAACAAACAATAGGGGCTTCGGCCCCTTTCAAATAATCGAATGATAGGAGCGGTATTCAATGGTAGACAATCTAATTGTAAATATACTCAAACATTTGAGCAGTATAGATGCAGAGTTTGAGTTCATCGATTTTGGGGATCTGGTCCGATTTATTTCTTCTAACAAGAATGTAACACAGTACATTACATCTGAGGTGTTGAATGCGGATGGTGAAATCAAATTTCGCGTAATAAATGGATATCAAGTAATAGATATAGAATGCGCCTGATGAGTCCTGGACGGAACAGGACGAAACCTACCGGCAGAAGCTTGCCGGGATGGTCGCGGATCTCCGCTACGAGTGAGCTGCGCACGCTCACCTTTACATATATTGATCTTTGATAAAGGAGTTGGACATATCACATGGAAATAATCGTCCAGCATGCATTATGCAGCTGCTGCGGTAATGGTTTTTATCTCGTGCCATGGGTAGACGCCGATTGTCCTAAATGCAAAGCTGATCCACGACATGTTAAAGGCGATGCGGTTGCTGCCGTATACACCTTTCTATTTAATAAGACAAGTGGCAAGCTTGAGCTTATGAGTGTTTGAAATCTCATCGTTAATGCAGAACCTCAATGCTAAAGTTTGGTTATATTGAGGCTCTGCATTGTTTCATTTATTGCACATACCACTCGCTCAAAACACCACCGTAATAGAACTTTTGTTCTTGTTTTATGTGTATTTACAATCCTTTATCAACAACAACGATAACGGTTGCAAAAAATAGCCTAATATTGTAGAATGGTTGCAAAAGCATAAAGAGGTGCATTAATTGTGGAAATAGTGATTGCCCAGGATCCGCGAGAAATTATCAAGTCTCATATTTCGTTCTCAGCACGCTCTAAATTGTCCAATCTTGTTATTGATGCATACAAATGGTCAGAACTTTTAATTAATAATACTGCTGCCTTTAAAACTCTGCGTGGGCAGAAACGACTTCTGCCAGAGATAAAGAATGTTGCAGTTGAATTTTTTATTATTCAGGCTGTAAAGAATAAAGAACTTCCTTTTTTATGTAGATCTGCATATAACTCTAACCGCTCACATACATACTTAGAGTTATATAATGAGGATACTTTAATTCACTTCAATCAGGTATCGTCTAAAAATAAGTGTGGAAGAAAAGCCGTTTGCCGAGATAGGGTAACAAAACCACTTGAAAGTTACATTGATTATAGTGATAATATTAATCCTACGATTTCTGTAGACAGCAAAAATTATTTTCAAGTTAATCACGGGTATCAAACTTCAACACCTTCGTTTATTACTTTAGGGATACCCAATGGTGAAGGGATTCTAAACGGTAGTATACCACTACTTCAGGAGTTTGTTGTTGTTGAGGGCTTTTACCCAAAATCAAAAATTCAGACAGTTGACGAAATTAGCTTCGAAGATTTTCAGCGTTATGCTGAAGGGGATGGCTTAGAAGATGTTGAAAAACAAGTTTAATGGATTAAAGCTTGAACAAGCACGAAAAATAAGGAATCTAACTTTACAAGAGGTGGCTGAGCTAACAGGAATATCTCATCAGTCTATATCTAAGTATGAAAAAAACAGAGCTATTCCAAGTGTTGAGATGATACACCAACTCGCAGAAATCCTTTGTTTTGAGACTACATTCTTTTATAGTGAAGAGATCAGTGCTAATTTCTTCGAAAATGCATTTATTTATAGAAGCAAGGCAAGTGTGGCGAAGAAATATAAAGATCAAACTGAAAATCAAATTGGTATGATCTACATGCTGGTAAAATATATTAAGACACATGTAAACTTACCCACTTTTGACGCTTCTTTAATTCGTGAAAATTTAGCAGGTGAATTTATGCCTACACGTGATGAAGATATAGAAGAACTTGCTAGTTCCATTCGCAAAAAATTCGGTCTTTCAGATGGGCCAATAGGGAATCTCACAACTCTTTGCGAAAAGCTAGGAGTCAACATTTTCTATTTAAATATGAATCATCAAGGGATTGATGCTTGTTCTGTGTTAGTTGAGGATACACCTTATATAATTTTAAACAAAGACATTACATCTGCTGTAAGAATTAGATTCAATATTGCTCATGAACTAGGTCACATCATTTTACACTCTAGGTATACTAAGAAAGTTTTTAATAAGGTACAGCATTCAAAAAGGATGGAATATGAGGCAAATCGCTTTGCTTCTTCCCTTTTACTTCCGGAAAGTGGAGTAGCAAAGGATTTAACTGCTCTAGGCTTAGATTATTTAGTTATGTTAAAGAAACACTGGATGGTCTCTGTTCAAGCAATTGTTTACAGAGCTGAGCAACTTGAACTGTTCACTCCTGAGTACTGCCTATATTTAAGGCAACAAATAAGTAGAAAAAAATGGAGAAACAAAGAACCATTTGATGACGAAATTCCATTAGAGATTCCTAAATTATTTGGTCACGCCATAAACTACTTAAATGATAAATTCAATATCTCTGTATCACAAATTTCATTTCAATCTGGAATTAAGGAACGAGAAATATTTGAGTTATGCAACTTAGATGCTCACTCAATTAACTCCAGTCCCCTCCCATCGCAAACAAATCATATTAGAAGGATTAAATAATATGAGCCCAGGACTATTCCTGTGGCTCATATTTGTTCCCTACTCATTAATTGATATAAAAAGGGTCCCGACGAATAGGTAAATCATGGTATGATGATATGGACAATTAAATCGGTTAAGGGCGGGTGGCGCATTTCCAAGAAAGGAGGTCTAATTCCTTTCTAGGAGGTGATCGCCATGACAGTGTATGAAGCATTAACATTAATGCTTGCGTTCGGAACGTTCGTCGTTCTGGTACTGTCCTTCAATAAAAAGAAGTAACCCGCCCCCTACCAAGGTGAAGGTTACTTCTTAGCCTTACGCCATCCGCTCTTAATGCGGTGATTGTCAGTGGGGATCGTGTTAGCGCACGGTCCCTTATTTAGTTATATCTTACCATAAAGAATATATGCATCGTGATGCAAAACGTGTCATATAGTCAATAAAGTAACAGAGAAGAAATAATGTTCATTTACTTTAGACTGCTTTAAATAAATTCACCAAAATCATTAGTGTCATCCTCATGCCATAGTAAACCCGCGATCTCAGGGGTTACGTAATGCAAGGGTCTCCACAAGAATTCACTTAAGTTAGTGTACTTAGATATAAAAACTTTATTAAACTGATATTTTAATTTATATTCTTTGCTCCTATACTGTTTATTTGTTACCTTTAAGTTTTCTATCACATCATTAAATGATAGGAGCGGAATGCGAGAGCATATATTTAATTGAGAGAGTCGTTCATCATAACGCAACAACATTTCTGCAGTAGCCGCTGACTGAACTGGAATGTTTTTATCCCAAACTAAATAGAGACTAGGTCCTTCTAACTTATACATATTGAGTAAATCAACAAATTTACTAGTTACAAATACAGATGTTGACACTTGCTCAGGAATTTTAAAAATGAGATCAATATCTTTGATTTTGTCATTATTAAAATGGTATGTGTCTAGTGGATTTAATTTACCCGAAGGCATTTTACTTACTTTTATTGATCGGTAATCAATCGCATCAATAACATTAGTGACATTCATTGCATAAAGAACAGTCTGGTCATAAATAATTGGAAGAAACTCTACTTGGTTCTCCATGTAGGGTTTTAATATCTCGTATGTTTTCTCAGTTATAACAGGGATTCCACCATAATAATTATAAAAGTCCATCCTACTACCTTCCTGATATGTCTGAACTTTAAATGGAACCCATTCCCCACCTAGAGGTAACCCTTTATATAATTCAATATCAGAAAAAGATGATAAATTATCCTCTGCTTCAACTATTGTTGTATTAGCAGGGTTAGCTGATATCTCCCAAATTTTCAAAAATAGACGCTCCTTTCTGATTAAACAATCTAAACACTTTAGTGATAACCTTTTCTTTAGTATTCATCATTATGTATTCTAACTATAAAAGTCTTTCCACTCCCGTAGTTTACAGTCTTTTATACTTTTATTACAGGTAACCAAATACCATTATGGACTGTCAACAGTAAATCAGACAACTTTTTTAAGGGCAGCAGCTTTGTACTGAACGGGCGTCATGTATCCTAATGTGCCATGAATACGATGCTTGTTGAACCAGTTCACATAATCACATAATTCCAACTTTAGATGGTGTAGCGATTAAGTTTAAGTAATTAAATTAAGATTGAGAAAAACGCCCAATGACGTGTAAAAATCGTTAGTGGGCGTTTAATCTACAATTTTCGATCTATAGTTCATGTAGCAATTAATCCTCTGGACTTATATGGTATTTTTCCCGATAATGTTATAGTTAACTAAGTAATGCCTTGATTCAAAAATCAACCACCATTCAGTTTCCTCAATAATAATCTACCTACTCATTCCTCTTACTCAATCTTATTCCCTAATTATTTTGGTTATAAACTGAGGTGTCCTTAAGGAGATGTAAAATGTCTAGAAGAACATTTTCTGCTGCTTGCCTATTAATATCTGCTATTCTCTATAGTACATATTATCTTTGCAGTACGTTGTTAGAAGTCGGTAAGATTACTGTTGAAACCGCCAATTACTCTCAGTTATCAAGCCTGGTCAACATTTCTAAAGTCTCATTTGCAGTAGGAATTATATATTTAATAATCTCTGAAATAATAGAGATCAAAAATAAAAAAATAGGATAACGCCTATAATTTGTATTTACATCGCCTAATATATGGTATACAATGAATTTGTAATTAAATATTACACTATTAGGGAGTGATTGTTATTAATGGTAAGAAGTTAGCTGTTGGTTTGTTGACTGTTGTTTTGAGTATGAATCTTAGTATTGCCAGTGCCGCTCAAATTACTAAGCCTACTTCGAAAATCACCGCGAATCAAAATCACCAAGCACAAGTAATAATTAACCCAGCTTTAATTCAACAAAAAGCATTTGAACAAAATATCCCTCTTTACAAGGATGGCGCAAAACTATCAAAGATCGAATATGAATATGTTGGAAATACCACTCTGGTGTCGGACACCTCGGCCAAAGGTCCCGTGCTTTCTGCGTTGCAACCTGTAAAAATTATCGATGTTCGTGATAAAGGATTCGGATGGTATAATCCAAACAATCCGCTTTATGATCACTGGTTCGATGGGCCAGATACTGCGGAGTATTCAGAAACTAGGAAATCAACTGCCACTGCCTCACATACGTTTGGAATAACATCGGAAATCATTTCTAATAATGTTGGTTTTACCATTGGAGAAGAATACTCTTATACTATTAAAAGCACGACGCCAGTTCCCGCTGATAAAAAGTTAAATGTTCGGGTATTTCAAGTACATCATAAAAAGGAACTTGTATATACAGGTTATGATGGGAAATCGTACATTCTAGAGGCAGAAAAGCCTAATGGAAGCTACATTCAAAAAAATTGGTACAATAAATAACTCCACCTCGTTTAAGCCCGCCGTAAACAAACTACGTTTCACCACCTACTAATTTTTTTACATAGTATGAGCGTGTTTGTCCAACAAAATAATGAACTAAAAGAGGACATCTGCCATTCTATACAGATGTCCTCTTTTATATTTATAAAACCTCCGTTATCCTCGGATTAGCAATACGCAAAGTAAACACTTCTATAGATTGAGCGTATGTGATCCACTCCGTCGATACGGCTGCGGCAGGCACTATAATGTCTGCCGTGATACGCAGCCCATTAATGCGGCTCAGTGTGGGCGATCTCAACACAAACACAGCCCCTCCCACAACTGCGTTGGTGGCGTTTTTAAACTGAAAATATGATGTTACCTGGCTATCTATTGCTGCAGTAAAGTCAATATCAACTTCTGCTCTGTAAGTCTTATTTTCCACAAGCGAAGTGGGGAGCTTGGTTTGAAAACCTCCCGTCTGCTGCACACTACCGGTTCCCTTGGTAACACCCTGCCATCCTCCGTCGCGTGTAAACACAAGCAGATTTCCTGCATTGCCATACTTGGCCCAACCGGTTGCTATATCTGTGCCAGAGCTAAAGAGTGGGTTAGGTACAATTGTGGTTGTATCCCCCTTTGCCAAGGCGCTGTAAGCTTGTGACTTAGGTATATACTTGGCAATGCAATCTGCAATCACTCTCATGCCGACTGTAGATGGATGCAATTTATCTGCAATTAAATATCCATCTTTGGGGCTGCCGTCACTGTTTGCAAACTCTGTGAAGATATCAATGTAAATAAATCCTTGTTGTAGGCAATAAAGCTGCAGCCACTCGTTGTACCGGTATATGGCTGGCATAAGCGTAACGTTGTCATTGCGCGGCAGAAGCGAGCAAAAAACTGGGTTGATCCTCACTGCAAGTAGCTTACTTGTAATGGTCTTTATATCGGCTGCCATGGCCTGTATTGTTCTCCCGCCATTTATATCGTTTGTACCACCAAACACTATACATATGCCCGGGTTGTGTGCTAACACATCTGTATCGATCCGTGCAAGCATTTGTTGTATTGTATTACCGTTGATCCCTGAGTTTATGACTGTATTATTTGTAATCCATCCTAACCACGTTGTATATCTCCTAACATTGGCAACGTCTCCTTGGGTGATACTATCCCCAAGGCAGACAATACGACTTGAAGCAATTGACGGTTGTTGCATCTTGGTTGCCATAGACTTTGCCAATGCCATGATTAAAGGTATATTATCACTCACACTCTTACACCCTTCCTAGAGCTTGTACCATCGTCCCTCGCCCCAAATATATACATCTCCCGTGTCTAACACTAAAGCAGTGCTGCCGTCGTGTAATGGGCTTTGTAATGTGTTTGGTAAGGTATCTGTACTCCTCAATTGAAATTGAACTATTTTTCCTGTATGAATAGGTGTTACTGCCATTCCATTCACCCTTTCTCGTAACGCCGAGGGCTAACCCCTCAGCGCTACTTTAACTGAATTGTTTTGTTGATCCCACACTACATTGGCTCCTAACGCCTCTGATACAGCGCGTACAGGCCCAAAAGCTTGTCCATTTATAATGTGTTCACCTTCGATTCTTTTGCCGTTTACAGTCGTGTATTTACCGTCTGGATGCCACATCAATTGACCGCCTAACGCCTCAACAACCACCCTGATAGGAGCAGTTACAGTCCCGTCATTAAGGGTTCCTGTACACAAAACCTTACTGCCAACTTTAATCGAAACTCCTTGATTTTTTGACGTTTGTTCTAGGTGCTTTGACAGATATTCACTGGGGTCAGTATGGCTACCATATCCATACGACGGCGACGATTTCAAACGAATCTCGTAATGTAAATGGGAGCCAGTGCTGCGCCCTGTTGTACCCTGTTTACCTACTTCTTGGCCTAGCCCTATCTTTTGACCAACTCGAACGCTACTGCTATCAAGATGCGCGTAACAATGCAGTGCACCGCGCTCATCTTTGACAGCAACAACAATCCCAAAACCTCCAAAGCCGGTACCTGGTTGACCTTCTCTGGCATGGACTACTTCCCCACCCACAAACGCAAAAATAGGCGCTTTATGCGCCTTTACAAGATCGATGCCAGTATGGAATACTTTATTGCCATTAAACGGATCGTCACGATATCCATATGGACTAGTGACTCTGTACCCTTGCTGTTTCCAATCAAACATTGCTATCACCACCTTTCTTTGTTTGCTTGATTACCTGATGACTGAATACAGAAAACGCACCTGCTAATATGCCTTGAATAATTGATTGAGGACCAAACCCTAGAATCCATACGGTCATAACAATTGCTAAACCTGTTACGATATAAACGATTGTCCAGTCTTGGACTCGCGGGGTTTGCTTTAGGACATATCCTGCAACCCAACAGGCTGCTACTACGATCAACAGTGCAGGGTCTATCAATTCAAAAATAATGTTCCATTCCATAGTTAATTCCCCCTAGGTTAATTTAATTGCTGTTACAACTGCTGCTATCACTATCCCAATCACTGATGTGGCAATCGTTCGCCATAACCATTTTTGGTTGTCCTCAATCTTATCTAGCCGGCGATGAGCAGACTTCGACGACTGTAACGCCTCTATTGCTAAGTCCCGTCCGTTAATTGCATCGTCCAATTTTTCCTCGATGCCATCTATCTTTGTCTCTACTCTTGTTAAGCGTTGTAACGTTTCAACCTGTGGATCACCCAATGTCCTCATCTCCTCAAATAAAATAACTCCCGATTTTTATCGAGAGTCATCTGCAAACTTGATATTTATTTTTCTGTTTCCGTTGGAACTATATCCTTGGTTTCAAAGGCCGCAAGTGCAATTCCAATCTCTTGATCGAGTAAGCGAAGAATATCTTCTTGCTTACCTGGATGACTTTGAAGCACAAGCGATATCACCGCTGATAACTCTGCTACTGGATCGTTAATATCTATTGTGCATTCAAGTAATTGTCTCGCTTTCATTGTATAAATCCCTCCATTGGCATAATAAAAAGCCTACGAGTGATTTCGTAGGCTTTAAAATCTATTTTTCCATATTCAATTCTTTTTTCAAGTGTTCAAGCACTACAAGCTCTTTCTGAAGCTTATCAATTTCACTTTCGTTTCGCTTAATCTCATTAGTTCCTCTTTTGAAATCTGCGCTATCCTCAAATTTTATACCCGTCTTTTCAAATATTTTTTCATTTTCATAGTTACCTTTTAATTTTTCTAAATTTTCATTGATAACACTAACGGTTCTTTTATATGGTGGTATTGCTTCATTTATATCAGAAATACGCGAGTTAACTTGTACAATATTCATTGTTTGTTCTTTGCCTTGAGTGTTATTCAGTGTAACCACACCTCCTTCATACTTCACAGTCGATCCAGTTATTTCGCCAACAGCCCTCACTGGTGCGTAAGTAACGCCATCTATAACGACTGCTTCAGCATTTGTTTTTTGGCCATTTACGATTACTTCGACTGTTCTAGTCACTTTTTTGCCTACCAATGATTCCCCTGCTGCATAGGCAGCTGATCCAGCGATTAAGATTATAAAACATAAAGAACCTATTATTATTTTCTTCACGGTAATACCTCCCGTTATTTGTATTTATATAAAATATACCAAATCCCGAGAGTTATAATAAAGGTTTATTTTAACTTACTGTGAAAACTCCTCCTCCACTGTTTTGATTTTGAGGATTACCGTGGTTATGGTTTGGAATTGACACTGTATGTGTGTGTGTTTTATCAGATTTTGCGTTTATAACATTCCACATTTCATTTAACTTATTTTGCAGAAATCCCACTGTTACTACCCTATTAACCTCTTCTGGGTAGCCAATATAAACTCCAGATGAGCCTCCCATTAAAGAAACACCATTTTGACCATAAACAATAACCCTTCTCATCAGGTAATCAGAATACACTGCACCTGCTCCAGCAAAATCAACACTTTTTGCAACCAGTTCATTTGTCCCGCCCAATATAATATTATTACCAACACGAACATCGCGTGTTACATCAATATCTGTATCAGATTTAATGCTACCACCAATTATTTGTGCACCTGTAATTAGCGAACCAGTTATTGTCCCTGCATTGATGCGTGATGAATACAAATCAGAGTTATCGATCTGACCTGTCAATTTAATACTCCGCGCAACAACATTACCTTGAAAGTCTACGCGAAATGGCGCTGAATTAAAATCGGCATTCCCTGCAGAAAGCCCGGCAGTCCGGTTCAAGAGAATGATGTTGTTACCACTGCCTACAGATAACGAATCAAAGTTACCTATCTGCCCTATGATCCTCTCGCCCATGATTCCATCGGCTGTAATTGCAGCTCGTACCGATTGCCAACCATCTGTTGATACGCCGATCCCTGTTGCAGTTAACCGGACTTGTCTTAATGGATTGTTCTTGTCCCGTGCAAGTATTCCGCCTTCTGCTGGATATACCAACTCTGTCTTCGAATTATTGATGTCTGTGATAGCTTGCTTCGCAAATGCCTCGAACACATCTGTCCGGATCTTCCCTGCACTGAAGATATTGTCAACGACACGTTTTGATTTTTCAAGGTCGGCAATTATGTCCTCATAATCCCTCATCATTACGTTAGTGACCGTTACTTGTGAGTGTTTATCTTTTGCGTAAGGGTACTCTGTAAGGTCTGTTATCCTTGCTGTGATGTTATTAAGCCCTAATTCTGGATCAATGCAACGGACGGTATCGCCCAACTGCGGGCGCGGCTCTGTCCTATCCAACTTGAATAAGTCTGCTGCTGAAACTGCAATCTCAAGTGCTGGCATCTCTTGTTCGCGCAGGGCCTTTCTCGCAGCTTCGAGCAGCTTTAATGGGTCCTCAATACTCTGCTCTATGATCTCCCCATCGAAGTAGGCGTTTGTATCATTGCTCCACGCAGCCTGATATGGCGATATTAAATAGTTAACCGCAAGCTTCCCGTCAACAATTGCACCTGGAACTTGAGACAAAAGGCTGCGCTCATCGTCGGCCAAGATTGACGCAGGCTGACCGATCCACGTCCTCCCGTCCTTCATCTGTGCGAACATTCTTGTGACAAGCGAGTTTGCATCGTCTTTAAAGTTCGTTGATACGATGTTTTTACCAATGCGGTATTGTAAGCCGTTATCTGCACCTATCTTTTTGCGAACGTGAATACGGAAGTTGTCGGGCTCTAACTCGCAGCCATACATCTTAACAACGTCATTGAGCGCTTGGAGCGCATTACCGCGCCCCCAATCTTTGACGTCAAACAAATCAAATGTGTTATCGATGCTAAACGTATACTTGCCGCCTGTCGCGGCTGATATCGTATCAAGGAGCCGTGAGATGTGACACCCGAATGCTTCTGAGATATACGATCCATACGGGATTTTGTAATCCGTCAGTTTGAACATGACGTGCGTGCAGGTTATAGCAGCCGTCAGCTTGCGTCCATCTCGTACACGCTGCCTAGAGTTGATAATGTAATACTGCCCGCGCTCATCCTTGACGTGTCCCTTGAGCTGTATTTTCTCGCGAAAGTCATCGGATGTCATCGGAACTAAAAAAGACAGCTCATAATCGCTATTGAGCCGTCTTCGTCGTTGTATGCTATTTGGATCGACTTCGTTAAGAATACCGACCCGTCGCAGGTTCTTATCGTATGACTGTAAATAGTTCACTCAGCACCTCCTAGTATAAGAATTTATCACGGTGCGTGATCCGCGTCAGTATGTTGCGAGCGCTTTCGCCGTCTGTATACATAAGCTTATTCGTGCCAAGCACAAGGTTAAAAAAGTCACCGTCAAATAGATGCAACACGTTCTGGCCGTTGAGCGTGACCGTCATTTTTTTTGTGTCGATGACAAGCCTATCACCCGGCTTAAAATCTCCGGTAAACTTGATCTCATCGACGTGCGAATAAGTAACATCAATGCTAAATTCCGTTGCTGTATCGGCAGTAACCGACATTAGCCGCTCACGAAGCAATCGCGTTATCAGTTCCGTGGCTGTCTCTAACGGCTGAGTAATAAGCGTTATCTCACGCGTCAGAGCGAATTGAGATTCGGTGGCGCTGTCGATTATTACGGACACTGGAATATCTACGTTTAACCTTGCAGTAGCGTCCGTTACTGTATCAATAGTCACAGTCAAAAACGTCTCAATGTACCTGATGCGGTTAAAAGGTGCAAGGTTAAACGGAGTTAGGTTAAACAATTAGGACACCTCCGCCCATAATAAAAACGCCTACCTCTACGGTGGCGCTTACGCTACTAAATCATCAATTACTTCACTTACTGCCTGTTTGAGATTAGAAATTTGTGGCACTTGATCAAGTTTATATATGCCCAGCACAACAAGACTTGCCCACACTTTTACCAGACCGCTGTTTTTATCGAAAACCATAGTTTCAGCCCCCTTATTGTTTGCTTGCTAGTAGCATAGTTAGTTCTGCAATGGATTGTTTTATGTCACTCACCTCTTTTTCTACAGACTTTGGTACATTTGAAAACACTGCAACATGAGTCTCTGTTGACACATCAACGCGCTCTATTTGCTTGCCTTCTGGTATCTCTACTGATAAGTAGGGAATACCTATCGGCTCACGCACATCACCTGACATAACCTGAATTATATAACCTGATTTATCATAGATAACTAATGTCCTCATTTTAATAGCTCCTTTCTACTACTCTACGGCAGTCCATTGTATATCATAGGCGTAGTATGCGCCCCAATATATTTTCACGTTAAATCCATCGTTGTTCATCGTAGCAACAGCATTCTTAGTTGTTTTGGTGCGGTTGTTAGTAGCAAAGTTATTAACTAAGTTGGCTCCGTAGCTGTACAGGTATAAATCTCCGTCAGTCTGATTATCGTAAGTTCTTAATTGCAACAGACTAGGTTTAAAAGTTAACCCCGTCACTGTGATTGATATAGCAGCGTAGTTTTCTACAACTGTCGTTACCTCGGGAATAGTACCATTTGCTTTTTTAACTCCTGTTTGGATCTGACCAATCTTATTAGACAGAACTGGAAACGTATCGCTCCCTGCTGCTGGTACACCTTTGCCAGTGATGGCTTCAGCGATTTGGTTTTTCCCATCACTGGCTGACGTAAAAGCCGCAGTTGCCTGATCCATTGCTGCTTTAACCGCTGCAGCCGTTGCTGCCTGATCCGTTGCTGGGCTATTTGTTGCATTATTAAGTTGTACAATACCTTGTGCCCCTGTACTTGCTTTCGGCAACCGATCAACATGTAATGTACCGGAACTGATGTCCCCCGCAGCATGTGCATGCACTTTAGAAGCTGATGCATTTTTGGCGTTAGCCTCTGCGGTATTAGCTTTTGCTTGTGCTCCTGCTGGTGTCTCCTTCGATGCATCTAGGTCGCCTACATTCTGTCTAAGAGCATCGTAATCATACGCGGTAAAGTACCTCGCCACCTTGGCGCCTGCGCTCCACGATTTTGCTGCGCCTTGAAAAGCGCGCTCAACCGTAAGTGTCTTTCCGTTTACCGCAGTGTATCGGATCGTCTCAGCAGTCTCGTCGCTACCTATCGTAAGCAAATTTGGAGCCGCAGGAATCCCCATCACACTGACTAATGTGATTGTCGTGTCACTCACTGATATAGCTGCAGCAAGTTCGGTGCCTGGACTGTTGACCACTGCAGGGTACATCGTTAATTGTGCCATCCAAGCACCTCCTTATTGTGTGAACCGCACGATAGTGCTGTCTTTTAGAAACTTCGGTTTGTCGCCTGACTGAATCGTTTTGGGGTTCGGAATCGGCGCTGACCATAACAGATTACCGCCTGTCGCTGCTGTTCGAAGTCCAACATGTGTTATCTGCCCCCAATCCGCAGCAGCAATCGGAAACTCAATATCAGCTAAGTTTTTAACTGTCTGCTTGCCGCCCTCGACCGCAGGAGCCGAAAAAGCAATTGGCATACGAGTGTAGCCACCGCCAGTGACTTCCGTTCCTGTATCCGCCTGAGTCGGGTCTGATGTATATAGAGCAAGAAAGATACTTGTAGGCGGCGTAAATGCGGTATTACGTAAGGCTGCGTTAAGCATTGCTGCTGATAGCCAATTTGAAATATTCATAAAAGTGCTCCTTCCTGTCAAATCGTGTACTCGTTCGTTATCCGAAAACTTCTAATCAAGTTGGAACCGGTATTGGTTAAAACAATGATCGGCTCCGCTTGAACATCACCCTTTGATGTAATGCTAGTCACCTCAGGAGAATGTGTTATCGTCAATTCAGTGACTCTTTCATCTGATTCGGGCCAAGGATTAACCATCTTTAATGGAATAGTCACCCGACCATCAAACAATATTTTTTCGATTGGAAGCGTGCCTGAATAACGGGCCATATACCTCTTCCCTGGTAAGTCGCTAAAGGTAAATGCTTGATCCCCTCGTTTAGCATTAAATACACGGGCTATACCTGCTACCTTGTTGTGATAGTCAATCGTGGTGTCATTCGCCATTACAACACATTCCAATTCAATTGTTCGAGGGCCGTAAGTGACACCAAAATCAAGTTCTCCGTCCCTACCTGCAATTTCTATCGTGTAGTCTTTGGTAGGAGGCAACACAGGGATATCATGCCGAATCAGACCTAATCCTAGCGATTTAAACGATACTCCATTAACTTTGGCATCTATCATTTTGGTCTCACCCCCGCCCGCGACTGAAATCTCCTTACAAGTGAATCGGCCCCACTATAAAAGGAATCAATGTCAGCATCATCATGAAGATGCACTACATTTGAGACTGTGTAATGATTGGTAACGTCATAAGACTCTCCGCTCGCCATAGCAAACGATGGTGTTGCCATCTTCAAACTAGGCAAACTCATATTCAACAATTTGAATAAGTTCCCTTGTTGGTAATCATTCAAAACCATTTCTTGAGCATGTGCGATAACAGGTACTTCCTCGTTCCTCACACCCTGCACGATACCGCCAGTTTTGAATTTCTGAAGCTTACCTGTATCTTTCGTGATGCCATATTTGTTTCTTAGAGCCACGTTCTCGTCATGAGCTTCTGCTTTAGTTTTTGCATCTCCAGCATTCCACTTGTCTATATTGGCGTTGTACCGTTGTAAGTCGCGTTCTTTCTCACTCATGCCTAAAGTAGCATTCGCGCTAGTGATATAAGCCATTTTAGCCTTGTACTCAGCCAAAAAAGCATCCAATTCAGCCAGTATAGTCTTATTGGCTTCTTGGTTGCTTGATATCCGGAATTGCTTTATGGCATCTTCAATCTTAGATACATCGTCCTTAAACTCGTCAAAGGTTTGCAGTAGCACATCGTATTTATCATTAGCAGCTTGTTTCTCAGCATCAAACGCCTTTTCTCTCTCTTGCTTTTCTTCTTCCAGCTTCTTCTTCTGAGATTCAAGGCCGCGCTTGGTTAATAATCGATCGTGTTCAAGCTGCATTCGCTCAATTTCTTTAGCTACTTCGCCGCGTTCCTTTATTCCATCTGGTCCAACTGCTGACTGAAGCAATTCTAAACGAGCGCGTTTTTCGGCCAACTTAGATTCATAATCTTGTTCGTCATTGGCTTCTTGCATTTTGGCAATCTGTTGATCGATCGCCTTTATTTTTTCTTCTTGCGCTTCGAGGAATTTATCTCTTGCTTGTTGGATGGCGTCAAGTTCGGCTTTCTTTGCGTCCTGAATACGCTTCTTATGGCTCTTGAGCAGGTCATCCGCTATCTTTTGCTCTTTATCAGACTTTTGTTTTAAGGTCTTATCTTCTTCCTGCAGCAGAGCTTTTTTTGCAGCATAAACCTGTTCGTCGGCCTTCTTGCGTAAATCCCGTTCTGTCTCTGACTTTGATTTAGGATCGTACCTTGACTGGATACGCATCCATGCATCATAAAACCCTTGCGCGGACATCTGACCCATGGCCGTATAGTGACGAATAAACTCTTCTGACTTAGCCAAAGAATCCGTAAGCAACTTATCTTTGACCTGTTGAATGGCTTCTAAGTCTCTCCACCAAGCTGCTGCATTGGAATCAACTTCTTTTGTAACAGAGGCAATTCGAGTTGTTACATTCTCGGAATGCTTGTTGTAGTCTTCTAAAGAGATTTTTCCGGATGAGTATAAAGAGTTTAGTTCTTTCTGCTTTGTTTGAAGCTGTGACAAAGATTCTCGCAAACTCTTATTTGATTCGTGCAGCTTATTTTGATGATTACGATATAGTTCTAGTCGAGTTGATGATGTATCTACTGATTTAGCAAAAGTCGCGCTCTTGGCATCGAAGAAAGAAATTAAGTTCGAAGCCGATTCGATAGCCATCTGAGCTTGTTTGACCTGTCCGTCAATACCGTCCAATGGGAACTTAAACGCTGGTGGAGCTTTGGGTTTGGGACTAGATCCGCCCAGCCCTTTTGCTTTTACTGCTTTACCTTGGCCTAAACGGTGCAGTTCTTCATCAATCCCATATAGATCCTCTTCGGACATATCACCAAACTGGCTTTTGATTGCTTTCAACTTTTCCGCTTGGCCTTTAGCATCTCGATACCCATCAGCTTGCATATTTACCAGATGCCTAAACTCATTCATTTTTGAGGTGAATGCATTCTTGCGTTCTTGGTATTCTTCTGCAACCTGTTCATCTGTCTTTTGTCTTCCGCCATGCTTCTTGTTTTTCTCGGGAGCCTTGCTATTTTTCCCATCCATTGCATCTAGGGTGCTTTGGCTATTTTTAAGTTGTTGGTCTATTTTAGCTAATTCTTGACCATCCTCCAGTATTTCACCGGCTATCTGTGTCCTTTTATCTTCAACAGATGACCCTTTCACCCTATCCCAAAAGGACAAATCTTCTTCACTAAGATTGCGTTGAGTATCCTGATTGCGATCAATTTTCCCTTGAAGTTCGTTTCTTTTTTGCGTCAAATCTTGTATGTTCTTATTCTCAACCAATCGCAAGCTTTCAGCATATTTTTGCTTCCACTCACCCAGTTTTTCTATATTTACGTCTATTGCTCTACCATGAGCGTCCCACTGAGATATCAAACCTGGCATTAAAGAGCTTATTTTTTCAATGACAAGTGATAACTCGTCTTTTGCTTGTTTAATCTCCTTGTCCGACCTTGTGTTGTCATCAACAATGGATTTTAATTCAGAGTATTTTTGAGCAAGTGCATAGGTGTCCCTGTCGTTTTGCCGTGTTGCTGAATTAGCTTCGTTTTGTGATCCTGAATACAAAGCCCATGCTGTAGTTGCCACTCCAATAGCTATTGATACTGCCGTTAAAGTAGCTCCTAATGGCGTTGCTACAAATGCTTTTTGTGATAGATTGGCTGCATCAGTGGCAGTCTTTAACCCAAGCATCGCCCTAGCTCCGTTAACAAGCCCCATAACCATTGCCGTCAAGGAAGTACCTGTTAATAAACGAACCCCTGTGTTAAGTGTTAATATTGCTCCACCAAGCAATAACACCGCCGTCAACGTATTTTTTATAGGGTCAGGTAATGAGTTAAACCCATCCACCAAGAGACGACCAAAATTAACGATCTCTTTCAGCACAGCAAGCAAACCATTGTCACCCATTGTGATAACCAATTCGTCCCACGATGCTTTGAGCTGCATGGATTGTTTCTCAAGGGTTGACATCGTAAGGGCATTCTCTCGTTGAGCTGAACCGAATGAGTTCTCAGCAGTTGTTGCAACATCAACAACCTTGTCATAGTTGTCCATGATCGCAATAAAACGTGAAGCCTGGTCACCACGTGCAACTGCTTGGGTTACCTCGTGTCGTTCAGCGTCGGAAAGGTCATACCACTTGGCTGCGAGTTTATCCAGTAGGACGCTGAAAGGCATCATCTCGCCGCTGGCTTGTTTAATAGTACCGACATACTTCTCAAGCTTTTCGATGGCGCTATCACGGCTTGAGAATGAGATAAATGACTTGATGGCATTACCTGCAACCGATCCGCTAAATCCTGCTTGGTTAAGTACTGTCAAATATCCGATAAGCTCATTAATAGGTACGTTGGCGTTTTTGGCACTTGCACCAGCTCTGTTAATACCTTGAAGCAATTTATTTGAGTTTGTTGCAAAGTTATTCGATACCTCATTTAATCGGTCCAGTAGTCGTTCGGACTCTTGAGCCTCCAGTCTATAGTTAAGGATCGCACCCGTCATTAAATCTTGTGCTTGCGCAGCTCCTGTAAATGATTGCTCAACGTTTGCGGCCATCAATGCTGTTTTGGCAAGGGCTGATGTATCTTGTTCGTTGAACCCTTGCTGTGCAACTGATACGTAAACTTGTCCAATCTCTTTCAGAGCATATCCATATTCCTTTGCGTCGGATATCATATGCTCCTTAACGATTCCTATATCCGCTGTGTCGCCCATTACACGTTGCAAGCTAACAAGTGTGTATTCAAAGTCCTTTATGACACTGATTGCCTCTTTTGCCTCTCTGACGGCTGTGTAGTACATCGTTCCTAGTAATAGGTATTGAGATGACATTTCCAACCCGCGCGATGAATCTTGGTTTAACCTAGCCATTCGTGCAGCGTGCAGCTGCGCTTGCTGCTCCATTCTGCTATGGTGACTTCGAGTCAACTGGAATTCACGATCTATACGCGCCTGAACAAGATTTTCTTGTCCTGATGCCGTAGTTGCACGTTGTTGCAATATCACCATTTTCTGTTGGTGTTCTTTCTCTTGCTGTTCGATTGCTGTATTGCGCCGTTTTACGATAGCCTCTTGAGCTTGTAATTTAGAGTCTGTGACTTGATTTATCTTGTTAAGTGATTCGGTCTTAGCTCTTAGTAATTCAGTTTGAGCAGTCCTTTGAGCCACTAAAGCATTTGATTCATCCAACACTTTTTTGCGCCGCTCATCCGATCCCAACGCCATGCGGTCCATTGATTGAGACAACGATTTATAATTCTTCTCCGCCACACTAATTATCTGATTCAATGCGCGGAATGATTGGGCATTCTGTTCTACTGCTTTATCAATCATTCTAAATGTTGGAAGTATCTTTGATACGTCAAATTGTAATCGACCTGCTACGACATCTTGATTCATACCATCAGCCATATTTCTACCTCACCCCCTTACTTTGGTGAATAGAACCCGAGGTCAGACAGGTACATCGCCTTCTTCGGTTTCTTGTTTTGGATTTCTCCGCCGTGAATAATTACCTCGAACTCTTCATCACGTTTTTTAGCCTTCATGAGCGCCCGTATCTTAGGAATGGTCATATCCTCCCATTCACTGTCTGAAATGCCGTTAGAGACGCACAGAGCCCACAAATCAAGCCAATTTGTTTCTCCGCCATCGTTATCCTCGTCTTCGTCTCTATCAGGATCAGGCGGAAATGATTCCTTATAGAAATCGTTCTAGGACTTTATCCAACTCCTCGATGCCGAACTCGTCGATTTCGTCGTATTCCTCATCCGTCAAACCATCAACCAGAAGCAGCGTGAACAATTCCTTGTAAGTAGTCTCCATTGCAGGGAAGTCTATTTCGTCAGGACCCACGACTGTTAACTCCCGACCTATGCAATGCGAAAACTTGTATTTTACATCCTTCATCAGTTGTCGTACTTGACGTATTAGCTTCACGCTGCCGATTTTCACATGTTTAATACATCCTTCTGAAAGACGAATCTCGCTGCCAATGTTCAAGGATTGATCCATAGTTTGTTCGTTCATCCTTTACCCTCCAATATGAATACCCCCTACCAGCAAGGCAGGGGGGAGTATTGTTACAATCCGAATGTTAACGTGGCCGCAAACCCGTCCGGATTATCAGGTGTTTTGTCTGCTTCCATGATCTCAAGTGACATCTGGTTAACTTGTGGTTTCTTACGCTCCTGCGAAACGTCCAATGTACCGCCGCCTAGCGCCTTAAAGATCGTTAATTGGCATGCGACAGGCTCGCCAGTCTTGTCATTTGTCAGTGTAAAACGATGAATGAATTTGAACGGTTTTGGCTTACGCATTCCAGATAGTCCGGTTCGAGTACCTTTATCCTTTTTCCATTTGAATAGAACAATGATGTTTTTGTCATCATTTGCACTGTTTGAGGTGATTTTCCCGTCATCAGTTACACTATATTGCTCGGCCGTAGGTGTAGTCGCTGCTTTTGTAAGTGGCTTTAACGCGCCTGTGATATTGTCTTTCAAATAGACTTTTTCACTATCCTTTGCATATGTGCCGCTGAACTTTGTAGGAGCTGTGACCGTGTATCCATTAGTGGGGTTTAAGATTCCTTCTTCGCTTTCATCAAAACTAACTTCACCGCTCACTGTTTCTGCGCCCTGAGATAATTCAGCAAGCGCTGGAGAATAACGTGGAACCTCAATACTTACTTTGTCCTGAAGGTCTTTTGCTGTGTAGTGGAAGGCATAACCCGAATCACCACCCATGACCTTTTCCCAGTCGAACTGCATTTGCATTGTGACCTTATTAATCTTTTCATCAATGTATTTCAACGATCCATCTAGGCCTAATGCCCAAATCGTACCCACTCCATCAAACACTAATGGTTGCATGTGTGTGCCTCCTTATAATAAAAAGGAACCGGTACTAAACCAGTTCCCATAGTCGTTTATCAATTTCATTTATTCGTGCATACTCAGGTACCTCTTTGTAACCATCAACAGGTTCTAAGTCGCCCCATAAGCCTAACTTCTGAGCCAGAGTAATTTTCTCTTGAATAAGTGCTTCAAGTTCTGTTTTCTCTTTCGTGGCCACTTTCTATCACCTCAATTCATCCGTAGATAATCTACGTCATACACTGCGGAATACCCTTTAACGCCTGTAATGCCCGTTGCAAAGTGCGTATCAAATGCCAGTTCACAACAAAATGTGCGGAACCCTTGTAATTGAATTGATTTATCGTGAAACAGATCAAACGCTCGATCAGCCATTTCCCGAGTTTGTTTAGTCGTATGGCTCAAGAACTCCAAGCAAAACTTCCCTTCATATACCAAGTGGTTACGAGTGAATCGTCCTGGCTTGATATATGCCAGAATCATCGGGATTGTATCTGCTGTAATAGTGTGATCAGGTTCCATCCCTCGAACTATCCTCTTTGCTAACTCTTCTTGAGTAGGAGCAATAGGTAATCCTAGCATCTGCAATATCTTTTGATCTGACCTGAGGGTTGCATAAACCGCATCAATGAGATTCATATGTCACCCTCCTAAAAAGTATCTATGATAAGGGAAGTCCTGTATAACCCTCATAAATCCTTGCATGATCCGATTGCGATTTTCTTTGACCGCATTTCGCATAAAAAAGCTTGGAGGCGTGGGAAGAAACCCTGCATCCAACTCGCCGCTTTGTGCCAATGCTTCAAGGTTGCGGCCCGCATACGAACCTCCCGAATACCTGACAGTTCCGTCAATGCCTTTGTAACTACCTTCCCAACGTCCTAACACCGCTCGTGTAGTCCTCGATCGCAGTTTGTTCCATGCTTCCGAGTTCATATATGTTACTAAACCTCTATTCTCTTGAGGTCCAGCCATCATTGATCCTTTACCAAACTGCTCCAGCCAAGCTTCCCAATGATCGGCGCTTACTTCCCCCACTAACATTCCATTACCTAAAAAAAAGACCTGCTTTTGCAAGTAATTTCGAACATTGGGGTAGTGGCGGATGTTTACATGTGCTGTTCTCATGATCAGGTCGGTTAGATGTTCAGCCTCACGGAATAAATCACGCCGTAAATCTTGTGCAGCTCGTTCAGCGTCGAATCCTGTGTAGTGCGTGATCATCGCATATCCACCGATAGTTGTGTATATAGCAGGTTCGGCATTTTAACCTTGTCCACCACATTAGCCATAAACGGTTGTTTCCCTATCATTATACGTTCAGGATGACCAGACTCTTGCGGCCCCCTAACCTTTAAACTCAATGGTGCAATGATGATGTATTCTGTTTCTGGCAGTAGACCTATGTCCTGTTGCCTCATAGCTGCAGTAACGTATTGGACAAACACCGTAACACCGGATTGTTCTAATGCAAAGTCCGGTCTTCCTTTCGGGTTGTCTAAGGCGTCATACTCTTGCTTGTATCTCAACACATCAACATCTATATTGGTTTTTATTAGCCCGCAGTACGCATCCTTTTCCGTTGTGAGCCGTTTCGACTGTACTAGGTATATATCTGACGTTTCAACAACAGAACCGCTTAAAACGCCTGAATTGGAGGCGAATAAACCATTAAAAAGGTATTCTCTCGATATGATGGATGTTGACTTGCTATCACGAGATAAAATAACCCAATCTTCCTTACCATCCACAGTGCAATGTGTGTGTCGATGGGAGAATTCATGAAACATTCAATGCACCCCGCGTTTCTTGCTCACTCTTGTAGGTCCTGTTGCACTAAATACCGGATGTTCAGCTGTATCCTGTGTGGAAATGAAATCTATTAAGTCGTACGCCTCTTGCATCAGTAACTGCCCACGCTTCTGCCAATCAATCTGGAAATGCTCATATGAAAAGTCAAAATCTTTTTTGGACTTAGCTATCCTAGTGGACATTGAAGGAGCTAATATAGCAGCCACCATATGAATAGTGGCTGCATAGAGAAAAGCTTTATCATCATCTAGGAGTGAAGCATAATCAGGAACTGCAGCAATTACTTTTGCTTCAGCGACGAACAAAACAGAAGGCGCATCGATGTCAGTGTTAGGTAATATCTTGTCACTGACACCAAGAAGCGCCTGAATCTCTCGATGATAAGTATCTGTAATTAGTATTTTATTCGCCATCTGTATGAGCACCTTGTGCGTCAATAGCTGCTGTTAACTCATCACGATTCATTTTTGAGTATTTAGGGACACCGAGTTCTTTTGCCTTCGCTCTTAACTCAGCCAATTCGTCCTTATCCTCTGTGGCGTTGTCTACAATCTCCGCCACTAACTCACCAGTGGCAGCGTTTTTGATTTGAGATTCTGCGATATGGACAAGACCTGCAGGGGCATCTTTTATGATATCCCCTGCACTGTAATCTCCCACGCCCTCGATCAACACTTTTATGGTTGTCATTAGATACACACCTCTCTTATGCGATCGTTGCGTAAATATGCCAGTTTACATATTTCAAACGTGGTAGCACAGTAGCGCCATTTACCACAGCCCAATAATCTGGATCTCTTTTAAATTCCTTGGCAACTGCAAACTTGCCTACATGACCTTGGAAAATGTCCTCATAGTTGTTTGGACTGGTTACTAAGTCCATCATAGTACCTGTAGCTCCCTCACCCAGTATGATACAAACATTGTCAGGGATAAACGGGAGGAATGTACCTGTATCATCGATGTATCCACCGTCATAAACCTCATAATCAAGGCCGCATAGCTGCTGTACCACTCCTTTTAAGCTATCAGCAGATACAAGGTCACGTCCAAACATGTTCTTAACAAGATCCTGAATCTTTTTGTTCTGTTTCAAGTAGACGTCAACTTTCTGATTCACCACAATGCGTTTTGGCTGTGCTCCAGTACCACGATACAAGAGTTTCCACTTATCGATATCTGCTAATGGATCAGAAAGAACTGTATCACTCCACAGTACAGCCGCTGTAGGTTTTTGAGAGTTAGGCACCTTGTAGTCAACTGGGTATGCAGGCTTAGACGATGTAGCTGGAACAAGCAACGACCCTTTTAGCGATGTCCACCGAAGCCACTCGAACCGTGTTTCTAAACGTTGGTTCAACTCAACCATACATTCTGTCATGTACTGTTCTCCCCAACTACGCTCTAGCTGAGTTCCAGGTGCACGAAGTTTTGCAATCTTTTCACGGTCTATAATTTTCTTTTCCCGCCATTCCTGGTTTGTAAAGTTCAAATGTCCAATAGCCGGCTTGTGTCGGATAGGGGACTCATCATTAAGACCGGTTGGTGGAGTCATCCCAGTCTCGTCATATGTGATATCATATTCGATTGTTAATCCAAGTTCTGGTTTCAAATCTGATCCGCCTGTAAGGATTTGCGCTCCACGGAACTGTGTAATGTCGGTGCGAATAACCTGCACCATTTCAGTAAGGTAATACGGATCTAATACATTTGCCAATTTAATTTCCCCCTTATACGAAATAGCAAAGCTTTAAAACAGTCTTTGCATCTGTGTCCAGCCCTGTCAGTTTAGTAGAATCAAAAATGCCTGCTATCCACGCCGAAGCACCGATATCGGATTGAGAAATGTCTGCATCATTGTCTAAGATGCACACGGCCACTTGTGAGCCATCTGTTGCTGCCTTGTTGTAAGGTATGAACTTGTCCTTGTCTGCACCTGCTGCTGTGATTCGACCCAGAACTGTTCCTTTTGCCAAGACTCCTGTTCCCTTCTTTAGCAACACGCCTCCTGGCAGCTTCGCTTGCAATGCTGTTGAAGCAAGCACTTCCTTAAATTCTTGGGTGTATGTTACCCCGGGTCCAGGAGCGCCTCCATATTGTGATGGATTCATAATTATTTGTCCCCCTTCATAAGGTGAGAAAAGCCTGTACGTTTCAGTGAAGCCCTTGCATCTTCCGCTGCCTTTGCCTGCCGTTGTTCTGGTGTAAGTTCGCTTTTGTCTTGAGGATTTGTAGGTGCACTATTCAATGCATTTGCAGGCAAGTCAATATCTTCACCTGTTGTGTGGCGACCACCGCCACCTAGCACTGCTTTTGCATGTTCATTGTACGTATCACGGATCTTCTCGATCTCTGACACTTGTAGATGGGACAAGGATAACTTCATTGCCTCAACGTTAAAAGCTTCACCTAGTGCCCTCACCCCTGCACCACTTGCTTCTTCGATAAGATTCAACTTATATTGCTCACCTACTTTTGCTTGAACGCTTAAGGCGTTTATTTTCGCTAGGATAGTGTCATCTGTTTCAACACCCAATGCTGTTTTAATTTGGCTCAATACATTTGTTGTTTGATGTGCTGCCAATGCAGCAGCTTTCTGTTCATCAGTCACGCTTTCATCTCCTTCAGCCCTAAGTTGGGCATTTTGTTTTGCAGTAAAGGCTGATACTCCACCTTTGTTACTAAAAAAGTAAAAGACGCGTTCATCACCATTTAGTGATTTAGCGTCTAATGATAACGGCTCATATTCAGTTTGACTTTCCTCATCCTCGTTATTAGGAAGGGCCGATAAAGTTCCTCTGGTAATTCCAGCTCCTTCATAACCACCATCAAATACGATGGAGTTTTCCATGATATATCCATCATTCGCTAGGACTAAGCACTCTTTCCCATCATACAGTTGGCCACGAATATGTGAGCAGTTTGATCTGTAATAGCTGTCCCCACAAATGCTGCAATTATGTTCTGTCGTGATAAAACCTGCGGAAGTATCAAATATCGTCCCTGAATCAATTCCCAAAGCAAGGTGATCTGTAGCTATCCCGTCAATCTCCTGTCCTTTGACCATATAGTGATCTCCATACAGTTCTAGTTCTCCATTGGCCTCCTGCTTTATGAGACTGTCAAATGTACGCCCATAAGGGAAAGATAGAGCTCCAAACTTCGTCCAAGAATGATCCAACAGCAGCGCAACACCTTCTTTTACTTGATCTGCCATCTTACGAAGGAAGTTAGGTGTTATCTTCATTTTGTACTTATCGATTCTCTTGGTCCCTATAATTTTTGCTGTAAACACATGTGTCTGATCTTCCGTTAAAGGGACTACTGCAAGTTTATTAATCTTCGCCAGTTGTTCCGCTGTCGGTCTCGCCATTTTCTTCTTCACCTCCCTCCAACTGTTTATCATGCTTGCTCTGAAGTCGTTCTAGCAGTTCAGGTGGTATCTTCTGATCAAACCCAAGTGTCCATCTCATCTCCTGTGCAGCCTCTTCTGGAGTGATGTAGTAATTCTTCTCCGCCTCAGTGAGATTGTACAGTTTGGCCTTTCGATCAGCTTCCACTTCGTTTTCGCTTCTCAGATCAATTGGATCATAGTCTGCTATAACAGTCGTTTGAACGCCCCTTACACGTGCTGCAATCGAAAAAGCCCGTTTCCAAAAACGTTTAGTGACGCTTCGGGCGGACTCTATAGTTTTTATATAGATTTGTGTATCAATAGAGCTATACGTTTCAGTTGATCCTTGATGCCTGGATAACAGTGTAAGTAATGTTTTAAGGGATGTTGCCAATTGGGTATCTATGATATCAATTAGCTTCTTGACATCAATCATAGGTCCGCTATTTCCACCCTTTAAATACTCTACCTTAACGCTGTCCCAATGGAATAATGAATCATCTGGATTTAATGATTCGAAATGAGTCTGGATCTCGTTTAATCGTTGTGTCAGGTACTCTTTTTGCTTACTCGGATCCTGAGCAATATTCCTCGGCATGTTCTTAATCATGATTTCTTCCATCAGTGATATGTCCAACCGTGGATAACCTTGATTGTGGACCACGGCCTTTAGGTCCTGTAACACCTGCAGATGGAAGAACACAACTTGTAGCACAGGCAAAATAGGTGTTCGCCCATATGGATCATCGACCATGGGGTCCAGTTCCTCATATATGAAGGTTGGCGTGTCAATTCGCTTATATTGCCCAAACCACGTTTCACCTTGTTTCATACGAGGATTCTTTACATATTGCCACGGTATTAGACGATTGGTCTCTGTATCACGCCGAAACCATATCAACGATGGATCTACTGGCACTATGTCAACTACGTCATTCGCGCGTTCGTTCAACACAACTTCACCTGCACACGCCCCACGGACCATAACCATCATCCGTTGGATTGTGTCCAACTTTTCCAATGACCTACCATGTTGGTACCCAGCCGAATCAAGAGGAGTATTAAGCATTTCTTTTAATTCATCAAGTGATCGTTGCCCATTCTTATCGTCACTACCATTACTTTTTTTTGCCGTAAAGGTTAAGTTAGTATCTCCCATTCGCAAGTAAGTGTACAGTGCGTGTGATACGTCAGGATGAACAGACACTAGCAGCTCCAATAATTCCTCAGCCGTATAGCTCTGCAGCTTTGTTAGGTCTAAGTTGTGTGCGTGTTGATACTTCTTCGGCAACCAACTAAACATGTCCCATCTATTTGCATTTTTAGGTTCCGTCAGTCTACCGGCACCCATCATCTGTTTACGTATTTCTGCTGGCAATACTGACGCAGCCAATCGATACACGAGACTTTGATACCATTTCAATTTCTCACCCCCTATCTCCGCTTGAGGCTTACTCCACCAATCGACGGAACCATAATATGCTCTGATGGGTCTAACATATACTCTCCAAAGGTCAAAACAATAGCGTCCGCTCTGTCAGGTGACTTTAGCGCACGCTTCTTCATGTCCTTTTTACTTTCCAGTATCATCTTACCTTTACTCGTCATACTCCATTTACGAGTACTCAATTGTGCAATAAGCACATCGTCATCAGGAAGCTGCAACACAGGCTCCAAACCAAGCATAAAAATACTCATGTTTTTCTCAAGTTGATCCCGAACAGATGACCACATCTCTGTCACTAGGTTTCCAAAGTGCTCATCCAACGAAGAAGAACCGTTATTGATGGGAATGATCTCATATTGAAGTCCTTCCTCAGACACAACTTCATTTAGTCGATCCGTTACGCCACCACCAACACCACTATCATCCACTCTTACACGTACATGATTGATCTCTGGGTGCTCATCTAATACATCACGAATCAGCTTCAGAACCCATCCTGTAGTCACCATTGTGTCTTGCTTATAGTGATGGTGCTCTTTAACAACTCTCCCACCAAGTCCAGCATATATGGATGTCTCGTCGTCTCCAAATCGAGCAACGTCTACACCAACTGTCAACACATCGGCTGTCGGTTCGAGTATTACTTTTTTAGCTGCATGCTCCACAACTTCTAATGATATAAACGAATCGGATTCACCGCGTGGAAACTCTCCTTCAACTCGAATCCGGTATACATCGCTGCCATCTCCATACTTACGTTTAAGCATGGCAATGTTATCTTTACTTGTGCGAGGGCTATCAAGACAAGATACCTTATGGGTCCTGTAGTCCGCTCTATCCCTATTGTGTGAATCGTAGAACGTACCGCTTGTACGTGTTGGGTTACCACACATGAGCAGCTTATTTTCAGCGCCAGACAATGTTCCAAGGATCGTTTCCATGATTGGGTCTGCAATACCAGAAGCCTCATCTACTACAAAGAGCATGTAATCCTCATGGAAGCCTGCCATATTTTCAGGACGTGTCGCTGTTCTAGCTGTCGCAAACCAACGCTCTTCTTGGCCGACCATATAAATTTTGGTCTTTGTCCACTTCAACAAGTTTTTAACATGTGAAGTGTTCAACCACTTTGCAACCTCTGCCCACAGCACGTCATAAAGTTGCTGTTTGGTTGGAGCTGTACAAATCACTTTAGGATGCGGTCTACAACACAAGTACCATATCACAATAACAGCCTCTAAGCCTGTCTTCCCGACTCCTTGCCCTGATCTTACGCTTACCTTAGGATGCTGGGCTAAATCCCTCATTACAACTGCTTGCCACTCATCGGGATCAAAGTTAAGTATGTCTTGTGCAAAAGCTGCAGGATCGTCCCAATATAGATCAATCAAGTCTACAACAACGTTGTATGGCTTACTCATGTCCGCTCAACTTCTCTCGACGTCGTTTTGCTACTTCTTCCAATGCCGATTGCCATGTTTCTGTATCTGAACCTTTATTGTCGCCTTCTAGCACTTGGACCTCAGCTTTAAGTTTGCTTATTCTCAGGGTCCGTTCTTCGTCTGCATCGTCTTGACGACACATTTCTTCATAATGTTTAATAAGCGACCTCAACTCACTCATAGCACGGCTTTGTGCAGATAGGAATGCCGCTTGTTTATCCCAAGCATGCTGCACTTCCCATTTCTCACCCCATACATTGCCGCCTTTTTCTTCAATTTTGGTCGTTGTACTATCATCACGATCTTTGACGAACATTATCTGCTGCGCCCTAAGTATAGCTGCATATTGAATCATGATCTGATCCCAAAGCATGTCCAATGGTGATCGTTCCGCTATCTGCTGCATAATATCAGCGGTGTCATCGGGTAGGTACTTACGAAAGAATCCATGTGTTACAGCGTTGCTATTTCCTTTTGGAGCACCGCCATCGTTCCCGAGAGCATTTTGATTGCCTTCGGGTGCACCCTTTCTGTTTGTGTGCACACCTTTTCCATCGGGTGCACCCTTATTTCTTTGCCAGCTATGTCTTTGCTTCCACGACTTTACTGTGTTGAGCGTAACGTCATATTTGTCTGCGATCTCTTTGTATTTCAGGCCCAGCATGTAATCCTGCTCTGCTAATATGTGCTTGTCCATCATTTACACATCTCACCACCTCCATATTTTGGTTAGTGTTGTTTTGTAATGAGAAAATAAAAAAGCACCGGTTAAGGTGCTTATCTGCTCTGCAGTTTTTGAGTTATCCATTGCAATTGATATTTCATTTCTTCGTTTTGTGCCCTTAACGTAGATAATTCTCTTGCAAGATCATTAGTATGCGTTTCAATCTTATTGCCGATGTTATAATACTCGACAGAATTAATTACTGCCCCACACGATGAACATTGAATAAAATAATACTTATATGTTGCTCTTTGTACGTTTGCTTCTCTAAGCTCGAACAAATGATGCCCGCAGCTTATACATTTTGACATAGCCATTCTATCACCTCCCTCTCGTCATAATTCGACATTAGGAAGGTATTTCCTCCAAGATATCAACAGCACCTACTAGGATCCAAAAATCGACGCTTTGTCACTAACTTTAATTTTTTGCGGTGCTTTCACTTCTTCCAAAGAGGCTATATGACTTGGGTTTAATGCAAATCCTGAGAAGTACACCATCCCATTAATCAGAGACCCATCTTTATGAGTCAAAAACATTTCATTTAATGTTTCAATGTCATAACTGACTTTATATTCTTTACCATTACTCATAAATATTTTTGTTTTCATATTCACATTCACCTCATTAGTTTTGCGACATATCTAGTATGCCGTGTGTCCCAAAGTAGTACAGACAACATAGTCCTGCAACACCCATTACAATACTAAACGCATGTCCACGTACTCTTAATACTTTTAGAGCTATTGCCAACACAAATAAAGGTAAGAACATGTACATTAATAATAATTTGAACATTTTTAAAATTATTTCTGAAAATTGACCACCTATATTTAACCCCAAATCTATCATTTAACCCCTCCTTTATACCTATATCATAAGACAGGATTAATTTCCCTGCAATGTAAAATACCGCCCCCAAAGGGACGGCTATATAGGAAGGAGGAGAAACCTTAGTTTAGACGCTGCACAGTTGCTCCTTATTAGGTTGTTATCTGTGCATGTTGTTTTATGCGTCTCTATATATAGGTGGCATTCGTACGGGGTGATTTTATAAATAATCAAATAAGTCAGCCTGATTAATATGATGTCGTAACTTTGTGTCAGCAGCCTCAACAAACCATTGTATAGTGCTCTTTTCCAGTCCCAATAAATTTGCAGTCTCGCCATAAGAAAATCCGTTACCCCTCACTAACTCATAACATTCCCGTTCCCGTGGCGACAACTGTCCTAGTGCAAACTCTACTTTGTCTATCTCTCTGTCAGACAGTGTATGAGCTTGTACAGCTCCGCCTCCTGATGTTTTAGCAATGTATGCCTGCATCCTAATAGGATCAACTGCTCGCTCTCTCTGATAGGCTGCTAGACGTTCTACACCTCTTTTGTTACCTGGTCTCCGTCCTGTCTCCATCCACTCTAGATCGTATTCTCGATCCGAAATCATTTCACTTAATAGCTTAATATCTTTGTCCAACAGAGCAATTTCTTTCTCAATATTTGTCCGCTCATTTTGCAACGTAGTTATCACTGTGAGCTGCGCCATATACGCCCTACGCTGATCTCTCAGGTCCTTTAATGACTCTCTTGCTTTTATGAGGTCCTTACGTACTTGTTTGTACTGTACCATTAGTTGTTCCATGTCTGTCACCTCATACTGATCTACTTGCCCCATATCTCTTTATAGCAACTTATACATACTTTTATCTTGTTTCCGTTCACTTTGTTCTCCATACCATATCTAGCTGGCTTGTCTTTACATAAATCGCATATTTGTTTAGGCATCTGTATCTTCTCCTATCAGCAACTCCGGATTCTCGTATATATTGCCAACTTTCCTTGTGCCTTCAGCCCAGCAGTAGTCCCGATCAAATTCTATAAACTCAGAAATCCAAAGGTATCCGTCTGGTAAACTATCAGCAACAAACATAAAACCACTGCCGCAATACTGCACTTTGCAAACATGCTTCTGTCCTTCGTACTCTACCTCAGCAATGTCTCCTTCATACAATTCTTCCTGCTCTTCTGTATCATCGTGCACTCCGGTGTATTGCGTTGGTTCTCCTGCCCCAACTTCGTTTTTGAAGGCTTTACCATCAACCATCACAACGTCTTGGTTCATTTTTTTACCGTCCCACGCTCTAAACTTGATTGGTCTACTCATCCTCTCCATCCCTCCAGTAGAATAGTGTATTCTCACATTCTAGGCAGATATGAATGTATCTCCCGTTACCATCTGTTAAAGCTGTCTTTGATTCTTTCTCTTTGCATACTTCGCATGTTGGTCTACTCATCCCCTAATCCCCTTTCCTAAGTGTTAATGTTAATGCGGAATTGTTAATGTGATATCTAATGCGGATACTAGATCATTTGCAGCGTCTTTATTTACTTCTACTTCTGTAATGTCTACTTCTTCTGGCTGCAGCCTCATTCCCGTTTTAGAAAAGATATTGACCAATAATGCGTATTTTACTTCGTCAATGTTTAATTTAATTTTCATCCCCTAAGCCCTCCCTTGATATATAATCACTCAACCCTAAGATCACATACCCTTCTTTTAAGAATGCAAGATCATCAAATAGATAAGTAACATTGAGAACGATAGCACTGCCTGTGTATCCTTCGCTAGCTGTCCATTCCTTCAATACCAAAGTGTCGCCGACAGAAAAACTTCGGTCATTCTTGCGGATTTCAAACGTCTTCGTTCTGTCCCATACTGCTTGGAAGTATTCTGGCAGGATCTTGAGTTCATGCTTTTGATTACTCATTCCCTGTACCTCCTGCTCTCTTGTCCAACTTATTCACTTTATCTACAAGTTCGTTTACCTTGTCAGTAAGTTCATTGCAATAAATTGCTAATGCTGATACATCCTCACGAGAATTATGGAACAAACCACCACCAATGGACGTTCTAAACTTTTTTGTGATTTTCTTAATCATTCCTCTGTACCTCCTGACTCCCTGTTAATTTATTTTTACAAAGTTAGTAATCACAACCGGACTGTTTAATCCCCATTTATCTCCTAAATCTATCTCTAGTTTTTTTATGTCCGCTGATGATAAATTACCGTAACGCTCCATCACCCAAGTTTCGCGCCCTACATACCCTGCGTGTGACCATGATATTAGATATCTGCCTCTGTATCTCATGAGTCAGTACCTCCTGATCATGGCTAATATAGCGGCTTTGGTGATGGCTTCAGGTGCTGTGTCAGCCTCTGCATGAACTGATCCTATAACACTCAGTTTTCCTATTTGACAATCATATGTTTGACAATCATATGTTCCACGCCCACAATGCATATCTACCCAATGTGTTTTGAGCATGATATCAACTAAATCCCATGCTGCTGAAATATCTTCTGAATATCGTGGCAGTGTCCCATACGTTCCATCTTGATTTAAATTGGTGGTTAGTGATTTATAACCCGTTAATTGAGCAGCAATTGCATCAAGTTCTCTTCCAACTGGCATACTCAATATCTGCTCTCTTGTATACTGTGTCATGACTCTTCCTCCCAGTTCCACAGGCCTTGCTGCCCCTTTGCTGCAACAGGTTTCATTTTCTTTACATCCGACATTTCCCACGCATAACGCCCTTCGGAGTAGTATCCAAAATCGCTCTCAGGTTTACGGATGAACTCGACCTTATCAAAGTCGTATTGATTATCAGGGCATCTGACAATATGCACTCCATTATCGATTGTGTCGTAGATCATATAACTACCTGTAAGCTGTGCTACCGCCACAACTGCACCTGTCGGCAGGTTGTCTGCTGTATATCCATGCTTTGCTAGGGTAGACTTGATCGGTTCCATCATGCATACTTCCTGGTCTATCTTCTTGCCTGCATGGATCGCCAGTGGCCCCCTATGCTTAGTAGCCCAGCTGCGTGTTTCGAATTTCTTTTCACCGATAGCAATTAAAGTCGCCCAAGGCTGTATGATCGTTATTGCTTTCATGACTCCGTTACCTCCCTAACCCCAAATTAGATATCCTGCGAGTAAACCTACCAAAAACACAATCAATATTATGAAAGTGATGATCAGATAGACTTTTCCTGCAATCGCTTCTGCAATCCCCATTACCCTTTATCCCCTTGTATGCGTTGTATGGCATCTCTCGCTCGTTTACCAACATCACTTGATACCATTGTCTTAAACTTACCCTCGCCATCAAATTCGCCTGCAAACCAATGACATGCCGTTGCATACCAATCAAGAGTGTTTAGTGCGTCTTGGAGCTGTGTATTTAGATGTTCTATTTCAGATTTTGCTATATCTAGCAAATCAGTTACACCATAAAATACATGTAGAGTTTCTTGATCCGTAAGCCCATGACGATCTCTAATTTCGATAGCAAATGCCTTTAATTCAGGTCCAGCCTTCAACTTGCTTTTTCTAAGTCTATATTCCTCTGCCTGAGCCAGTGTTAGCTTATTCATTAAGTTCACTCTCCTTTAATCTGTTTCATGACTTCTTCAAAAGTAAATTTTTCCGTTATCGCTGGGTGTGTGTATTTCTTCCAAGCCGTCTCGAATGAACAGTTGAAGGCGTGGGTTATCTCTACAAGTGCTGAAGCTACGTATTTTATGTTCATCCTGTTATCCCCCTTATGTGTAATCACGGATATAACTTAAAGCGGTACCTATCGCACCCTTCAATTCTTCTGCATCTTCCTGTGTCATGACATATTCTTGATCATTGATTGTTAGCACAACTAGTGTCTTGACTAACATTTTCTTTGTATCGACGCTGAATGTTTTCATATTGTTATCCCCCTTAGAGGGCCATAAGGCCCTTAGTATTCGCATAAGCATTTACTGCTGCGGTACGTAGTCGATGAATCCGCCCAAATCTGATTGGTACCACTCAGCTCCGCACTGCTCAAATGCGAATACTGAGATGTCTATAAAATCCTCACCTTCACATTCGCTCAACTCCGAATCTGGGAACCCTAAGTGCTTTAATTCCGCTCTGTTCTCCTCGCTATTTAATACTAGGACGTAATACAGACATTCTCCATCGCCGTCAGTTTCAACAACCTCCATGTTGTTCAGGACAAGTAACTTAGTTTTGACATCCATGTTCTATCTCTCCCTTTAGGCCATCTGGCCCTTAATTAATCCCCTGCATAATACCGTGTGTACTCGTTGTACAGTTGTGCCTTTGTCATCTTGTATACTTGCCTGGTCCCGTCATCAAAATGCTCATAATGCACGTATCCGTCTAAGTCCTCTATGTGGACTATTATCATGTCGTCTTCGTTGGCA
Organism: Paenibacillus sp. UMB4589-SE434; assembly: GCF_030226685.1. Taxonomy (NCBI): domain Bacteria; kingdom Bacillati; phylum Bacillota; class Bacilli; order Caryophanales; family Paenibacillaceae; genus Paenibacillus; species Paenibacillus sp. UMB4589-SE434. Next base: position 455,747 of record NZ_JASOYK010000003.1, on the reverse strand, counting down.
AAGAGGCGATTTATTACGTGTACTTTTGCCTCCATGTGTTATCATCTCCCTTGGATTAGTTAAAATCTATAAAGCATCCACATCCACCAATTTCGAACATATCAATCTGCATATCTTTCTCGACTTCGTAGTGCAAGTCCCTGATTGTATAAGGTTCACCACTACGCTTCATGAAGCTATATCGCTTGACCATCATATGTTCGGGCGTTGCTCCTGCTGACGGGTGGATATATAACCTTGGCCGTTCTGCTCGATCATAAAAATAATCCCGATATGCATCATCCAGGCTCTGCAGTTCCACCTCTTCTACATCTGGCGGCAACTCCGCTGCTTTAATGTAACGATAGGCAGAAACGCAATTCCAAAGATGGTGTTCTTGCTCCATGATCTTCTGGAAGACCTCCGGCATACGATCTTTCAACAGCCTATAATGTCCTTGCCCAGCCTTCACACAGCGTCCACTGCAATTGTTGTGACTGAATCCGTAGTCGTACATTTTCGGCTGCCGAATGCCATGCTTTAGCAGGATTTTTTCTATCCATATGTTGTTCTCGATGAGCGGCATCTCCACCCGAAACGGGGCCCAGTTTCGAACTATCGCGTCCTGTCGATGCATCTCATCAAATCCGATCCCGAAGTATAGCGTGGAACCAGTGACAAAGTCCTCTGTCTTCAAGTACTGCTTGTTCCTCCACTTCTCGATTGCTGGAGACTCGCCTTTCTTCAAAAAATCACGAGCAACTTTCATTTTCAGCAGCTTTGAGCAGTCCCCGATCATGCTGTTGTATACAAGCTTCTTTTCAAACATGAGTTGCAGCGGATTAAGTCCGGTGCTGTGTGTCAACATTGGCAGTTGTAGTTTGTCGGATGCTTCGTTAATGAACCGATATAAATCCTCATGCTCCCAACAGGTGTCGGTAAAATACAGCAAAATGTTATCATTTGGATACTTCATTTTGACCCAGTCAGCAGTCGCGAAGCTGGCTTTACCTCCGCTGAAGAAGATGATGTGATTTTTCATAGGGTCATCTCTCCCTTGGCTGTAGCCATGTATTGTCTTACCTCTCTCTTACCTCTCCCTTAGGGGTTGATTTATGCCCTCTCACAAGTAACCAGATTCCCGTTTGCTTCTTGCTTGAACGTTTGCATTATTCGTATACCTGCCTGACGGAATAACAGTATTTCTCCCTCATTTCCGTCATATAGAAACTTCACTGCCGACTCACGCGTTTCAACGCCGCATCTCCGCAAATAGTCATTTGCACTAGCACACCATCTAGAATCGAACTTATATGGAACGTGTGAATTGTCATGTCCTTTTTTCGATATCCCAATAGTTCTTGACTTTTCATCCCAATATAAGTAAAGTTCCTTATTCTCTTCATTGAATTCTTTTTGCAGTTCTTTGCTAAGACATAAACGTTCATACTTATCAGCAGTAATAAACATTCCATTCGATCTGTTGTTTGTTTTTGATATAGGAACTAACATATAACCCCTCCATTTTAGAACATATGTTCGGTTTTTGCGACGTAAAGGGCCGCGATCATACAGTTTGTCTGCACGAAATAACATTTGTACTTTTATACAGTTTCTATTGACTGAGCTTTATCTAATATTGGTTGCAAATCCGTTCTAACTCTAATCTTATATTGCCGTTTCGCTTGCAACCTTCTGGCTTTTTCAATGTCTATCCGAATCTGTTTTAATCCATTGAAAAATGCTTGATTCTGCGGCTTCTGTACATATTCATAAAGTATTGATAGTAGTTCGTTTTCTAGTATTGCTTCGCGCCTTGCGATCTTAGACGCTTTCAGTTGTTTGCTCAGTTGCACCAGTTCTACAGCGTTCAATTTTCCGAACTCCAGTAGATGTCCGATGTCATTATATTCGCCTTCACGATACTCAATTTCATATCTTGCGCTAAGGGTTTTTGTTTGCATTATTTCACATGTTGTTAATAGGGAATCTATCACTTTTACTGGGTCTATTTTGTCCAATCTTGTCTACCTCCGATCAAGTCTTGGAATGTCTCAAGCGTCATTGCTACCAACCAGGGCCGACGATCTGTTCTAATAGCTACGATATCCGGCTTTTCACGTTCATCTAGTACCCATTGGTACAACTGGTTAAATCCACCTTTGCGACGTTTTACTTCTGCTTCCATGCCATTTGGCAATTTAACATCATTCCAATATCCATCCATCGCTCCTGATAAGGGTACTCGTTGACCGCCTACTAACTCAGCAAATTCACGTTCACCTCGTGCGCCTTTATCTCTTTGACTCTTCCCCACGCTGTAGCCTCCTATAATCGATTATGAGCCTCTTTAACGCTCGGATGATTAATGACACCATTTTCCTTTTCAAACCCCTAATATGATCATTTCTGTTCGTCTCACAACGTGTTAATTGCATCGGTCTTCCCCGATTGTTCCACCTGCAGTCCTAGCTAATCTTCCGCATTTGATGCACTGCACACCATAATTCCGTCTCTTAGGGCCTTTCTTCTTTGTATCTCGCTCTATAGCAATCTCTTGGATCATATCGTCAAGTTTTGATCTGAAATACTCTATAACTTGCTTGCGTGGTACACCTGAGTTAGTAGCATCGCTCATAGCAGTACATAGCTTTTCGTCAGCAAGGACAAGGTGAGGTTTAATGATCCAAGACCAGCTATCCCAAATATCATCAAGTCTTTGACTCATCGTTTTGACCACGGAATTAGATGGTTAATCGCGTTAAGCGTAGTACGCTCTTCTGCTCCAATGTATTTGGTATAATATCTGCGTTGCTCTATGATGATTTTGTGCTTATGTTCTTCGCAAATAGGTACCAGTGCCCATGTCTCATTTGCTTTGTTTGTACACTCTTTAACTTTGCATATCATCTGTTCTTTCCCCCAATCTCTTCTCAATTTCTTTTGATGCTGCTAATCTATCAAATTCCGTGGCGTAATCATCTAGGACTACAATGCATAGTTCGAATATTGTTGCTGCCGGCCAGTTCATTTCCATTTTCTCACACCTACAGGTGGTCTCCCTTGAGGCGGCGGCAGCTTGTCCACACGCTCTCGCTCTTCTGGAGTCATTTGTCTCGATGTGCAGATACCCGGCTTTCTAGATTCATTGTCATCATCACCCCTACGAGGTATAGGCATCTTTGACCGGCGGTGTGGGAATATATCAAGCATGCTTTAAGCCCCCTTTACGGCAACTGCATGGCCCTGTCATAACTAACGATCCGACCTGTTTTATAGCTACTCCTGATCCCCCACATTGACAACTCATAGGTTAATCCTCCCTTAAAATCGCTTATTGTTAATCCGGTAATCGTCGCCTTCAAGTTTGAATACCTTGGTGTTCATCATCATGCGTGAGAAATTCCGTGGCCCCACTTTTCGTTGTAACGTGTCCGATGTCAGGTTCGTTGTGTACAGGGTATGTCGTCCGCTGCGCCCGTCAATGATCTCAAAGAGCTTTTCGGTTGCCCAACTGTCTCCCTCTTCTTCCTTCCGCACCTTTTCGGCTCCAATGTCGTCTAGGGCTAGGAAATCGACCTTCGAGAGTACGTCTAGCAGCTCTGCTTCCGTGAAGTTCGAATCATCTCTGTATGTGCTCTTAACGATCGTTAGCAGTTTTGGCACTGAGATAAACAAGGATACGAATCCCTTATCACTCAACACCTTGCAAATTGAGTACGCTAGGTGTGACTTTCCTAATCCATACATACCTGAGAGCAACAAGTTAACAGGCTCATCTAGCAAAAAGCTGTCTGCATACTCCCAAGCCATGCTGTGAGCTTTTTCTAAGTTTGGGTTTAATAGCTGATAATTTTCAAAGCACGCATTTGCTAAGTCTGGGTTAACAGTGCTGTAACGTTCTATCATGTGTCTTACCTTCAGCTTCTGTTGCACTTTCTTAGCTTCGCGAGCCTGTTCGTTCTCCCAACATAAGCAGCCTCGCTTGTGTCTTGAGAGGTCACCCTTATTCGGCCCTCCGATTATCGGAGCTTCCACAACGATCACTTCATTGCCGCAGCCTTCGCATGTATATCTTTCAATCTCAGAAACCGAAGTCAATTCCGGCATTATGGTTTTCAACACGCTCCCTAGCGTTTGCAATCTTTCCACCGTCCTTGTTTTTAACTGGGAATACACTTTGCCAACCGTTCAAAATGGATTGTTCCAAGATTGCTATCTTTTCTTCATCGTTCGTCGCTAGTTTGTCTAATTTGCTCAGAAGCAAATCTATCGCTCTATCGGTCATAGGCTTTTTTATCTTCTTGCGGAATTCAACAAAAGATTCCAATGCATAATTTAAATCTGTGTTCGACGTGTATACGGCGAAGGTCTTTATATCTTTTAATTCTTTTATTCTTTCATTCTTTAAGTTCTTTACATTCTTGTTTGTGTTCACTTGTTGTTCAGTTGTTGTGCAGTTGTTGTTCACTTGATGTTCATCTTGTTGTTCACAATCTTGATAGTCAGGCCATGAAACTATTGATATTAAGCGGTTTTTATTGCTAGTTTGTTGTTCAATTTGTTGTTCGTTTTCGAACGATTTTAATATCCGTTGCACCTTACTTTCGTCGATGTTAAATTTTTCCGATATCGTCTTTCGACCGGTTATTAACTGCCCTGGTTGCAACGTTATTTTCTCTCCTGCGAACAACGTTTGATGCTCTTTATGAGTCGCATTTAAGAGCAGATACATCCATACGGCTATATAGTCGCTGTCCTTACATACGACCGGATTTTCAAGCGTCTTACGATGCAGCTTAATCCAGCCATCCATACCACCACCTACTTGCTTAAATACTTATCGTATAATTGCTTTCTGTAATTCTGGGCCCATAATCGCCCTTCACGTGTATAGTCAATCCAGTTGTGGCAGGTCCCAGTATTTACACTAGGACCACACAACATAGCAACATCATTTACAGTAGTCTCATCTAGCTTCCAGCGCCTCACAAGGTGAGCGCATTGTAGCGTTCCATACTCTGGGCTTCCTGCTTTGCCGCAGCGTTCACAGCAGCCCCCAGATCGCTCATATGCTGCCTGATATACTTCGGGGGATATTCTCCCCCGCATCTTAGTTGTTGGCTTAAAACGACGTGTCTTTGTCTTGGGTTGAGGGTTAAATGGTAATGTCATGCTGCATCACTCCTAAAATGGAAGATCACCATCTGATATATCAATTGGCTTGCTGCAGTCAGTAAATGGGTCTGTCGAGCCTGAGTTATCTTGCTGCTGACTGCGATTAGATTCCAAGAATTGAACATTATCAGCTACAACCTCTGTGACATAGCGCTTTCCATTGTCTGACTCCCACGATCTAACCTGAATACGTCCAACAACTGCTACAAGCTTGCCTTTATTGCTGTATTGTGCCGTGTTTTCTGCTGTCTTGCCCCACATAACTACTGGTAGAAAAGTGGTGGATTCGTCGTCTCCATATCTATCGTTGATAGCAATATTCGCATTTGCTACCGCCTTGCCATTCGGCGTGTAATTCAGCTTTATTTCGCTGCTCCATCTTCCAATTCCAATGAATTTGTTCAACACCCTTATCCCCCCAATCAGTAAAGGCTCAGCTCTGAGAAATGTTTGATTCGTTTAATCTTCTTGGTGAGACGACAGTATTCACATCTCTCACAGCGCAAAGGCTCAATCAGTCCTGCTTTGACCGCCTTCACTCGTTCGATATTGTTTTGCACTATCTGCAAGCTTGCTTCTATAATCTCGTAGTCAAAATAGATAATTTCATGGTCTGGAGGGTCCTGTTTAGTGACTACAACCATTTGCGGCAGCAGCCACTCATTGCCTCCTGTAAATAAGCGTTCTATCTCCGCATAAACGGCCATTTGAATTGTGTAGCCATAATGATCTAAGAAGTTCTCATACGCTTGAGCGTCCTTGTTCCACCACTTACCGTCTATTTCTTTGAGCGCCTTCAGGTCCGTGAATATCCCCACTTCAGGTTGATAACTATCAAGCATAGCCTTCCATGGGATACCAAACAGTTCCGCGCTCATAATGACTTCCTTTTGTCCTGCCAACGCCTTCATAACTAATGGATCATTCTGTAGGACTGTAATCATCTTGTTGCAATGTTGATAATTTGCCTTGAGCTGCCCTGCTGTCTTACCTGCACTAGCGTATATTTGAGGGTTATTAACTTTAAACTCTTCCAAAGTACCCTCGTTCCACGCGTGTACATAGTGTCCTTCATCAAACGCGTTTTTTTGGGGCTCTACATACTCCCCGCTGATCTTTGCCATTGCCTGTGCCTCACAGCCCCCGTATGAGGGCAGGAAGCTCTTAAACTGGCTCACAGACATGTAATGAAGGTTAGCTTCAAGACTGTAGTAATTCTCCTTAGTTAATTCCATCTGGATCACCTAATTTATCTTCTAACAGTGTCAAAAATGCTTCTGCATCGTCTTCACTTAACTGAGCTACACCTGATCCATACATGATCTGGCATTGACGCTCTAATAAATTAATTTTTTGCCCACTTTTTATCCATGTCTCTCTAATTTTTGTTTGAATTTCTTTAGATGCCTTTTGTTCGAACTTCTTTTGGAAAGCGTCTGGATCGTCATTATCAGTCGGTATATTGAAGAATTTCAGAATGAAATACTTTTCACCATAAGTTAATGCCTTCCCAACCCCCTTTTCTCCTGCAATATCCACACCTTGTGAGTACCAAGAACATTCAACTGTCTCAGAAGGGTTGTCCGCATTTACCCACGTCATTGAAAGTGTTAACTCAGTGAAATAGGTAGTTGTCTTCTTCGGCTTCTCCTTTTCAACAAACTCTATAGTTTCAGTTAACAGGTTCTTATCCAAAATTTTTGGGACTAATATCAAGCCCATCTCATTGATTTTGTCCCTAACTGACGCCAATACCTGAGCACTACCTGTATATTTGTATTGATTGGATGTAGCTTCTTTTTTGAGATAAGTAACCGACTTCCTTACCTCCAATAATTTTTGATATATGTTCATTTTTTCAGATGTCACCTTTACAACCTCCTAGAAAATGTGTTATTGTTTCCGTAAATAATTTTGTGAACGTAATTTCTTAGCTGCGGCTCCTACCCCGCGGCTAATTTACTTTTGACCCCTAGCGATCCGAAGCAGTTTGCAGTACTCGTCATAAAGCTCCCCACTTGGAAAATGAAACTGAGGCTGCTTGCCTGCAGGTAGAACAATCTTTCCGCCAACCTGATACAAGCAACGTTGAGCTGCCATATCTTCCTCGGCTTTTATTCGTACGGCCATCCTCACGACACATCGCCTCCCTTACTCATTACTAGCATTGCAGTTGCCAGAAACCCACCACAAGCCCCGATAATAAGCCCTAATAAAAACATTTAAAATCACTCCAGTCTATTGGTTTGCGGACTAACACAGGCTCTGCACACTCTGTAGCCTCTTTCATATGCTCTTCGCAATGTGGCTGCCTATCTTCATAGACTTCGTATTCTGCCAGCCGACCACATCCGCAACGAGGTATCATGCTACCACCGCAGGAATACCATATTTGCGCTCAAGCTGCCGAAGTTGTGCGCGGTATTGATTAGCTTCAACTGCATTTTCTGCATCCAACAACCGGTTATAAACTGGCATGTACTCCTTGATTGCACGTTGGACCATTCGTTCGTGCCACTTAGCCGTCTTGTCTACCATTAACGCGATTGCAGACTCTCTTTCGCCGTCTGTAAGCGCTTGCCAAGTTCCTGCCTTGATGATCATTTCAACTCATCCTCCCCAAGTAAACGTATTTGTACTTCTTCCAACTTCTCGACTACCATGCCAAGTGTAATGTAAGCTTGGCTTCCAAAAGGCAACGTACGTTTAATACCATTGATGGTCCGCATAACATACTTCAACTGCCTTGCAGCTTGGCGGTTCATATAAGTACATCGCCGCGTACACGTCGACCAGATGTCATAAGCCTATTCATCCGTCTTGTAATCTTGTACCATTGATGTTGTGCTGGAATCACCATTGGTACGATGAATTCTTCTTCCCACTTGTATGCACTAATACCACATGACAACCAGGTACCACCACACGTAATGCGCTTGACGATTGTTTCCATATACATTCCCCTTTCTTTATTAGCTCCGTTTTGGTACCCAAGCATCTACATAACGTAGTACCTCTGATAATTTAGTCCGTAATACATCCTTATAGCTTGTAACCACCCAACGGTCCTTTATCTCGTTGTGCAGTTGCCGGAATAATTGGCCGCGCTCCGACTTTGTTGGCTCAATGCTGCATACCTTGCTGGCAATCGCTTTTTGTAACCGTCGCTGCTCACCACTGTCTAGCGTTATCTGTGTGTCAACTTTTTGCTCCACCTGATCAAGACGTGTCTCCAACACTGGAACCTTTATCATCATCTCTGCTGTTTGTTGTAGAGCAATTGCCATAGCCTGGTTAGGAGATATTGTTGGTACACTTATCTGAGCCTGCTGGCTCATACGTTTGAACTCAGAGATAAACTTGACTTTCATTTTCATTGCCTTTGCAGTCGTATAACTCATTGCAACCAATACAAATGCTTCTTCTGTTAATTCAAATTTTGGATAAGTTCTCCCTCGTTCATTTCGATAAGTTGACTCCTCAAAATTGCGGAGTGAGAATTCCATCTCTTCAGCTTCGTTAAGTTTGTCGATTTGACTCCTGATGTCTCGAAGAACATCATCATGTTCTTTTTCGAACTCCGAAGCGATCATCAAACTATCCGTTACTGCTCGTCCATTCTGTATAAATACCAGTTGTTGGTTCATATAGATTGTTCTCCTTTCATATTGGATACTACTTGTTAGACTTCTTGCTATCCCTCCATCTTCTTACGTCTTCTTTTTCAGCCCTCCTTGTACCATCTATCTGATAATTAGGTATTCCACCAGCACTAGGATGACGATCGAAAAATTCATACACTTTACGTCTACTAATTTGGAATATATCTGCTATATTCTGTGCGGACATCTCGTCCGGCAACTTGTCCCAGTGAATTATTTTCTCTCTCACCATTACTCAATCTCCTTTCTAAACAGCAATTCTCTTTTTCGTTTTTCGTGGATCATCTACTTCTTCAATGTAAAAATAGTCATCAAACTTTCCGCCAAATACCTCCATTACACCCGCGATAAATTGATTCCCAGGAACATTATGACGATCATCAGTTACAGGAAGCTTGTTTCTCCATACTTGAGTCACATTGACATTTAACATATCTGCAAGCTCTTTATCAGTTGTAATATCTTTATCAATTTGAGCCTTCATTAACTCTTTAACTTTTAGCCTTACTACATACTTTTTCATATAATCCTCCCCTCTAGTTGCATTCTCGCAATTTATTATTTTATATATTTCGTGCTCGCAATTTAATTATATTACAGTGATTTCGTTAGCGCAATACAAACAAAGATAATAATTGCGTGTACGCAATACTTGTGGTATTATGATTTCAACCATTAGATGAAGGGAGATTTTTGAATCTCAATGAACGAAATTAAAATCGGAGACCTAATTAAAGATGCACGGATAACAAATGGGTATAAAACAAAGAAAGAGTTTGCTGACGTTACTGGTGTTTCGCCAGCAACTTTAAGTCGCATAGAGAATAATACTCAGGCTCCTACACCAGAGACATTGATAAAGATTTCAAAACATTTAAATAACATTACATACGGCGATCTGATGAAAGCAGCTAATTACTTTGAAGGTATAGACCCAGAACATGAAAAGTTTCTTGTTGGGCTTTTGAATGAAAATGAAGAACTAGACAATAAAATTTTGGATATGCTTGACACTTGTTTAATGTTTATGTCTGTTGATAGTTCATTACATAAAAAATTAGTTAATTTAGTTAATGTATCTGATGATTATTATGATTTATATGAAGACGCTGATAACGCAGAAATTAAATATTTATACATACAAAATGACTTTGATATTGACACAAAAAAACGAATTTCTGATGATCTCAACAACTTAATATTGAAATTTTCTCCAAAACTAAAGGAATACTTTAATAAAAACAGAGAAATAAAACCAGTACCCTTGATCGGTTCTATCTGTGCAGGCAATGGATTGATACCCAACGAAGATATTGAGGAGTACATTAACTTTCCATTTTTAAACAACCAACAACCGGATTACGCATTGCGAGTAAGAGGCGACTCAATGAAAAACGCAGGGATTGAGCATGGAGATGTGGTATTTCTCCGTAAAGCATCTTGGGTCGAATTTAATGGGCAAATAGTTGCAGTTATTGTAAATGGAGAAGAAGGAAGCCTAAAGAGACTTACATGGTCAGAAGGTTCAGCTCAGTTCACATTAAAACCTGAGAACGATTCTTATCAGTCTGTGGAGGTGAGTCCAAATGAAATGACTATATGTGGCCTTTATGCTGGCCATTACAGACCAGCATTTAGTAAATAATCAACCAGAGGAGTGTCTTTTGTGAAAGGTAGTTTTTATAAAAGAGGAAGTACATGGTCCTATCTAATTGATATAGGTAAGGACCCTAAGACAGGAAAAAGGGTACAAAAAGGGAAAGGGGGGTTTAAAACTAAAAAAGCCGCTCAAGATGCAGCGGCAGATATCATCTCTAATATAAATCGAGGTACATTTGTAAAAGAAATCAAGATGGATTTTGAAGAATTATCAAGACAATGGCTTGAACATTATAGTAAGCATGGTAAACCAAAAAAAGATGGAACCATCCGTATTCGGAGCAATGAAAGAGACTCACTGTTAACGTGTTTAGCAAAATTGATTACTAATGAGATCTCTCATGATGACTATCAGAACGCACTCATAAAGCTCAAAGATGGGGACTATGACGAAAACGGTGACGCAATAAAAAAACCACTAGCCTATAACACGTTATCTGGGGTTCACAGTACCGGAGGAATGATTTTTAAATATGGTTTAAAAATAGGTGCAGTTAAAAGTGACCCCACCGCCAATGCATACGTGCCAAAAAGTGAACTGACAGTTGAGGAGCTTGAAAAAAATGAAGAAATCCCAAATTATTTGGAGAAGGAGGAACTTATTCAGTTTCTTAATACCGCACGAACTCATGGTTTAGACAAGGACTTTGAGACCTTCAGTACTCTTGCATATACTGGAATGAGAGTGGGCGAATTGTGTGCCTTTAAAGAAACTGATATTGATTTCGTAGATCATAAGATTAGAATAACTAAAACATTATATAATCCGAACAATAACTACAAGAAATATAAACTTAACACACCAAAAACGCCGTCATCCATCCGAGATATTGATGTTGAACCTGAAATAATAGATGGCTTTAATAATCTTCTAACAATTCAAAAGCTAGAAAAGGCAAAAAGACCCGATATTTTTCATGACAAAGGATTTGTATTTGCAAAAACCGGACAGTATGCAGGCTATCCAGAAGTAATAAAAATGGTTGAATTAAGAATGAAAAGACTTTTGAAACTAGCAGGTTTAAACCAAGAACTAACTCCTCATTCTTTACGACATACTCACACATCCTTGCTTGCTGAAGCAGGCGTAAGTCTTGAACAGATTATGCATAGACTCGGACATGCAGACGATGTTATAACGAGAAAAATTTATTTACACATAACCAAACCAAAAAGAAAAGAGGCATCTCAAAAGTTCGGCGAACTAATGAGAGCCTCTAAAAAAATCGATCCTGAGTTAACAAATTGTTAACAACGTACTATTTTTATAAGAAGAACCCTTGTTGTAGCAGGGGTTTTTCTTATTATTACATCATGCCGCCCATACCACCCATGCCGCCCATGTCAGGCATAGCTGGTGCATTCTTTTCTGGTTTATCAGCGATAACCGCTTCAGTTGTCAAGAACATAGCTGCTACGGAAGCTGCATTTTGCAATGCGGAACGAGTAACTTTAGCAGGGTCAACGATACCTGCTTCGATCATGTTAACCCACTCGCCAGTAGCTGCGTTGTAACCAATGCCAACTGCTTCTTTTTTCAAGCGCTCAACGATAACAGAGCCTTCTTGACCTGCGTTGTCAGCAATCGTGCGGATCGGCGATTCAAGAGCCTTCAACACGATGTTAATGCCTGTTTGCTCGTCAGTCGTTGCTGCAGCAACAGCAGACACTGCACCATATACGTTAATAAGAGCTGTACCGCCACCTGCAACGATACCTTCTTCAACTGCTGCACGAGTTGCATTCAAAGCATCTTCAATGCGCAGCTTGCGCTCTTTCAATTCTGTCTCAGTAGCCGCACCAACTTTGATTACTGCTACGCCGCCTGCCAATTTAGCAAGACGTTCTTGCAGCTTCTCTTTGTCGAACTCGGAAGTTGTTTCTTCGAGCTGCGTACGGATTTGTTTGATGCGAGCATTGATATCATCTTTAGCGCCAGCGCCATCAACGATAATCGTGTTTTCTTTGGTAACACGGATTTGACGAGCTGTACCCAATTGATCGATCGTAGTCGATTTCAACTCAAGACCGAGTTCTTCTGTGATTACTTGACCACCAGTCAATGCAGCAATATCTTGCAGCATTGCTTTGCGGCGATCGCCGAAGCCTGGAGCTTTAACAGCTACGCAAGTGAAAGTACCACGCAGTTTGTTCACGATCAACGTTGCTTGTGCTTCACCTTCAACATCTTCTGCGATGATCAAGAGCTGTTTGCCTTGTTGAACGACTTTCTCCAGCACAGGAAGAATTTCTTGGATGTTTGATACTTTTTTATCTGTAATCAAGATATAAGCGTTGTCGAGAACAGCTTCCATCTTGTCTGTGTCTGTGATCATGTATGGAGATACATATCCACGGTCAAATTGCATACCTTCAACCACTTCAAGCTCTGTGTTGAAGCCTTTGGACTCTTCAACTGTGATTACGCCGTCTTTGCCGACTTTCTCCATTGCTTCTGCGATCAATGCGCCAACTTCTTCATCAGCAGCAGAGATGGAAGCAACTTGAGCAATCGCTTGGGAATCTTCGATTGGCTTAGCAATCGATTGCAGCTCTGTTACAGCTGCACGAACCGCTTTGTCGATCCCTTTGCGCACAACCATAGGGTTTGCGCCTGCAGTAACGTTTTTCAAGCCTTCGCGGATCATCGCTTGTGCAAGAACTGTTGCTGTAGTTGTACCGTCACCGGCAACATCGTTAGTCTTAGTAGCTACTTCTTTCACGAGCTGTGCGCCCATGTTCTCGAATGCATCTTCGAGTTCGATTTCTTTAGCGATTGTTACACCGTCGTTTGTGATCAATGGGGAACCAAATTTCTTCTCCAATACCACGTTGCGGCCTTTAGGACCGAGTGTTACCTTAACTGCATTTGCAAGAGCGTCCACACCGCGGAGCATGGAGCGACGAGCTTCTTCAGAGAACAAAATTTCTTTTGCCATTATGAAATACCCTCCTCTAATCCATTCACATTATTAATTCATCTATTCAACGTTCAAATCCGCACACAGGCGGCATCTACATTTAGTAGCTATAGCGCAAGCTGTATCAGGCGATTAACCAACGATCGCGTGAATGTCGCTTTCTTTCATAATCAAATATTCTTTGCCTTCAAACTTGATTTCTGTACCAGCGTATTTCGAGAAGATTACGCGGTCACCTTCTTTAATGTCGAGCGGAATACGTTGGCCGTCTTTCCATACGCCATTACCTACAGCGATTACTTTACCTTCTTGTGGCTTTTCCTTTGCTGTGTCAGGCAATACGATACCGAAAGCAGTCGTTTCCTCCTTAGCAATGGTCTCGATTAATACGCGTTCTCCTAAAGGTTTGATCATGAAAAAATAGCCTCCTTTAAACAAGAGTGATTATGGTATGGAACTCACAGCTAAAGCTATGTAGCTCCTAAAAAACGGATTACCCGATTATTAGCACTCGAATGTGGTTAGTGCTAATAACAATTTATATGATACTGATTTTGGTATCGATTTGCAAGTGGTTTTAACGTAAAAACTTCAGATTCGGGCTAATTACTTTACGACAGCATTCTTTCGACAAGCCCTCACCGCACTCCTATCCATTTCAACAAAAAATGCAGTTTCCGCTCATACATATATACATTTATGCATGAGCCGGAACTGCATCTCCAGGCGAATAAGCTATGAAACTGTGATTTGCTTGATGTTAGGATACAGAGGAAGCATCCGCTGTCTGCTCTTCCTCGAACTGCTGCTCCCACTCTTGCTGCCGCGCCAACTGCTTGCGATATATAAAGGCAGACAGGAACACACTGAATTCATATAGTATAAGCAGTGGAACCGAGACCAGAAAGTCTGAGATAAAATCAGGCGGTGACAATGTAATACCTAGAAACACCAGAATAAAATACGCAAACCGACGCATCTTCCGCAGGCGAATCGGATTCAGCAGCCGAATGGCTGTCAAGAACATAATGACAAGCGGAAGTTCAAACAACAGCGCCATTGGCAGCAATATATTAAACATGAAGCTTAAATACTGTGTAATCCCATATGTCTCTTTTAAATTTAAGTACTGATTAATACTTGAAGTAAACTCAAATGCCATCGGAAACACAACAAAATAAGCAAATGATAGCCCGCACAGAAATAAGATAAACACATACGGAATATACTTCACTGTCGCTCTGCGCTCCACAGGCTTTAACCCAGGACTGACGAACGCCCATACTTGATAAAGGGTGCATGGCAGGGTCACCGCAATTGCGATAATAACAGCTATCTTCATATAGATGCCAACCCCGTCCCATAGGGAAAAGCTATGAAAAGCAAATCCATTCGCTGGGGGTCTTGAAATCAAATACTTGTAGATCGGATCAGCCGCAAAGAAACCGCCAACCAAACCTACAACAAGCACAATTAGTACATATATAATTCGCTTACGCAACTCGGTAATATGCTCTATGATCGACATTTGTTCATCCGACTGCGACATGCTTACACCAACCTGTTCCTTGCAAAATATGTTCGCTAGTGCCCCCGCATCTTCGGTCGGCGCGCGACACTATAGATGGCATGAGAAGCAGGCTATTCCGGTAAACGGCGAGACGGTTCAACTGGAGGTACAACCTCAGTAGTTGGCGCAGGCTGTGGTGCTGCGGCTTGGGATACTTGTGGCGTTGGTGCTTGGACAGGCGTAGAAGCGGCAGGAGTAATATCCTTGCGGTTGTTGGACGAATTCGTCTCATCTCCATCGCCCATAATATCACGCGCGCCTGCCTTAAATTCACGCAATGTGCGCCCGAACGCACGGCCAAGCTCCGGCAGCTTGTTCGGCCCGAATAACAAGAGAGCCAAGATCAGAAGTAATATAATTCCCGGTACTCCAATACCACTCATGTTGAATCTGCTCCTTTCGATTCACGCCATACACCTATGGACTGTGATATAGATCATATCATAACACTCCCTCATAAAATACCAGGAAGTGTCACAACTTTATGAATATAATTTGAAAAAAATTGAAAAACCAACCTATCTATTCGTGATCATGATACCTTCCACTTGCTACTTCAAGTGCATGCGGCAACTGATCAATGACTGCCATCAAATTGTCGTGTACGCCTTTTGGACTTCCCGGCAAGTTAATAATTAGTGTCCGGTTCCGAATCCCGCATACACCTCGTGAAAGCATCGCACGTCTTGTCTTTAGCATCGACGCCGCTCTCATCGCTTCTGCTATCCCAGGGACGATACGATCTACAACCTTAAGCGTAGCTTCCGGCGTCACGTCTCGTGGTGCAAGGCCTGTCCCACCTGTCGTCAAGATGAGATCTGCTTGAAAATAATCAGCCATCTCGATTAGCGAAGCTGTAATGTCGTTCAACTCATCGGGAACGATCCGGTATTCAACGATCAGACCACCAATCTCTTCTTCTACTAGCTCACGAATCACTTGGGCACTCGTGTCCTCTCGTTCTCCACGCGAGCCCTTGTCGCTCGCTGTTAGTATCGCCACTTTCCAACTCATGTCTCTTCCTCCCTTCAATCATTGACCATTTATAATATCTCATGAATAGATTCCACTCATCATCTAGCCGATTGTATAGTCTCCATGCTGTCCGCCACTTTTCATCACTAGATACGTAGGACCTATGATCATATCTTTCTGCATCGCCTTGCACATGTCATATATGGTTAGCGCCGCTGCTGAGGCTGCCGTAAGGGCTTCCATTTCCACGCCAGTCTTGCCTGTCGTCTTCACTGTAGCCTCAATAAATAGTGTATCATCATCGTTGTCGCGAAATGAAATATTAATACCTGTCAGCATCAAGGGATGACACATCGGAATCCATTGTGCTGTATTCTTCGCTGCCATAATACCCGCAACTTGAGCAACGGCCAGGACGTCTCCTTTTTGGACTTGTCCCTGCTTAATACGCTGCAGCGTATCTGAATGCATCGCCACTGATGAACATGCAACCGCAGTCCGCTTTGACACTTCTTTGTCAGACACGTCCACCATGCGTGCACGGCCTTCTTCATTAAAATGTGATAGTGGATCAGCCATCATCAAGCTCCTCCTGTTCCCTTCCCTTGTTAATCCCTATGCGCTGTCGTATATATAATCTCGTCCTCGTGTACGAGCACGTCTACGCTCATGTCATGCGATTCCATCGGTACCGCCTCAAGGAGCTGCCAGCTATAAAGTAAGCTGATCCGCACAGGCCTGTTGCACACCTTCTTCATGCCGCCATCACCCAACTCAACAGCGGATCTAGCTTCAAACGACAAGACTTCGAATAGCCGTGACCAGAAGCGGTCATAATACCCTGCACCCATGCCTAGTCTACCGCCTTGACGATCAAATGCAACCCCAGGAACCAAAATCATATCAATCTTACCCCATGATTCTTCTTGCAGTGGCGCATCATTAGAAGGTTCCAAGATACCAAACGCCCCTGGCTTCATCGTAGTGCTGTCATTCCATTGATGCCAAGACATGCTAGTATTTTCTCGATGTGTGAGTGGAATATATACCTGATCCCCTTTGTTTCTTAGGTCTGTTAAAAGCAATCGAGTATCCAACTCGCTTGCAAATGGCATATAGGCCAGTACAGTAAGTTCATGATCAAGCTGCCTGCGTATATGATCTATGACTGGAATTGCCAGGCTGCATGCTTGTGAACTAGCCAATTCCCGATTAATTGTTGATACTTCCTGACGCCGCTGCTTCAGCAGCGTTCTAAGGTGCTGTTTGTCAGCGTAATCCCAATGCTGTTGATTATATTCCATGAACGTCCCCCATTTCCTTGCAATAGGCTCAAGTCGTTCAGTACTTTTCATACATTTTCATCATTTTCAACTTTTAGTGTACCATCGTTACCGCCTTCCTGCTACCATTCCGGTCATAATCACGCTGATAACGTCGCACTTCCTCCTATTTTCATGTAAACTAGGGATAGTTTGTTCAACATGGAGGAGATCTGAATGCTGCTGCAGGTAAACGGCATAAATAAAAATTACGGGATAACCCCCGTCTTAACCAATATAACGTTTCATATGAACGACAAAGAGCGGATCGGTCTTGTAGGCGTGAACGGTGCCGGCAAATCGACCCTACTACAAATTATCGCCGGCGAACTCACAGCTGACGCTGGCACCATCTACCGCGCCAAAGAAACAAAAATGGGGTACTTAGCTCAAAACAGCGGTCTGCAATCTGATCGGTCAATTTGGGATGAAATGATGCTTGTTTTCTCCCATTTGACCGACGCTGAACAGGAATTGCGCGATCTTGAGCAGCAAATAGCAGACCCAGCGTTGGCGGAAGATACGGTTCGTTACGAAGATGCGCTGCACCGATACTCCGTGCGTTCCGACTGGTTCCGCGAACAGGGCGGGTACGCAATGGAAGCAAAGGTGCGCGGTATTTTGCATGGTATGGGATTCGGCGGAACAGATCCCGACACGGCAATTCACACGTTAAGCGGAGGGCAGAAGACACGTCTGGCACTAGCCAAAATGCTGCTGCAACAGCCCGATCTACTGCTCCTTGATGAGCCCACTAACCACTTGGATATTGATACGTTGACGTGGCTTGAGCAGTATTTGCGTTCCTATCCCGGCGCTGTGCTTGTCGTATCCCATGACCGGTACTTTTTGGATGCGATGGTTACCTCTATTGTAGAGATCGAGCGGCATCAAGCTAAACGGTATTCCGGAAATTATACCAAATACATGGAGCTGAAGGCCGCTGAATACGAACAAGTTATGAAGCTGTACGAGAAGCAGCAGGACGAGATTGCAAAGCTTGAAGACTTTGTGCGCCGCAACCTTGTACGGGCTTCAACGACCAAACGAGCCCAAAGCCGACGCAAGACACTAGAGAAGATGGAACGAATTGAGAGACCAATCGGTGAGCTAAAACGAGCGCGTTTCTCCTTCGAGGTCGCAAGATCAAGCGGCAAGGATGTCCTGCGGGTGCGCGACGCCTCATTTTCCTATGAGAATAGCCCTCCATTGTTCCAACAAGCAAACTTAGATCTAAATCGTGGCGAAATGGTGGCGCTTATTGGACCAAACGGGGTTGGGAAGTCAACCTTGCTCAAAGCATTAATAGAGAAACATTCCTTAACATCCGGTACGATTAACTGGGGTACCCATGTCATGATTGGATACTACGATCAAGAACAGACAACACTTAACCCTAATCATACTGTGCTGGAAGAGCTATGGAATGAGTATCCTCATATGGAAGAGGTTCGTATTCGCACTGTACTGGGCAGCTTCCTCTTTAGCGGCGACGATGTACAAAAGAAGGTCAGTACCCTAAGCGGCGGGGAGAAAGCACGTGTTGCATTAGCCAAGCTTATGCTGCAAGATGCCAATATGCTCATACTGGATGAGCCAACCAACCACTTGGATCTGTTCAGTAAAGAAGTATTAGAATCTGCCTTAATGGAATATGAAGGGACATTGCTCTTTATATCCCATGACCGTTATTTCTTGAATAAAATGGCCGAGCGGATTGTAGAACTTGCCCCTGATGGAATGACATCCTACTTGGGCAATTATGATGATTATACGGCGAAGAAGCAGGAACTGGAAGAGGACCTTGAGATGAGCACTGTGCAGTCCGTCTCTGCTGCCGCTGCAACGTCTAAAACGACATCCGTAAATACGGGTTCTAATCAAGCAGCAGATGCTCGGGGAGCCTCGCAATTTGAGCAGGAGAAACAAGCCAAACGTGAAGAACGTGCGCGTCAGCGCCGCCTGGAACAGATTGAAGTTCAGATTGCAGAATGGGAAGCCTTTATTGAAGAGCAAGAGGCGCTGCTTACGGACCCTGAGGTCTATAACGATTATGTTCGAGTTCAAGCCATTCAGCAGCAGATTGATGAGCAGAAAGCAAAGCTGGAAGCTGCGTATGCAGAATGGGAAGCCAATATGGAGTAGGAACGGTACTGACAAGAGCCTTCTGGCAATCAGCTTGGTCTGCAAATGCAGCTAAGTCTAATGCTGGTTGGCTCTTTTCTCCTTCCCCACCTCCATATATATCTTGTTATCCTTACACAACTATATTTATCCACAGATTAAAATCAGAAATTTCCCATTATCGACTTTAAAAATACCTTATTATCATAGGACTTTCGTCCCTTAATCCAAGTTTATCCACTGACTTATGCACACTATCCACATTTTCCACACTAAAAGTTGAAAACAATATCCCCCTTTTCCGAAAAAACCAAAAACCTATTAAATAAGTGTTGTAAGCGTTTTCCACATGATATTACTGAATATGTGGATAACTTTTATCCACAACCATTGGAGATGTCATTTTTTCATGAACAATATAAAAAGGGAAGCCCATTCGCGCCCACACACGAGAACGAAAATAAGCCTCCCTACTAAACTGCTGTATAATCAGCTATTCATTTAACATTGCATTCATTCCACGCAGATTAACAAGCCGATCCGTTTCTTACTTCAAACTTATCAAGCCATGCAATCTCCAAGCATTCTTACGAAGACATTACCGACCATTGCTCCAACGAAAAAGTCGGCTCCGCTGTGAAATCAAATCCGACGAATTGCTCATGTTTCCATTTGAGATATCCAGCAGCACCTATCATTGCCGCATTATCTGTACAATATTCAAATGGTGGAATGACAAGCGGCACTTGCTCCAACGCACATCGTTCGGTGAGCGCCGCACGCAACCCTCTGTTAGCAGCTACACCGCCGCATAAGAGCAGCTGCTTTGCTCCATATTCCTTAATGGCACGCATCGCCTTGGTAATTAACACATCAATGACGGATTCCTGGAACCCGCGTGCGATCGCAGCTGGCATTGGAGGCTCGCCTTTCATCTTCGCTTGATTCACTACATTAAGTACAGCGGACTTCACACCGCTAAAGCTAAAGTCGTAAGAATCAGGCTCCAGCCAAGCACGCGGCAGGCTAACAACTTCCTCTGCTTCAAGCGCAAGCCGATCAATGTGAGGACCGCCTGGGTAAGGAAAGCCCACAGCACGGGCTACTTTGTCGTAAGCCTCGCCCACTGCATCGTCACGAGTCCGTCCTATGACACGAAATTGACCTTCACGCTCCAGCAATACCAGCTCAGTGTGTCCTCCAGACACCACAAGTGCCATGCATGGATATTCGAGCTTTGCTACAAGCTGATTCGCATAAATATGCCCAGCAATATGATGTGTCCCGATTAAAGGAATGTTTAATGCCAATGCAAGTGACTTGGCCGCCATAATACCTACGAGCAGTGCGCCTACGAGTCCTGGCCCTTGCGTCACCGCGATTGCATTTAGATCACGCAGTGTCAATCCAGCTTGTTCCAGCGCCTGTTCAATCATGACGGTAATCGTCTCCACATGCTTGCGAGAAGCGATCTCTGGCACTACGCCACCAAACCGACGATGCACATCAATCTGACTTGACACCACATTTGCCAGTACTTCTTGGCCGTCACGTACGATTGCTACAGCCGTTTCATCACAGCTTGTCTCAATTGCAAGAAGAATACCACTACGGCACAACTTTATTTCAATTTGTTCCTTCGTTGACTGTATTTGCGTCATGTTACCTCTCACCTACTTCGTTCTGGGTGCTGCACAGCTGCTGCAGATCCGTCCACATAATTAAGGCATCTTCTTGATTATCGGAGTAATAGCCTTTACGAACACCGGCGGGTTCAAATTTGAATTTGCGGTACAGATGCTGTGCAGTAAGATTAGTCACTCGTACTTCAAGCGTCATTTTCACCATGCCGAGTGCGATTGCACGAGCAATCAACTCCCGCAGCAGCCACTCGCCCCACCCTCGTCTTCGAAAGTCAGGATGAACCGCAATGTTAGTGACATGTGCTTCATCCAGAATGGTCCACATACCAGCGTATCCTGCTATTCTTCCTTCATGTTCGATAACAATATATCGGGCAAAAAGGTTGGTGGTCAATTCATTATGAAAAGCATCATTCGTCCATGGCACTGTAAAAGAGGCGTGCTCGACCTGTATGACCTGCTCAACATCCGTAATTTCCATCCCACGCACATATGTGACAGCCTGTAATTCAGCTTGGTCCCGTTTCATTTCCTTCATCCCGCCCTGCTCCTTCCACTGCTTTTTTTCCTATAACCTCATTTATATCCAGCCAAATGTTCAGTTCAAACATCTTATGGTTTGAGCTAATTGTTCGCCTGCTGAGCGTTATGTGCATTTAATTTGGCTTCTGCTTCAGTCACTTGCGTATAGTTCGGCTCTAACCGATGTACATCAGACTGCTCACCACGTGTTAGAGCCGCCTGCCCTAATACACCAATCCAGCCTGCATCCATTTCACAAGGAATGACTTGAATACGAGCTCCAAACTTAATCGATAACTCGTCCAGTATGTCTTGCTGCTGAATGGTCTCCCCGACAAAAAGAACGTTCTGATTCGATTCTGCCAGCAATAATTGCTCCACTTCTCTGGCTACATCGACAAACATACGTATGCTGTCCTCCTGCTCCACTTTACAAGCCTGTTCACGACTGCAAGCTTGAGAAGCGTGATCCAGCAGTGTATTAAGCTCAGCATGAAATCCTGTAAAAGAAGCCGTATATACTTGTCCTCTACGTGCATTCATAAGCGGATATACTGTAAAATTACCCTGCTTATCGGAATAATCAGCATCCACGCATCTATCTTTTGCTGAAGCTGCATATAGTGCAGTCCCTGTTAAAGCCAGCGCCCTTAAGCTAGAGACACCGATAACCGGCTTATTCCAGGCCCACGCTATCGTTTTGGCTGCTGTTACTGCAATACGAACCCCTGTGTAAGATCCTGGTCCCATACCAACTGCTATCCCATCAAGCTGCGCTTCACCCCATTGTTCCGTTTGCAGCATATCATGCATAGCTGGTACCAGCTTGATCGAATGATTACGCTCCGCATTATCGTGCGTGCACTGCTTAACTTCCCCGCCTTGCACGAGGGCTACGGCAAGCGTTGCTGTTGACGTGTCGAAAGCAAGTAATCTGCGATGTTGTTCCGTTTCGTACGACATATTACACTCCGCTCCATTTCAACTGATTCAACCAGGTTACATAAGGTTCTCCATAAGCTGTCATACGAATAATACGCTCGTGCTCTCCTTCATACTGCAAGTACAGATGCAAGTACTTTGGTGGCAGAATGGGAGTAATAATGCTGGACCATTCTACTAGCGACACTCCATCTCCGTAAAAATACTCGTCAAGACCAAGCTCATCCGCCTCAGCCATGCTGATCCGGTATACATCCATATGATAAAGCGGCAATTCCTTGCCGTTATACTCTTTAATGATCGTAAATGTGGGGCTGTTGACAACATCTGTGACTCCCATCGCCTTGGCAATAGCCTGTGAAAAGCGTGTTTTGCCTGCGCCTAAGTCTCCGTCCAGCGCAATAACTGTCCCTGGCCCACAATGCTCAGCCACACGTGTCGCCAAACGCTCCGTATCAGCTTCGCTCATAGAACGAAACGAAAAGTTTGCCGTCTGCACACTTGATCCCCTCCTGCATGAATTGTTCCGTGCAGCTTGCCGCATGACGATTCAATATAGCAAGCCTAACTAACACCTCATTATAACATAAATAAAAAGTGATTATAGAACTCAGAACATTTGCAAGCGTCCATATCAAAACAACAAAAAAGCTGCGCAATTGGCTTCATAGAGCCTTGATCGCGCAGCTTCGTGCAGTAAAACGTTATGCCCTATCTATTTCGATTCCCACTTAGGTCGATTCAATCAGACGCTCTACCGATACGGTTTCCGTATTCGTCGGATTGGCACCTACCTGAACGGTCGCCATTCCGTTGGCCGTATCGACATGTTCGATCCACACTGATTGTTCTCCATCTAATTTTACAGGTACTGTATCTTTCATTTCATATATTTGCTTGGCACGTTCTGCGTTCATCGTGAACCTCCTCATATGTCGGTATGTTTAATTTGGCTTAAACTCGTCCGAAACATACATGACTTCCCATCTCTTTCCCGTGTAGATTGATCATCAAATTCACATACTGAACCTACACAAATGCTAATGAAGAACAGGAGAATGATGATGCATACCGTATGGAAAGGGGCCATCAGCTTTGGACTTGTCCACGTTCCTGTAAAAATGCACTCTGCCACCGAAGACAAAGATATCTCACTGCGTATGATTCATTCGGTATGCGGCAGTCCGCTAAACTATGTACGCCAGTGCCCTGTTTGCGACACAGAAGTAGCATGGAACGATATCGTTAAAGGTTATGAATATGAAAAAGGACATTTTGTTCTTTTTAACAAAGACGAGCTCGAAGGTCTTCAAGATGATGCCAATCGAGCAATTGCCATTTTGGATTTTGTAGACTTGGCGGAGATTGATCCCATTTATTATCAAAAAACCTATTATCTCTCCCCAGATCAGGCAGGTGGCAACGCTTATCAACTGCTGCGTGAAGCCCTAAACAGTACCAACAAGATTGGCATTGCAAAAGTAACGCTGCGCGCCAAAAGCAGCTTAGCCGCTATTCGTGTGCTTGATAACTGCCTTGTGATGGAGACGATGCATTATCCAGATGAAATTCGCAGTTCTGGGCAAGTTCCAAACATTCCTGAGAACATTCAAATTAATCCGAAGGAACTAGAGATGGCCCAAGTACTGATTAACCAGTTGTCCAGTGATTTTGAGCCGCAAAAATATACGGACGAATACCGCGAGCGCCTGCTTACACGGATTCAAGAAAAAATTGCCGGCAAAGAGATTACAACAGCACCAGCGGCAAATAACGAGCCGCCAATCGTGGATCTGATGGCGGCGCTGCAGGCCAGCATTCAGGCCATGCAGCCTGTCGTGCCAGACCTCGGCTCAGCAGCAGCAAGCGGCAAGGCTGCACCTCAGGTCGGCGCAGAAGCAAGCCGGACAACTGCGGCGCAAACTGGCACTGCTGGCAATAAGGCTGCGACAAGCGCGACTCCAGCTGCAAGCAGCCGTGCAAAGGGCAGGAGCGCAGCCAAAGGGCCGGCTGGCCAAGCCGCCGCAAGCGCTAAGCCAGCCGCAGGCTCCCGCAAGCGGCGCACCGCGGCGGGGGATGCATCAGCCGCGAGCAGCAGCAACGCTGGCGCTGAATCGGCAGCCGCCCCGCCGCTGGCCGTAGACAGCAAGCCTACCCGCACGAAGCGGACACGCAGCCGCAAAGCGGAAGAGCTGCCTGCTGCCGCAGGCAGCGACAGCGCGGCAGGTGCTCCCGCGCCGCGCAGGCGTACTCGGCGCGGCACGGAGGCGCCGTGAGCAAGGTACGGCAGCCAGACCAACTGCTGCCTCTGGGCATCCATTTGGATCAGCGCTTCATGCCGATGGCCCCGCTGCCTATTCAATCGCTGCCAGCAGGTGAAGATTGGCTGCATCAATTAAAATGGGACGGTATTCGGCTGCTGGCCTTCATCCATGAGGGTCAGATCGAGCTCTATACACGCAAGATGGAAAAGCGGACAGCAGATTATCAGCCTATCGCTGCTGCTTTAGCCACCTACCTTCCCCTTGAAGGGCATTCTGTCTTGTTAGACGGTGAAGCTGTCGTTTTTGATCCGGAACTGCAGCGTCCATCCTTTTCCCTTATTTTAAAAAGACAACGCTCGGCCAACTCCACAAGACAACAATACAGCCTTACGTATGTGGTTTTTGACTTATTGGCCTTAAATGGTAAGGATATGCGTCAACTCCCCTATGAGCAGCGACATCAAACCTTGCTGGAGCTTATGCCAGAACGTACTGCCTCTTTGTTTGTAACCGATGTGTTTTCTAATGGCCCTGCCCTATGGCAGTGGGTAGAGGCAAACGAGTGGGAGGGAATCGTTAGCAAACACCGCAATTCCCCTTATCTGCAAGGCAAGCTGCACCGGGAATGGGTAAAACTGAAGAAACGTTTGAATCTCACCGCACTTGCTGTTGGCTACGTTATTAATAGCGGCAGGATTGCAAGCTTGATCCTGCTGCATACCGACGGTGTCTATATTGGCAGAGCGGCAAGTGGATTAAACGAAACGCATCGCACCCTGCTGCAGGAATGGTCCCAACAATATGGCGTTAACAAGCCCGTTGTCGGACGCATTAATTCCTTTCCAGCTGAATTAAACCGAGAACAGCTGCAATGGTTCACGCAGCCGCTTCTTTGTGATGTGACGGCCCTTGAACTTACCAGCGCAGGTGTACTCAGGCATCCGAAGCTATTAGCTCTGCCAAGCAAGCAGCACCTGCAAAATTAAGTGCCAATACGTAACCCCAACCATTTTCATTCTCGAATCAATGGCATGGCAATAATAAAGGAGGCCCCCAACCTATGGCAGCTAAATATTCACTCCAAATCGAAGGGTTTGAGGTCCCTTTATCCAATCCTGACAAGCTATTGTGGCCTGAACTTGGATTAACAAAAGCCGATTATGTGAAACTTTTGCTGCCTGTTGCTCCTTACTTGATTCGTTATTGCCAGAATCGTTATTTAACAACGATTAGATATCCAGATGGTGTGCACGGGGAGTCCTTTTATCAGAAAAATTGCCCGCAGCCCACGCCTGAATTCGTAAACACAGCATTTCATGGTGAACATGAGTATGTGCTGCTTAACAACTTGCCTACGTTGATTTGGCTTGCCAATCTAGCAAGCCTGGAATTTCACCCCTCCCTGCACACCATAGGAGATGAGCTTCCTGAGCAATGGATTATTGACCTTGATCCTTCTATTCCCGTAGAGCCGCGGATCATGGAAGCTGCAGCACTTGTAGGGCAGCTGCTGCACTCCTTAGGTATTGACAGTGTACCCAAAACCTCTGGTGCAACAGGCGTCCAAGTCGTAATCAAGCTGCAGCGGGGACCGACATTCGCCCAATTGAAGTCATTCGGCTTATTCGTAGCGCAGTACTTATGCCAGCAATCTCCGAACCTTTTTACCATCGAGCGACTGAAAAAGGATCGTGGCACTCGCATTTACATCGATTATGCACAGCATGATATCGGTCGTACGATTGCGGCTGCGTATACGCCCAGAGCCACCCCTTATGCCACCATCTCTATGCCTTTGACTTGGGAAGAAGTCAGCCACAATCCGAGTCCACGCGACTTTACGCTGCTGAATGCGGCAGCGCGCTTATCGCAGATCGGAGACTTGCTGGAGCAAGCCCCCGTACAGCATTTGACAGAGACGCTGCAAGCCTTCCAAACGCAACTTCGAAACTGAGACAAAATCAGTGCATAACAGACCAAATAACCCGAATCGGATAGGACTCCGATGTCGGGTTATAGCAGGTATGACAGCTAATTGCAACAGCAGCAAGCCAGTCAAAATATTTTATAACTATTTGAGCATTACGGCTTACACCATAATTTTGCACATATCATTTGTAAATTGAACAGGGTCTTGAATTGGCAGGCCTTCAATCAACAGTGCTTGGTTGTACAATAGATTCGTATACAGATTCAACTTCTCTTGGTCTGATGCTTGCGCATCCTTCAAGGATTGGAATACTTCATGGTTGACGTTGATTTCCAGCACTTTATCCGCTTGTACATCTTGGCTGTTTGGCATTGCCTTTAATATTTTTTCCATCTCGATGGATAGTTCACCCTCCGTGGACAAACACACCGGATGAGATTTTAATCGTTTGGATGCTTTTACTTGCTTCACTTTTCCGGTCAGAATGCTCTGCATCGCTTCGAACAACGCGTTATTATCGTTGTCATTCGCTTCCTCAGCCTGATCATTTTCATCCGCCTCAATACCCAGGTCTCCGCTGGATACGGAACGGAACTCCTTCTCTTTGTACTGCATAATCGTCTTAATCGCAAATTCATCGATATCATCGGTGAAGTATAGAATCTCATAACCTTTGTCAGCTACCATCTCAGCTTGCGGCAGCTTCTCGATACGCTCGATGGATTCACCAGACGCATAATAAATGTACTTTTGCTCTTCTGGCATTCTGGATACGTACTCGTCTAACGTCACCAGCTTCTTCTCGGTGGATGAATAGAACATCACCAAGTCTTGCAGTGTTTCTTTATTAGTGCCGTAATCGCTGTACACGCCGTATTTTAACTGTCTGCCAAAAGACTTGTAGAACGTTTCATATTTCTCGCGCTCATCCTTCAGCAAGCTTTGCAGTTGGCTCTTGATCTTGTTTTTGATGTTCTTGGCGATCAAATGCAATTGGCGGTCATGCTGCAGCATCTCACGTGAGATATTCAAGGATAGATCTTCGGAATCGACCATTCCTTTAACAAAGCCAAAATAGTCTGGCAGCAGGTCTGCGCATTTGTTCATAATGAGCACGCCGTTGGAATAGAGCTCTAGACCTTTCTCGTATTCCTTCGTGTAATAATCAAATGGCGTATTCTCTGGAATAAACAGGATTGCCTTGTACACCACTGCGCCGTCCGCGCTGATATGAATATGCTTTAACGGTTTATCGAAGCCATAACGCTTTTCGTTGTAGAAGCGCTCATAATCTTCGGTCGTCAGTTCATTTTTATTTTTACGCCAGATCGGTACCATGCTGTTGATCGTCTGTTCTTCTTGGTAGTCTTCCAGCTCATTCTCTTCGCTGCCTTCTTTAGGACGTTGACCCTTTACATCCATCTTAATCGGGTAACGTATAAAGTCGGAATATTTCTTAATAATCGATCTGAGGCGATACTCTTCCAAGTACTCGTCATATTGATCATCTTCTGTGTTCTCTTTAATTTGCAACGTGATCTCGGTTCCTGCTGCGTCCTTCTCACACGGTACAATCGTATATCCGTCAGCACCTTTAGACTCCCACTTAAACGCCTCGTCGCTGCCGAACGCTTTGCTGACTACTGTAACAACGTCCGCAACCATAAAGGCGGAGTAGAATCCAACCCCGAATTGACCGATAATGTTATGTCCGTCTTTTGATTCGTTTTCAGACTTAAAAGCCAACGACCCACTCTTGGCGATTACCCCAAGGTTATTTTCCAACTCCTCCTTGGACATCCCGATGCCAGTGTCTGTAATCGTCAATGTTCTACTGTCTTTATCAACTGCTACTTTAATGTAATAATCTTCTTTGTTAAATACTAACTGATCGTCAGCAAGCGCCTTGTAGTACATCTTGTCGATTGCATCGCTTGCATTGGAGATAAGCTCTCTCAAGAAGATTTCTCGTTGGGTGTAAATGGAGTTGATCATCATTTCCAGCAATCGCTTGGATTCTGCTTTGAACTGCTTCTTGGCCATGAATAGATCCCCTTTCAATGTAAAGAAAATAATAGAATCAACGCTGGCTTACCCTGCTAACAATTAGGGTGTGCAGCGGTCATATATATAGTTCGCCACGATTAGCACTCTTTCCTGTCGAGTGCTAATACTTCTTTTTATATACCACAACCTAATTTTCGATGTCAATACGGTAACGAAAAAAAATAGAAAAATATAGCATATGAAATCTTCTTTAGTCAATCAATCGTCTCGTCCCTGTTAGAACCAATGAAAATGACCCCCTACACTCTCATTTACACAAATTCAACATCACCATTACGTAAGCTTAACAAGTGACTGCTATAATTCGACTAAATACGAGCAAGTTAACGATTGAAGGGGGATTTATCGATCATGAACAACAAATGGCTGATGGCTGCTACAGCAGCACTTACACTCACAGTAGGCACCAACGTAATACCTGTAAATGCACTAAATGGTTCCCCGGCAGAGCAGATTACGTATACCAACAACGGGCAAGCGGTGACACCATCTTCTTCTGCGGTGGATATCGATGGCCGTTTATATTTGCCGCTTCGTGCGCTTAGTGAAGCCTCTGGCAAATATGTAGATTGGGATGAGTTCCGTGGCAGCGTAGCACTGACAGACAAACCTGAGTTAACTGGAAAGTATAAATTAAATGCACCTAATCTAAACGAAGGGGTCAAAATGGGGATCGGTTCCTCTTTAACTCACATACCTGGTGACCCTGATAACGTGTTTTATTCAACAGCAGACCGCGGTCCTAACGGAGAAGTCGAGGTCAACGGCAAGAATCGCCGGACTTTCCCGCTTGCCACTTACACGCCAAGCCTTTATAAGATCCAAATTGAAAAAGGCGAAATTAAAATATTAGAGCAAATACCATTAAAACTAAACGGCACCAATCCTGCAACAGGTAATGATCGTATTACGGGTCTACCGAACATTAAAGGCCGTGACGAAGTGCCTTTTGATGTCAAAGCAGAGAAAGAGCTTGCCTATGACCCCTATGGGCTTGATATCGAAGGACTTGCCTATAATCCAAAAGATGACACGTTCTGGATCTCTGATGAGTACGGTCCTTCTATCGTCCATGTAAAACGCGATGGTACGCTTATCGAAAGGATCGTGCCGAAGGGCTGGGGCGCACAAGTGTCCGCCCCGCTCGTGCCAGCACGTGAAACATTGCCAGCCGTATACAACAAGCTTCGCCAAAACCGTGGTGCAGAGGCGGTTGGCATCACGCCTGACAGCAAATATATGTTCATGGCCATGCAAAGCCCGCTTCGCAGCCCGGACAAGTCCACGGACAATTCGCGCCAGCTGCGGATCATCAAGCTCGATCTAGCAACACTGCAGCCAGTAGCTGAATATGCTTATGTGGCGGAAGACGCGAAGCAATTCAACAACCTGTCCCAATCAGACATCGTAATCTCTGATCTGGTCGTTGTAAACGAGAACACGCTGCTGATCGATGAGCGTGACAAAAACGCGGGCGACAAGGCACAGTTGAAGCGAATTTATGCAATCGACCTGACTAATGCATCTAACATTCTCGGCAAATATGATGATGAGAAAGCAGGTAAAACGCTGGAGCAGATGACGATTGCCGAGTTGCGCGCGAACGGGATTCTCCCGCCTTCTAAGCGCACTATTCTCGACGGGGTTCAGTTTGGCTACCCGTACGAGAAGATTGAAGGCTTGTCGCTTGTGAATGGCAATACACTCGTGATTGTCAACGACAATGACTTTGGCGTGGGCAGCACATCTTCGGATAACGGCACTGAGTTGTGGACGTTTAAGCTGCCTTACTCGATTAAGTAACCCTAGTCCCGTGTGCCCCTTCCCTTACTGAATCGTTTCACAACGATTCCATATGTATTAACAGCCCCCGTCTTGAGCCTTTGGCTGGACGGGGTTTTGTTGTTCATTTGCATACTCGTCCGCTCACCATATTCCCTCGCTAATTTCCTTCCCCATTCGGTCTATCGGATGATGGTTAAGCATCGATAATCAAAAGGTTGATATAATGGACTCCCCACTTTAAAATGAACTCCAACACCGACTGGTGCTTTATACCCTATTAGATTTGCGAATATTGAAATATTCCATAACCTCCCTTATGATAGAATTACGACCAAGAAAGGAAACTGGAATATGAAGAAAATAATAGTACTTTTGCTTCTGCTTGTTGTACTCGTACCCTCTCAAGCGTTTGCAGCCGCATCATCGTCTAAGGTAAATATTGAAAAGACTTATTTTGAGTCTTACAAGGGCAAGGTTAACGAAGTGAAAGCCGCCCAGAAGAACCTGAGTGTCTTGCTGTGTCCAGATGTTAAGCCTCTCACAGAGCAGTATAAAGCCTCAGCAGCTAGATACACTAGCTTAGTTAAGAGTAAAGCGAGCAAGGACACGCTGGCGCAAGCCAAAGCAGAGAAGGTTCGAGACATCAAAGCGCTTAACGCCGCGAAGAAGACATGTTCTGCTAAAGTAAAGCAGCACAAGATAGAAAGTGATAAGGCACTGAAAGAAATCAACGTATTAAAAGCAGCCATCGTCAAAAATATTAAGACTCACTTGGCTGGCAAGGATGGCATGAGCGAGAATGACTTCAATTCCTCTGTGCAGAAAAGTTTGTCGTTTATGTATAGCAAGTTTGATGTTCTGTTGAACTCGTTAAGATCTGTGTAGATATTTATGCATAACTAGTAACAAGAGAGGAGTACGTATAAATACGTCTCCTCTCTTTCTTTTTACACTTTACAACCGTGGATCAATCTCCTTCTCTTTAGCTACTTCAAATAACAAATTGGATACAACCTCCTGATACTCTCTGTTATCTGGTTTAATATCTTCAAACTTAAAGGATAACATTTTCTTTCCAAGGCGGTGCTCATTTATAGATGTTCGAAGTTTCTGCTTTATATTTTTCTGTTTGAATAACTTATGATACTTATGCGGGAACCGATAATCATAACCATATATAATTGATAAATAATCCGGGTTCCTAACCTTCATAAAAGGTGCTGCATCCCCATTATTTACTTCAGGTTTAATTACGACTCCTTCCATATGATTAAGCATTGTAAGCGATGCAAAATAATGCTCTGCTCTCTCATAGCTATCCGATTCGGTCAAGTCTACAGTAAGATATTCATCTTCAGATAAGAACTGATACATATCAGAAGTAGTCCAATCTGGTATTTGTTCTTCACCGGACTCATAGATTATTTTTAGTAGCGCAAATGGTTTAAATTCAAGTGTATCGTCCTCAGCATATAATTCAAGCTGCCTTTTATAGGTGATATATGCCTTTTCGTGTTCGTGTAGTGGTACGTAAGTCTCTAAAATACTGTGCACGTGCTTATAATTTTGATATATGTTGTCTCCATACTTCTCACTTAACTTTGCCTTTGGTATATGAAATTGGTCCTGCTCAAACCCGCTAGCCTGATATTGATCCGCTAAATGGTCAAATTCTTGTTGGAAACTATACTGCTTAAGAAATTCAAACTCACTCTCTAGGGCTGATTCAATAGGCTTAAACTGACGTTTAATCAAGGCATCACCCAAGGCCTTCCAAGGGAGCAACTCGCCATCAATAATGAGCATTTCTATTCTATTATCCTGCATATATCCACCGAATTTCAGCTGCAGTTGATCGTATATTGCTGTCAGCTCAACCTGATTAATCTTATAGCCATTTCGACTAACTGCAAAGCATCGTTGACGCTCATTATGCAAATATATATTACATCTTGAACCCATATATTTGGGTTGTAATACAACTTTATTTACTGAGCGAGCTGCATAATAATTTAGACCTGAAGTTAATGACTCGAGCTGATACGTCGCTTCATCCTTATCTGCAGGAGGCATCGTACCGGAAATAAAATTGACCTTATTCCGCGAACAGTATTGGAGTCGGCGAACCTCATCAACATCGAGATCTTGAATCGTAATTTTTCCTTGTTCCACAAACAAATCTTGTAAGGATTCCGCTATAATGACCTGTTTCGATTTGTACGCTTTAAAGAACGGTTTAAACGAGATTTTAACAGATGTCAGCGCATTTCCATGAACGCTTCCCGTATCCAAATGAATTTTATTTTTAATACGGAATGCAGTTTTGGCCGCGATATGGCCGTACACATGATAAGGATGATTTTTTACCGCTTCTTGCTTCAGGAATTGAAGTTGTTCTTCGAACGGCACATTTCGATCAACTCTAAAATTACGTTGATGTCGGAGAGAGCTTGTGTCCAACTTCCCAATATACTTGTTTTTGCATGGTGCGTGTGTTACATAAAAAGATGGACCATTTACTCCACAGAACTTATAAAAAGGTTGTGATAAGTTTACGAGCTGACAAAACTTATCCATTAGATCTGCATCATGTAGCAGGACCTGAGTCGAGTCAA
This sequence comes from Paenibacillus sp. UMB4589-SE434, assembly GCF_030226685.1. Classification (NCBI taxonomy): domain Bacteria; kingdom Bacillati; phylum Bacillota; class Bacilli; order Caryophanales; family Paenibacillaceae; genus Paenibacillus; species Paenibacillus sp. UMB4589-SE434. Next base: position 422,589 of record NZ_JASOYK010000003.1, on the reverse strand, counting down.
AGTACGTATGAAGCAACTCCTGCTCCACACCACTAACTTCACCTTTTATATACTTGTGTACAAAATTTTCATGGTTTCCAAGAACAAAAAGAAAATGTTCTTGATTTACGTAAAGGAACTCTATCGTCTCTCTTGTTTGTTGACCTTTATCGATCCAGTCCCCCACTAAGATCACTTTAGTATCCCGCACTTGATCTGTTGCAATCAATCTTCCGGATTCAATCTGATAGCCATAACTCAAAAGCAACCCTTGAAGATCGTTAAGACACTCGTGTACGTCACCAACCATAATATACTTTAGGTTTTGTGGCAAAATAGTATGAAGATAGTCATCACGATTTTCAATAATCACTTTATATGGAGAACTATCGTTTGGACACACTGTTGAATAAAAATCTTTAGCTCGTATCTTGTGTATATTCGAGTATCCTTCCCGCGATAATGAACCCAAAACATCCTTTTTAAAACGATTAATATGATTAGTAATGATCTTCTTCGAACGTTCGGAAGCATAATAGTCTTCGCGCTTGCGATAGTCAAATAATATGACCTCAACATTATACTTATTTTCAGATGCAATCTCCCTTACCTTTGCCCGAAAATCATCGGCTAATCCTGTTGTATCCAATACAATAAATTCCGCATTTATAGGAAATGAAGTGACCATTTTAAGTTTCTCAAACAGCAAGTGAAAAGCTTGAGAGCTAGCTTCCAGCATGACTTGATCATACTTGTCATAGTCACTCCCCAAAACCTCCTGCCGAATAGCGTCTGACGAAATATATTGGATATTGAATTTAGCATTTTTATGTATATCTTCAAACCTGAGCTGCGGAATGAGTACATCCTGTGCAAATGTTGTCTTGCCGCATTCTGTCGGTCCAATCATCATAAAAATAGTGTGTATTTTCGTCCGAAGTTCCATCTCAATCCCCTCTTTTCTTCAGCACAATTCCTTGTGTAGTACTGACCTGATTTACACTATCACCGATAGCTACGAATTCGTAGTGAAGATTCATTTCCTTCAAGAATTCCAAGAACCAGGCTCTAAAACGTTCCTGCCCCATTTCCCACTTATGATCATCATGCCTAAAGCCATCCAACTCATAAAAAGTATTAAAGTCAGCGTTCGGTGTTGTAATAATAAAATGTTCATAGTTAACATGTCTGCATACATGTTGAATCAAATCTTTCGCTTCATTCTCACTCATGTGCTCAATTACTTCAGTCATGATGACATCCACTAGTTCGCCGTTATACGTTCCCAAAAATTGATCAAGAGAAGGATAGGTTGATAGATTATCGATTTCTTTGATTATTGCTTTACGTTGCAAGGCATCCAATATTTCTTCATTCGTGTCAATTGCATAATAACTGTGATCCATTTTCTTGGCAAAAGGGATGGCATAAAACCCCTCACCGCAACCAATGTCCACTAATGATTTATTAAGAGGTAATACTCCACCAATATAATTTCTTCGTTGGAATGCCGTCCCCCCATAATCCAGACGAATGTCATATCGTCTTGTTTTTTCAATTTCAGACTTATATTTATTGAATCGTTGTCTAGAGGATAAAAAGTTCCGCGCAAATAAACTCCGAATGTAAAAAGGCGCGTCTATTATATTTAGACTCTTAATATATTTGTCGAGAATACTATCAGATATATCAATATATTCGTTCCCTAACATAGATAAAAACAAGCAAAGAACACTAGTCACATGAAGCAGTTGATAGAGTCTCCTCCGTGTCGTTACAGTTAAAGCGTAACTTTTATGTGATCGATGCTGAATATGAAAGGTGAAGTCTGGTAAGTGCTTTTGGAAAAAATCAATATATCGAACCATCTCAATATGGATCATATTGATGTAGAGCGAATGATCATAACCTTCCAAGTCAAGTTCATCATCTGATCTCTTTAATGGTGCATTAAAAAATTCATTGATCGCATTAAGCGGAAATAACGGCGTGTTGTAGCGTGACACATTCAAATATTCAAAATGTTCGTTTTCATGCTGTTTGTACGATATCTCGTTATCAGCATCTTTAAAGTAAACATTATACGTAGACTCATCCGAATACCAGCCGTATGCCATTCCTTTGCGAATTGAACGAAGCTGCATTCCAGAGTTCGGATTTTTCTTGATTAGAAAAGTAAACTGGGGATTAGCAGATTTTAATTGTACAATAGCCATCTTTTATTCTCTCCTCTCCGAACCTTTCGGTCGGTCTACAATACGAATCAATATTCTCGTAATCTATTAATCCTTATAAGGATCAATCTCATCCGCCCCTGCCATACACACCCCAATCGGCCTTAATACGTTCAACACCTCGATCGTCTCCGCATGGGCATCCAGCACCTCTTGAAGCTTACGGTATACAAATGGACTTTCATCCGTCCCTGCACCGCGAAGTTCGACCCCAAAGTCACGAACCGCGTCCAGCATCTGCTGCGTACTGATCTGTCCGCCGCTGCGAGAGCGGGTCTTCCAGTTCATCTTGCCGGCTGCCTGCGTTCGACTCATGACACGTCCCGCGCCATGAACAGTGCTGTAATACGCATCGCGGTTTTCTACTGTATCTTTGCCCTTGACGATAACAGAAATATCGCCCATGCTTCCGCCGATAAAGCCTACTTGTCCCGGTGCCGACGGTGTAGCTCCTTTACGCACAACTACAGCTTCTTCTCCGTTATGTGTCTCTTTCCAAGCGTAGTTGTGGTGATTATGAACCTCAAAGTCTGCCGCAGTTCCGAGAATCGACAGCACTTCTTGGATCACATAATCACGTCCTGCGTATGCGTAACGACCCGCCAGCTTCATTGCACGGTAATACATATCTCCCAGTTCACTGTTAAGATCAAGCAGTACTGGCGGTTGATCCATCTTTTCGCCAGGCGCTTTATCCATAAAGGCTCTTCCCGCAGCCAAGTTTAGGAAGCCGCTTGCCGTCTTATGTCCAAAGCCGCGGCTACCGAAGTGATTTCCGATCCACAGCCGCCCCGTCTCCACTTCCTCAAACAAATCCACGAAATGGTTACCGCTGCCTACTGTGCCAAGCTGATTGCGGGCCAACACTTTCAGCTTGTCGTGCTCCTGCTTGCCGATCGCTTCATACACAGACCAATCAGGGTCATCAAACAACTCATGATCCACCTTCTCCTGATTGACACGACCCATCCCAAATGAAATACTGCGCGCGATCTCATCCATGATCTGAGCCAGCCGAGGCTTAATATCTGCAGCATACAGATGGGTACGCACCGCTTTGTTACCGCATCCGATATCATAGCCAACGCCAGACGGTGATATTTGACCCTCGTATACGACTACGCCGCCAATGGGCTGACTGTACCCTTTGTGGTGATCTGCCATCAACAGCGCCTGTACGACATTTCCGGTATCAGCACATAGTTTGGCTTGGACCAAAGCCCCTTCCTCTGGGTTTCCCCACACACGAACACCATCTATATTTTGATAAGCCATAAGCTTTAACCCCTCTGCCAAATAATTTTTCCTCTACATGGATACTCTAAGCCCTTTATCCCAGCTACTTGATCGATACAATGGCCAATTCATTACTCAAGAGTATCCAAACAATAATATCCTGCCTTATGCCCACACCTCATCCAATGCTGACCGAAACAACTTGTTAAGCTGCTGATCCTGATTGTCAGTAGACGCAGACATTTTAGCAGCAACTTGATCATAAAAGCTTATTTTTTCTTCCAAAAACGCGTTGATCGCATGTATTTTAGGCTCATAATCAAGCTCATCTCCCGCCATTTTCCGCACGAGCAGCTGCTGAATTGCAGCCCTAAGCTCGCTATTGCCTGACACGATCCCCTCAACCAGCACTTGAAACTCGATGGGAGGCATCGTGTTGTACTTCTCAATCCATTCGCAAGCCAGTATCGGACGAAGTACATAGAAGTATTTTTTGATCTTCACTTGCTCACCCTGTAAATACTCGCGATAGTTTCCTTTTGCCATATGAAGATAGTGATACATACACGATCTGGGTGAAAAAGTGGACGGTGCAAGGCAGCGTATCTGCTCTGCAATAGAATAGTTCTCCTGATACCGAATTGGCGATTGCAGCCACTCCAGCAGCGGCGGATTAGACTTGCGGAACAGCTTCAGCGCTTTCTTCAGATCCCAGCCATTCACATCCAGCATATTGCTAATCGGCCGCTCAATCACGTCTCGCTGCTCAAATATAGATAAATACCATTCCAACGGTCTGATGTATATAAATCTAACGTCGTAATCGCTGTCTTTGGACGGAAACCCCCAGGCACGGCTGCCCGATTCGCAAGCATACAAGATTCGAACTTGTTCTTCCTTTTCGATTCGTGCCAATTCCTCCAAGATAAGTTGTTGATAAGCTGACATGAGGTCTCACTTCCCTTACTTTAGTTTGAATGTGCTGTCCCCGAATCCAGTTAATCCAAGTTCAACGCTGCTATTTGCTCCGTCATCTTTGAGTATTCCTGTATGGTCTGAGCGATATAAGATAATACAGTATCACTCCAACCATAAATGTAGAACGTCTGCGGATCTTGATCCGGCACCATGACGTGCCGATAAGGCGCTATATCGATAATAAAAGCCTTTACATCACGGTTCACCTGCGAACGATACCGCTTCAGTTGTTCATAGAACGGACTGCCGCTATTCTGCTGCTCATCTGTAATCATAATGATCTGATCGACTTTTCTCCGCTCCTGAATTAGCTTTTTTACCGCCGCTCCTGTATCTGTTCCACCACGCGTATGGATGTGCGCCGCTTGTGTCAAGATACTATCCTTACGTGAAGGTTTAGCGTCATATACATCCGTGTCAAACAACCAGAACAGCGAATTTCCCTGTGTCTTTTTGTACATGGCCAAGGCGAAGATCGCGCCTGTTTCAAGATAATGGCCTTCCATCGAGCCTGAGATATCTAGGAAAATAGCCGTTTGCTCTCCCAACTGCGGGAGATTGTCAAACGTCAGCTCAACCGCTTCACGTAAAGCATCACGAAGCTCTACATGCTCTATCTGACGAAACGCAGTCGCTAACCGGAATGGCAAAATTTTAGCTTTGCGCAGCGCCTGTTGATCGGTCAGTCGACTCACGACATAATCCAAATGGCTCTTCTCATCCAAGACGCCTGCTCGCTGCAGCGCGTTCAGATGACGAAGCAGCGCAAACGTCGGCATTTGGTACAATAATGCTTCCCATACAGCTTTCGAAGGCTTAATCGCCCCCGTTACTGTCTCATAGGGCAACTTGCCTCGTGTAATCCACGCGATCTGTTCGGATTCTGTCGCAGCAAGCTTCAATTGCTCTAGCGCCTGTACCTGCGGCAGCAGATCCAGATTAGCCTCTTGGCCGCGCAAATATCGGAACAACGCTTGCTGCCTCAAATCTTGCGGCTTCGGATGGGCCGTTGCAATGGCGTCCCCTAGGCTGTAACCGCGGCCACGTCCATTATATTTGATCGCCCAATACTCAGTTATACCAGACAAAAATTGATTCACCTGCCGCTTAATCGCGCGTCCACCCTCACCGCGTCCTAATCCACTCACAATGGTTAAGAAGTCGGACAAATCAGAAGGAATCCGCACCACCTGCATAAAGATCTTCGCGAACAAGTCCGGACGATAGAGAGATAATACAGCCAAGCCAAACAGCGGCTGGAGGCGCATAAAGCCCTCATTACGAGCAAATACGATTGCTTTTGCCATAAAAGTTGAATTCGTGTTTGCCATCTCATGATGAAGCTGTTCCGCCTCACTTAACAGTTCATGTTGATCCGCATAAAACGTATTACTCATCGTATTGGTCAGCAGCGTCTGTACGTATTGCTCCTCTATAGAACGCGTATAGGCTGGATATTGAGCTTTATTTAGAGTGTTTGGTCGCAAGGCGCCAAACAGCTTCTTTGTCATATTCAACAGTATCAGCTCCTTAAAAATTAGAAAGGTGAGGAAAAAGCGGGATAGGTATGCTGCAGGAGTCGAACCTGCCGTATTGCCCGGGTAATTCAATGTGTCGATAAGCTCGAAGTAACCCATCCCAGCGCCTCACCAAGGTATTTCATCTGATGTAATGAAGCGAGGAAAAAATGGAAAAGGCAGATGGTGTCCATTCACACAGACACGACGAATACTTAACCCATTTAAGTCGAAGAAGCCCTTTCCAGCGCCTCGCTTCCAATTCATTTATTAAAGATCATCGAGGAAAAAGGTCGGAAAGGCACAAGACTGCTCTACCACTGAGCTATTCCGCCATAGGGGCGGAAGTTGGAGTCGAACCAACGGCATGTCGCTTAGAAGGCGAAGTAACCCTTCCATACGCCTCGATGATCTACTGGGGCTGCACCATGTGGTGTCGGCCTCTGTATGTATCATCCCTTATTTTCAAGCAAGGGAACATGGTGAAAGTATTACGACAGGTGAACAACTTTTCCATATCGCCCAGCTTTATCCCCTGTTACAATAAAAGAAGGATGCAGGAGAACGGAGGATTTCGAGGTGGCCAAGGAAAGCTTTGACAAAGAAATTCAATTTTTGCGGATGCTGACGCTAACGAGTGGTGCCTACAGCAGACAGCAGTTTGCAGAGCGGCTCGGTATTTCCGTACACACGTTTGACAAGACCATTAAGAAGCTTAAAACGATCGTAAACACAACTTATCAGCAGCTTGCACCAGGACAGGAGAAACAATTTGCGGAATCAATTCGCTACAGCTATTACGAGTCAATCGATCCCCTGCTGTTGTTTGTATTTCGTGCCAAATCAGTAAAGGAATCCGAATCCCACAGAATTTCCTTGCTGCTGGCCGCCATGGACGAACAGGCACTCACTACGATGGAGCTTATGGACGTATGCTGCGGCGACCTGAATCCCGACATGCCGCTTCCTGACGAGAAAACCATTCGGTCGGATTTGAAGTATTTGGAGGAAGTTGGCGTCATTAAACGTGAAGCGGGCACACGACCTTTCCGCTACCGTCTACATAACGATTTGATCCAGGAGTTATCGGACGAGGAGCTTTATGACTTGTATGACTACGTGGATGTGATGGCCAATACACAGGTGCCTTCTGTGCAAGGTTATTTGCTGCGTGATGGGCTGAAGAAGCACCTTGCTCGCAATCAAGTGGAAAAGCATGCGATGGAGCCCTTTTTGTACAAATATCATTATTACTCGCGGATATTAGATGAAGCACATCTCTTTACGCTGCTGCGTGCGATTCGGAGTCGACGCAAGGTTCGTTTCTTGTACTTCTCACCCAAAACTGAGAAGAGTTATGCCTCCCAGAATACGAATCCGTTATTCGAACGGGATCATGAGGGGAAAGTGGAACAGACGCTGCCGCTTAAAATCATCTACGATCATCAATACGGACGTTGGTATTTGCTGTCGAACGGCAGAGAGGGCTTGCGGAAATACCGCATGGAAGGCATTACACAGCTGGAGGAAGCGGAAGCAGTATCCGAGGAACTATGGGAGAAAAGGTCTAGCGAGCTGGCAGAGAAGATCCAGTACAGTTGGCTGATTGATACGGGGCGACCGATAACCATACGTGCCCGCTTCTTTAACCCGGGAGATTTGGAACCTAACTTTATTCGAAATCGCGTCCTGCTTCAGGGGCAATGGGGACAAATCATAGAGGAAAATGAAGACTTTTTTGTCTATGAAATTACCGTTAACGGTACCTTTGAAATTAAGCCATGGCTGCGCAGCTTTGGCTCCAGTTGTGAAATATTAGAGCCAATACAGCTCCGTCGAGAGATGATTGCCGAATGGAAGGAGATTCAAGCGTACTATGAACCTGTTCGAGAAAATATTTAACTATCAAGTCCTCTCGCGTCTTGAGGATTCCGGTACATTTATGATCACCTCACACGAAAGAGCTTGGCTCAAGATGATGCTGGATCATCCTGCGGCAGTCGAAGCATTTACTGCGGAGACACTGGATAAATTGTGTTCCCTTTTGGAGCAGGATCAGCGAATGGATACGAGGGATCATTTACTGGAGAAAGCCAAAAGCACAGAGGGGCAAGTCTACCATTCCCTTCTACGCTCTTTACGAAGACATATTACGAATAAAAGTGGCATCTGCCTCACGTACCAACTTAAGCGCGGTCAAGTGCAGTCCGAGCAATCCGGGCTGCCGTACAAGCTGGAATATTCGATGGTCAAAAGAGAATGGTACCTGCTCTGGTATCACCTCCGCCACCGTGCTTTTATGAGTACACGGCTGAAAAACATCATCACTGTCTCAGCTGAGCCAATTCCACCAGAGAAGGCCGAGCGTATTCTTGCCCACGTGGCTCGTACGCTTGACTCCCGCAAGACCGATGTGGTAATTGAGATCGTCCGCGAGTACAACCAAGAATTATCTCGAATTCTGTACGCCTTCTCCTGCTTTGAAAAAGACGTTGCCTATGATGAGGAGCAGGATACATACCGTGTGCGAGTCTGCTTGCCCGGAGATGAGATGGAGTTCCTGCTCTCGAAGATTCGTTTTCTCGGAAAGCGGGTGCGAGTGATCGAGGGGAGCTATTTAAAGAGACGGATGCTGGAAGCTTCTACGAAGGCGTTGGAGCGGTATGGGGTGGAGCATACATAAGTTCCGTTTTCCTTTGGTATATGATGAATAATAAATATATCCCATGGCGTCTCTACTCGTGGTAGATATATCACAGGTTCCAACGAATCCCCGGAAATTAATTTTAGTGGAACCAAAATAAAAACAGACGCCGTTACTTGGCGTCTGTTCGAATAAATATATTTACCACGGATGGATCGTTGATCCTCCACCACTTGTCATTGCAACAATGGCGATAGGCAGTAAAGTAGTTACAACAAAAGCAGATAAAGCAGCTAACTTGCTGGATTTGTTCTTCATGTCGTATCTCCTTATTATTTATTTGTTAAATAGGAAAGCACTTGTGTAAGCTTTGCATCATGTAAAACACCTCTGAAGGCTTCGCTTAGAATTATTCCTATGCACCTGTCAATGTCATGATGCCTATCAACAGATATGAACATTATAATGCTATCAAGCAAACATTCAAAAGCTTTATTATGCTCATTTGTCAACAAAAAGTATTCACTCTTCTTTTCATAATAGAATGCATACTCTGAAACGATGGATGGGTGGGTAGAATACATAAAATCTTTTTCATGCAGCAGTAACCTTTCAATTGCTTGTACATCTTTCTGTTTTAAGTAAAGCTCCATGAGATCGAACATAACAGCGACCTTATGAGGGGCTGTATCTAGTCGGTTTTCTAACTGAATTATAGCTAAATCAATATCCCCTTTCTTACCGTCCAGTTTGGCAGTCAGAAACGAAACCTGTTCCTCAATAGAAGGAATACTAGAGAAGTGTTTTAAGATATTAACATACTTCTCTGCCAAGTCGTATCGATCCAAAAAGAAGTACGAGAAGGCAGTTAATTGAACGGCATATGCTTTTAATGTACCTTCTGAATAATCAAGAGTGATCACTTCTTTACATAACTCTATGCAATCCTCGTATTTACCCAAGTGATAAGCATGAGCGCCTAGCTTATAATAATATGTAATCTGATCGTCTACTGAAAGGAATTTAGCGTGATATTGAATATTTTTTCCTGGTTCATAAGTCTTGCTTAACTTTGTAAAATCATCTCGCTCGATCAGATAAGATTGGAATAGTGCTTTCGCCAGAGTAGGCCGAATGCCGTGATCGTCGGAGAACTCGCTAATCACTTTAAACAAGGCGAGCTTTTGAGGGATTTCTTTGGTTTCGATTGCAAGGTTGTATAATCGTTCAACGGACTCTTCAGAGGTTTCGCGCTGATTAAAGGCGAGGAATGTAGTAGCGATTTTCATAATCAGTGGAACGGGCAACGAATTAGGAAGAGCTTCCCCCAATACCGTAAATAGTGCTTCCGAGCTACATTCTGCTTCGATGTAGAATTCTGTGATCTCATCAATCGGAATATCTAAGGTCGAAGCAATAACTAGAATAGTGCGGAACTCTGGAGAACGTGTCTCCCCTGTTTCAATTCTGGATAACGTAGCTTCTGGAGTACCTGATAGATCGGAGAGCTGCGGGAGTGTCATCTGTTTTTCTTTTCGTTTACATCGTATCAGTTCCCCCAGCCCCAGTGTTAATGTGGACGCGGAGATTTCAACCAACTGGTACACCTCGCTTAATTGATTATTAATTAATTGTATATTAATCGACCACCTACATATTACCATATTTTTTTAGATGCACCAAATACAACATTCCACAAATGACCATTACAATCGTAATTAATTCCTAAAATAGCTCAAGTGAAGCTGAAGAATAACAAGATATCTGCTCTTGGTCAACTACAGTATGGATCTCTAGTTTCCCCAGTTATATCAAGCGTTTGTTTAAGGACTTAAGCTGCATAAGTTGAGTTAACTAGTCATAGATCGTAATAAAAGATTTTTCATTATGTTGATATACATTAGCCAGTAATAAAAAGACGTCAAAAATAACCACGAGGGGGTATTCCCTGTGGCTATTTCTATTTATTGAGACATGACTTCACACCGAAGTTAAAAAGCACTTGGCCGATGCTGATGATGACAACCGAAATGTGACTGACGGGAGTTCCAGCAGCCCTCTCCCATTAAGCAATGAACTCAGCCATGATGGTACTAATATCAAACGGAGTAATGCCTTCATTCACCGAAAACACGGTTTGTGCGTCATCAGCGTGCTGCACAATTCGGCCTCTGGCCTCCGCATGGAGCATAAATAAATCATACAGGTTTGGCTTCGTTAAGGTGGTCATTGCTTTCCCCATCAGTACCATACCCTTTTGATTTCCCTCGACATTGTTGAAATAGTTAGGATGATGCTGCAGCGCTAGATCACACCAAATCATTTTCCGTTCTACCACATCCAAAATGATCGGAATTGCGATTCTTGTATCCGCAGTAACATCTATTCGATCTACTACAGTGGAAGGTTCAAAGATTTCTCCAGAATTGGGATGCTGCCTCATCATCCAGCCTGCAAAACACTCTGGTAAATTACAATAGGCCTGCCCCGTAAATGAGTTCAGCGTGGCTACGATGTAACGGCCCCCATATTTAACAACAGAAGGAATATCAATATCGATAAACTCACAGGCCCCATGTGGAGCTGATGTAATATCGCCACTGTGAGCCGCTTTATACTGGGCTGAACGCAGATTCGTATAGGAAATATGTTCGACGTACTGCCACTGCTCATCATACATAACCGCAGACAGGTCAATATCAACTCTTCCTGTAGGCGTTCCGTCAACCTGCCCTTCCTTCCACCACAAGTAGAAGCGGATTGTGTCTCCTTCAGGCAGCTCAAGCCGACTACCGCGAACGATGGTACGAAGTGCCTTGCTCGCCGACCTTTGAGAAAAAGGCACTACATATTGCCTTAAGCTTGCATCGACATAAACGTCCCCCATAGCAGGAAGCTCAGCGAATCTCCTGATAAGCGTGTTTTTGCACGTTTGTACTATCGCCTCACAAGCTTCCGAATTAATATCAGGAAGTGTGTTCTGGATAGCTACTGCCTTGGCGACATTCCCTTTTGGGAAAAACGTTCGCAGTTCATGCCCTTTATTCCTATTGCTAAAATGAGCCCTAACTTGCAACAGCACAGGTGTTGAGACCTGTTCGGCAATTGCAGCAAATTTTTCAACGACCGAAATGTTGTCCTCACCCATTCTTAACATATGGTCCAGCCGCCTAGCGAACTCTCCCGGACGGCTTTGTAAGATATCCGCAGCCAGACTTGTATCCTTGAGATGCAGCGCATGTTCAACCTTACTGCTGAACGTTTCATAGGGTTTATTATTGCGTAAAATATCAAACGCTTCCTTGCAGCCATGAAACTTATGTTTATATTCGGCAGGGTGCAAAATTTCGCCAAGACGAATCCAGCGATGTTTATACCGCAGCATATCCTCCACACGATTCCCACATTGCTCAAGCAGCTCCAACAATAAACGTCTCTCTGGTCGCTTGAACTTACGAAACTTCGATATACTCGCAAGACTTACATCTCCATCTGAAAGTGCTATCGCTAACCGCAGTACATCTGTTGCCGTTCTTATGTATTTGCTGATAAGCTTCGAATTTGACTTCTCATATTTGAGCAGGGTTCCTATTACAAACCCTACGTTTTCTTTTAAAGGGATCTCGTCCGGCAATATCGAGCTTACATCCTCGTAATTGGCGATCACCCACTCCACATCTGCCTGATCGGTTTCGGAGATTGAGCCTTTTGCCCCAATAAGATTACGAATAGTGTGATCAAAATCGGCTGCGCTTCCTAGATCTATTATTTTCAAATCAACCTGATCCAGAAGTGGAATTCGCTCCAATGCATCATATTCGTTCAGTTGGAGTGTGATGTAGTGAATGATAGCGTTAATATAAAGCTCTGCCTCACTGGCAAGCATCACTTGCTTGGGGAAGTTCGGGTACATGGGCCTAAAGTTTACATTCCCACCAATTAACTGCTTCAAGTCTGACACAAGCTGATGATACAACTCCAGAAACTGTTCCACTGACATCGTTTGAACGACTTCCATAAGCGGCTGGGATAAAGTAAACCCGAGATACTCTATGTTTTTCAGTGCCGTAGCTAAATATGGTTGGGGGAGACGGTGTTGACCAGGTTCTACAATGAGCTTGCTTGCTCTTCTTAAATAAATAGCATTTCTCATTGGGCCTAATCCCTCCTCATTTTCATAAAATAACAATCAGGAAACTTGCATCTCTAGTATCAACTAGGTTTGGTTTAAGAAGGAAGAGATGCAATAGCCTGATTGTGATCTCTTCAGGAAAGGTGCCACCCTAATTTGAATCTCCAATGGTTGTAGAAGCAATAGCCTGAAGTGGTTGGAGGTTATCAACTTACTCAAGGTGTTCTTAACTGAGCATTGTTGTCGGCCTCTTGAGTAGTATCATCCCATATGTTCAGGTAGACGAACATGGCGAAAGTATTACGACAGTGATTATTTGCGAAATTAGATAGGCACTCATTACCACGATTGACGAGTACATAAGGTATATGAATTGACTAATAAGTTAGCCGAAGCAGCCACGCTGTGTTCTTTGTATAGCAGTGATCGCCCATTTAAGCCTTACTTAAGTTCCAGACTATTTTCGTTTATACTCGGCCCTGCCTGCTAATAAGAGCGTAAGCTTAACAAATAATAAAAGGCGAAAATTGGCATACTAAAGCAACAAGTCTCCTGCATGCTCTTATGCTGGAAGACCGAGAAAGAACTACACGATGCGGAGGATTGCATAATGAAAAGAAAATGCCAACCTGCCCTGATGATCCTACTTGCCTTTCTGCTGCTGATCTCAGGTTGTGGAGGAGCAAGCTCCAAACAGCCTGGACCTGAAGCCGGTGCAAATCAACAGGCAGAAGAAAACAAGGAAAAAGAAAAGGAAGATGCCGTATCAAGCCCATCCCTTGCTACATATACACCGCTCGACCAGCTCAGGGAGAGCTATGACGTTGTCATTGTTGGTGCAGGAGGTGCTGGCATGACCGCGGCGCTTGAAGTGAAGGCATCAGGCTTGAGCCCTGTCATTCTGGAGAAAATGCAGGTAGCCGGCGGCAACACAAGCAAAGCATCTTCAGGAATGAATGCATCGGAAACCAAGTTCCAGAAAGAACAGAACATTACGGATACTAATGATCTTTTCTATGATGAAACGCTAAAAGGCGGGCATTTGACCAACAATAAGGATATGCTTCGGTACTTTGTGGACCATTCTGCTGCTGCCATTGATTGGCTGGACAGCAATGGTATTCGCCTGAACAACATTACGATTACAGGGGGCATGAGCAAGAAACGCACCCATCGTCCTGAAGATGGCTCAGCTGTCGGCAAGTATCTTGTATCTGGACTGATCAAAAAGGTACAAGAACAAGGAATTCCACTCTTTGTCAACGCCAATGTGCAGGAGGTCACAAGCAAAGACGGGAAGGCAACTGGTGTAAAGGTTGATTTCAGCCAAGCAAATGAGAACAAAACAATTGCGGCCAAATCTGTTGTGATTACGGCAGGTGGATTCGGCGCAAACATGGAGTTAATCAAGAAGGTGAGACCTGACCTTGAAGGTTATGTAACGACGAATCAGGAGGGCAGCACAGGTGACGGCATTAAGATGGTAGAACACATGGGCGGCACCACGGTTGACATGGATCAAATTCAGGTTCACCCTACCGTTCAGCAGGAAAATTCCTATTTAATTGGTGAAGTAGTACGCGGTGAAGGTGCGATACTGGTATCCAATGAAGGGAAGCGCTTCGTAAATGAGATGGGCGCTCGCGATAGCGTTACAGCAGCAATTAACAAGCTCTCGGAAAAAAGTGCTTATCTGATCTTCGATTCCGGTGTCAAGTCGCGTGCAAAAGCAATCGATTATTATGAGAAAATGGGGTTTGTTAAACAAGCAGATACGATCAAGGGGCTGGCAGAGATTATCCGTGTGCCTGCCGCTCCCCTGCAGAAGACACTTGAGGGCTGGAACACGGCTGTGAAGAGTAAGAAAGATGATGCGTTCAACAGAAAAACAGGGATGGAGCATGAATTATCGGGTACTCCGTACTATGCGATCAAGATTGGACCAGGCATTCACTACACCATGGGTGGTGTAAAGATCAACACCAATACGGAAGTATTAGACAAGGATGGCAAGCCTATTCCGGCTCTATTTGCTGCAGGCGAAGTTACAGGCGGTCTGCATGGTGAGAATCGAATCGGCGGCAATTCCATTGCAGAGATCATTATTTTTGGCCGTCAGGCTGGGATGAAGTCAGCGCAATATGTGAAGAGCGCAAAATAATGCAAAGATCCGTGCAGTGATTTTCTTGTAACGATTAAGAGGCCCTAGAAAATAGCGGGCCTCTTCTTTTGATGCACAAGTTGACTACCACAAGATATCAACTTCGCTTACACCATCCGGTTATTCGTATGTAAGATGTTTGTAGCTATGATCAAGGATGTAGCTCATAAGATGGAATCGTAATTAGAGTTGGTACTAGTTCATTGCGCCCTCTTTCTGCTTATAACAAAATTCCTTATTATTCTGACTAATATATAAACTATAATAGCCAGCACAGATACGCAGTCTATTAAAAAGTAAAAGATAAGAATTTCGAGCGGAATGCCTGCTTTATCATTCATGTGAGAGGAAAACGCCTCCGTCGGTTCCACAGGTATAAAACGCTGCGATTCACGATCCAGCTTCAATTCATGGGTATAACATCCAAACTCCCGAATAACAATCTGTTTTCTACCAAAAAGGCCGCTAAATGCTGGTACTTTCTTAGATGAGGTTTCTACATAAAATGGGTGAACCGTTCCACCAATCCACCCAATTTCTTGGATCCAGTTTGATGATACCTGAGCCACGACGTCTTCGTGACAATAATCCTGGTACAGCTTCTCTACAGCGATTTTGATCGTATTCTTATCCTTATCATCGATATAGTAATTATGCAATAATGGATAATGAATCAAAATAATAAACACGACAAACCAGAACATTTTATTTTTGAAGAGTTTCATATCAAGCCCTCCTTCAAATTCCAAAATATAACATAATTTTGTTTTTGTATATAAGATTTCGCATCCTGTCCACAATACTTGCCTAATTTTTCTATCTCCCCTAAATACGTAACCCCATCCAACCATCAGTTGCCAAGCAGTTAGGATGAGGTGTGACCTTTTTGATTGTTGTGCCGCCAAAGTTGTTGCTACGATAGTTCAACGTAGCAAGTGAAATATATTTAAAAACATGGCAGAGGAGTTATTCATCATGAAAAGAATCGTAACACTGAATACACGAAAGCTAATGGACACAGCAAGACACGGCGGATGCGGTGCATGTCAGACATCTTGCCAGTCTGCTTGCAAGACTTCCTGTGGCGTTGCCAACCAACGTTGTGAAAATGAAATGAACAAATAGTAATTAAAGCTCACCGCCGTCCCTATAAGGACGGCGAATTTGTTTATGCTGGTTAGTCAGTTCGAAGTTGCAATTTGTAGGCAAAAAGGAGTTTGGTTCGCAATATGATTCATCAATATCAACTGAACAGATATAACATCGTGCTCGACACCTATAGTGGCTCAGTGCATGTTGTGGATGATCTGGCGTATGAGATCATTGCACTTTATGAGCATGCAGCTCCCGCACAAATCCTGACCTTAATGAAGGAAAAACATTTTGCTGAGGATAGTATTAGAGAGACATTTTCAGAGGTTGAAGAACTCAAAAGGAATGGGCTGCTCTTTACAGAGGATGTGTATGAAGAACTGTCTATTGATTTACAAAAACGAAAAACATATGTCAAAGCACTCTGTCTTAATGTCGCGCATACCTGTAATCTGTCATGCGAATATTGCTTTGCCAGCCAAGGGAAATACAATGGTGAACGAGCCATCATGAGTGTTGAGGTTGGACAACGAGCAATTGATTACTTGCTGGAACATTCGGGTCATCACCGAAATCTGGACATCGACTTCTTCGGCGGGGAACCGCTTATGGCTTGGAAAGTCGTCAAACAGATCGTAGCGTATGCACGAAGTAAGGAAAAGGAATGGAAGAAGAAATTTCGCTTCACCTTCACAACGAATGGGATGCTGCTGGACGATGAGGTCACCGAGTTTTTGAATCAGGAAATGTACAATGTCGTCTTAAGCCTCGATGGCAGAAAAGAGGTACATGACCAGTTGCGTACAACCGTGACCGGCAAAGGCAGTTATGATCATATCGTACCGAAGTTCCAGGATTTCATCCAAAAGCGCGGCGACCAGGAGTATTATGTACGAGGAACTTATACGCAAAACAATGTGGACTTCACCAATGACATCTTCCATATCGCAGATCTAGGCTTTGACAAAATCTCAATGGAACCTGTCATCTGTGATCCACGGGAACCCTATGCTCTAACCGAGAAGGATCTCCCGGAGATTTATCACCAATACGAAATTCTTGCCAAAGAAATGATTACGCGCAGCGAGCAAGGCAAAGGATTTACGTTCTATCATTACATGCTTGATCTCTCGGAAGGTCCTTGCATCCAGAAGCGAATCTCCGGCTGTGGCTCGGGCACAGAATATCTCGCTGTCACCCCAGCGGGCGAGCTATTCCCCTGCCATCAGTTTGTAGGGGATGAAGCGTACAGCATGGGCAATATCTGGGAGGGCATCACACGACCTGAGCTGCAGGGCCAATTTAAAGAAAGCAACTGCTACGCAAAGCCAGCATGTAAAGATTGCTGGGCTAAACTATACTGCAGCGGCGGCTGTCCTGCCAATGCCCTGCATGCGACGGGTTCCATCAACGGAATTTACGAGTTTAGTTGTGACGTTTTCCGTAAACGAATTGAATGCTCCATGATGGCAAAGGTTGCCGAGTCCATTCGAGAACTTGAAGCTTGTGAGGCGCAGTAATAGGAAAAACAGACCACTATCTCTTGTAATTGAAATAGTGGTCTGTTTGATAATCTATCTATAGATGCATACCATGTAATACTAAGTGGCAGATGATCAACTGCTTGTTGGTAGAAAGTTGAATATGAGAAGTTACAAAAAATAGCTAAGAACGTAATAAAGAGTGCGACAAAGGGCTTTTGACAGCCTGCGTCTCGCTCTTGTTATATTATATATTTTTGTGCGATTGGGAACAGTCCTATTTGCCTGCTGGTATTTTTCAACGTTCAGGATACACAGTATCAATCTCTCGTGCCAAAGCATCGAGCTCAAGGTTCACACTGATTCTCAGCCAACCCTCGGTCAGACTTCGAATCGTACTTTTACTTTATGAATCTTTTTACTCGTACCCCAATTCCCTACTACTATGGTTTGATAATTTCCAAAGGTCTCTTGCTGCGTGACACAATTATCAATCCCAAAAGTTGAATACCGAACACAACAGTGAACATATCAACCCGATTGACAACAAACGCTAAAGCAGGTGAAACAATAATTGCGGCAATAAGGTACCAACGTTTAGCTCCTTGTTTGCCTAGTTCTCCCCGGAAAATGAAATAGAGCATGGCAATGAATAACGTTGCAGATAGAAAAATAGTCACTCCTAAAAGCAAAATGCAAATCTGAATCCACAAAGAGGCTCCTTGCTTCACTAATTGATAGATAAACACAATATATAATGTAATAATCAAAAATAATATAATTGGTCCGAATGGAGCGTACAACCTCTGAATGTAGATCAACCACTCGGTGTTTTCTTCATCTTCTCTTAGTTGGCCCAGTTGCCTTCCAAGTTTGTCCACCTCGCTCACAATCAAAGCCTGCAACGTATGAAGCAGAAGGGGATTAACTTGCTTATAATAATCCCGAATGACCGTTCGTTGTGTACTTGTTAGATAAGGACCACATTCCCCCAACAAAGCATACAACTGCTGCTTACTCACTTCATTATCCTGATTGAGCACATTCGCAATACTTAATTCAAGTTTAGTAAAAAGACCTTGCTTTAATTGCACAATTGCCAGCTCACGCTGTTGTTTGCTATCAATCATACCTTTGAATTGCTTGTACATCCAGACTAGTATCGTGCCTATAATCGAAATAAGCAACGTCTCTGAAGCATTTGCTTTTAAAAATGTAGCAATATCCGCCCACATCGCTATGTTCCGCCTCCAACTTCGTCACCTAACTCCAAGCTCTCGAGTCGCGTCGCTCGATCCACGTGATAATCATTCCACCTCACGCTGATCTTTCCCTGTCGGCGCTTCTCACGCCAGTCACGTAACTGATCTTCGGTTTCCAGTCGCAGCTCCGCAACCTCCACCGCGCGATCAAATATGTATTTTGATGTTAGTAGAACGCTTTTCACGCCATGCCCACCTGGTACAATTCGCTCATCTCGCTCCAGCCATTCCTCTACAGTTAGCTTCACATAAAGCTCACTTGTCGCTCCACGACGCGATGGAATTTCATGAATTTCGTACCGTGGCAGCACTTTCCACGTTTTCACCCGTCCATAAAGCGTGATGCCTGCCTGTTCTCGGCCAAATCGCTTAATTGATTGATAGATCGCAACATACTCAAGCTGCGACAACGTCCCATGTTTTGAAAAATGCTGTAAAGGCACATGATAGAATCCGAAACGTCTAAGATCTCGGAGTTGATTCTCATGGCTTAGTGCCCCTACCAATACCGTTCGTCCGGCTAACTTGTCCGCGTAATACTCTTTCGTTCCCCGCGGTCGTGTCGAACGCTCATATGCTTTCTCTGGACTATCCAGAATAATTTCGTCAAGAAACGCCTCCAGCAGCGATGTCGAATTCGGCAGTAACGGAAAGGCCCCTACGTTCACAAGATCAATACTCTTGTAAAAATGATGCTCCTGATACTTCTCCTCATCCGCATAGGGAAAAAGAACATACGCTCCGAACATACTACGTTCAAGTTCCTTATCATCTGCTCTCAGACCGACTACAATGGCATCCCGATACCGATGCATTGTATTAATATCATCCTCTTGAGGGCCTGGTTCCTTGTATTTTCTGTGATAAGGCGTCCCCTCATAAGCAGGGTTGATCCGATACTTTGCATCAAAAATATATTTGTATTCTACAGCAGAGTCCCGCTTCTTCAATGTCAGAACGTTGTCCGGTTGCTGACCAGTCGTACGACTGCCATCACTAGATGGTAATGCGTTATAGTACAGAATAAACTCCTCACCGTTCTGTGGATGACGATACACTATCTTCGATGCATTTCCTCGCTGCAGCTTCACGAACAATCCGCTTCGATTAAACTTAATTATATCTTGCTTGACCAATTCATATTTGCGGCTTAGAAGCTCGTGAATTTTTAGGAAACACCAGTATTCGTACAACTGCGCAAGATCCTTCATGGATAGACGGAAGAGATCATTTTGGATGGCCAGCCCCTTCATCAGTATCAAATAAAACTTGTAAACATCCCTGTAACCCGGTGCCATCTGTAAAACAAGTGAAGTCGTCATCTGTCGAATATCTCCAACCTGCAAAAAATCCAGCTGCAAGAAACGCTCAACTTCCTTTTGCATCCGAACTATTTTTTTCAACAGCTGGGGATCAGGCGATCGCTCCTTTTTCCCAAGCTGTGTTTTTAAACTTCGCAATTTTGTCTGCACCCGTACAAGCACCCAACGGACAAAACGATTCTCCGGCGTATCATAATCTATAGACCTTCTCGTCTCCAGAACATGTGTTGGGATATAACTCTGGTCATTAATCCTAAGCAATCCATTCCTTCTATCGGCAGCAACTAGCAAATACGGTCGTTTTGTTAGAAATGCGATATTTTCACGCCCCGCCTTTTTTACTCGTGACGATTCAATGATCCGATTATCCATGGTCAGCCTATGATGTGGTGTGCTATGCATCCGTTCTAAGTTCTGTATGAGTTGGTGAAATACATGCTGTAAAATTGCGAATAACTCCGTTAAGCTCTGGTTCCGAGTCTCCTTTAACCCGGTAAGCTGATACGTCTTGCGCAAAAAATCAAAAGACAGATTATAGACTTGGGCATTTACATCATTAAGAATGGTTTGGTAATCCTGCTTATAGTCCATTTTCGATGGGAAAATTTCCAATTGCAGCCGAAACAGAGACTCACCATGAAGACGGAGTTCAAGCTCTGTAAAGCCCACCTCATTCTGAAAATTGAGTATACCAGACAGCAGACGGCCCCCCTTTGGCAAAACAGAGTGACGTAAATTGACATTATCATGGTAAAACGTAATTGGTGTATCCGGCTCCATTTCTACGATCAATTCATAAGTTTGCGTTTCATAAAATAAGGGAGGACACGCATCACCAAACTGCCATGGTACAAGACCCTGCTCCTCAGGTGAGAACAGTTTTATAGATGTAATCTCTAAACTAGGCAAAATCGCCTGTATATGAAGGTGGGCGTCAACCCATGTCGAGTCATCCTTGCGATGAAGTCGTAACATTTCTACCGTCGGGTGATATGGCTTCCCTTGTAAATATAAATTGAAATGATTTGTCTCAATTCTGAGCAGTTCGACTGGGCAATTAAGAGAGCCAATAAGAGGTGAATCCATCCTCATCTAACCTCCGTAACATGAAGATGATTTTTCTAGCGCTTTGTTTATACCTAGCTGACTCAATAACCTTTTCAATATTCTCCCATAGCTCGGATGGGTCTTCTATCAATTCATTAATCGGCAGTTTCCTTCCGACCATAATCTCCAATAGCCGTAGTAGTACAAGTCTTACTGAATCATTACTCCCTTGAATTCTTGGAAGTATTTTCTGCAGGAGTTGAAAATCAAATGCCGCATCCTCAGACAACAACGTCGCTTGTACATTATAGATTAAATAGAAACAGATAGCGTCCCTAATCCGAAATCCGACATGGGAATGAATTGACTCCAGAATCTTATTAACCTCTACTAATTTTGCCGTAGTCTCTTCGATTAGCTCCTTAAATGGTGACTCTCTAACGTATACTTCAGCTAGTTGAAGGTAATCTGAGCGTAAGAAAGCGTTCGGTGCAGGTATTGGTTGAGTATCTGTACTATTAAAAGTATCATTCAGTTCCGGAAGTTGTTCAAGACGGATATAATTAAATTCAATTGTATTCGCTCGATCCAGTACCTTCTTGCTGAATGGATGCGTTGTTTCATCCATATTCACCGTACCGACGAGATACACATTTTCCGGCAAATAAATGTTCCCATACCGCTTTTTATCTTCTTCATTGACAAGCGAGGCTTCACGTATAAGTGGCTCCGTCGTAATCCTTTCTCCCTGCCACTGCTGCGTTTCCAACACACTTAACATATCGCTAAAATAATGCTCCACTCTCGCTAAATTCATCTCATCTAAACAGATAAAATAAGGCTTATGACGATTGTCTGATCGGCACGCTTCTGTCAGTACTTCTATAAGCGGACCAGGTCTGAACTGGTGAGACAGGTCCTTGTACCCCAGGAGATCAGATGGATCGTTCCAATCTGGCCGGATCGGAATAAGAGTAAATTGTTTATTATCACTTGTTGCTCCCAGAGCCTCCGCAAAAAGCTTGGTCAACTTTGTTTTACCCGTTCCAGACACACCAGCTAAAATAACGAATGGTTTAGATTTGAGCGATAAATAAAAGTTCTCGATCAGATGATCAGGGTAGGCGAAGCCTTTACGGCGAATGTAGGCTTTGATTGCCGCCAGCCGTTCGCTCACGGTTAGGTTAATCACAGGCATTTGCTCCTGTTCATCGTTATTCAAGACGACATCAACGTACTGCTTGTAATTATTCACGAGATTATGGAGATCACTTATTAACTGCTCTTCATCGGGTAAATGATCACGATCGTACTTATAATAAGCAACCGTAGATATTTGATAGTCACGCCCCAAGCCGCTAGCAGTAAGGTGAATTTCTTCGTCCTTTTTTAGACCTTCCAATGGAAGCATGTCTCTTATCTCTTGAACCTTTCCGCGTAGGTACTTATAACCTTCAACTTTCCCTTTCTTATTCGGTTCGGTTACACCCTGAGCAAGGGTAAGGTAAACAGACTTCATGTCCTCTGCGAAGAGATAAACGATATACTCACCCTTCTGGGTCGACTTCCCAATTCGACGATCCATAATAGCTATCCATGGTATTGTTGACCAAACTCCCTGACCGACTGAAGCTTGAATCTTCAAATTTTCGTGGATAAAGGGCAGACTCTTGATACTGGAAGGAACTTGTCGCCGAACGAAATCTCCTAAAGGATTTTTTCCGAATGGTTCAATTTTAGCTTTGATGTAATGGGACATGATATGATGCAACGTATCCCTTAGCGAAAATGATACCCCTTGCCGCATTCTGTAATATTGCTCCAACTCTTGCGTAGCGTAATCGTGCAGCTCGATCAGGACATCGTTATCCCATGCTTCATAAAGCTGGCTCTTAAAGCCAATCATTTGATCATGCAGATCTTGTTCAAGGATTTCCTGCAGGGCTGCGATGGGTGTTTGTATCGTCTGCGAAATCTCGCTCAGTGTCACATCTGCCCAACTCTCCATACCACTAATAGGTGGATCAACCAACTTGCCATGAGATTCCCGCTCCTGTAGAAGGTCAAGAAACCTTTTTTTCAAGCTCTGAAAAGAGACCATCCGCTCTCCGCTCACATTCATTTCACTGAGTAACGCTAGGACGAGCACCATTTTGTATGATTTTTGTTTATAGGTGAAGACTCCGGATAGAGTACCTGGTAACGTCATATACATAAACCACCTTAGGAAGATTAAAAATACGATAACATATTACAAATCATTCGCTATAATTGTATCAGGTTCCTGCTATTCACATTCATAATGAAGAAAGCATAAACACTGATCACTTCAAGAAATGACCTTGTAAATATTAAAAATGGACGCAGTTTGGTAGTTAATTTGATTATATCTAAAGCCAACTGATTGATTAAATAAAGTTGGAGTATTATATTAGAAATCATTCTCCCCAGCAAAATGAGTCAGAGTGAGGAGTGGCTCTTGTTGAACATTACCGACCTGTTTTATGTACATAATGAGTTTAAATATGGGGACATGATCTTACTAGATAGATTGCTCACAGCAATCTAATAAAAAAAGAGCACCTAGAAAGGCACCCTTGAAAATGTGAAGCTGCAGGAAATACTCACACCATAAATTAATCGACATCTCCATCCACTTCAAATCCAAAACAATAATGCTGGATAATTAAGAACTTCTACGACATAACCTTACACGCACTCTACATGACTTGAGTGTCGGTCACTGAATTAATGGCTTAAAGAAAAGCAGAGGGAGGGGCAAATCTGTAACGGATTTGCGGTATCCCATCTGCTGTAACTTCGATTCTTTCAACCAACCTATGAAGCATATCGGAAGTAAGGTCCTTTAATTTCATGAACCTTTGCAGTTCTTCCTTCATCCGAGTGACCATAACGTCCAATCCTTTGGTCTGCGCCACGTTAGATAATGTAGACTTCTTCAATTGAAGTTGTTCGATGCTACTGTTAATTTCAGCAGTAACATCCTTGTATTCAGCCTCAGTAATTTTATCCGATGCTAAGAGTCTGATTAATGCCTTTCGCTCATCATTTAGCTTCTGAAGCTGTTTATCTACTGCTTCTAATTGCTTAGTAAGCTGTTTCCTTGATGTTGTCGCCTTTGCCTCAACCCGCTCCAACACGTCCTTCTGATTCAAGGCCTCCGTCCATGTACGGATATCTTCAAGGATGATAGACTTTAGAGCCTCTTCCTTTATGGTGTGCTGTCCGCATACATGTTTGCCATGTTTCAGATGAGTTCCACTAAACACAAGGTATGGGCTGATTTTTCTAGTAATATAGATAAAGAACTCTTTAGTGAGCAAATGTGATGCTCGCTTGTCTATAGAGTAGTCCTTCATTTCGTGGTCGGAGGGGGAGACCTCCATTCTCATTTGCTTGATGAATTGCACTCGATGGTGCGTCTTTTCTTCGCCGCTCTTTCTCCTTGTCGTAAAACATGATTCTACTGCTATTGTTTCTCCAAATTACCGTTTCGGTTTGGTTGTAAGTGACGGTGTCTTTTCTCGGATACTTCATAAGCGATAGTTGAGAGAGATAATCCGTAACTTTACTACCAACATTGAAGTTCCAACAAACGTCTATCCTCTTTACTTTCCATTCGCTACGGTCAATATCGACTCTTAGTTCATTACGGAGTTGATGCGAGAGCATTGTGAAGAAGGCATCAATATCCTTCAATGTTAGAAGGCTGATGTTCTCACCGAATAGGAATTTAGGAATAGATAATTCTACTTCAAGAACGAAAGTAGTAGAGTTGTATTTAACATGTGGTATCTGATTACATGGGAATGTATAGACATCCGTAATGACTCCGGTACTTTTATCAAGAAAAGTAGTTACTTTTGCATCTAGCGTATCAAGAATAATAGACTCAACTACGATATTCTCAGCCTTTATGCGAACTGTATCAAACACAACAAATCTCCCCCTGTAAAGTCAAAATCTTGTTGTTAATTTAAGGTGTTACAGGAACTTGATTGGTGTGCACAGCCAATTGCTCCTTACAGTGAGAATGATCGTGACAAGTACCTGATTAGTTGCGATGCTTATCTAACAACCTTCCCGCCCTCCCTATCGTTTTACCTTTTGCTTCTGTTGCGATTAGTGCATTTACATCGTTATTTTCAATAAAACGTAAGAAAGCGAAGGTAAGGTAATTGCCCTGTTTTATGGTGGTATCTAGATATTTTCAGGTTATTACCGAAGTACTTTTTTGATAAGAAAGGTTATACTTTTCGGTCGTCCTAATGTACGCACAATATGTTTCAGAAAAATTCGTTCAGGCATAATAAAGGTTATCAATGTTGGAGAGATAAATATCGCTTTAATCGGCACCCACCCCCATAACAAAAAAACCTCAGAGAATAGTCTCTGAGGCCTTGTTACTTACCTACAAAACATATTTATATCATCTAAATCTGAGTTAGCATGCCCTCTGACAAACGAACTTTCATCATTTAATGCATCATTGATAAGTGGAATAATCAATTCCTTATTAACTGCTCCATGTATTCTTGCTATATGACCAAAGCAAAGAATAGCTATACCCCTTATATTTTCATTATTATGCTGAGTGTATCGAACCATCAGTTCTTGTACAAACTCTCCATCATCCGCATTTAATGCTAGGGAAAGAAAGCCTCTTACTATTGTGTCAGGGTTATCGGAATTAATTAGGTTTATGATCTCTTGATTCTTCTCTATGTTATTGCTGTAGCGTTCTGTACTTTCATGAACAATATCATCTAATACCTTTTCGAAGGAATCGATGTCCTGCCATATTTGTTGAACAGATTCATTATCTGCGGTCCTAAGTTTTTCAAATGCATTAATTAAACTTTTCTTTGTTTGAATTTCTTTATCCGTTTGCTTTAGGATTATTTGTCTATCTCTATACATGATGTAGTATTTTTTGAAGTTCTCACGAGCCTCAGTAAGTGAATAGTCTTGATTTGGTCCGCCCCAAACATTATCTGCGTGCGGATCATCCTGTCCATCATCTTCCCAATTACATAAACAACAAATCTCCCAACCTCTTCTTTCCTCTAGTGTGGGATAGCCACAACAGGGACAATTAAATCGGGTCATTTGACACTTACCTTTCTTTTTCAGTCATCAACTGCTACTTAAGCTGACCACAGCTAGCACACAACTTTGCGTTTGGCGTTCTCAATGGCTTGCCACAATATTGGCAAGTCGCCAAATAAAGATATTTGATGATGCATAATTGCATTATGATGAACGCCTGAAACACCAGTTATTTTTTCGTATTCCTTTACGACAGGCCTGAATCTCTCATCCATAGATAGCTGTTCTAATGATAGTCCATGCTCTAACTCCTTTGTTGCTTTCATGCAGTCACCATATAACTTATGAATCCGAGCATATTCTCCTTCATCTAACATGGGCATTTCACATTTACAACGCCAACACCACATCATTTTCATAGTTTTTTACTCCATATTCTTAGGATTCTTATCACTAAGAGTTAAAGTTAGGAATATTGAATTACACAACCACTATTCCTATTAAAACCCACTCTAAATAATCACCTTATATTCTTCTGTATTCTTTCAAACCAAACAGAGTCCCATAGAATCATGGCATTATCCAAAAACCATGTTGACCAAAGAACAGGACTCTTTTCCACCACTCTATGGCAATTTTCATGCATTATTAGTCTATTAATTAATTTTCTTACCGTAACAAATAATTGATCAATATCTTCATCAAAGATCTCTGAGAAGTCCCA
Source organism: Paenibacillus sp. UMB4589-SE434 (assembly GCF_030226685.1). Taxonomy (NCBI): domain Bacteria; kingdom Bacillati; phylum Bacillota; class Bacilli; order Caryophanales; family Paenibacillaceae; genus Paenibacillus; species Paenibacillus sp. UMB4589-SE434. The sequence goes on along the minus strand of NZ_JASOYK010000003.1, from coordinate 395,710 downwards.
CCATTTACTCATACTTGGGTGCCCGCCGAAAAAATTTCTTATGTCGTATAATCTAGCTAACTGGTGTTTTTCCTCTCCCGACATTTCGAAAGCAGTCAAAGTTAAATCTCTTTGGTTATCAGTACCATTAATATTCATACGTTCTCTCGCATATTGGTGTATCACGTCTACTGTTTTATCTAGAGAAGTTATAGCTTCTTCATAAAATTCACTGTTTAGTAAATTACACGACTTTAGAAAATTGAAATGTATCCTATGAACAAATGGGTCTAATGAGTTTGATTGGTCAATCAAGCAAAATAACTGTCTCTCGTTTGAACTAAGCCTTTTCTTATAGATTGGATTTGCCTCAGATTTTAATGCTAATTCAAGGCTATTCTTACAAGTACTTTTTTCTTCTAGGATCTTGATCATTTTGTGCCCTCTAAAATCACATGTTCGTCCATAAACAAGATTAATTGACGCAATTACATCTATCATCCGACTCCTAGCTACATATTGAGAAGCAAAATGAAAAAACCATGAGATGACATCATATACATGTTCATCTCTACAAATATGTCGTAGTCCCCTATCCCATGAAGGCATTGTGACACCTATATATAAATTCTCCCTCCTACTATCAGGAGCTATTAATAGTTCTTCACCTTCATAACTAAAACCTAATTTTTTTGAATTCACTAAATTTCTAATTATAATCTGCACATTTTTATCACTTTCAAACAAATGACTCATCAATACATTATTTAGTGAGTTTGTAAATTTCCTTGTACTGTGTTCAGGTAGATTCGATTGAGCCCATTGGCAAAACTTACTTTTGAATATTTGAGCACTAGGTGTCAATGGCATTTGTACGTCCATCCTTATTAATTAAAATATAAATACCCTCCCGTATTCAGCAGAAGGGCATTATAGAAATCATTTATATAGTGCAATACGTGATTGGTAAATAAAATCCCGAATCTCTTGAATAGTCTCCCTGGAAATACGAGAGAGTTCTGAGTAGTATTTGTCGTACCTTTTTCTACCTTCTTCATCTACATAAGTGAGATCAATGTTTAACTCAGGATACAAATACAAACGATCGTTCTTCGGAAAGAAATGTATTCCTGTAAAATCAGTAAAAGCATCTAATTTAGTCACTAATTTCACAAATAATGATTGAATTGTAGAATTAAAAAATCTTGCGGACGGTTCTTTTGAAAAATATATAAGTTCATCGATTTTTTTCGTGTTTTCAGAGTTATAAGAACAATAAGTGGAGATATCTTCAATAATGTCTATAAAGGATTCCTCTTCTATCTTATTAATAACTTTATTCAGGAGTTCCTCATCCATCATAAATAACTTACTATTGCCTTGTTGCCCACCATTAACTGAACTCGCTTCAACATCTGTGCCCCTAATCCAACCTCTAAAGTGATATTCATCAGAATCCTTACTATTAAAATCATTTAATGATAATACAACTTCAGTAGAGATTTCACTGATATTACCGATGAATCTTACCAAATTCGACTCAACAAGTGCTTTAAACATTTTATATTTCTCAATTTCAGGTTTATCGACCTCATGCTCATATACTTTAAGACTTATATCTGCACTTTTCTTATTGGCAAGAAACTGATCATTTAAAACTAAAGCAAAGACAGGAATATTGTTTTTCAATGCAAATTCGTACTCTAACTGCGTATAACTTTTCCCACTTTCCGGTTCCACAGTTCCGTACTTACCACCAAATATCAACATTAAAATATCAGACTCTTTTATCCAATCCTCAATTACTTTCCATTGACTTTTACTTGCCGCAGTAAAAAGTTCCATCCCTGCAGGGATGTGTCCGGCACGTAGAATACCTTCAACAGCTTTCTGTCTTTCATCCTTTAAATCTAGGAATGTTGAGGAAACAAACACCTGTAACTTCTTTTTCAACGACAAGTCCTCCTGTATCGACTCTATATTATATAAATTTTGGGGCAGGTATTTTCATATAAGGCAATATATAAATATTACCATTTTATTAAACATCTATCTACGCTAATACTTACAACTTCTATAGTTAAGTTGGTCGAAGAACAAGAACCCCTTCAAGTTAGATTAGAAGGGGTTCTGACACCGTCACATCTTGTTTAATCTTTTCTCACTAATAGTGAACAGCACTCCACATGTGTCGTATGCGGGAACAATCTCCTATGGAAAAGAAATTGTTCCCAACCCCTTAAACAGTCTTCAAGAACTCCACAATCGTCAGCAGACCCTTGTCAAAGTTCTCCAAGTTAAAGTGCTCATTAGGCGCATGCAGATTCTCGTCCGGCAAGCCGAAGCCCATCATCACAACAGGCGCCTCCAGCACACGAGAGAACGTCTCCACGATCGGAATCGAACCGCCATCCTTCGTGAACAAGGCACGAGTGCCATAGACGCTCGCATAAGCGTCAGCCGCCACTTGCAGCATACGATCCGTTGGATCGATGTTGAAGGCGCGGGCTTTCTCGCCGTCTGTAATTTTCAAAGTCGCGCCTGGCTGAATGTGCTTGTTCAGGTGCGCCTTGATCTTGTCGAGCATGTCCTGCGGATCTTGGTCACCAACTAGACGGCACGTAATCTTCGCATGCGCTTCCTTTGGAATAACCGTCTTCGTGCCTTCACCTTGGAAGCCGCCATATACGCCGTTCAGCTCCAGCGTCGGACGTGCGCCAACGCGCTCTACGAAGGAATACCCCTCTTCTCCGTACAGCGTGTCAAGGCCCAGCTTATCCGTGAGCGCCTGCTCGTTCATATTTTGCTTCGCAAACTCCTCACGCATCAGCGGCGACAGCTCTGGCACGCCTTTGTAGAAACCTTCCACGGCTACGCGGCCCTGCTCGTCATGCAGCGTCGCCAGCAGCGCCACGAGTGCATGCAGCGCATTTGGAACACCACCGCCAAACGTACCGGAATGCAGGTCCGTGTTAGCAGTGTTCACTTCTACCTCCAGCGAGCACAGACCACGCAGACCCGTGCTGATCGCTGGCTTGCCTGGCTCAAGCAGCGACGTGTCCGAGATGATGACCGCGTCTGTCGCCAGCTTGTCCTTGTTCGCATCAAGGAATGGCGGCAAGCTTGCGCTTGAGATCTCCTCTTCCCCTTCGATGCACAGCTTGATGTTCACTGGAAGCCCATTCTCTTCCTTTAAGATCGCTTCAATCGCCTTAATGTGCAGGAACAACTGCCCTTTATCGTCTGTCGCGCCGCGTGCGTACAGCTTGCCGTCACGGATGTCGGGCTCAAACGGCGGGGTCGTCCACAAATTCAGCGGATCTACAGGCTGCACATCATAGTGGCCATAGACCAGAATGGTTGGACGGCCTGGCGCATGCAAGTAATCAGCGGTCACAATTGGATGACCATTCGTCTGGTGTACCACCACATTCTCCAAGCCAATACTGTTCAGATGCTTCTCAAGCCAGGAAGCTGCTTTGTTTACGTCCTCTTTATGAGCAGACAATGCCGATATGCTCGGAATCGACAACCATTCTTTTAGTTCAGTCAGATGCTTTTCTCTATTTTGTTGAAAATACGTTTCGTAACTCATATTCAGTAACGCCTCCTTCATATGTATAACGTTATTGTACGCCTTTTGGACCATTTGTGAAATTACGAAATTGGAAATATCCGAAATGCCGAAATAGCGACATCTCGACTTGGTGATATGCTGGTACGGTGACATGCACATTCCATCATTCCTCTTACAATAATGGCGACAGCATCCGCGACACACCTTCTAGCACCCGCTGCCAGCGTGATCGCTTGACGAATTGCTCATAATCGATCTCCTTGCTCTCTGCAAAGTCCATCTCAAAATCCTGCGCCAAGCAGTCGATGACCGCTTCATCGAACATAACTGCATTCAGCTCAAAGTTGCTGAAAAAGCTGCGCATGTCCATGTTGGCCGTGCCAACGCACGCCAGTGAGTGATCCATGACCATCGTCTTGGCATGGGCAAAGCCTTTGTAATACTCAAAGAAGCGTACACCCGATTGCATCAATTCCTCTAAGTACGAGCGCGCTGCCCAGTCGACGATCTTGGAGTCCGACTGGTGCGGAATAATAATTCGTACATCTACACCGCTTACGCCTGCTGTCTTTAAGGCAAGCTGCGTCCCCATGTCCGGGATAAAGTACGGTGTCATAATCCATACACGCTCGCTCGCGCAGCTCAGTGCCCCAAAATACAGCTCCTGAATCGCATCCCAGCTCGTATCCGGCCCGCTTGGCACGATCTTCACCTGTTCATTCCCGGGACAGATATGACGCGGAAAGAACTCCCGCTCCAAGAGCCGCTGCTGCGAAGCAAACGCCCAGTCATGCACAAACACCGCCTGCAGCGTGTATACGGCATCCCCCTCAACCTGTAGATGTGTATCTCGCCAGAAGCCACTCTTTGGACTGCCACTCACATATTCATCACCGATGTTAATGCCGCCAACAAACCCAATCCTGCCGTCCACGACAACTATTTTTCGATGATTCCGATAGTTGAGGCGCCGCTTGAAGAAGGACACCCATACCGGCAGAAACCAGTGGAATTCAATACCTGCATCTTCGAATTGCTTCACATAACGTCGTTTCAGCTCGATGCTGCCGACACCGTCGGCAATGACACGAACCTTTACGCCCTGCTGCGCCTTGTCAATCAGCAGCTTTTGGAACATGGCTCCTATGGAATCGTCCTTAATAATGTAAAACTCCACATGAATATGGTGCTCTGCCCCTTTGATCGCCTCGGCTATCGCTTCATATGTGGCATGTCCGTTCGTCAGCACCTGTGTGCGATTGCAGCTTGTGATCGGACTTTCTGATAAGGTTGAAATGAGACGGAATAGACGATCCTGCCGTTTCATTTCAGCATTTTGAAGCTCCTCTACATCGCGAACAACATGGAGAAAGTCCAACTCTTCGATCACATGATCAACAAACCAGCTTTTACGAATTCGTCTTCTGGCCGTATATTCTTGCGCAAGAAAATAATACATGACAAATCCGATTATCGGGATACAAAATGAAATCCACAGCCAGGCGACTGCCTTAGCGGGATGCTTGTACTCCAACACAAGGATGGTAAACAACTGAAATATATAGAACAGTAGTCCGATGATCCACCATATCATTGCACACAATTCTCCTCATCTTATCATGGCCTATGTTCAGCCTTGCCCACATGTACCTGTATTCATTCATTTATCATAGGGCTATATAGACACAATAAGAGCCAGACAAAACAGAGGCTGGTCACGTTTTGTGGTCATGTTTTGTCTAAGCAGGGAATAAAGTGCATTAAGAGGAACATGCATGACCAATTCGGGAGGTGATGTTATGAAGCGGCGATGGTTCAACGATTCGATGACATTGCTCGTTATAAGAGATGCAGAGCAAGCAGTCAAGCAAGTCAATGTCCCGAAGATGCTGATCGTATCCGTACCGATTGCGGCCTTGATGTCGATCTCTGGTCTTATCCTCACTATGCAGTTCACTTCTGCCAAAGAGATTAATACGCTTAAAGGACAGCTTAGCAGTCAGTCTCTAGCGCTCGATGTCACAGTCAAAGATAAAGATGAAGCCATCCGCAGGCTGCAAAATGAAATCGTCCGTCTGTCCGCTGAAGCAAAGGACGTCAAACATCGCGTACAGCAAATGAGTGATCTGGAGAACAGACTCGAGAACTTCGTGGAATCTCATCTGGGCTCCGAATCCGCTGCCAAGCCCCCTAAGCTGTCCTTGTCACGAACATCGTGGACGGAGACTGAGCAAGTTGGCGGCGAAGCATGGTACGCCGACACGGATGAACTGATTCAGCTTGCCCGTCAATCCAGCTTTGAGCTGAAGCAGGTCCAGCAGATGCTGAACACGGTGGCACAATCTGCTCCCGCAACCCTGAATCAGGCGATTCAGAAGCAAACGACGATAGCCGGCACACCGTCCATCTGGCCGACGACGTCACGCCGCCTCACTTCCAGCTTCGGATACCGTCAAGATCCGATGACTGGACGTGCTGCCTTTCATGCGGGCATAGACATCGGCGGCGAGGTGGGCGATCCGGTATACGCAGCAGCAGATGGACAGGTTATCGCAGCAGAGTTTAATCACGCTCGCGGCAACTACATCATCATTCGACATGTCAACAACCTGGAGACGTGGTATATGCATTTGAGCAGGCTTTCCATCCAACCCGGTGATAACGTGTCAAAGGGCGACCTGATCGGCAAAGTAGGCAACACTGGGCGCAGCACAGGGCCCCATTTACATTTTCAAGTGGTCCAGCAAGGTGCGCCTATTGATCCCTCTCCGTATATGCAGCACAGCCATACCCAAGTGGCAGCAGGCGGCAAGGACACCTATTAAAGCAAGTTGAGCTGTATGTATCCTTCAAAATATGTAATCGAGGTGAGCTTATCATGTTAGGTAAATCCAAATCTGCAAGCACACGCTCCATTCCATCTACAGACACTTTGATCAGCTACGGTACGGAAATGGAAGGAATTATTCACTCCCCTTCTAATCTACGTATTGACGGCGCGTTTAAAGGGGAAATCAGAAGTAATGGCATCGTTGTCATTGGGGAAAAGGGAGAGGCGCATTCCAATATCGAGGCGCAGCAAATCATTATTGCGGGTAAAGTATTCGGGGAGCTAAAGAGCAGCGGCAAGATCACAATCACCCCGTCGGGAATCGTGTCTGGTAATTGCGAATCACAGTGGCTTGTCATTCAGGAGGGCGGTATTCTTAACGGAAGCAGTCAAATGGAGCGGCTGGAGCAGGCTGGGGACAACAAGCAGAAGCCAACAAGCAAAGTTAATGCGGAGGGGAAGCCCAATCCAGATCACAAAGTGAACGAGAAGCAAGCGGGTTAATCCCCCTTGCTTCTTGTTCCATATAGAGGAGGTAGGAATACCGATTAGGGGGTGCTGCTTTGTGCTGTGCTTGCTCAGTGCTTGCTCAGCACGTTCTGCCACAGCGTGGATGGATAGTTGAGCAGTGGCAGAAACTGCTCAATTCAATAGAAAGACCAGATTAATAAGACAAGCGTTCGTGCTGAATCAAGCAATCATAAGGAGTGCCTGTTGCCATGGCCGTCCATAGGATGCCGAGCATCTTGTGCTCACGGACACAGGTGCTGCATGCACCTAATGGAATATGCCCGCGGAAGAATCCCGTGCGGAATTGCATGGTGCTTCGTTCTGCCGATACAGGCTCGCGACAGCCGAGGCAGTACACCGGCTTCTGCGACAGATGGTGTGACGTATCCAAGGTCTCCATGTACAAGGCAACCCTCCTGTTGGGAAAAGTGTAAACTTTTCCATTTGCTACATTTCGTATCAATAATGTACGTTATAACGAGCTCCTTGTCAAGCAGATTGCTCCAATTTGTTACGAAGCAGTTCGTGAATTCGCACTCTCTCTTGATCATCCACCAGCCAGTAATAGATACCGTTGATTCTAGCGCTCCGACCTTGAACCGCTATTTTTTCGACCTCTTTCAAAGTTGACATATAGTGCACCATAACATTTTGCCAATCTTCAAATCGAAAATTCGTTTTGATGTAATTTTTCATCGTGTCGAGTAAAGCTGTCCAGTGTGTCATCCCTTGGAGAGATGCCGCACGCTTTAAGACCGATTGCAGCACTTCTCGCTGACGGTCCATACGACCGAAGTCCCCGTTCGGGTCCTGCTTGCGCATCCGTACATAAGCCAAAGCCTCATATCCAGCCAAATGCAGGTCGCCCTGCGCAAAGTGAACCCCATCCAGTTCAAACGGAAATTGATTCTTTACTTCTACCCCACCTATCGTATCAATCATCGTCTGAAAGCCTTCCATATTTGTCTTTACATAATAATGGATCGGGATCTGGAACATCTCCTCAACAGACGCCACTGACATCGCCACACCGCCAAACGCGTAGGCATGATTAATCTTGTCCTCTTTATTTCGACCGACAATCTTCGTCAGCGTGTCGCGCGGAATGTTCACCATCGTCACCCTACCTGACTTCGGATTTATGACAGCAATCGCCATGCTGTCCGACCTTCCGACGTCCCCCTTCCTTTCATCCACCCCCAAAATAAGGACCGTAAACGGCTGACCTTCATTTAAGCTTGGGTCTGTCAATAAGGGGGACGTGTCCACAGGCTTGTCAGCAGACTTATTACCGCTATGGACTTTGGTCATGTTTAACGGGACAAGCTTTCTCGGCGGCAATGGCTCATACATCGCATTAGCCGTGCTCCTCAGCTTGTACCATAACGTTCCACCTACCGCTGCGGTCACTAGCAGAAGTGCCGTCATCACAATAAAGACGACCTTATGCCAAGGTCGCCAACGGTTCCATATTTTTATCATCGGATCACTCCAGAGCGCATGTCAGCTTGGTACCATCCCCGAGACAGCGCTAATCTAATTGATAACGCATCTTTACTGTAATCCACATCCGCTTAGCTGGTTCCGTTAAGAACGCTCTACTCATAGCTTAACCTGCATAGACTTTTATTCGTATAGCCCATCTTATTCGCATAGGCCATCCTGCCTTAGCTCTTGCACGCAATTCTGCAGCGCTTGCTGCCAGTGCCGCAGCGGCTGGAATCCGTTCAACCGCAGCGCCCTCCCGTCCATTACGGAGTAGGACGGTCTACGGGCAGGCCTTGGAAATTGTGAGGTTGGCACAGGCCGCACTGGCACCTGCATCCCCGTCTCCTTCATAATGGCGCTCGCAAAGTCGTACCAAGAGCAGGGACCCGCGTTTGTTACATGATAAGTACCATACAAATCCGATTGAAGCAGATTCACAATCGTCTCCGCGAGATCAACCGTATATGTTGGGCAACCAAACTGATCGTGAACGACCTGCAGCTCAGACTGCTCGCGAGCCAGCCTCATCATCGATTTCACGAAATTATGCCCGTGTCTACCAAATACCCAAGAGGTACGTACGACAAAAGCGCGCTGATGAAGCTGCTTAATAAACTGCTCTCCCTGCCATTTGGATGCCCCGTATACATTGATTGGACGCGGGCGGGCAAATTCATCGTACGGTTTCAAGGACCGCCCGTCGAAGACATAATCTGTGCTGACATACATCAGCTTGGAGCCGACTGCTTGTGCGGCAGCAGCTATATTCCGTGTTCCATAGGCGTTAATCCGGAAAGCCGTATCTGACTCGCTTTCTGCCTCATCCACCTTCGTGTAGGCTGCTGCATGGATGACCGCTCCTGGCTGTTCATGGCGCATCCATTGCATAACAGCTACCACATCGGTGACATCCAGTTGCTTCCTGCCACATGCCACGTAAGGAATGCCGCGTTGATCCAATGCGGCTTGTATATCCCTGCCAAGCTGCCCATCTGCGCCAGTAATGAGAATCGGTTGTATTTTCCGTATCATCAGTCGCCCTCCCTTTTAGTCACCCGGTAGTTCTGCATCTACGAGTAAGGGCAGCCGCTCATCTTTGTCCGAAAGGATAGGTGAGGACGAAGGCCATGGAATATTCAACGTCGAGTCGTTCCAGCGTATTCCTCGATCAAGTTCGGGTGAATAATAATTGTCTACTTTATACAATACCTCGGCATGCGGGGTTAGCGTACAGAAGCCATGAGCAAAACCTGCCGGTATAAGCAATTGGAGTTTGTTCTCAGCACTCAGCTTTACGCCGGTCCACTGCCCGAATTGAGATGAATGGGGCCGGATATCCACCGCCACATCCCATATTTCGCCCGCCAGTACACGTACCAGCTTAGTCTGCGCTTTAGGGGCCAACTGGTAGTGCAGTCCCCTGAGCGTGCCTTGAACAACAGATAACGAATGGTTATCCTGAACAAATGTAATGTCGATGCCTAAGTCATGCAATCTGCTGCTATGATAGCTTTCCATAAAGAAGCCTCTATCATCTACATGAACGGTCGGTTCCAGAATCCAGACGTCATTCAGCGTCGTATGCGTCACCTTCATCACTTTGCCCCCTGCTCATCCCGATGTAGGTCTTGCTTAAGTATGAGACAACAATAAAAGGGGCATTCATCCTGCCCCTTTTATGCGCTTGCTGAATTAAGGGTAGAAAGGTGTTTGAATAATTACAGGTGTATTTCCCTCACTAATAATCAAGCTGCCGCTTAACATCGGAGAAGCCGATACAATGGAGTTGTTGATCCAATACAGTTGTGTGCTCGCATTATCCAAAGGTCCAATACTTCTCAGGAGCATACCTGTATACATTTTGGATGGAGTGCGGTTATCCTCGATCGAGTTATCCTGAATGATTACATTTCGGAACAAACGATTTTCAAGCAGCGCAATACCTGCGCTGTTGCCATCCTTGCCGCTATACAAGGAACCCGCATTAACGACCGTGTTTTTCTCCACGGTTACGTCTGTTAATACGCCATGCACATCCCAGGTGATACCGTTGCTGTACGAATTACGAATCATATTGCCCCGAATCAGCATATCCGTGATGTTGGCTGTTGTGCTGAACAACGTGAGATCAATACCCGCTGCGTTCGGGGATAAGGTCATATAACCTCCACCCGGATTTTCGAAGTCAATAAAGTTATTCAGAATGGAAAGGCCGGTCCAGGAGTAATTGCCTTTGTTGTAAAATTGAATCCCTGCTGCTGCCGCATTTGTCGGTAAAAACCCACCGCCCCGTGCATTTACCAAAATGTTGTTGTTCTTAATGGTTAACGTACCTACATGGTCAATTGAAGCCCATAGACTCATACCAAAGACGGCTTTCTGAATCCGGTTGCCTGCAATTAAATTGTCCTTATTTTCATACGCAGGATTGTCAGTAGGACCGTAAATGATACCCGTCCGGTATTTGCTGATCGTATTGTTCAGCACGCTCTTGGTCGAACCGTGAATCTCAATGGCAGTGTTCGCTCCAGGACCGCCCGCTTCGATGAAATTACCTGACACAAGGACGTTATTTCCTACTAAATACATACACGAAGTGTCATAGAAGAACGTCGCTCCAGATCCCATGTTCAAAAATTTATTGCCCGTAATCGTCATATTCGCCACTACATTCGCCATAATCGAATGAATCGCTAGACTGTTCTTCACCGTAATATTAGCGATCTTAACGCCGCTTCCGGTATACATCATAATCTCGCGGCGTGCGTTATAAGAATCGGTTGGTTTAGAGGAAATCGGATTGTTTATTGAATTGGAATCAATCGTAAAATCAGTAATCGACAGGTTTTTGACTGGCAGTTTAAATTCGAATACGTTGTTGTATACCCCTATTTTATTTGCGATTTTAAGCGTACCAGTGCCGGCAAGCGATACCTTTTGCGGCATTTGGATAAAGGTCTGGCCCGGTATAGTCATCGTCCCTAATATATATGTGCGTCCCGCGGAAAAATGAACGGCAGCATTGGTCGTTAATTGAGAAGCATAATTAACAGCAGCCTGAATATATGGGCGGTCATCCTGAACCGAATTACCAAGCGCTCCGAACCATTCGGGATATACGGTTTTAATTGCAGCAGTCCCTGCTACGTTCCCTTGACCACCGAATATTTTATACAGCCCCGCAACAATTTTTCCGTTAATATATAAATTTTTCCCTGAAGCGACTTGTATTTTAGCATTCTCGCCAAATGCAAGCGTAAGGTTGGAGTTAAAAATCAAGTTGTCGTTTAACACATAGGTTCCGGTTGGAAAATAGATCGTGCCTGTCAATAGATTGCTTGCCTTGATAAGTGCTTTTGTATCATCCTTGATGCCATTTCCGACGGCGCCAAACGCTTTGATACTAATTCCTTGCGGCTTAGGCGCATCTAATGCAGATGCTTTCATCGGAGGGAAGTCGTTCACTTGCAGCATGAAGACGCTTAACATCACACAGACAATTAGCAGCCACCTTCCCAGATACGGAATCTTCGTCCTCTCTTTTCGCAATGCTCTCACCTTCTTTCAAAGTATGATCCCCCCTATCGATAAATTGAGCAAGTAGGAGCAATCGTAACATATACTATGATTTCCCACGTAAAGTTGCTTAGTCTGACAACTAATATTTCGTATTTTTATACAACGACAACAAGCCGTTACATAAACGCAGCGGCTTGTTCGACTAGTTTACCTATTGAATTCATCACTTCGGGATTGCGGTAAATGGGAAAATACTTTTCTTGCAGCAGTCCTATCCCTAGGCACTGAATCGATAAATTATATAACTCCTCATTTCGAATCCGCTTACCTACGTAGAAATCAGCTGCCTGATGCTCATTAAAGCTTCGTTTGAACCGATATAAATTATCATTCCCTGAGTACCCGCCCCCAAGGTGCAATACTTTGCAGCCAATTGACTTGGCCCACATCGCGGCTTTATGAATAAGCAGATTTACAGGCGCGCATTTCAAATGCTCGTTGTCCGATCCCATCAAATGATAATGCGCATAATCACCATAATGCATAAACAAACATGACGTAATGACCTGATCATTGCGAATAACTTGCAGTAGTTTAATATTTTCCCGCAAATAACCGACGGTATTCTCAAAGAAATCTTTTTTAAAATAATAATAGGAATTGGCTTGTTTCTTGCACATCGTCGAATAGTATAGCCTTAACAAATCATCGAGTTCGGATAAAGGAGTGAGTTTCACCACCAGCCCTTCACGTTCTGCCCGCCGAATGCGATTGCGGTTATCGCGTGAGTATTGGCGCATAATACTTTGTTCGTCCATCGTCAAATCTATGAATATCGTATTGCGCACGTACTCTGGATTGCAATCCTGATAGTACTGAGCGTTGTTCAACAGCGGATGAAAACGTACAAACTCCGTTACTATACGCTCTGTCTTGCAATACTCATCAAACTCCTGCTCAAAGCGACGAAACATCGCTTCACGTTTTGCAGGGTCATCCACATTGCTTATGGGCCCACCGTATCCGTATGGGGTCGTAATATCATACACAGGCTCTCCATTATGTAATTCCGTGAAACCAGGCTGCCGAGATGCATCTCTTAAAAGGAAGGGGTAGCAAATATAGCCATCCCCTTCACGATATACGAACAACTGCGCTTTTCCTTCGCGGTTCTCTTCGTAAATGCGGCAATAATCAGCAGTAAAGTAAATATCTGCTTCTGGTATCGCACGGATCAATTCATTCCATTCCTTATCCTGTTCCAAGTTATATACAACGACTGCTTCCATGAAGCTCCACCCTCCACATAATGCTGCCTGACTCGGCATGCCATCAAGCAATGCTCTTATCCCTGTATTGATACATAGATCTTGCCCGAGCCGGAACGGATGTACGCCGGCTCATGCCCTGGAAATTGGAACGCTCGCGCCACATTCCAGATCTGGTCCGACCGCGTACCCAGCTTAATTTCTTTGCAAGCTTTGACATCCTCAACCTTATAAGTCTGAGGTGTGATACCCATCTCGGCCGCCATAATGTCCTGAGGTGTGGACACCGCCTTACCTGCAGCAATCTGAGGGAGGTACTGCTTCATTAATTCCAAGCCGATCCGGTTGCAACTCTCAAATAAATCGTAAACTGTATGCTGTGGCTCAATAGGAAATCTCTTTACATCAATGATATCTCCCGCATCAACTCGTTCATTCATCCAATGCAAGCTTGTGCCATATTCTTTACGCCCTTCCATAATAGCTGCGGCATCACACATAGACCCCCTCATCTCAGGTAGTGGTGCACCGTGCAAATTGATGACACCAAGCTTGAATCGATTCAGATGTGATCGCCTTAGCACCTTATGGAAGCGCACACTTACGCCAATGTCAGCCTGCACATGCTGCAGATCGTCCATATCAAGTATAGGGATTCCTCTTTCCTCTGCCACTTCCAACATGTTGCGATCCTGTATCGTCTTCCTCCAAGCCGACATCGGTTCGCGGGAACATACGACACCTGCAATCCGGAAGTCAGGACGTGTCAGCAGCCATTCGAGGCACTCAATAGCGATGCCCATACTACCCAATAAGATTAGATTCATCATCCTTCCCCTCCTTCTAGGCTTCTTGCAGGTTCCCTCCGCCTCCTTCTATCCACCGTCAACTACATCAACATCTGCCGTTCTTTATCTAGATCCATCACAGCCTGACTCGGATAAATAGCCACATCCTTACGTGCAAAAACATGAATGACAGTCAGCCATAAGATACGGATATCAACAAGGAAGCTCCAATGTTCGACGTAATGAGCATCCAATTCAAATCGCTCTTCCCACGAGAGCATATTCCTACCTGAAATTTGGGCAAGGCCTGTTATTCCGGGCCTCACTTTAAAGCGAGTTAATTCTTTAGATGTATAATAGGGATTATATCTGACAAGCAGAGGACGAGGCCCGACCAGACTCATATCACCTTTCAGCACATTAATAAGCTGCGGCAGCTCATCCAGACTAAGGCGGCGCAGGCAGATTCCTGCCTTTGTGAGCCGACTCTCATCAGGAAGAAGATCCCCGTTTGAGTCTCTGGCATCCGTCATCGTACGAAATTTGTATAAATGGAATGACTTCATCTCTTTGCCAGGACGTTCTTGGAGAAACCAGATTGGGTTTCCAATTCGAATCCGTACAAATAAGGCCGTTAACAGCATAATTGGACTTAACAACAACAGTAAGATCGATGCTACCGTGATATCAAAGCACCTTTTCATCTCTATTACCCCACATTACCCATATATTTGCACAGAATATGTTTCATTTGTTCAATTGCCGAGTGTACTGTAACATCCTCTGCTTTCACTTGCTCCATTCGTTGGACAAATAACGCCAACTCGTTGGTTATGGCTGTATATCGCCCGTCATGACAAGCTTGCGCATGCTCTCCAAGTTCTACCGATTGGCCAGCTTCCAACCGCTTGGCATCGCAAACGCTAGACGTTGTCTCTGTCCTCATCTACCTCGCCAGTGCATATAACATCGACTGTATGCCCTCGATTACTCGTTCTTGCTGGCTCTCCGTCAAGTTAGAACCTGAAGGTAAACATATGCCATGTCTAAAGAGTCGATCGCTGACACTTGTACCTTCCTCATGCTCATAATAGTCCGTGCCTTTGAACAACGGCTGCAAATGCATCGGCTTCCATACCGGCCGGCATTCGATATTTAGCTGTGCCATATGATCCACCACTTCATGGGCGGTTATTCCATACACGTCTGGTTCCAAGGTCAAGGCTGTCAACCATCTCGTAGACATGCCGAATGCTGCTTCTGGCATCATAACGATACCTTCCATAGGCGATAAATGCGCTTCATACCGAGCAAATATTTGCCTTCTTGCCTCCACTTTCTGCGATAGTACAGCCAGTTGTCCTACTCCAATTGCCGCCAGCACATTGCTAAGTCGATAATTGTATCCCATGACAGAATGCTCATAATGTCTTGCAGCATCTCGTGCTTGGGTCGCCCAATAACGCGCTTTCTCCAATGCCGGCAGATCATTTGATAGTAACGCTCCGCCACCCGAAGTCGTAATAATTTTGTTTCCATTAAAAGAGTAGATACCGAACTTGCCTATCGCGCCGCTCATCGTATGTTTGTATGTTGCGCCGAGCGATTCAGCGGCATCCTCAACAATGGGTACGCCATATCGCTCGCAGACGGCAACGATCGGGTCCATATCCGCATTTTGCCCGTACAAGTGAACGACCACCACAGCTCGTGGCAGTTTTCCTCTCCGTGCGGCATCTTCGAATGCACGTTCCAATGCTTGAGGCGACATGTTCCAAGTATCAGGCTCCGAGTCAATAAATACCGGTTCAGCCCCGACATACAAGATCGGATTTGCACTTGCTACAAACGTCAGAGTCGAGCAAAATACTCGATCTCCTGGACCGATGTCGAGCAGCCGCAAAGCAAGATGAATAGCAGCGGTGCCGGAGCTTAAAGCTACTGCACCCGCACAGCCTGCCTTGCTGGCTAATTCACGTTCAAATTGGTCCACCATAGGCCCAAGCGGTGCAATCCAGTTGCTGTCGAATACAGAGGCCACATACAGCTGTTCCTCCCCGCCCATATGCGGCGGGGATAAATAAATTCGTTCTTGATTCATCACTTGCACCTACCTACTGTTATGAATGATGTTATGATACTTGATTGGCTTGGCAGGAACACCAACAGCCGTACAGAAAGGTGGCAGAGAACGTGTGACGACTGCGCCTGCGCCAACGATTGTGTTCTCGCCTATCGTGTTCATCGGAATCACTACAGCATTGGAGCCGATATCACATCCGCTTTCTAACAATACATGACCTGAGATCCGTGCACCTGGCAGTATCGTTACACAAGTCCTTAACGTAGAGTCATGCCCGATCGAGGCACCATAGTTGATAATGACGTGTTTATCCAGCTTCACGTTTGTCGATACAATCGTATGCGCGCATACGATTGCTCCTTCGCTAATATCCGCATCCTCTGCTATAACGGAGGTTGGATGAATAATCGTGGCATAGCGGGGAGCCAATCCTGTTCGTTCAATGCGATCAAGCGTGCTTCTCCGTACGAAAGAACTGCCGATGGCGCATACGACATAGACATCGCGAATGGCCTCTTTGGTTAACCATTTCAGCGAGCCCAACACCGGAATATCGTTTAGCTTCATCCCGTGTATGTCCTCGTTATCGTCGACATAACCGATCAGCTTCCAGGTATCCTGGATACGATTAATATCCTGGACGCACTGCGCGACTTCCCTGCCTTGGCCGCCGGCACCTATAATGATTAATGGGTTCATATTGATTGTTCCTTCTTATTTCAGTATCGTTTACATCGTCACCTGGACTTTCTCTTGAGCAAAGGATGGAATAAGCTGGCGCCCAATAGAGTCATAATAGAAACCTGACTTATGCATGTCTTCCAAAGGCCAGCAATTGCGACCGTCGATAAGGATGGGAGCTGCCATTGCGCTCCTGATCATCTGCCAATCTGCCTTGACAATCGTCTCCCACTCCGTCAACACGATACACGCGTCGCACTGCTCCACTGCTTCGTATACCGATTCACAATAGGTAACGGAATCACCAAGGTGCTTGCGTGCTTCTTCAGCTGCAATCGGATCATACACCCTGACGTTTGCCCCAAGTCGAGTCATGATCGGAACGACCGTTAAAGAAGGCGCATCACGCATGTCGTCTGTATTGGGCTTAAACGATAGTCCTAACACGGCGATTCGCTTCCC
This sequence comes from Paenibacillus sp. UMB4589-SE434, assembly GCF_030226685.1. Lineage (NCBI taxonomy): Bacteria > Bacillati > Bacillota > Bacilli > Caryophanales > Paenibacillaceae > Paenibacillus > Paenibacillus sp. UMB4589-SE434. The sequence goes on along the minus strand of NZ_JASOYK010000003.1, from coordinate 378,525 downwards.
CTCAACATCACCTAAAGCCTTGGTCAGCTTCTCGATGACCAGAAGTCGCTGCCGTTCATTCGTCTCAATTACGGCATCCAACAACGAGAAGTCGTACCCTTGCTCACGGGCCATGTACTGAAGCGCATAAGTATCTTTTGGGAAGCAGGAGCCGCCATACCCGATGCCTGCTTGCAGAAACCGATGTCCAATCCGGCCATCAAGCCCCATGCCGTGTGCAACCTCTTCCACATCCGCCCCCAAGCACTCGCACAGGTTGGCTATCGCGTTAATAAACGATATTTTAGTCGCTAGAAACGTGTTGGAAGCATACTTAATCATTTCCGCGCTCTCCAGCGTTGTCTTCACCATCACAGAGCCAAAGGGTTCATATATTTCAGCCACCGCATCAGCCGCTGACGGCTGTGTTGCGCCAATGACTACACGCTCCATGTTTAAAGAGTCATAGACCGCCGAACCCTCACGAAGAAACTCCGGATTGGATACGACATCAAAGCGCGCATGAGGAGCTTCTTCCCGAATCCACTGCTCCAGCTTCCGCCCCGTACCTACGGGTACCGTACTTTTGGTGACTACAATTTTATATGCATTGATCGCTTTGCCAATCATGCGGGCGGCACTCTGAATATAAGTCATATCCGCTTCGCCGGATTCCGACATAGGTGTTCCAACTGCAATAAAGATAAATTCAGATTGCTGCACGGCTTCTTCAATATTTGTCGTAAAGTGAAGTCTGCCCTGTCGCATATTTTCGCTTACAAGCACATCTAATCCCGGCTCATATATAGTAATATCAGCCTGACGAAGGCGCTCAATCTTGCCATGGTCCACATCGCAGCATGTGACGTCATGCCCGGCATGTGCAAAGCTGGTTCCCGAGACAAGTCCAACATACCCGGTGCCAATAACTGCAATTTTGCGTTCACTCATCTGCTTGTTCCTCCTGCTGCGGCTGAAGGAACCTGAACCTCTTGAACCTCTGTCGGAATAAAGGAAGAAACGGTAATACGCTCAAGCGTATCGCCCAGATAAGCAATCATCGCGTCTCTAAGCTCATCCCGCTGCAGCGAGAAATCGATCGTCGCCTTCAAGAAGCCCAATTTGTCCCCGACGTCATAACGAATTCCTGCAAATTGGTAAGCAAGCACAGCTTGGTGTTCATTGAGACGGCGTATTGCATCCGTTAGTTGAATTTCACCACCAGCTCCTGGAGCCTGTGTTTCCAAAGCTTCAAATATTTCCGGTCTCAGCACATATCTGCCCATAATAGCAAAGTTCGAATCTACCTGCCCTGGCTGCGGCTTCTCGATGAGAGATCGCGTATTAAGCACGTTTCCTTCGCCAGGGTTGTCATAAGGCTCAATAATGCCGTACTTGTTAACGTCCGCATCAGGCACCCACTGTACACCGACAACCGAACTGTGATAACGATCGTATACGTCGATTAATTGTTTCGTACATGGAACTTGCGACTGCACAATATCATCACCAAGCAGCACTGCAAATGGCTCATTGCCGATAAACGAGCGTGCGCATAAGATAGCATGGCCGAGCCCCTTTGGTTCCTGCTGACGAATATAGTGAATGTTCGCCAAATTCGAGATGCCGCGTATTTCCGCTAATGCTTCATACTTCCCAGCAGCAGCCAAGCTTTCTTCCAATTCGAACGATTTATCGAAATGATCCTCAATTGCACGTTTGCCGCGTCCACTTATAATTAAAATATCTTCAATGCCGGAGGCTATCGCTTCCTCCACAATATATTGAATGGCCGGTTTATCCACGATGGGGAGCATTTCCTTAGGCTGAGCCTTGGTGGCTGGCAAGAAGCGTGTGCCTAGACCTGCAGCCGGTATTATCGCTTTGCGTATCGTCATTTTAACGCCTCCGTCTGTAATTCTACGTGTAGTGCTCTCTAACTATCGTCCTGTGAGGACATCACATCTCATTGCCAAGCCCTGTTGTCACTCTGTCACCTGTGCTGTCATCGTTTCCTTCGCATATGCATACGCCGCAGTCAATCCGCTGTTCAGATCAATACTCGGCTCCCAGCCAAGGCGTTCTCTCGCCTGGGTATTGCTTAAATAGCTGTGCTCGATGTCACCTGGACGCTGCTGGCCGAACACGGGAGCAGCTGCCCCTGTTATGTTCTGAAGGTATCCATACAAGTCGGACACACTCGTTGGCTGACAAGTGCTGATGTTCACCGTATGGTTTCCACCTGCTTCAAGCGCAAGCAGATTGGCACGCGCTACATCTTTGACATGAACAAAGTCGCGTGTTTGTGTGCCGTCTCCATAAATAACGGACGACCGATTGCTCAACATATTGTCAACAAAGATGGAGACCACTCCACCTTCGCCCTTCGGAATTTGACGCTCCCCATAGACGTTGGCATACCGCAGTATCGTATAGCTTAAGCTAGGGCACTGCTCGTGCTTTAAGCGGATATAGTGTTCAGGTGTATATTTGGACACACCGTATGCAGACATCGGCAGGATGGGGTGCTGCTCGTCTACGGCCAAATAATGCGGATTGCCGTATACAGCGGCTGAGGATGAATAGACTATTTTGCTGACTCCGTACTTTGCACAGCAATCAAGGACTTGGAGTGAGCCCAAGATGTTGACATCCGCGTCAAATCTCATATCTTGCTGTGAGCGCTGGACATCGATTTGGGCAGCAAGATGAATGACTGCCTCCGGCTGTTCTCGCTCGAATACCGTCATTAACTGCGGCGAGGTGATTGACATTGAATATCTGACCGCTGAATCTGGCGTATGGCGCCAGTCCCCTGAACTGCCGTCATCCACAATAGCAACCTGATGGCGTGCTGCGATCAGTTGATCAACAACATGCGAGCCAATAAATCCAGCTCCCCCTGTAACGACAACTTTCATAGGGTTTCCTCCCGTTGTTTTGGCTTGTTGTAAGCTTCACCGCTTACAGTAGTCGAAGTATTAGAAGCACCAGACCTTAAATACAAGCGCTCGTACACTTGCCCAAAAGCTTGAATCACATCGTAGGGGTGAAAGTCGCGGACAACACGACGTTTGCCGTTGTCTCCAAGCTTCTTCCCTTCTTCCCTATGCAGAGCAATATATTTCATCTGTGCGCATAAGCCAGACGCATCTCCAGCTTCAATCATGAGTCCGGTTTGACCATCAATAACGGTATCCATCAATCCGGTAGACCGCGCGACGATCACAGGCTTGCCTGCGGCAGACGCTTCCAGCACTACATTGCCAAGTCCTTCCCGATATGAAGGCAGTACCAGACAATCCAATGCTGCATAATAGAGGGGCAATTCATGTTGATAGCCAGCCTCGATAATATGTGAATCTGCCTCAATCGTTTGCTTTGTCAGTTCCGTGATCGGGTCTGCTTGTTCTCTCGCACCGACAAGCAGAAGTCGAACATTCGGCAGTTGAGCCTTAGCCAGTTGGAACGCTTCGACGAGTGTGTCCACACCCTTATCCCTTGTCATGCGGCCGACAAAACCAAACAATGTCGCCTCACGCGGTACGCCCAGTCGAAGTCGAAGCTCCTCGGCTTTAGCAGCTAAATCAGGTGTTACCTCATAACGTTCAGCCATGATGCCTTTGCAGCTGCCGTTGTGAGGGACAGTTACCTTTCTTGCAGCACATATACGAAGCGATGCCAATTTACGCCTAAGGCTATCGCTTACCGCTATAACTTCATGCGCATTAGCAGCGGCAATACGCTCGGTCCAAGTTAGCAAGCGTCTCTTCCAACCGGACAATGTCTCAAGCCGCAGCCCGTGACACGTATACACCCTCGTCGGCACACCGCATATACGCGCCGCGAGGCCAACGATAAGCCCAGCCTTTGGCGTACCTGCGTTGACGATGTCCGGCTTGATGTCACGAATGAGCTTAATCGCCTTCCATAAGCTTTTTATATCCTCCAGCGGAGACATCTCCCTATTCATCCGGAGCTCCCTAAATGCAGCGCCTTCCAACGCTTCATCAGCAGGTCGACTGCTGCATACAACGGTCACCTCATACTGGCGGTCACGAAGATATTGAATCTGCTGCTCAAAAAAAGAGACGCTCTCCTGCACGGTAACAGCCAGCAGGATACGTCTCTTTTGTGTATATTCAGCTTCTTGTGCTCGTTTACTTGCCGGCATAGCCCATCACCTCTGCGACCGACACGGATGACTGCTCCGTTCCCCTCTCCCTTGCTTCCCGGTAAGGTATATACCATTCACAGAACTTTCTTAGCCCTTCTTCAATTGAAGTCACAGGTCTATAGTCGATATCCCGTTGAAGCGCGTCAATATCGGCGTAGGTAACTTCTACATCTCCAGGCTGCATTTCTTTCATTCGAATATTAGCTTGGACACCTAGATTCTGTTCAAGCAAACGAATAAACGTCATCAGCTTCACCGGCTGGTTATTGCCAATGTTGTATACGCGATACGGGGGTTCTTCGCCATCACGAACCGGCGCTTTGGGAACTAGTCGCATAATTCCCTCTACAATGTCATCGATATAAGTGAAGTCTCTCATCATCTCACCGTTGTTAAATACATCAATCGGCTGCCCAGACATCATCCGCTCAGCAAATGAAAAATAAGCCATATCCGGTCTTCCACATGGTCCGTATACTGTAAAGAATCGAAGTCCTGTTGTCGGCAGATCGTATAAATGACTATAGGTATAGGCCATCAGCTCATTTGACTTTTTAGTTGCCGCATATAAGCTTACGGGCCGATCCACTCTGTCCTCAACCGAAAATGGCACCTTCTTGTTCGCCCCGTACACCGAGCTTGAGGAAGCGTACAGCAAATGCTTCACCTCATGTGTTCTGCATGCTTCCAACATATTAACAGTCGCTACAACGTTGGACTGGATGTATGCATGAGGGTTAATGAGACTGTAACGAACACCCGCTTGCGCTGCTAAATGAATAACAACATCCGGCTTCGTATTTTCCATTAGCGCCATAATCTCGGATGCATTTTCCAACTGCATGCGATGAAATGAAAATGAAGGGTATTTACTTACAAGTTCGGCAAGTCGCATTTCCTTCAATTGAACATCATAATAATCATTTATACAGTCAATTCCCGTAACCTGATGGCCTTCACGCAAACATCTGTCCGCGGTGTAAGAACCAATGAACCCTGCAGCTCCTGTTATCCAAATCTTCATCCTTCCACCAACTTTGCAACGGATATACGCGATTGTTGACGAACATCTTGAGCAAACGATTCCCAAAATGCAGTACGTCGCGCGTTTAATACCTCATTCGAATATTGTCCGGCTTCCTCATAATTCTTCACGGCAGCCTCCTGCATGAGCTCTGGACTTGCGGCCAACAAACGGATCTTATCGGCGAGCTCTGCCCAGTTTCCTTTAGGCGTAATCCACTGTTCCGGCAGCAATTCGGGTATCCCCCCTGCTGTCGAGCCTATGCTTGGCAGCGCTCTGCTCATCGCTTCAATCAATGCTCGTGGCAGGCCTTCCTGAAAGCTTGGCTGCATGTACATATCGAGCTTATCCAGCCACTTCTGTACTTCTGTCCCGCTCGGAACCGGGTCATGGAACACTATACGATCTGACACGCCTAGCTGATCTGCATAGCGACGCCACCTCGATTGATCTCCTTCGCCCAATACGTGAAAAGATACATTTAAGTCTTTTAATTGCGCAATAGCTTGAATAGCTATATCTACACCCTTGTACTTGGAAGCAAGCGATCCAACCAGACCAATACGCAGTTCAGCTGCTTCCCCCGATGCCGTATACCGTTGCTTTATTCGCTCCAGTCGATCACGAAGCACCTCTCTCGGTGCGGAACCGACTTCTACGTTGGAGCAATGAATCGTACGACCTTTTGTAGGATAATGTCCTTGTAAAAACGACCGTGTCACATATAGTGCATAAGAAGCTTGTTTGACCAGCCGTTTCGTACGCAGTGTCATGATAGGGGCATATACTTTGCCCTGCCAAGTGCCATAGTTCCACAGCGCATCCCAGGCATGACCAACTACCTCTACTGCCCATGGTTTGCCCATCCGATTCGCAACACGAATCGCTTCTGCTCCAATCTCACTTGGCAAGCGTGCGATCAGTGCATCCGCCCCCTCAAGCTGCTGTTGAATAATAGCTCGGGCTTGCTTGCGGTTCGTTAATTGAGCGATTGGATTACTCAAATTGGGTACAGCTTGGAATGTTACGTTGGGACCGCTCGACAACTTGCGGTTGACAGGCTGTTGTCCTGGTCCGAGCTCAATGATACGAGTAACTACCGTTAATTCTGAACAAGCCTGCAAATAGCGCTTCCATACGTTGTAATCAAAGTAGTTATGGTAAACCTCATTTGAGCCATGTGTCTGTTCCACTTGTACATCATAAGCAAATACAAATTTCATCCTGTCGCGCCTCTCCTCTCTTGTTCACAGTGCTGGATTCCATGGCCGTCACTCGCCAACAACTCATCGATTAATGCTTCATATTGGCCTGACGCATGTTCCGCCGTGAACCTCAGATCCGGCTCTAGACTTGTGGCAGCTGCGTCTATGCGCAAAGCCTGCAATTGCTGCCAGATTGCCTGTGTCATGGCCTCCACATCACCGCATGGTACGGTTACAGCACCCTTGACACCAGCGAGTACTTCCGTAGTTCCTGTTGCTGTTAAAGTAGCGACTACTGGCGTACCACAAGCGATCGCTTCAATTAATGCGGTTGGCAGACCTTCCACGTCAGAACTTTGTACATAGAGGTCCGCACGCTTCAAATAAGGCAGCGGGTTAGCCGTGTAACCAGGAAGATCTACATATTGATCCGCTCCAAGCTCAGAACGAATGTGTTCTAGCCGCGTTCTGTCAGCTCCTTCACCGATCAGAATGACACGGATAGGCAGTCCAGATCGTCGCAGGCGGGCCGCCGCTTCGATGACTAAGTCATAGCGCTTCTCAGGAGACAGCCTGCCGAGACTTACAATAATCGGTGCTGCTGATCCAGATTCTACAGCAGAAGCGCTGCTTTTCTCGTCACAAAACCAAGGATGACGACACTCTTCATCTTTGCGATCATTAAATCCTTGATCGATAACCGCGTTGTAAATGACCCTAATACGGTCTTGAGGGATACGAAGCAAACGATGAATCTCATCGCCCATCGCCGCAGAGCAGCCGACAACAGCGTCTGCCCGCTTATAGCACAGGCGGCGCAGCGAATTGGTACCGGGTGGTCGCTTACGGCTGATCGCGCTATGCTCGCACACGATAACCGCGTAAGGCCTCTTGCACCAACGCTTCGCAGCAACAGCCATCACGTTGTTCTCCCACAGGTTCGCAATGACAACGTCTGGTTCAACCTTGTGCAGCGACCGGATCAGGCGCGGCAAGGCAAGTCTTAGCCTAGGTGCCCGCATCTCCGTCACCTGTACATAAGGCGGTACTTGCGCACAATATGGACCTTCGAAACGATTGACGATCAGATGAAGCTCGTACTTCTCTTTGTCCAAGCTGTTGAGGAGCATCGTCACAGCTCTTTCCGCTCCACCGCCAGCCATAGATGTGATCAAGACGGCTATACGAGGCTTGCGCATCTCCTGTTGCTTCAATTTTGTCACCTCAACTGAATGAATTTATGCTCTTTGCCGCTGTCTCTTCAGGTCGAGCTTGCTTCAACCACTTCCATGCTTTTGGCCGCATGAGCGCTGCCAGCAGCAGTATGATCAGAATAAATATAAGTTCATAAACCAGATCCGCCACAATCGCATGAAATGACATTCGTTGGAATGTCATCGTAAGTGGCAGCGCCAAATATTTAATAAAATGGCCTCTCGAAGCCCAGACAAGCAATCCACCGATCATCGTAAATACAGCAATGACTGCCCATACACCGCCATTCATCCAGGCTTGTGCCAACGGGGAGAAACCTTTTCCTCCGCCTTCCGCATAAATATAAGGATAAAAATACCACACATACCAATCCCCAATATTTAACGGCTTAGCATGACCTGTAATTCCCTTGTATACAGCCGAAGGCAGGACATATCCAACCGCAGTCGTGTAACTTGGGTCCGCTTCCGGGTAATCCGTCACCGACAAAATATCAGCCGTAACGATAAAGGAAGAACCCGTCTCCCCATTCGAGAACGCCCAACTCTGCTCCGGCATGCTATCCATCGGAACCCCTTCAATTAAGCTCATCCTAAAATTGGTAAATAAAGGCGACAACAACAGCAGCATAAGTCCAACTAGCATGACTTGCTTCCACTTCGTCATTCTAACGTAGCCACGATCGATCATCACACCGAGACACGGCAAGATCGTAATTAAAATAAACCCTCTGCTGCCGAGACCAAAGAAGAAAAACATGCCGAGCATAAGCGTTATGAAATAAAATAAGTGCCGCTGCTTCTTTGTTCGAATAGATAATGCCAAGGTAAGCAAGGAGCTGGTAATAATCGCCTTCCACGGAAGAGATAACCCCTCAAGCTGACGCTGTGCCTGAAAGTTGCTTAATCGATTCGATACCCCAATGACACTAAAGCCACCAAGCCTCATCTGGTCGTAAATCATCATGGCAATCCCCATTAACAGCACAATCAGCGAGGGCCAATATAAGATATCGAAAATGGAGCTTTTTTCTTGCTGCTGCAACGGTAATTCAGGAACTTTCCGCTCAACTACTGCACCAATACGTCCATTCCATTGAACATTTATCGAACTTAAACAAGTCATCAGCACAATTCCGCCGATCAGACTTATATTCGCCAGTACATACAATTGAAGAATATGAACTAACCGTTCCTCTGACAAATTGTGCAAACTGCCTATGGCATGATCCAGTGGATAAGTAATGGAATACATCGTCGTAAATAACAGAAACATTGCAATCAGACTGCTAAAAAAAGAAGCTGACTTGGTCATACGCATTGACCAATAGCCAGCAATCAAGTTCATTAACACAATAGACCAAATATAAAAGGTAATCGGGTCCTGATCCATTAACTGGAGCGCGCTGTAGATGACAACTGGCACTAACACAACGCCTGTACCTGCCAGCGTTATTCTCCCTAGGCTCATGTTCTTATCCCCGCTCTCTTCCCAGCATAAAGAGCGGAAGAGTTACCGTTTTTTCCTCCGCCTGTACAAGCCGCCACTGCCGAATTCGATGATTCCAGATCAGATAAGCAAACAGCATATTAGTCACACTGACGATAATCATCGCATATCCAGCACTAATTAAAGACATGCCCAACTGAATAAACAAATATTGAGCAGCTAAGGTCACACCTACGCCTGCCGCATTAATAATTAACTGAGCTTTAAATACTCTTGCAGCCGTAAGCGCAAAACCGAACAAGGAAGCTACACATCCGATTACAGCTCCTAGCACCAGCAGAATTAACAAATCGTAATATGCGTCATAACCGCTGCCATACAGCAGACTCAGCATCCATTTGCCTGCGACTGCAATTATAATCATTGCAGCGACCCCCATACCACTGATGACATACATGGACTTGTTAAGCACTGACTTTACCGTGCCTTCATCGTGCTGTGCCCACGCTCGTGACAAACGCGGACTTACGCTTTGACCGAGCGAGGACACCACAGTTGTAATGGCAACCGTGACATACAAGAGCGCTGAATAATAGCCTAATGCCTCATGTCCATAAGCATCTGCAATCAAGTATCTTGGCACATTGGCTTGAAGAGACACCAGCATCATGACAATTCCGAGCGGCCAGCACTGCTTGATTAATCCCCACCATTGAACAGGCGAGCTGCGCCATTTGAAGCCTTTAAGACGTGCGGCTCGCGGCCAATCATACAGCATCAGCAGTAACATCCAGCTACCCGCATATGCCGCCAACGCTGTTGCAAGCTCCCCTGCATAATAATAAGTACCCCCAAACACCACAAGAGAGACGATTCCCCGCATCATAAGCGAGCTCCCGCTCCAGTCCATCTTTTCATGCTGCTGCCACCAGCCGTACAAGACGTCACTGATCGCTTCGAAGAACTTGGCTGATCCCATCAGTATGATCGCGAGAGCCGCCGTGCGATCAGGCAAGTAAACAGCTGCAAAACCTGCTACAACCAGTAGAGCCATGCACGAACTGACAATACGCAAGCTTATGTACGCCCCCGTAGGATGGTGCTTTGAAGCATCCGTCGCAATGACACCTCTGAGCTGTAAATTCGCAAGCATGAATACAGGCGCGCTGATTGCGAGCGCCAAGGAAAACAAGCCGACATCCTTTACAGAACCCATGCGAGCCAACACAACCAGCATCCCAAGTTGGCAGGCCGCGTATACTACATTTCCAAGCAACGTCCATGAGAACAATCGAAATACAGATTTTTGCTTATGCGCAAGCTTTGACAAGCGAGCTTGATCTCGCTGCATTTGTCGTGTGCGCACACGCGATATACCTTCTGTCTGTGATTCCATCTCTGTTCGGCTCCTTCTTTACACCAGCGACAGCTGTTTTTCTCCCACTTCTGTTACCGTCTGCTTATCCTTCGCTTCGTACTGAGCCATCTGATAAGTAGGCACCAACTGCCTAAGTCCCTCACGAATGATTTGATCGCTGCCGCCAAGCGCCTGCTCCAACTTAATAAGCTGCATATCAAGCACAAGCTTCGGAATAATGGATGGTTTGCCGATAAAGATGCGCTCATGCATGGTTGAGGTTAGACCTTCTTCGTCGGTTAGCAATTCTTCAAACAACTTTTCACCAGGCCGAATACCTGAGTATACAATTGGAATATCTATTTCCGGTTCATAACCGGACAACCGAATAAGCTGTCTGGCAAGATCCACGATTTTGACCGGCTTGCCCATGTCCAGGACGAATACTTCACCGCCGTCAGCAAGTGCTCCAGCTTGAATAACAAGCTGAACGGCTTCGGGAATCGTCATAAAGTAACGAATCATATCGGGGTGAGTAACCGTTACCGGGCCTCCAGCCATGATCTGTTTTCTAAAGTGAGGAATTACGCTGCCTCTGCTGCCTAATACGTTGCCGAATCGAACAGCTGCAAAAATTGTGCTGCTGTCTTTGCTAAAGCTCTGAACGATTAATTCAGCAATTCGCTTTGAAGCTCCCATGACACTCGTCGGATTAACTGCTTTATCAGTAGAGATAAGCACAAATCGCTCTGCGGCATAGCGGTCAGCACATGATGCCACGTTGCGCGTCCCTATTATGTTGTTCTTGACTGCCTCAGCCGGATTACATTCCATAAGAGGTACATGTTTGTGCGCCGCCGCGTGAAATACGATTTCTGGACGGTATTCGTTAAATAATTGGTCCATTCGTGACATATCCTGAACATCCGCAATAAGAGTCTCGATTGCCATATGCGGATATTTTTGACGTATCTCGTTCTCGATCAAGTAGATGCTGTTCTCACCATGGCCCAACATCAATAAGAGATTAGGCTGGTGCAGGGCAATTTGCCTGCACAGCTCAGAGCCAATCGAGCCACCAGCGCCCGTAATCAACACCGTCTTTTTAGTTACATAGGAAGCCGCCTCAACTAGATCCATCCGTATCGGATCCCTGCCAAGCAGTTCTTCTACATCAACTTGTACGATATCTTTAATGGATAGCTTGCCTAAAATAACATCATTCAGATGAGGTACAACCCTCACTCTGGCCTGTGTCTTCTTGCACATCTCCACAATAGGCTCCAATTCTTCCGACGATGCCGAAGGAATGGCAATAATAATGTCATCGATGTGATGACGATCCACCATCTCGGCAATGTCATGCCTTGAACCTTCCACTTGAATGCCATATACACCGCAGTGCAGCTTCGTCCTGTCATCATCCACGAAGCAAATTGGCTTCAATCTTGCAGACGACTGCTGCATCATTTCTTTTACAATTAAAGCACCACAGCTGCCAGCGCCGACGATCATCGCATTGCGGGTAACCACTGCATCGTCGACTTGTTGTTTTATGACATGTCCTCTCAGCATGCGCCAGGTAAATCTTACTCCTCCAACGCCAAGCAAAAGCGTCTCAAAGGTCCAGAGCATCGTGCTAAATGAAATTTCACGGTCAACGAACAACCAGGTCCCCGCATAAGCTAGAAATATACCAAGACCGAGCGCTTTGATTAACGAATACATTTCCCCAATGCTCGCATATTCCCATACTCTGTTATACAATTTGAAGCCGTACAAACAGGCGATTGACAACACAATAGCCAGAGCACCAAACGACAAACTTTGAATACGGTATTCGATCATCCATGTCGAACCGTATTTTAAATAGTAGGCGAGAATTGTGCTCATACCCGCCAATAATGCATCTAAACACATGAGAACGGCTATTCGCTTATAGGTTTGCATCTCATCTTTCCTCTCCTTACTATTAAAACGTACAGCTATGCCGCGTTAAGACACCTGTAGCACATGCCTTGCGGCATAACTCTACTTTTAATAAAAAAACGTTCGGGCATCTAACCCGTCCTCACACCGCACCCTTGACGAAAACGTCTAAGGCTCACCATTACCCACAGCGCGGCCGAGTATCTCCGATGATAAAGGTACGGGAGATATCACCTGTCTTCTACCGGTATCCCACCAGATGAAGACTGCGTTATTTACTTTTTATCCTCTACTCGTCCATACTTCAGCTCACTACGATTCAGTAACAAGCAACAACACTATCTCGATCCTCGTCAAATGATGGACACTCAAATTCGTTCACTATCTCGATTGGCTGTAATATTGATTCCAACTGCGATTCCATCGTTCTTCTGCCCCATTTAGAACCGCCCCGAGAATGTTGGCATTTACACGCTCCAATTGTGTACGTGTCTGATTCAGCATCTTGGCTGTCGTCCTACCGGACTGCACCACGATTAGTACTCCTTCGCAGCGCGAAGCGATCAGCTTGGCATCGTTAAACAACAGTACAGGCGGTGCGTCAAACAATACGATGTCGTACGCTGCTTTTGCTTCCTCTATTAATAGATCAAAGGACTCAGAGGCAAGCATTTTGCCTGGATCGTCCAACGCTTTGCCTGCGCTTAACAGCGTAAGGTTACGAACCGAAGTCTCTTCCCCCGCTTCACTTGGATGTGTCCGTTGCATGAGTACTTGTGACAACCCTTTACTGTTGCCCGTATCAAATACATCATGGAGCTTGGGTTTACGCAGATCACCATCAACAAGCAGTACACGTTTGCCTTCAATGGCAAAGGCTATTGCCAAGTTGCATAACGTGGTCGTCTTTCCCTCACCTGGCCGTGCAGACATCATGCCAATTACGCTTGGCGACCACACTTCATCGTCACGCTGCATGTATTGGAGCTGTGTACATAACGAACGATACATCTCTCCTATAGGGGATAAGGGCTGGTACTCCATCGTGCGGGCGAATTTACTGCTGTGTCGTGACATACGTCTCTTTCCCGCCCTTCACTTGATTGGTGTTGACGCGCACGGACTTGCCCACCATCTTCAAATGCTTGCCGCGCATTTTTGGGATATAGGCTAATGTATTTAGCCCTGATGCTTCTGCAATATCTTCCTCGCTGTAAATGCCCTCATCAAAGAAATAAATGACAAAAGCAAGCGCAAATCCAAGCACAAGCGACAACATGGCAGCCACAATGATGTTCATCATCTTGTTAGGCTTAACAGGTGCTGGCAGAACTGTAGCATCTGCCGCTGTCAGAAGAGTTACGTTGTCCACTTTCATGAGCTGAGGGATTTTCTTCACGAACAATCCCGTTACTGTGTTAGCAATTTTGGCTGCAAGCGCGTAGGAAGAATCCTCTACCGTTATCGTTACAACTTGCGTTTCATTCATGGAAGATACTTTAATCATGGATACCAATTTGTCGAGTGTATAAGGAATATCTGGATTGTTTTGAATGACATCGTCCAGTATCCAGTTCGTGCGGATTAATTCCTTATAGGTTTGGATCAATTTAATGTTGGCGTTAAGATCGTTGATGTTAATACTGCCTACACCCTCAACATCTTGTGTCTTATTGACAATAAATTTGGTAGATGCCTCATATACAGGTTTCAGGACAAAATAGCTGTAATAAACGGAAAATCCTATCCCTAACATCAGCACACAACTGATCAACCATTTACGCTTCCATAGGATCCGGATCATATGTTTAAGGTCTAATTCCACGATGCGTCTTTGCCTCCTTTTGATTAGGTATTACCTTTGTCGAGCCGGATCTAGATTGACCAAGTAACAAGCTCGCTCTTTATCAGCTTTTCTGCGTTCTGCTGCATCATCTTCGCGTATGCAGCAGAAATATGTTGTTCCACAGCAGCGTAGCCTTCTCGTAAATTAAAGGAGCGTCGCTGTAAACAATGCGCATCGGAAGCTAGGAAATGTGCACATCGCTGTCGAATTAATTCATATGCGGTGCGCATCGTTTTTCTTCCATAACCGCCTAACAGAGACATCGATGTAATTTGATACATTACTCCTTGTTCCATAAGAGCTATTGCTACATTGGGATTGTCCATTATGATCCGATGACGTTCAGGATGGGCGACAACGATACGCCACTGCCGCTCCTTCACCCACTCCATAAACAGCGGAAAGTAATCCGGAATATGATCATTCGGCCATTCCACTAACAAGTATTGGCTCTCCCCAAGCGGCTGAATGTGGCCCATTTGATACTCCAAGTCATAATCGGAGGTTAGTCTGAACTCTTGTCCCGGCAATACATTTACGTTAATTCCGTGCTTATCAAAGAGCTCATTTAAACGTATGACCTGAGCCTTTATCTGCTCAGCACCATTTCGATAGTTAACGGAATGGTGCGGGGTGGCAATGAGCGTACGGATACCTTGGCGTGCAGCCTCGTGCCCCAACCGCAAGGCATCAGCTGCATGTTTTGGCCCGTCGTCCATTCCCGGGAGCACATGGCAATGAATATCAATCATTTATGCAGCACGTCCTATCCTGTGTAGCAGATCGTATAAAATGAAGTGCGAGATTGCTCGAAATGATGTAAGATATGAAGCATAACCATGTTATGACGTATGAAAACGAGTTCTGCTTGTTGATAATGCAATTGTGGATAGTGAGCGGTACATGTGGTGTATCTTTTTTTGCTGCGGCATCATGTTGATTAATTTTTCATTTAATAAGCGAAGCAGCAATCGTTTCTCATTGTGATTAAGCTGCCATCGAACCGAGTATTCGTACATTCCCTCGGTTAATTGGCTCCATACTGGACAACCATCTATGGACAGACATACATCTTGAAGTTCAAATTCAAATCGTAGCGAGTAATCCGTCTCTTCTTGAAGCGGCAAATTCAAATTGGACAGCATTCGAAGTCCCCCAGGACTAATTGCCGTGATCAACACTTTGCTTGTCTTGACAGCCTCTATTCGATGTTGGTTAATGTGTGAGATAGACATGGAGGCGATAATCGGATTATGAAGAGCGATGCGAAGACTCATGGTGTAAGGAGGATTGTTGGCACCCATATTATGAACCCCTGTAAATGCCTCTATAGGCAGTATATGAATTTACGAATGACTAATGCTTATTTTGCCACTTGTGCAGCATGAATTTTCTAGGAATCAACCACCACGATACTATTTGTTTCGACAATACTTTTTTTCACTCTTTGTGATACAATATGTAACCTCCGACTCCTTTAATTTACGATACAAAAAGTATCGTGTCAATCGTTTTTTGTGTTACTTATGTGAATACTTACTAATAATACGCTTTCATAGATACATTCTGTTACTTTGATGTTTGTTAAGAGCGCACCATCTGATTTAAGGTGTTTGAAGGAGGCTGTTACTCATGAGTACAGGTAATCGCATTGCAGAGCTTAGGGAAGCTAAAGGATGGACTCAGGAAGATCTTGCAGCCAAATTAGGGATTACTCGAGCCGCATTGTCCCATTATGAGAAAAATCGACGTAAACCTGATTTTGAGACATTAACTTTGTTGGCGGATTGCTTTGAGGTGTCCATTGACTTTTTGGTAGGTAGAACCCTCATTCCAGATATGATCCTGTCTGAACCTGTTCGTGCCTTTGCAGATCAACTAGAATTGTCCGATGAGGATATGCTGCAACAATTTCATTTAACAATTGATGGTCATCAATTAACCGAAGAAGAAGCCAAGCGATTTATTGCCTTTGTGCGTGCTGAGCGATTGATGCGTTAGGCATGACTGGAAATGTTATCGATTCAACTTCAGAAAATAACCGCCTGGCTGGCGCTATGGCTGCAGCACAAATAAACCGTGAAGGGCTTGCAGCCCCTCACGGTTTCTCATTGTCCTTCGTAAATTGTTACTGTCCACCCATCTTTAGTCTTTTCGATGTTTCTCCAAAATCGCCTTAATATGATCAGGAGCTTCTTCTATCGAAATGCCCAACTGATCCATGACTTGAATAATATCCAGTGTAATATGGGAACGAAGCTCATCTGGAGATTGAGCCTCCTTATGCTCGCTGAGGATATTGGCCCGTTTCTTATCTTCCATCTTTATTATTACCCCACTTCACGTTATTTGTACACATTTGTGAGATTTGTCATGGATGCGTGAGACTTACCTTATTATATCGTATCTTTATGAGGTAATCTGTCGGACGATGGAGATACTTACTAGGACTTCAAATTCTATTTTTGTCGAAACTAACATCAATTTTATGAATAGTTGTCATAATATTGGTTTTTTTCCGCTCTAACGTTACTTTTTTGTAAATAGGCATGCAGCAGGAAACTGACTGTTGCCACTACAGCAATCGCAGCGGACACGCTCATCACAGCATGGAGTCCCCCGCTGTCATAAGCCGCACCTAAAGCAACTGGTCCTATCATTCTGCCTATGGAACTGATCCCACCTGCAACCCCCATGTAAAACGGAGCATTTCGACCAGCCCTCGCTGCCAGAAAGGCAGGGACAGCGGGTGATACAAGCATTTCCCCCAACGTGGCAATAATCATGGCTATAATAAAGCCGTTATAAGTCGGGAGAAGCAATATAACAACGTAAGCCAGGCCATAAAGCACTGCACTCCATGTTAGCTGTGAAGTGACCGGTTGAGCGATTGTGCGCTTCATCCACGATGTTATCGGTTGCCCCACAAAAATAAGAATACCATTTAACGTCCACAGCCAGCTGTACATCTTCATTTCCATACCTTGATCGGTTATGTGAGGGGCAACACCGCTCCCCCACAAGCTGTTCGCCATCCATATCATCATCGATCCTACAGATAGGAACAAATACAAGCGAACATTTCGTAATTGATCCCAAATCGTCAAGTCTGGAATCGCACCTTTATCAGGCATATGATCCAATTGGGTTCTTGCTCCCTTAACTGACGGAGTAGAGCTTGCCTTCACCGGGGCTGCCTCTTCCTTCATATGCTGCAAGAAGTAATAAAAAAAGACCGCAAATGCTGCCGACGTGCCTGCATTTAGAATGAAAGTCAAATTAAATGAGATGTCAGCCAAAATTCCGCTTAAAGCCGTTCCTAGTGCCACACCAATATTATTGGCCACGTAAACCACATTAAACAGCTCGTCCCGCCGATCTGCCCAGCGGAACCCAATGAAAGATTGAATAGCTGGCTGCGATAGATTGCCTGTGAATCCGATAACAAACATTGTCGCAATGTATCCCCACCAACTGGAGTAAGCGGTTACGACTAAGGACGCTTGAAATACCGACGTCACAGCCAGAGCTCCAATTAATAACTTTCTGACACCAAACTTGTAATATAGGGACCCTCCGGCAAATTGTCCTAGAACGCTGCCTAGCATTTGCATCATAATAACAAAGCCAGCTTCTGCTAACGAGCGATTAAGGACTTGATGCACAAAAATAGTCGTTAGAGGCCACATGAGGGCGGCACCTGTCGAATTAATCATACTGGCCCAAATAAATACGTTCATCTCACGCGTATAGCTGCGAAACATACCCACTGGAGAATACTTCATATCTGTGATCACCGTCTGTCCGTTTGAAATGAAGCATATGTAACACAAAGAACCTCATCCCCAGGTTCGATATATGCTTGTATCGGCTAACTCTCAAAAAATCAACCATTACAAGTATATATCGTAGCCTAGGCTTAAGGTTCGTTCAAGGAATATTTTCGCAGTCTCTTCAGAACAGTTCATATGACAGAGACAACAATATCTACAATGTGGTCAAACTAACGTTCTTAATTGCCACCAACTCGACTTAGCTCTCGCATATTGGCTTCAAATGCAGCCAATATCGCATCATCACCAACTAAGCCTTTTGCTTCAACCTTTGCAATCTGTTCTAGCATCCGCTTGTAATCCTTCGGTATGACACGTACGAACTGAGACAGCTTCGTCTCCCAATCCGCCAATATCCGGCTTCCGATAGCACTCTCCGTATGCTGAACGTGCTTCTCAATCATTTGCTTCAAATAAGCCTGTTCCTGCTTATCTTCGACGCGCTCCAGGAGCACCATCTCCAGATTGCAGCGATTCACAAATGAATTGTCCGTATCCAAAATATAAGCTACACCACCCGACATTCCCGCTGCGAAGTTGCGGCCGGTCTGCCCCAACACAATAACTCGCCCGCCGGTCATGTATTCACAACCATGGTCGCCCACACCTTCAACAACCGTCTGCACACCTGAGTTTCGGACGGCAAAGCGCTCGCCTGCTATACCTCGAATAAAGGCTTCCCCGCTTGTTGCACCATAGAATGCCGTATTCCCGATTATGACGTTGTCCTCTGCGGCGAAAGTTGCCTTCGCAGACGGCTTCACAATAAGCTTCCCGCCGGACAGTCCTTTGCCGACATAGTCGTTGCTGTCCCCCACCACCGTCAACGTCATGCCACGCGGCACAAAGGCACCAAAGCTCTGGCCTGCCGACCCGACAAAGTTAAAGCGAATCGTATCCTCAGGCAAGCCGGCTGCTCCGTACTTGCGCGTGACTTCGCTTCCGAGAATCGTGCCAGTGGCGCGGTTGACGTTCGTAATTGGGAAGCTGCCTTCGACAACGATGCCGCTCTCAAGCGCAGCCTGCGCTGCAGGAACGAGCTTCTGAATATCCAGTGTCTCTTCCAGCAGATGATTCTGCTCACGAACTTTAATCCGAGCGGAACCTTCCGGCAGCTCCGGCTGGTGCAGAAGCGAGGACAAGTCCACATGCTTTGCTTTCCAATGGTCAACCGCTTCTTTTACATTCAAGCAGCCTGTCTGACCAATCATGTCATCCATCGAGCGGAAGCCCAGCTCCGCCATAATCTCGCGCAGTTCCTCTGCTACAAATGTCATAAAGTTCACAACGTGCTGCGGATCACCTTTAAAGTTCTTGCGCAGCTCTGGATTCTGCGTGGCTACGCCTACCGGACATGTATCCAACTGGCATACACGCATCATAATACATCCAACTACAACGAGCGGCGCAGTGGAGAAGCCGTATTCTTCAGCACCTAGCAGCGCTGCAATCGCCAGATCACGACCCGTCATCATCTTGCCATCTGTCTCCAACTTCACGCGGTCACGCAAGTTGTTCAGAATGAGCGTCTGATGGGTCTCGGCAAGGCCAAGCTCCCAAGGCAAGCCCGCATGGCGAATGGAGCCTTGCGGTGATGCACCCGTCCCGCCATCATATCCGCTGACGAGGATAATGTCAGCGCGGCCTTTCGCAACGCCGGCTGCAATCGTGCCAACTCCGACCTCGGACACAAGCTTAACATTAATCGACGCACGGGGATTGGCGTTCTTTAAATCATAGATCAGCTCTGCCAAGTCCTCGATCGAATAAATATCATGATGCGGTGGAGGCGAAATTAAGCCTACACCTGGCGTAGAGCCGCGTACTTCCGCGACCCAAGGATATACTTTTCGTCCTGGGAGCTGCCCGCCTTCTCCGGGCTTCGCCCCCTGCGCCATTTTTATCTGAATCTCTTCTGCATTCACCAAGTAATTCGAGGTTACACCGAATCGACCCGATGCCACCTGCTTGATTGCGCTGCGGCGCCAGTCGCCATTCGCATCCTTCACGAATCGTGCTGGATCTTCGCCGCCCTCACCCGAATTCGACTTACCGCCGATTCGATTCATCGCAATGGCTAAACTCTCATGCGCTTCTTTTGAGATGGAGCCAAATGACATTGCTCCCGTCTTGAAACGTTTGAAGATCGAGGAAACACTTTCCACCTCATCAAGCGGAACAGCCGGGCCGATAGGCTTCATCTCTAACAACGAGCGCAGATTGTTGTTATGATTATACTCGCCTAATACGAGATTAGAGTACTTCTTATAAAGCTTATAGTCACCTTTACGGCAAGCTTCTTGCAGCGTATGGATCGTCTGTGGGTTAAACAAATGCTCCTCGCCGTTCTTACGCCATTGGTAATCTCCACCTGAATCGAGTTCTTTATCACGGCCCTCTTGGTCCGAGAATGCACGATTATGGTAGCTGAGTGCCTCAGCGGTAACTTCCTCTAGGCCAATGCCGCCGATTCGCGATGGCGTCCACGTAAAGTACTCATCTACGAACTCCGGCTTCAGGCCAATTGCTTCGAAAATCTGAGCGCCACGATACGATTGAACGGTTGAGATTCCCATCTTCGATAGAATCTTCACGACCCCTTTAGTTGCTGCCTTAATATAGTTCTTCACAGCCTTCTCATGGGAGATGCCGCGCAGCAAGCCTTGACGGATCATATCATCCAACGTCTCAAATGCCAGATAAGGGTTCACTGCACTTACCCCATAACCGAGCAGCAATGCATAATGATGGACTTCGCGCGGTTCACCTGATTCCAGCATCAGGCTGACCTTCGTACGTGTCCCTTGCCGGATCAAGTGATGATGCAGGCTCGACACAGCAAGTAATGCTGGAATGGCGGCATTTTCAGCATCAATGCCACGGTCAGACAAAATAATAATGTTATGTCCCTTGCCAATAACACGATCCGCTGCTTCGCACATCATCTTAATTGCGGCACGCAATCCTTCTGCTCCAGCAGATGCCGTGAACAAAATAGGAATCGTGATGGATTTAAAGCCAGGTCTGCGAATATGCCGCAGCTTTGCAAACTCCTCATTTGCAAGCACAGGCGTCGCAAGCTTAATGTGACGGCAGCTCTCCGGCTCTGGATGAAGCAAGTTGCGCTCCGGCCCAATCGTTGTGCCAGTCGCTGTCACGATCTCTTCACGAATCGCATCGATAGGCGGATTCGTAACTTGAGCAAATAATTGCTTGAAGTAGTTGTACAAACGTTGAGGACGGTCCGACAGCACAGCGAGCGGCGCATCGTACCCCATGGAACCGATCGGCTCCATGCCGCTCATCGCCATCGGTTCCAGTGTCTTGCGCAAGTCTTCGAACGTGAAGCCAAATGCCTGCTGACGCTGCTGCACATTCTCATGCTTCGGCTCGATTACCTCAGGTGCTTCGGGAAGATCCTCCAGACCAACGAGATGCTCATCGAGCCACTGCTGATATGGGTTCTCCGCTACGATCTGCGCCTTGACTTCCTCATCTGATATAATACGGCCTTCCGCCGTGTCGACAAGTAAAATACGTCCTGGACGCAGACGATCCTTATATAAAATACGTTCTGGTGCGATATCCAGTACGCCCGCTTCCGAACTAAGTACGATCAGATCGTCCTTTGTTACATAATAACGTGATGGACGTAAGCCATTGCGGTCAAGTATAGCGCCTATTTGTATGCCGTCCGTAAAAGCCATAGCCGCCGGTCCGTCCCAAGGCTCCATCATCGTGCTGTGGTACTCGTAAAATGCTCGCTTGGCCGGATCCATACTCTCATGGTTGGACCATGGCTCAGGTACCATCATCATGGCTACATGTGGCAGCGGTCGCCCTGACAAATACAAAAATTCAAACGTGTTATCAAACATTGCCGTATCCGATCCATCCGGGTTAATAACCGGCTTGATCTTCGCCAGTTCCTCTCCAAATATGTCAGACTGGCATAACGTCTCACGTGCGTGCATCCAGTTTACATTGCCGCGCAGCGTATTGATCTCACCGTTATGAATCATAAAGCGGTAGGGATGGGCACGCTCCCAGCTAGGGAACGTATTGGTGCTGAAGCGAGAGTGAACAAGCGCAATAGCCGATTCAAATGCTGGCTGCTGTAGATCAAGATAGAAGTGCCCTACTTGTTCTGTCGTCAACATCCCTTTGTATACGATCTTGCGGCAAGACATAGAGGGAATGTAGAAGGTGTCCGCTCCAGCTTCGCCAGTATAACGAATGGCCTGCTCTGCCCGCTTGCGGATTAAATAAAGCTTGCGCTCAAATACGAGATCTTCCTGAATGTCCGCACTTCGGCCGATAAACACCTGACGCACATAAGGTTTAACAGACTTTGCAGATTGTCCCAATGTCTCATCATTTGTAGGTACCGTACGATATCCGAGAAAAAGTTGTCCTTCCTCTTCCACGATACGACGCATCGCTGCCTCGTGACGTTCACGCAGCTCTGTATCTTGCGACATAAAGAGCATGCCCACACCGTAACAACCAGCTTCTGGCAGGTCCACATCATGAGCCTTCATCTCCTGTACAAAGAAACGGTGCGGAATCTGCAGCATAATGCCTGCTCCATCCCCCGTATTCGGCTCACTGCCTTGACCTCCGCGATGCTCCATACTGACCAACACGGTCAACGCTTGGCGAACGATATCGTGGGAATTCTGTCCTTTGATATGAGCGACGAATCCCATACCGCAAGCGTCTTTCTCATACTGCGGGTCGTATAATCCTTGCTTCGTAGGTATACCGTATTGTTTCATTGGGAAGCAACCTTTCTATATGTTATTTAATTCAGGTATGTCCGATATTTATAATTATTCATTTTAGTTATTATATCATTTTAGCACCGTACCTATTTGGTGGCAATTTATTATTTTTATGGAGCCGATAACTTTTCTTTTTATTACGAGTTTCCAATAACAGCAATATTCGCTAAAATTCATAAGAACCCCCGTCCACAAAGGGCTATTCAAGTTTGTCCTCCCTATTGTGGGCTTGCATTTTTCGCATACTTCTATAAGTTAATACAGCACACCAACAAAGAAAACGCATTCATGAATAAATGTATAATTATACGTATTTATGAATAAAATCATGTGTAGAAAGCTACAAATATTCATCCGATAAGTCTAAATGATTCCTCTCTACTCCTCCTACCCAGAACAATCTGTACATCACAAAAAACGCAGCCTCCATAAGGAGAGCTGCGTTAATAGTTGGGGCCAAAACCCCTCTTATCGTTGAATCTATTATCTTTCTACTACGACTATTAAAAATTCTTGCCTATACGAAATATAGAATTCCTATTTCACACTTACACGTACGGATGTTGACTTTCCATCAAATGTGATTTTGATGGATGCACTGCCTTTAGCAGCTCCAACTACAGTACCACGCTCCACTTTAACCTTGGTGCTGCTAGGCACCCATGTCGCTTGTGGTGTGACATCAACTACTTCACCTGTGTCATAGATCGCGCTAACTTTCCAGGAAGCACTTTGGCCTACTGTCAGTTTGATCGAGGTAGGTGTTGCTTCAAGCTTCACGAGGCGCGGCTTCACATGAACCGGCACTTCCAGCTTATTGCCTTGGAATTCGCCAACTAGCTTCGTGCTGCCAATAACGATACCTTTAACACTGGAGCCACGAACAGTGGCTACCTTTTCATTTTCTGACTTCCATTCGATACGCGAAGTTAGGGTAATCGATTTGCCGTTGCGCTGCTTACCTATTACTTTGACAGATTGGGACTTGTTTGCAGTTAAGTATACAATCTCTGGTGCGATCTCAAACGCTACGATTTCCTCTTCGATCGTGCCTTTTAAGGAAATCTTTACGTTAGAGAACGTTCCGTTAAGTGTCACTTTGCTTGCAACAAGACCTTTCATCTTCCCTTCACGAACGAGCAGGTTAGGGGAACTGGACTCCCATTTAATCTCTTGGGATACATCCTTCTCTTCACCATCTGTATAAACTACCGTTACCGTTGGCGAAGGTACTTCTCGACCCGTCACCAAAGCAAGTTCTTCCGTATTCGCGCGCAGCAGCAGTGCTTTGCGATTTACTACCGTTTTCATCGTTAACGTGTAGCCATGAACATTAGCCGTTACTTGTGTCTCGCCTGTGCTGACACCTACTAATTTGTCATCGTCTACTTTAGCGATGGCTGGGTTCGCAGAAGTCCAATTTACAACCTCGCTAATATCAATCTTATCGCCACTGAATGTAATACCCTGTACTTTAGGGAACGGCTTGGATTCATCTACAAATATTTCTTCCTTGCGCTCCTTGATGCCGTTTGCATCCGGCTTTACCGCTTCCGTCCATTCAATACTTTGAATAGATGGATATACCGTAATCTCAACAGACTTCGTTAAGCCTTTATAGCTTGCTGTAATCGTTGTCGTGCCCGCACTTTTAAATGAAACGAGCCCTTTTTCCACCGTAGCGGTCATTACATTGCTGGAAGTCCATTCTGCGTCAACTGTAACTTCCTCTTGACCACCTTGATTGTTTAATACAAATGTTTTCACTTGAATCGGGTTATCGCCTAACATGGCATGCTGCTTCTTGTCTGGTGTCATTCGCATCGCCAAATGGGAGGTGCGAACTACCGCTGTCACAGATGCTGTGCGACCCAAGTAAGAGGCTGTAATCGAAGCCGTGCCGACATTAACAGGCTTAACGACCCCTTTTTTCACTTCAATAATGTTAGCATCACTCGTCGTCCACTCGGCATTCTCAGTAACAACATCAACACTGCCATCCGGCTTCTTAGCCGTCAAGACCAGCGCCTGCTCTGTTCCACCGTAAGTGAACTCCAACAATTGATTAGGAGCAATCTTAAGCTCATCGTATGGAATACCTACGGTCAACTTGATCTTCTTCTCAATCCCTTTATGCTTAACCGTAATGTCTGCGTTACCTTTAGCTTTTAACTTAATGCTGCCTTTGGATACCTCTGCAACTTCTGTATTCGAAGAAGACCAGGCAGCATCTGCCGTCACATCGTTTTCCACGGAAGATCCTTTGTCGAAAGCATACACTTTCCAATTGGGCTTCATACCAAGCATAACGTTCAGCTCAGATGCCACTTCTTGTCCTGAATCTGCATTACGTACATAAATTTTGTCATACAGAAACTCCGATGTAACTGTCTTCTTAATGACAAACCCTTGGTATTTAGCTGTAACTTCCACGCTGCCCTTGCCTACGCCTTTCACCCAACCTGCATCCACTGTTGCGATGGTAGAGTTCTGTGAAGACCATTCCGCAAGCCCAGTTACGTCTCGTAGTTCAGTTGAACTGTCTTTTTGAATTGTGGCCAGTACTTTTAATTGAATCGATTGTCCTTCCACAACAACGGATACCGGATTAATAGATGATTCGAATTGCAGGCCGATGACTTTCTCTGCCGCTGCATGAATTGTCGTATTAAACGGCAGCATACCTACCATAAGCGCAAGAACCAGTAGCCCTGCAAACCAAGATGTCGACTTATGTCTAACGTTCACCCTATCTTCCCCTTCCTTGTTCCAGTTACTATTTAATGAAGCAACACAGTATATATTTATATAACGGTCATCGCAACCCGATTATTTATGTTCTATCGACAATTTCCATTAAATATGTTCAAAATGGGACTATCTAACTATCCCCCTTCCTTCTCTTACTAAATTGAAAGCTAGCTGTCACGCATACCGATGGCTGCTGTAACCGTATTTTCGTACACTAAGGACATCAAGTTATTCGGATCAAAACGATATAGGAACCAGAAAGGTGGATACCATAATGAGATCACGTAAACATCCCTTCACAGTCGGAATTGGAGCTGCGCTTTTGATGCTGACAAACACAATTAAACGCTCCGCATATACAAGCGCTCCCGCAGACAGTATCGTATTGACAGGTACGCAGCAGCAGAACAAAAACGCTGTTCACTCCATTCAGAAGCACGTTGTATCACAACGAACTTTTAAAGCAACACGAATTGTAAATGGACAGCAAGCTTGCCTGGTCTTGTCCCATTCCACTTTTCGCGAGCTCACTACACATGGCATCTTGCAGCAAGTAACGGAAAGAGGCTTGCAAAATGTGACTGCAAACCTGTCATTGGATTGTACGATCACTTACAGATTTGGACGCAGTCCCAATCAGGAAGAACTTTCCCTCTTGGACGATAATCATGTGAAGCCTCAATATGGCGGTTTTATCGTTGTTGGGCAAGGAAATCCGTATTATAGCTGCCTGATCGTGACGGATACAATATCTACTGAACACAACCTCTCAGGAGAAGCGATTCAAATAGCGGTGATCACATGCAGCAAGGATCCCAAAACATTGGTTTCCGACATTCTGCAAGCTGGCAGCGATATTCAACTGGTTCGCTCACGCCGTGTTTCCGCTGGTTATCCTATAAGAAAAGCGTCCTATCACAGTTAATGTGAGCGGGCGCTTTTATCATTTTACCTTCTATATAATATATATCTCTTTTGACATCTTATTATTACATCTGAGCAGCAGCACAATCTGGCGTAACTGTGCCACAAACAGCTGCAACTAACTCTCACAAGATTTATTTACCTAGAAACATCTGCACGGCTTTATTAGACGGATGCTGTACGGTCAATCTCGTCCCCAGCTCATACACCCCGGCGCATGCCGCCATCGTTAACAGATACGTCGCAAATAGCATTCCATATGAGCTGTACCAATAAGAGCCTATTGCTTTTAAACCTTCCAAAATAAGTACATGTGCCAGAAATATAAAAAACGCATACTTCCCCAGCCTCACAAACACTTTCATCCATGCTGCTTCAGCAGCAACCAAAGCTAATTTCCAGAACCATAGGATAGAACAACAGGCATACACCAGCGCGCTCACCCGGTAGAAATGCAAAGAATTGCCGAGGTCAGAAGAAGCTGCAAAAGAAAAGTGGACATCGATAATGGTAATGCCAAGCGACACCATATAGATGAAGGTAAAAACAGCAATGGAGCTTCTGCGGATAAACTGTGTTACCTTGTCCAAATGCATGCCGACAGCCATCCCTGCTATAAAATACAACATCATCCCCATAAAAGTAGGCACGATCATAATCTCCCATCCCTTTGCGATAGCAGCAGGAAGATAACGGAATGAAGTCATATAGTTAAATTGGTAAGCCACATAATATAGCAACTGCAGCAGTGCAATTATAATGGTGAACTTCACGGGATTCCATTGTAAACCTTTCCACCATAAAGGGGCGAGTATAATCAATTGTAGAAGCAAGGGGATAAAGTAGAGTTGATGAAACATGCCTTTGCCAAGCAACAGTGTAACTACAAGGTCCTTAACGCCCCATGGCCCTTGAATAAACCAGGCCATCACAAGCCCAAGGACAGTCCAAAACAAATAAGGCAGCACAAGAGCAGGTACTCTTTTTGACAACATCGTTTTATACTGCAAAGTCTTTCCTTGGAGACGGAATGTGAGTAAGAGGCCAGAAATAAATAAAAAGACTGGAACTGAAAAACGCGCCCATGCATTCAACCATACGAGCGGAAATGCACCTGCTTGCACCTTTCCTGCCCACTCGGCATGGTCTGAATACTGAGCCGCAATTCCCATCGACAACACATGGATAAGCACAACACCGACGATAGCAATCCCCCGCATCGCTTCGAGGTCCCATCGTTTATTAGCTTGAGACACCTGTAGTCCTCCCTTAATTAATAGCTTCCCGGTATCGCAGCGCTGTTAAATTTCGATTACACACGAATTCGCCACCCAATTGGAAATTCCTTCTTACCCCATCCTCATCTTGAACTTTTCAACCTGTTGCCTAAGTCTTAAGAAGCCAGTCCCAAGCCATCAATGTGAACACTTTACAATAAAATAACCTCCTGACCGCGGATCAACCGACAGTTCAGGAGGTTATATGAGTTAAGTGCTATTAAGCTGACAGAGAAGCACTGCCTGCTTCCGCTCTGCTCTTGCGAGCACGAGAGATAAAGAATCCAAGTGTCAATGCAGCAAATGCCGCCATGTAGATTGCAAGCACTCCTGCTTGGCCCCACATATGATCGAAGTCGCCACTTGAGATGACTGCTTTGAATCCATTAACTGTATATGTCATTGGCAACCATGGACCAATTGCTTGCATTGCAGATGGTGTAAGCTCCATCGGGAACGTACCTCCGCAAGATACCAATTGAAGAATTAGCAAGACGATCGCGATGAAACGTCCTGGGTTGTCAAACACCGTAACGAGTGATTGGATAATCAGCATAAATGTCATACTTGTGAAAATACTAAACGTGATAAACAAGCCGACGCTCTTCACTTCTAAGCCGAGTCCTGAAAGCATAATCCAGTCTGCAAGCAGCGCTTGGATAACACCTACAGAGATAAACAGCATCGTTTTACTGAAGAAGCGGCTCCAGCCGTTAGCAAGCGGATCTGGAGATTCTACCAATGGAAGCACAATTGTCAAAATAAGTGCTCCTACAAACAAGCCCAGTGACAAGAAGTAAGGTGCAAATCCTGTACCGTAGTTCGGAACTTCGTTTACAGCCGACTCTACGACTTTAACAGGCTCCGCGTACATCTTGATACGTGCATCAGATGACTTCACGGAAGATGCCTCATCTGCAGCGTCTGTCAATTTGGTAGCCAGCTCATCAGAGCCATCGTTTAACTTTTTAACGCCATCTTGCAATTTGCCAGTACCTTCATCTAACAGCTTCGCGCCGTTAGCCAATTGACCAATTGCTTTCGTCGCTTCACCTACGCCACTTTGCAGCTTGGATGTACCTGCTGCAAGCTGATCTGCACCTGCTGCAAGCTTCTTGCCGCCTACAGCTGCTTCACCCAGCTTCGTACCAAATTGATTCATGCCGGCCACCAATTGACCTTGGCCTGCCTTCAATTGACCTGCACCAGCGACAAGCTGCTGCTGGCCTTGGTTAAGCTGCTCTGCTCCTTGCAGTACCGCCTGGCTTGCGCCAAGCAACTGCTTCACGCCAGGATCTTGTGCGAGTGCAGGGTTCGCTTTTACGAGCATTTGCAAACCACCAGCAAGCGCCTTGGCACCTTCCGTCAACTTCGCGCTACCTTGAGCGGAAGCATTCAAGCCTTGCTCCAGACCCGCTGCGCCCTGCTGTGCTTTGGCTGCACCTTGTTCCAATTGCTTGTGCGCCGCTGACAATTGACCCAAGCCGCCACTTAATGTAGTTGCGCCTTGTTTCAAGTCTCCTGCGCCTTTATTTAACTGTCCGATCCCTCCGCTAAGAGGTGCTGTACCTTGCTTCAATTGAAGCGCACCGTCAGCGAGCTTCGCCATGTTTGTTTTTAATTCTTTCGTACCATCAGCAAGCTCTTTCGTTCCATCATGAAGCTTAGTCGCTCCATCGCCGGCTTTTTGCAAGCCATCAGCTACTTTTTCGACTTGCTCAAACATCAATGTTGTGTAAGCCTCAGTTATCGTCTTGGATATTTCAGCATTCACTTGTTTCACTGCCGTACCGCCAATCTGAGCGGCCAAGAAGTTGTGACCTTCATTCGTGCGGAACAACAGTTCTGCAGCTTTAGGCTCATCTTCAAGCAGTGTAGTTGCCTGTTTAGAGAAATTACTTGGAATCGTAATCGTCATATAATAACGATCGGCCTTCAGACCTTCTTCTGCTTCCTTTTCATCAACAAACTGGAAGTCAAAGTCTTTACGCTTCTTCAATTCATCGCTAAGCTCTTTACCAGCTTCAAACGTCTTTCCCTCAAATGTAGTGCCCTGATCTGCGTTAACGATAGCAACTGGTAGATCCTGAAGCTTCGCATAAGGGTCCCAGAACGTTCCCAAAAATAATCCACTGTACATCAGCGGTACCATAATGACCGCGATAACCGGGATTAGCAGCTTCGGATTCCGAAACACGCGGCCCCATTCAGCAGCAAATAATCGTGTACCTTTCATTACATCTCACCTCTATATTTATTTTGCATTTTCCACTCCAATGTGATGAAATGCATAGATAACTCACTTGAGAACTTCCTGACTGTAAAGCCCAATTGGTCATTGAGGGTATAATAAAACGCCGCGTCATGTAAGTAGAAATGGCTCTTCTCTCTTTGCATTCCCACTTGTTAGCCGTGACGTTTAGAGCAGCACTGAATCAGGACACCGATATACCTTTTACAAAGTAATTCAAAAAGTGTTCTTTAATTGTCTCTTTATCTAGAGGCTCATACAGCTTGCTCCATTCCGTCGTCAGCGACTTGTACAACTGAACCAAGACAAAGCTCATAATCTTGGTATCACCTGGCGCGATGTCGCCTTTATCCATTGCCAGGAGCAGCTGCCGTTCGACGTAGCGAAGAAGTTCACCCTCAATGCGATTCAACGCTTCTTTAGCCATCGGCGTACCGAAGTCACGCAGTTCTTGCGACAGCTTCAGTGCCAACTCATGGCGGCTGCGGAATTCAAGCGCCCGATCAAGTACGCGGTACAAGTTATCAAAGAAGGAGCTATCTTCCTTAATCTCACCGTCTGCGATATCTTTCATCTCATGGATGACTTGCATTATGATCTCGTCAAACAACTCTTCTTTATTCGTGAAGAACGTGTAGATCGTACCTTTACCAACCTTAGCAATCTTGGCTACTTGATCCATCGTAGTCGCCTTATATCCAAACAGCGCGAATGACTGAGTGGCTGCTTCTACTATTTGCTTCCGTCGATCCACTGACATTTCATAACTCCTTTCTTTTATCTATTTTTTGGTGAACTCTGGAGACCGTCCGACCAACTGACCGTTTCGTTTATTTGGTCACTCGTTATCATGAAAACTACTTTATCACATTGAAAATCGTTTTTCAACACTTTTTTCAAAATTTTCATCACTTTCATTTATACAAACATCCATTCGATTGGTTGATGCTTCATTTTACAATTCAGGTTATAATGGTTAACGGGTGAGAAACATGCGAAAAAAAAGAATCCTTCTCCTATCTGAAGGTTTCGGTACGGGCCATACTCAAGCAGCCACTGCTTTATCAGTCGGAATCAAACAACTAGCCCCTGACGTCCAGGCTCGCGTCATCGAACTCGGCAGGTTTCTGAATCCAACCGTTGGTCCGCTAATTTTTGCAGCGTATCGCAAGACGGTAAGCTCGCAGCCAAAGTTAGTCGGAATGCTGTATCGCAAGAAATATAAGAAGTCATTGAATCGACTTACACAGCTTGCCTTGCATCGAATTTTTTATACGCAAGCTTCCAATGTCGTCAACCAGCTTCGTCCTGATGCTATCGTATGCACACATCCATTTCCGAATATCGTCGTGTCCCGCTTAAAGCGTGCCGGACTTGATATTCCGCTCTACACGTTAATTACGGATTACGATGCACACGGCACTTGGCTGGACCCAGCGGTCGATACTTACCTTGTATCTGCTGAAGAAGTTCGAACTAAGCTGCTGAACCGCGGAGTCGCTCCCGAACGCATACTCGTGTCCGGCATTCCCGTCCATCCTAAGTTCTGGAATAATCTCTCGTCAAAAGATGCCCGCGCCCAGCTGGGTTTGCAGCACCTGCCCACAGTAATGATTATGGGTGGAGGCTGGGGGTTGTCCATGGATGACGAGTACTTAACGTATATGACCAAGTGGCGTGATCACATTCAACTGCTGTTCTGTATGGGCAGCAACCAGAAGATGATTCAGCGTATGAAGCAAGATCCAAATTTTCAACATCCAAACATACATATTTATGGGTATACCCATGAAATCTCTACGATTATGGATGCATCAGACTTGCTTGTGACAAAGCCGGGCGGCATGACCTGCACGGAAGGGATGATGAAGGGCATTCCGATGCTGTTCTATTCCCCGCTTCCAGGGCAAGAAGAAGAGAATTGTGATTATTTTATAGACAGAGGCTACGGCGAACGATTAACGGACAAAATGACAATGAAAAAGTGGCTGGATCAATTAACAGAAGAGCCTGATGTGATTAGTGAACTGAGGCAAACTCGCCAACTATCCAAGGATGAGCTTATACGTTGCCCACGCGAGGTACTCAGCTTACTACAACTCGAAGAAGCATGACAATAACGGCCTTATATACATCATAAAGGAGAGATATTTCCTATGTTATTTAGACCGATTGGTGCTGTCGGTTACGTGTTTATCGTGCTGGCTATGCTGACCAAGATATATAAGTGGACAGACAGCCTGCTTGTCGCAGGTCTCTTGGCATTTGCCGGTCTGATTTGCTTTGGCTTAGCCGAGAATGGCTTCGGTAAACGTCACTGGCTTGTCAAGTATACAGATTACGCTCCGCTAGTCGTGTTTGGCTTTGCCTTTGCCTTGCAGATGTCACAGCAATCCTCATCTGCTGCACTGGTGCCGGCCTTGTGTATTATTCCATTCAGCGCGCTCAGCGCATATGTGTCGAATCTCTTGGCCCGCAAGAAGAAGTATCGTACGCTGCGCCGTATCGAAGAGATGCTGCCTGACCCGCCTGGCCCGGACGATGCCAATCGGCGATATTAGCCATACAACAAAGGATACCCTGCGTACTACTGATGCGGGGTATCCTTTGTTTTGTATCGTCGAGGACTACAACTGTTACAGCACTTGAAAATAAAATAAAACGTCCTCCCGATAACAGGAGAACGCTTTAAGCAAGTACTATCTATTTTTCACCCTTATAACGGTCATATGCGGCTTGATACAATTCCAGATATCGCTTGATGTTCATCTGGTCAATCTGCTTCACATAGGCTTCCCATTTGTCAAAACCAGCGGCGCCAGAAGCAAACTTGTCGCGCATCTCATCGATGTAGGTTTGGATATCGGTTTGAATCGTTGTCAGCTCTTCTTGTTCCTCCGGCGTAAAGTTAAAGCTTGGCCATACATCTTCCATTTTGATCGCATACGGTTCGGCAGCTTCTGCATTTTCCATAGAGGAAGGCAGGCCTTCTGCTCCCTTAAAGAACTTCTGCTTCACAATACCAGGATAATAACCTCCAGGCCACGTTAAATACTGGCTGACCGCTTGATCCAGATTCAGGCCGTCCGGATTTTTCTGAATGACATCCAAATACTCATACTCTCCGCTGGCATTTACTTTGTACGTGATCCCCTCAAAGCCCATAAAGAACATTTTAGCTCCTTCATCCCCATAAAAATGGTCGATCCAACGCATCGCGGCTTCTGGATGCTTCGCCTTGTCCGTCAGCACAAACATCCCCAGATTACCGAGCGGCGAGCCCATGTTCGTCAGCATTCGATCTCCCTTAGGTCCTGTTAGAACAGGCATGCCTACATAGCCCTCCTGATTATAAATCGCTTTCGGATCTACCCCATCCAGAAATCCGTACAATCCTGCACTTGCTTTAGACGTAATGTCGGTATCTTTCATGGTAAACGTTTCTTTATCCAGCAAGCCATCCTTATACAGCTTCGCGACATACTGCATCATGTCTTTGTACGCATCGGTAGTTGGAACAAACCGCAGCTTGCCTGTAGACGGCTCCAAATCAACGTTTTTGTTGGCAATCCCATTCTGGTTCAATCCGAAGGCACCACGCAGGAAGTCCATCATAATCCAGACACCTTCAGAGCCCCACGGAATCTCATCCTGCTTCCCGTTTTTGTTCGGGTCCTTTTCTTTAAATGCTTTCAGGACAGTATACAATTCTTCTAATGTTGTAGGCGCTTTCAAACCAAGGTTGTCCAACCACTCCTGTTTCATCCATGGCGTACCATAGAACAGGGATTTGAATTCTGGATCAAATACTGTAGGCAAGCCGTATATGCTGCCATCCGGCATCGTCATCCCCTTCTTCACAATCGGATACTGCTCCATGATCTGCTTGAAGTTAGGGGCATATTGATCAATCAAGTCATTTAATTTTAAAAAGGTGCCTTGGCTTCCGTACTTGATCAGATCTGTCTTCGGCAGCGCAGAAGCAAAAAATAACTCCGGATAGTCACCGCCAGCCAGCTTAATGTTACGTTTCTCCTTCAAGCTGTCAAACTGAACGGTCTCCCATTCAACATGAATGTTGGACATCTTCTCGTACTCCTGCCACAGCATAAGCTTGCCCCAATCCGCTGAAGCATACAATTTTCCAGCGAACGTTGTCATGTTTATTTTCTCTTTAGCGATCGGCATCCCCTCTTTATTCATCAGCGCAAGCCGCTCGTTGACTTTGTCCGGATCAGCAGCTCCTTCTCCCCCGCTGCCTCCACACGCTGTAACAAGCATTGCAAAGCTGAGCAGCACACTAAGCGTAACCGTATACCTTTTTGTTGGACGCATCATTCATTCCCCCTTGGTTATCTGTAGCTCCTTACACATCACAGGCAGTGCTGACTAAGGCTCGATCACTTCCCAACGTGAATGACGTTACCCCTTTAACGCTCCAATCATGATTCCTTTGACAAAATAGCGCTGCAAGAACGGATACAAGATCAACATCGGCAAATTCGCCACCACTAGCACCGCATATTTTAATCCCTCTACACTCATCTTCATCCGTACGGCAGATTCGGACGTCAGCTTAATAAACTCACCGGAATCGCTCTGGATCAGTATTTCACGCAGGATGAGCTGCAGCGGGAATTTATCCTTGCTCGTCAAGTAAATTAAGGCGTTAAAGTATGAATTCCAATGACCAACCGCATAAAACAGTATCATCACCGCTATAATCGGCATCGATAACGGCAGTACGATTCGAAATAATGTCTGAAAATGATTGCAGCCATCGATCATCGCTGACTCCTGCAGTTCACCTGGTATCGACTGTTGAAAGAATGTACGCATAATAATGATGTTCCAGACAGATACAGCATTCGGAATGACCATGACCCATAACGAATCCAGCATGTTTAAATTTTTGATAAGCAAATAGGTTGGAATTAGTCCACCGCCAAAAAACATCGTAAACACAATCATGCCTGTAATCATGCCTCGCCCCGCAAAATCCTTACGTGATAGTGGATAAGCGGCGCACACGGTCATCACTAGGTTAATGGCCGTACCAATGAGCGTGTACAAGATCGTATTACCATAACCAAGCAGAATGTCTTTATTCTGAAATATTTTGGTGTAGGCCTCCAGATTAAATCCTTTCGGAATCAGCCATACATCCCCACGAAGCACATGTTCAGGATCACTAATCGAAGCGCTTAATACGAACAGGAGTGGATACAGTACAATGACGGTCAAGATCGTCAACAATACATAGTTGATGATGTTAATTATGCGGTCGCCAAGCGAGCGATCTATCATGTTCTGTTCCCCCTACCATAAGCTTGTCTCATTCACACGTCGTGCAATGTAATTCACGAGTATTAAGAGCGCAAAGTTAACAACAGCGTTAAACAATCCGACTGCTGCCGAGAAGCTGTATTGCGCATCCAAAATCCCGGTACGGTATACATAAGTGGAGATGATGTCCGAACTGCTCATGTTTAATGAATTTTGCATCAGGAATACTTTTTCAAAGCCAACCGACATCACACTTCCCAAGTTCAAAATAAGCAGAATAACGATCGTTGGCGCAATCGTAGGTAAATTAATATGCCAAATGCGCTGCAGCTTGCTGGCGCCGTCTATCGTCGCAGCCTCATGGAGCTGTTGATCCACACCCGACAGCGCCGCCAAGTAGATGATCGAGCTCCATCCCATTGTCTGCCAAACATCTGACAAAACATATAGCGTCTTAAACCATGCGGGCGAGGTCATAAAGGTGATTGGCTCACCGCCGAAAGCCACAATCATATGGTTGATGATGCCTGTGCTCGGGTTTAGAAAAATAAACAACATCCCTACAATAACGACCACAGAGAGAAAATGCGGTGCATAGGTAATCGTCTGTACAAGCTTTTTAAAGTCCTCTGCCTTTACCTCATTGAGCATGAGTGCCAGTATAATCGGAATGGGAAAGCTCAAGGCCAGTGTATAAAGACTGATCAGAATGGTGTTGCTTAGGAGTCGTTCGAAATAAAAACTGTTAAAGAATCGTTCAAAATGCTTAAAGCCGACCCATGGGCTATCCCAGATCCCTTTATTAGCTATAAAGTCTTTAAACGCAATTTGGATGCCATACATCGGCAAGTAATGAAACACGATGTAATACACAACGACAGGAAGAATAAGTAGGTAAAGCTGCCAATTCTTTGTGAATGCACGCCGGATCAGCTCCGATCTACTGTGCTTTCTGAGCAGCAGTTCGGGTGTCTCCAATGTAGAAATCGATGACTTCATTGCTTCTCCCTCCTCTGGTGGGGACGTGCGTGTCGAGTAATCATCCGTTTAGCCATTCCCCACTGCTGAGGCGGCCAGATTCGGGAGGGATGAAACAGTGACTACTCCTCCGCCTTTGCGGATCGATTCAGTGGCTGCACAGCCTACCGCCACGCTCATTCGCCCTGCAAGTGGAGTAGCTACAGGCTCCTTGCCGTCCAGAATCATATCCACAAAGTCTTTACAAATGATCGGATCAGCGCCGCCATGTGTTCCCTTTGCTTCCTTCACTTCATATACACGGTCAGCTAATTCACGTTCTGTAT
Source organism: Paenibacillus sp. UMB4589-SE434 (assembly GCF_030226685.1). Classification (NCBI taxonomy): domain Bacteria; kingdom Bacillati; phylum Bacillota; class Bacilli; order Caryophanales; family Paenibacillaceae; genus Paenibacillus; species Paenibacillus sp. UMB4589-SE434. The sequence continues at coordinate 341,934 of NZ_JASOYK010000003.1, read as the reverse complement.
TTGAGCGACGTGTGTAAACGTACACTTTGTTTTCCAGTTCGTTATTTTCCAAGCGTCCCTCTGTCCCGATAAACGTATAGTTGCGCTGATAATCCGGCGTAAAATGACATTGCAGGTACGAAGCTTTGATCCCGCCTTCCAGCTCCATGATCACCATATTGTTGTCCTCTACATTCACCTCTTGACGGAAGGCACATTCGATCAAACGGCCCGGACTCACTTCTGTACAAGTGTCACGCTCCTCACACTTCGGACAAGTCAAATCGTTCGGCTTATCACCGCCATAGAAATCAAGGCCGCCAAATGCACTGACCTTTGTTGCATAACGCCCTGTAATCCAATGAATGATATCGATATCGTGAGAGCCCTTTTGCAGCAGCAGTCCTGTACTGTTCTTGGAATTGGCGTGCCAGTCATGGAAGTAGAAGTAGCCTCCCCAACCTACAAAGTGCCTTACCCATACCGCTTTAATTTCACCAATAGCTCCAGAGTCTACAATCTCTTTCATCGTACGGTACATGTTCATGTAACGCATATTAAAGCCCACCATGAGATGCTTGCCAGATTCCTGCCACGCATTCAAAATGTTATCGCAGCCAGCAACCGTAATCGCCAACGGCTTCTCGCAGAAAACATGCTTGCCAGCCTTCAGTGCTGCGATTGCATGCTCTTCATGGCAGAAGTCGGGTGACGTGACCGCGATGGCATCGATATCGTCGCGTGCGATCAATTCCCGATAATTCGTCGTTACGAATGCATCTGGGTTAATATCTTCCTTGAACTCCTGCAGCCGTTCAGGGTAAATATCAGCTGCCCCTACCACGATAGAGCGCCCCTCCGGCTGATGCCAATATTTCGCGATTGTACCTCTGCCTCTTGCACCAATCACACCAATTCTGACTTGTTTGCCTGCTGTCATTTCCTCATTCTCCTCTCGAACTCTCTGTCTCTTTGCCTAATAAACGAATTAAAGCAACAAAGCATAAGTCTAAATATAAAGCGCTTACAAATAATAGCAGCGAAATGGTGACCCGTAGAAATTGTAATCCCTATACACAACACCAGATTAGACAACGCTATTGCAAATGTCCTCAGATCATATTAATGCTCACAATGGAGCGTCCACTGGCGATATACAATAGTTTATTCTAGGGTGCGTAGTTGCTTAATCCTGACTCATTTGCTAATAAAGATGTTGTAGACGCTTGGTGCAAAATGATCTTGATGTGGGAGTGATGTGCAAATTCTAACTTGAGTTTGGGTATAATATTGGAGTTTGGGTTGTGATGTGCGCTCAATCAGTAATTGGTAAAAGTTTCTTCTGCTGCTTGTCGTCATTATATTATGCGAAAGTTTACGCCGTCAACACGTTTTTTGGATTAAAATAAAAACTTTCAAACTTTATAGTTTGGGGCAAATATAGTTACTTTTTGCACAATATTATGCTATCATCTTCGTCGCCATAAGCAGTACGCACTTCCCGTAGCTCCTCCAATCCCACCTCGTAATTCCACTTGCTCAGACAGGAATAACTTGTCTTACAGCGAATTAACAATTATGGGTGTACATCAAGCGGTAACCAGCATAATGAAATGCTCAGGAGGAGATTGATCATGACTAAAGTATTAGTATTGGGCGGAACTCGCTTCTTTGGCAAGAAGCTCGTCCAATTGCTGCTTGAGGATGGGACGGACGTTACGCTAGTAACCCGTGGACAAACCGTGGATACATTTGGCGATCAAGTGAAACGCCTTCAGTTAGATCGTACAGATCAAGCGGCGTTGGCCGCCGCTGTTGGCGAGAGCGAGTGGGATGTCGTGTACGATAACATTTGTTTCTTTCCCCAGGATGCTCTTAGTGCCTGCGAGATATTTGCCGGCAAAGTGAAGCGATACATCTTCACCTCCACCATGGCCGTATATGAATTCGGAGATCAGATGCACCCGGAAGACGATTTTAATCCTTACACGTATCCGATTCCGGTAAAGCTTCCTACTGAACCTTCCTATGCGGAGGGGAAACAGTTAGCCGAGGCGGTTCTGTTCCAACAAGCACCGTTTCCAGTCTGTGCCGTTCGCTTTCCAATTGTGCTTGGTACAGATGACTATACAGAGCGGCTGTTGTTCCACATTGAGCGTGTACAGCAAGGACTCCCAATCGGGATTCCGAATCTGGACGCAGTAATGGGCTTTATCACTTCCGACGAGGCGGCTCGCTTCTTATTCTGGCTGAAGAATCAGCATTTCGAAGGCCCTGTGAACGCTCGCTCCGATGGGGAGTTGTCCATCGGTCAAATTATGAAGCTGATTGAAGCCGAGGTGGGCACAAAAGCGCTCATTGAGAAGCCATCGGCAGCAGACGACACTCTGAAGCAGGCGGACGGCTCTGCGTCCCCGTTCGGAATAACGGCCAGTTGGCGGATGGACACAAGTAAAGCAGTACAGCACGGGTTTGAGTTTGACAAAGTTGCGGAGTGGTATCCGAGGTTGATCAAGGAATTGGCATTGGGATCGGAATCGAATGCAGCTGATTGAATTCTATAAATCTTAAAAAGAAGACGGTCCCTTTAATATAGGGACCGTCTTCTAGGTTTAATCTCAACGCTATATTAACCTGTAACAAGGTAACTAACTTATTCTAATTTCGTATAATTCGAAATCATTACCACCGAATTTGGTTACCCCGAATCTGAAATTTATATAAATGCTGTTAAATGCATCCCAGTTGTTTGGCGAATAATAATATTGGTTTACTTGGCTGGCAGACTGCTCGAAACATTTCACTAGTGATCATAGCAGTTTCAGACAATCATGTACGAAATAAAGAAAACATCTACTGCTACAAAAAGTTCAGCTTCGCATTCTATAAAAAAGGTTATTAGAATGCTCTACTCGCACTCTAATAACCTATATCATCAGCAATCTAAATCAATCCAAACTCTCGTCCTACCCGCTCCAGCACATCAGCCGCAAACTTCAAATCTTCCTCCGTATGCTGTGCCGTTACAATGAGGCGTACACGCCCTTTGTCCATCGCCACTGTCGGGTAGACGATACCTTGTGCACACAGGCCTTCTTCCAGCAGCCGCTTCGAGAACGCAAGCGCTCGCGCCGACTCGCCCACAATAATGGGAATGATCGGCGTCTCACTGTCGCCCGTATTAAATCCTAGCTGCTGCAGCTTCGTACGGAAGCTAGTTGCATTCGACCACAGAAGTTCCGTCAACTCAGGCTCTCCTTGCAGCACTTCAATAGCTGCAATACACGATGCCGCAACTGAAGGCGGCAGCGATGTACTGAACAGAAATGCACGCGCACTGTTCACCATCAAGTCCTTTGCAACTTGGGCAGTTGCTACATAACCGCCTACAGAACCAACGGCCTTGGACAACGTACCAATTTGGAAGTGTACACGTCCCTTTAAGCCAAAGTGGTCGGTAGAGCCTTTGCCATGCTTGCCAAGCACGCCGCTCGCGTGCGCATCATCCACATATACGAGCGCATCGTAGCGCTCGGCCAGCTCTACGATGGCTGGCAGCGGCGCAATGTCGCCGTCCATGCTGAACACACCGTCCGTCACAACGATCTTCTGACGGAACGATCCACATTCTTTCAGCACCGCTTCGAGCTGATTCATGTCCTTATGGGCAAAAATACGCCGATTCGCTTTGGTTAAACGAATGCCGTCAATGATGCTTGCGTGATTCAGCTCGTCGCTAATCACAACATCGTCTGCTCCCAGAATCGTGCCAAGCACACCTTGATTGGTCGTAAACCCAGATTGAAACACAAGCGCAGCTTCCGTCCCTTTAAATGCAGCAAGCTTCTGTTCAAGCTCATCATGTATGGCCAGTGTCCCGGTAATGGTCCGAACCGAACCCGCACCTACACCATATTTCTCCGTCGCTTCAATAGCAGCTTGTTTCAGCTTAGGATGATGAGTCAGTCCCAAATAGTTGTTAGAAGACATCTGCAGCACCCGTTTGCCGCCTGCTAATGTCATCCATGCATCTGATCCGTCTTCCCAGACGGTCAACGGACGATAACGTCCCGCTTCTTTAAGCTCCTGTAGTTGCTGCGCAATGATATCAAAACCTGCCATACTTATGACCTCCCTACTCATTTATCATACTCAACTCACGACCATCTGTTGGTTATACCTAACTATTGTGTTCTACCTTCATCTCAACACTTCAAGATTAATACCCATATTTTCATAAAATATAGATGTGTATACACCTGCGCACCTATAACTCATTCCACACGTGTACAGTATAACCTCTTGTACGATATGACAAATTAACAGCAAAGCCAGCTATAATAGCCTTAGCTCAAGTACATTGCCGTCATTTAATAGAACCTGGCCTCCAACTGCCACTCGTGCACTTTATGACACAAATAGCCTTCTGACTGCTGTACCGTCCAACTGTCATGTGCATGTTTACGTACAATTAAGATGATGTCCGGTCGTGCCAGAACACAATCTTACCGCAATTCCCAGAAGCCATTAGGGCAAACGCCTCTTCGTACTGATCCAATGTAAAGTGATGTGTCACCAGCGGAGACAAATCAATTCGGCCGCGCTCCAGCAGACCTTTTAGTTGATACCACGTATCATACATCCGGCGCCCCGTAATGCCGTGAATGTGAAGCCCCTTAAAAATAATGTCCTGCGCTAAATCAAACGGCACTTCTTTTGTAGGAATGCCTAATAAGGAAACACGAGCTGCTTGTGAAGCCGCTTTCAGAGAATCCCTGATCGCATCAGGATGTCCGGACATCTCCAGCACTACTTCCGCACCTTCACCGTCAGTCGCTTCCATAATGACATCAACCAGTGACTCTTCGCGGCTGTTGATTACAACATCAGCTCCCATTGTTTTGGCCATCGCAAGTCGATAAGGATTAATATCGACCGCAAATATCGTGCCGCTGCCGCAAGCCTTTGCTACTGCAATTGCCATCAGTCCGATTGGACCAACGCCAACCACCGCGACGCTTTTCCCTACAACATCACCGCTAAGTACCGTTTGTACAGCGTTGCCGAGCGGATCTTGAAGACATGCAATCTCTAATGGTAGGTTAGGATCGTTATGGATCACATTGCTCGCACGCACGATTGCATATTCCGCAAAGCATCCTGGAATCGTTATGCCGAAGCTTTTCGTATTTTTGCATACATGGGCATTGCCTGTACGACAAGGCTTACATTGACCACATACGACATGTCCTTCACCAGATACATAGTCGCCTATCTTCACATTAGTTACTTCATCCCCGATTGCTTCCACAATACCTGCAAATTCGTGTCCAAATACGTTAGGAGTTACCACAGTCTTTGAAGCCCACTCGTCCCATTTATATATATGAACGTCCGTCCCGCAGATAGACGAGGTCTTTACACGCACGAGCACATCGTGAGGTCCGCAAGTCGGAATGGGTACTTCTTTTAACACGGCACCGGGCTTGCGCTCATCTTTCACTAATCCGATCATCGTTCCACTTAACATTTGATTGCCCCTCTCCGCTTTTTTTCATAAAATAGAGTACATAACGATTTACCGATCCATCCTAAATACATCAAATTTCATCTTGTATATTATATTACACATTTGTACGTTATATTGCACATGTATTTTTGTAGGATGTTGGATGGCTTTTCGTGTACGCGCGGAAGAGACAGAGAGGGGACAACCATGCAAGAACAAATTCACCAGAAGATCGGTAAGAACTTGCAAGAAATTCGCAAATCTCGTGGGCTAAGCCTCGATGCCGTAGCGGAGCTAAGCGGTGTAAGCAAAGGCATGCTCGGTCAGATTGAGCGCGGGGAATCGAATCCAACCATTTCAGTTCTATGGAAAATTGTAAACGGTCTTCGTATCTCCTTTGCCACCTTAATGGAAGATTCTGCGCCGCAGGTTACGATCGTGAAGATGGAAGACACCACCCCGCTGATTGAAGAAGACGGCGCTTATCGCGCTTATCCCATCTTTCCTTTCGAGCAGGACCGCGGATTTGAAGTATACAGCGTCGTCATTGAGCCGGGCAATTCGCATACGTCTGAAGCACACTATGAAGGCGTTGAGGAATTTATCATGGTGATGGAAGGCGAACTGCGAGTAGAGGTTGGCGGCGAGACATATACGCTGCAGCCAAGCTTGGCCATTCGTTTCTCCGCGGATCAGCCTCATACGTATTATAACGATACGGATAAGACGATTCGTTACACCGCGCTTATTCATTACCCTTCTTCTAATAAGCGGTAAAGTATCTATGTAGATAAAGGAAGGAGCGACCCAGTTAGACTAGGTCGCTCCTTCTGTTATAGTTGAAGCACGCTTGATCAGTGTAAATGGCAGCAGCATTCGAAATGGAAACGGATAGGGATTATCCAAGCCATCCAGCAGTACTTTAGCCGCTGCATACCCCATCTCGTATTTCGGGATATGAACGGAAGACAGGGGCGGCGAGCTGAATCTGGCAAATTCAATATCGTCAATGCCGATAAAGGCGATATCCTTTGGAATGGACAACCCCTCTTCGGTAACGGCACGCATCGCAGCAATTCCCATCATATCACTCGCGCAGAACATGGCTGTAGGCTGGTCCTTTGTTCGTACAAGCCGTTTCATCTCTGCGTAGCTTCGATCCGCATCCCATTCTGCATCGATCGTCCAGGCTGGATTCACCTCGAGTCCCTCTTCCTCCAGTGCAAGCCGATACCCACGGTATCTCTTCTCTCGCTCCAACTGTCCGAGCAAACCAGCTCCGCCAATAAAGCCAATACTACGATGCCCAAGCTCGATTAAATGCCGAACCGCTATACGTGCGGCGTTCATCCGATCATATGAAATAACGGGTATACCCGGGTCTGCAACATCAATACCAACGATGTTAGGCACCCGTTCCTTTAACCACTTGTATTGTGATGCTTCCATTCCCTCCACACAAATAATTCCGCTGAGATTACGAGACTTCAGCAGCGAATCAAACAAAGACTCGCTTTTTAATTCGGCTTGTGTATGAAGGAAAGACAAAGACATGCCCGCTTCCAGCAGCTTGGCTTCTATTCCTTGAATAATAGGCGAAAAGTACGGATGATTATATTTGTTGTCAGGAAGCGAAAGAATGCATCCCACCGCATGAGCGGATGTTATCGGCTGAGACTGCTGCGGGCGCGAGCTCTTCTTATGCTTAGCTGCATGTGGCGCACGGTATTGAAGCGCTTTGGCCGCTTTCCATATTTTCTGCTTCGTCTCCTCGCTGATGCGTCTGCTGTCATCCTGATTTATGACACGTGAAACCGTTGATATTGAGACTCCTACCTGCTCTGCGATATCTTTAAGTGTGGCCATGCTCTCCTCCCCAAGAAGTGCGACGTATAGGCTGCGAACAGTATATGGTAAATTATATCGGCCCTGCCCCGTAAAGGAAAGAGGGCTTTTACGTTTTAGTGTTGGAGATTATAAAAAGAACCGCTCTGCATCATGACCAAGATTACAGAGCGGTTCCCATTATATAACTTTAAGCTATAAATAATATGATGAATAAGTGCCATTTTACTTCACTACGCTGCCACCATACAAGAAACGATGTTCCCACGAGTTACCGACTACACTATCTGTACGTACCCCGCCAGAAGCTTTTGAGTATGTATGCAATACTTTGCCGTTCCCCATGTAAATACCCACGTGCGTAATACGCTCTGTGTTCTTGTTTACATTTTTATAAGCTGACTGCTTCGAGCCGCGGTATGTGCCAAAGAACATTAGGTCACCGCGTTTCAGGGAGCTTATGCTCTTCTTAACTGTTGAATTTGATTTTACATAGGCGCCCTGTTTGCGTGAATCTGCTGGCAGTGTGATCCCGATAGCTTGTTTGAACGCATGCCTCACAAAATCAGAACAATCGAATGTCCGTGTACTGTTCCGATCAGACCCATATTCGTAAGGTGTGCCTAAATATTTTAACCCCGTACTAATGACTTTTTCTACTTTGGAGCTTGCTGACAATGCAGAGGACCCTGATTCCTTATCATCCGGAACTACTGCCTGTCCGCCGACTTTTATGTATTTGCTGCTAGAACTTAAGTATCCAACCTTGCCTTTCTCGTCGCGGACTTGATACCAACTGCTGTTCGGCCGACTCAAGATCGTAACCTTCTCGCCTTGCTTCACCAAACGGATGATCTTACCGGATGTGGATGCCTTCTCTCGCATATTAACGGACGCTAGGATTACTCCAGTCGAAGAGGTAGCAGTCGCAGCTGTTCGTGATGCGGTAGCATTTTGTGCATTGTATTCATTAATGACGGCTTCAAGTTCTTCCATGTCAGGATCACTTTCATCCATTAGAAAATTATCTGTATCCGATAACGCTGGCGATGCAATCATAAAGTCCGGTTCGGAGGGAGCGGCCTCCACCCCTACAGCCGGCAACAGCATTTGCGACGCCATCGTCATCATCATCATACCTAAGAGTAGTTTTTTCATTTTCTTCATGAGTAGCCTCCTTGTTGTCCTTGATCCCACTTTCAGAATCACTTCGTATTCGTATGTCGCGGGCAGGTTCATGTGTGAGTCGATGTTCACATGTTCAAATTGTAAACTTCTAGGTTAGTACTATACAGTTTTCATAAATTGTATCTTGATTCCATACAATATCTTCACTATAACAGTTCATTTTGTCGAATTATATCGGACTATCCGCTTAAAAATGACTAAAATGTAACCTTTAATTAGTTCTTAAGAACTATAAAATAACATTTTTATTATACTAAACAAGAATTTACTGGGTATAATTATCTATATTTTTGAACATATGATCATTTAGATATTGAGTAATATCCAACATAAATTTCTCTAACCTATAAGATTTCCTGCTGCCGCTTGAATAGAACCTTTACTATTACACCTACTTCTATTTCTAACAAAAATAAAAAAACCAGAATCAACAGCGTAATTTCTGCCGCGATTCTGGTTTAATTTAGTTATGCCAAGTATTCATCATATATGCTGAAGCTTCTCCGGCTGCGGTTCATCCATTGGCTCCACATGGACCTGCACACTCGTAATATTGTGTTTCTTCAGCATCCGTCTTTCCACATCGTCACAGATCTCATGGCTCTCAATGAGTGTTAATCCCGGATCAACCTGTACGACAACATCGACAAGCACATGATTGCCATGCAGCCGGGCCTTAACGTCTCGGATTACACGTACACCTTGTGTCTTCTCAATCGTCGTACGCAGGGTTTGGAGCTGATTCTCATCGAATCCATCCGTCAACGCATGTGTTGCATTTCTGAATATTTCCCAAGCTGTCTTTAAAATAAGAAAACTGACCGTAAGTGCGGCCAACGGATCAAGCCATGGCAAACCAAACTGAGAGCCAAAGATTCCGACTGCGGCACCGATACTGACCATCGCGTCAGAGCGGTTATCTTGCGCAGCAGCCATTAAGGCTTGGTTGTTAATTCTCTTTGCTAGTCTGTAATTGTACATATATACAAAGAACATGACCACCGCGCAGCCCAAGGCCACCCATGCCGTAATCAAGCCTGGCGTCTCAGAACGTCCTTCTATCAGTGACATCAAGGTAGAATACAGCACCTGCAATCCTACCGTGGCCATAATAAAAGAAGCGATCAGCGCAGATACCGTCTCTGCTCTAAAATGACCATATGGATGATCGTGATCAGGCGGCTTCTGCGAAATCCGCAGTCCAATAAGCACCGCAACTGACGCAACGATGTCGGTTAAGTTGTTCCAGCCGTCCGCTTGAAGCGCAGCCGAATGAAAGGAGAACCCGAAGCCAAGCTTCGTTAATGATAGCGCGATGTAAGCTACAATACTGAGCCACGCCCCTCTTTCTCCTTGCTTCATTTCTGCGTACACGTCCACCACGTTGTGCCCCTCCCTGCTATTCCATTCCGGCAACAGAAGTTTCCGATACATTCATGTTAACAAATCAAATATGAGTGGGTCTAGAGAAACAGTGTTGAACCCTTTTAAAGGTGTTGCAGCCCTTTTGTTTTGTTGGATCGGCTAATAAAAGTTGAAACAGCGCAACTTGAACGCACACACATCGTTCCATCTCCATATATAGGATGTACAAGTTAAAGGATAAATATGTATGTATAATTTGACCATACACTGAAATATAACGCATTAAATCCCCGTCTTGCTACCCTTTTGCAGCAAGACGGCTATTATGGCACACTTTTAAAGTGGAATAACAATAGGTTCGCCAAAGGAGGGGATAATCACAGGAGGAATAACATGCAAGACGCTGCTGGATTCTCAATAATTGATCGGTATGGAGATACAACCAACATAGCATTGTAGTTTTATTACTGCATGCGCACACTATCACTTCATGACTTCTTCACTTCACCACACGTGCCAAATCCTATTTACCAAATTCAAATTCAAAACTAAATAAGAGCAGCGTTCGTACAAGAGAACATCGGAATAACGCACTTTGATCGCATTGCTGAAGCTGCCCGCGCATATAGGTATAATTTTAAAGTATCATTTTGCAAAAATAAGAGCAGCTTGCTTGCTGCTATTGTCCCATTCCACCTTGGCTTTGACTTCATGAGCCAATGCCCTTGCCGGAACGTAGACTTGTCCATCGACGAGTAGACCGTTCAGCATGACCGGTGTCTTATTGTCACTGCATACAACTTTGACCTTAACCGCCTCTGCGCCTGCATCTTTCAGCTTCGGCTGGCCGCTGTTATTCGTTTGCTCCGATTGACGCTGGATTAATTGTACAAATGTCTGCCAATGCGGAAGCAGGCGGGATGGACAGGCTTTACCGCTCCAATGCTTATGCGGGACAACATTTTGCAGCGGAATGTCGTGTTTTACCATCAAGCTGGCGATAAGCTCCGCTGCACTGCGCCAGGCCAGCATCTCATTCATCCCGTCGTACATGCAAATTTCGATGCCGATAGACAATGCATTGCCCGGTCCAGCGCCATCTCCGGCATGCCAGCCTTGTTCAAGATCTTGCAAATGCTGATAGATCGCCTGATCGTCAACCGTATAGTGCCAGCTCTTGCTTATACCGCCGCTGCCATTAAGCTGAAAACGAGCGTGTGCTTCCGCTGTCGCACCTCTCGCTGTATTGTCGGTATTATGGACCGTAATGTAACGGGGCTGCATGCCTCGGTTTGGTTTATTTGGGGCTCCTGCGGGAAGGAGCATCGATTTAATGTTCATAGGTATCCTCTTTCTTTTTTGAAAATTGATAGGCACCGGTTGCAGACAATCCAATGACAGAGATCAGCACCAGCTTCTCCTGAATGAATGCAGGAACCAGCACAAATACGGCTGCTAACAGCAGAGCCGTCACATGTGTCCATTTACTAGGAAGGCCGAAGCCGCGTGCAACACCGACGTAGGCGGCAACAAGCGCCGCTAGTGTCAGAATGTCGTTAGAGATCACTTCCATTAGTTATGGCCTCCCATCCATGGCAAGTTTGATTAGTCCCATAATGACTGCTCCGACAACGGTCGTAGCAAGCCAAAAGATCGTCTTGTCAATGCGATCAAGACGGTGATGTGCCGAGCGCGTGGATTCGAGCGCTTTATGGGCCGCTTCCTTGGCATCGTCCGCCACTTCGCGAACGTCCGTCATCGAGTCGAGCTTCGTCTCGACGCGTACGACACGCTCGCGAATCTCGGAGAGCATGCGAGTCTGTGTATCCATCCGTGATTCCCCCCCTTTCAAAAGTAAAGCCCTCGACATGGGCCGAGGGCTTTCTGGCGTAATCCTTATCAAATACGGATAATATGCTATTATTCTTCCAAAGATTGATTACTATGTTCTTTCTCCAATTGATCAAAGACTAGCAATGCTACATTTACCTGCTTTCGCTCCTCTAATAATCGGTACAAAGAAGCATCAATTGCATTTAATTGAAATTGTAAATTTTCCTTTTCCTTTGTATAAGTCATAAAACCACCTCATTAGCTCTATAATTGTGCTACTTTTTCTCATGAATTATCAAATTTACAGCATCCTGTAACTCTTCTGGCACACTTTCGATGTCACGACGTCCTGCTAATATTAGTTCTGCATATATATAAACCATATTTTCTATCATTTGATGCTCACTCCTTTGTCGATAGCTGACTTAATTCCTTTTTCAAAGCAAGCATTTCTTCGTACACACCTGCTAAGGCAGACATGGTATTCAGGTTTTTCTGTTCCAACTTAAAGATATGATCTTCAGGTTTCTTTGCAAATTGTGTAAAAATAAGGTCATCAATAATAGCGGCTTTATGAAGTTCAATGCTTTTAATAACATTCTCAGTTGTAATTTTTTGATACCCTTGAACAAAAGGAAGATAAGGTTGAACGAATGTACGATTATCAACATCCAAGATGTAATATCTTGCATCTTTCTGCCCATCAAAAGGATTATCAATTAAGTGGCCTGCATAACGTTCCTCAAATTTATGAACACTATAATTGCTAGAAAGTTCACTTACAAATTTATCTAGTTCAGTTTCACTGCACGTAAGTTCTATACTTTTATAGATCATATTTTCATCCCCTTACATCGTTAATTCATACAAGGTTTGTGTAATATTTCCAGTTCCTTGCTGGATTCCTCCAACAACATATCCTTTTCCATTAAGACTAGCCCCTTTTGCATAATACACATTGGACGGGCAAGTAGGTCCTAGTATCCAAGCATTTGTAGCAGGGTCATAACAAAAAGTTTTACTGCTAGTTGAATTTTGAATTACATACATTTTTGAATTTAACACCCAATGTGGGGATTGGGAGACTTGCTCTGGCAAATCCGCAGCTTGTGTCCAAGCGTTAGTATCAGGGTTATATACATGACATTGATTAGTCAGCTGACCAAGCGATATTTCGCCACCTATAACATAAAACTTATTATTGATAAACCCTCCAGCTGCCCAAGCTCTTTGCATAGGCATACTTGTAAGACTCGTAGCATAGTCCACACTGTCCTGCCATTTGTAAAAACTGTTATAGTAGCTCCCCCCATTCCATCCACCTGCCATATAAATAGTATTTCCATCACCTGCATAAGCGGCACATGGTCCTTGCGCATCAGTAATATGGTTCTTAGAAAACCATTTATTGCTGTTTGTATCATACATAACGTGCGTATAATAATGATCTGTACCCGAGCCAACATGAATGTATTGGCCTCTTGCCGCAACCCAACCATCTGTTTTTTTGTACAAACAATCAGCTAAATATGTCCAAGTATTTGTATTAGGGTCCCATCTCTCATTCGTATAGGTTCCACTGCCACTGTAATCATTGTTGTATCTACCGCCTATATAATATAAATAACCATTTACACCAACTGCTTGACCTTGTTTTCTGGCATATTGAAAATTAGACTTTTGAGTCCAGTAAGCGGCTGACCATATACCTACCCATATGCCACCTATTTTCGTAAAAATACGCTTAGCCTGCTGCCAAGCTCCACCCACTTTTGCATAAACCAATTTGCCAGCTTTCCATGTGCCAGATTCCTTAACATTGATAGGCATTAGATCCCCCTCCTTAATATTGAATCCAAATTTCGCCCTCATTCCCCTCATGATTAGCAGGAGCACGGTTGGAAATATGGGTTGCACGAAGGGGGGAGCCGAACAAAAGTGCAGTATTTTGCCTTGTAAGAATTAAAGGTCTGTGAATCATATTTTCATTATTATCGTAAGACCAAATGGAAAAATCCGAACCGTTGTTGAGACCACTTTCATTTCCCGCTAGACCAATACCCCATCGTAAGCGGGTATTATTTCTTAGCTGATAATGAAGTAATCCTCCATCATTTGATCCAGCATTTGAATAAACAGACCCCTGATTATCAACAAAAAATTTCCAACTATCTCCTGAATTCATTCTTATAGCTGAACTTATATTAAGGTAACCATCTTTAGAAATACTCAGCCTATTTTGGTTCCCTACCAAAAATGTCACATCATGATTAGAAGCCGTGCCAATGAGTAAACCAGGAGCACCTCCAGTAAATCCTTGATCATGCACCTCAAAGCGGCCATCTACTACGTCTGTTCTTACTTTGATCTGAGCATTACCCGTAGAATAGATATCAAGTACTTTAGACCAGCCCTCAAGATTGTTTGGGTTTAATTGATTCCCTAGCATCGCATGCCCTTGATTATCTATGGCAAACATTCTTGTACCAGCACCATAGTTCCCATTGTAGATTCGCAAGGTTGGGCGACCACCTACATCATCCGACACCATGTGAAAATTAGCTAACGCTGGTGAACCAATTCCTAGCTGAATGCCGCTTCTATTCACGTTCATACGTCCATTTAACTGCAAGTCCACAGCTGTAAGAGCATCAGCACTATCACGTCCATTTATTTTCCAAGTCTTATTATTCGCATCATAGAAAGATTGCAATTTACCAATCCCATACTCTGCTCCATAAGAGTTCACTTCAAAATATCCTTGTGTGACACTAATCCCTTTAGCCTTTAGCTCATTATCCACAATAACCTTCCCAGTTAATGTGTCCCCGTTCTTATTAACTGCCTTTTCCTGCAGCTCCTGCAACGCTTCATACGTCGAATTCATCTGCCAGTTGAGCCAAGCCGCAGGGGGCTTATCCTGAACCTTCCAACCTTCGTCCAACTTACTTTGTGGGGGCTTAACCCCCTTGGCTTTCCATTCGGGAAGTTCCTTTTCATATGCCATAAATGATCACCTCTAATTTCATTTCGTGTGCGAATCTAACATACTCAGTGAAGCTGCTAACTTCACATAGGCAGCTCATAATCATTCCCCGGTACATACAAATCGCCAAGTGTGCCGCCGAGGGTCATCGCTTCATCCGCGAGGCCATATTCGCTGGACTCCAGTGTGTCTGGTGAAGAAGCCAATGCTAGCGTGCCAGTCAGCTCAACCTGACCAACACGAACACCTGCTGCGACAAGACGCTCAACAAGCGACACAAACTGACCAGGGCTCAAGCCGACGCTGTTCAGCTTCTCATAAGGCACTTCATTGACGTGAATCGCGGCAGGCTCTGGCTCCAACGGATCATTGTAGCGCTCTGAAAGACGAAACTCCTCAGGTGACGTGTTCAACGCCAAAGCCAATACCTCGATAACAGAGTCCAGATTGCCGCTGGCATTCATACGTGCGAGCTTGGAACGAAGCAGCATACGGTAAACCTCATCTGTCGCTTGTCCACGAGGTTGACCTAAATTGCCGCCGATCATATCAAGTGCGGCGCCTTCTGCATTCTCGATGCTCTTCCACGAAGAGATGCGCGCAATTGTCTCACTTAGCTCGTTCATCTGCATCAGCCAGACATCAACAAGCTTGGAGAAATGGCTTCCCTCTCTAGATACCAATTCTGGCAGCATCCCCATCACTTGTTCCAGCTTAAACATGGCTCACCGCCACCTTAATCCGATCCGGGGCCACTCTCGATACGTGGTAGAGCGGAACATCCACGTTACCAGACACATAGTCACGATCACCCAACTTCACCTTCAAGTCCATAACTTCCTCGACCCCAGGCACATTCTGAACAGCTGTCAAAAGACGGCTAAATACGATACGCGAGCCTTGAGCCAGGCCCGTATAATCCTGCTGATCAGCACCAACGCCGCCAACATATTGGGCTAGGGCAGTAATAATCTCTTCTTGTCCTCTTGAAGAGAATGCAGTATTGGCAGACACAGACACCTCAACATGAACATCCAACATCTTCATGCGGCTGAACTGTACCTTATGGCCGTGGCCACTAATATCCTTCACTTCAAAACTTTCCTTGCCATCTGTACCGATGCCCGCCGCCTTTTTGTCAAAGATCGCTTTGGCTATCTGATCGGACTGACCACCATATACATAAGCACGGATAGACTTAGGTGGGATTCCTTGTTCGTCTATTTGCATCGTATCGTTGACTTGCACCGCGGCAGACTTCACATCTGGTAACTGCAGCAGCGCAGAGACGATCGCATCAATCGTGGCGGCATGGCTGCCATCACGTGCCGCCCGCAACCGATCACGAAATTCCACGTCATTTTCCTGTTCACGACCGTCCTCAGTTTCCCGAAGATTGGTTATACCCGTAATTTCTTTCAATGGGCTAAATGCCTCAACGATTGATCCGGCAGGAACATTTCCCATAATGCCAGGTATAACGGCACTGATTGCAACAGCTCCTTTACCACTCTCATTCAAGGTGCACACCGCAGTGGTTGTAAACCATATTCCCGATTTCGTTCCTATTCGATAACCAGGTTGTACGAGATAGCCAGGCAACCCTTTCAGTTCCACCATGCCATGTGCAGGCTGCTCCAGCTTGCGGCGTAAACCGTAAAACACCGCTAATGCATCCAATTGGACACCAGTTGCATATTGAATATAGGATTCATGGTAAACTTGCTCCACATCTTCCCACAGCACCGACAAATGCCATGCAAACACTTGAAGCATCATACCAAGCGGAGACGACTCCGATGTATTCATATCTTGTCCGAGCCTTTTTCCAAGCTCGTTGACCATCTCTTCGTAAATCTCGTTATAGGTCTTGCGTTTCAATCCCGCTGCTGTCAGCATATCGAAGTGTGACCTCCTCTCCGTCCGTGCCTGTTAGGGTCAGCTGAACTATAAGCTGACGGGTTACTCCATCCCATTCCAACTCCATGTCATCCACCGATTGAATACGCGGCTCTTCTGCTAGACATAACATGATCGCTTCACGAATTCCCTCTTCACTAACTTGCTTTCCAAGCACCTTCTCATGATCAAGTCCCATCTCAGGGGCAAAAAAATACTCGCCTAAGCGAGTTCCCATTCTGATTCGCACGGATTGTGCAAGCTCATCACGTCCATCAATCCAAGCTACTTGCCCATCTGACAGTTGAATATCTCCATCAAGCAGCTGCCAAGTTCTCATCCAGCCGCCACCTTTCCAACAATAATACCCCCACCACTGTATGGTTCAGTAAATACAACCAATACACGGTTCCCATTCTCAAGCATCACATCAGATGAAAGCTCTAGCATGGGCAGTTGATAGCGAATCGCCCCACTTTCACCCTCCAATTCCACATCTGCACTGCCTGCTTCCAAGTTAAGGATTGTCCCTATTTGTGCGCCCGCTGTGCCAGACAGCTTGTGCTCCATCCAGGCATCCAACGCTCCAACCGCTCGATTGGCACCCATATCGCTCCTCCTTCCTCGACTATGAAACGGTTATCTATACTATTTAAAACAAACTAGGATTCCTTCACTAAATCCACATCCGTAACAAATTGCTCTGCCGAGATTGTGTGTCTACCTTGTCTTACTTGGTACACCCCATGATAATCCACGCTTTCCAGCCAGACGAGTGCGCCAGCATGCAGGCGATGGTTCAATAACGAAGTTGCCCGAACCCCCTTTATATCTCCATCTTCAAATGTTTGTGGACTGTCAAGCAAGCCGCTGTTCGCAGCTAAACGAATAGCGGTTCGGTTGGCAGCAGACCCGTTCGGTGCTTGAAAATGCAGCTTGCCCTGCCTTGTGTAAGTCATAATTCCACAAGCCGCAGCGGCTCGGCGAATGGCCGCTACAGGATCCCCTTTTACAACAAAGCCCTTGGCATACGTATAATCAGATGGCAACGATATTTCTCCATGAGGAATCTGCGCTTGATTTAGGAGATCGCGAATAATTTCACTTGCTTTTATACCTTTGCGATAAGACTGCACCACATGATAGACAGATACGGTTAAATCGTCTTTCACTTGAATGGTCGTAATTTGATCCATCTGCTCGCGCTTCGTTCGAATTTCAACGACATTACCTTGAAGTACCGTTCCCAGACTACGACCGTATCCCGCATTAACGATGACTCGCATGCCATTACGAAGACTAGCCCGTGTATGCTTCGATAAATTGTACAATTCAATGGTAGATTCGTTGGCCTCTTTATCATCATCAAAGTCAACCACAACGCGCATTGTCAGGTCTTGGTACGTAAATTTGTACCCCCCAACAAGCACTTCACATTGGCGATTATATAAATATTCCATCGTCTTCTCCCAAATGAATGTGCACGGATCGCCCAAGCGTATCCCACGTCACATGCTCATTCAGATTATCTCCATAAGGCACAATCTCTTCCAACGGAAACAAGGGTGTCTCTATGGCCTCAAATAAAGGCACGCCCCATACCAGCTTTACTCCTAGTGCAAGCGCATTTTCTCCTACTAGTAAGTCCACTGTGAAATAATCATGTTTATGGTTGTATCGAATTTCAAACGTATACGTACGACCACCTAAGTCCATCTCAAACGAGTAAGGAACCAACTCCTTATCAATGACAACAATTGCCATACACATTCCTCCTTCCCTAGAAGTGGCTTTACCATCATATAAGTACCTGTCATTTATAGAACACGGATCACCATTCCAGACTTGAGTATGGTATGGCCGTTAATGTTAGGGTTCAATCCTCTTAATATATCGGGGCTTGTACCATACCTAGAAGCTATTGAATTCCAACTTTCACCATATACTACCTTGTGAGTTCTTACCGCATGCTTCAAATTCGGATTCATAGCTTTTTGTTTAGCGCTCGCCTTTTGCCCGATGGACAAGATCATGCCTACTGGAGGTGGAACGTGAGCATCTAAATGTGAGTTCCAGCTACGAAGCTGATAGGGGCTTGTGCCGTAGTAAGCCGCAATTTGCTCCCATGTCTGTCCTCTACGGACCGTATGTGAAAGCGGTTTGGGACGATACGTCGCATTTTTTTGCCCCACACGACTTTTGGGCTTAACGGCCACCTTCCGTTTGGCTGGTAGCTTCTTGTAGCTTATCGTAACTACATTGATTTGTTTGAGCGTCATGGAAAAGCTCATCCCGTTAGAGATGGAATTGTCATGTGCCGTTCTTAAGCTTGTAATCGCACAATTTAATAGCAAATTACGACCTGAATATTGAAGCAGCGTGCCTGCGTTCATTGCTTTAACTAAACGATGCCGGTATTGATCTGCTTTAGGTCCAATCAATAGCCCTTCGAGATGGAGACTAACCGTATCTTTCTGGATGTGATCTGTTATCGTTCCACCTTTTTCAACGTTATGGGTACTCACCTGCACAGCATACTCCGGCTCTTCTGACGTTACAAATAAATCGATTCCACCTAAACGGCTTAACTTTTGTGCTGATTTTTGTGGTGGTTTTGGCTTTGAAACTGCCTTTGACTTTGGAACTGACTCTTGCTTAATGAGAAGTCACCCCTCCCGGCCCTGTCTGCGGCTTAGGCATCTTGCTTGCAATACTTCGTTCGAAAGAGCGGAATGAAGCATCAAACTGCTCGCGCGCAATCCGCTTAATTTCATCGATCATTCGCATATCAACATACCCGTTCACATTCAGATTCATCACCACGTTGCTATTCGCATTTACATCCATTGTGCCTGTCCGCCCTGGTATCGCTGGCGGTACATTCAACGTCGGCGAAGTTGATACAGGAATTCCTGTGCCAGTCATATCAGAGTAGGGGCGATAGGAAGTACCTGCAGTCGTTGAGACTTGGGGCCCTATGCCTGCTTGGAGTGTTACAGGCGCACGTGATGCGTCCGCCATTGGTAAAGTAGCTCCAGGCCTGCGAATGTTATTCGGTAACGTGGCAGGAAGCGTTGTAGGTAGAGTCGGCTTTTGAAGTTCGTCCTTTCCTTGATCCTCGTCTTTCGGGAGCAAAAACTTCTCAGCCGCCCATAAACCAGCATCAAGCGCCAACCCTCCCAAAAAACCGGCCGGTGTAAGCCGCAGCAGTTTGGTTGCTTTACTAACCGCTTTAGCGCCTTTAAGCAACTTGCCGAACCACCCTACTTTTTTGGCAGCTGAAGCTGTTCTTGTTGCGGCGGATGCCGATTGAGCAGAAGCTCTAATCGCGTTCGCAGTTGTAGGAGCTGCTGCTTGCTGAGCTGCCCCTGCTGTTACATCAGCCGCCCCGCGCATCGACTGTACCGCCTGGACCATATCAATAGAAGATTGAGCAACAGTTGCGACATTGGTTATCGTTGTAGATGGCTGACTGCTTCCATCGTCAGGCTGCTGCCCTTCTTTACTGCTCCCGCTAAATAAGGCATATCCTGCTCCAATCGCTCCGGCTGCACCTGCAATGCCTAAAGCTGCTCTGCCTTTCCGGCTTTTCGGCAGCATGTGGGATAATCTCCACGCTGGTCCGTGCCTGTCTGTTCTTGTGCGCGATGCGGAGCCATTCTCACCCTGCGCTGCACGTCCTAACTCCTGTCTACCCGTACCAGTGCTAGGCTCAGGAGGCGGTGCGGAAGATCCACCCAAAGATGAACGCCTTCTTGAGTTCCGCTGATTCGCCCCTGTATTGCGTCGATTATGTCTGCTTCTGCCCCCGTTATCCGACCTTCTCCTTGACTCCTGCGTAGGCTCTGAATCTTGACGTCCTTGACGACCACGGGCACGGCGCGAACTTCTACGCCTCGAATCACTTTGGTTATCAGGGGAACCTCCTCCATTCCCGCCTGTTCTATCACTAGCAGGAGCACAACAGCTACAAGTGCAACTTCCATTGCTGTCACTATTGTTATTGCCGGATTCCCCACCTTTACCTTGAAACCATTTACGATACTCATCAATAGAAGTTTTAATTTTCAGAGGGCCTTCAAACAGAGCTACAACTGTATCCCCCAAATCCTTAAAAGGCTTCAAAACTTCATTACTGCTAATTATGGTCTTGCCAAAATCAGATTTCTGGAAATTCTCCGCCCATGGCAGCAGCTTCGTTTTATCGTCTGTAGCCTTGGTGGCAGCCGCACCTTGTGCAATCGCTGCACCAGACTTTAAAGCAAACAATTGCCTCATGGCAGCACCCTGGTGAACCATAGCCACCTGAACTCGGTCCAACGCCAATTCCAACTGAGTTGTATTCAGGATTGGCTGTAGGGCATAAGCACCTGCTGCTGACTTCATTTTCATGCTGGAGTACAATAAACTGGACTGACTACGAATCGTACTTGTCAGTACATTCAACGTCAATTCAAGCTCATCTATTTTTCCGTTCATCGTGCGGAGCTCACGATGCGTATTTTTAACAATCCGATCATCCATTGTTTATTTCCCTCCTTTCCCGTATATCCATTCCATCGCCGCCGCAGCCTCACACAGTTCCTCAATGCTCATGCTGCTCGCCTCTGTATATGAAACGCCGCCCCGGTTGTTCAAGACGACCTGCCAGAACAGCTGCCGGAGCGGATTCAGGGTGATGGAATGCCTATACGTCGGATGATTCGGATTCCAAGGGTGTATCTACCATCCCCAGGAATCGTGCACATTCCAGCCATAACGGAGTCAAAAGATCAGATTTATCTTCAAGCCCCTCCCAATGGAGACGCGGAGATACGATGACGTGCTGAAGGAAGAAATCCATCGATGCTTCGAGTTTCCAGCCGCCATCGGCTTTTAGCGCGACATCATACAGTCGCATTAGAGCACGCGCTCCTGGATGCTGTAGCACCAGTTCCTCTCCATCAATCGTGACGATCTTCTGCTTGCTCATTTACATTCACCCTTTCTTCTTATGTTCAAGGTATTACACCGTATGTGTATATTTCAGCAATTGAATTTCAAATTCACGATCTTCCAGCTCAGAGCCATATGCAGCAGCTGGGAGCTTTTTCATGATAGCTTGCTCACTTCCAATACGTTCGCGTGGTTCATTATGGGATACTACCCAAATGTCAAATATTTTCTTCTCGCGAGCAAGTTGATGAAGCAAAGTCAATTGCGGAGAAGTTGACATCAAGGTTAATTTGATGGTACCCAGCGGATTGTTCTTATGTGCAATCGCAACCTCGCCGTGTGCGCCAACATGGGCAACTGACATTTCTTCATCCTTTTCGCATGACACAAATGTGTTCTCACCGAACCCCGTAATATAATTGCCATTGACGATAACCGACACATTCTTTGCATCATAAATACCAATATTCATTAATAAACACCATCCTCTTATTAGCTAATTTCTACCCTCAATGACTTTTGCCCATTTACTGGACTTAGAAACGAATAACCCCTTTGACCAGCACTTGATGAACTGCGCCGGCAATCTCAAACCAGAACGAACCGCCCTTATAATTGCGATTAACGCGATCTCCCGGCTCCACCTGATCTCGCAGCAGGAACGAAGTGCCAAACAATGGCTCGCCGCTTTCATCCTCCGCAATAATCCCCATCCGAAATGCCTCATGCAGTACGTTCACCACTGCACTTTCGATCTGGGCAATACCTGCATTCGTATACGGAATCTTATCCGATTGATTGAGCAAGTTTTGAACCTGTGCTTCCATGCGAGCACGCACATAATCACGAGACATAATGACGTCGATATACTCGCCGGATACGGTCTTTCCTTCGGATGTTCGTGCTTCACCTTGTTTATTCACATACGTAATGGCACCATTATCATGAATTTCCATTAACTGAGTAGATGTCAGCTTTAATGGAGAAATTCCCGTACACGTTTTGAACTTCCACGTAACAGAACCTACATCCGCAGAACCCACGGAACCCACCAATGCCGCATCTGGATAAGCAGCAGCATCCGTATGGTAAAATACGGCCGTACGCGTGTATCCCTTGGCTTTAAGCGCCTGAAGCTTGGTCTTGTCAGCGATACGAGTGACATACAAGCGGTAGTCTTCTTTCTCCAACTCTTCGGCTAGTGCCTCTACTACAGTCGCACTGTTGTCCGCTGAAAGCAGATAGTACCAGCTGTTATCCAGCACTGCCCGCAGGCGTACAGCAGGCTCCTCCGTATCATCATGAGCAGCAATCGCAATGCGTTTGGGCGAGTGGTCTCCCTGACCAAACAACGCTTGTGCCATCTTATATTCGGTTGTTGTCTCTGCAAATTCGGCTTTTATAGAGTCCAGATCGCCAAATTCTTTATAAGCGAACCCGCCAGCTTTTTTGCCGAGAATAAGCGGTGTCGCCAAAGACAACCGTCCTGTCGGCTTCTGTAAATCGATGGTTACTTGCACGTCTTGTACTGTCATTAATCATCCACTCCCTTTTCTTCTTTTGAAGTCAGTTCAATCTTGTCAATCGACGTAAAAGAACGCACGAAACGATCTTTCATCCGCAGCCTTACTTGAAGTCCAAGCCCGGCATTGGGGTCTGTCTTCCATTGTGCGGGGCTGATTCGAACCATTGAGACCGATAACCTCGCCAGATGCTCTAGTCCCTCGGTCCACAACCAGCCCAGCATATCCCGACATCTTTCTACCATTTCCATGCGGTCGTCACCGCAGATGAGCAGCAGCCATTCCATCTCTACAAGCTTCTCAACATCTCCAGTTCCCGTGTCTAGAGCATGCGGGCTGCAATCGATATAGGGCTCTGTCACATCGTAGACGAGCAATGGCAGTGTGTTATTCGTACGCAGCGAATCCATGCTAACTAAAGGCAGCTTAAGGGCTTCTCCCATAGGCACAATCCATTGCTGCACGATGTTGCGGTACGCAATCAATGCACATCACCTCCTTTGTTAACATCGCAGTCTACCAAATCAGCTTCTCTCACCTATCGAAACAAGCTTGATGAGAGATGATTTCCCTGTGCTCACGATGTCCACGTTAATAGTATAAAACAGCGAACACATGTTTGGTTTATTCCTTTTTACTATTTTCTTTTTGATTTCTTTTTAATATTTATAAGAACATTTGTTCTCTTTTTGTGGTATAATAAAGATACCTGCCCACGGTGTTCCATAGTTCGGATGGAAATGAAGGAGGACTTGCCTGATGATGATATCAACTTATTTTATGGAGATGCCAGAAGAGGAGCGGCTGGATGCCAAACAAGCCAAGGCACGGATTGAACAGGTGTTTTCCAAGTACAGAATGTGCAAGGTGATGAAGTTTACCATGCGTGAAGCTCGCATTACGGCAAATTATGAAGCGAGGGAGAACGGAGCTACGAATCGGATTGGCGATCCTACATCTGCAATCGCCATTCACAATATGGACAAGGCGAACGAATGCCTCGCCTTCTGCGGGCTGATCGAATCCATCATAGATGAGTTGGAAGCGGATGAGCAGTTGCTTATCCGAGAACGATATATGAAGGCGGCACGAATGACTGACACGAAAGTATACAGTTTCTGCTTTGACCCACCAATCAGTGCAGTCACCTATGGCCAGATCCGCAAGCGGGCCTTTGTTAAGCTGCTCCATGCCTTTCAATACGCACTGAACACTTCACGACCTACATAAATTTCCGTGTGTACTGTTGGTCATCCCACCTGTATCTGATTAAGCAAACGCACAACAAGGGGACTTCCCAATAGAAGTCCCCTTGCTGCTATTCATGCACCTGTACCAGCTCATTTTTTCGTGACCTGCATGCCATAAAGAAGCCCAGACTGTCCTTAACAGACAATCTGGGCTTCTCCATTTATATTAACTTTATTTCTCTTCTGCTGGGTACAGCTTCTCACGCAGACCTTTAATCTCATCGCTCTCCAAGTACTCGTCAAACGTAGTAACACGATCAATGACACCATTTGGTGTAATCTCGATGATACGATTAGCTACCGTCTGTACGAACTGATGGTCATGCGACGTAAACAGCATCGTGCCGTCAAAGTCGATCAGACCATTGTTAAGCGCTGTAATGGATTCGAGGTCCAAATGGTTCGTTGGCTCATCAAGCAGCAGCACGTTGGCACCCGTCATCATCATCTTAGACAGCATGCAGCGCACTTTCTCGCCCCCGGACAATACGCTGGCTTTCTTCAGTGCTTCTTCACCAGAGAACAACATACGTCCCAAGAAACCACGCAGGAACGTCTCGTCCTGATCCTTCGAATATTGACGCAGCCAATCTACCAGATTGTCTTCCACGCCATCGAAGTATGCAGAGTTGTCTTTAGGGAAATACGCTTGAGAAGTCGTAACCCCCCATGTGAATTCGCCTGCTTCTGGCTCCACTTCGCCCATTAGAACCTGGAACAGCGTCGTTTTCGCCAGACCGTTTGGTCCAACAAGCGCGATCTTATCCCCTTTGTTTACAACAAGATGCAAGTTCTCAAACACTTTCTCACCGTCAACCGACTTCGTTAATCCTTCGATGGTCAGGAGCTGCTTGCCTGCTTCACGTTCGGACTTGAAGTTGATAAACGGATACTTGCGGCTGGATGGACGAATATCGTCCAACGTAATCTTATCGAGCATTTTCTTACGAGCCGTCGCCTGCTTCGATTTCGAAGCATTAGCGCTGAAGCGTTGAATAAACGCTTGAAGGTCTTTAATCTTCTCTTCCTTCTTCTTGTTCGCGTCGCGTACCAGCTTCGTAGCCAATTGACTCGACTCGTACCAGAAGTCGTAGTTACCCGCATACAATTGAATCTTGCCAAAATCAATATCCGCAATATTTGTACACACTTTGTTCAGGAAGTGACGGTCATGAGATACTACAATAACGGTACCTTCATAGTCCATCAAGAAGTTCTCCAGCCAGTTAATGGACTCCAAGTCCAAGTGGTTGGTAGGCTCATCGAGCAGCAAAATATTCGGGCTGCCGAACAACGCTTGCGCAAGCAAGACACGAACCTTCTCGTTGCCATCAAGCTCAGACATCAACTTCTCATGAAGCTCTCTTGGAATGCCGAGGCCGATTAGCATTGCTGCAGCATCCGACTCAGCTTCCCAACCGTTCAGCTCCGCAAATTCGCCTTCCAGCTCACCTGCGCGCATGCCGTCTTCTTCTGTGAAGTCCGTCTTCGCATAGAGGGCGTCCTTCTCTTTCATAATGTTATACAAGCGTTGGTGACCCATAACAACTGTCTCCAACACTTTGTTTTCGTCATATTCGTAATGGTTCTGTTTCAACACCGACATACGGTCGCCAGGTGTAATATGAACTTCCCCGCTATTGGCTTCAATTTCACCAGACAATATTTTCAAAAATGTTGACTTGCCCGCCCCGTTCGCGCCTATCAGACCGTAGCAGTTGCCCGGAGTGAACTTAATGTTAACGTCCTCGAACAGCGCGCGCTTGCCGTAGCGGAGCGTGACGCCTGTTGTACTAATCATGGCATTCCCGTCCTTTGTAACAATTATAGGTTTCCAAGCGATTATTATAACATACCTGTGGAAAATATGCATGCGCGGACAACGGAATGCATTGTAAATTTCGGTTTCCAAGGTCAGGAAGTTTGGATATAATAATGGCATGAAGTGAAAACCTCAAGTGATTCCATTTCATAACTTACTATGAACCTGAAGAAAGCGAGGGATGTTATATGGTGAAAGTATCCATTGTATGTGACGTTCGGGAGGTAGGGTTCATCCGTTAGCCGTTCATTCGGCGTTCCTGCAATAACTGATCCGTCCAGCACCTGTGTGGAAAGGTGTGAACCCCGTCTGCTCCCGAACTTGTTCACTGTCGCTTAGTCGTCCGTGTCACTGCAAGTTCACAATCGAGGAGAAGACGTTAACTCATATAGAGCTATTTGCTCGCTGACGTCTTCCTACCTAATAGGGAGAAAACAGACTTGAACAATAATCCAATTAATAAGACAAATGACGATAGCACATCATCATTACGTGCACATATCATCGATAATAAGCTTGAATCAGCATCTATTATGGAACATAAACATATAGATGCTGCTGAACTGGTTGCAATGGAGGCTGTCTACACCGTAGACGATGGTCTGTCAGAGCCTACTTCTCCAAGCTGGACCAGCTTGAGCTCGCTAGGCTGGGACGAGTCGTGGTCAGAAGTATGGACCACGTGGCTCGCAGAGCTGAACGAAGCGGCTATCCGCCGCTTCGGGGATTCGCTTGTGCCAGCGCGGGTTGCGCTTGCGCACAAGCATTTGTACCGGGTGTACGGCGAAGCTGGCGAATGGCTCGCGGAGCCGTCGGGCCAAGCACGCGCGGCTATGCTTATGCCGAGCGATTGGCCAGCAGTGGGCGACTGGGTGGCCGTCGCCCCCCGCCCTGCTGAAGGGCGGGCCACGATTGCCGGCGTGCTGCCGCGGCGCGGCGTGTTCGCCCGCAAGGTGGCCGGCGGTCGGAAGGACGCGCAAGTGATCGCGTCCAATGTTGACATCGCGCTGCTGGTCACCGCGATGACGGTAGATTTTGAGCCGCGCCGCTTGGAGCGGTACGCGGCTCTAGCCTACGATAGCGGTGCTCTACCGCTTGTCGTGCTGACAAAGGCCGATGCTGTCGCTGATCCGGCTCAAGCAGCGGACTACGTCGCTCAAGCGATGAATGCCGTACCTGGCGCGCAAGTGTACACCGTCTCCTCCTTAACAAATGAAGGAATCGAAGAACTACGAGCAGCACTTCCCTCTGGGAGCACGGTAGTGCTGGTAGGCTCTTCCGGTGTCGGCAAGTCTACGCTTTCGAATGCCTTGTCCGGGACACAGCATATGCTTACCCAAGACATCCGCGAGGGTGATGGCAAAGGACGCCACACCACTACACACCGCGAGCTGCTGCCGCTTTCACATGGTGCCTGGCTGATTGATACGCCTGGCATGCGTGAGGTTGGTCTCGTCACATTGGAAGGCAATGACGGCCACGGTCTGTCTGATGCCTTCGAAGATGTCGAGGGCTTCGCTGCCGAATGCCGCTTCACCGACTGCGAACACCAACGAGAGCCAGGCTGCGCGGTGCAGCAAGCCCTCGCAAGCGGCGAGCTTGAGGCAGCCAGATTAACCGCCTACCGCAAGCTGCAGCGCGAGTTCGCCTTCATGAAGCGATCAGAAGATGCCCGTGCGCTGCGGGAGTACAAAAGCACAAACAAGCAGTCTGCCCGGAATTATAAGGCAGCGATGCGGCAAAAAAAACGTTAATCTATTAAAATATTACCAATGAAACCGTTATAAAAGCTTCATAATGGAGCTTTTATAACGGTTTTCCTCTGTCATTGTTATGTACTATTTAGTATAATGTGAAAAGATTCCCTTTACATAATTCTGGAGTGCTTGGTAATTTGGTTCAATTTCAAAACACTCCTACTAAATCACAAAGGAGCATAAGGAAAACATGAAAAAGAAAAAAAGTGTGTTAGCGATCGTTACTATGCTATCGCTAACGGTAGCAGTTGGCTCGTTGGCCTACGCGGATTCCGTTGTACGTAAAGTCACAGCTTACCAGAATGGTGAGATCAAGCTGCGGGTCAATGGCGACATTATTAACACGGGCAACACGAGTCCTCTAGTTTATAACGGTAATACATACGTCCCTGCTATTTATTTAGCCAAAGCATTAGGCGCTTCAACCAAATGGGACGGAAATGCTAAAGAAGTAGTAATCACTGGGGGGAATAGTCAGCAAACAGAAGACTCGGCGACACTACCAACAAAGGATAACTCTGATATCGATAGCACAGTAAAACCCGATAAAAACATAGACTCGTCTAGTAAAGCAGTAACCTCTTTTCCAGCCTACTCCGCTAGTACAAGCCCAGACAAAATGTTTAAAGAACATAAAGGTCAGGCGGTACATTTATTCAACTTATACGGAAAAGCATTAAGAACCGGTGATCTTTCTGCATTAAAGAAATTTTATTTCGATAATATCAAAGATCATAATATTGAATATAAAATAAACTACGCAGAGTCTGACTTTAAAAATGCCAAAGAACTTATTGAGAAATTACGCTCTGTGCATGGCCAAAAAGTCATGGATGAGTTCGCAACAGATTTAGATGAGAAAGTTAAAAATTGGGATCTGATGGATGGAGCTAAAGGCTCACAGATGGATAATAATCTGTACTTGGAATATAGCATATTTATTCAAAGCAAAGATTTTTATGATGGGGTTCATTTCGAGCTCAAAATGTATAACCATGGCGGGAAGTGGGTACTTACTGGCATAAGCCTAGGCTAGATACTTCTGCGCAATACAAGATTCTCAACTCTGAACACATGACATGGTAGAGTGAATTAAGTATGGTATACGCATGACGCAGTCGTTATATTTCAAACGGCTGTGTCATGCACTGGTCAATGAAATAATCGTTTACTCTCCTACGACTTTAATCACTTTTCAAAAGCTTTATATTTTAGACTTATGTTCCCTTCTGCAGACAAAAAGCTGTCTTCAGGTCACAAGTCTCTCCCAAGGCCATGAGGCGAATTTGCTCAGCATCAATCCCAAGACGATCCCGCTCAGCCAGCAGCCGATCAATCGCTTCCTTTGGCGTATCGTCTGCCAGCTTAAAGGCCCCGTAATGCATCGGCAGCATTAACTTGGCTTTCACATCGATAAAAGCCTGCAACGCTTCTTCAGGAGTAACATGCTGCGCTCCCATAAACCATTCAGGCTCGTATGCACCGATTGGCAGCATGGCTATATCTATGGCAAAGCGCTCACCAATCTCACTAAAACCGCGGAAATAACCACTGTCGCCCGCAAAGTAAATCGTTTCTTTCACTTCATCACACTTGGCATCCACATGTTCAAACACATAACCGCCCCAATGCGATCGGTTCGTGTCCGTCAACGTCCGTCGTGTCCAATGCTGCGCTGGCACAAATGTAATGCGAACATCACCTATAGTTGCTGACTCCCACCATTTTAACTGAATCGTGTTCGGGAATCCTTTTCGTTTCATCTTTGAACGCAGCCCAGACGGTACAATGACAAGCGTGTTGTCATTGGCAAGCTGCCTTAATGACTTTAGATGCAAGTGGTCATAGTGCGAGTGTGAGATCAGAATCACATCAATCGGTGGCATCTGTTCAATCGGTATTCCCGGCTCAGTCAGACGCTTCTGCATCGCCATCGTTGACGCCCAGATGGGATCAGTTGCCATATTTAAACTTCCCATCTGCAACAGGAAGGTCGAATGGCCAATCCAGGTAGCCGTAGTGTCCGTCCGATTTGTCATCAAACGCTGCATATCTGGCTCAACATGCGGCACCGCAAAGGAGTAATCCTTGTGCTGCAAGCGCAATTTCCGTTCCGTCCGCCAACGCTGGAACTGCTTCCACGTCTTTTCTGTCATAATATCGTCCATATTGCGATATTGTTGTCGCTGCATATAAGCCCACCTCATCATATACCAAATAACTGGACCAAATGACATCCTTACTTCTGCTCT
Organism: Paenibacillus sp. UMB4589-SE434; assembly: GCF_030226685.1. Lineage (NCBI taxonomy): Bacteria > Bacillati > Bacillota > Bacilli > Caryophanales > Paenibacillaceae > Paenibacillus > Paenibacillus sp. UMB4589-SE434. Next base: position 311,791 of record NZ_JASOYK010000003.1, on the reverse strand, counting down.
CGATGATACATTTTATTGATTAATAACCCTAAACCACACTGCATAAACCCCTACTCGTCTATTCAAACAGGGGTATGTTCTATTTTTTGGTGCTTTTTTTTGTCGTATGTTATTCTTGCTGTTTTCCTAATCTGAATCTGCTTTTCTCAGTTACTTCCCCTACAGCCTCTTATTCCCCATATAACCTATGACAGCTAACTTTATATTTAAGTTCTTCTCTAACCCGTGCAGCTTGCCTCTTCAGTGCCTTTTCTTACGCCATCATAACATCAATGACTTGCCCACACCAACAACAGTCATTTTCACTTATGTTACCAGCATTGTCATGCCCCTCTACTCTGTTTGCCCCCCCTATGCTTGGATGATTCATTGAGCGGTAACGTCGAATCATGTAAAATGGAAATACCTGCTTCACTAAAGGAGGAAATGAGATGCAGCTATTACGCATAGAACCAACCCCAAGTCCGAACTCGATGAAGCTTCACTTGGATACTAACTTGCCTGACGGAGTAAGACGAACATACACTCTGCAGCATAAACATAATGCTCCGGCGCTCATTCAGAAATTACTGGAAATCGATGGCGTAAAGAGTATTTTTCATACCGCTGACTTTATCGCGCTTGATCGCAAACCTCATGCAGATTGGGCCGGTATACTAGCCCACGTGCAGCAAGTATTCGGCTGGTCCAAGGATGCTGCGCAAGTCGAATTGGATGAGAATGCTGCATACAGCTTTGGAGAAGCACAAGTATATGTGCAATATTTCCGTGCCATTCCGATGCAGATTCGAGTACAAGGCGATGGTAAGGAAGAACGAATTGGTCTGTCCGCTCGATTTTTGAATGCCGTGCACGAAGTAGCCAGCGCCACTCTGATCAAAGAACGCAAGCTCAGCGATTATGGTATTCGTTACGGCGAGTTGGCTGACATTGCAAGAGAAGTGGAACAAGAGTTGGAAGCAACTTATTCAGACGATCGTCTGAAGTCACTAGTGGAGCAAGCAGTCGCTAAGAAATCTGAGGAAACTCCATTTGTGGAGGAGCGTACAACATGGGATGAAGCTACGATCCATCGTATGCTGACAGATGCGGATTGGCGAACACGATACGCCGCACTAGATCAACTACAAGCTACCGAGGAACATCTCCCATTGCTAGGTCAACTGCTTCATGACCCGCAAAGTCAGATTAGACGGCTCGTTGTTATATATCTGGGCGCTATTAATACGCCCGCTGTACTGCCGCATCTGTTCAAAGCTCTGACGGACAGTTCTGTCAGCGTTCGTCGAACAGCAGGGGATACCTTGTCCGATATCGGCGATCCTTCCGCGATGGAGCCGATGAAGATAGCGCTCCAAGATAGCAACAAGTTGGTCCGCTGGCGCGCCGCCCGCTTCCTCTACGAGGTCGGTGACGAACAGTCGATAGCGGCCCTTACAGCTGCGCTGGATGATACCGAATTCGAAGTCGCACTTCAGGCACGCATGGCGCTTGAACGTATTCAATCGGGTGAGGAAGCTGCTGGAACGGTATGGCAGCAGATGGCACGCTCGCGACAAGACGAATAATAAAGGCCCTATCTCATATCTTATCACATGAGATAGGGCCTATTTTTTAAAGCTTGTATGAAGTGGCGATTTGCTGCAGCTGCTCAGCGATACTTGCCAAATGATTCGCGGAGGAGGCAACATCCTCCATTGCAGCGTTTTGCTGCTCACTCACCGCTGCGACCGTTTCCATTTCTGCAGCGACACCATTAGTCATCTCAATTGATTCGTTAAACGATGTCATCATCGTCTGATTAGCATCAGTCAAATGCTCGCTAATGTCAGCTAAATGTTTCATATGCGTATTCATGGACTGGACAGCGGCAAACATCTCCGATAAACGTCCCGTAACAGATCTGGTCAGTTCCTGTCCGACTGCGATGGACTCCGCTCCATCCTCCATAGCGCGAGACACAGACACCGTGCGCTGACCAATCTCTTCAATGATACTTGTAATCTGATCAGTCGCTCCACCTGTCTGCTCCGCCAGTTTTCGAACTTCACTGGCTACAACTGCAAAACCTCTGCCATGTTCGCCAGCACGTGCCGCTTCAATGGCCGCATTAAGGGCGAGCAAATGTGTCTGCTGTGCCAGATGCTGAATAAACACCACAATTTGCTGAATTTGAACCGATTGCTCGTTCAGCAAATCAACTTCTTGAAGCGAATGTTCAGATCGCTCTTGGATAGCCTTCATCTGCGTGTTCACTTCTTCTATTGAACGCTGGCCTTCCACTGACCATTCATTAATATGAATGACATCTGTTGTTGCGGTATTGACCAACTGAACGACACGCTCAAGTTCTGCTTCCGCATGCTGGGCCATCTGATGAACATGAGCAAGCTGTTCTCCTGTGGCGTTTGAACGAGAATTAACTTCTTGTAGAGAAGCCGACACTTGCTGAATCGAGGCTACATTCTCTTCCGAATTGGCAGACAACTGCTCTGCAGAAGCAGCAACAGTATCAGACGCCTCTCTTAATTGCATCATCATTTCAGACAATGATTCAGCCATCGTGTTCACGTTCTGCTCCATAAGCCCTACTTCATCCGTACGATTCTTTCCTATATCAAGACGTGTGGACAAGTCCTTCTCTGCAATGCTGCCGCTTAAGCGCTGCACCCTTACTATAGGCTTAATCACGTAGCGGGTAACCGCAAGCGAGCACAACCCGATGCATAAAAGAAGAATGACTACAAACACAGACGCTCTCACATAAATCACATTCGCATATTTCGTAATATCCTGTTCAGGGACCACGGACACGATATTTAATCTTAATGGATTATCCTTGTTAAAAGACACAAATGCGCCTTCTTCTCCCTGTGTCAGGTCAAAAGTACCACCATTTGAGGCAAGCATAGCTGCATACTGTTCACCTTCCAGCTTGTCTCCAGCCTTCATTCCAGGATAAGCAATGACCTGATTGTTTAAGTCCAGCAGTCCAATATAACCGCTCTCCGCCACTTTAAATTGGCTAACCATCTCAGCAAGACTATGAATACGAATATCCAGCGCAATAACATCGTCAGTCGTTCCTACTTTTTTGGAAAACGTAATGACCATGTCCTTTGTCATGTAATCCTGATAAGGTTCTGATATATATAATTTACCGGGCTTCAAAAGGGCCTCTTTATACCATTCCCTTGTAGTTGGATCAAAGTTGGTGTCTGTCGAGCGATCACTGTCATAAAATACCCCGTTCATGATCGTATACGCAGACAAAATATCATGATTGTCCTTAGCCATTCCTTGCAATCGATTTAACAACACCGATTTGTCTTGAATCAGACTCGCACGATCCTTCTCCAGACTGTTTATCATGTATTCAGCATCTTCATAAATGTCGCCCAGTACCTGTTCAATGGTTACTTTCATCTGATTGGCTTCATTACGAATCAGCTCGCGCGTATGACCTGCCGATGTTTCCGCAAGCCCGTACACCAAGCCCATTGTCGGCAGTACAATCAACACAATAAGCATAAGGATAATTTTCAATCTTAGCGATTTGCGTATGTTACGAACCCAACCGTAATTCATGATGCGCCCCCTCGTTGCTCTAAGTCCTGAAAATTACACATTTTCTTACCTTTATCGGTATTTTGGTCTTACTTGTGAATACTTGCACCACTATTAATAGCTAGGTAAATAATGGAATACTTATCACACTCGCAGCGTTTTCTTCATCCATTACATCCGCAAACGTCTTTATGATGGCTCCCTACTGACAGTTCCAACCTAAAGAGGCCCCCGCTGCGCGAGGACCTAAAGGCTTAGCCGTTGCCTTAAGTTTGAAATAGTGAGGCTTCTCCACGTTCTATGCCACACTTCTATTCGACGGCCGCAGGGCAGCTGAACCGATGCCAAGAAATATAATTGTAAATAAGAGCAGTACACCGGCGTGGATCATAACTGACGCCATGCTGCCGCCAGATGCTAACTTTTCAATCGCATCCAACGCCCATCGCTGCGGGACAAAATAAGAAACCTTTTGCATATAAGGCTCCATAATAGATATTGGCCAGTAGCAGCCTCCAAGCATACTTGTTGGCACCACAAACACAAATCCAATCTGAGCATAGGCCTCCGAGCTCGGAAACAGTGCGCCAAGCATACAGCCAATGCTAAGTCCCGCCCATAGAAACAACTCCAAGAACATAAATTGCTCGATACCCGATATACCCATATCAATACCGAGCAGCACCCTTGTTAATAATAAAACAATACCAATCTGGATTGAACCGTACACAACCGCGCCTCCAAAGTATCCGACAGAAATCTCCCATGATCGAACTGGAGCTGCATACGTGCGAATCATCGTATATTTCTGCTTATCCTCCAGCATGACTGTGATCGAATTCAAGCCTGTCATCAACATAAACATCATAAATAGTCCCATGGAAATTCGTAAATTGACAGGTATTTTCTGACTGTTATCCAGCTTCTCTACTACAGGTTTATTGTTCATGTAGGCATGTATGCCCTGCTCGGCATGTGCCTCACTATCCAACTTACCGGATTGCGCCAACGCCGATGCCAATGCAGCCCATTCTCGTGTTCGCTGCTCCAGTGCCAATTGGATCATCACGCTGCTTTCATTTACACCAAGCCGCATCAGTCGTACGTTCGGCATTTGACCAGCCATCAGACGATCACCATAATCTTGAGGGATAAGTAAAGCGTGGCTCAACTTTCGGTCCGTTAATTTGGTTTCCATTAAGCCAGCATCGGACTCAGCCGACAACACAAACGATTCGCCCAACTGCTTAAGCAGTGCTTTGGACCACACGCTTCCATCCTGATCAACATATGCAACCACAGGCTTCGCTTCCTGGTGTACATTAACTTGAAACATAATAAAAGCAACCAGACAGGAGGGTAATATAAATGTAAAGACCCACGAACGTTTATTCATGAGCAGTCGGTATATAAAGTGACGTGCAATATGAAAAGTGTTCATCGGATGACCGCCTTTCGGTGAAGAAGAAATGAGATCACAGCTATAATTCCCGTAATAAACGACAGCTTAAGCACCGATGCAAATACCTGCACGGAACCTTTTCCCATCATCATATCCAGCAAAGACTGCATTCCCCAGTATGGGATCGTATAAATGCCGATTGATTCTTGTATAGACGGGATCACAACGTAACCACCACTGACAGCAACCATCGAAATGATCAAGGTCTGCATAAAAGAGAACATCGTTTCCTGATTCTTGAACCAACCAACTGCCAGTAAGCCTATACAAAGAGAACAAAAGATGATCAAAGCTGCGACAGCCGTTATGATCCCCAAACCCCCATGCCACTCCACTCCAAACACGAAGCGGGATACGAACACGATGACGGCAGCTTGAACAAGCCCAACTATAAAATGGCCCAACATCTTGCCGAGTGCAATCTCATACGGTCTAGTAGGAGCGGCCACCATACGCATTAACGTTCGATTTTCCCGATCCTTATACATGGATGCCCCAAAACTCAGCCCCGTATAAAATAAGAACATGACTAGTATGGACACGGAATAGTACTGCATTGCGCTAACTGATCGGCCAGCTGTCGTTCCCACCACAACACCATTTGTAGCATTTACCGCACTGACAGTCTCTGTCGGCTTGAACTCTATTTTTTCATGAGGCTGCAAGGAAGCTATGGTTTGAACCGCACCCATTTCACTAACAAAATATTCAAACATCGTCTCCATAGTCATATTAGCAACACTATCGTTCCCGCGTATTGTCACCAGCTTAAGAGGAAGACGACTTGATACCTCTGCAGCGGGCACGATTATCCCATAATCAACTCGCTGATCCTTTAATTCATTATCTAGCTCCTTACGATCCGAATAACTTTTGAATGCTGCATACTTCATCACTCGTTCATCTTTCGTCCAAGCCTCAAACGCTTTTTTTAATGCACCTGTATCCTGTTGAACGACACCTACTTTAACCACCTTGATCTCACGTTCCGTTTGCTGAAAGACTTCCATCCCTGACAAGGAAGAGCCGAGAAGAAAAATAAGCAACACCGGCATTATAAAATTGCGAATATTGGATCCTTTATCACGGTAGCGAAGCGCCAGCTCATGACGTGCAATTGTCCATATTGTCACCCGTAACTCCTCCTTAGTCTCTGAGTTGGCGTCCAGTTAGCGTCAAGAACAGCGTCTCCAGATTGGGCTCTTCTCGCTTCATCGAGCGGATCGACAGTTGATGCTTTGTCATAATAAACAAAATATCTTGTAAACTTCCTTCCCCTGGCTTTAACAAGAGCTCCATCGTATTTCCAACCAAACTTACTTGACGAACATGTGGGTGCTTCTGCAGTTCGTCAATAGCTGCCGCCCCATTGTGCTCGAGCGCTTCAACGGTCTCAATCGTGAGTTTATCGTCTGTTCCGAACTGTTGGCGAAGCTCCGCTTCCGTCCCGGTGGCGATAAGCCGCCCGTCATTCATGATGCCGATTCGAGTGGACACAGCAGACACCTCTTCCATGTAATGGCTCGTATATATAATCGTAGAACCATCCTCGTTCAGCTTCTTCACCGAGTCCAAGATGTGATTGCGCGAGTGCGGATCAATCCCTACCGTTGGTTCATCCATAATGATGAGTGGTGGTCTATGTGTAATCGCACAAGCAATATTAAGTCGACGCTTCATGCCGCCCGAGAATGAAGATGCCAAATCATGCTGTCGTTCAAGCAGCCCGACACGTTCCAAGGCTTCATCAACCCGTTCTTGCAGCAGCTTGCCGCGAAGTCCATACAAGCGTGCAAAGTAAAGCACATTATGTCTTGCAGATATCATTTCATAGATAGCCAGATCCTGCGGCACGATGCCAATCTTGCGCTTCGTCTGAAGCGGGGATTGTTTAACCGATTTCCCCTCCAACACGATATCGCCACTATCAATGGGAAGCAGCCCCGTAATCATCTGGATAGTCGTACTTTTGCCCGCTCCATTAGGACCAAGAAGTCCGTATATTTCACCCTTTTCGATCTGAATATTTAAATGATCTACCGCTACGCGGCTGTCAAACCGCTTTACGACTTGCTCAATGCGCAACAAGCTCATGTACATACAACCTCCCTTATTTTGCAGTCAACTCATATCGGATCTTTCTCGTTATCCCGAGTTCAATCAACACTTATCGTCATATCCGGTTCTTGGTTCAAATATATCCCATTCCTGTCTTTACATCAGGTAGAGCAAGTCACTTCATAGGGATGACTTAAGTCATATTTACATCCGTTCGCCATATGACTCTCCTCCAGCATGATATAATAAATCAAATAAACGAGACGATGAAAGAAAGAGAAACAAAGGAGTCGATACACTCTTGGCCGTGTGGATGCAGTTTTTGTTGCGATACAGCTTTACTCTTGTTCCGTTTGTATACGTATTGTATTCGGACATCTTTCCTTACCAGGGGGATGATGTGCAGCATTATATGTTTGGTGGTCTGCTGATCATGGGCTTAACCGAATTCCGTCGAGCATGGGGTGGGCCTTATGTGCAATTGCTCATCTTTCTCGGCGAGATCGTAACAGCCGGCTGGCTGACGTATACTTGTTCCGGCATACTCGCGTTCCTTATGATGGCTTCGGTCATATCTCTGCCTACACACTGGTCCCGTTCCATGGCCTTTGGCGGCTGTTCTACCGCTTGGATTGGAATGAACCTCGCGCTGCAGCCTCATGAGCCAATGTGGTATGTCGTCATGAACATCTGCATGCTGGCTGTCGCCGCTTTTGTCATGCACACCTTTTATCAGCAGCGGCTACACAAAACGATTTTGGACAACAACGATGACCTTCGCAGGCAAACGTATGAGTTAACGCAGGCAAGACAAGAAGTGATGCAGTACGCGCGCATGGTAGAACATATCGCTCAGGCAGAAGAGCGCAATCGGATCGCGCATGATCTGCATGACGAACTTGGACATCAGCTCGTCCGATTAAAGATGATGATGGATGCCTCTGTTGAAGTGTCACGTATGAATCCCGAGCAGTCCGTAAAACTGTTCTCGGAAGTACGAGACCAATTAAGCGGATGCATGGAACTGATGCGCTCCACCGTCAAGCGTATTAAGCCTTCTGATGCAAGCATTCGTGCCTATTCGCTTGAAAAGCTTGCGCTTGATAGTGGCAATTCCCATCTGCGGGTGACCTATCAGATAGCGGGTATCCCATACACCTTATACCCAAGCATGGAGATCACGTTGTTTCGTAACGCGCAAGAAGCAATTACGAATGCTATCCGTCATGGAGACGCGACTGAAGTTCATCTGATGCTTCAATATGAACCGGATCGGCTCATTCTTGAAGTGTCCAATAATGGAAAGATTCCTGAGACTTTGATTGCCGCAGGAATGGGAATTAGAGGAATGAATGATCGGGCCTCCGCTCTGAAGGGGCGGGTGGAGACCGTATTTGAACCCGCATTTTTGGTTCGGACCATTGTGCCGCTGCATGATACAGGTACTCTCGAGGGGACATCCTAATTTAACGTTAAAGGGGACACAAGACGATGAACAAGTCAATCCGACTCGTCATTTGTGATGATGATATATTTATACGTGAGAGCTTAAAATTAATCATTAATTTGCAGCCCGATATAGAGGTAATAGGAACTTGCAGCAATGGCCGTGAAGCCGCGGACCTTGCAGCAGCTACAGCCGTAGATCTGATCCTAATGGATATGCGGATGCCGGAATACGATGGTGTAGAGGGCACACGCCTCGTAAAATGCGGCAGTCCCTCCACACGCGTGCTTATCTTAACTACGTTTGACGATGAGCAATACATTATTGACGCGCTGAGGTATGGAGCAAACGGCTATCTCCTAAAAAACAGCCCTCCCGAACGACTAATTGATTCGATACGCAGCGTGCATGCAGGGAACGTGCTTATGGACCCTGCCATAGCGCTGAAGCTGACTCAGCTTCTTCAGACACCGAAACAGCAGGAAGCGGCCATGCACACTTCCGGTGCAGCTTCGCTCAGACCTAATTGGAGCAGCTTCGACCTGACCCCGTCAGAGCAAGCCGTCATTAAACATATTGCGGACGGAATGACAAATAAAGAAGTTGCCTCTGCCCTATTTTTAAGCGAAGGAACCATTAAAAATTATGTAACTGACATATTGTCCAAACTTTCACTTCGTGACCGAACACAGTTGGCTATCTGGTATTGGAAGCAGCGTGACCACGCCTAGCACAAGTAACTGCTGTAGGACTGACTTCTAAATGCTAAATCCTAAATGCTTTTAGGTGCTTCTAACTACTTGCGGCTTGTTTTTACGTACTTGCCCTTATTTTCGGCTGTGCTGCTCTTGCCCTCGTACTCTCGCTGTATTCGCTCTTCCCTTGGAACTGTGTCTCGTACAGCAACGCGTACAGTCCGTCCAACTTAAGCAGCTCTGCGTGATGTCCACGCTCTACGATACATCCTTCCTCAACGACCAAAATCTGATCCGCTGTCAGAATGGTCGACAAACGGTGGGCGATCACAATGGTTGTTCGCCCCTTCATCAGTTCGGACAGCGCTTGCTGGACATAGGCCTCTGATTCAGAGTCCAGATGCGAAGTTGCTTCGTCCAAGATGAGAATGCGCGGATCATTCAGAATCGCGCGCGCAATCGCCAGTCGCTGGCGCTCACCGCCTGACAGACGGTGCCCGCGTTCGCCAACTATCGTGTCATATCCTTGCGGCAGGCTTGCGATTAAATCATGAATATGCGCCTGCCGGCAAGCATTTTCCAGTTCCCCTTGCGTCGCCCCTTTCTTGGCAAACCTGAGGTTGTCTCTAACCGTCGCATGAAACATAAAGGACTCCTGTGTGACATATGCAATTTGTGCGCGTAGTTCCTTTATCTGTACATCTCGGACATCTAAGCCATCGATACAAACCGCGCCCCCAGTCACGTCGTACAACCTGCTTATCAATTGAATAAGCGTAGACTTCCCTGCGCCACTGGGACCTACCAATGCAATCATTTCACCTGGCTGTACATCAAACGACACATGCTTCAGTACAGCTTCATCGTTCAAGTCATAGCCAAACGATACATTATCAAATGTGATCCTCCCCATCACTTGCGGCAAAGGAAGTGCATCTTCAGGATTCGTTACGGCTGGCTTCATATCCATATATTCAAATATACGTTGAAATACCGCTTTTGCCGTATTAACCTCAATTTGCAAATTAAGCAAAGTACCAAAGGGCTGGTACAAGCGGGACAAATAAGCAGCAAACGCTACTATAGCCCCAATTGACATCTCACCCTGCATCACCGCGTATCCCCCATACAAATAAATAATGGCTGTGCCAAGCGGGCCTAGCGTCGTCACAAACATAAAAAACCAACGGCCGACGAGATTCAGCCTAATTTCAAGGTTCATAACCTGCTTATTTTGCGCTTTAAACTGTTCTGCCTGCGAAGCCTCTCTACCAAATATACGAGTTAGCGTAGCTCCAGAGATACCAAACACTTCTCCAAGCTGGGAGGACATATTTGCCCTTACGCGTTGTGTCTCACCGCGCAGTCTCTTCCGGATCTTGGATACTTTACGAACTGGAATCATAGATAATGGCAAAATAAAAACGGCAATCAACGCAAGCTGCCAATCGAGTGCAAATAATATCACGACTGTGGTCACCACTATAACCGCCTGCGTCAGGGAGGAAACAATGACACTTGTGACCACATTTTGTATGGCAGCAACGTCATCTGTCACCCGCTGTATAACTTCACCAGAACGTGAAGCGGTGAAGAAACTTATCGATTGACGCTGTAGATTGCTAAATAAGCCTTCTCGCAAATTGGCCATAATGCTTTGTGTTACTTGCGTGTTCAAGTGGCTTTGCCATACGCTAATGACCCCGCTTAACACAGGTAGTGCGACCAGAAGTCCCGCCATCATGATCAGCGCACCTGTATCTCTCGCTGGTATCGACACATCAATAATTCGCTGAATTACAAGCGGAGGCAGCAAGCCAATGATGGCCGCTCCAAGCGCCAAACTTATAATAAATACCAGTCGACCGCCATATGGTCGGAACAACCCCCAAATTCTGCTAAATGGTACCTCATCGACTTCCGTCTGATCCCCTGAATGCTTAGGCTCACGATATCGAATCGTGCTCCCGTCCCATGCATGACGCATGTAATCCCCCTCCAGCCATATAAAAATATGTAAAATTTTTATGGTTGCTTAGGCCAAACCCCATCTTATATACTGTTCAGTATATTGTAAAAATGATGCGCTGCATCATCATAGTGCAAATAAATCCTCATCCAATTCTGATGAGGTAGAGGTTGCGATCGTTAGGAGTACCGCCGGCGGAGACAGGAAGTGTCGCTGATGCCGCGGAAAAGGAACGACCGCCGAAATCCATAGGTCCGCTTCCGGGCGTAAGGGTTGGGGCTGTTGCCGAAAGGTGCAGCACTGTCATGCAAGTATTACCCGTATCTGCATGGTGCGCTATCTTTAAGGAAGGGTATGATGGGGACGGCATAGGATTAACCGTTTAAGCATCTAACGCTTTTATCGGTTTTTTTGTGTTGTAACCTGCTCCTTTCCAGCTCATACTACACGTATTAAGGAGTGAACTGGACTCATGAGTCAAGGCAACCAACAACAATTAAAAAGGCATCTCAAGACGAGACACCTTACGATGATCGCGCTTGGCGGTTCCATCGGAACAGGCCTCTTTCTTGCCAGCGGCGGCGCTATTGCGCAAGCAGGACCGGGCGGAGCACTACTCGCTTATGCCGCGGTCGGCATTATGGTTTATTTTCTGATGACAAGCTTGGGAGAGCTTGCAACGTATATGCCGGAATCCGGCTCCTTCAGCACGTATGCAACTCGATTTGTCGATCCAGCGCTTGGCTTTGCGCTCGGCTGGAATTTCTGGTTTAACTGGGCGATTACGATCGCTTCTGAATTAGTAGCAGCAACCCTGATCATTAAATATTGGTTCCCTTCCAGCAACTCCTTTTTTTGGAGCGTACTGTTTCTTGGAATTATCATGTTCTTGAATCTCCTGTCTGTTAAAGGCTATGGAGAATCGGAATACTGGTTTGCCATTATCAAGATTACAACCGTTATTATTTTTCTCGGCGTCGGTATTCTCATGATCTTTGGTATTCTTGGCGGCGAAAAAGTTGGTTTTATCGGGTTCGACAACTTTACGATAGGCGACGCGCCGTTTCATGGCGGATTTTTTGCACTGCTCGGGGTCTTTATGGCGGCAGGTTACTCATTCCAGGGAACTGAACTCGTAGGGGTAGCAGCTGGTGAAAGTGATAACCCACGAGAAAGTGTTCCACGTGCCATTCGCCAAATTTTCTGGCGTATCCTATTGTTTTATATTTTAGCTATCTTTGTAATTGCCATGCTGATCCCCTACACAAGTCCGAACTTGCTTAAGGGTGATCTTACCGATATTAGTGTAAGTCCATTTACGTTAGTGTTTGAAAAAGCGGGCATTATTTTTGCCGCTTCTGTGATGAATGCTGTTATTCTGACTTCGGTACTGTCTGCCGGCAACTCCGGCATGTACGCTTCTGCACGTATTTTATGGGTACTTGCCAAGGAAGGGAAAGCGCCTCGTTTCTTGGGCAAATTGAGCAAGCGTGGCATTCCAGTAAACGCTATTCTCATGACAAGTGCAGTTGGTATGATTGCATTTCTGGCTTCTTTCTTTGGTGATGGCGTCGTCTATTTCTGGCTCTTGAACGCATCCGGAATGTGTGGATTTATTGCATGGCTAGGCATCGCCATCAGCCACTATCGATTCCGTCGCGCCTACGTAAAAAAAGGCAGAAGTCTTGCCGACTTGGCCTATACGGCGCGTTGGTTCCCATTTGGGCCTCTATTCGCCTTTGCCTTGTGTATTGTCGTCATCATCGGCCAATCACTGCCTATTGTGACAAGTGGTGACTATCACTGGCTTGACCTGCTTATGCCTTACATCGGTTTACCGCTGTTCCTGCTGGTATGGCTGGGCTACAAGTTAAAACATAAGACTAAAATCATTCCATTGGAGCAATGCCAATTGGATTAAACATGTAACAATTCTAATTTATACAAATGTTATCAAGCTCGTCTCGACCCTTACTTTAAGGTTGCGGCGGGCTTTTTTTGTGCAACTATCATGCTATTTGCACATAGACCACAACCCACACCAGTTGCACAGTTAGCAGCACTATAAACTAGATGGAAACTGTTGCATAAAAAGAGTATTACATCCACACACTAAGACCGTAAATTGGAAAATGGCGGAAGGATGGTTGATGTAGACGTGGATGCAGTAACGATGGCCCGTGCCTTGTTTGGCACTTCAATGGCCTTTCATATTATATTTGCCACGCTTGGCGTAGGATTGCCCCTTATGATTGTGTGCGCGGAGATCATGTACTGGAGGCGTAAAGACCGAGATTACGCGATTCTTGCCCGCCGTTGGACAAAGGCGCTTGGCATACTGCTTGGTGTTGCGATTCCATCGGGCACAATTGTTGGTGTCATGCTAGCACTGCTTTGGCCCGGATTCATGGAAATTGTAGGGCAGGTCATTGCGCTGCCCTTCCAAATCGAGATGTGGGCCTTTTTCTTTGAAGCATTGTTTATGGCCATTTACATCTACGCAGCGGACAGACTGTCCAACGGCTTGCGGTTGCTGAGTGTCTTCTTTGTCATGGTCGGGGCCAGCGCGTCAGCCGTCCTGATCACGGACGCGCAGGCCTGGATGAATACACCTACAGGATTTAAGATTATTAACGGTCAGATTACAGATGTTGATCCGTGGGCAGCTTTCTTTAATCCTAGCTTTTTCACCTCCGCGCTGCATGTGCTTACAACCAGCTATATGACAGGTGCCTTTTTTATCGTGACCAGTGCAGCTTATTATTTGCTGAAGCGCAATCAGGAAGCGCGAGTTATTGCCTATCATCGTAAAGGCCTGATGCTTGGTATCGTCGTTGGTTTGATCATGTCACTTTTGACGGCCATTAACGGCCATGAGACAGCCCAAGCCTTGCACCGCAACAACCCTGAGAAGCTGGCCGCAGCCGAGGCGCTGTTCGAGACGACAAGGCATGCGCCGCTGCTGATCGGCGGCATTGTGGATGCAGACACGCAGACCGTGAAGTACGGCATCGAAATTCCTGGTTTTCTCAGCTTTTTGGCAGGAAACTCCTTTGATACCGAAGTAAAGGGATTAAACGAAGTCCCGCGTGAAGACTGGCCGCCACTTTTCGTCCATACGTTATTTAACTTAATGGTAGGAATCGGATTTGGCCTGTTAGCACTCGCCCTGTTTACGGTATTTTGGCGTTTCATCTACCGCAAGTCTGAACGGCAATTTCCGCGCTGGGTCGTATACGTCTTTTCACTGACAGGCCCCCTATCGCTGCTTGGCATTGAGATTGGCTGGATTTTCAGCTGCTCAGCTAGACAACCATGGACCATTTACCATGTACAACGCACATCGGAAGCTGCTCTGAAAAGTGACAGCATGGGCACTCTCTTTCTGCTGTTTGTGTCTGTCTATGTGCTGCTGCTTATCCTGACTTCACTTGTCATGCGATTCTATTTCAAGCGTCATCCAGTGTCGTCTGAATTGCGTGAGCACAAGGAGGCCTCCTTATGACAGATGCTACGATTGCCATTACCATTCTGTGGGTGTTTTTGTTTATTTACTCACTGCTTGGATCAGTCGATTTTGGAGCAGGCTTCTGGTCCATGCTGTTCGGTCGCGACACTAACGATAAGGATGCGCGAGCTGCTGTAGTCGCCAACAACTTCCTGTCACCATCCTGGAAAGTAACAAATACATTTCTTGTCTTGTTTGTGGTAGCTCTGGTTGGCTTTTTCCCCGGAGCTACCTATTCACTGGCTTCCTTGCTGCTCGTCCCCGTCTGCCTTGTGCTTATATTGCTGACCATACGAAGCGCCTTTATGGTATATGCATACTCAGTATCCAAATACGGCCGTACGCTCCGAATTATATCGGGTATAACCGGGCTGCTCATCCCCGGCCTGCTTGTCGGTGTACTAGCCGTTACACTTGGCGGCTTTGTAGAGGAACTGCCGGATGGTGCCTTAGCCTTGGACTACGGCGCTCTGTTGAAAAGCCCTACGTTGTATGCACATCTCGCCTTCGGTTATGCAACTGAACTGTTCTTTTCCGCTTTGTTTCTGGCGGATTATGCACAGGAGGCGCACGATGCATCCACATACCGTGTCTATCGTCGTCTAGCTGTCATTTTCGGGCCGCTTAATCTGTTGACGGCCTTGCTGGTCACCTGGTCCATGCCAGCTGAAGCATCTTGGCTCGTCGAGAACCTGAAGCATGAGATGCTATGGTTCCTGCTGTCCATAGCTGCTTTTGCTGTTGGCTATTTCTTCTTGTTCGTGAAGCGAGCAGACGGCTCTATTGGACGCACCCGTATTACGGTAATCTGTGTTGCTATACAGTATGCAATAGCCAGCTTCGCATATGGTAGAGCACATCTGCCATACATTCTATATCCGTATGTCACATTGGAGTCCGGCATCACTAATCCGGCCATGTTCCGCTCACTCCTGATCGGTTATACCGTTAGTACAATACTGCTTATCCCTGTATTTATACTGTTTTGGAAACTGTTCTTGAAAGATAAGCGTTACCTTAAACAAGAATAGTTAGCACAGGGAATAACATAACAATCTGCATCTCTAAGTCGCACAATAAAGAAGTCCCTCTAGTTCGATAGACATGACATTTCGAACTAGAGGGACTTCTGCGTTATGTTCTATTCTAATACCTGCTTATTCCGTACAATCTCACTCGACACGTTCCTGCCGACCTGTCATAATGCACTTATTTTATAGAAAAAGCTTTGTCGGCACGGGGTGCTTTTAATAAATCCCAACTATGATCAATCCTCATTTCTTCATCTGACAGTAAGAAATAAGTGTACCGAATTCCATCCTTCTGATCTGGCACCGGATCATCCCACGTCGTATCGAGATGATACCATAGCCCCTCCACCTGCACGACATTCCAAGCGTGCAGCGTATCTCCAGCCTGACCTTCCAGCACAATGCTTGGTATGTCCGCTTCTTCCAGCAAGGCTTGCATCAACAAAGCATAACCTTGACATACGGTCTTCTTATCTACTAACGCCTCGTAAGCGGTAAACTTTTTCAAGCTTTCATCATAAGCAACATGAAGTACGACATAATCGTGGAGCCTCTTCACTGCCTCATAGTCGGACACTTTCACGGGCAGCAGTTCCTTAACGATTCGTTTTGCCTCTTGGCGGACATATAAAGACTCTGCATACGTTTCACGGTATTCAACGGTCACTGTAACCAATGCCGACTGCTCTGAACCTTTCCAATGAAAAGAATAACGGCTGACATTATAACGAATAAAGGGATCTGAGTGAAGAGCGACATTTATGGCCTCAGACAAATTTGCGGTCAGCTTCCCTGTATCTCCACTATAGTTAAATGCAAACAAGCCTTCACGCTCAGCCAACTGTTCTGTAATCCACTGTCTCATTGAAGTCGATTCACTAAAGCTCATCTTGGCAGATTCCGCTTGCGCTGTAGACCATGATATGGTCTGAAAGACAAACAGAAGCAGCAAAAGCGTAACCAGCAGGCCTCGTATCACTTTGCTCCATAATCGTTTCGGACGAACTCGTCTAAGCTGCATGCCCACATGATCAGGGGCTTGACCAACGTGATGCCGACACACTTTCCCATTCAATACGATCACCTCCGGTACTGGCAAGCCCTTTACGGATGCGGTGATAAGAATGGTATCATAGCCCTTGTGAGAACACTGTCTAGTTATGGGAATGTTGTTACTATTGCCATTCGCTGTTGTTCGCTCCCACTCGACATTGACTGTCAAGACGCAACCTATGCCGCTTCTCATTCTCTTCACAATGGCATATTTGAGCAGGTTGGAACCCCAACTATTTGGCGAATGCAGACGTGAATTGACTGAAAATACTTTTGAAATGGCAGTATTTTGATCATCTGGCTTTGCACAAGCTCAACATTACAACCCCTGCCCATAAAAAAAGCCATCACCTCACGATGAACATGAGGTGATGGCTTCTCTATAAATCATCCTGCCAACAGTGCTGGACAGCATATAAGCTAACTTTATTCACGGGGAGCAAAATGTCCCAGTAAACTACACATCAGTAGACAACCGCGAGTACATCTGAAGGTCATTAAATGAACCTTTAGAACGTTCACACTGTCTAAGTGTGCCTTCATACGTAAAGTGGAGCTTTTGCAGCACTTTAATGGAATTAAGATTGGCCGGTTCTACTCTTGCTTCAATCCGATGCAAATTCAATTCTCTAAATGCATGCTCGACCAGGCAGCTGACCGCTTCGACAGCATAACCTCTGCCCCAGCATGGCTTGGCAATATCATATCCTATCTCGACCTTGCCGTGTTCGAAGTCCAGCTCGTTATAGCCACAGGAGCCAATCACTTCACGAGATTCCAGATCAACCATCGTATACCGAATAGCTTGGTTAGTCTGGGCAAGTTCATCTAAATATGTAATCATCGCGACTACCTGTTCTTCACTCGTAAAAGGACTAATATTCATAAATCGGGTCACATCCGGATCAGACCAGATGGTCAACAAGCTGGACGAGTCTGCTGCCTGCATTTGTCTCAGACATAATCTGTCTGTATACAACTCTGTAATCAACACTTTTACCTCCATTATTATCAAAATGTTTGGTTAAAAATATTGATATCCATCTGCGCATCGTTCAGTCCCTTCGTAACAAAAGATATGCATATTATACTATATATTTACAAGCAAACAACAGCATCCATTCACTCGTATGTCTATACCGCTGCCGGTCTGTCTTTAACATACGTATCATAAAACGGCAGCACCGCGTCCCAGAACCGCTCATCTTGCTCGGAACAGCTGTGTCCTGGTGTATCTACCAGAACATGCGGCTGCTGGTACGGCAAACGTTGAATTGTCCCTGTCAGTTCCGTTGCCGGAATAAACGTATCACCATTGGAATGCACCATCAGCACCGGAACTTGAGCATCGCCCTTATGTGCATTATTGCAAAGTGTAGATGCCAGATCCAAGCCGTCATAATCTGCCCATGGAATACGTGCTCGCCAAAGCCATATTCGTGGAATCATCCATGCGAGCGGGAATAATGGCAGCTTGCGCCTTCTCAACTCGGCAGCCACCATTGTAAAAGGCTTGGACGGCATCGAATCCGTGACGATTGCTGCCACCTCCAGTCCCTCATCAAGTGCCAGAAGTGTGCCGAAACCGCCCAATGAATGCCCCAGAACACCGATTCGTGCTGGATCAATCTCGGGGCGATTCCGCAAATATTGAACCGCAGCCTTTATATCGTCGCGAAACAGCAGGGCGGAAGGCGCTCTGACTGCTTCGCTTTCCCCATGGCTGGTCACATCGTACAGCAGCAGGACATATCCCGCATCTGACAATCGATCTGCGTATCGAAGCACGCGGGCTCTGTTAGACCCCCATCCATGCGAGATCACAATTGCAGGATATCGCTCTTGCTTGTCACTCGACGAATGCTTGATTTCGTCTGGCCAGACCAGCCAGCCAGTTAACTGTGCATTCCCCTCAAACGTTACAGTATCGTAGCGCTGCTCCGGCTTGCGGTGAATCGGAGCTCTGCGAGGAGACTGACTCTTGGCAGCAAGCCACCATATCACGCTCCAGCATGCTAGAAGCAATATTGCTGCCACAGTAATGACGATAATGATTATGCTCATGTCTACGCCTCCTCTATCTCATCCGATTCAGCAGCCTTGCAGTTGTCTCTGTACTTACTCTCTGTCACTATACCTGGGATAAACTGTATTCCCACATACATATCACATCTATTGTAACATGGAATTTAATGTAACATAATATTTCTGATGCAACTTTACACTGTGACTTTATCTTTTATGCAGCCCTTATTTAGGAAAGCAATACTGCTGCATCCCATCGCCATACCGTCTTAAAACGACTGCACCGTCTGTACCCAATGCCTGGCGTGATCCTCCAACTTATCGAACTGACGATTGTGAATATAATCGGCGCGCGCCAGCTTCGAACCGAGGCCAAACGCAGATGCTCCCGCTGCCCAATAAGAGGCTGCGTTCCCAAGATCAATTCCTCCTGTTGCCAGAATCGGAATATGTGCAAGCGGGCCTCTCACCTCACGGATATACTCAGGCCCGAGAGCACCAAGTGGAAATAGCTTCAGCGCCTTAGCACCCGCCTTCCATGCACGAACCATCTCGGTAGGTGTAAACACACCCGGCCATACATCTATCCCGCGTGCTGAAGCATATTCGATCACCGCTTCATCCAAGTTAGGTGAGATTAAAAACTGTGCACCACTTGAGATTGCTTCACGCGCCATCTCTACATCCAGCACAGTTCCGGCTCCTATAAAAGCTCTATCCTCATAAAGCTGCCTCCATCTGTATATGATGGCTGGAGCGCCTTCCGTATTCATCGTCACCTCCAATAGTCGGATGCCGCCTCTTATTAATGCTGAAGCAGCTTCATCCGCCTGATCGCCGGTATAACCACGAAAAATGGCCACGATCCGCTCTGCTAACAATCGTTCCGTTATATAGCCAGATCCATTTGTATCAGTGCTTTGTTCAGGTATAGGACTGGACATGAATGGCCCTCCTTCATCTTTATGTTTGATTAGACGTGAGATTAGACGTGAGTTGCGTCCCCATAAGGCACATCAGACCATTTTTCTACCCGACTTTTCGCAAATGCCGCACTGCCAATCACGCCGCCATCATCTATAAGCTCCCCTTGACGAATCGTCAATCGCTCAAGATAGCCATGATACACCGAAGATTTTAAAGTCTCACGAACAGAAGCAAGCAAACGTTCTCCAGCTAGCGATGCGCCGCCACCAATGACGACTACGTCGGGACTGTACAATGTGATCGAATAGGCCAACCCTCTGCCTAGCACTTTCCCCGTGTGCTCCATTATTTCTTGTGCGAGCAAATCCCCTTCATCATACGCTGCTGACACGTCAGCAGCTGACAGCGTTCCCTGCTCATATGCAGCACGCAGCAAGCTTTCTTTGCCTGCTTCCAGCGCTTCACGAGCTTGTCGCACGATCCCTGTTGCTGAGACAACTGTCTCTAGACAGCCTACCAAGCCACAGCCACATGGCGTCTTTTCCCCATCAATGACCACATGACCAAGCTCGCCTGCCATAAAGTCGCCGCCGTAATAAAGCTCCTCGTTAACCACTGTCGCACAAGCAAGCCCTGTACCGATTGTGACGCCGTGCACTACGTTTGCACCGCGTCCTGCGCCACTCATCGCCTCACCAAATATATACATACGAACGTCATTATCGATAAATACGGGAACGCCAACTTTATCTCCTAATATCCGTGACACCTCAACGTTGTTCCACTTTAGG
This sequence comes from Paenibacillus sp. UMB4589-SE434, assembly GCF_030226685.1. Lineage (NCBI taxonomy): Bacteria > Bacillati > Bacillota > Bacilli > Caryophanales > Paenibacillaceae > Paenibacillus > Paenibacillus sp. UMB4589-SE434. The sequence continues at coordinate 291,258 of NZ_JASOYK010000003.1, read as the reverse complement.
TTAGAAGCGAATACGCTTACACCACGCACCGGATCTATAAATCCCGGACAACCCGCGCCAACCGCAATAAGATCTTGGCGATCTACCCCCGCCTTCGCGAGCAGCTCCCCAATCATATTAGCCATCTTGGTCAGAACATGCTCACTGCCAAGCGCAGCCTCTGTAGGTGCTTTTATTTTTTCAACCAACTCATAATGCTCGTTCACCAATCCACATACAATATTCGTCCCGCCCAAATCCATGCCTACCATATAACGCATGATTTCTCCTCCTCAGACAACGACTCTAATTGATTTATGACATAACCTATATTATAGCATTATCATACTAGCTGTTGATTGAAAATGTAATTGATTTTGTTTGAATAAAAAGCGGTGTCTTCCTTCCACACTTCCAGAATTGTCACTATTAATCCAAAAAATTGACGCAAAATTGACGAAAAAAAAGCAGCACTAGGATTGGCTGTAAGTTTATAATAATGTGTATACGCAGGTGTGATCTACATCACACCACAAAGGCGGCGATACGCCTGCATTCTGGATTGCGATACAAGAGGTGGAAAGTATGACCTACGTCAATATTAGCGACATTAGCCCACAGTTGTTTGTCACGGTGCTATTTTTCTTGCTCATCGTTTGTCCTTTAATAAGCTTAGGCGTCGTACGTTTATTTCAACAAAGAGTAAAGAGTGGCATCAGCTATATTATTTCTGCCATTATCTCCTATGTTGTATTTATGATCATAGCCGAGATTGTCGCAAAAACGTGGGGCTGATCGTCTATTGCCCTGACAAGCTGCTCCCAACTGCATAGCTTATTCCTGCAGCTCCCTTCTGAGAAGGGGGCTGTTTTTGGCAGATGACAGATACAACTCCCTATCATGATGCAATAAAAAACATCCTGCTCTAGGATAGACACAGGATGCTCATACTCCTATCGCATCGCATATACGAAGTCCTCTGCTGCTTCTGCCGTACAGCTTGATCTATACAGGCAGCAGATGAATATTAGCTTGCTCACATGACTCGATCACATGCTGCGGCCACACCGATACTTGTACCTCCCCGATATGGGCCTTATTCAACAGAAACATACATAAGCGGGATTTGCCGATACCACCACCGATTGTATAGGGGAGCTGGCCTTCAAGCAGTGCACGGTGAAAAGCAAGTTCAGCACGTTCCGGACATCCCGCTGCAAGCAATTGAGCCTTCAAGGTAGCTGCATCCACTCTAATTCCCATCGAAGACACTTCAAATGCGATCTCCAAGAGGGGATTCCACAGTATAATATCGCCGTTAAGCGACCAATCATCGTAATCGGGTGACCTTCCGTCATGCTTAAGGCCTGACTTCAATATGCCTCCAATCTGCATTACGAAGATAGCGCCCTTTTCTTTCGCATAGGCGTCCTCACGTTGTTTAGGAGTAAAATCAGGATACATATCCTCCAGTTCCTGCGTCGTCACAAAATAAATGTCCTTTGGCAGCTCAAGATGCAGCTGTGGAAATTCGTCTGCTATCGCCTTGCCGATCGTCTGCAGCACATTGTAAATACGCCGAACCGTATCCTGAAGAAAGTCGAGATTACGCTCCTTCACGGTAATGACTTTCTCCCAATCCCATTGGTCGACATAGATGGAATGCAAACTATCCACGACCTCGTCTCGTCTAATCGCGTTCATGTCCGTGTATAAACCTTCACCCGGCGCAAAACCTAATCGCTGCAAAGCCATACGTTTCCATTTCGCCAAAGAATGCAGAAGTTCAAGCGGCTGGTCTCCTACATCCGGTGCTGTAAATGCAACAGGTTGTTCCGTTCCATTCAATTGATCATTAATGCCAGTATAAGAAGGGACAAACAGCGGTGAAGGGACTAGCGTTACTTGCAAGGCCTCTGCAAACAAGGAGTCAAACAATCTTTTTACTGTATTGATGGCGGTAATGGTCTCCCTGTCACTCAATGTTGACTCATAGCTTTCCAGTAAAATGAGAGACTTCTCTAACGCTTTCATAGGTCAACTCCTTCTATCACATTTTGGCGAATCCTTGATTATTATCAACTTAATTGCTGCTCTATTAAAAAAAAATACTCAAATTATTGAGTATGATGCAGTTCATTTAGCACGTGCACCCATCAGGCAGCGGGAATCGCACATTAAATCGCGTATGCTGATTGCCCGACTGCACCTCCAAGTTAGCTCCATGTCGATTCACGATACTTAAGCAAATAGGAAGGCCCAGTCCCGCGCCATTTTCCTTGGTAGTTAAGAAAGGAGTGCCTAGCTGTTCTAGAATGTGGCCTTCGATCCCTCTTCCCTGATCCTCAATTATTAAGTTCACACCGTCAGCTGTCTTCATCGTACGAATGAAAACAGTTCCCCCTTCGTCCATCGCCTCGATGCTGTTGCGTACCAAATGATGAATTAATTTTCTAATTTCCGCCACATCCAACTGAAGATCAGGCACTGACTGCAGCTCTAGAAGTACAATCTGGCCATATTCAGCAGCTAATGCCTGCAGCAAAGGATACATCTGATAGAGAATCGAGTTTAGGCTTTGTCGCTTTAGCTCCGGCACTTTCTCCTGCGTAAGCAGCAAATACTCGGTCAAAATCGAATCCATGCGCTCGGCTTCTTCCATCATCATATGAAAATAACGCGCATCCTCCGCATATTGCGGCTTCAAGCTTAAAAAATGAAGAAAAAGTCGGATAGAGTGCAAGGGGTGCCGGACTTCATTCCCCATCGTGGAGGCCATCTGTCCAATAAGCTGAAAGGAGCTTACTCGCTTCAGTTCCTCCTCCATACGATGATTCGTCCGCAAATTCTCGATCATAACGTTCAGACGCATTGCCAGTTGACCGATTTCATTGGAGGCTTGCACTGTTATACGCCGCGTGAGGTCCCCTTGGGATACGGCTTCTACGCCGTCTAATATTTGAGATAATGGATTTGATACCGATCTACTGACCCATGTTCTAACAATTTTGTAGCACAGCACAATTAGACACAACACAGTGGCAATACATCCAAGTAAAATATAAATAAGTTTACGCTCAATCAACCGTTCTGGAACTGCAACAATTAACGACCAATCAGCAGCAGGAATATGAGCAGAGAAAAAGTACATACCGTTTCTATTTACCGGTGTTAGATTATGTTTAAGTTGATTAGCTATGATGTCTTTGTATAACGTAACAAAGTCAGCATCATAGTTCTGATATACATTTAAATTCATCGTCAGTTTGGCATCTCGATGATAAATCACCCCGCCGTCTTTCCGTGTAATCAACGTGTAGCCTTGCTGCTGCTCTGTTAACTGTGCACCGAGTTGATACACTTCATCCAGCATCAGATTCATTCCCGCAACTCCCATCAATTGCTGCTGATTATCATATACAGGACTGCTGACTGAAATCATAGGAGTGTACATATAAGGATCAATATAGGGTGAAGTGATGTAGGTGTTGCCGGTTCGCTTGGCGCCGAAGTAAAAATCATAATCTGGATGATCCTTATTCTCAGGTTGAGAAGTATCTGCATCGTTGGGATTCATGAGGTCTTTGGAGTTATTTTGTACGATAGTGTTGTTTCTAGTTCTAGTATATCTAATATCCCCTTGGCCTTGATCTCGATAGGAGGAGTCGTAGGTGAACCAATAACCCTGAATGTGGTTACTCTCCTCCTCCATTAAATTATGAGTCACATTTGCAATTCGTTGACGATGATCGGGGGTATCATACAAGTACTCTATGCTTCTTGCATAGTGCTCCACAATAGTAATGTTCTTAGTAATAATCTTGTCTACCTTACTTGCCAAGGAACTTACTTGGCTGTTTTTGCTGGATACCGCATAATCTAGATATGTGGTTCTTGCCACCTGGTAGACAAATAAAAATAATAGAATAAACGCCACAACCAGCGAGATTGTAATCTGCAATACGATCTGCCAGTGAATTCGATATCTCATGAATTACGTTCCGTCCCCATCTTCAATTCATCGTTTGGTTAGAAAAGCCCCATTTTCTTGGCCTTATCTACCAGTTTCTTGGAATTATTTGTTCGCCAGCCTAACTTCTTTGCGATTCGTTGAAACTTGTTGCGAACCGACTGAAGCTCCATTACTTTTTTGTCTGCAATCTCTGAAAAGTTTAGTCCTCTATCAAAGTACTGCAGCAAATCTTTATCATCTAAACTGAGCTTGTTAATCAGGATTTCACGGTAAGTCCTTCTCATCTGCTCCCGCAAAATGTTCGAGGCCGATGCGTGAATGCTTGAATGATTCCCATGAGCTTCACGGATGGCTAGTGGAATGTCGAGATAGTTGTCCTTGAGGATATAATTGTAAGCACCATTGATGAATACTTCGGCTACAAGTTCCGGTTCGATGCAGCCTGATAATACGATAATTTTAGCGTTGCGGTCATAGTAATAAAGATCTAAAATTGTATCCATACTATCCAGCTTGTTAGGATCTAACTGCATGTCCATTAAGATCACATCAACATGCTCTTGCGCGTATAGCGCTAGCGCAGCTTCCCTGGATGAGCACACAGATATAAGCTGAATATCTACTTCCTTGTCCAATTGAGCGAGTAGTACACTTCCCCATGCCGGATCATCCTCTAACAGCAGTACTTTAATGTTGTTCATTGCACATTCCTCATCTTTGCAATGTGATAGTTAAAACGGTGAAACTTTCGTTTTGTAGGAAATGAGTAACTATAAACTAACAACATAAAGCAACATGGTGTGTGTATCTTGAAGATAAGTCTCAGAAGTGTATCGCGAGGTGTATGTGACAGTAATACGTTAAAGTAGGGATTAAAAGTATTATCAAGGGAAAGAAGCATATAATCAAGTGTTTTAGGACCTAAACGGCATAATTATTATTTCTTTTTTGCTTATCGGACGCCTCTCCTTCCAATTACACAAACTTCCAATAAAAAAAGAAGGGTATTCACCCTTCATTCACCTTCTCTTCCGTTGTTCCTGAAGAGATGACTTCTGTAGGTTGAATACCCGCTTCTGTATAAAACTTCTGCTTCTTCTCATTAAATTGCTTAGTAAAATCGTTAAATTGCTGCTTCAGTTGTTCTACCTGCTGAAACACTTGGTTGCGAGCTGCAACCGATTCCTGAATAGACTTGATGTTTGTATCCGATGTCTTTAGCGCCTCATACACAGATTTCTCCGCTGCAATCAAATCCGTATACTGCTTATGAAGCGTTTGGAATGTATCATACCGCTTCGTATATGCCGTGATTACTTCGTCCGCCTGCTTCTTCAACTGGTCATCCTTAAGCTTATCTGCCGACTTCGTAAAACCCGAAGCCACCTTGTAACCTTCATCCAACTGCAGCTTTGCGTCATCAAGTGCTTTCTGACGATCATCTAATGCCTTGGACGTATTATCAATAAGCGTCTTCACGTTAACGTTGTTCTCTGCACCATTCGTCAAAATATTACCATATTGATTCTGATCCTTCGCTTCAAGCAGCTTTAATTGCTCAAATGAAGCAGGAACTGTCGTTTCCAATGCCGATGCCTTCTCAAATGAATCGAACAACTGTTGTGTCGGTGCCGTACCGCAGCCTGCAAGTGCAACGATAAGTGATACCATCATAGCCGTCGTACCGACCAACTTCTTCATAGCTGTCAAACTTGTTCCCTCCTATCCCAATCAAAGACGCTCATCTTTATGGAAATTGCATACAAAATGAGCATTCGGGTTGTACACTTCAAATTCATAGCCTTCAGAACGAATATAATCGATGACTTGCTGCAATTGGTTCAGCGTCTGCTTCCGATCATGCATTAATATCACTTCTGTATCTTCCGTCAATGTCGCCTTCACTTGCGCCAGAATTGCAGATGGATTGTTCGCATATTTCCAGTCCAACGTATCCAGCGTCCAGTCCCACATCTTAAATCCAGCATTAGCAATATCAGTACGGAAATCTTCCTTTATCTGTGGCGCACTGCCATAAGGAGCACGAATCAATATCGGCTTAAAGCCGGTTATTTCCTTCACAATGCCCTGTGCTTCTGTAAATTCATCGATAAAGTTCTTGCTGCTGCCGCTCTTGTACAACTTCGCAAAATTATGCGTCATACTATGCAGTCCCGGATAGTGTCCTTCTTCATACATACGCTTAACCTGATCCGGATTCTCTCGCATGTTATCGCCGAGCATAAAGAAAGTAGCCTTAATATTATTCTGCTTCAGCACATCCAGAATCTCATCTGTGTGGCTGTTCGGCCCATCATCAAATGTCAAATAAGCAACCTTACGCTTCAAGCCATTATATAAAGTAGGTGATTGCTTCTCCTTTGCAGCCGTTGCAATGACCGCAACCTCTGTCACAACCGTCGACTTCTGCTCTGAAGCTGCGTTAGCCGTCGTTCCCCACAGACTTTGACCTAGCGAATAAATGCCGACTCCTATCGCTATGATCAAAAACAATAAAATGGTGCGCCCTATTAACTTCTTGTTTCTTCGCTGACGTCGGCGGCCTACCGACACGACGTTACGTCCTCCCATGTTGCAGCTCACTTCCTTTATAAACTTTGTTTCGACTAAAAAATAGCTTTCGACAATATACTATATAGCAATTCTACCAGATGGTAATGACAGATTCATTACAAGAGCACTAGATTCGACAATAAAAGAGATACAATGTTGTTACTAAATGGAGAGCTAAATATGCTTATGACTGTAAATGCAAGGATATCATTTCCACACCAAATAAATTTGCGTCAAATATGAGCAGGGTTTGGTTGTTACTCAGGAATGAAGTCCTAGTTCTGACTTCTTGCTGTCGAAACAAAATGGTACATACAAAGTTATACAAGATTTGCGAATCATTTGTTGCGATAATAAAAGTAAACGTTTTGTGAAAATGAGGAAAATTCGCTGCCTAATGAAGATGTCGTCCGATGCATGCTGTGGTCGATCTCCCGATTTTAAAAGCTGTTTTAGTTGTATGTAATGCAAGCAAAAGTGTGAATGGAAATGATCTGAATTACACGTTCATGCCCCAAAACATACAAAAGCACCTCCACATCCAATTAAATCCCAGGAAATGAAAGTGCTACGTATTCACAACAATCACATGTTCATAGAAGTCTGTTCCGCTTTGTACTTTGAATCATGCAAGCTTCGGACAAGCCCCTCTTAAAACCGAATGCCCGGCCAAATACTTCTAGCCAACTGTATTAATAGGACTACCAGCCAAGTAGGCCTGAATATTGTCAGCCGCAATCTGCAGTAATCTGCGCCGTGCATCCTGTGCCGCCCATGCCATATGCGGAGTGATGACTGCTTTCTCCTGGTGCAGCAAAAGCTGACCTTCAGCAGGTGGTTCTTCTGTCAATACATCCAACAACGCAGCAGCTAACAACCCTTGCTGAAGCGCATGCGCCAGATCGGCTTCGTTTACAAGTGCACCACGAGCCGTATTAATCAATACCGCGGAAGATTTCATCTGCGCAATGAAATGCCGGTCTACCATTTTCCTTGTGTCCGCAGTTAATGGGCAGTGTAGCGACACGAAATCTGATCGATAGAGCAGTTCCTCCTGGGATACAGCCTCAACATGCGGGAACAGCATCACATCTGGCGAGCGTCTGGTCGCAACCAACACATGCATGCCAAAAGCATACGCTAATCTGGACACTTGCTGCCCTATGCGACCGAAGCCGATGATGCCAAATGTCTTCCCCGCCAGTTCCACCTGCGGGGAGAGCCAGAAACTGAAGTCTGGCTGCCGCGACCAGCGGCCACGCTTAACGGCATCGTCATGCCGTTCAATGCGATGGCACCAGGAGAGCAGGAGTGCCATCACGTACTGTGCAACCGCATCTGTACCATAGGATGGCACGTTGGTCACTACAATCCCTTGCTGCCCAGCAGCATGCACATCCACAACATCATAGCCAGTCGCCAAGACACCGATATATTGCAGCTTCGGCAATTGAGCAAATTCCGTACGACCAAGTCTTGTCTTATTGGTAAGAATGATATCCGCTTCACTAGCTCGTTCTACAATTTGATCCAGAGCTGTCCTCTCGTATACATCCATTCGAACCTCATTAAGAGGCAATCCGCCTGCCGCCGCGGCTGAGCGAATCTTCTCCCAGCTCAGATCACCGGGATTAAGTGTATAACCATCTAGAATAACAATATTCATGATGTCCCTCCCTCCGTTAAGAACAAGCGCCTGATCCTTATTCCGATTGTTGCTTTTCTAGAGCCGCCTTTAATAAGTCGCCCAAGTTAGAGCCAATCGACTCCTGTTTGCTGAATTGCTGTACAAGCTTACGCTCCTCGTGCTTACGCAGTTTTCCGCCGCTCGCATCCAATTTCTCCACGAAATTACACGGCAAGCATTGAAAGAATTTGCCGGCCTTCCCTTGCTTAATTTCCATCTTCTTATGACAGGTTGGACACCGTCGATTAGATAACTGCTTCTCCGCTGAGCGCTTATATTCACACTCTTTGTTAGAGCAAATGAGCACTTTCCCTCGTTTGGTCTTGCGCTCCATGAGCCGTGAATTACAGTCCGGACAATGGCTGTGCGTTAAATTATGAGGTTTATATTCTGCCTCACTCTGCTTCACGCCACTAACTAATTGTTCGGTCATCTGACGAATTTGAGCCATAAAGTCTCCCGATCGACGATCACCACGGGCGATACGTTCAAGCTCCTGTTCCCACTTTGCCGTCAATTCCGGTGTTCGCAGCTCCGAGGATACCAGCTCAATCAACTGCTTGCCTTTGCCTGTCGGCTTCATCTGATTACCAACACGTTCAATCGTATCACTAGATATAAGCTTCTCGATAATGTCCGCACGTGTAGCGGGAGTTCCCAAACTATGCTTCTCCATCTGTGTTAATAGCGTCGCCTCCGTGTAACGGGCAGGTGGCTTAGTGCGATCACGCTGCACATACACACGTTTCACGGGAACCTTGTCGTTCTGCTGCAGCTGAGGCAGACGTTCTTGATCACGTTGTTCCACTTTATGAGCCTGATCCTCATCTTCTTCTTGCCAGTCGTTGTCATATGCCTGGCGCCAGCCGCTCTCCAGCGTCGTACGTCCCTTGGCTGTAAAAGTCTCATTCCCAATAGCTAATGACAACGACACTTGTTCATACACCACAGGTGACATAAACAAAGATAGGAATCGACGGGCAATCAAATCATACAGCTTGCGCTCTTCATTAGTCAGCTGTGAATAGCGGAGCGGCTCATCCGTAGGAATAATCGCATGGTGGTCGGTTACTTTGCTGTCATCCACAATACGTTTAGTAACCACAAGCTGCGTCCGCTTTAACTGCTTGGCTAACGCAGCATATGGACCGACAGCCATCCCCTCAAGCCGATCCTTTAACGTTCCAACCATATCGGAAGAGAGATATCGACTGTCTGTGCGCGGATAGGTGACCACTTTATGCTGTTCATACAGACGCTGCAGCACATTAGAGGTTTGCTTCGCCGAGAAGCCATATTTGCGATTCGCATCACGCTGCAGCTCAGTCAAGTCATAGGCAAGCGGATGCGGCTCCTGCTTCTTCGTCTTCTTAATCTCCCTTACAATCGCTTGCTTACCTGATAATTGCGCAAGCTTCTGCTGCGCTTCTGCCAAGTCAAACATCCGGGCATCTCCGCTGCTTCCACGCCACATTGCTTCAAATCCACCACAATCCGCAACAAGCAGATCGTATTCCTGCGAGCTGAAGTTCGCGATCTCACGCTCGCGTGTCATCAGCATGCCAAGCGTTGGGGTCTGAACACGGCCAGCTGACAATGGTGTCTCGAACTTACAGGTAAGAGCCCGGGTTACATTTAGTCCGATCAGCCAGTCAGCTTCCGCTCTACAGCGGGCAGACTCATACAGCCGATCAAAATCCGTACCCGGCTTTAATTTACGGAATCCCTCGCGAATGGCTTTGTCTGTCTGGGACGAGATCCACAGTCTCTTAAACGGCTTGTTCCACTTCGCCATCTGCATGATCCAGCGCGCAAGCAGTTCTCCTTCACGGGCTGCATCAGTAGCCACGATTAACTCCTTCACGTCTCCACGCTTGCATAACTGTTGAACAGCCTTATATTGATGTGCCGATTCCCGTAATACGGTCAGCTTCATTCGCTCAGGAAGCATCGGAAGATCTTCGAGCTTCCATTGCTGGTATTTACGATCATAATCCTCCGGTTCAGCCAGACCAACCAGATGACCAAGAGCCCAAGTCACAATGTACTCGGGACCTTCGATATAACTTTTATGCTTGGTGCTGCAACCGAGTACCCTTGCAATTTCGCGTGCTACCGAGGGCTTCTCTGCTAATACTAAAGATTTCATACGTTCTCCTTCCACTACCCACACATGATGTATTTGCTGCCTATATTACAATTCCGATCCATTAATTCGTGTGAATGCATTATTCTTATCGCAGCTGTTATCATGAACGTCCACGGCCCCACATCCTATCCCTATCTAATCTGGATGGCATTGTCATCATACAGCAAGGGCCAGAAACAGGCATTCGTCCAATACGCCCGTATCCCTCATTATACCATGTAGAGCGAACCGCCCACCTGATGACTACTTGGGTAGAATAAATACAGATAAGCCTGGAAATGCTGATTCAACACTAATTTAGAGTGCACGTACCGCTCCGCCATCTACCAAGAACGCTTGACCCGTCATATAACTATTTGTTGGTGAAGCCAGAAAAGCAATCAATCTTCCCATTTCCTCTGGTTGACCATAACGTCCCATTGGGATTAACGCTTTCTCCCGATCCTCAATAAATGATTGATCAACACCTTCATGATTTGCCGCCAGCCGATCCAGTTGAATTACACGATCCGTCGCGTATCTGCCCGGCCCCACTGTGTTGATCAGAATTTGATCCCGCGCCAAGTCAGGCGCAAGCGTCTTGGCTAATCCAAGCACACCTACACGGAAGGTAGATGACAGCATCAAGGATTCAATTGGCTGCTTATGTGTGCTCGAAGTCATGTTTACGATCCGTCCAAATTGCTGCTTGCGCATGTATGGCAGAACGGCTCGAATCGAACGCACATAACTTAGCAGCGTTAACTCGAATCCTTGCTGCCAAGCCTCATCGCTGAGTTGATCAAACGTGCCAGGTGACGGCCCGCCGCAGTTATTGATCAAAATATCAATTCGTCCACGCTGCTCCATCGTACTAGCAACGATACGCTCAATATGCTCGGCTTTTGTGATGTCACCCTGAATCAAAATAGGCTTGCTACCCGTTTGCGCCAGCATTCGGGCCTCTGCTTCATGCAATACCGCTTCATTTCTGCCCACTAGCGTAACCAATGCACCTTCTCTGGCTAGCTCCTCAGCAGCCGCATATCCTAATCCCTTGGAGGAAGCCAGAACGATAGCAACCTTGCCTTGCAATTGCAATTCCATGACAGGCACCTCTTTCAAATCGAATGAGAAAATTGCTGTAACCATATCTGCTTCTAGTTTAGGATAGTATAACAAATAGAGCCACCATCTTCAGTCTGCCTTCATCTCTATCCCTTTCCAGACCAGCACATCTCCTTTCACCGCCACCTTATGTACAAAAGAACGAATGAGTTGCTCGTTGGCGTGACAAGCTAAGCTAATGCACCATTCTAGCTCTAGCAAGTCAGGTCACTTATAGTTGGAGGGCAACGGTTTGAAAATGATGAGCGGCAGCGGTCAGAAGAAACGCCCCATGTGGCGAGACACACTCGCCTTTTTCTATAAATTTATACGGCATCCTCATGAGATTGGCAGTCTCATTCCTAGCTCGGAAGCACTCGCAACTGCGATGACATCCTGCCTAACTAGCAGTAACATGACTAAGGTGGCCGAACTTGGCGCAGGGACGGGTGTAATCACTCGCCATATTATGAGACAACCCCAACTGGAAGCGGCTCTCATTTTCGAAAAAGATACAGATATGAGGACTTCCTTATGTCAGCAATACAGCAAAGCCGTATGCGAGGAAGATGCAACTCAGCTTACCCGTATTATGCAAAGAGAAGGCTTGCAGCATCTAGATGCTGTCATCAGCGGTCTTCCATTTGCCATGTTCACAACTGAGCTCCGCGAGCGAATTTTGGACGAGGTGGATGCGGCCCTTGTCGTTGACGGCTTATTTATTACGTTCCAGTACTCCCTCCAAATGAAAGCTATGCTTACAGAACGATTTGACATGGACAGTATCCGGCTTGTCCTGTGGAACTTCCCGCCCGCATTTGTATACTGTTGTCGCAAACGAAGTTAATGGTCTATCCTTATACGTCGCTGCTTGTAGCGCAGTCATCATTCGTTTTATGATGAGTACTAGACGAACGGCTATCGGGCTCGTGCGCAGGTCACACTTGTGTGGAGCGCGGCAGCCGCAGCAAAGGAGCTTCAGCGAATGCGATTAAACAGCTTCCACTTAAAAATAATCGGACTGCTGCTTATGATCGTAGATCATATTCATCAATTCATACCGGGAATGCCCGTATGGATGAATTGGATTGGGCGTATCGTGGCACCGATTTTCTTCTATCTTGTTGTCGAGGGATTCTATAAGACAAGCAGCCGTAAACGTTACATCAGCAGAATGTTAACGGCTGCAGTCGGGATGGCGATTGGAAGTCAGCTTCTCATGAGCCTGTTTCCGAATCCGGAGTATCCAATCTTCAACAATATTTTTTTATCACTTGCCTTTGCTCTCCTTCAGCTCACCGCACTAGAATGGACAAAAACAAGTGGTCGAACGGAACTCGGAGGTATCTTTGTGCTATTGTCTTCAATCGGAGGATTGATGACGGAAGCCTCTTTACTTGGTGTTGCAAGCGTATTTATTTTCTATGCTTTCCGTGACCAGAAGCATTCGCTTATCGCTGCATACACTCTAACTATCCTCACGATCAACATCGGACTCGACCTGACTGTATTGCCTTGGGTTGAGGTATTCACATGGGATAATCTCCTGTATGTTAACTACCAGTGGATGATGTGCGGGGCAGCCATACTCTTTGCTTTATACAATGGAGAACGTGGGTATCAGGCTCGTTGGAGTAAATATATGTTCTACGTCATCTATCCCGTGCACATCTGGCTCCTTTATGGGATTAGTTACGCCCTATTGAGCTGAAATATTATCTTATCCGAGGTGGATTCGAATAGAACCCCTCGCACGGATAATTAAATTGTGCACAATTGAATTATGAACGATTTATATGTATAATAAACGCAATCAGGGATTCATTCCTATTTTTATAACAAAAGGAGAGGGTTATCTTGTCTACTATTTATGATATTCAAGTCAATAAGCCAAATGGCGAAGTGCAATCCATGAATGATTACAACGGAAAAGTGTTGTTAATCGTCAACACGGCCAGCAAGTGTGGATTTACCCCACAATTTACCGAATTACAAGCACTCTACGAGCAGTATCAAGATCAAGGTCTTGTTGTCTTAGGCTTCCCTTGCGATCAATTTAACAATCAAGAATTCGATAATATGGAAGAAACGATGGAGTTCTGTCAACTGAATTTTGGGGTTAACTTCCCGATGTATGGCAAGGTGGATGTAAAAGGGGAACAAGCTTCTCCTTTGTTTACGCATATGACACAAGCAAAGAAAGGTCTGCTCGGTTCCGATATCAAGTGGAACTTTACAAAGTTCTTGATCAACCGCAGTGGTGAAGTTGTAGATCGTTATGCGCCACAGACTAATCCCTCGAAGCTGGCAAAGGATATCGAGAAGCTGCTGTAAGGAGTACTCATCATGCGCGAGTTTACACAGAAGAAGCTTACGGCAGCTACGGATGAACAATTAGCACTTGATAACCAGCTGTGCTTTATGATTTATTCCGCTTCACGGGAAATGACCAAGTTATATCGTCCCCTGCTGGAGAAGCTCGATCTAACTTATCCGCAATATTTGACCCTGCTTGTCTTGTGGGAGCAAAATGGAATAACCGTCAAAGAGTTGGGACAGCGTCTCTATCTCGACTCTGGCACGCTGACACCACTCCTCAAGCGTATGGAAACGCAGAGCTTGTTGAACCGACAGCGTGATCCGGCAGATGAACGCAAAGTGATCATTACGTTAACGATGCGCGGCCAATCGCTCAAGGAGGAAGCCCGCTGTATACCAAGCGAGCTGTACAGCCATGCAGGTCAGTCAGCAGATGTACTCGAGCGGCTGTTCGCTGACATGAAGGAACTGCTCGCTCACCTGCATCAGGCCAACCTGCGCCAAGACTAGCACGGTCTGCCCGAGATACATCGTTGGCTAGCTCTACAGTCATAACTAGAACGTCCGACGACCCATGCAATCGTCGGACGTTCTTCTATTGTAGTGCCAATAGTCCATAAGCCCGCAGGGTGCGGAGCGCTTGAAGCGTCAGAACGCCCTGCCATTCCCGCTTCGCTTGCGGCCATTCCGATTCGTATTGCCCCCATGACCATGCTGGGTGCCAAGCTCCATCCGGCTGCTGCTGCCGAATCAGAAACTCCAGATTCGTTGGAAGTATAGCTGCGAATTGTTCATAGTACGGAGAATCTGGGCTGTCGGCAACTTGCAGCGGTGTGAGGCAGTATCCGTTCCAGGCCTCAGGATCTACAACGACACATTGCTGGACCATCGTTTCGATCTGTGGACGAATGTGTTCCAGTTCCTCCTGCGGCAATCGAGCAGCCATACGCAATGTACACAACAGCTCATGGAATTCGTTCAATGGTGAACGATCCAACAAATATTGTACGGCATGCTCGGTAATCTTCTCCCTGAACTCCATCGCAACGTGAGGGTATTCATAAAGGTAACCGACAATCTCAAGGTTCGGATTGCCCCACCCGTCGTAGATATCGCGATAATCCCACCACGGTGCGCGCGGATGCTCGTCTACCTCGTCTGGTACGATGTTCCAGCCTTGCTTGCCTGTCTGGTAAGCATCCAGCAAATAGGTAATCGCATCAGCTGCTAGTGGATGCTCTACGGGCAAGTTCACATATGACATCGTTTGCAGCGCTACAGTGGTTGCAATAACCGATGAATTGTTCATTCGAATATCCGGTTCGAGTGCTTTGCCGAACCCGCGATCTTTATTTTGAAATAAAGCCAACTGCTCGATAACCGCCTCAACCGAACCCGCTTCAAACTCCCACTCATACAGCACTCTTTCTAACGGTCGTGCTTCCTGCTTTAGAAATAAAACTGCACTTTTCGCCTGCTCTGATGACCACGTTGTCATAAGTTTTGCCTCCTTTTCTCTTATTACCAATTTAATACTATTCCCTAAACCTATACAACCTATAACTTTCTAAATGGGATGAACATAAAAAGAGAGGCAGCTCCTCGTCATCATGGATAACGTAGAGCTGCCTCTCTTGCTTGCTGGTGTTATTTCACGAACTGAACATCGTAACCTTTTGCCTTTAATTGATCAATAATCATATCCTTAATAACAAAATGGCCTGCGCCGACAACTACAAAATGAGTGGAAGAGCCTTCCTTGTCCAGCAGTTCCATCAGCTTTTTCGCCATATTTTTATCGCGTTCCCCGAATAATCGCTGAGCCTGTTCGCTTTGTACCATATCTTCCGAGCTAGTGAAAGACTTCGTAAATTGCTCAAGTTCAGCTTTCGCCCATTGCTTCTGCCATCCCTTAAACGCTTCTAACACTTCGTTCGATTTCTCAGTCGGGGTTAGAATCTGATCCAACGCATCATTTAACTCTTTCTCTTGCACAGCAGCCGGCACGTTGTTAAAGAGATCGCCCTGCAGCTTCAATCCTTCAAGCTCATGAATCGGCTTGCCCGTCAATAATGCTGACGAAGTAAAGTACATATCGATTCCTAGTGCTGCCGCCTGCACCATCTCGTCAGAAGATCCTGTCATCATGGACATAGAGAGATTATTGGAGATCGCCCATGGCTTGAAAGAATCAAATGCATCTTTTGACACGTTTAATTTGTCGAGCGCCTTCTGCAGCTTCTCGTAAGTTTCCTTCGAGATATGCTCACTCAGCTTTGTGCCGTCCGTATAAAACATCAATTGGCTGAATTCAGCCATTGCATCTGGATTGCCTTGCAGATCCACCTCTACCCACAGGGAGTCCGACTGTTTAAATGCATCTCTAACACTCTTTTGCATCGGATACATAACAGGGTCACCCAAGTGAATCGAGCCTAGCAAATACATTGTATTATTTCCTTTTGTTGCTTTCCACAGCAGTCCTTTTGACCCGCCTCCGACAGCATCATAAGCATATTCAACAAGTCGGCTGGCCATAACAGCCGCCTGCTCGACCGTGCTTGGCTTATTCAGATCAAGCCCTTTACCTGTACCGTTAATAATGCCTTTCGTCTGCAAATAAGCGATCGGCTCATATTTATCAATTTCCAATGTTTCAGGCCATTCGTACTGTGCCAACACACTGTACACGGAAGTCATGACCGTTTCTCTAGTAATCATGCCAGTAACATGAGGTGCAGCAAAAGTATTTTTTTTCTTTAGTGCCAGTGCATCCAGCTTGGTAGATGTCGCTGTTATAAGAGATTGAAACTTGTCTTGTGTGATTGGTTTCTGGAAAGTGCCGTCATAGTACCACGTTAGTGGGAATATGCCATACTTTTCCCCTTCATTTAAAACTTTGATCGACCACGGGCTAATTTGTGGTACAGAAGCAGACGCCTCATTTGCTTGTACGGGTACGACGACACCCAACATAGCGACCAAGGCAATTAAGCCACTAGCCACACTACGCTTCAACATATTCCATTTGCTAGTCTTCACCAATATTCCCCTCTCGATAGAATATATGTAATTTAAAACACCTTCCCGATTATAGCCTAAATCTATTTAATAATACAAGATTCGTAAGGAAGGATTCCCCTAATTATGAATATCAATTTCCATTCTATGTGATAACTTAGTGAATTTATCTTAACTACTTACTTTTATATAGTTTATATGATACACTGGAACTAATCTATTAATTGTAACCGAAAATATACATACTAAGGAGCCAACCCCATGCATACATTTGAAACTATTGTTAAAGATCGTCGTTCCGCGAATAAATTTAAGACTGATGTTGAAATTAACAGGCAGGATTTTGAAGACATCTTTTCATTAACCAAGTATGCACCTTCTGCCTTTAATCTGCAGCACACACGTTACATTGCTGTTACAGACCGCGAGAAGCTGGATCAAATATATGAAGCTGCCAACAAACAATATAAAGTCAAAACGGCTTCGGCCGCTATACTTGTGCTCGGGGACACGCAAGCGCACAAGCAGGCTGCCAGCATTTATGAAGGCATGCTGCACCTTGGGATATGGACGAAACAAGAGTACGATATGAACGTAGAGAGCACGACGCAATTCTATGAGCAAAGAGGCGAAGCATTCCAACGCGAAGACGCTATTCGTAATGCAAGTCTGTCAGCCATGCAGCTAATGCTCATTGCCAAGGACAAAGGCTGGGATACTTGCCCGATGATTGGCTTTGATCCTGAGCTCATGCGTTCCATTCTGAGTGTGCCGGATACCCATGTGCCCGTCATGTTGATTACAATTGGTAAAGAAGATACCTCCAGCCGCAGACCACGTGGATACCGCAAACCCGTTGGGGAGTATGTCAGCTATAATGCTTTCTGAGCCCACCAGGATCACAGTTATAAGTAAGCTGATCGATCTGTAATTCATAAAGGCTGCCCGCAGTTCATTCTTCATGAATAAATTGCGGGCAGCCTTTTATGCAGCAGTATGCTATTGGGCTAGGAAGGTCGATTAGTTCATGCCTTAAGAAGTGAATCTAGGCTGCTCTTCTGGGAAACCAAAGCTTACATTCTGCGTGCCACATCGGAAAAGTAGAACTTGTCCAGACGATGTCGTGATTCCGTATATTCAAACTGTGTGCCATCATATAAATACGTAAAATTTTTGACGACTACAACATAGTCTGTGCCATTCAAATCCAGATATCTGCGATCGTCGTCCCCACACGGCTGAACCTCTATGACACGATGCGCATAGCTGATCTGCAACCGAAGCTGCTGTTCAATGTATGCATAAATGGAGTCTTCCGCAATCTCTTTGGTCAGCCCGCTTATCATATCGGTCACAAAATAATTGATGTCTAGTATGACATTCTCATTTTCCGTCCGTCTGACTCGCTTGATCAAATGCAGATCTGTCTTTGACTTCACGCCAAGCCGCTTGGCTGTCTCCCGATCTGCCTTAAGATGTAATATCTCTTTTACATGAGTCGTAAAGCCGCGCTTTAACCGTTCATTCGCTTCCTTGAAGCTGACAATTCCGCCAAAGCTAAGCTCGATATTTTTCTTGCGGGTGACATACACACCTTTGCCGTGTATCTTCTGGACGTAGCCGCGCTCCTGAAGCAAATCCACGGCTTTGCGCACCGTACCGCGACTCGCCGCGTAGCTCTCCATCAATTCTGTCTCCGATGGAATCTTGACACCATCTTTCCACTTTCCATTCTCGATATGTTGAATAATTTCATCCATAATATGTTCGTACTTGCTCACGACGTCATCCCTCGTTCCTGCCAACGTTCTGGTTGGAACTATCGTATCATACTCCTGCCGTCCGAATCATCTGCCCCGTTATTTTTTAAGATAATACACAACGGATTCATAAGGTCTTAAATTTATTTGTCCTAAGCATGAAGCCTCTTCTCCTGGTGCTGTATCCGCATGTTCGTAATTGCTCAGCAGCATTTCGCAGCCCCAACCAACATACAAGTCCTTCACCTTTTCATCCAGTGTAAAAGAAACCGACTTGCCGTAGTAATTGTTAAGCACGATCAGCGCTTCGTGCTCCATCACTCTTGCATATGCCCATACTTGCTTGTCGTTCTGGTCCAAACGTTCGTATCTCCCCATCGTAATGACAGGCATCTCGTGACGCAGCTGAATGAGCTTCTGATAGTAATAAAAGACAGAATCAGGCCGTAAGAGCGCGTTCTTTGCGTTTACATCTTTATAATTCGACGCTGCTTGAATCCACGGCTCGTGATCAGAGAAACCAGCATACTCCGAATCGTCCCATTGCATGGGGGTACGAGAGTTGTCACGCGACTTCTGCTGAATGGCGGCCATCAGTTCATGAAGCGGCATCCCTTCTTTACGTTTCAGATCGAATATATTCAACGTCTCCACGTCACGATAATCTTCAATACATTCAAACTTCGGATTGGTCATCCCAATCTCTTCACCTTGATAAATATAAGGTGTGCCCTGAAGCATGTGCAGTGAAGTAGCCAGCATCTTGGCTGACAGCTCTCGGTATTCACCATCGTCCCCAAAGCGGGATACGATGCGCGGCTGGTCATGATTGCACCAGAACAGCGCGTTCCAACCTCCGCCTGCATACATGCCTTCCTGCCACTCGGACATAATCTGCTTTAATTGCTCAAAGTCAAACTCTGCCTGCGACCACTTCTCTCCATTTGGGTAATCCACCTTTAAATGATGGAAGCTGAACGTCATAGAGAGTTCACCGCGCACAGGGCTTGAGTATTTGATGCAGCTATCTATCGACGTGGAGGACATCTCTCCGACCGTTAATAGGTCCTTGCCGGCAAACACCTCACGGTTCATTTCCTGTAAATATTCGTGCACGCGTGGTCCATCTGTATAATATTTGCGCCCATCTCCAACCGTTCCATCTGAGCCGATGTCATCTGGAAATGCCTGATCTTTGGAGATAAGATTAATAACGTCCAGCCGGAAGCCCGTCACACCCTTCTTCACCCAAAAGCGCATCATCTCATACACATCACGGCGAAGCTCTTTATTTTCCCAGTTTAAGTCGGCTTGTGAGGTATCAAACAAATGCAAATAATGCTGACCCGAGACTTCGTCATGTGCCCATGCCGAGCCGCCGAACTTGGACTGCCATTGGTTGGGCTCATCCTGCCAGATGTAGTACTCGCGATAAGGCCCCGCCTGATCTTTAATCGCCTCACGGAACCAATGGTGATCCGTAGAAGTGTGATTCACTACAATATCAAGCATAATTCGAATACCACGCTGCTCCGCCTCTGCCACCAAACGTTCAAAATCGGCCATCGTGCCATAGCTCTCATCAATCGCGAAGTAGTCGCTGACATCATATCCGTTGTCCCGCTGCGGCGACTTGTATATCGGCGTAAGCCAGATATAATCCACGCCAAGCTGCTTTAAGTAGTCAAGCTTCATTGTCACCCCGTTTAAATCGCCCGTCGCTTGTCCGTTGCTGCTCTTAAAACTCTTAGGGTAGATTTGATACACAACCGACTTGCGCCATTCATCCATCGCCCACGCTTCCTTATGATCAGAACCTGTTACACGGTCCGTTGACAATTGTTGTTTCTCGCTCTGCGTGCAGTCCATATCCGGTCACTCCTATCTCTATACTTATCCATTTATCGAAGACGATGAGGTTTCCCTCACGTTCCGACCTTATCTATATTTGGTGATGTTCAAGTCATAACGGTTCAAGTCTATATTCCTATAACGCAATTAAGCGTTGATCAACTGACATGCACCCACTTGTACCACTATCCCTCTAACAAAAGGGGCTATCCCTCATGTCCTGCGACACTTTCGGGACAGCCTATAATGAAACAGAACGTGTATTATGCCTTATTGTTTAAACGTTTGGAACGTGACAGTACAAAGGTCATTACGACTGGGATAACAACGGCAATCACCATGCCGACAAAGAAGCTGGCCATGGAATTTGGCATAATTGAGATAAATGCCGGCAGTCCGCCAACCCCAATTGCAGGCGCCAGTACGTCATTGAGCGTAATAAATATGGCGGCTGTCGCCGATCCGATAATCGCCGCATAAAACGGATATTTATTCGACAAGTTGACCCCAAACATCGCTGGCTCCGTGATGCCGAAGTAGGCGGACAAAGCAGACGTCGACGCCATGCTCTTGTCATTCTGCTTCTTCGAGATCCAGAACATTGCCAGTGCTGCGCTGCCTTGTGCAATATTAGAAAGGGCAATCATCGGCCAAATAAATGTGCCGCCATTCTGTGTGATCAACTGAAGGTCAATCGCGATAAACATGTGATGCATTCCCGTTATTACTAACGGCGCATAAAGAGCACCGAACAACAATGCGCCTAATACCGGAGCAAAATCAAATACGTATACGATTCCGTCCGCGAGCAAGTTACCGATATGTCTTGTTACAGGACCGATAATGCCGAGGGCGAGTACACCTGTAACAACAATTGAGGTAATCGGTACGACAAGCAGTTGAATCGCACTTGGTACACGTTTCTTTAACCATTGTTCTACTTTGCTTAATACATAAGCCGCCACTAAGATCGGCAAGATTTGTCCTTGGTAACCTACTTTTTCAATAGAAAACCATCCTAAAATATCAAAATAGGGCAATTTAGCTCCATCTAGACCTGCTGCTGCTTGACCATAGTTCCATGCATTAAGCAAATCGGGATGAACTAGCAGCAGTCCAAGTACGATACCAAGAATCTCGCTGCCGCCAAACCGTTTGGTTGCCGACCATCCGACCAAAGCCGGCAAAAATACAAATGACGTGTTCGCCATCATATTAATGAGGTCCCATACCCCTTGTAAATTCGGATACACTTCAAGCAGGTTCTTACCTGCAAAGAAGAGATCCTTGGCACCAATCAAGTTGTTTAGCCCCATCAGGAGACCTGCGGTAATAATGGCCGGTAAAATAGGCATAAACACATCAGAGAATATCTTGACTAGCTTCTGGAGCGGGTTCAGCTTCTTTGATCCCATTTCTTTCACGTCTGCTACTGTCGCTGACTTCATCTGTGTAAGTGCGATTAATTCCGCATACACACGTTCCACTTCGACAGGTCCAATCACGACTTGGAATACGCCGGCATTCATAAACGCACCCTTCACCAGTGAAACCGATTGCAACTGTTCCAATTGAACCTGCGACTCGTCTTTAAGTGCAATACGCAGCCGTGTCACGCAATGCGCGGCTTGTTCAATGTTGTCTTTGCCACCAAGATACTCTATGACTTGCTCAGCCGTCTCACGGTAATTTTTCCCCATTGATGTCATCTCCTCTTCCATTCCCCGCTTGTAGCAACAGCTAGCTGTTACCGCTTACAAGGAAATATTAACTCGTATATACGTGTTTGTCAACACTTATATATACGAGTTGTCTAAGTTTGAATTTCACTTAGAACAAACAATGCTGCGTCACATCGATCAACTATCAATCCCTACCCTCATTTATGCATAGGTTATGTCTTTTATACACAAAAACACCCTGCTTGTAATCATAAATGAGCTTCTCATTTACAATTCAGCAAGGTGTTATCGCTGTATTTCCTTATGATGGATTACATTGTTCGCAGCTCAATTCTGCTACCCGTCGGATCGATTATAGTCGGATGCAAAGCGGAAGTGTCTACCGGGATACCAAGCTGCTGCAGCCGGGATACCGTCTGGTTCAGTACTGCTAAGTCTGGAAACAATAACGAGTACAGATACAACCCTGTGCTATTTGCAGGTGGTCGTTCCGTTCCGGCCCAAGTATTCAAACCAATATGGTGATGATATCCCCCGGCAGCAATAAACAGCGCGTGATCAGCCATGCTCATCTCGATCTTAAATCCCAGCTGTCCAACGAAGAAACGGTCTGCTTCCTTCAGGTTGCCAACGTGCAGGTGAATATGACCTATGATTGTCTGCTCCGGCAGGCCGAGCCATGATTCGTTTCCTTCAGCAGCACGAAGCAGGTCCTCTACTTGAAGTGCCTCAGTCGTGCCCACCTGTTCCACTCTGCCCTCCCAGTCTGAACGAGGACGATCCGCATAGATTTCAATGCCATTTCCTTCTGGATCACTTAAATACAAAGCTTCGCTGAAGCCATGATCCGAAGCTCCCTGCATAGGCGTCTTCTGCTCCGCCAAGTGTAATAGTGCCCGGGCCAGATCAGCACGTTCCGGCAGCAGTATGGCAAAATGGTACAGCCCTGTCGTCCGCTGTGGTTTTAATATAAGGCCCTCGCGTTGCTCCAGAACAAGTAACGGCTTACGACCATCAGCTGTAAAGGTTACCTTTTGTGCATGTTGTTCGGCAATTTTAAAACCAATGACATCTCGGTAAAAGCGCGTCATGTTCTCCAAATCAGCAACGAGCAAGTGCACATGACCTATCATTACTTTGGGATGAATAGATACTGTCATTATTATTGTGCCTCCTTTTTGATAGCTATATAGTCATTATGCTTCCGTCAATTAGGCTAAGGCTTTATCACTTCTAAATCAGGGCGCATGAAGAATAATTTATTATCAAATTATATTAGTTACTTTTTGTTAGTTAGTATACATTAGTTATTTTACTGTGTCAAATCAATTGTCCTTTTCTGTACATTTTTTGGCATTTCTGACGAATAAGATTATAATGAGGTTATATTTATAGAAATTAAAATAATGAGGGACTGTATCTATTCATGGCGAGATTAAGTAACAAAAACAAACGCCCTCGTTTCCAAATGACGCGAGAATTGTTTCGTGTATGGAAACATGCGGGTCGTTCTTTTATTTTGTTTGAGCTTGCATACAAGCTTCTGACGATTGGGCTGTTTGTCCCTTTTTTATCGATCCTTTTTAATAAAATATTGGATCTTGGCGGCTTCCAGGCTGCGGCTAATCATGATCTGCTTCGATTTGTGTTCAGCCGCTACGGGTTGTTAAGTCTGATTGTGTTGGCTCCGCTTGCTTTTATAATCATCTATACCGAGTTTGCGGTACTGACCTATATCGCTTATTACGGTATACAGGGGCAGCGCGCGCGTATTCGTGCCGTCTTGCTTCAAGTAATATCTCGACTGCCTAGGTTACTTGGAATTGGAAGTATCGGAGCTGCGGGATATTTATTATTGTTGTTTCCACTGCTTGATATCGGATTCGGAGCTTCGCTGCTGCCAAGCATTAGAGTGCCCAACTTTGTTACCGGCGAATTGATGAAAAGTTTATGGGGTCTTGCTGTTCTTGGTGTATTTCTGACTGTCGTGGTGCTATTCAATCTGCTGTGCATGTATGCCCTGCCTATTTTAGTATTAGAACGCAACGGACGTTTCTGGACTACCTTCAAGAAGAGCAGCCGTATGTTCTGGCGCAGCAAATGGACACTGCTTCTAACGACTCTGGAATGGCTGGTCTTTGGCATTATTGGAATCATTATTGTATTCTTGCTGCTGATCGGTATTATTGTTTTGCTTAGCTTGATTTCCGAAGATTGGGCTAACGAGTTGGCTTTTGGTTTTGTCATCAGCGTCGGCGTATATGCCTTGTCATTGGTGTGGACCCCGCTGTTTATGACCAATCTGACCTGCTTATATGTCAAATTTGCCAATCCCTACGATATAGACGTCCATATCGACGGACTCGATGCCGCGCAGTGGGAACGGCGAAACGTGCAGAATCGCACCTTCATACATCGCCATCGACGGAAATTTGCAACGTTTAGCATGCTGCTGCTGCTCACAGTAGGATGGGGAATTACGGCTACACTGACCGACTGGGGGGAGACCAAGGATGACTTTGTCATTATGGCCCACCGAGGTGACGTACGCTCCGGTGTCGAGAATACATCCGGTGCCTTCGAGGGAGCTATTCGTGCAGATGCGGACTATATTGAGCTCGACATTTTACAAACCAAAGATGAAAAGCTTGCCGTTATTCATGATACCAATTTGAAGCGGCTGTCCGGTCGCAATGTCAATGTATATGACCTTACGCTAGCGGAACTCCAGAAGGCCACGTTAAAGCAGGATGGTTATGTGGATCGGATATCCTCACTTGATGAGGTCATCGAACAAACGAAGGGACGCATCAAGCTTAATATTGAGCTCAAGACCCACGGTCAGGAAACGTCCACCTATGCAGCGACTGTTGTAGATACGTTGCGCAGGCATAAAATTGAGTCTGAAGTTATTCTCCAGAGCCTTGATTACGACCTCGTCCTGCAGCTTAAAGCTTTAAATCCACAGCTTAAGGTTGGATATCTTATTTTTGCAACCTTTGCAGACTTGAATCGGTTTCAGTGTGATTTCTTCGTTGTTGAGGAATCGTTTGTTAACGCAAGACGAATTGCATCCGCAAAGCTGGCTCATAAACCAATATACGTATGGACAGTCAACGATGTGGAATCTGTTGAACACTTTTATACCCTTGGCGTTGATGGCATTATTACAGATATTGCAGCTGAGGCCCGTGATCAAATTAATCTGCTCAAGCAGCCTGGGGACCGTCTTACTACGCAGACCATTGATATCGGTCAATAACACTATGTCTCAGCTAGACCTAAGCGCGTATGGAGGGCAGGTATCCTGCAACCACGAACAGAGGAGCGAGATATAATAAATGATAACTATTCCTGAGCAATGGAAGCAGACAATTCTCTCAGTACATGATCAACAAGGAGCGCAATGGTTGTCAGGGCTAAGGGGATTAATTGCTACTTGTGAAGCCAAGTGGCATATTCAGGCTGGTTCCCCCTATACACTCTCCTATAATTATGTTGCGCCCGCTCTACATACAGATGGGACTGCCCTTGTGCTCAAGCTCTGTATTCCTGGGCAAGAACTACGAAGTGAGCTTGCCGCGCTCGATTATTATGACGGTCAGGGCGCAACTAGACTTGTAGCGTCAGATGTAGAACAGGGCGTGCTTTTGTTAGAGCGTGCAGCGCCTGGACAAGAGTTGAGAACGGTTCGGGATGACGAAGTCGCAACCCGAACCGCCGCCGCCGTCATTCGACGGCTGCACGAGAACAAACGCTGGGATAGGGGGGCGGTGTCCCCCTTCCTCAGCGTAGCGGATTGGGCGCAGGGGCTCGCTAAGCTGCGCCAGACGTATAACGGCGGCACTGGTCCGCTGCCGGAGCATGTCGTGCAGCAAGCCGAACGCTGCTATGCGGAGCTGCTCTCTTCCACTCGTGAGTGGAAGCTGCTGCACGGGGACCTGCATCACGGGAATATATTAGCTTCCCGTCGTGAACCTTGGCTCGCAATTGACCCGAAAGGAATCATCGGTGAGGCAGAATATGAAGTCATTCCATACTTGTTAAATGAGGTGCCTGCCAGTTTTGAAGAAGCAATTGCCGTTACAGAGCGGAGGGTGTTCATATTCTGTGAGGAGCTTAATCTGAATCGCGAACGCTTGTTGGATTGGGCTTATGCCCATAGTGTATTATCTGCATGTTGGTTTGTAGAAGACGGGATGGACGGGGTAGACAATGCGCTATTCAAAACATCTATTTTTGAGCAGCTTCGGCTGCAACGATAAGCAAGAGTCGTCAACTCTGCTTGTCGTTTCCCATTCCCTCCGATAATCACATCTTCTAACCATAAAGCCCCTTCCATAAGGACCGCAGCTGCAGTCGTTATGGAAGGGGCTCTACATATTTAGAAAATGAAACATTTGCGCATTCCATTTCCGACAACGACTATTGTCTTGTCCACTACCTAATTAGAACGCCGCCAAAAGGAATAACTTCTCTTAGCACACGCCGGACAAAACCATCACCTTCAATATCCCGCTCCAGTTGACCGTCGTTTCGTCCCGTTTGCAGCAGTACATAACCTTGTCCGGTCATTTCCCAGTGGTAGTTCATATGTTGGCTCGCAATTGAATTGCCGTACACACAGGGCTTCAACGTTGCATTTTCTGGATAGGCCACCAAGCTGCCAATATCTACAAAAGTAGGTTGTTCCGCATCCAGCTTCATAGGATGAAGAGGACCATTGGATACAATGCCTAACAGGCCGTCTTCAGCCGAAAATTTCATTTTAACAAGTTCTCTTGTTATCACCGCGTTTTTAAAAGTTTGGACTTTACGCTCGACACGCATACCTTCCGTGTAGAACAAAATATGTTTCCATTCAAACAACAGATCCGAGCCCGCTGTAATCGGAATCGTCTGCATACAGAAACCAGCAGGAAGACCCAACATAAACTGAGCGGGACCACTCAGTCTGGATTGGATCAACTTACGCTTGCGGTACATTCCTGCAATGTCCATAAACCGATCTTCACGCTGCGAAGATTGTCCCTGAAACGATATAATTTGCCTTGGATGCAGCACATTCAGCATCTCTCCATCTTCCAATCGAATCGTCACTGCTTGGGAAAGGACCGACTCGGCTTCACTCTGAATATGCAATTCCATTCCTCCATATCCCTAACGCCGCCGCTGCCATACCATGACACGCAGCACACGTGTTAATACAAAATACAACAAGAGAAGCCCAATGCCTGTAATCACTACAGCTGCTATGCGGCGAACCTGCTGCCTCTGCTCCAGATCCTTCGTCTCAAGCTGCAGTATACGCTGCATCAACTGTTCATTTTGTCCGCGCAGCTTCTCATTATCAGAGGCTAGCTGCTCCGTTGCTTCTCTATAGTGTTGTTCGCTCTTTATAATCGATTGTTCCATCTGGTCATACTTAGATCTAAGTTGCTCTACCTCTGAAGGAATCTCAGTTACACCGGTCACCCAATCCCAAAAGCCAGCTTCCGCTTGAGGGACTGGTCCGAATGCAAAGGCTAGGCCCGTAAACATCAGCATTAATAATAAAATAGCCTTCGTACGCTTATAGATATTTATAAGCTTGTCCCCCTCTCATCACGGATATATAGGATTAGACAAAACATAAAGCAATGATTCATGTGGAAAATGACTGCTGATATGGAATATATACGATATTTGTCGAAACTAGTTTCTTTTCCTGCTGTGTATATTTTATATATAAACCGAATATAACATCCATGCAACTACTTCCTTCAATTGTTATTTTAATTCTGTATGTTGGGCCAAAGGAAACACATAATAAATGAAACCTGTCAGGCTTATTATTAAATGTCTAATGTCTAAGCACATCAAAAGAGGTCGGAGAAAGTCTCCAACCTCTTCATAAACGTGTGATTAAATTAAAGGAGATACTTCTACGGCTGGTAACAATGTTACTTTTTGCTCCGCAGCAGTAAATATACAAAATAAGGGACACCCACAATAGAAATAACAATTCCTACAGGCAGCTCCGCTGGAGCAAACACGATCTTCCCGATAAAGTCGGAACCAACTACAAGCAGCATGCCAATGACTCCAGCCACAGGTATTACCCGAGCATGCTCAACGCCAACTAGACGTTTGGCAATATGAGGGGCAATTAAGCCTACAAAACCAATACTGCCCGATACAGCCACGCAAGCACTAACAAGCCCTACACTGCACAAGAGCAGCAAGAATCGATCCCGTTCAAGACGAACCCCGAGGCTCTTAGATGGCGCGTCACCTAACATGAACATATCAAGTTCTCTCGACTTCACCATAATGACAGGAATCAGCAAAATCAACCACGGAAGAACTGTTAATATGTACATCCAGTTTGCATTCCATATACTGCCCGTCAGCCACACTGTCGCCATTTCGAAATCATTTGGATTCATCTTTAACGACACAAACAAGGTTAAGGCACCAAATGCTGATCCTACCGCAATACCTACAAGCAGCAAGCGCTGTGGGTCCAGTTGGCCATGCCGCCATGACAGTGCATAGATGATAAGTGCAGAAAGCACACCTCCTACCCATCCGAACAGTGGCATCGCCATCACGGAAGCAAAGCCTGCTTCTTTCAGCGTACCCCCGAAAAAGAGCATAAACATGACAATGGCAGCCCCTGCGCCTGCATTGATGCCAAGCAAACCCGGATCTGCCAGGCCATTACGTGAAATCCCTTGGATAACCGTCCCTGCTATGGCAAGCCCGATGCCCACCAACGCAGCAATAACGATACGAGGCAGTCGAAATTCGAAGATGACCAGATCATGTTCCGGAACAGGATTATGACGCAGCAGCGTGTTTACCACATCTGTAACGGTCATGTCGAATTCACCATTCGTCAGACTGACGTATATCATCATCAGCGTAAGGGCAAACCCTGTTCCCATCACAAACCAGAATCTGCGGCGTGTTAATAAGTTAGGCATAATCACGCCCTCCCTTTTTCCGAATCAGATAAAGGAAGAATGGAACACCAATAATTGCCGTCACCACACCGACTGGCATCTCAAACGGATAGTTTAAGAACCTGCTCAACACATCGGACAGTCCCAAGAACACAGCACCAATGACCCCTGCGCAAGGAATGATCCACTTATAATCAACACCAATTAAGAACCGGGTAATATGCGGGATAATAAGTCCGACAAACCCTATCTTACCGGCAAGCGCCACCGCTATCCCCGTCAGAATGATCACACTAAGCATCGTAACCGCCTTAATAAGTGCTGTCTTCTGCCCCAGACTGGTCGCCACCTCACTCCCGAGGGACAACACGGTAATGGAGTTAGCTATAATAACTGCGAGCACAATACCCACAATTGCAAATGGGATTGCAAATTTGATCATATCAGGGTTCATCTCGTTCAAACGTGCGTTATACCAAAAGCTAATATTTTGTGATATTTGAAAATAAGTTGCAATTGCTGCAGATACGCTACTGAGAAACGTCCCGATAATGGTGCCAAGAATGGCCATTCGAACAGGGGACGTACCTCCCGGTATGATGGACGCCAGCCCAAATATAATGCCTACACTAAGCGCGGAGCCAATCAACGAGCCGATAATCATCTCCATCGAGGAAGCTCCAGGCAGCATAATCATCATCAAGGTGATGACAAATGCCGAGCCGTCGCTAATCCCGAGAATCGAAGGTGATGCCAAGTAGTTGCGAGTCATCCCCTGCATCAAAGCCCCAGATATGGCAAGGAACGCCCCAATAAGGAGCGCTCCAATCACACGTGGCAAGCGAGAGTGCATGACGATTTGGTGGTTGACATTATCAGGGTCAAATCTGACAATGGCTTCCCACACCGTGCTGGCGTCGATATTTTTGGCACCATACAGTACGGACAATAAAATGGTCAGTACGATAGCAAACGGAGCCGCTATTAATATGATGGCCGTTATCGATTTTGAACTACGCATGATGTTATCTACTCGCTTTGCTATTAATTAGTTGTGCAGTTTTTCTGCTGCCGCTTCAATAAACTTAATCTTGCTTAACGCAGTTCCACCTTGAGCAAGCGGATCTACCACGTTTACGTATACTTTGTTGTTCTTCACAGCGTTCATGCTCTTCCAGATTGGATTGCTCTCTAGATCTTTCAGAGCGTTTGGATTGTCTTTGCTCTCAGATTCAGCAAATTGAACAAATAATACATCCGGATTTATTTCACTCAATTTCTCCAAGGAAACCTTTTCTTGAGCTTTAGCAGCCAATACTTCTGCTGGTGGCGTCAATCCAAGATCAGAGTACAATATCGGGTTAAAGAATACGCCTTGTGGATAGATCATGATGCTGCCCGCACGAATACGGAGGCTTACTACTTTCTTGTCTTTTAAGCTATCGCCGATTTTAGCCTTCGACTCTTCGATACTCTTTTTGTACTTCTCCAGTTCTTCGCTTGCTTTCGTTTGCTTGCCTGTCAACTCAGCCAGCAAGTTCAGGTTCGCTTCCCAGTCCGTTGCAATATGGGAGACCGGAATATAAGTAGCGATTTTGTTTAACTTCTCGCCTACTTCTGGCTTAGCTTTTGTGGAACCAAGAATAACGTCCGGTTTCATCTTCAAAATGGCTTCAAAGTTAGGCTGCATCTTTTCCCCTGAAGATTCTGTCTTAGCTGTAACAGATTGGAACAATTCTGGGAACTTTCCTCCCACCGTAATACCGCCAACAGGTTCAACGCCTAGTACAACAGCATCTTCCATCGATTCCATGCTGCCTGCGATTACGACACGCTCCACTTTAGAAGGAACTGTATATTCTTTATCTAAATACTTAATTGTAACGGTTTCTTTGGCTGCATCTGCTTTAGGCTGTTCTGTAGTCGTTTGCTCGGCAGCCCCCTTTGTATCTGTTCCCGTAGTTGCTGCAGTATCTGTTTTGGAACCACATGCCGAGATCACGAGCACAAGAGCCAATAACAGCGCCCAGCCCATAGCTTTCTTTGTCTTCATTGCTTGAATATCCCCTCTCTATTTGTTGCATCCAATTGATAACTATTATCATTATCAATGAGAATTATATACGAGCTGACTCATCTGAAACATGGACGAATCACGGAATTGTCATGGACATTTTTCATTAAACAGCTCTAAAGTATGTTGTATGATGCTTTCATGCGACCACGGAGAGCTCTCTCGCCATGGCTCAGAAGTGATCCGATAAGTACGATTCGACTTCACCGCCCTGATCTTGCTCCACTCTGGCGAGCTTTGAATATCCTTCCAACGTGCTAACGACTCATTCTCCTGGCATACGAGTACTAAAATGTAATCTGGATCGAGTTCTTGAAGTTGAGCGATACTTGTCGGTTCATTTAGCTCCGGCGATTGCAACGGACACCTTGACTGAATACCAAGATCACCATAGAACACCTCTGTCATCGCCTCATTGCTGTAAATATGAAATTCATGTTTAAAAATACGCACGATGAGACAAGTAGCATCCGCAATACGCTGCTTCAGAATAGCTGCGGCGTTGCTGGCTTGGTGATCATACTGATGCAGCCAACGCCTGGCTTCTTCCTCCAACTGCAGGTGCCCAGCGATTGTCATGAGTTGATCCCGCCAATTCAACTGATGCGGAACTAGTAGCAACGGCGCAATTTCCCGCAGCTTCTCACTATGTTCTGCCTCCAAGTTGTCATAACAAAGAATCGCTTCCGGTTTCGCCTGTCGCAGTGTCTCAACGTTGTCATCCCAGTATTCGTTGTACCGATAAGCACTAAGATGTACAGGGATATCATTACGATACGTATCATAGTAATAAGCTCCCCATTTCGGGTGAAGGGGTGCCGCGTAGGGAATAAAATGAAGTGGAGCGAGATACCCAAGCAGGTTAATACCTCCGAATACCGCTATCTTGCGCTGCCTGTTCTTCATATAAACTGTTGGAGCTACACCAACCTGCTGCTTAAACTTGCGACTGAAATAAAACTCGTCCTGATAACCCACCTGAGCTGCCAGGTCTTTGAGTTTCATTTCGGCTCTTGTAAGCAGCTGCTTGGCCCGTTTCATTCGTACGGAAGTCAAATAATCCAGCGCGCTCATGCCATACATTTTCTTAAACAGCTCCGCATAGTATTTGGCGCTAATATCCGCCATACGGGCGAGCTGATCCATCGATAGACTCTGATCATAATGGTTGTCCATGTACAGCTTAGTTGCTTCCAGTGCCGTCAGACTATCCTTAGGGGAATTTCGCAGATGTTTCATCATGTGATATAACATCTCCTGAAACATCGCGTGCGCACGGAACCGCTCAAGTCCATCGCCCTTTTGGAACCATCTCAACAGTTCGGTGCCGTACATCGTCCACGAGACTGATGCGTTCAGCATTAGCTCCCCTTCATTCGGGAATAAGTCGTGCGGAGGGGCAACACATTTAGGCTCTCTAGGCATCCCGCCGTCTTCCAGCACTTCATAGGCGATCGCCACAAGCTCAATCGTATCTGAAGCTGCTACATAAGCGCCGAAGGTCTGTCCAGGCGGACAGGCAAATACGGAGCCACTCTTTGCTGTATGCTCCTGCTCACCAATCGTTACTTTTCCAGCCCCCGATAGCACGATGATTAAAATATGAGTAAAGGTAAACTGCTGCGTCCACCGGACCTCACAATTGCGATGAATTATATTTACATCTCTAAGTCGAATAATCCATGCATCCACATCCTCTGCTGGGAACGATAGGTTCTCTGTTATTGCCGCTTTACTATCCATGAAGGTCCACCACACTTATGATTAATTGACGTTTGCCTGTTTACAGTCCAATGAGATGACGTTATCATTTAGCCCCATCATCACATTCGTAATTGATAATTGTTATCATTTATATGAGTATACCAAAAATTTCGCTGGAAATCGCCTCATCGCTTTTGATTAAGTGTGGGAAGATGTCAATGGTTATCGATATTGCGCGGATGACGAGTCCACAATGCAGTTGTTGTTATAATTCACACCCAACTACAGGCAGTTGAGCACAGCGCATCCTGCCAACAGTAGGCAGTTCAGTAAGTCAGCACAGCTTATTAATACCTATTTGAAGCTGCTTAACATGCATTAAGATATCATTTGTGCGCATAGTAAAGCAGGCGGTAGCCTGATTGGCGACGCCTGCCTACATTGCAGCGTTCTAGGAAGAACCTGCGGGCTCCTATTAACATTTTGCCAAGGTGAACGGACACCTATGGCCCCGTAATAGACAATTACAGCATTGCATTGCAATCGTTCGGTGAGGACTTCAACAGCCCTCTAATTGAACCTCGGCAAAACAGTGTTCCCGTTCCCACCAGAATTCACCTCGAATTACTATACTACTGATGCGTCAAGTCATACAAATAATGTATATAGTCAGTAGCAGTACCTGCCTGCCCTAACTGCCGCAGCATCGCTGTAACGTTTCCACGATGATATGTGCCATGATTAACGACATGCTGAATCAAGTCCGAGTAGCTGGTGTCCAAAGTCCCATAATGAGGATGCGAGATTTGCTTGGCTTCATCAAGATCGCCCTGCTGCTCCATAAAGTCAACGTAACGCCCAGCTAATGTGTGAAATTGTGCTTCTAATTGCTCTATGTTCCAAGTTTCCGATTCTGTTCGAATACGGCCAACCTCGGTTATCATCTCGTCAATATTGATAGTGTCATTGCTGACCGTTAACAGCCATACGTTGTCTACACTGTAGATATGCAAGAGCGTCTCCCGAATGCTCGGAAACACACTTTGCACCTGCTGAGTCCATGTAGTCGTATCTGGTAGAGCTTTCAAATGCTTTATTAGCTTTTCATTGGCCCATACATGATAACTATACAGCTTTCTGGCGTTATTCCCCATCAATACCACACTCCCATAATTGGATCTAGCCCTTTTATCATACCTTCGCTTTACTGACAATTACGGTCAGTCATGCGCAGACTTTCGTAATAATGAAGCATACGTGTCGTCACTTGAATTAGTTGGTCAATAACAAATTCAGGTTCAGTAACACGAATTGTGCCTCCATATGATAACAACAAGTAAGGCAAAGTCTCCAGCGTGCGCTCATCAAGGCAGAAACGAGCAGCAGTATCCGAGCGAGCGACCAACGCATGTCCCAATAACCAATGCGCACACAGGTCGTCAAGCGCCTGCTCCCTGCCTTCAATAACCAAAGTTACGAGCTGTTCTTTATTGTCTAAATTCGGAAGGAGCGACTGCATAAAGAATTGTTTCGCAGAGAAATCTTTTGGTTTCTCATACTGAATCTCCGTGCGATGGATCATCTTGATCCGATCCACTCGAAAGCTGCGGATCTCCTCCCGCAGGTGGCAGTGGCCCACTGCATACCACTTGCTCTTCCAATACACGAGGCCATACAGATTAAAGAGACGTGTCTCAATCACAGTCCCATAACCTTTCATATATTCAATGGATACAGCAACAAGATCCACGCCCGCAAGCTCTAACTCCTGAAGAGTCCCTCTAATGGATTCATCAACAGGGGGATGGATGACGTCCAAACCACCCGAATATCGGTTCATCGCGCTGATCTGCTCTTCGTTGCTGTACAGCCTCAGTTTCGAGATTGCCCCTTGTAATACGTCTTCATGCGGATACCCTGCTTCAATCGCAAACTTTGCTGCATGGATGAGCGTTTTTTGCTCTTCATTGTCAAACATAAGCGGAACGTCCTGAAAGTGAGCTAACAGACTGTATCCACCATGATGACCCGAATCCGATACAATCGGTACTCCGCTGGCGCACAAAGCGTCAATATATCGATACACTGTGCGAATATGGATCTCGAGCTGCTCCGCGAGCTGCTTCGCCGTCATCCGCCGCCTTGTCTTTAACAGCCATAGGATAGATAGCATGTTATCTACTTTTGACATATATGCCGCATCCCTTCACTCGATGATTAACTGGTCAAGTTGGCTGTGATACCTTATTTCATCTGAAAAGCAATCAGATACTTTACTTCATCTTAGAGGCAATCATCATCACCCATCGCAGATACCTCTTTGACACTATTTGTGTCATTTAGTGTATGCTTTTTATTATGCGATCTTGAGAGATTGCCGACATGAGGATACTCTGAAAGTTCTAACACTTGCACAAATCAGCCTCATTCTTATGGATATACCTCTCCTCCATCTCCCTCTCCTACCATTAATCAGGGTAAACGGTATACGGCCAATGGCTTGCCATGCTTGAACTTTTCACTTATTTCGTCCAACGCCTGCAGGGTGCCACTATCTAAGTTCAGCTCCACGCTGCGGCGATTCGCTTCCAACTGCTCAGCTTTGGTTGCTCCTACAATAACCGTAGACACGGCCTGCTGATGCATCAGCCACGCCAATGACAGCTCACTCGGTGAGCACCCCAAGTCCGACGCAATAGAACGAACACGTTCCACCAACGGAAGAGTCGAATCGTTAATGAACCGTTTGATATGATCATCCTTCTCCGCACGAGATCCAGCGGGAACTACTTCAGATGATGTATATTTTCCCGTTAGAATTCCACCTGCAAGCGGGAAATAAGGAATAATACCGACTCCTTGATCCAGACAACACGCCACCAACTCCTGCTCCGGTGTCCGATCGGCTAAGGAATAACTTGTCTGTGTCGACACAAAACGATTCAAACCGCATTTTCCACTAATACCAATCGCTTTCATCAGTTCCCATGCCGCATAGTTAGAAGCGCCGATGTACCTTACCTTTCCCGAGCGAACCATATCATCGAGAGTCCGCAGCGTCTCTTCAAGCGGTGTCTCTGGGTCAAAAGTATGGATCTGATACAGATCAACGTAATCCGTTTTCAACCTGCTCAAGCTCTGTTCCAACTCCAACATCAGATGATATCTGGAG
The DNA here is from genome assembly GCF_030226685.1 of Paenibacillus sp. UMB4589-SE434. Classification (NCBI taxonomy): domain Bacteria; kingdom Bacillati; phylum Bacillota; class Bacilli; order Caryophanales; family Paenibacillaceae; genus Paenibacillus; species Paenibacillus sp. UMB4589-SE434. The sequence continues at coordinate 255,280 of NZ_JASOYK010000003.1, read as the reverse complement.
GAACCGCGATCATTAGGACCTTGTCCCTTGACCAATCCTGCTTTTGTCGCCAGTACTACCTGTTGCCGTCTGCCAGCAAGGGCATTGCCAATGATCTGCTCCGATTCCGTATGTGCGTAGATGTTCGCCGTATCGATAAATGTAATGCCGCTGTCAATGGCGTGATGCAAAATACGGGCGGATTCCGTTTCATCCGCTCGTTTGCCAAAAGAATTCGTGCCAAGCCCTAATATCGATACCTTCATCCCGCTGCTGCCAAGCCTTTTATAATTCATGGTTAGTTCCTCCTGCTGAAATAGGATCTATGACTTGATGTTAAATTGAGGAAGTTACAGTCTGTATTTTATCAGAATACTGTATAAGAAGTGTAATTCTTGAAACGTCGAAGTTGATTTCTGAAATTCAAGGGGTATAATAGTATAAAATTACATCCGAATGTTCAATGATCGGGAGAGTAGTTCATGGTGGTAGTCCAAGCGAGCCGGGTTGGTGGGAGCCGGTACATTGCCAAGAATGAAACGGACCCGTGAGAAGATGCGCTGAAAGAAAGCTTAGCAAGTACGCGCGTCCGGCCAAGACCGTTATCCTGTCAGAGGGGTCAAGCTGCGGCTTGGCAACAAGAGTGGTACCGCGAATGCAATAGCCTTCGTCTCTTTTATTAGAGACGGGGGCTTTTATTATGTTATTAAGGAGGAAATCGCATGTTAAGTCAAACGCTGTTAACCCATTTAGAGCATGCTGCAGCTGCAATTTTAGAAGAATCCGGTAGTCCCATTGCGACATTCAATCCAATCACAATCGAGCAGCCATCACGTATGGAGCACGGTGATTACAGCACCAATATCGCCCTCCAATTAGCCCGCTCGCTGCGCAAATCTCCACTTCATATTGCTGAACAGATCAAAACAAGACTGGAAGAGGACGGGATGTTCGCAGGGCTAGTAAATAAAATAGAGGTTCTGCCTCCTGGTTTTATTAATTTATTTATCAATTGGACAGTGTGGGCTCAGCAGGATATGCCCGTTTTCCATGCTCATAAAACCAAAATCGTAATCGAACATACATCGATTAATCCTAACAAATCTTCGCACATCGGGCATCTTCGTAATGCCTGTATCGGAGACACGCTTGTCCGGATGCTTCAAAGAACAGGCTGCACGGTAGAAGTCCATAACTACATTGATGATCTCGGCAACCAACTTGCTGATACGGTAGTTGGCATGCTGCATACACCGATTAAGCATCAGCATGATCGTTTTGGCGATTTCTGTTGGGACTTGTATGCTCATGTGAACAAACAATACGAGCAGGACATGGAACTTCAGCAGCAGCGCTCTCATGTACTGCATGCCCTTGAAGAGGGTAACAACAATCTTGCATGGACTGGCATGCTTGTAGCTGAACGGATCGTACGTGAGCATATCGAGGAAATGGGCAGCTTTGGCATCCACTATGACTTGCTTGTCTGGGAGAGCAATATCGTCAGAGAGGGCTTCTGGGACTCAGCCTTTGAATTGCTCCAGCAGACAGACTCATTTTATCAGATCGATAAAGGCAAGCTTGCCGAATGCTGGGTGCTGCGACAGTCTGAACATGAACCACAGGGAGACGGCGCGTCAGCTTATGATGATACGACAGCCGATTCCGAGCATCATCAGGACAAAGTACTCGTTCGTTCGAACGGCATCCTAACGTATACGGCCAAGGATATCGCTTATCATCTATGGAAGTTCGGACTTCTGAACCAAGATTTCACTTATTCACCGTTTACAAATTCCTTATGGACGACTCGTGCCGGAGGAACTACACGTTCATACGGACATGCAGATGTAGTCATTAATGTAATCGATTATCGACAACAATACCCTCAAGCAATGGTCAAGCAAGCGCTGCAAACGCTCGGCTTCACGGCCCAGGCTGAGAAGCTGCATCACGTGAGCTACGGTGTGGTGTCGCTAAGCCCAAATGCCGCAAGCGAGCTGGGCATTGATACTTCTGATGGCAGATCCTCTTATGCCATGTCTGGTCGTCAGGGCATTGGAATTAAGAGTGCCCAACTGCTCGATTTAATGGAGAAGGTGATCACAGACAAGCGCTCAGATCAGACTGGTATGAGCAGCCGTGATATTGCGGCCGCAGCCATTCGATATTACCTGCTGCGCTTTAATCTCCAGACTGAAGTTGTACTGGATCTTCAGCAAGCAACAGAAATTACAGGCAACACGGGCGTATACGTCATGTATGCACATGCACGTGCGACGACTTTACTGCAGCGTGCAGCACAGGAGCATCGTATCGAGCCAACTGCACCGAAAGATATCTCCCATCTCGAAAAAGCAGAATACGCGCTGCTGCGTCATATTGCCAAATGGCCAGATACATTACAGTCCGCTTGCAAAGAGCTAGCACCGAACACGATCTGCACATATGCGTTTGAGCTTGCAACGCTGTTTAACAACTTCTATGCGGTGTGCCCTATTCTGAAAGCAAGCCGCGAGAGTCAAGTCTTCCGTGTATGGCTAACAGCCAAATTCAAGGAAACACTTTGTGACGCGCTCCAAGTGTTAGGCTTGCCGACACCGGAACGCATGTAAGCCGGCCAGGTATGGCGGGCTATTTCGACAACGGATCGAATAGCCCGCTACCATGTAATCAGCACATTGGCCCTTCACAACACTCGCATTACACCTGTTCCAATACCGCTTGGATATGCAAGCAAGCCTTTTCAACCGTCATGATCTGCTTTTCGCCGCTAGAGCGCTCTTTCAGCTCGACTAAGCCGTTTGCTGCATCCTTGCCTATCACTATACGCAGCGGTATGCCCATTAAGTCGGCGTCTTTCAGTTTTACGCCAAGCCGCTCATCCCGGTCATCAAGCAGCACCTCAACGTGATGCCGGCGCAACCATTCATACAAATGCTCTGCTACTTTGGTCTGCTCTGCATCTTTAACGGACACTGGAACAAGGTGGACCTGATAAGGAGCAATCGCTAGCGGCCAAATAATCCCGTGCTCATCATGATGCTGTTCAATGGCAGCTGACAACAAGCGGGAGATCCCAATGCCGTAACAGCCCATGACCATGTTCTGTTCTTTTCCTGCTGTATCCAGAAAAGTCGCTGCTAACGTCTCGCTGTACTTTGTACCCAATTTAAAAATATGTCCTACCTCGATCCCTTTGCTAAACTGAAGTTCACTCTCACATCGAGGACAACAGTCGCCTTCGACTGCATTCCGGTAATCCCCTATTCTCTCTAAAGTGAAATCACGTCCAGGCACTACGTGATCATAATGATAATCCACTTCATTGGCTCCCATGAGCGCGTCCTTGACCCCCGCCACAGCTTCATCCACAAGTATTGGAATAGACAACCCTCTAGGTCCTGCAAATCCTACAGGTGCTCCCGTAACACGGGACGTTGTCTCTGCATCGGCAAGTTGGAGCTCTGCTACACCAAGAGTATTCTTCACTTTAATCTCATTGACTTCGTGATCGCCTCGAACAACAACCGCAACCGCCTGTCCATCTGCCACATAAATCAGCGTCTTTATCATTTGTTGCGAAGCTTTACCCAACGCCTGTTTAAGCTGTCCGATCGTACGAATATTAGGGGTGTGCAGCTTAGTCATTACTGGATATGGTGTGATTGACTCCCCATCTGCTGTCATCTCACATTTGTTCTCATTCCTTGAACTGTGTGCAGCAATCGATTGCGCCTTCTCTAAATTAGCGGCATATGCACACGAAGAACAGGAAACAATCGTATCCTCCCCGATGGCTGCCAACGCCATAAATTCATGTGTCCCTCCCTCTCCGCCAATAGAGCCCGGATCTGCTTCTACTGCACGGAACTGCAACCCCATACGGGTGAATATCTGATGATAAGCCTCGTACATATTCCAGTAAGAGCGATCAAGCCCTTCCCAGTCCGTATCAAAGGAATAAGCATCTTTCATCAAAAATTCACGTCCTCGCAGCAGCCCGAAGCGAGGGCGCCGTTCATCCCGGAACTTGGTCTGAATTTGGTACATCGTCAAAGGAAGCCTGCGATAGGAATTCACCTCGCCCCCAACTAACGTCGTGATCACTTCTTCATGCGTAGGACCTAACGCAAACTCTCGTTCATGCCGATCATGGAAACGTATCAGCTCAGGACCGTAAAGAGCATATCTTCCAGATCGCTGCCATAATTCAGCTGGCTGGATAGCAGGCAGTAGCACCTCTTGAGCCCCCGCTATGTCCATTTCTTCTCGCACAATGTGCTCCAATTTACGAAGCATACGCCGTCCTAACGGCAAATAAGAGTACACCCCTGCCGCCGTCTGCCGGATATACCCGGCTCGCAGCAATAACTGATGGCTTACCGCCTCCGCATCGGCTGGTGCTTCACGCAGAGTTGGCGATAGCAATTGGCTTTGTCTCATTCGAAATCTCTCCTTTATGTCAAATGTGAAGCGTATCGCTGTATTCAGATGAAAACAAAAAAACACATTCGTCAGGGACGAATGTGCTCGTGGTACCACCCTATTTTCACCGGCGTACCCAAATACTCCGGCTCTCGACGTTATAACGGAAACGTTCCGGCGATGAGTACTCGTTTGCTTACTGGATAAAAAGCGCATCACGCCTATGGCATAATGCCCTATCCCTTTCCTCGTCGCAGCTACAAAGTAGGAAGTCGCACATCATCTGCAGGAACCTCCCAACCTATGGGTTCCCTCTCTGGGCCAGCCAAACATGCGCTTATGTCCTTGATCATCGCTGTTAATTATAAAATTAAAAGCCAGTGTATCATTAATGACCTGTACTTATCAAGCAAGAAATAAAGTTAACATGTTATTAGCCTGAGCGCTTAAACAACAGCAAGTTAGACACAAGATAAACAAAAAATGAATGGACCAGACAATCGCCCGGGGAGACGATTGCTGATCCATTCAAAGAGTGGGGTTGGGTAAACATATATGTCATAAGAAGCGGGGGCTTCTTCTATGACTGCTCTCCTGTCGCAGCTGCGACAGATTCTTCGGACTCTGCCGGAAGATGGTGATGCACGATATCATAGATCGTGACTTTGAATTCAATAATGCTGTCATCCGCTTTCTCACGGCGGGCATGACCTTCCTTGAACTGTTGGCTATTGACCCAACCTTCAAAGGATTCCCGATCCTGCCAGACGGTACGCACGACATATTCGTCGTACTCTTCGGATTGAGTGCTCGTCATAAGCTCCAGACTAACAAAGCCTGGCATGTGATGAACACGCTTGGGCTTCGCAAAGCGCTGCTTCAGATGATTCCCTTCACCCTTACGGGTACGGAGTCGGTTAGTAACGGCGATCATGTTGGGTTCCTCCTTCACAAGATGAGATTATACAGACGAGACGGCTATTGGAAATATATAAGGACGTGTTTGTTCTTGATGAATACGAACTCGTATACGAAATACTTGCTCAAACATCTCGGCCGTCATCACTTCATTCGGCGTGCCGCTCTGAACGATGCGGCCGTCCTGCATCACAATCATGCGATCACTATATTGGGCCGCTTGATTCATGTCGTGCAGCACCATGATAATCGTCATGTTGAGCTGCTCATTTAAGCGATTCATCAGCTCGAGTACCTCCAACTGATGCGCAATATCCAAATAAGTCGTCGGCTCGTCAAGGAGCAGCACTTTCGGTTTCTGGGCAAGCGCCATTGCAATCCAAGCGCGCTGCCGCTCTCCGCCTGACAAGGAGTCCAACTGGCGATCTGCCAACTGTGCAAGCCGTGTCTCATGTATCGCCCATTCAACGATGGTCTGATCAGCCTCCGAGGAGCCTGCCAGCAGACTCCTGTAAGGATGTCTGCCATACTGTACAAGATCACGTACCGTCATTTCCGATAAATCGGGCTGGATTTGGGTAAGCATGGACAACATTCTTGCAGCGTCCCGCCCCTTCATCTTTGCAATATCTCTCCCATTCAACATGACGCTTCCCTGATGGGGAGTCATAAGCCGAGCCATAATCTTAAGCAAGGTGGACTTGCCGGAACCGTTTGGTCCGATAATGCTTATCCTTTCACCTTGTTCTGCCTGCAGCGAGACCTCGTGAAGTCCAAATTTCTCAGACAGCCTATAACCAAGCTGATTGACATTAAGTACGCCCAAGGATGCCGCCTCCCCGTCTCAATAAATATAAGAAGAACGGTGCGCCGACAACAGCCAGCAAAATACCAACCGGCAGTTCGAGCGGATCAAACCAGCTTCGCGCCGCCGTATCTGCAAACACGACCAATGCCGCTCCGCCTAGAGCCGACACCGGCAGCAAGTAACTGTAGTTGTTGCCTACGATGAGCCGCACCATATGCGGTACAACTAGGCCAACAAATCCGATAAGACCAGACACGCTTACCGCAATACCTGCTAACAACGTGCTGATAAAAATCAGGAAGAGGCGGCTCCGCTCCGTCTTCTGACCAAGCAGCTTAGCTGCATCATCACCAAGTATCAGTATATTGGCATGACGCACCGCGAATATTGACAGCACGATTGCGACTGCAAAGTATGGAAGAATCATCTGAAGATGATACCAACTTACACCGCCCAATCCACCAGACAGCCATGGCAATACAGCCTGAACTCTGTCGCTGTACAATTGCATTACACCGGAAGTCACCGCACCTGCCAACGCATTGACAGCTACACCGGCCAGAATGATGCGCAGCGGTGAAGCACCACGCTTCCACGCCAAGCTGTATGTCACCATAACGGCGATAAATGCACCTATGAAAGCCGCCGCTGGCACCAAATATATCATTTCAGGTAATATCAACATAATAATGACAGCCATTAATCCTGCTCCAGCCGACACACCGATAATTCCCGGATCAGCTAGCGGATTACGCATTACACCTTGCATAAACGCACCCGATACAGACAGTGCCATTCCAACCACAACTGCAAGCAGTGTACGCGGCAAACGGAAATTCCATATGATCTGTTCCTCTGTAGACGGTTCTCTATTCACCAGCACGGCCCATATGGTACGTACCGGAATGGAAACCGCGCCGGTCGACATGCCGTACAAGAACGCCGCAATCAGAAGCAGCAGCGCGACTATAATTGCTACTAATCGCTTCCACCTGCGTGGATCTTGACCAAGGGCACTTGTTCCGGAAGCTTTACTCGCTTCCAGTTCGGCATTCATCGTAAATCACTCCGCTTCTTTTAAATGAGTCGCCAGCACTTGCAAGGAGTCAAAAATCTTGGTACCTGGGTTCGTGCCAAACAAGTGAGAAGGAAGGATGACAATATGATCTTTCTTCACCGCAGTCAGGCTGCTCCATGAAGCATTTTTGCTAATCTCTGCATCAAATGCTTTCTTCACCGCTTCAGGATCGCCATGTGTGATCAAGAAAACGACATCCGGATTGGAAGCGATGACACGCTCTGCGCTCAACTGTGCATATCCCGACATCTTCTCCATTTTAGGAAAATCAGAAGCTACATTTTTGCCACCCGCTCTTGTAAGCAGATCACCAGGCAAAGAATCCGGCATAGCAGCAAGCAGTGTACCTGGAGCACCATAGACGATCAAAGCTTTCTTGGGATTGTCTTTGTTAATCTTGCCTGCAAGCTGCAGCTTCACATCCATCGCTTGTGCGGTCGCTTTGGCTCTCTCGGACTTGCCTAACAATTGGCCAATCTTCAGCACGCTTTCCTTAATCTCATTAACCGATTCGGAATTAGTTAGGAACACTTTAGCCCCTGTCGCTTCGAGCGCCTTCACGTCCTTCACGTTTAGGCTCTTGCTGCCGATAATAAGCTCGGGTTTCAAGGCTGTAATTAGCTCATAGTTAGGCGTGTGTGCCGATCCGATTACAGCTGCATCAAGTACAGCTTTTGGAAGCTTAGTATTAGAAGTTTTCGGACGTCCGACCAGATTGCCGCCAAGTGCAGCTACGATCTGTGCATCTCCTGCCGCGAGCGTGACAACGCTTTTTACAGGCTTATCAAATGTTATTGATCGCCCTGCAAAGTCTGTTACTGTAATCTTCGATACCGTTGTTGTTGGCGCTGCAACTGCAGCCGTGCTTAAAGAAGAAAATACAAGAATCGCAGCAAGTGCGAGCTTAGAAGCTGAGCGATTAAATACACGTAACATAAATGACCCCTCCTAGAAATATGAAATAAGGAATAGCGGTAAAAAAAAAATGAAGCTGCTTGTTCGATTCGCTCTCGTGCAGAGGCTAAAATTACAAAGTTTGTTTATCGATTCGTATTCGAATCATAACCTGCTGCTTATGTAAAATGCCTATTAACGATAATGACAATCATTCTCATTTACAAGCTTGATCATAAATGATAATGAATATCATTGTCAATAAAAATAGTTAAAAACTTTTTATTTTTATGGGTGCCTCATCGACACTTTCACCGAATCACTAGTCCCCTCTGTCCATGTACGAACACGATGTATAGTAATGCGGCGGATACCATTATGAGAAGTGTAGGCACTTCCCCCTTGAATAATAGGTTAAAAATGAGCTATACTACTACTCAACTAAATGATAATTAAACGGCCTATGAAGAGCATCCAACTCGGAGGCGTTTTCGTCAAGGAATCTCATTCCCTAAGTTTACCGGCACCGCCCGTTACCGCGGAACCAAAGTGGATTGAATGCATTTGCATTCGGTCAAGTTGGGTGGCACCGCGAGCAAGCGCTCCTCGTCCCATACGGATGAGGGCGCTTTTTGTATTTTTTTAGACAAAGGAGTGCGGTGCAGAATGTTAAGCATGGATTGGATCAAGGAATATCAAGACGAGGTACAAGCGGTGGCCCTTCATAAAGGAATCGATGTATCGATATCGGAAGTGCTAGCGGTGTATGAGCAGCGGAAACAGCTGCAGATTGAGGTAGATAATCTGCGTCAAGTGAGAAATCAATCGTCGCGGCAAGTCGGAGCCTATATGCAAGCAGGAAAACAAGAAAAAGCTGAGGATGTAAAACGGCAGGTTGTCCGTATTAATGATCAGTTAGCTGGACTAGAAGTCGCCTTGCAAGAGGCCGAACAGCAATTGTCGGCACTGATGCTGCTTGTACCAAACATCGTATCACCAGATACACCGATTGGGCGCTCAGACGCCGACAATGTGCCTGTGCGTCATGTCGGCATTCGCCCTGAGTTCGACTTCGCGGTACGGGATCACGTGGAACTCGGTAATCTCCACGACATAGTAGATATTCCAAGAGGTGTCAACACATCGGGAAGCCGCAACTATTATTTAAAAGGTACAGGGGTGATGCTTCATCGCGCCGTGCAGCAGCTTGCGCTCGATTATTTGGTGCAGCGCGGCTTTACCTTGATGGACGTGCCGCTGATGGTCCGCGGGGAAGCTCTAGTTAGTACGGGATTCTTCCCATTGGGCAAGGATCAAGTATATCGGATTGCCGATGAAGACAAGTGGCTGGTAGGCACATCGGAAGTACCACTCGTCTCTTGCTATGCTGACGAGGTCATTGAGGTGAACAAGCCGCTTAAGCTTGCGGCAGCTTCCACCTGTTTCCGCAGCGAAGTGGGCTCTGCAGGCAAAGACGTCAGCGGGCTGTACCGCGTGCATCAATTCGCCAAAGTGGAACAGGTTGTGCTCTGCGAAGCCGATCCCGAGCTTTCCGAGCAGCTGCTGCAGGACATCACGCGGCATGCTGAGGAGATTCTTCAGCTGCTGGAGCTGCCATATCGTGTGATGGCCGTCTGTACAGGCGATATGGCGCAGAAGACGTATAAACAGTACGACATCGAAACCTGGATGCCAAGTCGGCAATCGTATGGTGAGACACATTCAGCGTCGAATCTGCATGACTTTCAAGCACGGCGAGCCAGCATCCGCTACCGGGATGCCAAAGGGAAGCTGACATTTTGCCACACCCTGAACAATACAGCGGTAGCGACACCGCGCATTCTGATCCCGCTGCTTGAAAATCATCAGCAGGAAGACGGCTCAATCCGGATTCCGGATGCCTTGCAGCCCTATATGTACGGCTTAAAAACGTTAGTTCCTACTCTCTAAATACAAACTAACAAGCCTTTCACCTTGTTCACTAGTAGGTGCTCCGTTGTAGTGGCCGCAGATCGTTCAAACGAACGTATCTCTGGCCCTGCACGTGCGGCAGCTCCGGGATGGAGGGAAGGGCTTGTTAACCACTCATATCAAATTACTTGACACTTGCCGGTTCCTTAAAAACAAGCAGCTGCTCGCTATACGGCTCGCGCCAACCCGCAGCTATTTTTCAGACGTCCATGATCTTAAAATGTTACTTCTATTCTTAGTTTTTTGGGAGATCTTGTTTAAGCACCTTTTATGCTCTGTTTCATCGGGATGGGGTTACATATAGTAGATTATAGGGAGTTGGGAAACGGGAATAAACAGAAAGAAACTACAAAAAAAGGCCTCGATAATTATCGAGACCTTATTCAACATCCTAACAGAACGGAAATTATAAGTCTATATTTTTCTGATTCGGCGTGGCACAATGTCATTACGTTGCGCAACGGAAATGACAACAAAACATAGGAGACAGTCAACATGTCAATTCCGGAAAAATGTAAACACTATATCCAAAACACGTCAATTGGTGATCAGATTACACAATGGCAGCTCTTGCGTCACTGGTCTTTATCTGAAGTATATCGGATCAAGCTGGCGTCAGGCGGTACGCGGATTATCAAATGGGGAGGCAGTGAGATGGCACGTGAGGCTGATGTCTACATTCAACTGCTGGCACCGCTGCATATCCGAGTTCCTCATCTATATGATCATTGGAGCAATACCTGCGGCGGCCTCATCCTTATAGAAGATGCTGGCACGTATGACCTGGAGAAACAGCCTGATTCCGAGCTGTTCCTAGAAGCTGCAAGAGAGTTAGCCAGACTTCGTGCATCCTCCATCAAGCATCTGGAAATAGGCGCCGTCCCGCTGCACGTTCGCCGGAAGTACGATATATCAGCGCAAGCTTTTATCGATCAATTATTCGAATTGCAAACATATGATGATTTCCAAGGGAATCCCGCCCTTGAGTGGGTAGCCATTACATTTCCCGCTAAAGTGAAAGAGCTATATGCTTGCATGCCTTATGCACTTGTTCACCATGATTATTTTCCAAAAAATCTGATTGTTCAACATAACAGAATTCTCGTAATCGATTGGTCTAATGCCTATCTCAGCCCTCATCTTGGCGATCTGCATGGGCTCATTCAAGAAGCACAATCACGATCAGGTGTGAGCAGAGAGCACATGCTTCATGCCTATACACATGAACTACAGCAAGGTGGCTCAAACGATGCTTGCTCTCACATTAGCTTCGATGAACAGGTTGACCTCGGTGGCTTATGTTGGTATATTCGAACACTGCATTGGCTGATCCATAGGGGGAAGGACATCATCCCTGGTTCTATCGAATGGATTCCTCCACTTCTCGACGATCTGTCACTGTTAGTCCAACGGATGCAGTTAAAGTGATGGTTATACGTAACGTGTAAATCACGACGAGAAATACGACTTCGTAATTGAGTAGATCAGCATAAACCATCTCAATCTACTCAATTACGTTCCTCTCAACTACCACTATTGCAGTAACAGAAGCCAAATTTAATGTGCACGATTACGAATGCTGTATCCTTAGGATTTTCCTATTGCCGTCTGAGTGATAGGACCAGTCAATACATAGGTTGTATTCAAATTGTTTCAATGCTTAACATCGTATTGTATTTTGATAACGAGTGACTAAGTATGCTTATAACAGATTAGCAGATGTCATACTTCAATAATTAATTCTACTCTATTCACCAACTATACTGACTCATTCAGAACCAGTTCAATCACGGTGTCGCGCTTATCTGGAAGCTGGGTCGACGGCAAATTTATAAACAAGCAGTCTTGAAATACTGCCTGATTCGTTCCATTCCACGGAGTGGTAATGTTTACTTCAGAGCCGTCAGCCAGTATGCGGGCCTTACGGACTCTGCCTGCAAGCCCAGGCAGTGCGATCGGGCCTATGCCGCGGTCTAAAATGTGCGCGTAAAGCTTGTTGCCACACTGTGTATACCGCCCCCACTCCGGCTTCTCGATTGAAGATGCTGCGCAGCCATAGATGCTGTCACTATTATGCGCCATCCATTTTCCTACTTCCGACAGAACAACTAGCGACTCCTGCGGAATCTCGCCGTTCGCATTCGGACCTACATTAAGCAGCAGATTGCCGTTCTTGCTGACGCATTCCACCAGACCGCGAATAACTTGGCATGGCTGCTTATAATTATGGTCATGCGCATGGTATCCCCAGTGATCATTTAATGTGATGCAAGCTTCCCATGGTACTACTTCCCCTGCTTCATTCCGAATGCCTTTAGCTGGCAAGATCTGTTCTGGCGAGAAAAAGTCACCCGCATACATTTCTGGGTTCGCTGATAATAGATTGCCGCCTAATCTGTTATCGATAACGATATCAGGCTGAATGGAACGCATCATGGTCACTAATTCTGTAGCGCGCCATTTCTCGCCTGTCATCTGCTCATAGGAAAAATCAAACCACATAATATCGACTGTACCGTAATTGGTCAACAACTCTCTCACCTGGCCATGCATATAAGTCGTATAGCGGTCAAAATCTTTCTGCGCTTCAGTCGCCTTATACACCTCATTGCCGCGCAGCGGATGGTGCAGATCATCATAAGCAGGATAATCAGGGTGATGCCAATCGATGAGTGAATAATAAAAGCCTACCTTTAAGCCCTCGGCGCGGAATGCATCCACATATTCACGGATCAGGTCACGGCCCGCTGGCGTATTGGTTGCTTTATAGTCCGTTAGCTGAGAATCGAACAAACAGAAGCCGTCATGGTGCTTCGTTGTCATGACGGCATACTTCATGCCCGCTTGCTTCGCCGCCCGTGCCCACGCTCGTGGATTGTATCGTACCGGATTAAACTCTTTAAAATACGGCTCATAGTCCTCATTTGTTGTACGTTCATTGTTCCGTACCCATTCGCCGCGCGCCGGAATCGCGTACAATCCCCAATGAATAAATAGGCCAAAGCGGTCATGTGTGAACCATTGCGTACGCTTCAGATGTTCTGTTGTCATTATTAGGCACCTCTTTAAGTGGATGTTGTTTTCTCTATTGTAGGGGGAAACGTTTATAATACAGATAGAGAGAACTAACTCCTTTTTGCACAATACTAACTTGTAACGGGCGGTGGGTCTTATCATGAACAGCGGGCAACAGCAAAATTCATTTTCTCCATCTGCATCTAAGCAGGTCGATAAACGGCTTCCAACAACATCATGCCAAGATAGGAAGCGTGTCGATTCCTCCAACAAATTTGCGCTGCTGAACAGTTATATGACCAACGTAAACGTGTCCGTACTGGAAGCCCTGTACACAACTTGTACGAACGACTGGCAAGAGTTGAACTTTATGCCTGCCTTTAATCGACTTTATCTGATCTGCGAAGGAGAAGGCAGAATCGAGATCGGGGATAAAAGTTACTGGCCTGTTCCCGGGCAGCTCGTTATCATGCCAGCACATGTCAACCAGTCTTACACGACGATTAATGAGCATCCTTATAGCAAGTATTGGTGCCATTTCCAGGCACTCGTCGGTGATCGTCACCTGTTTCAGCTTATGCAGGTTCCCTACTGCATAACGTTAGCACCTGAACGTGGGCAGCAGGCATTGCACACATTTCAGATGCTAACGCATGTACATCGTACTGCTGGCTGGACAGCTGCATTCCGTACACAAGGACTCCTGATGGAGCTGCTCAGCCTATATTTAGAGGAGGCAGGCTTTGAACAAGTTTCCCTGCCCGTTTCCGCTGCCGTAGAAAAGATTAACGAAGTGCTCCATTACATCGAGAATCATCTTAACGAGAAGATTAGCGTACAGCAGTTGGCTTCGCTGCTGCATCTGCATCCGAATTACTTTATTACTTTTTTCCGAGAGCAAATGGGAGAATCCCCAATCCAATACATAAATCGGGTGAAGGTGTCACGAGCCCAGCAGTTATTGCTGACATCGGATCTGAATGTGTCAGAGGTCGCAGATTTGATTGGTATGGATGTGTATTATTTCTCCCGATTGTTTAAACAAAACACCGGCTTCACACCAACGGCTTACAAACAGCAGCATGTAATATTCAGCTCAGATACGGTGCGATAACTACATGCATCGGTATAGTCTTATGCTAGAAGAGTGGACTTTTATATACTTGTAGACACATTCAGGGGAATCGGATATACTTGGCTACAATTAGCATATTATAGTTTCAAATTTTGCTATCTCTTATTTATAGAGTTATCCTCTGCTTGAAACACTATATATAAGTCCCTTCCCTACAGTAATCTCCCAAAATATATCCTGTTGAACTCTAACTATCCCAACTATCCGATCATATACGTCCTGAATTGGAGATCAACTTCATTCAATATTCCCTAAACTTATTATGAATTTCTTTATAACCCTAAGGTTATTTGTTCAACGCCCAAGACTAGACTGACATGTCCTCTCGATTCCTGTACACGCCTTTTCACGTTTGATATGTTGAATATTTATTCTCCTACTACTTGTACAATCATCCCACTTTACATTGTTACGTCACAGCATTAAAGAATCGTAGCCTTACACTCACTTCATGTCGAACTAGCATTTTTTTTGCAAGATCATGTTGACCATTTGTCAATTTGGAATAGGTAAATAGAACCAATTTAATGTAATCCACACCATTTTGATAGTAATATATGGATTACTAAAAAACTCGGTGGTAGAATAAGATTGAATTTTAAACATCTTGTAAATTAAAGGAAGGAGGGTCATAATAGCTTTCGTTTTACATAAGTGTGCGATAACAATTAAATAACTAGAAAAGAGGAATGCAGATTTGAAAAACAAACCGATCTGGAAAAAGACGCTTCTTTCTCTCTCTGCTACACTGTTGGCAGCATCGCTGTTCCTGCAGCAATTTGCATTAGCAGCCCCATCAAGTACTTCCGGCAGCTTATCCATTCCACTTGACTTGGCGAACCGCCTGGATACCCTGGCTCTCTCCGGTCAACCATCCGTGTATGTCTCACCCAAATTGAACACTGGTTCAGACAAGCCTGTTCGTGTCATCGTTCAATTAAGCGGACAACCCGTGTCGGTCGGCAAGTATGCCGCTGCTGAGGGGGTAAAGAATCTTGCTGCTGAATCGACGGAAGCCGCTATTAATCATCAGCAGCAGTCGTTGGTCGCCACAGCCAAGACTAACGGCATCGACCTCAAAGTCAACTACACTTACAACACCGTGCTAAACGGAATGGAAATTACCATTCCCGCATCTCAGATTCCAGCACTGGCCAAGCTGCCAGGCATCAAATCCATCCATGAGAACCGTACATACTACTCGATTCCTGTACAAGAACCTCTCAACTTTGATATTAACAATCCTAAGTTTGAAATCCTCCCACTAAAACATATTGGCGCTGATGTAGCCTGGTCACAAGGTTTGACAGGCAAGAAGTTAAAGGTCGGCGTTATTGACACCGGTGTCGATTATTTACATCCTGATCTAGCCGCTGCCTACAAAGGCGGCTACGATTCGATTGACAATGACAACGATCCGTACGAGGGAATCCCAATAAGCCCACAAGATGATCCAAAACATATTGGTTATAGTGGCAGTTACCACGGTACACATGTAGCTGGTACGATTGTCGGCCGTGCTGCCAACAAAACATCGGATATCGTACAACGTGGTGTTGCATATGATGCAGATTTGTATGCTTACCGCGTCCTAGGTCGCAATGCCGAAACAGGCCGGGATTCGGGATCTTCTGCTCAGGTCATAGACGGCATTGAGCGTGCAGTTAAAGATGGTGTTGATGTAATCAATTTATCTTTAGGTGCTGATGTGGACAAAGACCCTCTCTCACCAGATTCGATTGCTATCAATAATGCAGTATTAGGCGGAGTAGTTGCCATTATTTCCAACGGTAACGCCGGAGATAAAGGACCTTATTATTACTCCGTAGGCTCTCCTGCAACTTCTCAACTCGCTATATCTGTAGGCGCGACTACAGTGGATTCTGTGTTCTATAACACAACTGTAACTGAATCGGTATACGGGCAAACGCTACCGCTTAACATCATGTCATGGACGACTGGCCAAGAAAATTTCAATCAAATCCTTGGAACACAACCAATTGAAGCGGTATATGCAGGTTTAGGACATACTTCGGACTATGCTAATATTAATGCTAATGGCAAAGTTGTATTTGTATCTCGTGGAAATTATTCATTTGTAGAGAAAATTGAAACAGCTAAGAAATTCGGGGCAAAAGCCATTATCATCTTTAATGGAATTAATACAGGGTCTAGCCCAAATTTATCCCCATCCATTCCTGGTCGAGACGATTTTTCTAACGTATACGTAGGAGATGCATTTAACTACATTCCTACTTTTGACATGCAAGGCGCTGCAGGACGGGCACTTGCTGTAAATATACTTTCGAATCCAGGCAAACCATTTACGTTCACCTTTGGCGCATTCAACAAATCTATCATCCCTGGAGATCAAGTTACAAGTTTTAGCTCCCGTGGACCAAATGCAGATGGACAACTAGGCATCAAGCCTGATGTAGCTGCCCCAGGAAATAACATCTTATCAACCATACCTGCTTACGCAAAAGCCATCCCTAACGCGTCATATAATCAAGCTTATGGTCGTCTTAGCGGAACAAGTATGGCCGCTCCACACGTAGCAGGCGCAACTTTACTTCTGAAACAGTTGCATCCTGAATGGACTCCATTTGATATTCGTGCTGCTTTAGCTAACACAGCAGACGGGATCAGTGATGAGAAAGGTACTCGTTATGATGTCTACTCCCAAGGTGCTGGACGCATCAGTGTATCACAGGCGGTATATACACCTGCCGTACTCCAAACTGTCGAAAACATTACCATTCTGGACAAAAATCTGAATCCTGTATCTGTCACTAACTATGGCGACAACGCAAGCTTTGGTGTTATGCAAGCGGGGGAAGCTGCCAAGACCATTGCACTACAGTTAAAGAATACCTCCTTATCTGCAGTTCAATATCAAGCTTCCGTTCAGCTTCATCCTCAAGTAACATCTGATCCTAATGCTTCAATCCCTACTCCAGATGTGAATCAAATCGATGTGAAGCTGGTTGGACTTGGCAATGGTGATACGGTAACCGCTAATGCAAATTCCGTGCAGCCGTTCTCCATTCAATTAGCGCCTAAAGCTACTGCCGTAGCTGGTGTCTATGAGGGCGAGATCGTACTGAAACACGCTACGCTTCCAACGTTGCATTTACCATTTGTAGTACATGTCAACAAAGGAACACCTAACGGATTTGGTTTATACGACTTAAGCTTAAGCAACAAAATTATTCAACCATACGGTGTTGATAGCACTTCCACCACAAAAGTAAATGTAACATTAGGTGCCAAGACCAAACTTATCATCTTAAATGCATACGGAATTAACGATGAGTTGATTGGGGAGTTAGGAGCCTACGGAACACTAGATAGTAAAGGTCAACTAAACATCATTCAGCCGCAACTGTTCACCTTCACTGGTATTGATGGTTCATACACCGACGGCCAAAAAGATGCCAATGGGAACCTTATCGTTAAATATTTAAAAGAAGGTACTTATAAACTTGAGGTCCTTGCTCCAAAATTAGATGCCAATAATGCCTATGTTTACAATGAAACCGGGCAGCAACAATTCCATAGTGCTTATACTGCTTTCGCAGTCAGATCTTATACAAACCAGCAGGTTCAAGGTACTGTTGATAAAGCCCTCCAGCAATTTAAAGCTACAATTATTAACACCACAACTACGAATCGTCCAGTACTTGGGTTCCCGCAAACACCAAGAATTAAATATGCTGTGACGAAAAGCTCTCATACTTCTTACATCAATAGCCAAGGCGTACTCAAAGCATTACCTAGCAGCGGGTCTGTGACTGTTGACTTGACGGTCGCTATCTTCTCAGATGAATTAGCCTCCTACAAAAAAGAAGCCATTGTCCGTGTCATCCTTACTTCACAAGGTACGGGCAGCAGTGGCGGCTATTATGGCGGCGGAGGTACGACGACTACTGATAATAACATCAACAGCAGCACACCATCTGTAGCGGCTGTCATTAATCAAGGACAAGTCAGCCAAGTCGTCAAATCTACCACTAAAACAGAAGGTACGGTTGTAACCGGAACGATTTCAGATTTCGACTTAAAAGCAGCACTGGAAAAAGCTCCGAAATCACCTACAGCTGTCATTATAAGCGTCACTGCTGACACTTATAAGCAGCAAACACGAGTGGTTCTGACACCTGCACAGATCAAGCAGCTTGTAGAAACACAAATTGGCAGTACCGTTGTAGTCAGCAATGGAACCCAATCGATTGCCCTGCCAGTAGAAGTATTAAAAGGACTCGATAAAGACGCAAGTGTAAGCATTGAAATAAGTTCCGCAGCAGATAAACAGGCGAAGCTTAAAGAAATGTTCCCTGAGGCTCAGTTTGTTGGTATGCCAACTGCTTTTGCCGTCAATGTCTTAAAAGGGACCACGTCCACACCAATCGTCATATCTGCTAAGCACTTTATCAAGCGTGCCTTTATTGTTCCAGGAAGCTTGGATACGACTGGCGCATTGTTCCTGAAAAATGATACAGGTGCACCGATTCCGGCGTTAGTTACGAAGAATAGCGATAATACAACAATTGTAACTATTAATCACCCTGGCCTCGGCACTTATGTTGCCGCCTCCCGTACAGTGAATTTTAACGACATCACGCAATCTTGGGCGAAATCTCGGATCGAGTCACTTGCTGCCAAATTCATTGTAAACGGCTCAACAGCAACAACTTTCTCACCAAAGAAAGATGTGACTCGTGCTGAATTTGCTGCTATGTTGGTTCGTGCACTGGGGATTGAGTCCCAAGCAGATGCACCATTCAAAGATGTCAAAGCTACAGCTTGGTACGCTGAAGACGTAGCAGCAGCTTATGAAATTGGGCTTATCAACGGTGTGAACAAATCCACCTTTAACCCGAACGCCAGCATTAGCCGTCAAGATCTGGCGGTTATCTTGGCCAGAGCTGCTGCTCTGCTGCAAGTGCCAAAGAGCAATCCATCCAAGCAAGCCTATGGAGATGCCAAGGTAATCTCCGGTTATGCGACGAACAGCATTAAAGATGTAACGGATAGCGGCTTGATGAAAGGTGAAGACAAAGGCGGCGTATCTTACTTCCGTCCTGAAGCACCAACGACACGCGAAGCTGCGGTGTCCGTCCTGTTCGCCCTGTTGCAGCAAGGTAAGTTTATTAACTAAGCGTAGTACGTAAAAAAAGCCCCTTATGACGTCATCGGCTCGTGAGAGCCTAGAGTGATATCGTAAGGGGCTTTTGTATTTCAAATATATAAACTCATCACTTGTTCTTATTTATTCGCATTAAAACTTACCTTTCCCCTTTTACAATGTTCCAAACCTCACTACAATATAATGGCCTAGCTATGACGCCATCCGGTAGGCTGAACATAGAAAAGAACTGTTCTCTCTTTTCATAGTATTTTTGTTTACTTTTCATTACCTGTATCTCGTTACTAAAATCTAAAGATTCATGTAATTTCATATCTAATACATTCATTCCCAGTAAGATTCCAATATTTCTACACAATTTAATTGCTTTTTCAAATGTCCCTTCCGGATTATAGACAGCAAATCTTACTGAAATCTCATCAACCTTTTCCGACTTCACACCTGAATTAATTTGTATTTCTATAATGCAAGTTTCATCTGCATAAGAATAATAGCATTCTGGATCATCATCAGACCAACTCTCTTTAGATGTGTATGAATTGACATTCAACATGGATTTGAGTGCATTTGTAACATTTGTAAATAATACTGAATGACTACCATATGTTTCCCATCCATCATCGGTAAGTTTAACCATATTTTCTTTTGGGTATATAAAAAAATTATAGGATTCCACCCCCATCTATCTTCCTCCTGCTCCGTATACTTGATGAAATAATTCATCAGGCGTTACTTTCCATATATTTGTCAATTCTGATTCCGTAACATACTCAATAGGGACATTTTTAAATCCCGCTTGTCTTGCAGCAGAAGCTCTATGATGTCCATCAACGATAATTGTTTTTCCGTTTACTACGTAAGCTTTGATCGGGGGTCCATCCCAACCTGAGTTTTGCATAGACTTTATAAGTCTTTTTATCTGACTCCTGATGCCATTTGTTATACGCTTCTATTAACTGACTTCTTGCCCAATCTGCACTTCCCTTACTATTCGCATAACTACTCGTTTGTGTAAGCAATTCAAACAAGTATTAAATCGGTTATTATCCTGATCATTAAACACCGGCTGGAATTGAAGGCCTAATAGCGAATTAAATCTCCAGTAAATTTCATTTTTGTCGAGTTTGCTTTCATAGACACATCTATAATACTCTTCACTTCTTAAGGTATATATCTTTTTCCACTAGGATCGATATACTGCAGTGGATTGTTAGTGACATACGTATACAAATTCAAACTAAGCGGATTAGACAATATTCCCCTTTATACGTATCCTAGTTAATAAACCGTTCATGTTTACAAAAAAGACGATGACTTAACAACAAATTCATCGTCTCAAAACAAATTAATATAAATCTTCATTTCTGTAGAAAAGAATATAACAACCTTTCTTAAATAACCTTTTCATAGCTCATTTTTAAATGACAGCACAAAACTATAGAACTGATTATTGTCTTTCTTTTTTTCCTGAATTAGTGCTTTCAATACAAACTTATTACACTCCATAACATACTGCTTCCAGCTTTTATTTATTGTTATCATACTAGCATCTATCGAGTTGATGGGAGTTATGGGAACTATTTTTCTCTCTTCTGTAATATAAAAAAAATCAACACCTACTACAGCAACTTCATATTTGTTACACTCATCTATAAAAATCCCTGCAGTGGAGATGGGGAGATATAACTCATTTGCTGAGATAACACCAAATTCCTTATATTTATTTATTACTTCTAATTCATTATTCATAATTACCCCCCTCATCAGTGACTATCCCATGGTGCTATCCAATTTGGATCATTTCTATTGCTTATTTGTGTTATATGCCCACTAAGATCATTTCTAACCACGTAGCTTCCATCCATTAGAATATACGCAGTCGCAGGATCATCAAGTGGTCCTGAAGCTCCAGGTAATCATCGAGTATCCTTAGTTTTAATTTTTTTTGGAAGCATTGATCAAAACATAGTTAATTAAATCATCGCTCCACCCTCTCTTCTGCATTTGTTTACCAATCTTCTTAGGGTCATACGTAAATTGATGTGTCCCCTTCCCTTTCCCTGCAAATCCAGGTGGCCCAATTAGGCTTAGCATTGCTGTATATGACTCCATTGGGTTGGAAGAAAAGACCGATTTCATTGTTGTAACACCGGATATTTCTTGGACAACAGAGACAAACTGGTTTGATAACTTGTTAATCCTAGCTCTATTAGCTTTTGAAGATGCAATTGCTTCTGCATTAATTGCCTGACTTAAAATAAAAAAACAAAGAATAGACATATTTTGAGTCTTCTGTGTATACAGAACTCTTATTTATTTTATTCCCCTTGGTATCTTGTGCGCATTGCCCAGCATGTGAATAGTACTTTCCGCTAACGATAGCCTCACACCATTTACCTGTAGGGTCATGATTTATAAGTGGATTATTATGCACATACGGATACAGATTCAAACTTAAAGGATTCCCTTTTTCCCCTTCACGTTTTCTAGTTAATAAACCCTCCCCACACTTGGGTCGTACCATCTGGCTCGCAAGTACTGCAACTGGGTAGCTTCGTCCCAATACTCACCGGAATAACGGAATAGATTGGCAACCTGCTCACTTTTGGACAGCACACTGCCCCAGTTGTCATACTTATATTGATTGGCTACAGTGCCTAGTCTATTACGTAGTTCCACCACATTGCCATGGCCATTGTGTAAATAATAATACGGATTGTCTTGGGCATCTTCCATCATGATCAAACCGTTGCCAAAAAGGTAACTGGAGCGTAGTGTTGCAACCTCACCCACTGCAAAATACGCTGGCCAGTCTCATTGTAGCTGTACTTGGCCTGTATTGTACCGTTTAATGACACATCACGAATTCTACCTACATTATTATAGGAATAGCCTACCTGATCAAAGTTATCATGCTTCCTATAAAGAACGAAAAAAAGGCGCAAACACAAGCGTGTTTGCGCCTTTTGAATGAGAAAGAAATTATTTCAGTGTTGGTAAACCAAGCTTGCTAGTTTAATAAAACCACAATTACCCGATCTTACAAGTCCCTATATTTCATCAACCATTGACGACTACAACTTCCCGCCACGCTCCAGCCAATTCGTTGGAAAGAACGAGCCGACTCGAGTCCCTGCCTGCTGCTCAAGTGCACGCTTATAAACATATTCCCCTAACGCAATATCCAGTATGCCGAGGCCAAATGCGCTATACACTACAGGCTTGCCCTGCTCCCTTGAACGAACATTGCCCAGCAAGATATCGCCGATCGTGCAACGAATAAACGCCCGGTCCCCTGAGTGCTGCTCGGCCAAATGGACAGACGTCTGCGCTCTGCAGCAATGATCCACATCGTCGACGATATTGTCGACGGACAAGATTGCCTCCGCGCTTATATCCCGCAGCGACGTGTGCAAAATGACGCTGTCCGGCGAGCACATAGACAGATCATGGATGTGCGGTTGTACTGCCGTGGTCGCCAGCGAGATCACCTCTGCCTCTGCCAAGATCGATGTCATATCCGGCTTCAGTACGATTTCAATATTGCCCGCATATTCCTGGCATTTTCGTTTAAACTGCTCAGCTCTTGCGGAATCGACATCGTAGACGTACACGGTGTGCACCTCTGGCCTGACGCTCAGCAAGAAGCGGAAAGTCTCATAGTTAATCAGCCCACAGCCGATCATCCCCACGGTGTGGAGGGGCATGTTTTCCCACAAGCGATCTGCTGCAAGAGCCGCACCTGCCGCCGTACGCTGCGCGCTAATCACGGAGCTCTCCATAATCGCCTTTGGCCGACCATTCTCCATTGCATTTAATATAAGTGTCGCGGACGCTCGCTCAAGACCTTGTTGAATGTTATTCGGAAAGGAGGCGATCCATTTCAGTCCAGCGACGTTGAAGTCTCCCCCAAGATAAGCCGTTAGCGCAATTATACGGTCCCGCTCCTGCTTCGGAAAGCGGAGAAAAGTAGAGTGAGGCAGTTCACTATCACCGAGACTGTGCGTTTGATAGGCAGCTTGGACAAGCTTAATCGTTTCCTGTTCATGACCTTGCAAAATATCAACAATCTCGTCACCTGTTAAAAGCACCATTTGCCCTTGCTCGATCGCTACACTACTCATCGATTTGTACCCCTTTTAAATGTGATTGGACCCACTCTTCCGAATAAACCGTATCCATATAACGCTCACCGCTATCCGCTAATATCGCCACACAGGTAGAATTGTCGCTAATTTCCGCTTCAAGACGCTTAATCGCCATAATAATGGCTCCAGAGGACCCGCCTGCCAAAATAGATTCCCGCTGCAGCAGCAAGCGGCACCCCTCCACACATTCCATGTCTGTCACATGCACCTGCTGATATTCCATGCCTGGCTGGAATAGCTCTGGTACTCTGGCAGCACCATGGCCAGGAATTAATCGTTTGGCCCTTCCTTTGTCACCGAAAATCACGCTGCCTTGCGCATCCACCGCCACAATCTTCGTATTCAGTCCGTGCTGCTGAATATACTCAAAGCACCCTCTGAACGTCCCGCACGTACTCACGGATAGGAACAAATAATCGATTTGGCCATGCAGCACGGTCATAATCTCATTCATGAGATGACGGTGTGCTAACGGGTTGTCAAGATTGGCATATTGGTTGCACCAAAAGCTGTTAGGCGTGTTTTCCTTTAGCCAGCTAACACGATTAATTCTCGCTTGCAAATACTCACCCGTTACAGGATCAGGCTCGTTAACCATATCAATGATCGCGCCGTATGCTCGAAGCACTTTGATCGTCTGCTGATTTGTCTTCGGGTCAAGCACGCAAATAAATCGCAGTCCCAAGTAGTTAGCCAACTGGGCCAGCCCTACCGCAAGATTGCCAGAGCTTGATTCAATAATGGTGGTATCTTCATTGATGTCGCCGCGTTTCCACGCTTCCTTGATCATGCTAAGAGCGGTGCGATCTTTAATACTTGAGCCTGGATTGTACATTTCGAGCTTGCCGTACAGATTAAATCGGTTTTGTGACACAATACGCTCTAACTTTAAAAGGGGGGTATTGCCAATTAATGATAGAACTCCATTGTCCGGAAATGCACGCGCTTCTATTGTATTTACCATCCTTATCATCACTCTCCACCTGATATGGCCTCTCTGGATTACACTTGTGCTACCATTTCTTTGCGACTGTCAGACACTTCTACCCAATAACGATCTTTGTGAAATGGGTACGTAGGCAGCGGCACCCTATAAGGCCTTGCTCTCTCGTATAGCTGGTCCCATTCCACTGTTGAGCCAGTCGCCCACTGCTGAACCACTTGTTCAGCAGTTAGCTTCGCAGCAGCTCCTGCTGCCTCGGCTTTCTTTCCATCGATGTGGTCTGTCCACTGCTCAGTCTCAACATCTAGTGCTTGAACGGTACCTCTGTAATACTCGCGTTCATCCATTTTTCCCTGGGCAAACCCTAATAACTTGCGATGAAGTTCATCCAGCCCAGCTGCCGTTAGACCAAGCCGTTCCTCGAATTCTTCCCTGCCGGATTGGAGTGTGTAGGCTATATCCATCAGCCTGTATGGACGTTCCTTCACTGTGTTGTCAATCCGATTGGCTCGTTGTGATGCTTGGTCTGACAGGCTGTCCTGCAGAAGCGGCTGAATAAATGCAGCCAACTCCGCAGCATATTGGCGCAGCGATCGCTCGCTTTTGGCCGACAGTGGAATAGCATATTCTCGCTTTGTGCTATCATCACTCTCAGCTGGTTCCTCCGCGTATAGATGCTGCTTGTTGAAATGTTCCTCTACAATCGCATGGGCGATCACCCCGCCGCCACCGAAAGAACTAATCCCTGCTCTTCTTGGTTTGCGCTGGCCAAGCGTGTCCAAGGTGTCATGCCATGGTGTATTCTCTTGAATGACGTAGAGCGGGCTATCTTCCAGCTCCAAATAAGGATTCAGCTCTTGAATATTAACATTGGCCGGGATGATACCATGCTGCATGGACAATACAATTTTGAGCAAACCTGCCAGCCCACCTGCCGCTTCCATATGCCCAAGGTTGGATTTGACGGAGCCAATGCCACAAGCAAAAGAAGCTTTCGCTTCAGATGATCCACTTTCCAACGACTCCTTCATCGTTTTGCTCAGTGCATTAACTTCTACAGCGTCAACCAGGCTGATCCCAGGCCCATGCATTTCAACATAGCCGAGCGAACACAAATCGACGGAGTGACGCTTATAGGTTTCCTTGATCAGATCAGATTGAGAAGTAGATTTTGGTGCAGTGAATGCGCTGGATCGACCGATGTGTCGTGTCGTGCACCCTCTAATCACAGCATGGATATGATCATGGTCGGCGATTGCTGCCTTTAATGGCTTTAAGACTACAGTAATGACACCTTCTGATCGGACATATCCATCTGCATCCTTGTCAAATGTTTTGCAGCGGCCGTCACTGCTCAACTTGCCCAGCTCATCAAACACTGTGAATAATCGCGGACTTAGTATTAAATTGCTTGCTCCGATGATCGCTGTATCACACACGCCGCTGCGCAAGGCTTCCACCCCCCGGCTTAGCGCCGTAAGCGAACTGGAACAGGCGGTATCTACCGCTTCGCTCGGACCCGTAAGATCAAAGTAATGAGAGATCATGTTCGGGATCAAGGTTCGCTCCATGCCTGCTGCGGCATGCAGATCCAGATTGTGCCCGCTTTCGCGGAGCACGTCCATATAATCCGTATAAGCCACAGCCATAAATACGCCAACTTGGCGAGTAGACAGCTCGGACATCTTGTATCCGGCATCTTCTACTGCTTTCCAAGAGGCCTCCAGCATAAGGCGCTGCTGCGGGTCCATCTGCCGTGCTTTTTCTTCAGGCACACCAAAGAAACCGGCGTCAAATTTATCCACATCGGCGATAAAACCACCCCATCTGGCCTTTGTATGTTCGCCGGATACTTGGCGCCAATCCCATCTATCGGCAGGAATCTCCGTAATAACATCTACGCCGCCAACTAAATTGTTCCACATCTCTGACACGTTACGTGCACCTGGTGTGCGAGCATCCATCCCGATAATGGCGACAGCCGACTCCATCCACTCTACGTCCAATTCGTCCAAATCTAATGCTGCTTGCTTACCAGCATCATGGAAAGGAACGGCTTCATCCCTGTGCAATGTTGCCGATGAATCATTTGAAGTGCGATCGGTGCCCTCTGTACAATCGGTGTCGAGACTTCCCTGCTGCCATCGCTGCAATAACTCGACATAACTGGAGGTTAATTGCTCCTGATAGTTGCTCAGCAAATAATGAATGATACCCGTTGTCGTAGCAAAATCAAAAAACTGCGGTGGAGCAATCCGAATCCCGTACAATTCATCCAGCTTAGCACTCAGTGTAATAAATTTGATCGAGTTAAAGCCGCTCTCAATCAGATTGGCTCGCCTATCCAAATCCGTTACCGCTAGGTTCATCATCTCGGCAATCACAGATCCAACATCCTGTTCGAGCCAGCCTTGTAATAACACTCGAAGTTCTTTTTCGGATGGCATGACGGGAGTTGAGATCGCCTCCTTAGCTGCTGCCTGATGACTGAGCATCTTTTCAGACTGGCTGCTTGCCCCGTTTCCAGTATTCGGCCATTCCCTATGGCTAACAGCATCGTTAGAAACAGTACCGCTTTCACCTTTCGTTGCAGCTGAAGCATGCCCTTTAGACAGTTCTAACGCTACATCGACTCCATATTGATGCCCAATGTCATTCAATGTGTTGGCGGTTAGCCAGTTGCGATCAATCTTGCCGTTAGCAGACAACGGAAACTGCTGCAGCCGCAGCCAGACAGCTGGCACCATATATTCTGGCAATGCTTGGCCCAGTATTCTTTTGAAGGCCTGATGCCCATCCGCAGAGGATGAAAATGCAGTCTCGGCATCCGCAATCCAAAATGCAACCAGCGTCTTGTCCTCCAACGCCTCGCCTTTTGCCACTACAACCGCCTCTTTGATCCCTGCTAGCTTCTGCATAGCGGCTTCAATTTCACCAAGTTCAATCCGGAAGCCTCGCACCTTCACTTGATAATCAATTCGCCCGTGGTACTCAATATCTCCGTTGGCCAAATATTTGGCACGATCTCCCGTACGATACAGCCTCCCTCCAGGCTTGGCGGCCAAATGATCGATCAGGAAAGCTTGCTTTGTTCGTTCGGGATCATTTAGATAACCACGCCCCACCCCTTCTCCGGCAACATACAATTCACCAGTTACACCGATTGGTACCGGCTCCAGATAACGATCCAGTATATACAGTCTCGTATTTTGAATCGAGCGACCAATAGGCATGATGGTACGATGCTCCTCTGGCGGAGCATACAGTACATAGTGAGCCACATCGTCCGAACATTCTGTTGGGCCATAGGCATTCATCATCGGAACGTGAGCATATCGTGCGAACCATCTTACGCACAAATTAGGCGGTAATGCCTCGCCAGTTACAATCATCCACCTTAGACTATGAAGCTTGGCTGTCAGGTCAGGTCTTGCCTGAATGACATCAAGCACAGCATGAAGCAAAGAAGGAACCATCTCCAAAATGGTCGTGCGCGCAGCAGCGATGACATCGAGAAATGGAACGGGGTCCATCACAAGCTCATCCTCAACGATTCGAGTCGTCCCTCCCACTACGATAGCGGAGAGAAACTGCCATACCGAGATATCAAAGCATTGAGAAGCATTTTGCACAACTACATCGCCTGGCCCAAGGGACAAATCATTTATTTTGGCAAACAAATGATTTAACATGCCCCGCTGCTCCACCATAGCCCCCTTCGGTTTACCCGTTGAGCCTGATGTGTAAATAACATAAGCCAGATGATCCGCAGACACGCGTATATGTGGATTACGACATTCTGATTGTTTTCCGTACAACTGTTTTATAGGTAACATAGCAAGCTTCATTTGATTCGCCTCTTGGATAAGAGGTTTTGATTTGTCTGAGGAAGTAAGCAGGACTTGGGCATCACTGTCACGGATAATACCAAGATGTCGACTTGAAGGATGCCGTGGATCAAGCGGAATGTAGGCAGCGCCAGATTTAAAAATCCCGAGCATCGCAATCAGAAAATCACAGCCACGATCCTCCAAAATGCAGACCCGGTCATCGGGAACCACGCCTCTTGTAATTAATGCAGTCGCCACTTCGTTCGAATATCGATTTAATTGCGCATAAGTAAGCGACGTATTGCTGTCAACAACAGCTACAGCATGAGGTGTTCGTTCAGCTTGCTGCTCAAACAGCTCATGTAAGCGGAATTCACGAGGATAAGACGCTGCCGTATCATTCCATTGCACAAGCTGACGCGTCCGTTCAGCGGCACTTACGATTGGGAGCTTACTAATTGGTAGGTGCGGGTTGTCCGCGATGCTGTGAAGCAGTGTTAAAAAGCTGTCTGCCATGCGGGATACGGTATCACGCTCAAACAGGTCGGCATCGTAACGCAATGCTCCTGCAAAGCGCTCACCGAGCTTCGTCATGACAAGCATCAGATCATTCTGTCCTTCTTCGCTTGGCAGATCAAATGGAGTCCACAATGATGTGCTGGTGCTGTTCGCCTGCTGCGCTTTGCGGATATCATCAATAAAAACAAACATGACTTGCAGCAGCTGCTGCCGACTCGGATCAGGCTTCAGCCCGAGCTTGTCCAACAGCAAGGCAAATGGATACTCCTGATGCTCCAGCGCTGCCAGCACAGCCCGCTTCACCTGGCTGGTAAACGAGGCGAACGTCGGCTCTCCCGCACAGTCCGCTCGAATGACGACGGCGTTGATGAAGTACCCGACTACACCAGCCCATTCCGGCTTTGTCCTGCCTGTTGCTGGCGTGCCGACAAGCAGTTCTTCCTGACCGCTATAGCGGTGCAGCAGCACTAGATAAGCGGCGAGCAGCGTAACGTACAGGGTGCTGCCTGTCTCCTGCGCTGCGGCTGATAATCTGCCTAGCAGCGCGGAGTCAAGTTCAAAGGCGACAGAATCGCCATTCCCCCGTTGAACTGGCTGACGAGGATAGTCCACAGGCAAATGTGTCGACGGAAGCTCACCGGAGAGGCGATCACACCAATAAGCAGCAAGCGACTCGCCTTTAGGCCCTGCCAGCATCTGATGCTGTTGTAATACGAAGTCCTCATACTGGCAGTCAAGTGGAGGCAGAATGACTTCTCTGCCTGTCAGTTTTGCACGATAACAAGCTTCCAATTGCTCAACAATCAGATGGTACGACCACGCGTCCATAATGATATGATGTGCTGTCAGTACCAGACAGCAGTGATCATCCATTCGGAACAACTCCGCACGAAACAAAGCGCCTCGTTCCAGACGAAACGGCTCCTTGCTGCGTCGAGTCATCTCTGCTCGGGCTTGTTCAACGCTGAATGCCCGACAATCGTAGGTTTGCCACCATACACGATGTTGGTTATGGATGACCTGCAGCACATCAGGGCCGTCGCTCCGAAAAGTGGAGCGTAAAGCAGGATGCCTCTCCGTCAACTGTTGACAAGCCTGCTCCAGTGCATGTTCGTCCACTTGTGAAGTCAATCTTAAGCCAAGTACTGTGTTGTAAGCTGTACTTTCCGGGTAAAATTGATGCATCATCCACATCGCTTGCTGGGCTGGCGACACAGGTGCCAGTTGAAAACTATTAGCACTACCCGTTAGCTTGGTGAACTCTGGCCGATAAGCAAGCAGCTCTGCCCGCATCGACTCTGTCATGACGCTGCCTTCATCGCTGTAGCGCAGCCTGCCTTCGTCTACTTTAAAGGCAATCCCTTTCAGCATCAGTTCATGAAGCAAGGCAAAAAACCGCATATGGCTCCTCCTTTTTCTTATAACTCCATCCATACTGCTTCATCTTGCTTCTTTTCTTTTTGGCCCGGAACACCGTATTCTCTCTGCTTCATTTGATCCATTCGAGGAACGTTATGTTCTATATCAAGCCATTGCCTCCGTTCCGCGCCACTGGAATGCTCTGATGCAACAGCTTCAGTCTGTTTAATGGCGAGTTCATGATTAACGCCTTCCAGCAGCTGAATCAGCTCACGCGTATTCAAGCCATCCATAAGTTGGACCATCGTGACCTCAAGGCCAAAATCCTTCATTATCATATTTTGGATATGGATCGCCACCAGCGAATCGAGGCCCAGTTGGATAAATGGCAGTCCCTCATCTAACGAATTTACAGACTGATTCG
The DNA here is from genome assembly GCF_030226685.1 of Paenibacillus sp. UMB4589-SE434. Lineage (NCBI taxonomy): Bacteria > Bacillati > Bacillota > Bacilli > Caryophanales > Paenibacillaceae > Paenibacillus > Paenibacillus sp. UMB4589-SE434. Next base: position 224,682 of record NZ_JASOYK010000003.1, on the reverse strand, counting down.
ACTGAATGCCTATGCTGTGCCTAGCCAGCAGCTCGTAGACATAAGTCCTTGCATCTGTATAAGCATGGTGAGTTGGCGCTTGGATTTGCTGAGTTGGAGCCACATCTGCTGATGCATAACGCACCCAATAGCGCTCCTTTCTCAACGGATAGCCTGGCAGTCTCAATCGCACAGGGCTGGAAGAGCTGTTAGTATACTGCTCACGCCAAGGAACAATGCCACCATTCACCCAGGTATTGGCTACATCAATTAGATGTTTGAAATCGTTCGGCGGCAAACCATCTCGTAGACTTTGTGGTCCCTGCCAATGAAGAGACGTTTTAGAGTATGCAGCAAAGGTAGGCGCAGCTGTGGGATATGATCCTATTGAATTTGTGCCAGTGTTCAGTGCGTCCGAGGTGTAAACATTTGGAGTGTCTGCAGTTGCAAGGCTTGTATCGGATACATGCCTTTTGGTAATCACATGAGGTGAGGTCTGATTGTTCAAATAACTTTCCAAGCCTAACAACAGATCGGACACGTGAGCAGCGATGATCACGACACGTTCCTTCATCGGTTCCCGTCCAGTCTGAAGCGTATAAGCCAGCGATTTTACCAATTCGGGGTTATCATAGCCTTTGCTGCTAATCCATTTTCGAAGCATATTGGCGTATCGTATAAGTCCATCTGCATCTGGAGCAGACAGAGGAAATACATATTGTCCAACAGATCCATCATTCCTTGCATTTGTGGAACGTCTAGCATCTGCCGCATTCATGGCAGCAACATGTGAAGAGGATAAAACGTTACCTGCGACCACTTGCGTGGCAACCTGCGACAGCACTTGCGTTGAGCAGGCAATCTCCTGAGCTGAGGATACATATTCTTCAATAACAAGATGGGCGTTCGTGCCACTGAATCCAAAAGAGCTCACCGCAGCACGTCTTGGTGCAGACGCAGCAGTATTCCATGGCCGCAGCTGCGTATTTACATAAAACGGACTCTCGCTCAACGTAATGTGGTCATTTAAAGCTTCAAAATGAATTGTCGGTGGCAGCAGCTTATGCTGCATCGAGAGAAGGACTTTAATAACACCTGCTGCTCCGGCAGCCGTCAGCAGATGACCGATATTACTTTTAACCGAGCCAAGGGCGCAGTATCCTTTCTTTTGCGTGTAGGTCTGAAAGGCAGCTGTCAACGCTTCGACTTCGATCGGATCACCTAATCTTGTGCCTGTACCGTGAGTCTCGACCATCGTAATCGATTCAGGATCAATGCCAAATCGCTCGTATACATCACGCTCCAGCTCACTTTGAGATTGACCGCTAGGGGCTGTAATCCCGTTTGTTCGGCCATCCTGATTCACCCCCCACCCGCGAATGACGCCATAGATAAGATCCTCGTCCCGTACAGCATCCGCCAGACGTTTGAGCAGGATGACGCCAACGCCTTCACCTGGCACAAACCCATTTGCCCGATTGTCAAACGTAAAGCAGCGTCCGTCCGGCGACAGCATGCCTGCCTTGCTTGTCATAATATGCATCGCGGGATTTGTCAGCACGCATACGCCGCCTGCCAGCGCCAGATCGCTATCCCCCAATTTTAAGCTGTTGCAGGCTTCCGCAATCGCAACCAATGAGGCAGAACAGGACGTGTCTATTGCCAAACAAGGACCTTTTAAGTTAAGGAAATAAGAAATTCTGGCGGGCAGGATCGCGATAGAGCGTCCTACAAGTCCGTATGCGCTCATCCCTTCATTGCCCATGAGATGATCGTAATCGTTCACGGAGCAGCCTGCGAATACGCCGCAGCGGCTGCCAGCCAAGCTGGAGGGGGCTATGCCAGCGTCCTCCAGACTCCGCCAACAATGCTCCAGGAACAATCGCTGCTGCGGGTCCATCAATTCGGCTTCGGCAGGAGATAATTGGAAGAAATGTGGATCGAATTGGTCCGCCTCCTCCAGTACGCCCATCCACTTGGAGTAGCTTTTGCCAGGTGTCTTTGGGTCTGCGTCGTAGAACGACATATCCCACCTGTCCGCGGGCACTTCACTTATGCAGTCGCGTCCTTCCGCCAGATTGCTCCAAAATTGCTCCATCGTGTTCGCCTGTGGAAACTGCCCTGACATCCCAATGATGGCTATGGCATCGGAGTCTCGCTTAAGGCGGGCTGCTTCATCATTGCTCTCATCATAAGAATCACGTGTAGGTCCAGAAGGCCGTGGGGAAGGTTCGCGTTCTAGCTTCGGTTCTGTTGTAGACACTTGCTTGTGCAACCATTTCGATTCCGGTATAGAGTCTTGTATCTCTTGACTCAAATCTTGCCTCGCATCTTGTGCTGATACAGGCCCTTCCGCTAAACGTTGTTCCTGCCTCGAGGCCTCGCTAAGTCTGTGCTTAGCCTCCGCCAGACTAATATTTCCCTCCTGCAGAGACCGTAAGATCGCTTGTGCGTTCATTTATCTCCCTCTTTATCTGTCAATTTAATACTTTAGTTGCCAAATAACTGTGTGATCCGTTCTTTAACTTCTGCTTGATGAATCGTCTGTTCGTGCATTTCGATCTCCTGTTGGATGACCTCTGAGAGCTGCTCCCGAATCGCCCTTGTCAAATGGTGCTTCAAGGTCAGCAGCGATGCTCGTGGCTTCAATGCCATATTTCGTGCCAGCTCCAACGCCTCCGCCAATACATCCCCTCTTGGAACAACGGGAAACGGAACGCCGCGACGCTCCAGCTCGCCCCCTCTATAAGCGCTGCCCGTCAGCAGCATTTCGCTGCCAAGCGAATACCCCAGCTTGTACGGCATAATAAAGGTAGCGCCCATACCTGGCGTAAAACCGTATTTCATGTAATTGGCTGTGTATACACTTTCTCTACTTAACACCACAAAGTCGGCAAAGAGTCCCATCGACAATCCCCCGCCGATCGCATGTCCCTGCATAGCTGCAATGACTGGAACCGGACATTCCAAGGACAGTTGAAATACGGATGCATCTGTAAATACGGCCTGGCCTGCATGGATGGACAATAATCCTTCCTTCGTGCCCCCAGATGAGAAATAGCTGTCATATCCCGTCCAGATCACTGCACGACAGCGCGCGTCCGCCCCGATAAGCCGAAATGCCGCTTGCAGCGAAGCGGTCATGTCAGGGGTAAGCATGTTTTTATACTCGCGGTCTTCCATCTGCAGCAGCATGATTCCAGGTTCTATCTCTTTCATTTGAACGATTGATTGTTTCATAACTGGCGTTCGCTCCTAGGATTCCCATGGAAATAGTCCTGTCGCGGCATAACGGCTGATCCTTTCACGAGTTGAGGGGTCCGCAAACATCGTTTGATTGGCCCTAATCGCCTCTGGCTTGGCAGCTGATATGTCATCACGAAGCTTGGACATGTATAACTTGTAATTCACAATACCTTCCCTTGATATTCGAGTCAGCCGCGGGATGTGCTTGCGCAGCAGCAGTTCACTGTCGGGTCCAACTGCATCAGCAAGCCCCCACTCATACGCTTGGCTTCCACTGATTGCTTGCGTGGATAACGTTAAGTAGTGGGATCGCTGGTAGCCTATGCGGCGAATGAGAAAAGGCAGCACACATGCCGGAAACAAGCCAAATAGCATTTCCGATAAACTGAACTGCGCCGAATCTTCTGCAATAACCATGTCACAAGCTGCTGCAAAGCCCACACCACCCGCATTCACCTTTCCTTTTACATGTGCAATTGTGACATACGGTCCGTTGGCCAGCTGCTCCCACAACGCATAAAGGGGGAGAGCTACATCGAGAGCCTCTGACCCTGCCGCATCATGCTCGCTTACATGCTGAAAGTCGGCACCGGAACAGAACACATCCGGCAAACCTTCCAGCACAATGACCTGGGAGTGATCACCGCAATTAACCAGCGCATCCGAACATTCGAAGATCATACGGTCATTAATCGAATTGTCTGCATCTGGCCTGTACAACTGGATATATGCCACTGGACCTTGATGACGAATGCGGATGGTCTCGTAAAGGCTGCTCATGTGACATTGGACCATTTGTACACACGGTGATAATCGCGTATCTCATCAAGCACGAGTCGCGGTGCCGTATGCCTGATCACGGCCTGTGGAATAAACAGCGGGTCGAGCTTGGCGTTGCGTGTGCCGAACTTGACAATGTCGCTTGCTTGCAGCACGGCTTCGTACTCATCCATCGCGAGTGAATAACGCATCGATAATTGGCGGCCAATCGCCAGTTGGCGTTGTCGCTCCTGCCCTTCAGGTGTCACGACACCACTGAAAAATTCAGCGCAGCACCCTGATCCGTAAGAAAAACAGCCGATTCGTTTCGGCACGTCAAAGTTGCCTAAATCAATTGTGCTGGTCAGCGCAAGAAACAGCGTGGCCCCCATAATGTTGCCGACTCGCTGACAGTAGTGCAGGCCTGGAAGCACACGCTCTTCAAAGTCCTGCTCAATCTCGGCGGACTTTGCTTTGACCATCTTGCGCATCATCGTGCGATGGGCACCTTTGACCATGCCACCAAAAGGCGTATGATATGCCATGTAATCAAACGTGTCCCGGTAATGAACTCCGCTTACCCGACGTTCATACTCCAGATAAGTTTGCTCACAACAATCCAGATAGGAGAGCAGCGATAAATCCGCATTTCCGGCTTCACTATCCGGTACTGGTCGGCAAGTATCCATGACCTCATAGCCATAATACCCATTGGCGCCAGGATCGACCTGAAAGACAACCGGCTGCTCCGAGACGAGCAGTGCTACGGCGCCAGCGCCCCCACTGGGCTCCACAAAGGACCAGTCCGGCGACAATTCATCTCCTTCTTCAACTTTCAAGTAACGAGAGATGTCCGTAGCAACGACCAATACTTTAGCACCCGGCGATACTTGCGACAGCACAAAATTAACAGCCATCTGAAAGCCAGCGGTCCCCGCATAGCAGGCTTGTTTCATTTCAAATAGCCTGCAGTTTCGCGACAGCCCCAAGTAATGGTGAACATAAGTACTGATGGATTTGCCAAAATCGATACCCGATTCCGTACATGTAATCAACATCTCGATCCGGTTCTTTTCAGCTTCGGACATTGCGTCAATTATTGGCTTTGCCGCATTAACCGCAAACGTTACCGGGTCCTCGTACGGGAGGGCAACTGACTTTTCTACCATTAACAAATTTTCAAATCGGCCTGTATCTAACTTGCGATATTTGGCCAGTTCCATCACATTCAGGCTTACCGTACCTCCAAAAGCATTCATTGCTTCTATTCCCGCTGAGATCATCTGCCCTCTCCCTGCTTTCCGTTCATAATCGCTGCAAAATAACGGCTGTGTTCATGCCGCCAAATCCCATGCTTAAACTTAATGCGTTCCGGACTTCATGGTCCATCGACTGATCCGCGACCCAGCGCAGCGCTGGATCAATCGGATCATACAAGTTGCGGGTGGGATGCAGCTTGGAACTCTTGATCTGCAGCAGTGTTGCCACTAGCTCCACGTTTCCCGCTGCACTGAGTCCATGACCTGTAATTGACTTGGTCGCATTCAGATAAGCCTGTTCAAGACCACAATCTCTAATGACCTGTAGTTCAGTCTCATCCCCAATTGCCGAACCTGTTCCATGCGTATTGATATAATCAATCTCGCTCGAATCCACACCTGCGGAGATCAATGCCTTCTGTACGGCACGTGTCTCCCCCTCCGCAGAAGGGTTCGGGTTCCGATTGCCGTCCGCTGCCATGCCCCAGCCGGCGATGCGAGCATAAGCTTTCTGCCCGCGCTCCGCAGCATGCTCCGCACGCTCAAGAACTATCGCACCGCAGGCTTCTCCGTAAATAAAGCCGTCCCGCGAACGGTCAAAAGGCCGGCAAGCCGCGCCAGGATCACCCGCATAACGATCGGAACCCATCGCGCCAAGCGAACGTAATGCCTGGCACTCCAGGTAGGACAAATCCATCAGTGCCCCCAAAGCAATGACAACGTCCGCTTGACCGGAACGAATCACCTCTGCTCCAGCGATTACCGCCGCTTGGCCGCTTGCTGAGGCCCCGCCTACCGTATAGGCAAATCCTTTGATATTGAATTGCTCCGTACATATGCCGCATAAATCACTATCCATAAAAGTAAGTGCGTAGGTTGGCCTCGTGTAGAGCGGCCGATTCGCATAAGTATCATAGGTGAGCAGCTGCTCACGCTGCTGTACATTTGAACCGCCAATAATGAGACCGATTCGTGTCGGATTCACATTGTCCAACCGCGCCTCTTCCCACGCTTCCAGCAGTGTGACCAGTGCGGCTTGACTGGTCAGCGATGCACCTCGCCACAACCGCTTGGCGATGCGGTCCGCAGGCAGCATCGGGGCCAACTCCGCCCCGATAAAGCTGCTCTCCTTCTGCCGTCCCGGCCGCTCCATTATGCCAAAAGCATGATCACCACGAAAAAGGGCCTCAGCAAAAGCTGATTGCCCTTTTCCTACTGCAGAAGTTATTCCCGCACCGGTGACCCACACGTTAGACGAGCTGCAATTTGTCATAAATCAGATCCACCAATTCACCAATGTTGGATGCGCCAAACAATTCAACACGAGGAATATGCAGTGACAATGATTCCATCGTCATCATTACAATTTCGGCCCGATCGACAGAATTTGCGCCCAGATCCGTCAATCGATCTGTATACTGGAACTTGTGCCCTTCTAATTCTGGCAACAACTCCCGACTATGATTGATGACAATATTAAAAATAAGATCCTTGTTCATCTAAACGCCTCCTAATGTCATAAGCAGCTTTTCTGCTTGCTGGATGTCAAGCTTTCCCGCCTGTACTTGCTGCAGCACGTGATCTACAGACGGCTGTGAACCATCATAATCAGATAATTGTGAATTGTGATATGTGGCGAACTCGCGCAGTGTCGGATAGTCGTACAGCTTGGTCGCTGTAACCGTTGTGCCGTATTGACGGTTTACTGCGCGCAGCCATTCAACGCCAACGATCGAATCCAGCCCCAGATCAATAAATTTCACTTCGGTATCAACCTTATCAATAGTTAAATACAAAGCTTCAGCTAGAGTTTCGGTAAGTTCTTGCAGCATTTGCCTGCTTCCTGTTGAGATATCGGGTATGGAGATGCCTGCAACTGATGATGAAATGCTTCGCGTCTCTGATATCGTCTTATGTTCGGCAGTTGTCTGATTCGATAAAGTTCCTGCCTGGGCTTGATGCAATTGATTAGCTAAATAGGAAGCTAGATCACGTACATTCGGATAGTCGTACACTTTAGTGGCCGCAATAGTGGTGCCATAGCAGCGATTAATGGTACGCATCCACTCTACCCCGATAATCGAATCCAGTCCCATCTCGATAAACGGCTTATCTGTATCGATATCAGCAGCACTCAAATATAACGCCTCCGCTAAGCTTGACGTCAATTCTTGACGCAGCCGCTGTGCGAGCATTGAAGCAGCTTCCGGCGAACTCTTGACAGTGGTCTGATGGAGGTAGCCTTCGTACGTTTGATCCTGGCTCTCCACTGAAGTGAGCGATTCTCCAACAGGTGGTTCTCCTACGTTCGGTAATCTACTTAACCTTTCATTACCTAGCTGTAGTTCACCGTACTGGGGCGAAACAGCTTGCGCGGCAGTCGTTACACCATGGAGATTCTTTTCAGCTGTATAGTTCGACAGCGGTCGCAGCTTTACAGTTGATCTCTCGGCAGCTGATGAATGCTGGACCTCTGGAGGCCTATTGCTGGTAGGCTTAAGTTTGATGCCTGTCGGCTTCGCTGCTGTATGCACTTGAACAGCAGGCGATGGAGCACCAGGCTCAGTCGAAGCAAACGAACGTTGCAAAGCATCTCTCGATGCCGTCTGCTCATACTGACGATTTGACGATTCTGTTCGGAGTGTGTCTTGTTGAATCTGAGTCGTATGACCAACTGCGTCCATTGCTGCTAGAGACTGACCAAGTTGGCTGATCTGAATTGAGGCCTCGGCAGTTGGAAGCCGCTGACCATTACGTTGTGATGCATCCACTGAGTGCTCGTGATGACTATGCTGGCCTACGCTCTCGGACCGCGCAGACACGGACTTCCGTTGCCCAACCCAATAGTGTTCGCGTGCAAACACGTAAGTCGGCAAGCTTAGTCGCTGCGGAAGGACTCTTTGATACATCGGTTTCCAATCCATATCCAGCCCCCGCGCCCAGATTTCTGCCAGTTTATGATGCTTATCTTTGGCAAACCAGGCCTCAACCGCCAACTTCAAATCTTCGTCTGCGAACAACGAAACCAGATCTTTGCTTCGTTTGGTATGACCTCGGTACAAGCCCGAGATCGATTCTTCCCCTGAAACGTAAAGCATAAGTTTATCGCGCAATTGCTGCACAGACGCGACTACAATGCCAATTCGTTCTTCAAATGCCTGCCGGCCTGTCTGCAGTGTATAGGCTGCATTTGCAAGCTCGGAATCTTCCAGCTTGCCTGCATCCAGATAGGTCAGCCATTGAGCAGCCTGATCACGCAAGCGTTCTTCATTCCGCGCTGACAACACAACAACAACCGGTTTCACTTCTGTTGAAGATGTCCGCTCTGTTTTCTGCTTGATTGGCGGAATATACTCTTCAATGACCGCATGTGCATTGACGCCACCAAATCCGAATGAGCTTACTCCCGCGCGGCGCGGCACCACATTGCCATACTCATCACGGAGCGCTGTCCATTCCTGCTTATGCTGTACGATATAAAACGGGCTGTCCTTGAGCTGGATATACGGGTTCACCTCATCACAATGCAAGCTCTGGACAAGCGTCTGATGTTTGATTTGCAGTAGAACTTTGATCACACCAGCAACTCCTGCCGCCAGTTCCAAATGCCCAATATTGGTCTTGATTGAGCCCAGCCCACAATGCGATTGAGTTGTTGCTGGCAGACCACTTTTTTCATATAAGGCCTGGAACGCCGCTTTTAAGCCATTAATCTCGATCGGGTCACCCAGCTCAGTCCCTGTTCCGTGAGCCTCAATGTATGTCACCGTTCGAGGATCAATCCCTGCTTTGCCATACGCCGCTTGCAATAGAGCCGCTTGTGCCTTCGGGTTAGGAGCTGTTAATGATTGCGCACGCCCGCCATGATTAACGGCAGTCGCACGAATGACGCCATGGATCGTATCACCATCCCGTTCCGCCTCATCCAACCCTTTCAGTACCAGCATGCCTACACCTTCACCGCGAACGTACCCGTTGGCAGCAGCTGAGAAGGTCTTGCAACGACCATCCTCACTCAACATTCCCGCTTTGTTAAAGCTGATATGTGGTTCTGGCGACAAGATGGTGTTTACTCCACCGACAATGGCCATACGGCAACTACCATTCTGAATAGCCGCCACGGCACGGTCTAAGGCTACCAATGAACTGGAGCACGCCGTTTCGATCGGTTCACTTGGCCCGTGAAGGTCCATGAAATAACTGATTCGGTTAGGACCTACGGAAGAAACACTGCCGGTAGAAGTGTAGCCTTCAATCGGCAAGCCCGCACGATAGACATGCTCGCTGTATCCACTGCTCGCAGTACCGACAAATAGACCAGTGTCGGAACCTGCCAAGCTGGCAGCTGCATAACCAGCATCCTCCAGCGCCTTCCACGCATACGTCATCAACAGCCGCTGCTGCGGGTCCATCAGCTCCGCTTCTCGCGGTGAGATGCCAAAAAATTGCGGATCAAACTCAGCGATCCCATTCAGGAAGCCGCCCCATTTCACATTGGACTTGTTGGGCTCCATCGCAGGGTCACCGAAATAGGACTGCCAATCCCAACGATCAGCTGGAATTTCGGTAATGCAGTCCTTGCCTTGCAGCAGATTTGCCCACAATTCCTCCAGGTCATCAGCCATTGGAAACTTGCCGCTCATCCCAATAATAGCAACTTGTCCTGGCAGGGCTTGTTGATTAGATGCTGATCTCCCGCCTAGAGGGTCTGCGAGTGCTTGTTTGGCACTTATAAGTGGTCTTGTTTGATATTGTGATACGCCAGACAGGTCAGATGCAGAGGCTCTAGCTGTATGCTCTGTCCCATGTGTATGAGTAGAGCGGTGTAGAGAAGTTGATACGTTTGAGGCGTTCTGTGCAAAGCGTGCACGACGAGGTAACGGAGCTATATCCAGCTCGTCTACAGCTTTCAGGCTCCCAGCTTTGTTTAGCAGCTCTTCGCTCAGTGCTTCAGATGGCAGCAGCAATTGAGCAATCGTCTCGTAGTGTTCTTTAACCATGTAGTCGGCAAAGCTTTGGATCGTCGCGTACTCAAAAAAGATTGCCGGAGTTAGATCCACTTTAAATTGTTCATTTAATCGATTCGTCAGCTCCGTAAATGTAACTGAATCAAACCCATAATCGCTTAATTTTAGCTGTGGCTCAATATCTTGCGGCTTCACCTTAAGCAGTTGAGAGACCAGTCTGGCAAGCGTCTCTTCTATCGCTGTTGTAACAAGCGAAGCATGTCTGCCTGAGCCTCCTGTTTCTCCGCTTGTAGTGGCAGCAACAGCCGTAGCGGCTGCGGCCTCGTTCCAGCCTGACGTCTGCTTGGCGCCACGATCAGTACCCCTCTCATTGCCTGTCATACGCGTTCTCATCTGCGCCAAGTCGCCTTCCAACACGATTAGATGCGGCGCTTGCAGAGATAGCCCATCATATAATGCCTTTATTCCAGAGGCTGTTCGCATCGGAATAATGCCGAGGTGATGACGCAGTCGTTTCTCGTTCTCTACGTCTACCGTCATCCCCCCCTCTTGCCAGAGCGGCCAATCCAATGTTAAGGTGCTGCCTGAGCAAAGCCCAGTCTGCACCGCCTCTGTCCGCAATTTTGCATACGCGCTTGCAAAAGCATTAGCTGCCGCATAATCAGCTTGCCCTGCGTTGCCCAACGCTCCCGCAAGCGAACCGAAAATAATAAACAGATCGAGTGGGAAATGTCGGCTTGCCTGATCAAGGTGAACGATTCCCCTTGTCTTAGCAGCAAAGACCTCTGTCAATTCTGACGGGGTCTTCTTCAGGATGTAGCTATCACGTGTTACACCAGCGCTGTGGATAATACCATTCAACTTCCCGTAACGGGCATGAATAACATTCATAAGCGTATCAACCTGACTGCGATCCGCCACGTCTGTCTGCATATATTCAATCACAGCAAGCGGCGCTTCATTCCTTAATGCACTCAGCTTGTCTTGCACTCGTTCATCAAGTGGAGAACGACCAGTCAGCACCACTATCGGCCGCTCTGCACGATTAAGGATGTCTTTAGCTACAATCTGCCCAAGTCCTCCTGTGCCTCCCGTAACCAAGTAAACCCCTTCGTTTTGCCATGGCACTTTGCCAACTTGATCTTGAGTATTGTGCTCCTTCCATTCCTGCACGTAGCGCTTGTTATGACGATAACGAATATGAAGGTCGCCATGTTGGCTTTGGATGGCATTGACGCTTAACAGATGTGCCAGTTCAGCAAGCGTATTTGCGGATGAGGCTAGATTAGATGCCACCGACTCGGGCTTGTGGTCAAATTCGACTAACTGCCACAACAAACGCGGATGCTCCAAATGGGCCGTTCTCAGCATAGCGCTCAGACCTGCAAGGAGCTTGCCATCATCAGTGGTTGGGATGACTACTTGCAGCAGCACTTTATCTGTGCCGCCAGCTGTTAACACACGCTGAATATGTTCAAGCAAATGGATGGCATAATACTGAAAGTTCAGCCCTAAGTGCCGCTCGTCCGTCCGCAACGACAGGCAGGCAGCCCCTGTCATCTGGTCTGTGAGCAGTCGATCGTCTATATCTTCCAGCCCGCAAAGGAGAATATCATGGCGGGTCCACGGTGCTGCATGAGGCGTATGCACAGGCAGATCACTCGCCCGCCATGTTGGTTCATAGACCAGAACACCGACGCCCGACGCTTCCGCCTTAATTGTTCTGGCTGATAAGCCCAGAAGACGCCATAACACGTTGCCCGCTTCATCACATACGTCAATATCAAAGGTATGTGTCGTGTCTGAGGAAGGTCCGTTTGCGCTGAATCGTGCGATCGCCCACATTGTAGAAGTCGCTGTATCAAACATGTTCAATTCATGCAAAGCGTAAGGTACGGTTAAGGTGACTTGCGGTAGCTCATCCAAACTATCAGTTAACCCCTGTATCAGGACAAGCGTTGCCTGTAAGCTTGCATCCAGCAAGCCTGGATGCAGCATAAAAGGTGCGTCCGCTGCAGACCCAGATTCACGTTCGGGCAAACGCAGCTTGACTATAGCTGCATCTGTTCCTAGAAATATCTGTTCCATACAACGATGTTCTGCTCCATATTCGAGACCAGCTTGCTGAAAAGCTGAGTAATACTGTTCCGTGCTCCAGCGGCTTGGTCTGGTTGTTTCAAGTAAACGCTCCAACTGAATACGCGGTTGTTCGATCTCGGTACCAATCGTCACGCTGCCCTGCGTGAATGACGTCTCCGACTCTTTACCGTATATTTCAAACGCGATTCCGCCATTGTCCTCAGCAAACAAGCCAATATGGATTTCACCCTCATTCCCATTGATGACTATGGGTCTTGTCCATACGACATGCTTAAATGTTAGTCGTCGCTCTTGTTCCATTAGAGGCGCAGCGGCCTCAAATACAGCTGCCCGTACCATTTCCAAGCATGCAGCTGCTGGTAACACGCTGCGCCCGTTTATAACATGATCGGCCAAAAAACCTTCTTCGCCCGTAAAACGGGAACTAAACCGCTGCTCCGTTAAATCAGATGTATTCCGATGTAAAAGTGGATGCAAAACGGTTCCGGCTGCAGTTGGCACTTGCGTTGAATGAGACAGCACTGCATCTGCCTGCTCCACTTTAGGCACCCAGTACTTGTCGCCGGCAAATGGATAGGTTGGCAAATGAATTCTCCTTGGCGAAGAAACATAAAGTGTACGCCAATTCAGCCGAGCCCCTTTCACCCATTGCTCTGCTGCACTGCATAACTCGTTCTGGCTCATCCGACTGCGCAGCTCGACTGGAACAGCGGATTGCATCATCGCACCCTCGCTTCGATAGCTGCTGGAGGGGATTATCCCTGCTACCAGCTCTGTCAGTTTGCGGATTAGTTCATCTATAGAGCTCACAACACAAGCAAGACGCACTGCCATGGCTTCCCTACCAACTTGCAGGGTATAAGCCAACTCGGACAAGTGAATTTGCTGCTGATATTCGCCGTTCTCCACTACGTGGATTGAACCAGCCTTTGCAGGGCCAGTGGATGCAACCGAAGCCTCGTAGATATCGGCAAACTTCTCCCAATCATGTTCGAGCAACAGGTCTACCAACTCGTTAACGGAGCTTGCTTTGTACGTACATCCCTCCCAATCTGACAGTTCCCACAACTCCGCAAGCCGCTCGGATAAACGATGACGCAGCAAATGGTCCACGTTCTGGTCTAAGAAATAATGCGCAGCATCCAGCTCGCTTGCAGCAACATGAAGCAGTTCACCTAACTGCTGCAAGATGTCCGTTTTTACCTGTTCACGCAAGTCGGCCGTTGGCACCTGGTCGACTCCAGCAGCTTGTTTTGTTAAAAAGTAAAGCAGCTGCTGGGCGCTTGCTAGAAGTCTGTCTTCACTACGCGCAGACAGCGGGATGACTACTGCGCCTTGTTCCCCCCTCGCAGCATCCGACCTATTGGGTTGAATTCTGCTAGAATTCGGTACATACTCTTCAACAACCAAATGGGCATTACTTCCGAAAGCACCAAAGGAGCTTAGCCCAGCCCGTCTTGAATATATTTTTAGTTCACCATCGATCGCCAATTCAGGTCTTTGCCATGGTCCTCCATCACGTTCCAGATAAAAGGGGGTATCTGTAAACGGTATAAACGGATTCGCATCCTCGGCATGAAGGGACGGGAACAACTCGCCACGCTTCAGTTGCAGCAGCAGTTTCGTTAATCCAGCAATACCTGCTGCCGCCTCCAAATGCCCAATGTTGGACTTGGAAGAGCCGATTGCACAAAATTGCTTATCCTTCGTCCACGCAGAATAGGCACGGTTTAATCCTTGAATTTCAATCGGATCGCCAAGCGAAGTACCCGTTCCATGTGCTTCCACATAACTGATCGTACGTGGATTAACGGCAGACTTTCCAAGCGCCTCCTTGATAACTTCAGACTGTGCAATAGGGTCGGGAACCGTAGCACCGGATGTCTTGCCGACATGATTAATAGCAGAACCCTTTATAATACCGTAGATCGGATATCCCTCGCGCTCTGCCCGTGCAACAGTCGTTAACAGGACAGCACCTATCCCTTCACCAGGCACATAGCCATCGCCGCCTTCACCGAAACTGCGGCAGCGCCCGTCCGAGGACAGAAATTGCGCCTGCTTCAAGAACATATACTTGTGCGGATGCGTGACTAGATTGACACCCCCTGCAAGCGCAAAGTGGCATTCCCCACTACGAATACTTTCACGCGCTAGGTGAATTGCAGTTAGCGATGACGAACACATCGTGTCCACCGCCATAGATGGCCCGTGCAGGTTAAGGCTGTAGGATACCAAATTAGCAATTGCCGCAGGGCTGTTTCCAAATGACATTGGAACCCCTTGGTGGGCCAAATCTGCGCCAAACAGCTCATAATGACTCCAAAACACGCCTGCAAATACGCCTACCGTATGTTCCCCGCCAGATACGTAATGATGCTCGGCTCGGTCCTGATAATAACCGGCATCCTCACACGCCTCCCAAGCCGCTTGTAAAAATAAACGAGCCTGTGGATCCGTTGTCTCCGCCTGACGTGGTGACATATTAAAGAACAGTGGGTCAAATTTGTCGATGTCATCCACAAATCCGCCGAATTTATAAAAATGATCGACCTCATATCCAAAAGAATGCCCTTCCCATCTATCCTGTGGAAAGCCCGTTACGCAATCACGCTTGGCGAGAAGGTTGCGTTCGAATTGCTCCACATTTCCTGCAAGCGGATACCGTCCGGACAGTCCAATAACAGCAATATCGTCCGGTCCGTAACTGACCTCGATCTCGCTTGTGTCCTCGGAGAAGGAAGATAGAGGTTGGCTCGCATGGTTACCCATAAAGGTATCCTGTATAACCCCCGCCGCTCCATACAGCACAACAGCCTGTACTGTATCTGCCGCAAGCACCGCATCCAACGCCTGTAAGCCTGCCTCGTTAGGTAGCGGTCGCAGCCCGGAAGATGCAAACAGCATCCGTTCCATCTGCGCGTCGATTCGCATGCCCCCATTTGCCCATAACGGCCAATTGAAAGACACAGTTGCCCCATGTCGTGCCCCTGCTCGAACTTGCGCGTCCCGCTGCGCTGCGAACACATCCATAATTGCGTTAGCACTGGCATAGTCCGCCTGGCCGATATTGCCGATAACAGCGGAAATGGAGGAGAACAGCACAAAGAAATCCAATCGTTCTTCGCGACTTGCCTGATCGAGCGCATACAAGCCATGTACTTTAGGGTGAAATACTGCGCTTAGCTCGTCTGTATTTTTACGTACAATGTACTCATCCCTAATGACGCCTGCACTATGAATAATCCCGTTAACCGTACCAAACTGATCTTTTATGCGGCTGAAAGCGGCGGTTACCTCTGCATCATTACCCATATCCGCCTGCAGCACGATCACTTCTGAGCCTTGTTCTCGCAGACGCCTGACACGTTCTTCCTGTTCAGGTCCTAATGTTGAACGGCCGATTAATGCCAGTTTTACGGGGAAATGTGCCGTAATATGTTCCGCAACCAGTAGCCCTAGTCCGCCTAATCCCCCAGTGATCACATAAGTGCCGTTTGGCTTGTACGCAAGTTCGGATTGCTCAGGACTTTCTAAAGTGTACGGTTGTTTCCGGTTATAGTGCGGTATAGGCACCCATTGTCTGATATGACGTTCTCTAGTTGTACCTTTATAAAGTACCGTCTCTTCCCCGCGACTAATTGAGTTGGATTCCTGCTGCAACAACTTTATAACCTGGGGCATGGTCATCTTCAGCAGACCGTCTACCAGGATCACTTTACCGCCGATACGGGGCTGTTCTAGACTGGCTGTCTTTAACATTGCCTCCAATGCCGCTGCATAGGGCCCTAATTCATCATCCATATCCGCCACGACCAGGTAGCGTACTTGCTCAGTTGTACGCTGCTGGAGCTCATGTTGAATATGCTCAAGTGCCTGCTTAAACATGAGCTCGAGACGTGCGGGCACGGTCGTGAGCTCTGAATCCAGCGCCTCCACATCAGCAGCAGCCTCGGCAGATAGCACCGACTGCAGGCTTGTCCGCAGCTGAGAGGCAGCACCGAACAACCATAGCTTCTGCCGCACCCCCGGCTTGACCGACGCTGTACTTCCTAGGTCACCTAAGTGACTATTCGTCTCATTCCAGCCAACTGACTGACTGTTAGGGACACGCTCCCATTGGCGCTTGTACAATAAAAGCTCATGATCCACAGCCTCAGCATGTCCGGATGCGCTATCTTCCCCAGCGCGCTGCTGCTTCATCATATGTGCGTCTGTCAGTGAGGCGGCTGTTGATGAAGTTGATTCTTGCACACGGTCACCTTGCTTATTTGCCAGTGTGGATGCAGCGGCCTTCGGATCTTCATCAACTGAACTGTCAGGATTGGCAGCCTTATCTAAATAACGGCCTTCAGTGCGACCCTCATGTCCATCATTCGATTGCCGAAAAGCTTCGGCATACTGATCCGCCAAATACTCGGATAAGCGTTCAATCGTTGCGTATTCAAACAAAAGCGTCGGGTACAACTGCGCTTCTAGTCGCCGTTCCAGCAATTTGACAAGGCCAAGCAGCTCTGTGGAATCCAGTCCCAAATCGTAAAACCCAGTCTGTGTATTCAGAGCTGTCGGCGCGGTATTAAGGACAACTCCAATCTGCTCCCGCAAATAAGCTTCAGCGAGCAGTACAGGTTCTTGCTCCTCTACATTCCGCGCAGCGTCTGGGTCTGTTTGTACAGATGACAGCTCTTTGTCTACAGAAACAGAAAGTGTTTCTCTGCCTGAAGATGGGGCTCGTTCCTGCTCCAATTCCACCAAACGTTGTATCGATTGCAATTCTCGAATACGCTTTAACGTCAATCGTTCAAATTCAACCAGCAGTTCCCCTGCCGCATCGCGAATTTCTAAATTAGTAGAAAATACATCCAGTGCCCCTGACACATTGGCCTCATCTGCAGCTGACCGGTGTGTATACGTATAAATCGTACTTGGCAGCGTCTTATAAATACAGAAACGACCAATCATAAAAGGAATGTATGCTTTCCCCTCATCAAAATAATGACTGCGTTCTCCACTCAGACGGAACGAGTAGCCTGCAAAGGTTGAACCGTCAAGAAAAGCCGGATGAGCATAAAACTTAGAGCGATATTGTTCCGAAAGCTCCCCTAGCTGCAGCTCCATAATCTCTTCTTGTCCACGACGATAAACCGTTCCTAATGTCTTCATAAATGTGTAGTGGTTAATGTCCGCTTCTCGTGCTACGCCATAGACGTCATCCATGTCCCATTTTTGATCAGCCTGGTTCATCATGGACTTGATATCCTTGATCTTATTTGTCTGGCTCTGCTCCTGCCTCGTGAACAAGGTACATTCCATGTTAGCCTGCCATTCAGGCTCTACGACTTGGTCGCCACGTACCTTTCTGCTAGTCACCCGTACTTGAACATGCGTTGGTTCTGGTGTAAAAGTAACGTTGACTTCCTGATCAAACTGCGGTGATGTCACGATAGGCTGAATAAACAAAATATTGCGCAGCTCAATAGCCTGTGTGCCCAAATAGGGCAAGGATAAGCGATATACCATATCCAGTAGCGTTACTCCAGGCAGCGTACGAATCTGATGGACCAGATGGTCCCGAACGATATAGTTGGCATGCGTAACTCGCTGCAAGTAACTTTCTTGCTTTTGCATTTGACTAATCATTAGCAATGCTCCTTACCTCGTAATCTGGACAGGCTCAAAAAACCCTGCAAATGCGTCCTCTTCCACCGTCTCCTGCCCTCGATGCAATTCCTGTTCAACAAGCAGCGGTTGTGGCCAGAATCTTCGTCGGTTAAATGTCACTCTGTCGCCCTTTGGAACCAGAGTGGCGCGCAGTGACTCAGGAATCCCTTCATTGCTGACAATAATGTGTGCATTGTTCCCGCCTAATCCGAAGGAGCTGATGCCAGCTCTCAGCACGTGCTTCTCTGTTTGCCAAGACCGCGCCTCCCTCACCAGATAGAATGGAGAATCATCAAAATTAAACCTTGGGTTTGGATGACTGCAATTTAGCGTTGGGGGCAATTGCCCCGCCGTCATCGAGAGCAGCACTTTAATAATGCTGGCCGCGCCCGCCGCACTTAAAAGATGGCCCAAGTTCGTCTTGACACTGCCGACACCGCAATATTGCTTATTTGAAGTGTATTTGCCAAATACTTGCGTAAGTGCCTTCAATTCAATCGGATCTCCAATCAGAGTGCCTGTTCCATGCGCCTCTACATAAGTAATAGTGTCTGGATGGATGCCGCCATCCTCAATAGCCGCTTCTATCAGTTCACGCTGCGCTTCCGGGTTCGGCGTGGTCACACCCATCGTATTGCCGTCATTGTTAATCGCCGTACCGTCAATGACACCATATATTTTGTCACCATCTGCAATAGCAGCTTGTAATGGCTTCAACACAAGTACACCGCAGCCTTCGCCCAACCCAACGCCGTTTGCCGCAGAATCGAACGTGCGGCAGCGTCCTTCTGGCGACAATATTTTGGCTGCGCTCAAATCCAAATACATCGACTCGTCGAGCAGTATTTCCACGCCACCTGCAAGCGCCATCTCTGCTTCACCGCTCTGGATGCTGCGCACTGCCAAGTGAATAGCAGTCAACGAACTTGCACAAGCAGCATCAACGACCATATTAGGCCCCTTGAAGTTATAGATGTGAGATAAGTGGGCCGCTATAAAGTTTTGTCCTGTCGCGACGAGTACATCCTTCGAGGTAGCGCAATATTTACTACCGAAGTTGCTGGTTCGGGTACCCGTAAATACGCCCACTCGTTTGCCCCACAGGTCCCGTTTGCCAAAACCGGCATCTGCAAGCGCTTCGGCGCTGACCTCAAGCCATTGTCGCTGCAAAGGATCGATTTGCTCCGCCAATGCCTCCGAGATATGAAAATAGCTTGGATCAAAATATTCGATCTGCTCCAGAAATGCGCCCCATTTGCTAAGACTCTTGCCTGCTTGGTGCCCACTCGGATCGTAATAGTCCCGCCAATTCCAACGTGATAACGGAACTTCCCCAATGCTGTCTTTGCCAATGCGCAGGTTTTCCCAGTATGCTGCTAAATTAGACGCCTCCGGGAAGTGACACGCCATGCCGATAACGGCAATTTTATCCCGATTGGCGGCGGCCCTCTGTGATGCGGATGGTAAGCTGAGCTGTCGTATGGAGTTAACGGTTTTTTTGGTGCTAGTTCCCATTTCGGATCGAATATTCATATCTGTCTTTAAGTCTTTATGTGCGGTTATGTTAGGTTTTATGTCTTTGTGCAGGTTAGAAGGGGCTTGAATATTTGTGGTTGTGTTTGCTATTAGGGCCTCGCGATGATGTTCGATCAAATATTGCGTCATGCTCCCTATCGTTCCTTGTTCGATAAACGCAGCCGGGTCTACAGCTACCCCATGCAAGCTTCGATCCATCTGCCGCACAATTTGCGCCAGCATAATCGAGTCTATGCCAAATTCCTGAAAGGGCACATGACTTGCAAGCTTCGTTGGCTCTGTCTTTAACTCCTTGGCGAGCAAGGCTGTAAGCCATGCTTCTGTCTGCTTCAGCAGATCAGTATCTGATTCTTGTGTCAGGGAAGATTCCGTATGAGGCAACGCCATCTTAATGGCCTTTTCGTCTGATCGAGCAGAAGCATCGACCATGTAACGATCCAGCAGTCTTGCAGGATTCCACTTGTCCGGCTGCATGACTACTGGCATAACGACAGGGCCAATACCGCTTGATACAATCGTGTCCAGCCAATGCAGCCCTTCCTGATTCGTCAGGCTGTACAGGCCTGTATCGTCATAGGCTTTATTTCTCACCTCACCTAGTCCTGTCTCTTTCCAGCTTGGCCATTGTATGCTGACGATTGGGCACGTGGCATGATAAGCCTCTGCGGCATAATCCAAATAAGCATTCGCCATGGCATAATCACTTCTCCCTGCACCTAGCGTAGGGATGATGGCCGATACCGAGGAGAACAATACAAAGAAGCGTAAAGGCTCTGCCCTCAAGCTCGCTAATAACACTTCGAATCCGGTCGTCTTTGGTTCAGCCACCTGCAAGAATACGTCCAGAGGCTTGCGAATAAAGGCTGGATTATCCAAATCCCAGCTTCCCGCGCAATGAATAACACCAGCAATCGAGCCCCACTCGGCGCGAATCGCCTGTACATGCTGCTCCACAAGCTCTCGCTCTGACAGCGGCAAGGCCAGCACTTTAACTTGTGCTCCAAGTTCTTCAAGCTCACAAATAGCGTCAATCTTTGCTTTTGTAGTTGCTGGCAATTCCGTATCCCACAGTTCACGTGGTGGTAGCTCTTCCCTTCCGGTCAACACAAGCCGCTTGACGCCGTGTTGTTCAACATAATGCCGTGCGCAAAGGTAGCCTAGACCGCGTGTCCCTCCCGTAATCCACAACACTTCCTCTTCTGCAAAAGCAAGAGTCCGACTAATTTCATCGACGCCATTACGGGCTGGATCAAGCTGAGCATTAGCACCTAAGCCAGCTGCTCGAACGCTTTCAATTGCTTGCAGCTCTGCTTTGTACCGTACATTCTGTCGATAGCATACCTCTGCCGCTTCCCCACCTGCTTCCAACTCGGCGGCGATGATGTCTGCAATATGCTCTGCTGTCGCCAGCACATCTACATCAACGTGGCGTGAGATTAAATGTCGATATTCGCTTTGCAGCATCCGGCACAATGCTGCACGAGCGGCACCTGCACGATGGATCGACTCGTTTTGCAGCGCCTCAAGCCCCTGCGTAACGCCTAGTAGAATGAGTCCCTTCTCACGGCTTTGTTCTACGGCTTGCTGCAGCAGCGTAATCCCGTCCCATGTATGATCGGTTTCCGCCCACGGCCCGCAGCCTGTAACGTCTATCCAGGCACGAAATGTATCGGATGCCTGATCCTGTTGACCTGCTTGCACTGGTGATGCACTCTCGCGGAGCAGCACTACTTGATGCTTCGGCAGCTTCCGGCTAAGTATTAAGGCAATATGTTCTGTAGCTGGGCTGGTTAGTACCGCAATTGCCCCATCATACTCCCTCTCTTTAACTAAAGGCTGTGGCACCCACCTTTTCTGGAGGCAGTTCCATTCTCGTGTCTCTGCTGTCTCCAACTCTTCCTCCAGTGTCTGCTCTACCTTTAATAGATTAACCTGAAGCCCTTTTACAGCAAGCTGGCATGTCCCTTCTGAGTCATACAACAGCATGTCGATCTCAAGCAAATCATCCTGCTCATCCTTGACTTGCCTTTGAACCATGACCCACATATCAGAGGTGCACGCCCCGTAAATATCTAGTTCATGTAATGCCATGGGTAGCCCGCCCCCACGCCAAGTGAATTGTCCGGATAGCGCAATATCACTTTCTACCGCGCTCTCAATCGCTGCCTCCAGCAATTCGGGATGGAGCATAATCGAGTCTGTTGTTGTGTTGATTGACGGTAATTGTATGCGAGCAAGATGCTTTCCGTCTTGATGATAAGCCGCCTTAATATAAGGCATGTTAGCAGGGATACTTAACACCTTCCAGCTTAGACCCAACTCCGTCACGACTAATGATGCTTCTTTCTCCGCCGCTGTATGAGACAGCCACTGCACCTGACCCTGACAGTAAATAGAATCCTGGCCATTCGCCGGAGCATCCCGATATATTTCGTATCCAATATCCCCGTCTGCGAGTGGCACTAGTGCAGTATGCACCTCATGCTGCTCTGTATCAGCGCTGATCGATTCAGGCCATATCACATCATGCAGCCGAATATAAAATGATTCGGCTTTGCGCGCTGCCGTCGTGTCTGACAGCGACAGTGCAGCACGGGCCATTTCCAGGCACGACAGTGCAGAGAAGCTTGAGCCGGAGCTGGGACATTCTGATATGGCTGTCAGTAAACCGCCTTCCTGACCTGACCATATCGAGCTGTATCGATGCTCCTGCAGGTTGGAAGTGTTGCGATGCAAGTAGGGATGGAGAAAATCGTGTTTTGGAAGCTCAAGAAGCGTAGTGGAATGCTGCGCTTCGTTCGCCTGCACAGGTCGTGGCAGCCAGTATCTCTCTTTTGCGAATGGGTATGTCGGCAATGCCAGCCGTTTGTATGCAGTATGTTCAAACAGAGCAGCTGTGTCCCAATGTTCACCTTCTACATATCGCTCCGCAAGTTTAATCAGCTTATCTCTGTAGGCTGCACTGCTGTTCCCTTTGCTTGAGATCCCTTTGCGAACATGTATCGCGGTGCTGTCTTTCACCGTTGTATGTACATCTTCTTGTCCCACATAACAACCTTCCGCATCTTCTCCAGCGATGATTCGTGCTAACTTTTGCCTAAGCTCTTCGTTACTTGAAACAACAAGGGCTGATCTTACCCCGAAATGCTCTCTGCCGACGAGCAATGTCGCGCTTATATCCAGCAAACTTTCCTGCTCTTCATCCTGTTTCAGCCAAGCCGCTAATGCTATTTGCTTCGCCTTTAGCGCCTCAGCCGTCTTCGCCGACAAGCAAATCAAGTAATATGGATAACTGTTCTTTCGCCCTTTCTTACGCTGCTGTTCGGGGGCTTCTTCTAGTAAAATATGTGCATTGGTGCCACCAAACCCGAACGAGCTGACGCCTGCTCGCCGCGGTAACGCATTTCCTTCATTATCTCTGAGCGCTTTCCATGGCTTGTGTGTATCCAGCATATAAAAAGGGGTATGACGAAGCTTAATTCGATGATTCAGACGCTGAAAATGATGGAGCTTGGGCAACTGCTTATGTTTAAAGGCGAGCAGTGTCTTCATAACCCCAGCCATACCAGCTGCCGCTTCCAGATGCCCGATGTTGGACTTCACTGCACCTAGTCCGCAATAGCCTTTCTTAAGTACAGCTCCTTCCTCTGTCGCAAGCTGCTGAAACGCCGTACACAGCCCCTGAAACTCAAGGGGGTCCCCTTTAGGTGTGCCTGTTCCATGAGCTTCGATGTAACTAACACTCAATGGGGATACGCCTGCTCGGCGATAAGCCTCACAAATGACCTCTGCTTGTGCTTCTGGATTTGGATACGTTAACGTATGCGTCTTGCCGTTATGATTTATGGCACTGCCTTTAACAATTCCATAAATTCGATCTCCGTCAGCGAGAGCCTGAGCTAATGGCTTGAGCACCACCATGCCTGCGCCTTCGCTGCGAACGTAGCCATCTGCGCTGTCGTCAAACGTCTTGCAGGAGCCTGTCGGAGACAGCATGCCTGTCTTGGCGAACGAGATATGGCGAGTCGGTGTCAGCAGCAGGTTGACGCCGCCGGCAAGCGCTACTTTACACTCGCCCGCTTGCAGCGACTGCACAGCTGCATGAATAGCATTCAATGAGCTGGAACAAGCAGTATCGATCGGAAGGCTTGGTCCTTTAAAATTAAAAAAGTAGGAGATTCGATTGGCGATAACTGCAGAAGCAGTTCCTGTGGAATGATACGTCTGAATGACTAACGAAGGATGTTCTTGAAGTTCTTTATAGTCGTAATTAAATACGCCGATGTACACGCCTACATTGGAGCCTGATAAGCGCGAGGGGGTAATTCCCGCATCCTCAAAGCTGTTCCAGGCCAGCTCCAACATGATGCGCTGTTGAGGATCCATCGTCTCCGCTTCCCGGGCCGACAGACCAAAGAATTGAGGATCGAAGGCATCCACATCGTCTATAAATCCCCCCCATTTGCTGTAACTTGTATTTCCTTCTCCATGCGTATCTCCCCAATAGGATGTCCAATCCCAACGATCATGCGGTATCTCATTTACACTGGAACGGTCTTCTGCGAGCAGTTCCCAGAATGCATCGTAATGTGCGGCTCCCGGGAATCGACAAGCCATGCCAACGATGGCAATCTCCTTTCCCTCCACAACTTGCTCTGGCGCATCAACTTCGCCACTTGTATGGTCCATACTGTACATCCGCCTCCTGAACAGAATTAAGACACGCCAAACAGACTGAACAATAAAAACGTTCAGTCTGTGCTTATCCCTTGCTTGCGCATTTCGATGTGAATGTGACCTGCTCATCCGGTCTTATCTAAGACTCACGTCACCCACGGCTTCGTTATGTCGACCTTACTTGAGCGAACTCATGCAGATACTTCAACAGCACATCCATTTCTGCATCTGTACCGATGGTAATTCGCAGCTTGTCCGACAGTCGCGGAGCGTCAAAATGGCGAACGTAAACTTGTCTGCCCTTCAAATACTCGTAAATATCAATCGCGCTGTCATGCACTGGCTTACATAATACAAAGTTGGCCTCTGAAGGCAGCACTTCAAAACCAAGGTCTGTCAGCGCCGCTGTTACCCGTGCGCGAGTAGCCACTATCCGCTTGACAGTGCTTTGCAAGTAAGTTTGATCTTTAAAGGCTGCTTCCGCCAGTAATTGGCTTAAATGACTCACGTTATAGGAATCTCTGCATTTGTCCAATGCATGCACAAGTGCAGGATCGGCCAAACTGTAGCCTACACGGATTCCACATAATGAGTAGGATTTGGAAAAAGTACGCAGCACAACCAGATTAGGATATTTTCCAACAAGCTCGCATGCAGAGGCTGCTGCGGGTGCGAAGTCCATATAGGCCTCATCAATGACTACAAGCCCATCATAACGCTGCAGCAATTCCTCAATCTCGGCCAAGGGCAGCATCAATCCGGTCTGCGCGTTAGGATTGGCAATAAATATGCCCTTCGCTCCTGTCTGTACTAGTGCCTGTATATCGATTGTGAAGTCATCTCTTGTTGGCACGTATTCCGTGTGAACACGGTGGATATCAGCAATCGTTTTGTATAACGTATACGTAGGGTAAGGCGTAGCAATGGAGTCTTGTTCCTCAAAACAAACTTGGAAAATGTAAGAAATAATCTCATCAGAACCGTTGCCACAAAATAGATGATCAGAGGACAACTGGTAATGTGCCGCGATCAACTGCCGCAAGCTTTGGCTAGTCGCGTCAGGATAATAACGGAGCTGAGCATAATCAAATCCACCCAGCACTTCTTGTACTTGAGGCGAGGGAGGATAAGGATTCTCGTTGGCGTTGATCTTGATAACGCGGCCGTCCATCTGAGGTTGAATTCCCGGCACATAGGGTGCAAGCTGCTCTATCGACTGTTTAATATACATAGACTACCTCCAAGCCTGCAAATTGAGATGCTCCCAAAATCATAGCAATTAATGGTAAACATTTCAATTCAAATCCTACGATTTATGTCGCATATTGCAACACTTGTCGACGCAGCAGTTCAGCGGTCTCGTCGCATAGTTTGCGGCCAATCTCATCAACATGACGTTGCTGCCAATGCTCTAGATTAGTACCTTTCACCCATTGATTAAAGGCACCTAGTGCTGGTCCGCAATGAATCTGATAGTTTACACGCTGTGCTGGATCTCCGTTAATCGCTGCCAGATTCGACATCGCAAAATACCATTTAAAAATAAGCGCCATCTTATGCTTCGAATCCCGTTCCGCTTTTTCGGTTTCTGCCTTCGATTTGTAAGCTCGAACTGCAGCGTACACTTCATCAAACGTCTTCTGAAAAAACTTCTCCTCAATCATCTGCCGTGTGCGCTCATCGATCTGTTCAATCGAATCGAAATTACGATAAAGCTCATATAATTTATTTGCCCGAGCAGAAAAAAATCCGCCCTTCTTTAATACTTGAACCTTTGCACCAAGCTCAAACATATCACCTGCCGGAGCATAATCCATATCTTGAATATCCGCCTGCTGCAGCAGTTCTTTAACCGATTCGCTAGTATTTGCCTCGACCGTGCATTGATTGATCGATCCTGTTACCAAGTAATCTGCTCCCATCATGTAAGCGGCGAGTGCTGCCTCAGGAGTTCCTATCCCCCCAGCTGCCCCTATTCGAATTCGCTTGTTGTAACCAAAGCGCTTCATATAGTCATCCCGCAGACGGATCATAGCCGGCAGCAGTGTATAAGGAGAACGATGATCTGTATGTCCACCAGAATCAGCCTCTACCGAAATGTCATCCGCCATTGGAACTTCCCTTAACAGCGCAGCTGACTCAGGTGTGATGCTTCCTGCAAGCAGCAGCTTGGATATGATGCGTTCTGGAGCGGGGCTTAAAAATGAAGTCGCCACCTCCGGTCGTGATACTTTTGCGATGATACAATTTCTAATCTGCACACTCCCATCTGAATGACGACTTAATCCGCAAGCACGGTAGCGAACCAGAGCAGCATTTACACTCATATAAGCAGAAGCCTCGACAAGTTTCACACCATATTGGACATACAGATCAACCAGCTGCTCTTCCTTCTCTGGGTGCTCTGGATCATGCAGAAGATTAATCCCATAAGACTCCCCGCTCGACAATTGCTGTTGAATGGTGCGAATCGCTGCTTCGACTCGATCAAGGCTGAGTCCCCCAGCTCCGAACACACCCAGCATACCTGCTTGGCCTGCTCGCACGACCATTTGTTCAGAGGCGATCCCTTTGTACATGGCTCCAACCATATAAGCATATTGAAGCCCATAATCCCGCTTGAATTGAGGATCACCAAGCGTCATCCCGATCGTATCTTGTACCCATCGTGATTCGTCCGGCTGATCAAGCTGCCGAACTTCCTCAGCAGGAATATCGTTCGGAACAAGAAGCGGGGTCGCTTCCTTCCGAATGGATGCGATCAGCTTCGTTAATACATTGCCAGGTCCAATCTCCCGATATTCCTCTACCCCCAGTCCCATCAAATACCGAATCGTATCGGTCCACCTTACCGAATGTGTAATCTGACTTGCTAAATGCTGTTTCAGTTGATGCTGTTCATATGGTCTTGCCGTCACGTTTGATACAACAGGAATAGTCAGAGTGCCAAAGGAGAATTCACTTAGAAAAACGCCAAAACTATCGTAAGCTGCTGTCATCATACGAGAGTGGAATGCACCACTCACCTTTAGCGGAATAACGAGGCGGGCACCAGCTGCCTCGCACGCCTGCTGTGCTTGCAGCATATCCGCCTGCGGACCTGAGATCACAATTTGCGTTAAATTGTTGTAATTGGCGATATCGATCTGATCAAGACCGTGATCCTCAAGTGCTTGTCGAAGTTTGTCCTCGTCTAGTCCGATTACTGCAGCCATTCCCCCACCGCTAGCCTGGCTCATTAAAACACCGCGGCGCTGCACAAGACGAAGCCCGGTTTCAAAGTCAAAGGCTCCCGCGGCGTATAGCGCATTGTACTCCCCTAAGCTGTGACCGGCGACAATATTCGGGAGACCAAACTCGTTTAACGCCTTCAAATAATGCAGCGCATTAACAACATATAGCGCAGGTTGCGTATACTGAGTCTGACCAAGCAAGTTATTTGGGTCCTCCACACACAGTTCCTTGATTGAATACCCCAAAATGCGGTCGGCCAGAGCCGTCATTTCCGAATATTCGTCAAATAATCCCTCTCCCATACCGCGCTGCTGAGAACCCTGCCCGGGAAATACATATGCCCTCATTGATTTCGCCTCCTTATGATTCGACTTATGATTCGAAGTATAGTCCGGCTTGGATATTTTCTTATTGTCCGACTTATGAGGCGACGCGTACTCCCCTTTATCCGCCGACTTATGATTTGATGTGATTCTTGTTCGAGTATGCTTTTGCATTTGCTTCAGACTGTCCCAATTAGCAGCATCTTGTCGAAAACGAGACATAATTGTCTTCATTTCCGACTCGGATTGTGTCGCAAGGCACCGCTTGGCCATATTCGCCATTCCCCCGGAAGGACCTAGATCGATAAACACAGCTGGTCCTTCATGCTCAAGTGTCTCAAAGCTTTTCTGGAGCGAAATAGGCTGGCGGATAACTTGCCACAAGTAATCCGTTTGCAGCTCCTGCAGCGGTCTGCCGTCTACTCCTGATACGAGGGTAAGGTTCCCAGGCATGAATTTCTTTTGTGACAAATAGTGTTTATAGGGTGCTGCTGCATGGTCGATAAATCTGGAATGAAAAGCATGGGACACGGGGAGAAGTTCACGTACAATATACTGTTGATGCAAGTAAGTCTGAACAGCCTGAATTGCTGCTTGGTTCCCTGTAATGACGAAGTGGGTGTCCGACAGCTGAGCAGCAAGCTCACTATGTTCATGCAGAAGGCCGTTATCCGTATAGATAGATACATTATCCAAAATTGCAAGCATGCCGCCTGCTGCACAATAGGTGTCAAGGGTCTTTGCCTGCTCGATAACCATCTCTAGGCCATCTTGCCACCCCATCATCCCTGCCGCAGTCGCAGCAGCAAATTCACCCATACTTTCGCCCAGCACATAATCTGGATATATACCGTACGAGAACATGAGCTGAGTCATCGCAGTCTCAATCATATAAATAGCAGGATGCGTAAACAAAGTACGATCAAACGGCTCTGACTGCTTCTGCTTCGGATCATACAGCTTGTCGAGCACCGATTCACCAATCATCGCAGCGGCAGCTTGATCAAGTCGAAGCATCCAGTCGCGGAACACTGGCTCCTGCTCGAATAATGCTCGTCCCATCCCATAATATTGAGACCCTTGCCCAGCGTACATAAACACAATCGATTTGCTCATAAGTTATCTCCTAAACTAATTCCTGGCTTTCGAAAATGAGCGGCGGATGTCTCAGATGTCTATACGTAATTGCTGTGCAAATGCGGGAATTAGAAGTGGTGAGTCAACAAAAGGAGCTGCCAGCGTGGCATGACGAGGATACGTTATGGCATACGCATACGGACCTGCGATGAAGGAAAGGAAGCGGTACTGCGGAAAAAAAGCGTAGCGACCGTAAACAGAAGAAGCGCTAGCTTTCACATCAACTGTTTCATAAAAATGAGGCGGAACAGTTAATCCCGTCTTTAGCACTTTGGAAAGTGATTCTTTGGCAGTCCACAGCAGTGTTAAAGAAGCTGCTTGAGCAAATGGGAGCTGCTTGACGGTGTTACACTCACTTGCTGTAAGCTGGCTCTTCAACACATCCGTTTTCTCCTGTTGGACAAGCTCCATATCAATACCTAGCGGATTCGCTTCATGAAACGCGATTGCTGCTGCACCACCGTCACAATGCGTGATGCTGACCTGAATGTTAGAATGACCATCCACTGTGACGATCGGCTGCTCGAACTGACCGTGCCGGATCGCTATTCGCTGCAACGGAATATCAATGCCGATCCATGCTGCTACAGCGTGCTTGGCCGCGTAACGCCCAGCCAAATAACTTTGTCGGCGCTTTACGAATCGCAGCTTGTCGAGATATGCCGCTTCGCTGGGATGGAGCCACTCCGCAGCTCTTTCTCTCTTGCCAGCCAGGCCGCATACTGTCATGATCGCTCGCTCATACCGGTTTGCTGTGTGCAGCCTTAAATGACAAGTGATGCGCTCCGGACTGGAACGAATGTGATTCAATCGCGTCCGTTTAACCCTATCCACGCTAACCATAGCAGGCAGTACCTCCCTGAGTCTACAATGAACGCAAACATAACAAACACGCCTGCGGACACACCCTCCCCCGTTCGTCTGCAGACATGCACACTACCTGTTTACGCTTATATGAACTAGTGTCACCTTAACGCGCCGCAACGTCGATTAAGGGAGACCTAGTCTATCAACTGCCAAAACAAATACATACGCTTATACTTTTTGATACATATAAACCTACTCTTACACACTTTTGCACACCTAATCTTTCACCCATACCAAAATACACGATTATCGTAGCGGATAACAAAAATAATGTCAATTTATTTTATTTATTCTATAATTCGACTTTTTTTTCATTTTATAGAAGGTATACTACTTCCAAGTCAAGCCAATCCAAAAAAGGAATGATTCTATTGCACTGGTACGCCCTTTTTGTTGAAACAGGCCAAGAAGAAACGGTCCAGCGATCGCTTAAACAGCAATTTGATCCAACCATACTGATGTCATTAGTACCTAAACGTAAAGTTCCCGAAAAGAAGATGGGACACACTCAGCATGTACTAAGAAAGATGTTTCCTGGGTACGTCCTTATCCAGACAAGCATGAATGCTGATCGCTACCATTCCTTAAGACGCATACCTCATGTTCTACGTATGTTGACAAATGGTCGAAAGAACGAGCACAACCCCGAATCCTTTCAACTCTCCTCCATCCACGATGTTGAAATCGCACACTTACTAAAACTGCTCGATGCCACGGAAATTCTTGAGTACTCTACCTTACAAATACTTTCAAATTCGAATATTCATGTCGTCGCCGGTCCTTTGCAAGGGATGGAAAATCTCATCAAGAAAGTAGATCGACACAAAAATCGGGCAACGCTTCAGCTTCCTTTTCTTGGCGAACCCAGATCTATCGAAGTGGGCATCCATATTATGTATCCGCCTCAAACTAGCGAATAACATCCCATAACACGCTGCCTCATTCATCTCATTCTACGTAGATTAAAATACCGCTGTTGTTCATCTTAGAAGATTGTACGAATCGGATTAACTTTTGCTTGTCCGTTTTGTCTGAAGGCAGCTTCGGCAATTGCTTCGTTAATACGAGTCGCCTCGGTACCATATAGGACGGAAGCTGTTTCTCCATGCCTACCAATACCTCTTCGCCTGCAGCTTCCGTCAGTGGGGCGTCCACTTCAACAGCTACTGTCAGTAGCTTGCCTTGGATGTGATCCTCTACAACAAATATCGTTGCATCCAATACAATCGACTGAGCAAACAAGGCCTGTCTAATCTCATTTAAATTAATTCGGCGTCCCCATATTTTGATCTCATCGTCAGCTCTGCCTATATAATGAACATCCCCTCCATGATCAAAATAACAAATATCACCTGTTCGATAATACTGCAGGCCAGACATAGACACGATTCTCTTGCGAGTCTCCTCCGCATTATCCCAATACTCGTCTAGAATCTGGATGCCGCTTACAAGCAATTCTCCTGCCTCTCCGTGCGGGAGGGGCTGCAAATGCTCGTCCACGATTCGGATATGAATACCAGCTAATGGCTTTCCGATCGGATAAGGCTCTACTCGATCTGGCTCCAGCTCCGTAATGGGATACGCCAAGCACGCACAAGTTGCTTCAGTCGGACCATACCCATTTACAATTTTAAGACCGGGAATTCGGCTTAACCACTGCTGCGTGGCTTTGACATTTAACACATCTGCCCCTGTCCATATCGTCTTAACGCTGCTCAAATTGTAATCGTCCATCGTACCACTGTCCGCAATCATCGTTAGTATCGGAGCCACCGCCGTAAACTGCGTGATTCCTTCTTCTTCCACGATGCCCATCACCGTTGTTGGCAGAATCAAGCCATCATATAAATAAACAGTTGCCCCCCGATACAAAGGATAGAAAGTGTCCACAACTACAGCATCAAAGAAAAATGGCGCCAGGTTCAAACATTTGGAGCTCTCGTTTAAGCTCATATGCGCGTTAGCCGCTTCAAAGAAAGCGACTAGACTATCATGTCGAATGACTACACCTTTAGGGGAGCCTGTTGATCCAGAGGTGAACATACAGTAAGCAGGCGCATCCAGACTTACAGCCGGCAATGCAATCGCTGGGCTCATATGCATCTGAGCACTCCATTGTTCTATATGCGAATAAGCCAGCAGCTCTTCTGACGGGATATGCTTTAATCCAGGCGCCAGATTGGCTACACGCTCGCCATCCTCTTCAGGCGCGACTACAGCGCACGGCTGCGCACTGTCGAGGATATACTTGATGCGTGCGTCGGGATTCCCCGCATCAAGCGGTACAAAGACGGCGCCCGCCTTAAAGCAGCCATAAATAGCAATTATCAGACGCACATCTTTGTAGGTCATTACACATACTCGCTCGCCCTGCTTCATGCCCATGCTGACCAAGCGCCTTGCAAACTGCTCACTCCAATAGTTAAGCTGCATGTATGTTAAGCTTGTTTCATCATGTACAACAGCAGCTCGATCCGGCAGCCTAGCGGCCAATTCAGATAAACGCTGCCCCACACAGCATGGCTTCAACTGACTAATCGTCATATAACGGCCTCCTCTCCCCTATCCTTTGCTCCATCACCCTCTTATCCAGATATGAAGGCTTGTTGACGCGCGGCATACAGCGCTTCCTGATCCAGCTCTTTCATCCGTTTGCATTCCTCTACTAGCTCCTCACTGTCGACTTCGTCAATTAGTCCATATCGCCTATACATATTCGATAGGCTTTCTGCTTGCTCGCCAGCTTCATAGTAAGCCTCACCCGCTGCTTGAAATCCCATAATCTTCAGGAATCTAGCGTACAAATAACGGGAGCCTGCCAGAAAGGTATACGCCATGTCCAAATGATACAGCCGTTCCTGATGATCTGTGAACCAATCAAAGCTATCAAATCCAGAAATCACTTGATCATGCAGCGCGCAGCTGTCGGTGTGCTGCCTCAGATGACTACTATATGCGTCCAATATTTGTTCCTTTTGAATGCGGCTGTCCTGTCCAATGTCAAAGTATGCTACGGCGCGATTCGTTGACAGGCTGCTCTCATACATTTGCTTCAAATCCGACGCAGCGTATGGGAAGTCCCCATAATCATCTATGACGATATCCACCAAGTTATAGACCGTATCCTGTAGTATGTCATCGTACTGATAAGATGTAATAACGTAAGAGTGAGGGGTATGAGCGGTTTGGTAATGTTCTTTGTGCGGAACATAAAAAGAATCCAGCAGCAGCAAGATCGAACTCGAGTTATCTGTTACCTTCGGAACAAGTGCAGCAAGTTGTTCGAACGTTTCAAATTGTTTCCGTACTAGGCTGACGCCAATGAGGTGCAGCTGTGCTTCGTCGCGCAAGCATGACGTGTCATATATCCAACGGTTTTTCTTCTGCTGCATGATTTGGGCAAGCACTTGATCCGAGCTTTCTAATGCATTGTAAAATAAATAATCGACAGGCAGCCCTCTACCATTCAAATAGCCGCTCAGTTCATATTTCCAGCAATTAAAATATTTGCCTGCATGCTCAACTGCTTTCAGCAAGCTGCTGCTCAATTGGATCACCTCGTTCTATCTTATTCTGGCACTCTAATAGCACCTTGCTGCTTGTTCAACACTAGCTTCATAATCTCACCAATAGAAGTAAAGTTGCGTTCTAGCAGGTCCCTACCTTTAAACTTCACACCAAATCGCTTCTCCACAGCAACCGCCAGCCGAATCATAGCGACAGAATCCATGCCATACTGTTTAAGCGGGATATTCTCATCCGGCATGTGCAGATTTGTATCTATCACTAATATTTCTAGAACAACCTGTCTGACCTCATCCGCAAGGTTCATAAGTAATCCCCCCACACCTGCTTAATGGTAATACCCTAGCATCCGTTAATACGGCAATTGAGAAAAGTCTAACAGTTTGGGTTCCCCGAATGTATGACCAATATAGCGGGCATACATGTCCGGTATAGCAAACTTCTCCTTGCCAATACCCTCTGGCAAATACTGCCTTACATACCGCTTTGCTTCTGTCTTAAATTGCTCATCATCCTCAATACGTTCAATGTCCTCTACTTCGTTTACTAGCCGCTTAATATCCTTCACACATTGTTCCAGACTTAACCGCAATCCCTGCTCAGAAACTTCGAAACAGGTGCCATTTCGAATTAACCATTCAAACAAAAATAGTCCTGTCCCCGCATCAAAGTTGGTCTTTGCATCCGGCTGATTCGGATAACGAAGCATCCGCTCAAATAATATATACTCTGCAATCTCTCGTCCAAAGGGCACATCCAACTCACAAGCAGCTACTACGGACTGACAATCCACCTTAATTTCTTCCAAAATACCAACAAAAAAGTTCAACTTCACCTGTAAATTGGTATCAAACGGGCGTGGTCCATTATGATGGTAATAATCGTGCAGATATCCCCATACGGATCGAGCACGATACACCGATTCAGTGGAAAGAGCATCAGACACCCATCCCGTACCAAACAACTGCATTACTCGCGGGAACGTTTCCGTCAAGTAAATAAGCTGGAATTTGTTAAAGAAAAACATGGCAAATGATTGACTCTCTACCTTTTCCTTAGTTTTAATATTTTCCGGAAAAAACACGATGCAGTTGCCCATCATAATACCTGTCGAACCTGTAATCAGTCGACAAGACTGACATCCATTTTTCGGATGCGGGAGCATCGCCGCAACGCCTTCCAATTCAACTGGTTCTTCGCGCAGGACCAGAAAGCATTCGAGAAAATGTCCTTTCGGTGCAGGCCCATTTGTCGCTACTAACGGCGCAATAATAAAAGAAAAGGTTTGCGCAGCAGGTGGTACAAAACATTTTAATGAATGATCAAAATATGGAATGGATTCAAGCCCATTTTGCCGCCACTCTGCAATGTCGGCTTCAAACGCCTCTGCCATCTCTGGCATTAGCAAGATCTCATATATATGTCGAACAGACGGCAGAAGCTTGTCCAACCATTCATCTGCTATTTCATAATTCGCTTTGACACGGCCATCGGGCTGTTGTAGTTTACGGAACTCATTCACAATAGGCACAATATGCTGCCTCACATATTGTGCGGGCTCTACTGCTGTTAATAACATGTTTAACACCTCCATCAATGTATGTGGCTGCTAACTGCCCGCGCCGTCATAACGTTTGACGCCGTAATTAAATAACAGACAAGCTAACGTAACCAACATCGGGCCGATCACATACGTCACCCACAGCAGCGGCTCACTGTTTACGCCTCGCGTCAAGATGACGACTGGGTAATAAGAAACAAAAATATATGGAACAACAAAGCTGACGATAAACTGCAACCCTTGGTGATAAATTGAAACAGGGTAGCGTGAAATAACTTGTAGATCAACCACAACCATCATCGAAAATACGAGCGGCTTTTTGACAAAAAAGTTCAGTGAGCTAAGTGCGATCAAGATGGCGGATTGTACAAGCACGGAGTTGATTAACAGATAGATGCCATTGAGGATAAACGAAGGTGTCAACCATATGGACAGGTGCTGCAGGGAGTAGTACAGCAGACCCATGCCAACCAGGGTCTGACCGAGAAACGTATGCTGGAAGTGACGGAACATCAGGTGGAGCAGTGGATGCAGCGGCTTTAATAGAAAATGGTCAAACTGCCCTGTAATGATCAACTGTTCCAATTGCATGACCGGAGCCCAAAATAGCATGCCAGCCAATCCCCAGGATAACAATCCAAAGCCAAACATCAGCATGACCTCGTTCAGCTGCCAATCATCAAGCGTACTAAAATGGTTCATTAAAAAATAAACGACGGAGACAAAGCTGAGCGAATTCACGATGTTGGCTACGATATCTAACGTAAGCGGGATTTTGTATTCCAGCTTGGCTTTTGCATATTTCATAATAAATTTACGGTACAATGCTGCATGATCGCGAATCACGGCTTACCCTCCTTGAATGACAATCCGAGATTTGCAAAAATGCCACATCAGCATAATAACGCCTACAAGACCGATACTCCAAGACAGCCCGATAAGAGTAAGCGACAGAAAGCTCGCGTGATCTACATTGCCCAGCAGCA
The DNA here is from genome assembly GCF_030226685.1 of Paenibacillus sp. UMB4589-SE434. NCBI lineage: Bacteria > Bacillati > Bacillota > Bacilli > Caryophanales > Paenibacillaceae > Paenibacillus > Paenibacillus sp. UMB4589-SE434. The sequence continues at coordinate 188,865 of NZ_JASOYK010000003.1, read as the reverse complement.
CGTTAATGGGATAGAAGTATAAATAAGGATATGGGAGTAAATTGGCTATCCAAAGAAAGGTATCCGAGAAAAACCAAAGTGGAATAAACACGCCGGAAAATACGTTGCCGATGTCTTGAATGAGAAATCGAAGCTGCCAAGTTTCGATAATCCAAAAGGCCATAAGTCCGATGATGTAATCCATACAAAAAGCGATTAACACCGCATTCATACAGCAGAATCCGAAGTAAAGCCAGTTGGATAGATTATAGGGAATCTGTATGAAAGGAGATAAAAACAATAGGCTGATGAATAGTAAAGGGAGGCCTTTGCTAATAAAATCAACCACGATCCGCGCCAACTGCTTCGCGAAGAAAAACAAAAACAAATTATACGGCCTGATCAGCATAAGCTCAATCTTCCCCTCCCTGATCTCCTGAGACAGTTGATCGGAAGCAGAAGCCGTCGTTAGAAAACGGATCATCATGCCGATAAAAATATAGGTCATCATCTGCGAAATCGTAGTGCCCTTCGGTTCGTTTAAGGCAAATACAGCAGACCAGAGTGAGTACTGAAGGAATACAAATACAAAGTACGCCAGCATCGGCATATACAAATTAGATCTATACACAAAAGAAGTGGAAATCGTTTTATGAAAAATGCGAATATACGACTTCATGGACGACATCCTTTTTTCCCGTCTGATACACATGCTTGATGATGCTTTCCAAATCTGCTCCACGGATCTGAATATCCGTAACCTCATAACTGTTAACGATACGCTTGATCACTTCCTGCACGTCTTCACTTCGTTCTACCGCAAAGCATAGCTGGTTGCCTTCCCGACGCTGTACAGTCGTACGCAGCAATGGCGGCAGTCGATCGATTGCTTCTTTAAACGTGACGATAATTTGCTTCTCCTTGCTATACAGCTGCTCCAGCTCTTTCGCCGAACCGTCAAACGCCATCTCGCCGCTGTTAATAATTAGAATCCGATTGCACAGCCGCTCGATGTCAATCACGTCGTGCGTCGTCAAGATAACTGTCGTCTTGCGTTGTTTGTTCCACTGCAGGATAAAGTCCCTGATCTTTTCCTTCACCATAATATCAAGACCAATAGTTGGTTCATCCAGAAACAAAATTTGCGGGTGATGCAGCATAGCGGCAGCAAGCTCCATCCGCATACGCTGGCCTAAACTTAGCTGACGCACAGGTGTATGCGCAAATTCGTGCAGGTCTAACAATTCGTTAAACTCGTCGAGACTTCGCTTATAGCTTGTTGAAGACACTTTATAGATGTCTTTGTAGAGCTCCAACGAGTCAATTGCAGGCAAATCCCACCACAATTGACTTCGTTGGCCAAAAACAACCCCAATTGCCATTGAGTACTTACGACGCTCGATGTAGGGGGTGCAGCCATTGACCCGAATATGACCGGAGCTTGGATGAAGGATGCCGCACAGCATCTTGATCATCGTAGATTTGCCGGCGCCGTTGGGACCCAAATATCCAATAATCTCTCCCTCGTCTACAGAGAAAGAAATATTACGAACGGCCTGGCGAGTAACAATATGTGGACGAACAAGGCTGCGCAGCTTGCCCATGACACCTCGCTGCTTCACTTCCACCTGGAACTCCTTCGACACGGAATCCACTGTCATAAATGCCATGGCTTCATCCCCTTCCATCAATCGTGATCTTACTTAAACGTTCTCTCTCATTGTGCTATCTGGTCGTAATACCAGCCTGTTGATATACACGAGCAATGACTTTAGCCAAAATAGCCACGCCTCGCTCCAATTCTTCTTCGCTTGCCGTCAAGCTGATTCGGATGCACTCCTTGATATGGCTCCACGGTTCGTTAAGCCCGCTGAAGAACGTAGAGCCTGGAACCACGATCATGCCTTCTTGCTTCAGCTCAACATAGAGCTCCGCATCGCTGATCGGCAAATCTTTAAACCACATCCATGCGAAGATGGATCCTTCGCCTACATGCAGATGCCAAGGTACTTCGTCTGGCATCAGGCGGTCTAACGCCGATTCCCAGATCAGGAATCGCTTATGGTAGAACGTCTTAATGACGTTCGTAGACACTTCTGCCAATTCACCTGTCATAATGGCTCTGGCTGCGAGCGCCTGACCAAATCGTGATGAATGAATATTCATGTTCGATTGGAACGCTTCCAGCAGTTGAATGTACTTCTCGCTTGCAATCGCTACCCCGATACGTTCACCTGGGAGCCCTACTTTTGACAAGCTGACACAGTGGATCACGTTCTCTCCCCATACCGGTGTCATATCGGTAAATACCATGTCCGGAAATGGCGGCGCATAAGCCGAGTCGATAATGACCGGCACATCCTGCTCCGCGCACATCGCTACAATCCGATCAACTTCCTGCTCCGTCATTAAATTCCCGCTTGGATTGCAAGGACGGGAGAACAAGACGGCACCTACAGTCTTGTCAATCTTCAACTTATCGATATCCGGCCGATATTTAAAGCGATGCTTCTCTTGGATATCAAGCGTTGGCTTATACGTCTTCAGCACGTCCTTGGACAACACTACGCCGCCATAGCCCGTGTAGTCAGGACATAGTGGCAGCACTAGCGAACGCTGGTTGCCCTCTTCATCAGGGCCGCTGAAAGCATTGGCCGCCATAAAGTACAACGACTGACTGCCTGGCGTGACGAGTACATTATGCTTCGTCAAGTTCCATCCGTACTCCACATTAAACCAGTGAACAATGGCATCAATGAACGGTTCATACCCTTGGCTGGAGCCGTAACGTCCGATAATTTCTCCGAATTCCTGACCCTCAAGCAACTCATGTGCATATTTGCGCCACAACGCCTCTACCTCAGGCAATACTAACGGATTGCCCGCACTTACGTTGACATAGTCTCTTGGCGTATCCGTTTCATTTGTCTCCTTGATATCTTTCATGATCGAACGAACGCCTGTCAGTTCTGACATTTTTAATCCTGTTTTGCTAAGCTGTACGTTGGACATCGTGAACCTCCCCATTTACCCATAATCTGTGGTCGTGTGGGCATGTATCGTAAATCCCATGGGTATTTCGCCGTAATCGTGCATGATGTGCAAACCTTGTCGTTCTGCTGCTGAAATAGTCGTAATGCACGCATCTGCAAACCCTGCTGCGCAATCAATCGCAGCTTGGGCATTGCTCGGGACAAGGCGAATATCGGTAGTGTGCTGTGCGGCAAGTCCTGAAGGGGCAGGATGAGTTGCAATAGAAGGGTCTCGGTGCAGGCTGCTTGTATTGGAGGCAAGAACCATCTTGTAAGTGGGCATTATAAAGCAGTCCATTAACACTAGCTTATCCAGGTTGGAAAATACGATTTTGTGCAAATCGGGGTACACCACGCACCCTAATAGGGCTGTGCCCGGCTGTTCCCTTACATCAACAACCGCCTCTTCCAAAGTTGGATATAATAATATGGCGCCTGACTTTCCCATCCGATCAAACCAGGTTCTTGCGGCAAGCTCACAATTGGTATTCTCAGGTCCTAACGTGCAGATGGTATGAATACTCTTCAGAACAGACGAATGGGTAACGTTGTGCAGCGCATACGTCATGGACGGGTCAACCTCACTTTCTAAGTCAAGAGTAGAGGTATAACCCATTGATTTACAAAAAATATGCATACCCGTATAATAGATTTACGATCTTTTTTTGTTAAATCAATAGGTCGTAACCAGACGTTTGCTAAGATTCCTCGCCAAAGTGTGTCTTAGCAAACGTTTATTTATTAACACTATAAAATAATTATGCAATGAATAAATATTGAATAAATAGTATTTTTTAGTCACAGACTCAAATATTACTAGAAATTTATCACACTTTATCCCAATAGTAAAGATTGACAATACAAATCTTTTCGTGATATATTTTTCCTCAACTTATAACCGATATGAACGTTGATGGGAAAAGTAAGTAAGGCTGTTGATTGCAAAGCGACCGGAGATAGTGAGAGCCCGGGAATCCTCCTTATTGAAAGCCCTCCCTGAGTTGCACTCTGAACTTGAGTAGGAGATTGCCGGCTGCCCGCCGTTATCGGGATCGAGGTGGGCTGAATCTGTCAGCCAACTAGGGTGGTACCGCGTGAGCATGCTCTCGTCCCTTTCAGGGATGAGGGCTTTTTTTGTTGTCTTTGGGTCCTTAGCTCCGTAAATGAACATCGTTAATTCTATTATTGAGAAGGTTGGTGGGTCACTTGTCATTAAAATGGAATGCCTTGATATCGCCTGTTATTTTGGATTTGCCGCCCTCTGGCATCCGGCGTTTTTTCGATCTGGCTACAGAGGTAACAGGCATCATCTCGCTTGGTGTGGGCGAGCCAGACTTTGTTACGCCGCGATTGATCCGAGAATCGGCTTGTTATTCTCTGGAGAAAGGGTATACGATGTATACGGCAAATGCAGGTCTGCTGGAGCTCCGTGAAGAGATTTCCAGCCATCTGCAGGATAACTATAACGTTCAATACGAACCACGAGACGAGGTATTGGTCACGGTTGGTACCAGTGAAGCGTTGGATCTGGCGCTGCGCGCCATCATATGTCCTGGTGATGAGGTGCTTATCCCGGAGCCGTGCTACGTATCATACTCTTCTTGCACCATTATGGCGGGAGGCGTGCCCGTTCCGATTCGCACTACGGCGGAACAGCATTTTCAACTAACAGCAGAGCAGGTAGAAGCGGCGATTACTCCGCGTACCAAAGCAATCATCATCAATTATCCGAACAATCCGACTGGGGCCATTATGGGAAAAGTCGAGCTTGAGCGAATTGCTGCCGTCGTGCAGCAGCACGGTCTGATCGTGCTTTCTGACGAAGTATACGATAAGTTAACTTATGAAGGAACACATACTTGCTTTGCAGCACTTCCCGGTATGAAGGATTACACCATTCTGCTCAATGGTTTCTCCAAAGGATACGCCATGACCGGTTGGAGACTCGGCTATGTGTGCGGCAACCGCGAGGTGATCGCAGCCATGACCAAGATCCATCAATATACGATGCTGTGTGCGCCGATTACAGCCCAGAAAGCTGCCATTGATGCGCTGAGACGAGGTCAGGATGATATTACAACGATGGTCGATTCATACAATCAACGTAGAAGATTGGTAGTCAAAGGCTTGTCTGACATTGGCTTGCCATGCTTTGAACCAAAAGGCGCGTTCTACGCCTTCCCTTCTATTACACATACAGGCCTTTCCTCCGAGCAGTTTGCAGAGCGAGTATTAAGGGAAGCTAAAGTTGCCGTTGTGCCAGGCAATGCGCTAGGTGCAAGCGGCGAGGGGCATATCCGTATCTCCTATGCCTCTTCAACAGAAAATCTCGTAGAAGCACTGGATCGAATCGGGAAGTTTATGAAGTCGGTTCTCTAGAGGAAAATCGTTCTGCTATTCTGCCATATCAACAATCAGACAGCCCTATTCAACAATATTCATATTGTATATACCATAAGAAGTTATTGCTCATTTTACCGAATAGAGCTTGGAATTTCAACTACTTCATAATATCCTAACAAGCCTGTCGCCATCTGCGGCAGGCTGTTCGTTTTGGGCGCAAATTCGCCCCTCTTATGCCAAAGCAATCCCTTTGTTCTTACGATACGCGGTTGGCGCCATGTTCATTCTAGACTGAAATACCCTAATAAAAGTTGGATAAGACTTGAACCCTGCTTCGTATGCAATGTCCGTAATTTTCATATCCGTACCAATAAGCAAGTTGCAGGCATGGGCAATCCGAATACGTTCTAAGAATGAATAATAGTTCTCCCCAACAACCTGCTTAAAAGATGCGCTTATATAGGACACGCTGTAATTGAACTGTCGGGCAAGCGTCTCCAGTGTAATATCCTCTTTAAAGTTCTGATACAAGTACGAAATAATCTCCCACATTCCCTTCAACGGCGCACCTTCGTGTACGCCCCCCTCTGACTGCACAGCAGCCTGCCGATAGCGGTCAAACAGCACAAACACCTGTACCAGCTTGGACAGAAACATCACACGACTCCAAGGCTTCTCCTCCTGCACTTCTTCATGCATTTGCTGCAGCAAAGGCAGCATTTCAGCCGCAGTCTGCTCGTCCAGCTTGTAGGTAGTATTGGCATCTGACTCAGCCTGTTTTAACAATTGGTGCAGATCGAAGACGGTATCACCGCCAAAATACGCCTTGAGCCCGATCGCACCAACATACAGAAACAGCTCTTCCCCAGGCTCGATGTCTATCTCGTGTACTTGATGGGGAAACAGTAAAGTAAACGTGCCAGGTACCAGCTCTTTCTTCATGCCATTAATAATCTCTGTACCTCTGCCCTTAAAAGCATACGTATACTCGATAAAGTGGTGAACATGCGCAGGTACTGGTACGCCAAGCTGATGTATTTTTAAAGTGAACGGGAATTCCCCATGAATCTCTTCGTCACCATGTAAATTGTATGGAAACATGATAAATCCTCTTTCTGTCATGCCTTTAAATGTGCCATCTGATGTTATTTATTTCGGGCTTGGCATTTCCTTTTCATTTTATCATCAAAAGTGATAGATATTCTAAAAAATTGATAGGTACACCTACCTGTTGTTATCTACAATGAAGGTGCAACTTATGACAGCCTGCAATTATAAGCAAACACTAAACAAAGCAAAGTACAATAGTGTGCGAATTTGGGTGTGATTACATGGGTCGCGCTTCATGGCAATGAAAAGAAATGTCATGAATGGTTATGGATGTTATCCGCATAAAAGACTTTATTTTACTGAAGGAGCGATATAGATGAGCTTGATCAAATATGTAAATCCGCTGCAAGGCACAGACTCCATTTATCCTTATTCAAATGGAAACACACTGCCGCTAATCTCGATGCCATTTGCCATGAACGCATGGGCGCCGCAAACAACCGAAGCCGGTGGCGGTTGGTGGTTCAGTCCGCATCATAACCGTTTGGAAGGCATACGCGTCACACATCAGCCTAGCCCTTGGATTGGTGATTACGGCCATATGACCTTTATGCCGCAAACAGGGCCTTTAAAAGTGTGGGCGCCTGAGCGTTCTTCTTCGTTCCGCAAACAGGACATGATCGTCCGTCCTGATTACTTTAAAGTTCGCCTGCTTCGTTATCAGACGACGATGGAACTTGCGCCAACTGAGCGCTGCTCCAGCATTCGCCTGTCTTACGACCGTCGCGATGAAGCCCGCTTTATTTTGTCGCCGTTCCCAGGCGAATCAGCAATGCTGATCGATCCGGCTAACAGCACATTGACAGGCTATACGACTGCCAAAGCTGGCGGAACGCCTGACAACTATCGCATGTATTTTGTTGTGAAGTTTAACTGTCCAATCGATGCTGCTAATAGCGGTTTATCCGATAACGACAATAAGCCGGTCGCTTCTTTGATGGGCATGGGTGAACGCATGGGCGCACATGTTGGTCTCGTCCTGCCTGAGAATGGCATTGTCGAGGTTAATATCAGTACATCCTTCATCAGCCAAGAACAGGCCTTTACGAATCTGGATCGTGAAATTGGCGCACGCAGCTTTGATGAAGTGCACCAATTGGCAACAGCCGCTTGGGAAAAACAGCTCGGTGTCATTGAAGTCGAAGACCAAAGTGAAGACAAACTAAAAACTTTCTATACTTGCTTGTATCGCACATCGCTATTTCCGCATGCGATTCACGAATACGATGCTGAAGGCAAGCAGATTCACTACAGTCCGTACAATGGCAAGATCGAAGCAGGCCCGTTGTTTGCAGACATCGGCTTCTGGGATACTTACCGTACGTCATTCCCGTTATATAACCTGCTCTATCCTTCCTTTGTTAATGAAATGATGCAGGGTTGGGTAAATGCATATAATGAGGCTGGTTGGATGCCAAAATGGGCCTCCCCAGGCGAACGCAGCATGATGCCGGGCACACTGATTGACGTCTCTTTTGCAGATGCAATCGTGAAAGGCAATACGGATTTTGACGTAGAGGCAGCATTTGAAGGCTTGCTTAAGCACGCTACAACGGTATCTGAGGACAACCGATATGGTCGCAAAGGCATGGGTGAATACTTGAAATTCAACTATATGCCAGCCGATATTCATACACATGAAAGTGTATGCAATACGCTGGACTACGTATATGGTGATTTCTGTGTAGCGCAAATTGCAAAACATCTTGGCCGTGAAGCAGATTACGAGCAGCTGATGGAACGGGCAAAAAATTATAAAAACCTGTACGATCCATCTGTTGGCTTTATGCGCGGCAAGCTGCAAGATGGCAGTTGGTTGGAACCGTTTGATCCAACGTTATGGGGCGGACCTTACACAGAAGGCGGCGCTTATCAGAGCAGTTGGGCAGTTCAGCATGACTTCCTCGGACTCGCTGAGCTAATGGGTGGTCGTGCAGGCGGTAAAGAACGTCTGGATGCGCTGTTTGCCGCAGACCCAGCGTTCAAAGTCGGTTCCTACGGCTTCGAGATTCACGAGATGTCCGAGATGGCGATGATTGATTTTGGCCAATTTGCAATCAGCAATCAGCCAAGTTTCCATTTCCCGTACATCTACACGGCGCTGGGCTACCCAGCCTTGACGCAGCAATGGGTGCGCAAGACGATGGACGAGTTGTTCAGCTCCCGTCCTGACGGCTTGCCTGGTGACGAGGACAACGGCAGCTTGTGCGGCTGGTACGTATTCGGTGCCATGGGCTTGTACCCGCTCAGCCCTGGTGTCCCTGAATACGTGATCGGTACACCGTACTTCGATAAGATGACCGTTCATCTGGAAAGCGGCAAGCAGATCGTCATTCAAGCGGACAATAATTCCGCGGACAACAAGTACGTTGCTGGCGTCAAGCTGAACGGTACGGACGTTGAGAAGCTGTACTTCACGCACGAGCAGCTGACGGCTGGCGGCACGATCCAGTTCAGCATGAGCGACAAAGCGCAAGCGGAAGTGGCTGAGATCGAGAAGCTGCCTTACTCGATGTCGAAGTAAATTTCAGTATAAAGCATAAACGAGGAGATAGCGCTCCCTATCCTAATGGTAGGGCGCTATCTCTTTTTTTATATGTTGATAGCAGTTTTGTCTTTTCCACTATTCAGTTCGTTTACGCCATCGCTATTATGGATTACAGCTCATTAACCATAAACAGTTTGATCATGCGACTTCATGTTTATTTGCCCCAATCTTGAGGGAGACTTAGTAGAACAACATCTTCTTGCAGCGATGAATAATAACTTTTCCCCATCTTAATTTTATTTTTCAACATCCATGCTTCAAGTGTAATTGAATCAAATTTCCATGTTTGAGCCTTGCTCCATACTCCTAAAAAATTTACCAGAGCCATTAACTTGAAACCAAATGGTTTCATATCATATAATAAGCACACTAATAAGAAAGTTTGTATTTGATCGCGGTTAGCACGAATTTCAGAGCACCCATCCGTCATTTTTTAAATGATGGAACATGGAACATTCAACTTTAGCCACACTTCATCACCTTATTTTTCCACTACATTTAAAATGGAGGTTCATCATGACACAGCAGCAATCACTTCCCGATATTATTAAGACCATTACATTAAACGCCCCCATCCAAAAAGTGTGGGAGACCGTAGCCACTGGTGCAAATATCGCAGCCTGGTTTATGCCTAATGACTTCGAACCTGTGCTTGGGCATCCATTCTCGATTCACTCCCCTTACGGTGTGTCACCATGCAAGGTGACGGTAATTGACCCGCCGCACAAGCTGGAATTTACGTGGGGACCGGATTGGATCATTACATTTGAATTAAAGGAAGGCGCAGATGGCACGACAGAATTCACGCTTACCCACGGAGGATGGAAAGAAAATACCAGCACTGAAGTGGGTATGTCGCACGCTGAAGTTCGCAACCGGATGAACAACGGTTGGGAATCAGCTGTGCTGCCAAGATTGCGCGAATTGGTGGAGGCTTAATGACTTCCACACCAAAACATGATGTCTTTCAAGCGATCGCCGATCCAACTCGGCGTAAGCTGCTGCATCTGTTAGCGGATCAGGAGATGCCTGTCACTGCGATCAGCAGTCACTTTCCAATGAGTCGCACAGCCGTGTCGAAGCATTTGCGTGTGCTGGCAGAAGCAGGCCTTGTCAAAGACAAGAAGATCGGTCGCGAGACGCGCTACCATCTGCAGCCGGAGCCGCTGCGCGAGCTCAAGGATTGGCTTGCTTATTACGAGCGCTTCTGGGATAACAAGCTGAACCTGCTAAAGCTGCTTGTAGAAGCAGACGATCTGGATAACATTAAGCCTACAGGGCCGAAGTCGCTGTAGCCTATTGAAGGTATTAGAAAAAGGACAGTCTCTACTCGCGAGACTGTCCTTTTTCTTGTGCCGAAGCCTTGTTGTTCATGACCCATTCCGTGCCTAATGCGGCACCTGTGCATCAAAGTCATCCCGACTTGACTTGTCACCATGGTAGAATATGATATCCCCATCTGACAGACTAAAGCGGTTACCATAAGGATCTGTGTAGCTGTTACGGTATCCTTCCAGCTGCCATTGGTTCATCAATGGTCCGTAGATGTACTGTAAATGCGGTGCATTTACGTTGCCGTCCCGGATCGATTCCAAGTTAAAGTTAACAACGATATAACCGTTACGCAGGAAAATGGGCGACTTCTCGTCCAGCTTGTTCTTCCGTCCATACTCTGCTAGGTTCGTCCCTCTCGACACCGCATACACGTCTGCTGGAAGACTGTAGTCCCCGTACCATTTCTGCACCGAGGCATACGCCCGCTGGTAGTCAACTCCTGTTGGAATCTGTTTCGGACCAATCAACGTCCTCACCTGATAAGGAAGGATCATCCAATTGTACTTTCCAACGAGCGTCTTCTCCTTGGCTTTTCGGATATACTCCTGTACGAATTGCGTTCGGCTCATATGTCCGATCTGACCAAACGTGTAGTAGTGATCATAAATATACAAAGCCGTATCCGTCATTTCCTGCTCCGACACATTACGCATCCTGTCATTCAAGATGACATATCGTCGTTCCGTATCATCTGGCGATCCGATTCGCACAAACCGCTTGGTGTTCGAGTGGTAATACAAGTCTACCGCTTGGCGTTTCGTGCCTGTCTTGTCCACAAAGTAGAAATTGGGCGTAATTCTAACGCCATCCTTGCTGTCGAACATATTCCCCTTTGACTTTAGCTCGAACTTAAAATGGTAACCTGTCTTAACAGCCACGTTCTTGTAGCCGCTATTGGGATGACTGCCTGGGGCTATGCTGAGCACATACGGATTGTTGTTGCCTCGCGGTTCACCATCGATATCCCCTTTGCCTACCCAATAGGAGGTTCCTTTTGGTGTTGTTCCATTGTTCTGGCGGAACACAGAGGACCAGTTATAATCGGCGATGTCCGTAATCTTGAAGTCGTACAGCCGTCCGATCACTTCAATCGGAATCGTATCCGAAGCCCTGTGATGCTGCAAATCCGTATTGGCATTGCGCTGATCTGTCACATCTGACGGAGCATTCTCCGCCGTGCTCCGGAATTCGACCGTATAATCGCCTTCGTCTACCCACACCGGAAGAAAAAAGTCGGCCCGTTCCTGCGTAACTGGAATGGTAATCCAGGTCTGCTTCGGATAGAAAGTTCCTCGATCCGCCGTATACACGTCAAATGGGAGCCGTACTTCTTTCATCCGGAAGTACTTGGCATAGTCCCGATTCCCGTACCCAGGGATATTGCGATGCTGCCCGCTTGTTGGCATAAACACGGAAAACGGTCGATCCAGAATAAACGCGGCTCGATTGGGATTCGGCTTAGTCTTCTGATTGTGCGGCTTGTCATCCGTGGCTTTCGCATAAATAACGACAGGCGTGTGGACAGTGACCGTGTTCATGCCGTTAATGTCAAAGCTCTTGTCTGCCCCACCTTTAATGTTGCCTGGGATGAGCTCGTAATAGATCTTGCCTGTTGTAGGTTGATTCAGTTTATTAACAAGTGTGTTACTAATGACCAATCTATCTTTATATAGGACGTTCTCATCAATCATAACAGGCTGAGGTATTCCTATTGGTGTGGGTGCTGTCTTATCCACCAAATTATTATTCATGATCGTAGTTCCATTAAACACCACCTTATCATTATTTACTTTGTTCTCCTTGACTTCTGCCTCTGCTTTTGATTTAAATAACGAGTCTTCTGTTGGTGTTAGGGGTTCAGTTGCCCCACCGGGTACAGTTTGCTTACCTAGATTGACCTTACCGCAAGGCTGCGGATGGACGTGGCTATCGACAGCCTCTTTGTTGTCCGATTCCAAATTCGGAGGTGTGTACCCTTGCGGATTTAGAGTTATTAAAGTACCGTATCCGCCCAGCGCATAATTAGACACGGTAGCACGATTCAATTTATAAACCTCAAGATTATCGATCTGCCAGTAGTTGTACTCGCGTTTTATAACGATATTCTTCGTAACAGGGACATCAAGTTCCATAGGCTGAGCTGGTATTCCAGGCACTCCAGGCACTGTAGATGGAACTGCTGGAATTGTCCATGTTTTATGATAAACTTTCGTTACAGTTACAGTGTATGTAACCTGCCCTGTCATATTGGCCCACTTGCTTTGATATAAATAATTCATCCCCAATACATTTGCAAAGAGGCTTTCAGATGTAGGTATTCCCTGGTTTACATTAAATACTTCTGCTCCACGGTTATCAGCCCTTAACATCCCGGTCACTGATGGTACCATTACCCCCTCAGAAGTTATACTCCTTTTACTCGGCGCACCTATAATGTATGTGCATTCTCCGTCTTCTTTAGGATCACAATCTTCCACTGTAACAGTGCTGGTTTTCAATTCGTCTATGTTTTGAGTAGGATCTTTAAAATGTGCGGTTATGGTGCTGCTTCCTTCAACTCCTTGTGAAGTAACTCTCCCTGACTGATCGATTGAGACAATTGACTTATTAGAGCTACTCCAACTTAAATTCGTATGGGAAGTTAGATCATACGTTCTCCCATCCGCCTTAGTTAGATGGGCTTTTAGTTGAAACGTAGCGGCACCATCTGATACACAAAATTTATGAGAATCCACAGTTAGGCCAGGTTCTTGTGTAACTTTGATAATGGCATCATCAGATATCTGATATGTACCATTATCCCAAATAGCCCTTATTCTTACCGTTCCGGACTTTTGGCCCGTCACTTCACCTTTTGCATCAACCGTTGCAATTGATTCATCTTCTGAGGACCATTTCGTTTCTGAACGTGTTCGGATATCATACCAAATCCCCCATTCATCAGACCCCCATGCTTTAGTTCTCACACTGCCATTTAATTGTTTCTGTTCCCCTACACCAATAGTGGAATCAGGGTTAACATCAATTTCTTTTTCTTCATAAATCTCACCCTTCCAGACAATGTTAACTGGTGTTTCATACATGACACTCATCTTAGGACATCCGTTAGGCCGTTTCATAAACTCATCATATTGGCTTTTCTCTCTGTCCCCCCCAGTTTTAGTCGTAATCTTAGCTGTTTTTTTCCCGATAACTATAGGATCTCCAACGGGATAGTATGTATCTGTATAAATCCACACGACTGTATCTAACTCTACGTTATCTACCGCACTACTAGATATAACATTCCCATTATAGGACCATGATGTAGCTGGCCATCGCGATAAATCTACCTCATCTGGAATTTCACTCAAAACGGGATAGGGTGCTTCACACGTCCCTCCCATATTAACAATGGCACTAGATCCCGTATAATCAGCCTTAAATTTACCATTGTCTAATTGATACCAATAGACCCCAGGAACTGATCTCCTTTTATCAGACTTAATTATTTTTGGTTTTGGACTTACTTGTTTTTTGGGAGGGTTAGGCAATGCAAAAATTTGATTTATCGGCATCACATATATAATAGTGTTTGCTAAAAGGGCTAAAATAACAATCATGCTTATATATTGCCTATTCTTCATGTTTTCCCCCAATTATTTATAAATTCCAACAAAATCTCCATTGTCCGATTTCAAGCTATAAGATGCTGTCCCATTTTTATCAATAACAGACATCGTCCATACTTTCTTCGTTGTTCCTTTTGAAAAGAATTCGGACACATTGCTTAAAGGGATTGTAGGAATATGATTAATAGTAGATATATCATCTTTTATCCTTGAAGCAGAAACCAATGAACTTTCGATGCTATTATTCATACTGTTTACCGTTATTTTGTTAGAATTGGAGGTTATAGAAATTTCATTAAATATTAAATAGTAATCTTTCATATTTTCCGAGATAGATTTCACAAACAATTTGGCATAGACTCCTGATCCCTTATTAGCTGTATCCACCACGATCATTCGGTGTAACTTCATGATGGCGATATTATTTCTCAACGAGATCTGCTTATCTGTTATAACAGAAAAATTATTCTTGATTCCATTATTCTTAAGATATCTATAAGGAGTAAGCGACTCAATATTGGTTCCCGTTGTTCCCACTTCTCTTAATTCGTTTAACGCCTTATAATTACGAGCATTAGTTCCTTCCACATCGGCATATCGTAATAGAATAGAAGTAACTTCGGCTCTAGTCGTTGTTTTGTCCAGCCTAAAAGTTCCATCCTCGAAGCCTTCACTTATCCCCGTACCTTTAACTAAAGCAATATAAGGAATTTGTGATTCAGCGATTTTACCAGTAAAAATTTCAGGAGTAGGCAATAACGTTTTTTTTGTATTATCTAGCGCTTCCTCAAAACTTGGTTCTGATTTTACCAGTCCATTCGAGAGCCATTTCATCATTTCGTACCTTGTTAATGAACGATCTGCTCCAAAATTGTTGGGATAATCAGAAGCCTGAATAAAACCTAATTCAGCTAACTTCATTACACTTTCTTGGCTCCAATGTCCTTTAATATCTGGAAACATAACATGACTATTTTTATTTTCTAGCTTTGTAACACGACTTAAAATAGTTGCATATTCGGCTCTTGTTATTGTTGCATTAGGACGAAACGTGCCATCGGGATACCCACCAATATATCCATGTTGAATAGCTTTCTTAATATCTGATTCCGCCCAATGCCCTGTTATATCCGAGAATGATACCGATTGTGCATTCGCATGTGAGGGCTCCTGTGAATGAATAAGTACGCTCCCCATAAACAGAAACGCAACTAGAAAAGTAGATAAAAGTTTTTTCAAATGAAATGCCTCCTTCTAAATTCATTGTATCCAAATGTTAAAAATAACATCGAGTCAACTGAGAAGGATGATTTCAATCCCCCTTTCAGTTAACTGTGTTTCCCACCAGGGAACCATTACGAAAATTTGCTTGTAAATTTCCAAGTGTACTTCCTTTAGGCCCTATTATTAAAAGTGTCTTTCACCCTTTCCTAAATGTGGTACCTGTGCATCGAAGTCATCCCGACTTGACATGTCACCATGGTAGAATACGACATCCCCATCTGTCAGACTAAAGCGGTTGCCATAAGGATCTGTGTAGCTGTTGTGGTATCCTTCTAGCTGCCATTGGTTCATCAAGGGTCCATGGATGTACTTGTAAATGAGGTGCATTTGTCCCTGCTGTGCATCTGGGACTGGCAATGACATCGATCCTACTGCCATTCGAATAAGCTCGGCCTTTGTCACATTCCCATTCGGCTTAAACGTCTGATTGGGATATCCATTTACATAGCCAGCTTGGATCGCCTTTGCAATCGCTGCTTCGCCCCAATGTCCCTTCGTATCCACTAGCTGTGTTGCTTGTGGCTCCGCATAAGCCGCTTCCTGTCGGGGATATTCACCTATCATACTTGCCAGCAAAATCAATGCTGTTAAGGTTGCAATTAACTTCCTCCTAACGTCGATATTACTCGCCAATCTTACTTGACCTCTTTTAATTGAGCGATTATATTCGGTTGATCTTTTTTATTGTTTCGCAGCGTAATTTGCAAATCTTGTGGATCATTCTTGAGATACGCATATTCGAAGCTTACCAGTGTTTCACCCGGTTTAATTTCCCGCCCCAACAACTCAAAATGGGAGTGATATTTATCGCCCAATCCTTCTTCCAACTGATCAAAGCGTATATGTGTAATCTCACCCTTCTCGTAAGTGTTGTTACCTATTGCAAGCCAAGGTTGCTGAGAACTTAGCGGCATATCAAATTCATTGTTGGGGCTGGCCGTCACCGTTGTCTTTAAGGCAAGCAGGTAAGGATTCGCGCTTTGATCAGGTGTATGTTTAGCGTCAAAAAAATCAGGCTTTAAGATGTAAACTCGATTGAGTTGTACTTTGATGTCACCTTGATCCCCAGTATCCGGACCTACGATTTCGTATTCCTTCACAGTATAATCTTTTAATTTCTGTTCAAAATCCTGGTCTGTTGCGACAGCGTCGGATGGCTCAACTTCCTTAGTTGCTTGTTCAGCAGATTTCCCCGCGGTTGACTGCTCGCCTGCTGTATTCGATGATACAGGGTCAGACGACTCCTTTCCTGAGCATCCCGCTAACACCATTACAGAAATAGCGATGATCACCAGCCATATTTTCTTCATCTAAACATTCTCCTTATCTATAAATTAGTCGTAATTACCTTCTTTTGAACCATCTTTTCATCAAAGATTCCGACTCTTGTGTCATTAATGGAACAAACTCCATCAGCCGTGTCTCTACATCCTCACTTGCATGGAACGGGTCTGGACTATAGGGAATGGGTTTTACTCTTAACTTAGGCACTCGCTTTTGAATATCTTGCAAGACTTGTTTAGAAGCAAAGGGAACGCCCAATATCCATCTGCCATAGTCAGCATTTTGCTGCTCTTGATAGAATTGCATAATATGAGGCTGTCTCCACTCACTGCCTGCCCCAACCACGATAGGGATATGGGCACGAAGAAATTCTCCGTAGTAATCTGAGCGCTGATAATAGCCTATATCATAGATAATATAATCCGGCTTTGCAGCCAATAGCTCTGCCATACTTGGAATATCGCAAGACTTGATATATTCGACGCCGCGCATTTTAAAGCGCTTTGTACTCATTGGTCCATAGTCCACACCTTCATATACACATTCAATCTTCTCATAATCAGACGCTGTGCTTGCCTCCACCAGACAGACCGAATATTTTTTCTCTGCCAGCATATGAGCAATCATGATCGAGGTGTGGGTACTGCCAACTCCGCTAGCAATTCCTGCAACTGCGATCACGATGCTGCCCAGTCCATTTGTTCGAGACGTCCCCCCTATTGGTGTTGAATCTGAACGTTCTAACGATATGTCCAAATTTCTGAGGTCACTCTTTAATTCGGCTGCAGACTGATAACGATCCGTGGGATTCATTTGCAGCAGCTTATGCACGATACGATTAAGCTCATCAGGTGAATCGGGGTTGAATTCAGATACGCTCTTCTGCTGGATATAATAATACTGGCCCCCGCTTAACAAGTAATACATCACCGCACCCAGCGCATACAAATCGGTTCTATGATCGGTTTGCCGATTCTCGAACTGCTCCGGCGCAGCAAAGCCGATTGTGCCTAATTGAACGGTGTCTGTCTGCTGCCCTTCCTTAAAGCTTCTGGCAATTCCAAAATCAATAATTCGAACATTGTCATTTTCATCAATCATAATATTAGAAGGTTTCATATCCCGATAAATAATCGGTTCCGGCAGCTCATGATGGAGGTAATGGTACAAATCGCATACTTGCAACGTGTACTTGAGGATAAGAGATAGTGCCATCCTTCCTCCAGCCCGTTCATATCGTCTGGAGAGTGTCTCGCCGCGTATATAATCCATAACCAAATAGCTGAATCCATCAGCATCAGGCGGATAATAGTCTACAATTTGCGGCAAATAAGGATGACTTAATTGGGTGAGTAAATCTGCTTCTGCAATCAGATGTTCCATATTGGCATGTTTTAAACGAGTCTCTTTGACAGCCCATTTCTTACCTTTCAGCTTCATATCTTCTGCTAGGTAGACGGTGCCCATGCCCCCACGTCCAATAATGGAAATAATTTGATATCTATTACCTAACATATCGGCAATTTGGAGTTTATTTGTTAGTTCGTTCACCTTAGTCACTCCTAATCAAGTAAAGATTATGTATTGCCTATCCATACTCGTTCATAGGCCTTCTTGCGCACATTAATCTCTATTGTAAAAAAAGGAATCAGCAGCTTTTGTTTGTATTGAGCTTCAATGCCTAGATAGGCTTTGCTTTTGTCAAGAAAATTAGGAACATCTAAGTGTATGATTTCGAGCCTGCCGGGATCTAAAATAGACTTGTCCGCATATTGAGTCATAAAAGACTTTAAGGGGCCACGAGCGTATTGAATAACTTTTTGATTCGCCCATTGTTCTCCTTGGTTGTATGCATTGTTAGCCATCCCTCGCAATTGAAACGCTAGATCCAACATCTCTTTTGGAATTAATGCTGCGGGTCCCCCCAGCACCTGCCCATTGCTCTCCATACTCGTCAACGTATCATTCGCCTTTGACACAACATCCGCAATTACTGTAATTTTGCTAGTCTGTAACGTCTTTTCCACCGCATACATGTAAACTGCCAGTTGTTTTGAGGACTGGGATACTGTAGAGCGCAAAGACATGTCTACAATCGATAACTGAATTAGTGCGATTAATGCTAGCACAAAGGCAAGAAACCACGGCAGTATGAGCGCAGCTTCTAAAGTTAGGCTTCCTTCCTCATCTCGTGTGAGCTTCATCTCTTTTCAGCCCCCTGTTCGTATTATGAGTTTAATAAGAAGAGGCCGCCGATTTTGTAATATGGAATCTATTCTTCTGAACTTCCCCACTAGCGATTCCGGTCAAATTCAGCACACGAATTATCCCCGGCAGGAACCACAACTTGACAGATGTTTGTGAGTTCCCCTCTGTATAGGTAGCCAGCTTAGATAAATCCTTATCCGTATTTAATTGAATAAGTGCCTGCATGCGGGCCATCATCTTTGTTTCATTGCCATGTATCAACATAAAAAGACGCAGATAGTCCTTATAAGTTAGCATGATCTTATCAAAGCCTGGCCTATTCATGATCTCTACGCCGTCAGGATGATTTTCAGGGCTCAGCAGTTCCACAATATCTGTGGCTGCATGCAAGGCTGCGTACGAGATGGCCCCTAAAACAAAAGTCCAGGGTGTTGCTTTTAAAGGAGCGTTTGTTGGATCTAATATAAACTCTGTCATTCTTAACAGAAAACGAGCAGAAAAAAGTTCTGCGGAAGCGGCGCTTAAGTTTCCTTCACATGAATTAAAACCATACAAGATGTATTCCGCTTCTTGATTTTTCAGCTTGTGTTTACTAAGATTAGGCTCAACAATCCCCTTCTTTACATAAGCAAAATGGTTGAACTTTGATAAACCGTACTCATCTACATATAACTTATCTCTGAAGTCTAATAATTTATCACCGATACTTCCCATCAATAGATCACTGAAGCCTGCGCTGTGCTCCTGCATTTCTTCAGGGTCCTGGGGGATTTCCTGAGGATATTGTACAAGACTGTCTGTTGTTGGTAGATAGGCACTATAATAGGATTGCACCTTATCGTACTTTGCTCCTGAATTTACACAAGCCACCGTTACACGCTTAGCAATTCTTAAGCTGGCTTCAGCCAGATTTTGCTTTGCTTTCTTCTCTAGCTTTTTTCTTTCCGCTTGGTTGCCTTGGTGCTCTGACGTCATCTCATTTAACTTCTGTAAAAGTGACCCCATCTCGCTTAGTTGTGTGGAATCCAGTTGACCTAACGAACTTAAGTTAAAGCTGGAATGAAAACGATCATATGCAGACGACACTTTTAGGACATGTTGCTTTAGTTGATTGAAAAAGGCATCTCCATACACTTTGACACTGGCAAAGTCAGTCGTATCACGTTGATTCATTTGCCGAAGCTTTGATACTAGTTGCTCTTTTTGCACCTTGATCTCATGATCCAGCTTCATAGCCGGCTGCACATTCTTATCAAAGGACTCTTTATCCTTTTGAATTTTCCCTCGCAATTTATCCATACTTTTTTTTGTTTCGATCAGCAGTCTCAGCAGTTCTTCCCACTTTTCTCTCTCCGCTCTTTTGGCACTTGCCTCATTTTGCAAGGCTACGATTTGACGGGCCAGACTTGCAGATGTAGCCGGATTGTTGGAGGTTTGCATCGCAACAAAGCTGATTTGGCTTTCAATATCCCCAATCTGTTGATTTAAGTTCCGTATTTTATCGTTTAACGACGTTTCAGTCTCATTGCCAATTCTGTTCAGGTTCGCTCGATAAGTAGGCAAGTTACTGTCCAAGCCTTCTTTAATGGATTTGGCTGCCGTTAGCAGCTTATCAATATGATCCTGTCTCTTCTCTATTTTCTTTTCAAGCTTCTTCGCCTCTCTTGCAAATGCTACCGAACCGTGCATCATGGCATCGGCTTTGCTGCTCGTAAAAGCATCAATAATCCCCATCGTCAGCTCAAGCGGGGCACGATATTTCATTTCCTCTAGTATTTGCTGCTTTAATACTGGGTGCTCTTTTAGCGTATGACTAGCTGCGGCACTTATCGATTCCAACATCGTATCGGTATAGGTGTAACTGTTATTGTCCAGCCCTTGTGGTAAATTATTTTTGATAACCGTCTGCATGATCGTATCCATACTGGTTTGACCCGCATCCATCCCGTACAGTCCGTAATCTTGCACCTTTACGTCAAACGAGGACATAACAGAGTCAAGGGCTGTCTTCAGAGCCAATTCCGACTCCCTTTCCGCAAGCTTTATCCTTGCAAAATCGATGAGCACAGCGTTAAAGAAAAAAATAGGAGCTATTAGCACGATCAAGAACACGGAAACCGCTCCCCGGTCCCCTTTAACAAAACGCTTCATATAACCCCTCATTCCCGTACAGTCCCTAGCTTATTTCCCTGTGAACATATTAAACACAGTGATAAGATCTGTATAACTAAATACTTTGCCTGGCTTATGCACTTTGTTCCGCTCTACAAAAAAATAGGTCAACCGCTCAGTAAAATATGTAGCAAAGTCAACCGTTCTCATAAACTCTGCCGGCTCAGCAATTCTAGCAATGGCTTGCTGTTTCACAATTCCATTCCCAAGAAAACTGGCTACAAAAGAGGGGAGCTTTAATTGGGTTTGAAGACAAACCGTAATTTTGCGGTCAACTATTTTATTTTGGTAATTGATATTCCCCTGAAAATAGCTTAAATTTGCGGATGCATACTTGTTTATCTTCTGTTGCACCAGCCCACTCCCCCCTTTACCTGTCGGAAGCGAGACATTGGTGCCCTCATTCGGGATCTGGCATAACCCACTATCACTGTCGCTGTTTACGCTTCCCGTGATTCGATGCATCAAAAATACGAATGAATCCGTTGCGTTATCATCAAACAATCGCCAATATAATTGATTTTCTTTGCCGCCATGCTGCGCATCGATCGCGTACTTGCCCGTAATGGGCTCTCGCTTAGAATTGTCCCAGTTATGTGCAATTCTTTCAGCCGCCGTTGTTGCTGCATAATATAAGCTGACTTTTTGATACACGTACAGACTAAAAAAGATAAACATAATGGTTATAAGAAAAATGATAGGAAACAGCATTGAAGCCTCGATCGTAAAATTTCCTTGCTCGTTTCTGTACAGTGATGCTCGGGGTGAATGACACTTTGCTGACATTAGCATCCCCCTCTCTTCATTCGGATCCGGAGCAGCATTTTTTCAAAAGCAGACCCCGTCTTTCTACTGGGACCGATCATAAGCAAAGTTAAGTTATCCGCAGCTCCCGCCTGATAAGCTTTATGGATGAGTTTCTCGCTTATTGCTTGATACTTATTGCTTGTTCTGCACGCTAACTCCGTATGCCCCTGTAATTCCTCTTCCGCAAAGGCATGGTGAAATCCATCCGTGCTTAATAGAAACAAGTCGTTCGCACCATACTTTCCTGTTCGTAGAAATGGCTGTATCGTACCTTCCATTCCAATACATTGAAGTAGGACATTACGCTTGGGGTGCGTCCTTGCTTCCTCTCGGCTTAAGAGCCCATCTCTTAGCTGAGCAGCAACCCAAGCATGATCCTCAGTCAACTGTGCAAGTAGGACCGTATCCAGCGACATTTGATATACTCTGCTATCTCCAATATGTACAATTGCATAATCTCCATCGCACAGGAAGACAATGCTCATCGTCGTGCCCATGTGATGGCCTCTTTTTTGTTGTTCAAGCTGCAGCATACGCTGCGCCTCAAAGCAGAAATTATAAAGGCCTGTCCCGATGCGCCCGAAAGGATTACGTTCCCTCCACATGGGATCCAGTTCATGATCCAGCCAGCGCTTAAAGTCTTGAACAACTAGTTCACTTGCTATTGCACCTTCTTGAAGCCCCCCCATCCCGTCAGCCACGATTGCAGCGCCATAAGGCTGACCTGATGGGGCAATACCCAGCCGCAGCCAAGCCCTATCCTCATTTTGTTGCTTCTTCCCAATGTGTGTGGCGAGTCCATACACGTACGGGACACGGTGCGCCCGTTTCACGTCAGCCCCTTATATGGAAGGTAAATTCCGTCTTCACTGTACGGAACGTGTCTCCCTCTTTCAACACGTACATTTTAAATGGCACCATTGTCTCCCCATTTAACGTTGTTCCGTTTTTGGAACCTAAGTCTTTAGCCATGTATTCAGATCCCATTCTTAGCAGTTCTACATGTGTCCGTGACACGCCTACCGTATCATCTACATAATTAACTTGGTCCGCATCACGGCCGATCATATACCGATCCACATTCAAGCCCAACTCGGAACGATGTCCGTCCTTTGTAATCTCGAGATAAACAGTGGGCTGTCCCATTGTAGCCCCTATTCCTATGCCGTTTAAGAGCACCGTTTCCTCCACCGGTGTTAACAGCACCGTCTGATCAGTCAACTGCGGCTTTGCGGAGAACTCCTGAGGCAGCTCTTTCCCTTTTTTACTTTTCTTTTGCTTGACAGGCTTGATGGATGCCGCATTACGTGCTTCCACATCTAAGGGAGCATTTGCTGTCTTGCCCCCCCCAATAGGCTTATTCATTTTGGCGAAGTTCGGGCGATACACCTTCGCATAGGTATACACAAGATTAACGCAAAGTACAGTGACACCTAATGCCACAAGCATTGCAGGCTCTGTGTTCACATCAAGATACCACTTCCATATGGCCGCTGCGCCAAGTACCGCAATTGCGTAGAGATAGATTTTCTCGCGCTGTGTGAGTGGCGGCAGCTCAGTTGGCGCAGCGACCGCTGCAGCAGCTCCGTCAGCTGCCGTCGCACTTGCCGCAGGCGTCTCCTTCGCAGCCCGCGGCTTCGCTTTAACTGACGGCACCGATTCGTGCCGTAACGGCGGTATCGGCTGAGGCACCGCTGCAGCTGCAGGCGCCTCCATGCGAGCTGCTGCCGACTGCTGGGCAGACGTCTGCCCATGCTTAGCTGCATGCAGCAGCTGCTTCATTTCGCTCCAGCGGAACTGATTCTTGCTGAGCAGCTCCATCATCGGCTGGAAGCCATAGCCTTGGAACGGCTTTACATGCCCGATGAGGCGCAGACACAACTGCTTGAACGCTTCTCCCGTACCAGGCTTGTCAGGAATCGACTGGAAAGGCAAATATGTCAAGTACACATCCTCCATACTGGAGCCAATGTATATCAGTTGTTCGTCTAGTATGAAGTGCTCCTCCATCAGCATATATTTGCCGCTGTCATCCAAAGCACTGGCAATACCGTATAATAATCCGTAATAATCGGACTCGGATAAACCTCTAATGTTGATCGTATCCAACAATTGGGTGCGAGAACCGATGTCGTATCGAATCTTCATCTGCATATCCATCTGTTCGAATGTAACCGGCAGCAGCTTCGGAATCGTGTTGGACTGCAGCATCCGAACCTGAATTGCGGCCATATGCTGGACAGTTAGCTCCTGCTGCTGACCGAATTCAATATAATTTCCGTTGTCATTTTTGTAATTGTAATGTAATTGATAAATAACGTTCTCCATACGGTTCTCCCTCTCACATTAAGAAATAGTACCAAGTGGTTGTAATCCCCGGTAACACGGCATACATAAACGGAAACTGTAAGTTTTTCTGTTTGGCGATGCTAGTCACGGCTTCTTTATCCCGAAACGCGGCAACACGAAACAAATAGCCGAATAAGCCCCGGATACGTATGAAGAACTGTTGCTTCCAGAGCAGAATAACAAGACCGATTAGACCACCATATACGATGGAATACATAATACTGTATAAGGAGAATTCCATGCCCGTGATCGCGCCGATGGCAACAAACAGTTTAACGTCACCTGCACCAATCGCTTTAAACACATAGAGCAGCACGAGCACAACGAATGCGACACCCGCACCAAGCAATGAGAAGAGGAGGCCGTTCCAGCCATTTCCTATCAAATGGAAGGCCACTCCTACAACGAATCCAGTAAGCGTTAGCCAGTTTGGAATTCTCTGTTTCGTTGCGTCTGTATAAAATGCGATGAGTGCGAATACCACCAAAAGATAGTATTGAAACGGCATAAAGAGACCCCCTGTAACATTTTTATTACTTTCTACTTATCTATCGTTTTAATCTTGGTATCAGAAGACCTGAGTAAATCTTCAACCCATTTCACGATTTTTTCTTTAAACAGTAAAACGATGATAACAATAATCGCAATAATCAAAATAATTTCCAACGTCCCAATCCCATCTTCATCTTTCCACAGCTTTTTAAAGAAGTTTGCCATGTTCAATTCCTCCCCTAAATATGGTTTACAATCTCGTGTTTCCACTACTTCATCATCATCATGGCTGGCGCTCCGACGATAATCATGACAACCAAGAAAATTATCATCATCGGAAACACCATCTTGGACGAGGCCTCTTCGCCCAGCGTCTTCGTCACCGCCTTGCGCTTAGCCCATAAGTCCTGCGACAAACCTTGCAGCGATGCGACGAACTCCTCACCTCCTCTGCGGTAATTCATCAAGACGGTAGTAACAAATATGGATATCTCCTGCATGGCGCATCGCTTGCTGAAATCCTCCATCGCCTGCGGGAACGAGTAGTTGTTGCTCACTTCCGAAGATACTTGCTGAAGCTCCGCATACAAAGGATGATCATGCATATGCTTCTTCTGTTCAACGCAGCGAATGATTGCCTTTTGAACCGTCTCACCAGCATTTACGAGTAATGTGATGCGACTAAGAAATTCTGGCAGCTCCAACGTAATCGCCTGCTTGCGCTTTTGTATTTTTTTGTCCAAGTCCTTCACCATCGAAAATGGAACCAATACAGTAAGGAGCAAACCGATGAATAAATAGGTCGTATCTCCTTCTGCAACCGCAGGAAGCACAAAACTGATTACGAGCAGCAAAAGGACAAAGGACACCATCTGGGCTAAAAACATTCTCGTATGGCTAATACCTTTACGACTGCCGTATAACTGCACAATCTTCTGATGAATGTGCAAATAAAATCTCGAAGAACGTTCCACGATACGAAGTCGATCGATCAGGGCCAATGAGGAAGGAGCAAACGCGTTTAACTGAAAGCCTTGTCCATTCTCCTTCACGAATTCGTCATACTGCTTTCCAGCCATCAGCTTCAGTCCCAAAATTAGCAGAACGAAGATACCTGCACCTGCAAGCATCATTCCTATCACACCTTTATGTTCATAATGCGCTGTATAAGGAACAACGCTCCGATTAAAATAACAAGCGCCACCGTCATAATGACATAACCTACTCCCGTATACAGTGGTGCCATATAGTCAGCCGACATATATCCAAGCAGAGCCACCAACCCGAAAGGAATGATGCCAAGCGCCCTTGCTTCGAATTTTTTCTGTGCAATCATGACCGAGATATCCTGCTTGATCTCCAACTTTTCCCCGATAATATTTGCCGTTCTGCGAATGACTTCGACTATATCGCCACCGGAACGCTTACAGGTAACGAACACATCGGCAAAATTGGCTATATCCTCAATATCTGCTCGTGCGCTGAAGTCCTGAAGCGCCGCTTCAATCGGCTCCCCCGTTGCAACCCGGTTATTGATAATCTCGAACTCTCTCAAAATATAAGTGCTAGGATCGGGATACAGCAGTCTTAGATCCTTTAACACCTCCCGGAAAGCGTTCTCTACCGATTTGCCTGCCGCAAGTGACGAAGATAAGGAATATAGAGCTTGTTTAAACTGCAAGCTTAATTCGTCCTTCCGTTTCTGCATCAATTGCTTCCTTCGCAGCTTGGGATACAATAAGCCCAACAAGGCGAGCAGCACAGCCATAATGACATTTTTATAGAAAATGATGCCGATCGCACCTAACATGACGCCAGCAAGTATTATGGCAGACAATCGTTCTACTAGCGACAATCGGTAAATGGAATAATC
This sequence comes from Paenibacillus sp. UMB4589-SE434, assembly GCF_030226685.1. Classification (NCBI taxonomy): domain Bacteria; kingdom Bacillati; phylum Bacillota; class Bacilli; order Caryophanales; family Paenibacillaceae; genus Paenibacillus; species Paenibacillus sp. UMB4589-SE434. The sequence goes on along the minus strand of NZ_JASOYK010000003.1, from coordinate 162,438 downwards.
GATTACCCCGCCTGCCTTGGCCAGTATACTGTCTTTGTCGGATTTGCTGCCTGACTTAGATGCAGCACGTCCCTCACGATCCGGTTTGTCTTTCCCCTTGTGAGTCACTTGACCTGCTGCATTTACATCTTGATCAACTCTTCGCTTCCGCTTGTCGACCATTACAAATACCACCCAGAGAACAAGCCCAATTGCAACAGCTATTCCGATAACTTGCATGGACTTAAGACCTCCCTTCCATGACTAGATCGATATCTTTGAAGCCAGCCATCTGCAGCTTCATGGCTTCTCGCAATCGATTGCCGGTAGATACGAGCCCGCCGATAATTTTGCCTTCTGGCGTTTCCCCTGTCTCTACGAATTGATAGAGCGGATTCAACTCAATCTCACCGTTAACAACGCCGATAATTTCGGATATTTCTACGACCTTGCGTGACTTGTCCCGCAGCCGCGAGAGATGGACCATGATGTCAATCGCTGAACTGATCTGCTTCCGTACAACTTCAACTGGTAGATGTGCTCCGCTCAGCACCATAGTTTCAAGTCGACTCAACATATCAACCGTTGAGTTCGCATGCCCTGTTGACAGCGATCCATCATGACCAGTATTCATCGCCTGCAGCATATCAAGAGCTTCGGCGCCCCGTACCTCTCCGACGACAATTCGATTAGGCCGCATCCGCAGCGAGCTTTTGATCAGTTCGCGGATCGAAATCTCGCCTTTGCCTTCCGTATTGGCGTTTCGAGTTTCCAGACTAACGAGATTGGGGACGCTGCGAATCTGCAGTTCAGCCGAATCTTCAATGGTAATAATCCGTTCATCGTCAGGTATATAGTTGGACAACGCGTTCAGGAAGGTAGTCTTCCCCGATCCTGTACCTCCGCCAATGAAAATATTGTATCGGGCCTGCACAAGCATCTTCAGGAATTGAGCCGCCTCTCCAGTTAAGGAGCCGATCTTGACCAGATCTTCAACATCAAGTGGCTTCTCTGGAAATTTTCGGATTGTCATCGTTGGCCCTTTTAGTGCAATAGGAGGTAACACCACGTTAACCCGTGATCCATCTTCCAGACGCGCATCCACAATTGGCGAGGATTCATTTACGACACGGTTCACTTTGCCAACGATAATCTGGATAATATCTTCCAGCTTCTCCTTACTTTCAAATGCTGCATCATAACGCAGCACCCGGCCGTCACGCTCAATAAATATTTCATCGTGACCATTAATCATTATTTCTGTAATCGATTTGTTGTTAATGAGAGGCTGCAGTACATCCAGCCCACGGAAAGAATCATAAATACGCTGAATAAAAGTCTGTTTCTGCGATGCGGTCAAATAGTGCTGTTCCGAATAGCGGAACACGGTATCCTCAACGAACTCAAGCAGCTTCTCGTCAGACACCTCACTTGTCACGTCCAGATCGCGTCGAATCTGCTCCTTCAGCTGAGCTACAAGCTGCTCGTCGTTCATATTGATGCCCCCTGCGCCCCGAACGAACGAGCAAGCTGCGCAATTTGATCGTTAAATGGCTTACTCGACAGCAGTTGCTCGCCATCCGTAACCGCTTTCCATTGGGGTACATACGGTAGTCGGAACAGAGACGGATAGGACTGCAGAAGGTCCGCATTCATGTCACTACCCAGGTGCTTATTTAAGAGGAAACGACTCTTATCCATCAGCTGACTAACAACTGCATGCTGTTGAAGCATGATACGCGTCTTCGTCAAACAAGACAGATCGTCTAGCAGCAGCCACAGCACCGTATCGCAGCGCCTTAACAGCTCGACTGTTCGGGCATCTGTTCCGGTATCCAAATCCACAACGATAAACTCGTACAATCCCAGATTCGCAATCGTTTCTACTAGTAGTGTCGCACCCTCAGCTGACAATTCCTCAATCTCACGTATATGACGGTGAGAATTGAAGTAATCAAAGCCCAAGTTGGATTCACTCGCTTTTAACGTTTCAAAACGAGCAGCAAATTTCTGTTGATCCGTATTCATAAAATAGAGAAGCTGCGAAAAGTTCTGGTTGTCCATCGTCTGCATGTACGCTTCGCTTGAATTGAGCAGCTCCAGGTTCAAATAAAATACGCTGTGCGCTTGCGAAGCCAGTCCAGCAGCCAGATTCACGGCCGTGACTGTCTTGCCGCTGTTGCCAATTGCCGAATAAACAGCTATCACAGATGTCGTGGTGCTGGCGCTTTGCTCCGCTGCATAGCGGCCATTGTTATCCACATAAGCTTCAAACACTTTGGATAACAGCTGATTTAACGGCTGATATTTGTAAAATACCGGGACAGATGTCACCTGATCTTCCAACAGCACATTAGTCTCTGTAAGATGCAGCAGCAGATGTCCAGATGATAGGTCTAACGATGCCATCTCAATAGCGACCGGATTAATGAGAAAAATGACACTGCCTTGCATGGTGCTGGTAAATTGCTTCAACGTCCCTTCATTGGAGAAGGTACGGATGACAAAGCGGCCCGCAAATTCCGAAGTGTGTATGTAATGCGACAGCATTTCCAAATACTGCTTATCCTGATCCGCAACGACCAGCTCTAATTTGGCCAAGGATGTCTCCTCCTTTCGGCTATTACATTTGCATAAACCCGCCAATAATTAAGATAAGTGATATAACACCTAAAATGATGGATATCCGCTGCTGTTGCTTCAATGCCTTACACCCCAATCCCAGATACGATCTGACGCAACTTATGGAACATTCAAACAGCGCTTCGGATAATATCCGTGTGCCGCTGCTTCCTTCTCGTTTACAAAGGTCTCCTCAATCGTCGCCGTAAATGCGCAATCGCTCCGATAATAATACTTAATGCCGTTCTCTTGAACGCCATAAATGACAGGCTTGCGGACCAGTCTGCCCCCGCCCAGTGCATAATTGTTATACGCTTGATCGCCAACCGGAATGCCCTGCAAAAATGCAATCATGCCGATGTCGTTAATCGTGTTGTTCCATTCCTCTTGGGAGATGGACGGAAGTGAGAACATATAAGTAATGCCATACCGAGTCACATATTGATTGTGCTTATTGATAACACGTGCGAGGTCTTGCTGAATAGTATCCACAATAACCCGCTGCCGTACCTGCTCGAAAGTGTCTGCTTGTTGCAATAAGTCAACGCTTACACTAGTACTTAGATCAGCTCGATAACCCTCGTACCAAGTACGTAAAGTAGGATCGTAGACGCGTACATAGTCGTCCAGCGTAAACGCATAGCTGCGGCCTACTGAGTCACTATAAGCGTAAGGTTTCTTCGGGCTGAACACATGTTTGGCTTCAAGCACCCCTCTTGCATTACGATATTCCTCAACCGCATACGTATAATACCCGTCATAATCAACAATCACGATCGCCGGAATATAAGCCTTTAGTACGCCTTGTCCAATCGGATCTTCCTTCAGACGAAAGTTCAACACCAACGTCTTAAAAAAGGTGTCCACAGCCATTTCCTTGTTAGCCCGAAAATATTTGAGCGATTGATACTGCACTTCGAAGTCTTGCTTCTCATTCAAGCTGAGCATCTTGGCAGCATCCTGTGCTGCCGTGCGGAGAGCAGCGTCATACTGCAGTTCTAGACGATTCACGGTCTTCTGATCGTCAATCCGAAAGCCCATAATGAGGAACATAGGAACAACGATTAAGACAAAAATAAGGGCAAGATTAGTAATCTTCATTTAATACCATGCCCCCGTAATTTGCCGTAATCACAGCCGCGTTACCAGTGTTGGAGCCGTTGAGCCAATCCCGAATCAAAGTGCCTTGCGTCCGGTTGCGGTTTGCGACCTTAACGGTAAAAAAGTCTCCGGCTGTTAGTTTGTACCGCCGCCTACTATCTCTCTGGTCCCACGTATTATCTGGGAACAAAATCGCCTTTACCTCTGCCGAGTAGAACCCGTCGTAATGTACCTCGAACTCATTCTGGAACGTGCCCGGATCTGTCGGATTCGTATACACCGGATCGTATTTCTTGTGCAGATGCTCAAGTTCCACGTCATACAGGTTGCCAGTTGACGCTAACGTACGCTCAAATTCGTTATACATCGTCGGAGTGATATAGCCTTTGCTGCGCACCGCATCTACGAACTGAACGGCAGCCCCGTGCGCCACTAATGCAGACAAGTCATCCTGACGCTCTGACGCTTCAGATGCTGGGTATACGTACAGCAACAACACTGCGATCAGAATGGCAAATAATTTAGAGATTGCGTTCATTTGTCATTTCTCCTTACAGCCGTACAAAGCGAATGCGCTGCAAGCCGCCGTCCGTACCTCGGACATACTCCGACCGATAGGTGCTCCGCACTTGAATCATTGACAAATCGGTCGTATGAAGGTCAAGATCGGGGTGAAACGTAACGCCCCCTAGCTCAATCTCAACGCCGATGGACCGGATTAAGGCTACTGTTTGCAGCACCTGCGTCCCCGAATACGTCTCATTCGAATTGTCTTCGTTTCCAACCATCGTATTTTTATCAAACTGCTTAGCCTGATTATGAGTAGCTTGTACTGCCTGTTCCATGTCTCTTACTAGCATGATGCAAGCTGTTAGCGCCCCGAGAAACAAGATGAAGGCAGCACTAAATATAAGCATTTTGTAAAATGAATTGTCCATAACTACTAAGGTGCTTGTTGAAATTGAATTCCACGAACGACATTGTTTCCATCCCGAATGACCGTCCCCTTAAATTTTCCAGAGGGATTAATATATGAATTTAATGTTTCGTCTAAAGCTGTATCCAACTTATCGTTACGATCTAGGGGATTATTGATTTCGCCTTTATCCGTAAACTGATTCCCATAAAATGTTGAGGTGTTACCAGCTGATCCGGCCGTTTTTGCGGTCGTAACTTGCACGCCAAACTGATCCTTCTTCATGTATTTTCGAATTGTATTTAACACCTGACTGCCAGAAAGCGTTGTATTGTCATAAATGCTGAATTCTGTCTGTGATAGCTCCGTCTGCAGATCCGAGAACTTACTTTGTGCCTCTTTGGAGGCATCTTGTGCCGATGTAAACAAATTTACCACTAGTGTAATCAAGGCAATCGTCAAAAATAGTCCCGCTGCCACCAACAGCGCTCTTTGTGCATTACTCATGCTTCATCCTTCTCCTTTACACCTTTTGAATTTGGTTAACAAAGTCGTCCATCTGCATGACGCTCATATAAAGGAGCGGCAGCACCAGATACAGGAAAACCAATACATACATCGGCGCAAAGCCGATCATATTCCCCCAGCTGACCTTCTGGCTGATCACCCGCTCATGATGTTCTTTCTTCTTCTCTTTGTAATACTCTTGCTCCAGCTCCAGGTCGTCGAACGCCTCCTTGATCGGAATCTTCTCGACTGCGTTCAGCAGCCGCTCCACGATACGGACAAAAGGTACAAATGGCGAATCCTCTTTCAGCTGTTCGAGAGATGCGGTAGCACCGCTATCATAATGCAGAAGACAGGATTGCAAGGATGGCCTAAAAATGATCGCAAATCGCTCCATCCATTCCAATATCTGTTCCACAGACATCCGCTCAAATTCGGACAGTATTAAAATGATGGCATGGAACTGATCGACCTCATTCTGCATGTCCATCGCCCGTAGGCGCCGCTGGAACTGCAGCACCCATATCGGAACCGAATAACCGACCACGCCTACAGCTATGGCGAGCAGTAGTTCCCACCACTTGAAGTACTCCTGCTCTAAGGTTTCGAATTTATCACCGATTCGGCTTGCAGCAATATTTAACGCCACCGTATCCATTGGTGAATATGCTAATTCTCCTATTTTGTGGACAATCATATCTCTGCTGTGTTCCTTTTCCTGCTTCACAGCCTCAATCACCTTGCGATCGAAATCGGTTATCTGCTGCGCCTTCTCCATATCCTCTCCGTTCATCGCACCAAACAAGAGGCTCGACGAATAAGGAGTATGTAAGAGTTGATACGAGCTGTAAATGTGAAGGTAGAAAGACAAAATAACGGTAGCGGCAAACAACAAAGTACCAAAAACGATTCTGCGCAGCGTCAGCCACTCCAGCGTTAAGCGTGAATTTGCCTGTTTCAATAGCAGAACTAGACTGAAATGCTCTCGTGTGTGTGCGCCTGGTACCAACTTTTTAATCAGAGCACGAATGGGCCTCCAACCATACAGCTTCTTTTCCCATATAACTCCGGGTGCCTTGGCGATATAATGGCCTTCATCGTTTTCCAACATTTTGCGGATGAGCACGTAGGCTACGACAATGACCGCATATACCATAATCTTCATCACTATACCCAACTTGCTGTCATAGAACTGCTGGATAGCAGGAAAGTAAGTTCTTGCCCAGTTCTCCAGTGGGACTGTAAAGAAAATAGGCGCGATAGCAACCCCCGTTAATCCCTTAAGCAAATAATTGAGTTTTTCTCTGCGCAGCAGGTCGAAGTTCATCTCCTGAACCAGCTTGCTGACAGCATTCAGGTACATCGAGCCTTTAGCGATCATGCGATCGCCGTGTTCCATGACAAGATGTGAGATTCCGGCGAAAGCTTTCAAATATTGGTTCGGAGCCACATCATAATAACGCCCCAGCTTAGTGGCTGGATTCTTGGCTGTTAGCATATCGTGAATGCGTTCTGCATGCATCTGTGCTTCATAGGATGCAGCTTGAGCTGCATCGTAGATGGCTTCATCCACCATTCGGTGCTGCTGATACTCATGACGAACATCGCCCAGATAATGAACAAAGTGCCTGAGCAGACGATCTTCCAGCCGATTGATAAACAGGTCAATAAGCAAGCCGTTCATAATTAATGCACCCAGGATGACCCACAACATAAACACGATATCCTGCGTTACAACGGCTAACACAACGACGATACTCCAAGTAATGCCTAACGTAAGAAAGACAATTTTCATCGTTTGCTTACGCATCGTATATTCATCGTAAGCGTGAATCGTTTCTAAACGCCGTCTAATTTTCAGCGTATATCCATGCAGGCCAGGAAACCTTAGACACAAAACATAAGCGCGAAGATAGAAGTTCCGCAGCGCCAACTTTCGTTTGTGCGAGGGGAAGAAATCTTCCATCATCCCTTTGGTCTCATACCGATGCTTCTGCTTCCGGCCCAGTAGTGTATAGACACATAAGAAGAGCAGAGACAATGATATGCTTACGAGCACGACCAGCCATCCGTTAATCGACATGGCCATCCCTCCAATGATCAGCGACAAATCGTTTAAATGCCTCACCGTCAGCTTTATTCATGTGGAATAGCATTTCACGTTTGTTGTGATCCGTTATCGGGAATACAGCTTCATAATGGCCATCCCTATATTCGATCACATTGCGGTAAGTAAATGGCTTTCGATCCGTACTTCGTCGGAAAAACTCTGCAGAAGCGTCCATAAATCGGTCCAACTTGCCTTCCAGGCTTGTCTCTTGCTGCCATTGAGCCGGATAAGGATCATGTTCCTCTATTGGGATACACTCCGTAATTCGCTCGATATATCGATGTCCGTCCTGCCTTTTGACCAGATGAATATCAAAATTAATGACGCTCGCAACTTGCTGTTCAGCAATACGCTCATTCTGGAAAACCCCTGTCTTCAACAAAGAGTTGCGAAGTGACCATATGAGATCTTTGAACGTCTTTGCATGGTGGGAGAAGATCGTAAATAAGCTGGCGACCTGTCCCATCTGAATCATCCATGCAGCTACAGGATCGGTAGCCACTTCCCCCAGGATATTTACTGAGCCGTCCGTCTTCTTCTGTACGTCAAGGCCCTGCTGACCTGATATATGATCCGTTTCCCGGAATGACAAAATGTTCCTCATCGGGAACAACTTTCTCAAATGGAGCTCAAAGGACATCTCCTGTATACGCAGTGTTAAAGGTCCCGGAATATATTGCACCATTGCCATAAGTAATGTTGTTTTTCCTGAACCCTGCGACCCTGTTACTGCAGTGATACGAGCCCCCTTCATCAAAAACTTAATCATGTCTTGGACAAGCTCGCCATTCTCATCCGAGATCAGTGTTTGCAAACTCAAGTTAGGCAGCTCGAACTTTCTCACAAAGAATGCCCACGATTCAGCAAATGGCGGTCTGACCACAACTACCCGCGAGCCGTCCTTCATCTCATTGACTTTATACCCATTGCTTTCTGTTAATTGTCCTGGATTGTTATATTTATAAATGTTCTGACATACACGCTTCAGTTCCAGATCACTGCCAAAGCTGAGAAAGGACAGATGAATCGACTTTCCACGATAAAAAATCCACACGCTCTCATACCCACATGGAGCACCTCTTCGCATGTCTTCCATCATTAATGCATCATCTTCCATATCCTTTATGGAGGACGGAACGCCCGACACCCCACCTGATACACCATCTATCGCCATATCCCGAATTTCATCAATAACGCCAAATCCTTTGTAATACTGGTACACACGCTGAACAATAATTCGTATCTTGTCATCCAGTGTTAATGGTTCGGCTTCCAATTGATAGATACGTGCAATTTCCTCGGCTGTAATCAGATAGGATTCAGTCTGTCCTTTCTCAATGAATTGCCGCGGACGATCAAGTTCGTGGCTTGCAATGAGTCGACTCAAGCCATTTGTACCGAATCGCTGCTTATATTGGTGCAGTAAAATATCGAATTGATCTTGAACGGATAGCCGCGTTGGATCATCAAAAGAAATGGCAACATTAGCAGTTGCTTCTGTGAAGCCATATGCTTTATAAAGCAGATCAATGATATATTCCTTGACGTAAGTCTTGTCATTCACATCACCGGTAGTACATCCCTTTAATGCACGTTTTAACTCTGCACGCTTATTACGCCGTCGCTCAAATTCAACTTCAGATAACCCCATGTCGTACAGGTTGGCCCCCGTCACTTCATTTAAAGTCTTCTTCACAAATGATGTAATCGCATCAATTGTATAAGCGTCGGCGTCAGGTAGTTCAACGCTTCTAACCGGAACCGTTCGTTTGGACAGTTTAAGATACAAATAAGCGATGCCCATTAACAGAATTAGCGTAATTAAAATAAAATTAAGCATCCCATAGCCAAACATCTACGAGACCCCTCTTTCAATGGCTTTTACGCTGACATTAATTCCGATCTCCGTTAAGATAGCCTTCGATAGCTTTCGCACCTCGTTCATAAAGTAAGTCGTATCTGTATCTTTGGCAGAGTGCTGCATCCGCATAAAAAAGCTTCTAACATCCCGATCATTACAGGCATCTCGGAAAGGAGTACAATATGGCACCGTATACATAGGAACCCGTACATTGTATTTCCTCGCAATGTTGGATAATTTGTATTTGGAATGCGGATCATACTGCCCTAGTAGAATCATATAGGGCTTATCGTTCAGTGCTTGTGGCCAATCCTTTTTCGCAAAGAAACGATCCAGCACCTGAACATTCTGATTCAGACACACAACAATCAGCTCCGATTGTGCTAATAGTTGATTCGTAACCGGATTGCCGCAGCCACTGTGGACATCCAAAAGCACCGTGTTGTAGTACCGTTTAGCATAGTCAAAAATAGGCTGTAATGTATCGTTCATCGCATGATACGTCGCTTCATCCGCTTTCTCCGTACCGCTTAACAGATCCAACCGTTCTTGTATTATCGGCTGCGTATAGTCCCTCACCCCCTCAGAGGTGAGCCTGTTGCTGCGGATCATCCGATCGAGCGCATCAAGACCTTTATCATCGAACGTCGGTTTACTTACCGAGCCTCCTCCTGACAATTTGGAGAAAGCCGTTTCTAGTGTCGAGCGCGTATGCTGTGTCTGAGCAACTAAAGTGCGAGTTGAATATTCCAGTCCGATCATACAAGCTGCAGCAATAACGTTAGATGTCGTGCCGACCTGCCCATGCACACTACCCCAGAATGCGACTTGTCCCATACTTCCTCACCTTCCCCGCCTTCTTCCATATTCGGTGAACCTCTTTATCCGGAAGCTCTAATATCATTTTCAAAACTCCTATCAAAGCTTTGCGGTATGTACGTGTTAAGCCTTTTAGCTGGATGACGCTTCGGTACTGGTTATCAATCTTTATCGCATAATCTCGTTCGTCTGGTATCAAATAGTGTGTAGGCTCATCCCATTGGATCGGGTATCCGTCATACAGACTATCGATATACTCCTCGTTAATAGAGCAAACAACCCCGTTCATTATTTTTGAAACAAGAACCAACTCATCCTTCACGTACTTGGAAAAATATTGATCCAAAATACCTAGATTGCGAATATTATGAATATTCTCCATCGTGTTATACAAAATGAGTCTATCGGCCTCCCAACCATCTACGTGCAAAGAATTATTGCTGTCTATGATCATATATTCATAGTTAAAATCGGCTTCTTTCTGCATAAAATAATTCTGGACGTCTGCTGCACTGCCGCAGCCGTGGATCACATCAAAATCATCGTACTCGTGAACCTGCAAGTCCCCTTCGACACGAGGAAAGGCAAATTCATAATCTTGAAGTAGTGTTGCATCTACAAGAAGCACTTTGTGACCATTAGACGCAATGAGCTTGCATATATAGAGCAGAAAGTCCGTTTTGTCGGAAGCCCCTATAAATTGAACGATCTTCATGGTTTCTCTCCCTCCCGTTCTGGAACAGCAGGGTTGGTTCCGTCAGGAGATGAATGAAAAATGTCTATTTGGCTTAAAGCTTGTTTGGGTATCGAGTCTGAGGTGTCTGAAGGTGTGACTGAAGGGTGGTCTGTCTCTTGTTGTTCTTGCTTCAATGGTGAGGTATTTTCCAACGTTGCGTCTGATGGCTGCTGAACAGCAGCTTGTCCCTTTTTGCTCTGGAAATTGTGACGTTTTGTCACATCCATGGCCGCAAGATCCTTGTCCAATCGAACTCGAAGTCTCTTTTCCAACTCCATTGATGCTACTTTTACAATGTTGGGGTCAGATTCGATCAGATCAAGTACTCTTGGATTAGCTGGGTAAGTAGGTATTGCATGATTCTGCATGTAAGGGTCAACGTATGTAAGGGAGTAAATTTCGGCATTCTCTATGTATGCATCTACAATAGCGCTCGACATCGTCAATATTTCTTGTTCGTTCATTTCATGCCATACTGTACCGTTCATTAAATCTTTAACCTTCTTTTTGGAAAGAACAATAAAGTCGTGTCCTGTCGGAAACTTGATACGCACATCGACAAAATCTTCTTTTTTGAGCTTTATAGGAAGGTTGATTAAAGAGAATTCTTGTAATCTGAGATCGTTAGGCGTTATCCCTTCTTCAAACAGCATTCCTTTGGAAAGAGGAGTGTTCATTTGCAATGAAATTTTTGTATACTTGCCAACTGCTTCTGTAATATCTACCGGATGCTGAGGCGCAGCTTTCTTTGAAATACTGACTTTCGTTAAGCTCTTCTCCGTAAGTAAGGTACCAGCAGGAATATCCTTACTTAATACGTAAATGTTCGTAGTCTGGGACTGCTGCTCCTTCATCTGCTTCTCGTAGAGCGTGATTCGCTTCTCGTACTCTTCACTCTTTGCTTCCTCGGAATCCTTCATCCATTGATAGCCGAAATAAATGGCGAAGCAGGCAAATAACAGTACGATCATCGCCCCAATACCACCAGCAAGCAACAAATTCCGGGTTCTTTGGCGGATGATTGACATAACATCCCTCCTAAAAAAATGATAATTGTTTACTCAAACTGGAAATGATATCATTGAACTACATTTTAATAGTTCATAAGAACTATTAAATATAATTATAGATCAAATTCAGGTAACACGATTCACCTCAATTACTACATTTTAGGAATATAGAATTACATACCTATAATATTCCAATTCAGATATGATGTAAATGCTTATATCTAAAAAAAGATATTTTCATCGAAACAAAACTTTTTTTGTCATATAAAGGTATCACTTACATAAGTGATCATTCATAATTTTTTCAGAGGTGTCTGATGTACTACGACTTAAGATTCATTACTATAACGGTTGGATAGTTGGGAAGAATGACGATAAGGAGGAATGAGCTTTGAAAATTGGCGAGAAACTTCGCAACATCCGTCATGCGCAGGGGCTCACATCTACAGAACTTTCTAAAAGATCTGGTGTTACACAATCCACGATTAGCGACATCGAGAACGACAACCGCTCACCTCAGATCGATACCTTAATTAAATTGTGTAAAGCCTTAAGTATAAACATTAGTGTACTGCTAACCGTAGAAGAAATGATAGAAAACACTCCCTCTTTGCGAGAAAATGAAACCGAATTCATACGCTTGTTCCACGAAATAAATGAATCCCAAAAAGAAGCTCTTGTATCGCTGCTGCATTCATTTGTACATCATAAAGCGAAATAAAAATGCATACGAAAAAGTGGCCCCTCTCAAAAGGAATGACCACTCTAAAAACTCATCTCTTTTATTCATATAATTGCTCCATAACCCGAATGTGGAGCTCAGCAGGATCATGTGCTTCTCGCTAGAGAAGGCTGTTTCCACAATGGGAAACAGCCTTCTCTTCCAGCTTATACATTAGTTCTTGAATGTTTCTGTCAGCACAGGAACAACTTGTGACTTGCGAGATACAACACCCTTCAGCAGCGCTTTATTGTCGCTCAAGGTAACGTTGTATGCTTTCTCAACTGCGTTAGCGGAAGCGCCAAGCGCAAGTGCTACAGAATCGTTGTTCAAAATGTCAGTTACCACAAATACGAACAAATCCAAGCCCTTGGTCGCAATAATGTCAGACAAAGCCGCTTCAATGTCTGATTGGCGGGAATAGACATCGTTAATGTCTACGACATTTACTTGTGCAATCTCGACCTTCGCGCTGCCCATTGTGAACTCTTTCGAGTCCAGCGAGATCAGCTCTGCAATCGATTTGCTGCTAACGTCTGCACCAGCTTTGAGCATGTCCAATCCGTACTGCTCAGCATCCACACCAGCAATCTCTGCCAGCTCGCGAGCCGCAGCAACGTCTTCAGGCGTACATGTCGGGGATTTGAACAACAGCGAGTCCGAAATGATAGCGGACAGCATTAAGCCAGCCACGTTCTTCTTAATCTCCACACCGTGTTCTTTATAGAGCTTCTTCAAGATAGTTGCTGTGCAGCCAACAGGCTCTGCGCGATAGTATAAAGGCGCGCTTGTCTCAAAGTTCGCGATACGGTGATGGTCAATCACCTCTAGCACTTGAACTTGATCAATGTCGCTGACGCTTTGCTGACGCTCGTTATGGTCAACAAGAATAACCCCTTTGACCTCATTAGCCACCGTCTCTACAAGACGTGGTGCTTCTGCTTGGAACGTGTCCAGCGCGAATTGAGTTTCGCCGTTCACGGTACCGAGACGTACCGGTTCTGCGTCGTAACCAAGTTGCTGCTTTAAGTCCGCATAAGCAATAGCGGAGCAAATCGTGTCTGTGTCTGGATTTTTATGTCCGAAAATGAGTACTTTTTCCATTCTCTTATCCCCTTAAACATTATTTTGGCGAGAAAAGTATACCTTACAAAAGCAATTACAATCAAGATTATAACGCAAACCAGAACTAATTCCTATGCCTTTAGTAGGAATAAGGTGCTTCTATTTCATTATTTTTCCTCATCCAACTTCGACAGCACCTGTTGTAAGATGACAAATGTCTGCTCTCTCGTTAACAGCTCAAGTGGCGCAAACTTGTTGCCCCCGACACCTTGCAGCAACCCCCGATCGACAGCTCCATATACACTTGCAGCTGCCCACGGTGCTATTCGTTTGTCATCGGCAAACATCGCTTGTCTGCTAGGCCTTTCCTCCGAATGTACGGCCCCCGCCTGTTCAAGCTTGGAATACAATTGAAGCAGCAGTACCGCAGCTTCCTGCCTAGATATATTGCTCCATGGGGAGAACGTTTTAGCTGAGGTTCCTTTAATGATTCCAAAATGATAAGCTTTGGCTATCCATGGGTCTGTCGTATCTTCGAACGGTGATGGTCCGGTAGGCAGCGGCCGCCCCAAGCTGGACTCAGCGACATGAACTGCCATCAAGGCAAAACCGTATCGATCCATAGGCTTGCGATAATCTCTGTCATAATTGGTGTCTACGATACCGCTGTTCTTCGCGAGATTGTAATCATTCAGCGCCCAGGCGCTTACCTTGTCCTTGGGATCGGCTGGATTAACTTGAAAACGAATGCTTGTATCCGGCTGCAAATAGGACTTCACCGTCACTGTAGCAGAACCCACTTGCTGTGCTTTTATACGACCGGATGAATCCACAGCCACGATGTTAGGATTGCTGCTCTCAAACATCATTCCCGTCGCAGCAGCATCTGCTGGAGATAACGTATATTTGATCTGAAAACCTTCTCCTTGAGTAAGGCGGACATAATCTCCTGTGTACACCTTTGCGTTTGGTATCATATCAAAAAAAGCAGTCTCGTACTCTATGTCCACAGGGGCTCCTTTACGGTCAAATAACCCCTTAATATGTACGTTGTAGGTGTCAGTGTCAGATAACTCGGGTAGTCCTTCTGGTCTGAAAATAAGGCAGAACGGTATGCCAAAACCACCCGTGTTGATGTTAAAGTAGCTGCCCTTCTTGTCCTTATGTCCCTTGTCTAAAGTCCATGACTTTCCGTCGGCAGTACGCGTAATCGTAACCTCTACTTGATCCAGCTTGGTATTATCATATTTCTCAGGATTCAAAGATACCGACCAAGCGTCATGCGAGTTAAACATTTCAATCGGGAAATAATGCGCAGAAGGCCATGCTATATAATCATAATTGACTTCTGACGCCGCACGACTGCGATCAAAGGCATACATAGAAGAATAAGGGTAATCAAACCCACTCTTTGATCTATTGACCATACCAAACATCGTTTTAGACATCGCAGGGTTTATAATCCAGCGCCGATGGCCCACCCGATCGATGTTTGACGTATCACTATCAGACATGTAGCCCAATACACTAGCATAAAAATTCGGACTTCCGGCATACAGATTACTTGTGGTTGTCCCCTTATAACCTAGTCGAAAGAGTTCCTCCTCCATACCTTCGGGTCTTGAAGGATAGTGTGTAAGCTCATTATTTAGCGCATTAACCAAAGCTGCCGCCTGTGCCTGATCCTGAAGGCCCCATTCGGGCTGCACATCATACGGCAATCCGGACAAGTATCGGACAAAGTTGACGGCGTTTATACCATCTTTAATATATTCCCGCTTCACTATGCCCGGTTCATAAGGCTGTGTCATCTTAGGCTCTTTCTCGTAAATATGAAGTCCAGCCATGTACTCATTCCCTGCCGCCATCGGCTTGTAGGCAAGCCAACGCTGCCTGATTTCTTCCTTGCTGCGCGCAGCCACACTGACCTGCACATCACCTTCACTTACGGCTGATGCAATCTCTCCATGCCATATGCCGACCATTATAGCTGCTGTCAGCAAGGTGCTTAAACATACGCAACCTATTCGAAGTAAACGTCTATCCCGCATTTGATCCCTTCTACCACGCATCAAGCTTTCAACTCCTGCAGCTAGTATAAGATATGAATCTGCTTTCACTCTATCATAAGCTGAGAGCATTTCCTATCCGACTAGTGGATAAAATCAGGAGCGAGTAATACGATGTTCTCTATTCCACCCTAAGGACAAGCTTTTCGCCATAAAAGAGGCCAAGCCGGCATCTTCCCCCAGCTGGCCTCTGTACACGAAACTATTTAGGGGGTTTAGGGAATTAAGGATTTAAGTCACGCGCTTACTTCTTCCAGGGAATTCATGCAGCAAGCATACTCTCAATTTGGAGTAGATGCCTGCCAAGCCGCATCCTATCCGGCAGTCTACTTTTTCTTCCAAAGTGCCGGGACTGCAGGGGGCTCCCATCCTACAAGCGAGGTATGGGCAATATTGCAGACATACGTTACACCGCTGTAGGTCACTTCATTGCCGACCGCATATGCCTTATTAGGTGCCCATGCCCCACCGACTGGCACTGGATCAGTCGTGACCGTAATAGCCGGGCTGCCCGCCGACTGGTTGCCTGCCCCATCTCTGGCTGCGACCGCAATCGTATAGTTCGTCGACGGCGCCAGACCTGTTAACGTATATGATGTACCCGTGCCCGATGTCACAGCAGCCGCAGCCCCATTTACCGTGACTACATATCCAGTCACGCCAACGTTGTCCGCAGAAGCGCTCCACGAAAGCGTAATCGTGGTATCCGTATGCGCTGCAGCCGTGACATTAGCTGGCGGGGTTGGCGCTTGTGTATCATTCTGCGCAAGCGTCTTAACCGTCAGCTTCTTACTGAGCGGTGACGCATTTCCTACTGCGTCCCGCGCCTTCACTTGAAAGCTGTACGATGTATTGGGCGCCAGGCCAATTAACGTGTAGGTCGTGTCAGTAACCGTTGCAGCAAGCGCGCTGCCATTGTATAGTTCATAGGCTGCGATGCCCACATTGTCCGTCGCTCCGCTCCAAGCGAGTGTGACGCTGGTATCCGTGACGCTTGAGGATGTTAGCGTCTTGGGAGCCGTGGGCGGTGATGTATCCGACGAAGCCGGAAGTGTCTGCACTGCCACAGAGCTGCTAGAAGGCGATACGTTGCCTGCTGCGTCTTTCGCCCTCACACTAAACGTGTAAGTTGTATCTGGTAACAAGCCGCTCACCGTGTATGTTGTGCCATTTGCTGTCCCGATTAACACCGTACCGTTGTATACATCGTAGCCACTCACACCAACGTTGTCCTGGGAAGCACTCCAGGATAATTTGGTCGACACACTTGTGATCGAACTAGCCGACAAGTTGGATGGCGTAGTAGGGGGCAATAGATCGCTGCCGGAAGGTACGATGCCAAGATCACTGGCTACACGGCCAAGCAGCGACTCACCTACACATTGGTATTTGGGACTTGTGCGACAATCCAAACTTAAATCCCACAGCATTGCCCCGCCAAGCCCTTGGCTCTTCATGTAAGCAGTCTTGTAACTAGTTGAATCCAGGTCATCGTAGCTGATATAAGTGCCCGTACTGGCTTGAAACAGATACGGAACCTTCGCAGCATCATTCCAATAACGAGCATATCCATTCTTGTTCATGTAGTTCGCCTTTAAATCCCCATAATCAAACATCCCCGTTGCTCCCGTCTCAAATGTATCCCAAGTTCCCCTTGGAATATAGTTACCGTTAAAGTCGGGCGTACAGCTCTGGTAAAGACCGTCCTGCCCAGGTCCTGGAGCGCAATTTTTCCAGCCACGTCCATATAAGGCTAGCCCGAGTACAATCTTGCCGCTAGGCACACCAGCTTGCTTATACGCATGAATAGCGTAATCTACGTTAAAACCGCTGTTGTTGTCCGGATCACGAGGATCGCTGTAAAGAGGGGCATTGTTGTTTGTCCGCTTTTCCCAATCCCCATGGAAGTCGTAGGTCATGATATTCATCCAATCTACAAGATTGGCTACTTGAGTAATTTCGGTTGTATTCAAATAAGAAGAATTAGCACGGGTTGCAATGGTCAGGAGATACGCACGTCCGTCGGCAGTTCCTGCCGCATTAAGCTTGTTGCGTGTTTCTTGGAGGAGTGAAGTGAAATTCTGCTTGTCGGCAGGCCTGCTGTTATTGCCGCTTAAGCCCCCTTCAACCGGGTATTCCCAGTCAATATCAATGCCGTCAAATCCATAAGTTCGAATAATAGTTACTGCTGAATTAGCAAAATTCTGGCGTGCCGAGGGGTCAGCCGCTGTATCGGAGAAGCGATTGGACCACGACCATCCGCCAACGGACAACAAGATTTTCAAATGTGGATGAGCTGCTTTCAACTGCTTCAGCTTATAAAAGTTGCCGCACTGCCCTTTCTCGCACAGCTCCCATTCAAGGGGGACACCATCGCTATTATTGACGTCTGCCCAAGGGTCACCGAGTACAATCGCTCCATTCGGAACCGTTCCTTTCTGTGTAGGCACTCCGCTGTTTTTACAAGGCCACGTCTGCTTGTTCGGATTATCCGGTGCATTTGACGGGTTACCGTGGATGCCATTCCAACAGATGTCGGCAAATGCATAATTCAGATGCGTCAGCTTACTGGCATCGATGTGCTCAACCTGATAATTTTGATCATAGGTGGCCCAGTCTGTATAATACCCGACAGACTTATAGCTGGTATCTGCCGCTGCTCCTGCAGCTGATTCTCCTGCCCAAGGCCAAAATAAAGACAACAAGAGGCACAGCGTTAATATAAATGACCACCCCCTTTTCCAACTTATATTGAAGTTGATCCAACCATTTCTGTTCACTATTTCATCCTCCCTTATCCTTAATTGTTAAACCCCTTTCATTTATATTAGTGCTTTTTGATTTTAGAAAAACTTTAGCAAAATTATTTTAGAACCAAAGCAATCAAGCTTTTCGTACCAGCTGTACGCTATCATTTCCATATTTCCCCACAACAACTTCTCCATTCTTGCGCGCGTAAATGATACATAAGGCATTACGTTTTACATAACTAGAAACTATGAATATAACGAAATTGAGTCTTAATTGACATAGCTTTGTAACGATACATATATAAGCAGTTCGATATAGTTATAGAGGTTTACCACAACATGGAGAGGACATCATGAAATGAATTGGGTATGCAACAAGCCTCACACGAGTAAAGATGTATCAGTGTCATTAATTAACCTTGTCAAAACACATATAGGGGGCATTCACTATGCCTGAGCCTCGACAAGGCAGCAGCCGCTATATGCCTGCCCTGGACGGTCTTCGAGCGCTCGCAGTCATTGCCGTTATCGCCTATCACCTGAATCTGGATTGGGCTCAAGGCGGATTTTTAGGTGTTGGTGTATTTTTTGTTTTATCCGGCTACTTGGTTACGGACCTGCTCCTGGCTGGTAAACAGCAACGCGGCAGCCTTGATCTGCATACATTCTGGATACGCAGATTTCGCAGACTTCTTCCTGCGCTCGTTGTCATGTTGGTCCTTTGCGTTGCTTGGCTAACTGTTTTTGAGCCTTCGCGGCTAGCACCGCTGCGTGGGGATATCTGGTCAACTTTCGTATACGGCAACAACTGGTGGCTTATTTTCCATCATGTATCGTACTTCGAGAGCTTTGGACCGCCTTCGCCTTTCCTTCACTTATGGTCACTGGCCGTAGAGGGACAATTTTATTTGGTATGGCCAATCCTGTTGGTTGTGGGGTTAAAGTTCGCCCCAAAGCGTGGACAGATGGTAACGTGGATTACAATAGCAGCGTCCGCCTCAGCCATCGCGATGGCTTGGCTGTATGAGCCGGGAGCCGATCCAAGCCGTGTTTATTACGGCACAGACACGCGAGTATTCGCGCTGCTGATTGGTGCTGCCCTTGCCATCATCTGGCCCAGTCGCCGACTTAAGGGAAATATATCATTTAAGGCGAGATGGATGCTGGATATCGCAGGTGCCGTAGGGTTAGCAACGATACTTTATATGATGTGGAGTATAAGTGAATATGACGATTTCCTATATCGTGGCGGGTTTGTGTTGTTATCGGCAGCCAGCGCACTTTTAATTGCAGCACTTGCCCATCCAGCAAGCCGCTTGAGCAAGCTGTTAGGCTGGAAGCCGCTAAAGTGGATCGGTCTACGATCTTACGGTATTTACCTATGGCATTATCCAGTCATCATGCTGACTAGTCCTGTCGTAAATACGAATGGCTTCGATGCCGTCCGCGCCATTGTGCAGGTGTCTGCAAGCGTGCTGCTCGCCGCCTTGTCATGGCGATATATAGAACGACCAATTCAGAATGGCATCATTACCACGTTGTGGCAGCAATTCCGGGTGAGCAAATGGTCTTGGCGCCTGCTCTCATGGAAGCAGTGGATGGCTTCTGTCTGCTGTGTCCTGCTGCTTGCGCTCTTCTTTGTCGGGATGAGTGATCTGTCTCAGGTCAAGGCTGCCATTGCTGAGCAGGACAAAAAGGAATCGGCCGATCACGCTGCAACAGTGCAGCCTAAACGTCAGGTGCCAGATGCAGCGTCTGGCAAGCACGCACAGGAAGCTCAGGTAGAGCGTAAAGGCAAGTCAGCTAATACATCCGCGCAGCTCGACAAAACCTCAACTCTAGGTCATAAATCTGACCCTGCAGGCTCGAATAAAACCAATTCGCCTACTGCAGAGGGTACCTATAGAAATAAACCTGTTAGCGAGCATCTAATTCGATCCGTCCCAAATGGGACTATCGATGAAAAACAACGCTGGTCGGTGAGTGCAATTGGGGATTCGGTGATGCTGGATGTAGCTGCCGATCTGACTAAGCTGCTCCCTGGAACCCTTGTAAATGCTAAGATTGGCAGACAGATGTCTGCTGCTGATGATGTGCTCAGCTCGCTAAAGCACGAAGGGAAGCTCGGTGATTGTGTCATTATCGCCCTGGGCACTAATGGTGTATTTAGTAAGAAACAGCTTGATACGCTGATCGCCTCTCTTGAAGGCGTTGATCAGATCATACTCGTAAATATACGTGTGCCGCGTAAGTGGGAAAGTCAAGTTAACGATAACTTGGCCAATTCTGCGGCTACTCATCCGAACATTACTTTAGTCGATTGGTACAGCGCGAGCGCCAATAAAGACGCCTATTTTGAACCTGACGCGACACATTTACGTCCCAAAGGAGCTAAAGCATACGCCTCGTTGCTGGCTCAAGCAGTTAAGTCGGTGTCAAAGCCTGAGGCAGATTACTATTCGTTACAAGAGAATGTCGTATCTGCAGAGGATAATAAGGCACCGAAGGCGAAGCTCTCCACTCAAATGGAGTCAGCTTCTACCGAAGCAGCGCTAGAAAAAACAACAGGCAGTGAAGAATAGCAAATTACTTGTTGAACAATCCATCATAGGGGCTGTCCATACCATATATGGCAGGCCCTATTTCTAATTATAGAACACCAAGCAGCAGCAGATGCCTCAGGCCAGTATTGTCCAGTAATTGCAGCATTTGCTTTGGCCTAGTCTTCGGCTGCTCTCTATTTAGATGCTCTTCCCAAGATTTGTGATTGTGCCGTGACGTTCGCAGCACAAGTAACTTGTGCGGTATAATGGATGTATGTTAATTGGATCAGTGTATAAGCTCTACCACATTCACAAGAAGAGGAGTATGACGCATGACGATGAATAGACTGTCTGACCAAGAAAAAGAAGGCGTTTACAAAGCCATATACAACCGCAGAGATATCCGTACTTTCTTAAAGCAGCCCGTGTCTGATGATCTGTTGGTGAAACTGCTGGAAGCCGCCCATCACGGACCTTCCGTAGGCTTTATGCAACCTTGGAACTTTATTGTGATTAAGGATGACGAAACAAAAGCAAAGCTGGCCGAAGTTGTGGACCGTGAGCGCCGTGCCTTGGCAATCCACTATGAGGGTACCGATCGCGACACCAAATTTATGGAGATCAAAATCCAGGGTATATTGGAGGCTCCGGTAACCGTATGCATCACCTGCGATCCTTCGCGCGGAGGCGATCACGTGCTTGGTCGCAACTCGATTCCTGAAACTGATATTATGTCCGTCAGTTGCGCCATCCAAAACATGTGGCTGGCCGCTTATGCTGAGGGCTTGGCTATGGGATGGGTCAGCTTCTACAAGAAGCCCGACATTCGCCGCATTTTAAACATCCCGCTTCATATTGATCCAACAGCGCTCATTTCGATCGGTTATACGGAAGATTATCCAGAACGTCCGCTGCTTGAGGCATATAATTGGGAGAAAAGAAGAGAGTTAAATAAATTAATTTACGATACCAAATGGGGACAGCCAACCAGCTTGGAATAAACGCATGTCATTCCATATTGATCAAATGAGTGACCCGTTTAAGACCAAGTGACCCTAATTACGAACCTACAGGGACTGTCTCACCGCGATCCATTCACGTCTCAGCACAGTCCCTGTACAAGGTTCATTACAACTCCACTATTCGAGCTCAGCTAGCTAGGGCTGCGCTCGATGTAATATCTGTCCAGCCACCTGCTCCAATACCGCCTGCTTGCCAAGCGCCGTAAAGGCCTCATTATAATTTTGCCGTGTCGTCAGTCGATATACATATCCACTTTTGACCGCCTTAAGTCCCGTCCAAAGCTTGCTGTCTTCTAATACGTTATGCTCATTATCGGACATTAGGACAATATGATCCGGATTAAGCGTGGACAGCCCTTCAAGGCTTGTCACCTTGCCGCCCCAGCCGTCGGGATCAGGTGTGCCTGGCGCTTTAGGCAGCAATAGATCTTCAAATAACAACTCTGCCACTCCTGTGCTGGAATAAATCCGTATTTCTTTTGCCGTCGGTTCAATCACCGCAAACGTCGCTTCCTTTGTCACATTTTTAATCTGGCTGCGAAGCTGCTCCACTCGGTTATCGTATTGTTTGAGCCAGTCACTCATCGCTTGCTCTTTATCCAATGCCTTTGACACAAAAGCAAATCGCTCACGAAAAGCATTAAATCCATAAGGCACCCGTACAGTCGGAGCAATCTTTTGCAATTCCTCGTACAGTTCGCTCTGTGTTGGCCCTGCCAAGATTAGATCTGGATCTGCTGCGGCAATCGCTTCGATATTCACAGGCGTCTGAAACCAGCCGCCGATCTGAACATCTGTACCAAGCTTTTCCTGCAAAATAGGTGTCACCTGCTTAGGATCGCCCATATCTGTGTTGCCCGTTAAGATAGGCTTGTGTCCCAAAATCAGCAGTTCTTCTGTTGAGCCAGAAATGTCAGCGATTCGCTGTGGATGAAGTGGAATTTTAACTTCTCCTTTAGCATCCTGGATCACACGTGTCGAAGTGCTTACCTGTCCACTCGTCTCTCCAGATGCAGCCACGCCGCTCGTTGGATTGTCATTCTGCCCCTTTGATGACTCCGACTCCGCACTGCAGCCAAACAGTGAGATCGTCAGTATAATTGTCGTCATCCATACAACCCCTGCTCTACCAAACTTCATCCAATACCCCTCCTGTGATAACCATTCTCATTTACATAAGTGTCATCTTACGCCTCTTCACCCGATATATCTAATGGGGAGCGGATAACAATACCGTATAGCGGATTAATTGGCGGATTATATACACAGCAATAACGCCAGCACATAAATGTGTGGCGTTAAACTGTTGTTATTATAGTCGTCCGTCTATCTGCGCTGACGCAGCACCTCGGAAGGATTAAGCCCGAACTTCCCGCGGAATATGGCTGTGAAATGACTCAAATTGGCGTACCCTACAAATCCCGCCGCTTGTGTTACATTAACATCGCCTTTCCTTAGTAAGTTCATGGCTTGTTCCAATCGCTTATCACGCAAGTAACGATATGCGGACGTTCCAAAGCACTCTTTGAAGCCAAGTTTAAGCTTAAAATCATTCAGTCCAACAATTCGTGCCAGTTCCAGCAGCGAAGGTGGACTTTCCATATGATAGAGCAGCACTTGAGCGGCTTCCTTCACCTTATCCATGTCCCGCTTGCTCAACTTTGCAGCAGCAGTATGCTCCTCACTGTCGAATAGAAAGGTATGCATGTAGTTAGCCAGCAGCTCCAAAGCTTTGCCTTCCAAATACATTCTGCGTACAGCTTTCTCATATGGACATTCAAGCATCTGACGGACGATATGGGCGGCGGCTGTATTCATCGGCAGTTCAAACTTGCGGAAAGATTGTGATCCGATTATCCGATCAAAGTCCATAGTCCGTCCAGCCGTTCCCTCACCCATGAGCCGGTTGAACTCCACAAGAGGGATACCGATAGCTAATGAACGCATAGGTACTCGATTATCGTATTCAAACACTGCATCAAACTGCTTCATAAAGTGTAAATAACAAGTTCCTTCACATATGTCGTGCCGTTCCCCCGACACATTGACCTGGCCTGCTCCCTGTAAACAGATACTCAGCTCCACCATCGCCGCTTCAGATGTTACATATACATCCTGCAATCGGGATAGACGGTAATCCGAATGTACAATTTCCAACTTCGTATTTGTCGACAGACGTCGAATAACTCCCGCTCCTACAGGATTACAAAGTGTCATGGAACTGTCAGCAAGGTGGAGTTGAGGCTGCAGTTGGAGACCTCGCCAATATTGCGTGTAAATATCATGATATCCTGTACTTGCCATTAACGTGTACCTCTGCTGCCATATTGGATTTCCTTATTTCACATTTCATAATTGAGAACAATTCTCAACATTATAGCTATTATAAAATAAGGAGCTCCAGCAATCAATGTGCTTCCTAGCTGCAATTATGCCTCTCGTATATCTACCCAATCCGCAGATGCCGGATGGCGCAGTGCCTCCAGCACTACTTGAGCATCATATCCGTCCTGGAAGTCAAATAATGGGGACATATTGCCTTTGATTGCCTGCAGCACATAATGGAATACCGCATGATCTGTCTCTTCATTTATTACACCTAATTGAAGCGGCTGCCCGATCTCTCCTTCCAGCAGCTGCGCCCAGTTCTCGATAGCAAGTGTACCGCTTGTCCCGTGGACAATCATTGATACCCGTTCTTCACCTGCAAATCCTGCCATACCGTTGATGGATACAGGTGTCCCGTCAGCCAATCGAAGCTTGGCTTCCACACCGATCTCACAGCAATCTGCTTGTTCTGACAGTTCCAATTCGCTCTGGACATGAGTGACTTTTCCGAATAATTTTTGAATGACATGAATCCAATGCACGCCCACTTCCAACACAAATCCACCTTGCTTTCGGGATGAGATCCACGAATTGTGCTGCCAACTCCGCGGCCAGCTTGGGAATCGCCAGACAAGCTCAATTTTGCGAATGACGCCAATTTGATCGTTATCCAACTTCTGCTTGAGTGTACGCATTGTCGGTTCATGGGGAAGCGAGAAATGGATGGCATGCACAACGTTCGCTTCCTTCGCCTTATCCAGCATACGCTTTGCCTCTTCCAAACTATTAGCAAGAGGCTTTTCACAGAAGACGTGAATCCGCTTCTCCAGTGCAGCCATCACCACGTCGTGATGATAGGCTGGTGGTACTGCCACGTAAAGCAAGTCTAGATCCGATTCCGCTAGCAAAGTTTCGTAATCAGCAAAGTATTCCAACTCAGGATACTGCTCTTGGCACTCTCGCCGAGACTGCTCATTGGACTCACAGATCGCGATTAACGCAATATGCTGGTTGTACTCCACATTTTGAACCAAGCGAATCATATAATGTCCCATATGACCCAATCCCACGATGGCCATTTTAATTTTAGGTACTGTCATCCATTTTCCCTGCCTCTCTTAAATAGACTTCCTGAATCCCAGATAAGGAATACAACTTCTTTGAATACAGCCTGTTGTCTTTACTGCTGTGTTTTCCTCAAACAAACGGCTTTCACCCCCTAAATCATACTGTAATTGCATTTGTTAGCGTAGTTAAATATTAACATCCGGCAAGAATCAGAGCTTGAACGGGAATAATATTTGTTATTATTTCTTTCAATTCTAAAATATACCTAAAGTTTCTGCTACAAATAGGTGACAATATCCCTGTATTTGCTGAAATTCATCTTTATCTATTGTAAGCTTGCTAAATTATGATAAAATCTTTATCTAATTGTTTACGGTTATACGCTTGAAAGAAAAAATTTATACCATTAAATTATTATTGGGTAAAGAGGGTATTCATAAAGTGAGTCAGTCTGATATGAAAATTGTTAAAATTACAGGGTCCTTGCATAAGGACAAGCTAGACTTCGACATTTCGGAGTGGAAGCTCTTAATCGAAACCAATCGTTACTATGAAATAAAGTCAGAGGAAGGTCCAGTCGTCAAACGTATCTTTAAAGAAAAAATGAATCAAATTATCGAGGAATCCAAACACTATGTAAATGGCTCACTAACCTGCTCGGTATTTTGTACGACAGATCATGTGCAAGACATTATGAAAGAAATCAAGCATAAGCTCTTGCAGACGATTCAAACTTATATGCACGATCTGCAACTTAACATCAAGGCGTTGGATGGTTCTGCATTCGGCATCAAGCCTCAAGCTACTGTTAAGCTTGTGGAACAAGAGGACTAGTAAGTCTCTATTGCATAAATTAGATCACTTATATAATCTATCTGCTTTAAAAATAACAGATGATAAACAAGACAACTTGCGCAATTAAGGTGGCGCTTTTTTTTGTGTGCATGCGAATAACGTACTGCACATCTGATGATACGTGAAGAAGTCGGTATTAGTCCCGAGTTCTTGATTTATTATCCAGTCTATGGTAACGTGTAGCTATATATTTATTAGAGGGAGGTGTGACAGGATGCAATTAAATGTAATGGCTGAGCTATTGAGTGCGCTTCGTTCGCAATTGCTAGGAATTTTCCATGATTCCATTATGAACGGGATACGTGTGTCCATTTTCAGCAATTCGAACCGAATATCACATTTTAGCGAAATGACCATCCTGTCACTGCCTTAACGGACAAATTTTACAATCCGAAGGCCGCGAGGACATGTCCTTGCGGTCTTTTTGTATTATCCTCAAGCAGGCAGCGACAGCTTGGGTCATCAGAGAGGAAGATATAAATGATGATTCAATGCCAACAAATCCAAAAGGGGTTTGGCGCCCAGTCTATTCTGCTGGATGTCACCTGCGAAATAAACGAGTTCGAACGTGTGGGGCTTATCGGCCGCAACGGCTCGGGCAAAACAACACTGCTTCATCTCTTGAATGGCAGCGAAAAGCCTGACGCTGGACAGCTCTCTATTCGTAAAGGTACGAGAATCGGCTATCTGGAGCAAGTTCCTCAATGTGGTGAACACGACACCGTTAGTGACGTGCTGAATCAAGCTTTCCATGAGCCGATGCAGTGGATGGCGAGCATGCGTGAACTGGAGCAGCAGATGGCTGATCCCAGTCAAGGCAGTGGCATGTTAGAGCAGAAGCTGCAGCAATATGGAGAGCTGCAAGAGCGTTTTGAAAGAGCCGGAGGCTATGAAATTGAAGCTCGGATTGGTAAAGTAACAGGTGGTTTGCGTATCCCTGAATCCCAATTCATGCGTCCGTTCCGCTCTTTATCAGGCGGGGAGAAAACCAAGATCGGACTGGCCGCGATGCTGCTTGCATCACCAGAGCTGCTGCTGCTGGACGAACCGACCAATCACCTGGATATGATGGCAATTGACTGGTTGGAGCAGTTTCTCCAATCTTACGCGGGAACTGTTATCATCATCTCGCATGATCGGTATTTTCTTGATCGGGTAGTCACCAAGATCATTGAGCTTGAGGATGGCGAAGCCTTCACTTATCATACTAATTACTCTGGATTCCAGCAGGAAAAGGAAGCTCGTCTTCTTCAACAATTCGCGGATTATCAAGAACAGAAAAAGAAGATCAAACAAATGCAGGAGGCAATTAAGCAGTTGATCGAATGGGGCAACCGTGCCGATGCATCGAAATTTCACCGCCGAGCCGCCTCCATGCAAAAAGCACTTGATCGGATGACCAAGTTAAAACGTCCGATATTAGAGCGGAAGTCTATCGAGCTGAATTTGCAGCAGCGCGATAGATCTGGCGTGCAAGTATTAACGCTGGACGGTGTTGGCAAAGGTTATGAAGACCGTGTGTTATTCAGAAATGCCAGTGAGCTGCTGTGTTATGGCGAACAGGTGGCACTAATTGGAAATAACGGGTCAGGCAAAAGCACGCTGCTCAAATGCATTTTGGGAATGGAGAGTCCCGATGAAGGTGAAATTCGCCTTGGCTCTCGTGTTGATATTGGTTACTTGGCGCAGGAGAGTGCACCCGAAGAGGAGAACGCTACCGTGCTGTCTTACTATCGCACCGAAGTTGGTATAGAAGAAGGCGAAGCGCGAGGCCGCCTTGCCAGCTTCCTCTTCTGCGGCTCAGATGTCTTTAAGAAGGTACGCAATCTGTCTGGCGGTGAATGGAGTCGGCTCCGTTTTGCGCTGCTTATGCATCGGCAGCCGAACCTCCTTGTACTGGATGAGCCGACCAACCACTTGGACATCGATTCGCGAGAAGCATTGGAAGAAGCACTCGAAGATTTCCCAGGAACACTGCTCGCCGTATCACATGACCGCTACTTTATGAATCGGTTAGCGAAGAAAATATGGTCGCTGGAGCAAGGCAAGTTGGTGACTGTGCACGGCAACTACGAGGATTACAAGGCAAAGCATGAACTGAATGTGCACCAGCATTACCCTGGCAGCAGCAATAGTGAGCCGTCAGGTTACAACCGAGTGGAAAACGCACGTACACCGCATTCGCAGCAGCGCACCTATGGGATTAACAATAGCAGTGCTAAAGCTGCCAATGATTCTGCTCGTGCGCGAGAAATGAACAAAAATGACGATATGCCTTCCTATACGGAAACGAAGTCAGTAGGCAGCAATCGCTCCCGTAAGGTGGACGCAACTCAATTAGAGGCGAACATCCACTCCCTGGAGCAGTCGTTGCGTGAGCTGGACGAAGCGATGCTGAACCCCACCCTCGCTTCGGATGCGGGTAAGCTTGCGGCTCTTCACAACGAGCGCGAAATGATGCAAGCTCATCTAGAACCGTTGTATGAGCAGTGGATGCATGCATTAGAGGAACAATAAATGCAAAGGTCGAGCAGCTATATGGCTGCTCGACCTTTGTCCGTTCACAGCATGTTTCCTGAGACTAACTCTCTGACTGTTCCTGATCGTTTACACCTAGCAGCGAACGCGCCATATCCAGCGTCGCCTCATCTCCAGTCAACAAAGCAAATGCCGCCACATCTACTGCATATGCGGCCCACAGCTCGATGATGTGATCACGCATGCGCGGCCAGACGCGACCACCTGCCGCTTCATACTGTGCGATCACTTCTGCAAGCACATCCTCGCCAAACGTAGCCAGACACAACTTGAAGTCAGCTGCAGGATCACCTACTTGCCCCTCCGTCCAATCAATAAACCCGCTTACACGCTCCTCAGCATCTACCAGTATGTGTCCTGCATGCATATCCCCATGGATAAGCGCTGAATGCTGCGGCCAATAAGAGTCATCACCTGTCCAAGCCTGCCAGCGCTGCCATAGCTCATCCGAGACGCCAATCTTCTGTTTGATCTCCTGCATACGCTTGATCAGCGAAGTTCGCACCTCTTCAGGGCTTAGTACCCGGATACCTCGCGCAGCAGCTTCCTGATGATCGATACTGTGCACAGCTGCCAGCGACTGAGCTAGCGATTCGATAAATGCTGGTTTTAACGCCTCCGGATTGATGTGCCACACATATTGACGCGCTTCCGGATCTATGGTGCCTGCGGGGGTCCCCTCTAGCATTGGGTAAGCTATAAGTTCAGCTGTATGAATACGCCATTGCGGCACAGCAATTGGCAAATGGCGACTCACTAATGCCAGTACGTCCCCTTCATAGCCAGCACGTTCCAACACATCTTCACGGCGCGGCACTCTTAGTACCCACGCCTTGCCGGATTCATCATTTGCAAAGCCGACGAGAAAATCCATTCCAGATTCATTTATGTTGATCGTATGAGCATCCAACTTTAAGCCATGCTTCTCTGCAAGCTGCAGCAAATTCGTTATTTTATCGGGATTCATCGACGTCATAAGTTCACTCTCCTCTAAATTCATACCTGTTTATGGTCCAAAAACAACACAAAAAGCACAAACACTTCTGTCTGTGCGCAGGTATACCGGAATAAAGTCATTCATTTCATGACTGAAACCATGAAGTTAGAGCAAATAGAACACAGCTGCGCCACATACACAGCCACGCCGCAAGTTCCATGCTCGACTCTCCTAGCTTTTCTCAACGTTGAAGACCTATCCATTTATGATAAGAATTCATGTCAATAGACATACCTATCCCGATATCCTGCACACGGCAGAATTATAAGCACTATGCAATTAATTGCGAATAGCGTTCAATCGGAATCTGTAAAATGCCATTACATGAACCCTCCGTTCCTAAAAATTACAAATAGCTTACCACGAATGGCTGGATTGCACAATTTATATTTCTGCATTCAGGACGGCGGTATCCACAATCACAGCTTCTCCTGCACATAGCAATTTTTGCATTCACCTCTTGTTGAAGAATGGAACCCTTACTCTATAATTTCCGACCATTACTTCGGCCTAGGGCAAACAACTGGGCATAAATTATCGTTTCGAAACGTAAGTGGTAAGCAGCAGCCTCAGATTCACATACACAAATAAGGTGCCGTACCCTCAGGTACAGCACCACTCTGTATATTTTCGATGACTAGTAGAGCTGGCATTGACTCATATTTATTTGATATCCTGTGTTTCACCGTTTGTACTGATAATCTTGTCTATTCTGGCTTCTAGTTTCTGCTTATTAGCAATCACCTTTGGTGTTAACTGATGCTGCGTGCACAAAAGGATGTACTCATCGTATCGTGCTTGTGTTGGACGGTTATCAAGGAAGCGCCTCACTTCTTCCGTCAAATCCATCATAAATTGTGGATCGCTGAGTTTCCCTTTTATTTCCGCGTAATATGCCGTTTGCTTGGTCGGTTTGCTGTATTCGTAGAACAACTTCACCTTTGTAGTGATTCGTTCCACTTCTGCTTCTGTGTAAGGCTTATAAATTGTGCCTTGTACTTCCTTAACGTACTTGTTTATGGACACCCCCAGGCTAGGTCTGGCCTGATGAGATAATGTTTGAATGGTTGACATCAATGATCGAACCTCTTTCCATGTAAAAGTAAAATAACAGTACTTATCTATAGTATACCCTCTATTAGTAAAACGGATAGACCATTCGCAAATCAAAAAAGAAGAAGGCTTTACCAGCCCCCTTCTCATTCACCTGCTGCCTATCAATAATTGATATCTTACTTCACTCGCAGCAAATAACCATTTGGGTTAAACGTTAGATGAAATTTATGCTTGTTCATATCGATAATAAATTCACCGTGATCAGGCAGGAATCGTCCTACCGCTTCCATCGGTCCAGGCAACAGCTCAGGATTAACAGGGTGACCTACAATTGTATCTTCCACAATGATATAACTTCCTACCGTAACCAGTTGATGATACAGCATCAATTCCTTATAGACATGCTGCTCCGTGTGATCGGAATCTAAAATGACCAATACGACATCCTCTGGATTAATGAATGGTTTAACACGATTTAATGTATCAACCGAAGCCGAATCTCCGGTTAGATAAGTAATGCGGTCATGCTTGGGCCGTTCGACTTCTACAATATCTACGGTAACGATTCGCCCTTTGTTCATGAGATCACACATATGGGCCAAGTACAGTGCGCTCCCACCCTGATTGGTTCCGCACTCCACAATAACGTCTGGTTTTACGCTAAAGAGAATCTCCTGATACAGAAACAAATCCAATGGACATTTATACACGGGATGCCCCATCCAATAAGTATCCATCCATGCGTGGCTATTGTAGTAATGTAAATAGAACGGTGTTATAAAATCAAACATGCCTGCGCCCCCCTTCGCTGTCGTGGTTTCCCAAGACGAACCTAATCCACCCCAAGATTCTACATTAAATGCTTCAATAGAATAGCTTGTTCGGACTGATCCACTATGGCAGGGTCAAAATCCGCTCTTCTAGACGCCTAGACAAGACCTGCTTCCAAGGCTTTATGTATTGCTTCTTCCCGATTACATACGCCAAGCTTGAGGTACAGGGCCGAAGCGTAGTTTCTTACCGTTCCATCGGACAGATATAAAGCGGACGCAATACTCTTATACCGCATACCTTTGGACAATAGCTTTAATATCTCCACTTCTCGCGGGGTCAGATCGTAACCTGGCACTTTCGTGGCAGGCGCAGTAATTGGGTCTAATGGAGTCTCCGTCCCTTGACTAGAGTGAATCTGATTCACCAGTTTGTTTGCAAAGTCTTGATCCATGACCATCCCGCCCCGATATACAAGACGAATCGTATCTGCCAACTCACGTGGTTCAACTGATTTGAGTAAATAACCATCTGCCCCGCTCCGCATGATTTCCACTGCCAGATTAGTGTCTGGGAATGCAGTCAAAATTAAAATGCGCGTCCCTGGCCACTGTTGTTTAATCATACGGGTAGCAGCCAATCCATCCTTATTCGGCATATCCATGTCCATCAGTACGACATGAGGCTCCAACTCACGGCATCGCTCAATCGCCCGTTCCCCATCTTCTGCAAGGCCTGCTACTTGCAGATCTGGATGTTCCCGCAATAAAGCTTGCAGGCTCTCACGATGACAAGCATGATCGTCAACGATTAACAGACGAATGGCCTCATTGGATAGCTCTATCTGCCGAGGCAATGTACAAGTGACTACCGTTCCGTCCGTCAATCCAGAATAAACAGATACTTGTCCCTGCAAATTGTCTGCACGTTCCCTCATCGCTTTTAAGCCAAACCCTTCTTCCAGCCGATCCGTTCCCTGTCCGTTATCCTGTACTTCCATTCTAGTCTGGCGTTCCTCGAACTGCACCGTAATCTGGATTTTGGTCGCCTTTCCGTGCCGAACCGCATTGGTTAACGACTCCTGCAAGCAACGATAAAAGGTCATCTTGACTTGTTTGATCAGCGTATATTCTTCTCCTAACGCTCGAATATGAATAGATGCCGACGTATGCTCCTGAAAGTCTGAAATGAGTTGTCGCAGTGACTGAATGAGAGTCATTGAATCCTGAGGTGCTTCCATTTGACGGACATGCCCAATTACCTCTTCCATGCTCCTGCGAGCTAATACCAGCATCCCATCAATCCTGCTCCCCTCTTGCCCCGTCGTGCATTCAGTACGCAAAGCCTCCAAACCCATGATGATTGACGCATATGCATGTCCCATCGTATCGTGCAGATCCTTGGCTAGCCGATTCCGCTCTTCCAAAAGTGTGATCCGCTCAATTTGAGATGTATATTGTTCGAGCACACCATGCTGTTCACGAATGATCGCATGCTGTTTATGATTGACAATTAATAAATGGAACATAAAGCCCAGCATATAAGCCATCCCTACATGGATCATCGGAAGCCATATTACAGGCTGGTCAGATACCAACACGAAGCCACAAGGGATCACAAGCACCATCACAGGAGCTGTCCAGCGGTAAGACATCTTGTTACTATTCACAGCTATCATAAAAGCAGAAATAACAATGGAGAGATACGCTTGCGGAAACAAGGATGTCAAATATAGACTAAGCCCCCCTGAGAGAGCTATCTCTGTCACTAAATACGCTTTATCATTTAGCTGTAAGCATAGCCACGGAACAGAGAACGAGACAATCGCCCAGCCAATTACTACAAACAAAGGTAAGGTAAACTGTTCTTGATATCGCACGACCTCACTTACGATAGAGACCGTGCCTGCCAGTCGTACTAGACAGAATATCCAGTCGTACCACATCCATCGTTTCACCATATCAAACAATTTCGATCAACTCCTATGCCGCTACGTGCTACTTCTGTTAGAAACGCCTTTTCCCTCGAAAATTATAGCATTATTGTGCAAACGGTGCTTTAACACCAACTTTTATTTGAACAGGAGCCGTGAATAAGAACCCACTATCATTATAATTCGATTGCTGAGCCAATAACTTGCGATCATCCCTATCATGCCTAGACCACAAACTACAAGCGAACTTTCCAACGATTGCACAGACATATTGAGAAAATTCATCTCCACAATAGGATACAGAAATGGGGTCAGCAGCATCAGCAAAGGTATGACATATAATACGACCGCACATAACAGAGAGCCGATCCCGATGATCAGCTTTAGCATAAGCCACAAAACTGTATTCCAATTATTACTATTAAGTAGTTCTTGCTTCGCCTGCATCCACAAGCTGCCTGTCGGTTGTCGCCGCTCGTCCAACACTGGGATCGAAATGTCGGTATAGATCTTCGTCTGCAGCCGTTCGAATTCCCTAAAGGTAGAAGTCGTACGCAACACGTGAGTCAACAGCGGAATGCCCGCAATAGTAAATGACAAACCAAACCCCGTAACTAATCCGATCGCATAAAAGCAAAAATAAAAAACACCTGTTCCAAACGTAAGCAGTAAAAAATGAAAATTTCTCATATGACGGATAATGATGTTGTTCATGACAGGAACGCCTCGCTTTTTCTTTAAGTTGATAGGTTTGTCGCATTGCCAGCACATCCATATCAATACAGCTGACGGGTATAGCCGTATCCTAGCGTCCCTACTGTCATTTAGGCTAGTGTCAAAGTGTCATATGACATGTTCAAGTCTCCCACAATTAAGCTCAGAACCCGCTATCTACAAGCATTATTTGCTCCATTCAGCAGGTTGTGACATCTCCTCACTAGCTACTATGACATCCGCATTGCGATACTTAATCAGCAGCCTCAAAAAAAATTCGAAAAAGAGTTTCCCTAATGAAGAAGATGAAACGAAGTATAAGTGCAGCTGTTGTTCGGGTACTAGCTCCGCTCGCATCCGTGATTCGAGTAATCGATGCGTGGATGCTTGGGCCGTCGATACCTTTCGTGTGCCCGCATTACAAGGCATTGTTGATCCTAATACGGCATTAAAATCGGGTGGCTCTGTCCATTACCGTGCCAAACAGCCTTTGTTCAGGCAGGAAGCCAGTGCGCAGCTGGATAAAGCCTTCAGGTAACACACTGCTGTTGCCGCTTTACTTAAAATAGCATCCCGTAAACGTTAATTTGTCTCCTCCTGTGCTGGGTGTACTGGTTTTGTATGATAGAACAGAACCGCGAAAAATCCCCCCCTCAAGAGATACGAGCCATAATAAACAACAACAAAGCCGTCACATCCACTTATCAATGTGGATCTGACGGCTTTATAGCTGTTTGCATGATGCAATAGCAGCCTCTACTATACTTGGGTGCTTATATATCCAGATCACTTGCACAGAGATCGCAGATGTGCAGCGATCACCGACCTGATCATTTCCGGGTTCAGACGGCTGGGCATCACTACAGCATGCACCGCCAAACCGTCGATAACGGCATACAAGCGCTCCGTTTCAATCTCAAAGTCTAACCCTTCACGCAACAAGTCTGACTTGCCCAAGGCCTCCATTACACTTGAGATTACCCGTCTCAGCTCATCGTATACCTCGCTGCACAGCCCATGAAGAGTCGGATCTACCAGCGCTTTGGCTGTAAAGCCAAACCATACCTCCATTTCCGCGCTTCGTTCTTCATCCATAGGCAGAATTTCGCAGAGCAGCTGCTGAATATCCTCCATCAATTCCCCTGTATATTGGATGCTGCTGATCCTGGTCTTAACCCGCTGGGAGACAAGACGCATCGAGAAAGCCAACAGCTCAGACTGGGTGGAGAAATAATGACGCATCGAGCCTGCGGATATGCCCGCTTCCAACGCAATGTTACGCACCGATGCGCGTTCCAGTCCATCTCGCAGGATGACTCTCCAAGTAGCTTCCGCTAATTTTTCTTTTTGTTTGTTATGATCTACAATTTTAGGCATGCTCTCAGTATAACAGATGTTGTCTTTTTAATACACTCGTGCTAAATTAAAAAATACAGTTGTGTTAAAAAGGAGTGGAACTATGATTGGTTGGCTCATACTGGCTTGTGAAATCGGATTTTGGGTATTTATTTTGTTAGGTTTGTTCGTCAGATATAAATTAAAGCAGCCCACATTAGGTGCTGTTTTACTGCTGTGCACGCCAATCATTGATGTATTATTAATCGTATTTACGGTCATTGATCTTCGTAACGGTGCTGAGGCCAATGTGTTCCACAGCTTGGCTGCGGTGTACGTCGGAGCTACAATTGCCTTCGGCAAGAGTATGGTACAATGGGCGGACAATCGCTTCATCCACTTATTCGGTGATGGATTCCAGCGCCCGGCTCAGCCGTCCAGACAAACCCACCCCTCACGTGCCAAGAAAGAACGGCTTGGCTGGTATCGACACGTGCTAGCATGGGCAATTGGTATCGCCTTATTGGGCAGCATCATATGGATCGTTGACCGCCCAACTGCAACGGATACGATGCTCGGAACAGCGCGCTCCTGGACGGTCATCCTGTTGATTGACTTTATTTGGAGCTTCAGTTATACGCTATGGCCAAAAGAAAAGCTGCATCAATAACCCCTTGCTTATTTGACTTCATGTTGTGACAGCATTTTATTGAGTTTATCCTTAACACACTATCGATTTTTATATATTTATGAGACATAAGCACCTGCGAGACAGATCGGTCTTTACAGATCAACCTGTCTCACAGGTGCTTTTGTGCTGGTTATTGTGAAATCATTGTTATGGCTAATACAACATACGATGAGTCGCAATTTTATCTTTATCTTGTCATCCTTTAAAATAAATGATTAAAAAAGTGAACCATTTGAATCTAGCGAGCCAATACATCGTGTATACAAATTCAGGGGGCCCTCAAATGAATGATCAGCAACTCCATATATGGCTGGATCGCTTACTAGATGGTGATCTATCCGCTTTTGACTTTATTTATAGTCAGACCAAGCATAAGGTTTATGGTACTGTGGCAGCTCTAGTATCAAATAAGGAAGACGTTAACGATATCGTCAGCGAGATATACTGCCAACTGTGGAAGGCTCTGCCGAGCTATGATCGCTCGCGGCCCTTTCTGTTCTGGCTTAACGGCATCGTTATTAAGCAAGTACACAATTGGCGTAGACAAATCTGGAGACAATTCCGCCTGTTTGAAAGGAACGATTGCCATCGATCAAGGGAAAGCAAAGCAAGCGACGGAAGTTGCAAAGTAATTGGCGCTATCGCTTCAATCGTGCAGTAAAGTACACCTAGACGGCACATTCAGGCGAGCATTGTGACTCTCGTGAATGCACTCCTTGCATGTATGCTTGCGTGCGATGATGTGCTTTGGATGTACAAAAATAAGGCTGAAGAGCGAGGTAATTGTGTACCTGTAAGTACGAACAGAAACAGGAGGGTATCTCCGACGGACGGGATACCCTCCTGTTTCATTGTTAACTTAAGCTAATCTTTCAAGCTTACTAGGACTGTTTGCTCTCCACTTTTTTCGTTCCGTTTTATTTATGTCGTAACCAATGGTTTTAACTTCGCTTCGATCTGTTCTCGTTTCTCCTCCAGAAACGGTGGCAGTGCCAGCTTCTCTCCTAGATGCAGCATATCCTCGTCAACATCAAATCCCGGACCATCCGTCGACAGCTCAAACAAAATACCATTTGGCTCGCGGAAATATAACGCTCCGAAGTAATAACGATCTACGAAGCCGGAGCTTGGCAAGCGCATTTCTTGAATACGGTCTACCCATTTGCGCAGTTCCGCCTCATTATCCACCCGAAAAGCTACGTGGTGAACGCCGCCTCGTCCAAGGCGCTCTTCAGCGAGGTCTGTTCGCGGCTCGATATGAACCTCTGCTCCTGTGCCACCCTGCCCAGTCTCATACACCTGAATGTCTGGCTGGCCTTCTACTAGTGCAGGATAAGTTCCCTTGAGCCGGAACCTCATAATCTCGGTAAGCACATAGGCGGTCGCTTCCGGCTCCCGCACCGTAAGATGCACCGGGCCTAATCCAACAATACCGTACTCTTGCGGGATGGAACTGCCTGCCCAAGGTATTCCGCCAGCTACCCCCGTATTCTTCTCGTCAGAAACGAGAATGAGACGCATGCCTTCTCGATCTCGAAGCGCGAGTGTCGCTCGACCGAACCGCTGCTTAATCTCTTCATGCTCAACTTCATACTGCTCCAGACGCTGCTTCCAGTATGCCAAAGCTTGGTCACTGGCAACACGAAGTGAAGTTCCCGAGATGCTATCTACCCCGTCCCGGTTTCTCCCAGCGTTCGGAATCTCAAAAAACGTGAGTTCCGTACCCGGATTTGCCTGATCATCACCGTAGAATAGATGATAGACGGACGTATCGTCCTGATTGACAGTCTTTTTGACCAGGCGCATGCCCATGACTTGCGTGTAAAATTCAAAGTTTGCTGCTGCATTTGCCGTTAATGCCGATACGTGATGAAGTCCTTTTAATTCCATAATGGATCATCCTCCTGATTATATGTTGACCTAAACTTATGATTTGAATAATGAATAAAGGAATACTTAGCTGTTTTTGATTATTATCTTGATTTAAAGATATATGTTTTCGAGATAAATGTCAACTCATTTCAAACTGCCCATTCTTAAGTGATCTAGTAGATGAGACTGCTTACAACCCTTATGAGTTACTTGGGCGAGAACTGGATGTACTGCAATGCAGAACAGAAGATCTGCGTAAAGCACTGCTTAATAAGGTGGTTGCGCAGAAGATGCACTAGTCGGCGGGTACAGTACAGAACTATCTCTTCAATTTACTTGATATTGTAGGCGTAGGACTGTGAAGAAGCTGTGGAAAAAGCTCGCGTGAAACGAATTGTGTAACCTAATAAAAACTCATGATTGTATTGCGTCATATGATGAGGTCTTCTCAATCCAACACACGTCAGAATCAAGAGTTATTGGTTTTAGGTTGAAACCTATTTCCTCAATAGTTGTGAAGCACATAGATACAGTCTGTTTTTGTGTTTATAGTGCTGATACCCAGTGTTTGGCGAGACAAATAAGAATCTAGGACATCAAATTCTAATGAATACAACCATGGTTCACCCCGTCCTTCTCTACCTTGAAATATGTTGCCGACCCGTTTGCGGGACTGTTCTAGGTGTCCCTCATCTGCCGTAAATTATTTTTTCATATTGATTCCTAATAATCGAAGGTATAGGATTTGGGTTTGACAGTTTCTTATCGCCATATGCATTATGCGTCCAAATACTAAGATTGTAAACAAAGTATATGTGGAAATCATTCACTTTAATGTTGTAGACAATTTTATAACTGGCATGTTACCAGTATGTTTGGTCTTCACCCAATATACATCTCCCCAACTACCTCTATAATTTCAGAGTAATATAAAATATATGTTATAAGCCACTCAAACAATCGGATCACGTATCCTTTGAGTTGCGAGATCTTCATTTCCCCCAGCAGCTTCACTGCTGTTCATTTGGATTATTTAAAAATTCGGAGTTGACGAGGTTTAAGATACCTTCTGCGAAGCCTTTCGATTCGTTCGGCACTGGGTGTGGGGATAAAAGAAAGACCTTAAGGATTCAGCCCCCAAGGTCAGTTCAATTTAACTAGTCTATTAATCTTACCTCAAACTTCATTTTAATATCATGTAAGGAATTAGTAAAAAATACTTCCTTGTTTGTAAATCCTAAATAATATTCATAGTCCTCTTCGTCAACACAAGAATAATATTCTTGATGGAATAGAACATTTGAATAATCTTTAAACTCTTCACCTCGCTTGACGACAATACATCTAAATAGGTTATCAATTTCAATTGCTTTAATTATATCCTCTATTTGCGTTGCCCAAAACCATATTATATTCGGTGGTGTCCTATTTGGTTCATCCCAATGTGCTATCGATTCGCTCCATGGCAAAATCCATTCGGAGTTTACAAATACACATCTATCTAAGATAAACTTCTGTATACTTTCATCAAATAGGTGCATATTTCTTTCATAAAAGGAAAAAAGAAGCATCGAATCTTCTTCTATCAATAAACTTACTAATTCAGCAACAGTCTCAGTTGCCATGCTATGCTTAATCACACCATAAGATGGCTTAAAACTGATTTCCATATTACTCACCTACTCATTCAAAGTAATAATGTTGTGATGTGGTTTTACCTGTCTTAGGGTCAATATATTGAAAATGAGTTGGGACATATTTATCTGGGTCATTGAAATCCTTTTGGAAGTAATGAATCTCCCCAATCTTATTACCATTTCTATCAGATATGTCCGTCTTTAAAATATCAGTTCTATATTGTTTCCCTTCTTTAAATCCCTTTTCTTTTAACCAGCCTTTTTGCGACCCGACACTGTCCCATTTCTTATATTTACTGACATCAACAATCTTACAATCTGTATTATGAACCCAAACCCCTAAATTTGTAACATAATAAGTATGGTAGCCAGAAACCGTAAAGTTGTAAACCGTTACTGGTTCATCCAACTTTACGAACTCAACCTTATCAATTGTCAGATTACTTCCGTCAGACTTTTGGAGTTTGTCCCCTACTTGAAGTTCATCTGCGAAGACCCACCCTTTACTCTCAACCCAGAACGGATGATTATCTGTCGTCTCGATGATTTGCTCTCTAACATGTAATTTAATAATATCATCGCGTTGGTTGCGGAATAAACCTGTTACTTCCTTATACTCTGTTTTCCCATCAGGATTATTCTCATCCTTGGCAAGAACCATATCTCCGACTGTAATGTCTTCGATATTTTTCTCACCCTCATCTGTAAGAACCTTTGTTCCAGCAGTGAAACAGTTACAACCATTATTATTAAAACCCTTATTTCCCTTTATCGAATTTGGTTTACTTCCCTTTATTCCACCACTTGGAATACCAGGAGTCCAAACACCTGCAGCTAGCGGCATAGCCGTAACAAATTCACGATAGTCATCACGTGACATAGTATCCCAAAAAACAGCATTTACTCTGTTACTTTTTGAACGTAGGCTTAACGAACCCCCACCTTCACTGTATTCACCCATAATAATACCATTATTGATATAAGGCATATTTTTCATTATCATTACATCATCCATGTAGTAATCGCTATTGGAGGCATTACTACATAAACCAGCATGAGCATATTTACCGTTAGGGGAAACACAATAATTTCCTGAAGGATCTATATAGTTTAAAGGACTATTCAGAACATAAGTATACAGATTCTGGCTAAGTGGGCTTTCTAACGTTCCTTCATACGTATCCTCATTAATAAACCGCCCCATGCTTGGGTCGTACCATCTGGCTCTCAAATACTGGAGTCCCGTTGTCTTATCCCAGTACTCACCTGAGTACTTCAAGATATTCGGTACACTCTCTTTCTCTTCGAGCGGCTGACCCCAAATGTCATAGCGATATTCATTCAGTTTCTGCCCTTGCTCGTCTACCAACGCGACCACATCACCATGCCCGTTTAGTTGGTAATATTGCATTTTACCGTTGGCAGCATCCTGACGTCCGACTAACTTGCCGTTCAAATCATGGATATATACGTACTTCATCTGGGCCTTGCCGTCCGCACCAACTGATGCTTCCGCCAACAATAAGCTCTTCGCATCATAGTAATAACGGGTCTTGGTCTGATTCTCCGTCCGTTCGTACAGCAGGCCCTCTCCAGTGTAAGAATACGTGACTGGATTGTGAGTCCCTGTCGCCTTTACAAGCCGATTCTTCACATCATATTCGTACTGCGCTTCTTGAGTTGGCAGCTCACGGGAGCTTTCCAGCGTTAATCGATTGTAACGTGCATCGTAGGAATAACGTTCGTCGAATTCACTGGACGTCTTGATCTGGTTCAACGGTGTGTATGTAAAGCTTGATCCCCTATTATTCTCGTTCCGACTTGTAATGTTGCTATTGGCATCATAACCGTACTGGAACGTATTCATCGCAGCGTTATTTCTCGTATACGCTAATTGGGACAGCTTCACATCGGTATACTGCAACTGTGATACAAAAGCCGTGCCATAGCTTTGCTGCGCTAACTGCCCGTTGCTGAGATAATCGTAGCCAAACGTGTTGGCAGCGGAACCGCCGCTCGTTACGCCTAACGTTTTCAACCGGTTCATGTTGTCGTAGCCTGCATCTACTTTTACGTTGGTCTGTGAAGCCTGAAGCTCATAACCTGTCTGTTTGTTCAAATCATAGCTATTCGTCAACCGTACGCCATCCGGGTATTGAATCTCCGTCAGGAATCCAGATATCGGCTGATATTTATAGCTTGTTGTGCCGCGATGGTCCGTCATGCTCAGGCGTCTGCCTTCGGTATCATACGCGTATTGCACATTGTCATTCCCTGTTACCGTCTGCACCAGTTGATTCATATTGTTAAAACGGTTATCCGTCGCCACTCCGCTGCGATCAATGGAACGCACCGGGTTGCTGTTGGCATCGTAATAGAACTTCTGTACTTGGCCCGTGCCATTAATACTCTTAATGACTTGTCCCAATTCATCGAACTCTTTCTTGGTACTTTGCTGGTTGCCATAGGTTGTTGTCATCAAGTTCCCGAGCATATCGTACTGGTAGCTAGTCTGCTGGTTGTCTGCGTCCACAACAGCTAGCAGTTGACCTAACGTATCATACTTGTATGTCGTTCGGTTCCCATTTCCATCCGTAGAGGCTACAACAGCTCCCGCCAAGTTGTACTCTTTCTTCTGAATCGGCACATAGTTCTGCTTATTCTGCAAGGATTCGACCATCAGTTCACGACCGAGTATATCAGTTGTGGAGCGTGTTCTATTCTGTTCCGCATCGATAGTTGTTACGGTTGAACCGACATCGTCATACTCCACCTTGGATGCCGTCTGATCCGCATATGTTGTCTGCTTGATGCGACCAAAGGCATCATAACTGTACCATGTCCGATTTCCATAAGCATCGTCCTGCCACAGCAGACGACTTGTGAGCTCATCATAACCATACTTTACTTCGCCCAAGCCTTGAGTCTCTTTCAGTTTGCGACCCAGTGGATCAAACCAAACCTGTTGGACTTCACCTAACGTATTTTTAGCTATGATGTGGTTGGTGCTGTCGTTGTACACATAGCTGGCCTGCGCTTGATTCGGCATTGTGACAGATGTTGTTCGACCTAGGCGATCGTAGGTGTACGACGTGGTCTGATTAAGCCCATCCGTGTACGCAAGCAATCGCCCAGTCAACGGATCGTACTGCGCTTTCTCCACTACTACGCTTTTCTGCCCATCGGCATTGGTCACTTCCACATCCTGCTGCGTGAGGAACGCATGGTGATACTCCGGCCCATACTGGTATCGGAATACCGTCGCCTTATCGTTATTATTGGCGATCACCTTCATCACATTGCCAAAGCCGTCATACTCAAAGTTCGTGTGACGCAGCAGCGGGCCACCTTCCACATTGGCATACGTCTTTGAATCGATCACTGAACCTTGCCCGTTCCGTACATAACGGGTCACGGACTGCTGGCTCGCATCGAACTTGGTCGTTACTGTTTGCGGCAAGGCAAAGGTTGGGTCGTAAGTCGTGACGGTGCTAGCCCCCATGCTGTTGGTCTCGTTCGTGATGTTGCCATCGCGGTCATATTGGCGATTGACTGACAGGGTTGGACTTTCAGCGCCTCCGCTCCGCTTCTTGGTCACGATCTGGATCGGGTATGGGTTGCCACTGTTTTCGTCATAAGCTTGCTGCGTAATCTGTTGCGTAGCTCCTCCGTCCTGAATCGTTTCTAAATTGTAAAATTTATTATCACCACTATCATTTACTTTCTTATATTTAAACGTTGTGGTCAGTTCACCATTAGATACTATCGCTTGATATTGGTGACTTCCCGCATATGCATAAGGATCCGATTCATATCGAAACGTATTTTTATTGCTGTCTACAACACGACCATCTGCATATTCTGTCAAATCTTTACGCTCAACGATTCGATATTGAATTTGCGTTGTCCCACTACTAGGACTACGTACTAGTGAATCATATGTAAACAGTGTTTTTGCTCCTGTCGGGTGATGTATTCCATTAATAAGCGCGAAATCGTTGCGCACATCAGGATTTTGATTTCCCATAACCGTAAATTTCG
The DNA here is from genome assembly GCF_030226685.1 of Paenibacillus sp. UMB4589-SE434. NCBI lineage: Bacteria > Bacillati > Bacillota > Bacilli > Caryophanales > Paenibacillaceae > Paenibacillus > Paenibacillus sp. UMB4589-SE434. The sequence goes on along the minus strand of NZ_JASOYK010000003.1, from coordinate 118,771 downwards.
ATTCTGCAAACTGATACGTGTAATGGGTTGACTTACCTGATACATCTGTAACCGACTGTAAATATCTCAGGTCTGCGCCAGGAATGCTTCCGAGTTGATAAATAACCTTATCTGTACCATTAGAAGCTATAATTTGATTCCATGAGTAGGCTAAAGTGAGGTTGTTCCCAATCGGGTCACTCACTTGCTTCAGAACATATTCCGTTCCATATTGTTCATACACATATTTAAGGAAGTTACCGTATCCATCTTCTTGACGAATCAAATACCCTTTATTTGAAAAATAGTACGTCATTCCGCTCTTGTACTTTAACACGAATTCCGTGGTCACACCGTCAAATGTCTTCGTATTATCTCTAAAAAACGTAACGTCCTTAAATGGATAATTCTCTAAGTAATTATTAGCTCCAACCTTGTATACACCAGCACCACTAGGTAGCGATACATACTGAATCTGGTCTCCTAACATCACATATGGAACATCCCAAGACCATCCTTTTCCCAATTGCACTCGTTGATCCATTACGTTAGGCTTGGTTGCAGATTCATAAGCATAAATGGTTAACAGATCATAGCTATTAAGAAAAAATGAGGAAGTAGGATATAACTCTAGAATATGAATATATTCACCAACACGTACACTGTTAGTACCTGCTACTGCATTTTGATCAGGATAGGCTCTCTGTAATGTTTCATTGACCTGTTTAAATCCCATATCTGTCGTACGTAACCTGCCAGGTGCAACAAGCCATTGTCCAGCATAGTTAAATTGACCAGGAATATTTTGGGAGTATTGTGTGTAGAACTCCCCCCCATCCAGAAACTGAGGATTACTTCCAGGAATTAATACCTTAACCTTCACCTTAAAAACAACATTAAAATCAGCAACAAACATAGGCGATTGTTTAATACTTTTCTCGTAAAATTCCGCTGCGTTACTATTATAAGAACGCGTCAGGTTAAAGGAAAGGCCATTGCGCCCTGGCAAACCTATATCCGCTGCTCTCATGTTCAACGATCCATCTTGTGTTGATATATGTTCAACACCAGTGCTCACACTATATGGGGCTTGATCCAACTTCACATGTTGATTTATTAAACCTAATTTGTCATACTCACTGCTAGCACTTCTTTTAGACCGTCTATACACGGAATCCGTTACAGATTGATTACCATAAACTGCTTCTAGCACACTATCAATGCTATTCAGTTGTTCTTGAGGTAAATCCTTTAAATGGTAAGTAACATCCGTGACTGTCGGCGGCTCATACGGCTTCCCTTTACCCGGAAATAACATATTTAGCGTTTCGAATAATTTCGAAACGTCTGCATTTTTGTCCAGTGCAGCAGATATATCCTTTAAGGTGTAACCAGCATTCAGCATTTCAATAATGCTCGACGGTGACACCTTGTATTTCGCTGCTACGCTATCAATTGTCAGCAGCGCTCCCTGCTGCTGTCCTTCCAATGCCTTGACCGACTGCTGCATGCTTAGAATGCCAGGTGACAATATCTCCAAGCAAAGTGCCACGATTAGGATCCATGATATCTTTCTCATTTTAAATTTTTCCCCTTTTTTATTAGGCTACTTAAGAAATTAGACAAGTGACACTACATATGCTCCATACTTACTTCAATTACGTTAAATCAAGTAGATTGATAAATCGTCTTTACTCGTCAATAACCATAGTCCTTAACAAGTTTCCATTGGTATCATACTGAAAATGTTTTTGTTTACCTTTGGACTCACTCCATTGAGTTAAGCGTCCATTTTCGTCATATATAAACTCGTCTACGATCCTGGCACGATTAACTTTTACATTTTTTAGTTGAACAGCACCGTTCCCATACCAAAACGCTCTAAACTCTAATGCATGTCCTTGTTTCATGTTCCTAAATTGGAGAGTAAAGTTATGAAAAGTATCGTTATTTATAAACTTCTGACTACTTATATTTTCAAATCCAAGAATTTCACCTGTTGTAGAATCATATACTTCAATCTTTACGATATTATCATTATTGATTGAAGAGCTCGCCAATCTCATCGACCAGGTTGCAATCCAAGTTCCCTCATCCAGTTTTTTCTCATACGGACCGTAACTAATATAGCCTGGCTTATCTTGATCAGAATTGACTACCCACATTTCATCATTGACCTTACCTGATTGATGACTGATTATTGGATCAAACATATTCCATACTTTCCCTGCTAGACTGGGGTCAATGTCCTTTAATTGAATATCACTCATTTTAATGTAAGCATTCCCGTACCAATACACGCGAAATTCTAGTCTATGGCTAGTATCTGTGTGTAGAAAGTTTAGATTATAATTTTTATACTGCATAGGACGTTCAAACTGCTGTCTAGTGATTTCACGGAACGATAATATTTCGCCAGTATCAAAATCAAACACCTCAAGTCTAGCTACCTTAGCGTTATCTGCTGAATTGTTGTCTATCATAAGAGGCCAACTAACTTCCCATGTACCTGCAGATAAATCCTTAACGTAAGGACCATAACTTAAATATCCTTCTTTATCTTTTTCTGTGTTAGCAGCCCAACCTCCACCTTCAATTCTCCCAATTCTATGTCCGACTGAGGAATCATCCATCCGCCAGCTTTTCTCATAATCAACTGCCTTCGTCTTCATTGTAAATATGCCCTTTTCAGTTAGGTGAACTCCACCATACCAATACACTCTGAACTCCAACCGATGATTGGGGTTAATATTAAAAAACTTTAAAGCAAAGCTTTGAGTCGTATTAGGTTGAAAAAATTGCTGCCTAGTTATTTCACGCGAAGATATAATCTGCTTCTCATCGAAATCGTATATTTCTAACCGCGCCACTTTTGCGTTATCAACTGTTGTGTTGTCTATCATTAAAGACCAGTTTGTTTCCCAATTTCCTATAGCTAAATCTCTCACATATGGGCCATAACTCAAGTAACCTGCTTTATCTTGTGGTGGATTTGCTGACCAGTTAGCTCCATCCACTTTCCCTGTATTATGACCTATTCCATCATCAGTCATTTTCCATTGTTTCAAAGCATGAATTTTCGTTATCTGATTAGTTGTTATACTATTTATTTGTAATGGAACATCACCATACCAATACACTCTAAATTCTAACCGTTGGTCCAACTTACTCTTTGTAAATTTCAGGTGAAAATCTTGATACATGCTGCTACTTTTAAATTGATAGGTTCCTATATCTTGAAATGCTAAGATTTCTAATGTATCAGGATCATAAACCTCCAGCCTTGCCACTTCTTTGTTATCTTGCAATTTAGCATCAGTTTTTAATGACCACGATGTGACCCATTCCCCTAAATTTTGATCACTTACGTAAGGTCCATAACTCAAATAACCCCGTTTATCTTGGTCTGGATTGGCCAACCAGCCATCTCCTACTGCTCTGCCAATTTGATGACCAATACTTGGATCCATCATATTCCACTTTAGTTGGCCGCTTTTTAAACCTATATCTATAATCTTTGAATTTTGTTCTACATCCCCCTTAGCTTCAACAGTGTGCTGAAAAATAAACATCATAATAAATAGAAAACAAATGGATAAAACATTCTTTCTTTCCAAATTTAAAAATAAGGGCATCTATTTCCCTCCCACATATTCATTCAAATGTGCTTTGCCTTCAATGCTATTTGAAACACATATACAATTATATGATCATATTTAATAGTATTCATAATCATAAACCTTGTCCTTGATAAATTTGTCATTTCCCATAAAAAAGGCTGACTCTATTAAGAATAGAATCAGCTCTCTATTAAACAATAAAATCTTATTGTTTGCCCACAAGATTACCATTGTCATCATATATGTATTTGACCGTTTTACCATTCGGATACGTGACTATTGTTAATTGACCCTTGTTGTTATATGAATATTTTGCAAATTTAGTATTCCCTGTCGCATTCATAAAATTGAACTTAACGTTATCGAGGTCTAGAAAAGACCCTTCTTGTCCACCAACACCAAATCGCAATTCTACGCTCACCGCTTGAGGATGAATCACAACGTACTCGCGAGCTTCTCTCCATTGCCAGCTTTGATGCTGATAAACATGATGAACTTCGTCAATGCCTTGACCCTGCTTATTTTTTTGAATCACACTCATTTCTACTCTTCCATGTGACATCGCGTAACGCATATAGGCACTCAACTCATACGTAGCCCCACTGATAACCGGGATGGATTCAGACACACCATACTGGTAAGAAGCAGCATCTTTCACTCCACTATACAGTCGATAATGGTATTTTCCTGCAATAGGTTCGTATGGGGCTAACGTCGCAAGCGGTTGGTCACTAGTTCCATTACGCCAATTCAACTCCCAAAAGTCTGGCAAATTATTGTGATTATCGTCTTCTTCAAATTCTCCATACACATTTAGAGGCTTAAATTCAACCTGATCTACATCCAAGTAAGCCCCCTCTTCCCAACCTACTCCAAATCGAAGGCGCACGGATGTTGTCTCTGGATGAAGTACAAATCTATTATTTGTACTTTCCCACTTCCATGCTCCTTTGTTATAAACATATTGAATTTCACCAATATTGTTGCCCTGACTATCCATCTGGATTATACAAATTTGCGCCAGGCCAACCGGCAGCGTATATCTTAACTGTGCTTTTAACTCATATGCGTTTCCTCCGATAACAGCAATCCGATCGGACAAGACATACTGTGCTGCGGTTGTATCGCCAGTGCCATTGTAGAGACGCAGATGGAATTTACCGCTGACAGGTTCATAAGGGGCCATTAAGGCAGCAGGGTTTAAGCTCGTGCCATTTCTCCAATGTAATTCCCAAAAATCAGGAAGACGATTCACATTTGCATCTTTCTCAAAGTCTCCATTGATACGTTCTACATAAGGTTTTGACACTTCTTCTGCTTGTACTTGTCCAGCAACATTTCCTATTAAGATCATAACTATTACTAGAAAAGCTGTTACTTTACACATCCTGTGACCCATAAACACCTTATCCTCCCCATAATCTCTTTCCTACACTATACTCCAAATCCATTTTTAGGAGGATAATTATTAATGTAATAAAATCAATAAAGTGTGACTATTTAAGAAAATAAAAAGCTGGCAAGGGACTACTTACTTATCCCCTTGTCAGCTTCAAAAAACCCATCTTTACGTACCTAAACCCAACTACTCACATCGTCTGCCCACTATCTATCGTTATCACCTGACCTGTCAGTGCTTCCTGCTCTAGCGTTGCGCAGACCAGCTTGGCGACATCCTCCGGAGTCGAGATACGCCGCAGCAGCAGTTGTGGAATGAGCCGCTGCATCTGTGCTTCCCTTCCTTCCCACCAGCGGGTGGCTACAGCCCCAGGCGCAATACTGCACACTCTAATGTCCGGAGCTAGCGCCCGAGCCAATGACTTGGTCAGCCCATGCACTGCTGCTTTGGATACCGCATAAGGCAGCGATGAGCCCGCGCCAGTCAGCCCCGCTATACTACCAATGTTTACAATAGCCCCCTGTCCACTGGCCTTCATTAAGGGAGCAACGGCTCGCGCACAGTGGAACATCCCCTTCACATTTACATCATAAAGCTCATCCCAGATGTCATCAGTAGCCGCCTCCAGGTCATCCATCGGGATGTGACGTGTAATACTCGCATTGTTCACAAGCAGATCTACCGTGCCGCAGCACTCAACAACCTTCCGGACCATCGCTCGTACTTCTTCATCCTTGGACACATCTGCTTGAAATGCATATGCTTGTCCGCCATTGCTCTCGATTAAACGAACCGTATCCAACGCAGCTGCTTCCGAGCGTGAATAATTGACAATGACAATTGCCCCCCGCTCAGCCAGCGCCAGACTTGTTGCTCGTCCTATTCCGGTACCTCCACCCGTTACCAGGGCAACTTTATCTCTTAACTCCATTTTTATCGCTCCAATCTCCCGGTCACATATTTATCTATTTTTATGATCCAATCTAGCTTTGTCTCCAAATTCAAATCAGTCTGATTATCCTGCACGGATAGCATACAATAGCGTACAAACACCGATAACATACCTTTCCGATTCAGTTGTGTTGCGAGGTTTCCACTTCTCCTCAGTCGTTATTTTTCAGGTGCTAACTGCGCAATTCCATTGCCGAACGACCAATTCTCTACCGTATTCTCCAGCAAAATAATCATCACATCCGCTGGCCTTATTCCTGCTCGCTCCTGTAACAGCTCCGCCATTCGTGCATACAAAGCCTTTTTCTTCGCCAGAGAACGTCCCTCTTTTAACGTAATCTGTATATACAGCAATTCATTCGTTCGGCAGATATTCATGTACTGAGGGTCATAGTTGAATTCATGTGCTTCATGCTGCGTGATCACTTGAAAATAATCGTCCATAGGTACATCAATCGTTTCGGTTAATGCAAGGTGAACGGCCTGACTGATTATAAGTAACTCTTCCGCTTCTTTACCTTTGATGAGATCAATACGGACAAACGGCATTTGATTCCCCTCCTACTATACGATGCAGCATTACTCCAGCACGAGTTGTGCTGTTTCTTTACACTGCTCTATTTGTTGTGCTCCTGTACGCTCCCCTGATCGTTGTGCTTCTGTTGATGATGTTATTGTATAACCGCACATCAATTTTGTATAATTGAATTAAACGAACTACAAATTCAATTTATTTGAACTAAGGAGGTCAAAGATGGATCTCAAATCATTAAACACATTTCATAAAATTGTCTCCTTAGGTGGCTTTAATCGTGCAGCCGAGGAACTGAACTACGCCCAGTCCACTGTGACGATGCAAATGCAAAAGCTCGAGGCCGAGTTGGGTGTCCAGTTGATCGAACGCGGTAGGGTCTTTCAATTAACGGAGGCGGGCCGCTTATTTCATGAGCAAAGCGCACATATTGTACGGGATGTGGAGCATCTGCAAGCCAACATGTCAGACATGCTGTTAGGTGAGGCTGGCAGCATTCGGTTAGGAGCGGTGGAGCCGATTGCAAGTTATCAACTGCCTGATATCCTATACTCTTTTCTGGAGACCTATCCGAGGATTAAGTTATCCGTGGATATTGCCAACTCACCTGTCTTAGCCAAACGTATCATAAAAGGGGAGCTGGATATGGCCATCTGTTCGGCTCCAGCTATCGGCAGTGATTTATACTTCGAGCCGATATTTACAGAGAATCTGGTATACCTCATACCCGAGGATCATCCTTTGGCTGCGCAAACGTCCATCTCTTTTGGTGATATACGGAACCATCGCATCCTGCTAACCTCCAAAACATGCACCTACCGCCAGCGAATCGAGCTTGCGCTACGTGAGATGTGCGGCCATCAGGTAGACACACTGGATATTAGCAGCATGTCCGCCCTTAAATCTTACGTGGAGAGTGGACTTGGCATTGCTTTGGTGCCTGAAAGCATGGCAACTTCAGATGGCTCACGATCCGTCGCACGGAAGATGAAGGATTATCCGATCACAGTTCCCTTTGGTATCCTATGCAAGACAGCAGACTATCCGCTGAAGCTTGCATGTGCCAAGCTTCGTTATCATTTGAAGCAAGCGTTTGATAATCGTCATTCCAGCTCGTCTTAACCCCAACCCACGATCATCAAATTAATTGTCTATATCCAACCATCTGTAATAATTGATCATCTCGATGTGAAGCATGGTTGCCTAGAATAGCAGTATAGAATGACAGTATGCATACTCCATACCAAAAAGGGCCGCCTCTATGGCGACCCTTTTTATTTGAAACATTATATAAATACTACGTTATTTTATGACGTTTATTATTTATTAATCATCCATATCATCATAATCATATGTATTTGACGTAGGTACCTTCTTACGATTTTTATTCGTTTTCTTGGCTTCGTTTTTGCGCCTTTGCTCCTCTTTCTCACGCGCCGCAGCTTGCTGTGCCCGTCGCACTGCTGCTTCCGCTTTCTGTTTTTCTTTCTACTCTGATCTAATCTGGTGAGCTTTTTCTCTTCTTCATTCCATCTATTCTTCAAATTGAACCATAACATAAAAGCTTTAACGCGATAGTGGCATCTTGGATTGAATACCTCTTGGCTCCAGTACAAATGACGCATTACGTCCGCTGTCCTTCGATTGCTCCGTCTGACTTACCACATACCCTTCGCCTTCCATCTTGCAGTGATAATCCAACACCGAACATACTTGCAGCACATCGCGGAGCGACTTTCCTTTCATCGTTGGGAGCCTGATATCTGCTGCTTGCTCCGTTAATAAATAGATGGTATCTCCCTTATAACTTTCACCCGACTGCGGATACTGGGATACAACGCTTGATCCTTCCCCCAGCACTTGCGTGTTCGCACCTAGCTTGTTCAGCTCTTTGATCGCTGGATCTACGCCCTTACTTGTAAGATTTGGCACAATCCAATTCGTACTGCGACTAGGCTTCACTGGTATCTGTATATGTATAGATGCTGTCTGCTGTTTTTTATCTACTGGAAATGGTAGCGTTGTTTGAAGCTTGTGAGATTGTTGAGACAACTCCGGTGCTATCCGCAAATACTGCAATGACTTCAACATCATCTCCCTAAACATGAGCGAAGTAATCCTACTGCCTTCTCCCTCAGTATGTTGGGGATTATCAATGATTGTATAGAGCAGCAGCTTGGGCTCATCGACAGGCGCATATCCAATAAAGGAAAACATGTCCTTATCTCCTTCATATCTACCTTCGCTTGCTTTAATCGTCGTCCCCGTCTTTCCAGCGATCCGGTACCCTTCGATGTATGCATGCTTGCCTGTCCCCAGCTTCTGATCAGACACCACCTGCTCCAAGTAATGACCTACCTGTGCGGCGGTCTTCTGGGAGATCACGTCTCGTACAACCACTGGCGGGACATGGTTCACCCCTTTGTTGGATGGATCAATCATCTGATGCAGCAGATTTGTCTTCATCAGCCTGCCACCATTGGCAACCGCGGAGATGCCCGCTGCCTGCTGGATGGGGGTAATCCACACTTTGCCGTGGCCGTAAGAAGCGGCTGCATAATCAGCTGGGTATTGGTATACAATTGGCTTAACCAGCTCGCCTGGGAGCTGGATCCCGGTCCCTTGACCATATCCAAATTGATGAATATAGGTAGATAACTTATCACTACCTAGTTTCTCAAACCCTAGTTTGACAAATGCGACGTTGCTGGACCGCTTTAGCCCCTCCAAATAGGTAATCGTTCCCCAACCCTCTGGATTAATGTCCTTAATCGTTTCCCCACCTGCCGATATTTTTCCGGATAGGAACCGATCCTCTGGCTGAAATATACCTTCCTGCACAGCCGCAGCAAGTGTAATAATTTTAAACGTAGAGCCCGGCTCATAATTGGACTTAATGGCATGATTATAAAAAGCGCCCATGTCTGATGTTTCCCAATAACGATTCGGATCGTAATCAGGCATATTCGCCATCCCCAGCAGATCCCCTGTATGGGGGTCCATCGCAATGGTCGTCATACTCTGTGGTCTATACTTTTGGTAAACCGCTCGCATCGAGTCCATAATTATCGTTTGAATACGAGCATCGATCGTCAAATAAATATCCTTGCCATCTAATTTCGGGCGATACACTTCAGTGGACGCGGGCAGCTTCACGCCTGTTCTGTCCTTATCATACTGCAGCCAACCGTCTGTTCCATGCAGTTCACTGTCATAGAACTCCTCAACTCCGCTAACCGCTCTACCTTCCATATTGATGTAACCAAGGACATGGGAAGCCAAGCGCCCCTTAGGATAGAAGCGCTTCACTTCATCTATTAAATAGATACCAACCTCCTTCTTTCCCGTCTTCTTTCCCAGTTCGGAGGTTAGCGCCTTAACGCGATCACCCAGAGCTTGGTCAATCTTATAGCCTTCAATTCTGACTTCTCGCTGTTCATAATAGATGCCTTTTTTATTTTGGGCTGACACGAGCTTATACAATTCGGATTCAGACTTGTGTAACAGTTCAGACAAGCCAGACACAATCTCGCGCTCGATATCAATTCCCTGTTCCCGTATCGTTGCATCCGCCTTGAGCTGTTGAATAAGCTTCGGATTAACAGCTACCGTGTAAGCCGGGATATCGACAGCCAGGATGACGCCATTACGATCCAAAATGGTTCCTCTCTTAGCCTTTAATGCTGCCTCTGTTGACCACGTCTGTCTCGCTTTATCCATCCAGAACTCATCGTTAATAACTTGGTACCATAATATTCTTGAAATTAGAATAATAAATCCCAAAATAAATAATCCCATTAACAATAGGGATCTCGCTTTAATTCTACGTTCCATAACCCACTCCAACCTAATTATTTTGGTAAATTTGTAAATATATATTTAACTATTCGAGTGTACTGCGCCAATTACCTGCCGATAAGGGTTATCCTTTCTTTTATAGACACAATTTACGTCTAAAATATTTCATTATTTTGCCATAATAAAAAGGCAGTTCATAATGAACTGCCCAACCTCTGTATATTTTCTACTATTAAATGCTTGGGTATGCCCTTTGCTGCTAACGCCCAATCAGCTCGTTCACTTTGTCCCAATTTAACTTCTTAATCACAGTAGTTAACAAAGTAGCTGCTTGATCAAAGTCCGCTTTTGACATAATCGAATTGTGGCTGTGAATATATCGGGTTGCAAAGCCTACTACAAGTGACGGACAGCCAATTCCATTCGTATGGAACTTGTCCGCATCCGTTCCCCCGCCAGCAAGCGCATCTACCTGCACGTTGATGCCAATCTCTTCTGCCGTGTCCATCACAAGATCGCGCAATCCTGTGTGAGGAATCATCGTCGCGTCAAACAACAGCACAAGCGGCCCATCTCCAACATTACACGTCATATGCTGTGATTCGCTGCCCGGCGTGTCATACGCAATGCCTACATCTAACGCAAACGCAATATCCGGCTCAACCAGCTTGGCTACTGGTCCTGCTCCTCGGCAGCCAACTTCCTCTTGTACCGTCGCTCCGGCGTAAACGATATTCGGATGCTCTTCATCCTGCAAGCGCTTCAGCACTTCTACTGCGAGGGCACAACCTGCTCGATTGTCCAGCGCTTTGCCGACCCACAGCTCGCCATCGCGCATCGTCGTGAATTCACTAACCGGAACGATCCAATCGCCCGGACGAACCCCCATCGCTTTGGCATCAGCTTCATCTTTTGCCCCGATATCGATGTACATATCCTTCAGCTTCATCACTTTCTCGCGCTCAGCTGGCTCCAGTACATGCGGTGCTTTCGAACCGATAATACCAAGGAGATCGCCTTTGCGCGTCTTCACAGTCACTCGCTGGGACAATACATTATGCGGCCACCAGCCGCCCAATTGGATAAAACGTAAGAAGCCTTTAGGTGTAATTTGCGTGACCATAAAACCTATTTCATCTAAATGTCCGGCCAAAAGTACTTTAGGACCTTGCTCCTGTCCCGTCTTTTTGCCAACTAAGCTGCCTAGACGATCCTTAAGCAGCTCTTCGCTAAGTGGTGACAAATATTCCTGCATCTTGTTATGTACTGCGCCTTCGTGTCCAGGAACCCCGTCAACCTCTGTTAGGGTTTTCATTCGAAGTGTCATTTCATCCATCGTAATTGCTCCTTTTGCAAGATATATTACCTCTTTCGGCACAGGTTAACCAAATACCTGCTTGAAGAGAGAACGATAACATTCATAATAAAACATCCTATTAGCCTCTAAACGTCTTCAACTTCCATTCTTGCTTAGCCCTCATGTATAAGAACAGGCCATTGTATGATCTTATACTATAGAGAGTACTCCAACCCAATCAACGTCAGCTTATATGGCTGGTTAGTCTGTGGGCAGAAACCCGCTAATCTTACTCATCATGTAATCTCTATACTCTCGCAGCACATCTACATCGTACTTTGCATCGGCACTCGTACCTTCATTATAGTGCTCAAGACACTGCTGAACTAATAAATGATACGGATGTGGCAGCGCACTAACACCCCATTCGCCTCCCTCTCGTTTTGAAGCGATGGTTCCCTCTGACAGATACATCACGATACGGCACAAATTAAGTGTAAAGTATACCGGATTATCCAAAATCCCTTGACTTACTTCTTCCATATCATATAGGATCGCTTCTACATAAAAGGAACGATCAATTGGCTCATAGAGCTCTGATAGCGGCTTGCCATATAATGCAATTCCCCGATAATAGGCTACGGTAATATGCGCCGCTAAGTCCTTATCTTCATATCCTCCGCACAAATAGCTCTCATCCGTTATGTATCGCTCGCGGTGAGAGTCCGAATAATGTAATTCAAAAGGAGTCGGATACACAAATGACTTGAGATAATCTTCCAAAATTACACTAAATTCGATCCCGCGTGTACTGCCTATTTCCTCATGCAGCATTAAAGCGATGTTGACGATTCGTCTTTTGGACGCTTCGGATAGACTCTGTTTTACAACAACCAGAAAATCAATATCGCTGCTGTCTGGATGGTAACACCCCATCGCTAATGAACCATGTAAATAGATGCCTACTAGGTTAGTCGTAAGTTCTTCCTGAAATAAAGCTGCTATTCGATCCAAGTTATATTGAATGTCCATATGCCACCTCCTATGGAAAATTATAATAAGCAGTCTATATGGATACAAGATAAGAAACTGCATGACAAACAAAAAGGGACTTTCGATAACGAAAATCCCTTCTCCTCTTATAATTAGATTCAGCTTGGTATGACCATAATAATCAAGCAGGGCTTTGAGTTAGTTCTACTGCTCGTTTGCTGAATAACTTAGACTAACCATCTGGCCTATCTTCTGCATCTGCATTAAACGGAAGGTGCTAGGCACAGTTCCTTGTGGGAATAAGGGAATGCCGTCTCCAAGAACTTTAGGTATGATCGTAATGCAGAGCTCGTCTAGTAGTTTTGCTTCAAGAAAAGCAGTAACAAGCTGCCCTCCCCCTACCAGCCAAACATCCCCTTCTGATCCGGCTTTTAACCTTGGTATTAAAGTTTCTAGCGTTTCATCTGTAAATGTCACGTGCGGAGCAGGGGGCTGTGTAGTTCTGGACAGGACATAACAAGGTTTGTCGGCATAGGGAAATTCATCGGCTAGCTTTAGCACTTCATCGTACGTGAGTCGCCCCATTACAATAGTTCCAACTGTGCTGTAAAACTCACCATAGCCGCCGTCTCCTCCGTCCATCTCGATGTCATTGAGCCAATCGACAGACCCATCTGGTCTTGCAATGTATCCATCCAAGCTCATGGCAATGTAAAGCACTACTTTATTCTTTTTCATATTTTAATCGCTCCCTTCTATACATTATGATACATTTAAACTACGACAAATAATGACGTAATTAGGTGATGTAAATGAATAACCGAAGATTAATGATCATGCGGTTATTAGATTCCAGGAAAAAATGTACGGCCCGTGAACTAGCTGAACGTTTCCAAGTCTCAATACGTACCATTCAGCGTGATCTGGATTATTTACAACAGATCGGAGTTCCTCTCTATACCGAGGTAGGGGTAAATGGGGGGTACCGTGTTCTGCCGAACAGAATATTGCCGCCTCTTCAACTTAATCAGCAGGAAGCGCTTGGTCTGTATATGATGCTTGAATACTTGGAACAGGTACCCGATTTCCCATATGGATCGATCCGTGCACAGTTAGCAGAGCATTATTTTGTAAGCTTACCTCGTGACGTACAAGATATGATTATTCGTATGAGGCAGCACATTACGTTCCTTCAGCATCACTCTGTACAACAAGAAACCGAACCCTTAACAACCCAAATATTAGGTGCTGCAGTAGAAAAGACAGCTATTGAGTTTATGTATGCAGCGCGCAGCGGGATGAAGTTGGTTCGTGTGTATCCCCTTGGCATTTATTATGAGAATGGATATTGGTATATGCCTGCTAAAAAGCAGGAACGAATATTGCTTTATCGGGTAGATCGAATGAAGCAGTTGAACGTTTTGGATCAATCTAATAATGAACTGCCAACACTTAAAGAGTGGTTGATCTCAAATGATGAAAGGGAGAGTGTCGAAGTGGTACTGCGGTTTACTGATTTTGGAGAAAGGCTTGCTGTTTCAGATCCTCTATTTACTCACGTTCAGCACAAGGAATGGCGTGGACAAGTTTCTCCAGATGAGTTCCCATTTGTGGCACGGAGACTGCTCTCCTATGGCCCCGAAGTGAAGGTCATCACCCCTCCACAGTTACAAACATTGATAGTGGAGATGTTGGAGCTTAATTTAGGCCAGTATAAATATTAAGGAAAAAACCATCTCATTATTTCAGATCCACATTAAACCATCCTATCTACTTTTTTTGGATTTTAAACAAAAAACGCCGATTGCACATCAGCGTTTTTTGTTCCATTAATTATATTATGCTGCACAGTTCGAAGCTCAAACTGATCAACCTCGACCATAGCTTACATATTACTAATAGATCCTGTTCTATCGTTTATGACTTTCACTTTGTTGTTTACGTTTATGATAATTTCCTGCCCAGGCTGGCCGTCCAGATTCGCGAACTCTTTAACCGTCCAAGCAAAGGAATCTATTCTGTAATCGCGAGTTGCACCACTTCGATCATCTACAATTCGAATTCTGTCTACAAGGTTCAGAATTACTTCTGCCCCAGGCTGACCGTTTGTATCCACAGCATCGATAATCGCCCAAGTTCCATTGTTCGTCTCAAATTGTTTTGTGGCTCCTGTAAGATCACTAATAATGATCAGCTTAGAGCCTGCATTCAACACAAATTCGTCCCCTGGCTGACCATTCGTATCTGCTATCTTCGCTAATGCCCATGTCACATTAGGCATCTTATAGTCCCGAACTGAGCTGGTTCTATCTGTAATGACACGTACAGCGTCGCCAATATTCAACACTACCTCTGCACCCGGCTGATTATTGGTTTCCGCTGTATTAACAACAGCCCAACTCCGATTCCCGGCAACTGGGTACTTCGTTGTACGATTGTCACGATCATGAATGATGACCGCATCCCCTCCGGCTTTTACGATAATTTCTTTACCTGGCAAGCCATCCGTATCCTCTACCTTAGCAACCGCCCACACCGTATTACCAAATGTGTAGGTACGAGTCCCTCCCCTATGATCACCAATCTCAAGTTGTCCCCCGTTCCGATAGACCATCTGCATCGTTCCGTCACCACGTAAATCGTACGTGCCTAAGTACGTACCTGAGGCGGCATTGGCTTGAGAGGAAGTCCATGGAGTCATCCCTAACAGCATAACAGCGCTTACAAGAATAGAAAGAGTCTTCTTCATGTGCATCACCTTTCCTTCGCTTGTATTGGTTGGCCACACGGTGTAATACATTGGCGCTCTTCTATATCCATTATATGACATTAATTAACCATTGGTCTATATGTCATTTTAATATAATAGCGTGTTTCCCTTGCATTTCCTTTGTATTTCACCGTTTCGTAAAAATCAAAAAAGCTATTTATGCCATAGAAAAACAACCGTCCCCTCTCTATAAAGGGAAACGGTCGCGTGATTAACACCATGATTCTTCCCGGATACAGTGATTCAACATCCTTTACTCACTTACGAAGAAGGAGGGGGGATATTATATTTTGTCTCTTATGATATGTCCTTGATCAAACTCTATCTCTACAAATCCCGCCATAGAATGCGGCAGATAGTCAATCTTATGATCGCTGCCTATCACTATAATGTTTCGCATCTCATTCTCGCCCCCACCTGGCAGTAAGAATGCTTTCGTGAAGGCATACGTTTCACACAAAGTTGTATGCATCGCCTCCATATATTTATCCTTCTTCGCTTTTCCCATCAGATTCATAATGAGCGCACCACTGGACTGGAGCTTCTCTTTGGTTAAATTAAAAAATTGCAAGGTGGTTAGATGATGCGGTGTTCCCTCTTTGGTGAAAGCATCCAAAACAATGTAATCATACGAATGGGGTGCTTGCTTGCCCAGAATGGAGCGACCATCCCCAATGACAACATTGGTCTGATTGTAATTAAAATAATCCCGACTGATTTGCAAGACCTTCTCATCCAATTCCACAACCGTAACTTGTTTGTCAGCCCAATAGCTAGGAATGGTCCCGATTCCATGTCCGATCATAAACAAGCTTTCAAATGACGGATGGTTATACTCCATCAAATGGATAATTGCTCGTGGGTATTCCAGCACGATTCGTTTGGGATCTTTAAGGTCTATTGCGCCTTGAACGGCATGATCCGAAAATTGCATGAATCTGAATTTACCCATTTCACCATATAATTGATTCGCTTCACACACGGTAATCTCTTGATACAAACTGAGTTGTTTTGTTAATTGATGCAAATTAAACAATCTCCTTAATCTGATAATAACAGGCATTATGTTACACGCCAGTCATCCTACTTATCTATAGTTAGAACCGGCAATCGTCTTCTACTGTTCCAATTCAATTGGTGAATAGGAGCTGCGATAGATGTGCTTCGGCCAACCTCAGTCACCTGTCCAGCTCGTTACCAACCTACCCTGCTTCTCATCCCAGCGCCAACGACTATCTGACCCGAGCAAATGTACGCCTCCATACCATTCATCTATTCCATTTATGCGTACACGATCCTTTTTCCCCGCCAGCACTTCCTTACCCAGTTCGGTTAACTTCACTTGACAATGTTGAAAGGATGGCGGATTGTTCCTATAATCTGGAAGACCAGCTCCCCCTTCGATATACAGCAGCGGTTGTGCTCTTTGCGACAAGCCTGCCAAGTGCCGCCAATATTGCAGATCCCCCAATCCAAGCCCATGAAGTGTGTTCCCTATTCGCTGGAACAGATCCATGGGAGAGCTTACACCGCTGCGGACCAACTCCAGCGTCGTCTGCTCGACGATGCCAAGGCCGTTAAAGGTGGATGGCAGCCGTGATAAATGAAGTCGAAATGCATCACGCACAAAGGGCAGCGCTGCCGTCTGCTCCCCTTTAAGCAGTGCGTATAACTGATCTGGTTCAGATGAACAATACGCCTCCCATACCTTCGTGCCTGTCTCCAACTCTGCTTGGCCAATAGCTTGCCAAGTACCAGATAAGGTTTTCATTTGATCAGCAGACAGCTGTCCCAACCCCCTAAAGAGCTGAATACCGGGATATGCCCCAATACATAATAAGCTGAGCTTGGTATTTCCGAGCGGTCTTTTGGCAAACCAATGCAGCAAGTAGCAAAGCATCGTCTGGTCAAATAAATCATGCTCAAACCAGAGCACGATCTCATCATACTTGTGATAGTTGGCCAATTGGTTCTCCTGTGCCTCACTTCCGCGGATGAATTCCAATCTGGGAATTCCCAGCGCTTGTTCTAAATAGCCCGCGCGCACTGAGCGATTCGGATATGTCGTGGGATCCACAAATACAGGACCTTCCGGATACACCTCCCTCCAGACTAGAATATCTCCCTGTACGACGCCTTGGCGCAGCGTTTCTGCAACGTGATCTCCATTCACAATATGAAGCATTCGGGTTCCTCCTTCGTAAAGATGATGAAATACGGACACAAAATCAGCTATGGGCAGCGTTCCTTTTAGTTTGCTGCGCGCATCAAACAATCTCTTCTTGAGCGTAGCTGCAGGTGTATTCAAATAAACGGATATTTCCTGTAACGAATAACCATGAAAATAAAATAACTGAACGGCAATACGCATGTTAGATGATAACTGCGCTACACCTGCATACAATTGCTGCAGCATTGCTCTTTGTTCTGCGATATCTGCTACGTCCGGCACCTGCTCCGCCACTTGAATGTTGTCATCAATCGGTACTTGGAGCCGCTTTTTTCGGCATTGACGATGGCATTGACGGATCACGATTGTCTTAAACCATCCGGGAAAAGCAGCCGGTTCTCGTAATTTATCTAAATGAAGGTATGCTTCCGTAAACGCTTCTTGTACCGCATCCTCCGCCAAGTACGAATCACGCAGCTTATCATAAGCAATGGCATAAGCCATGGCGGAATAATGCGACATGACATGCTCAAATGCTGCCCTGTTTCCTTGTCGCGCCTCATCAATCCACTGCAACACGTCCTTTGTCGCCTCCTTTCGTTCGTCCTCTATAATAGTGCCACCTTTGGCACAAAAGGTTACACGAGTATTTCAAGTTATTTCATTTCAAATGGTTGAACCTCTCATCATAATCGAACGCTAGATATAACAGGAGATACCTAGTCTTAACTGTTCCAATCAACTAGCCTCCCTAAAATAATAAACAGAAATAGAAGGAATTTGGGAAATGAAATTGAATACCTCATAGTATTACGTATCATACATTTGGAGGTCCTATCTTTGTTACTTTACTTTTGATATGTATCAACTGCCTAATGACCCCATATTTATTAGGAGCTGATATGTGATGAGATATGAGAATTCACTCGATGGTATTTCTACTGATATGTTAAAGGGCTTTTTCGTGGATTGGCCTAATCCTCCCAGTCCGCAAACCCATCTTAGATTGTTAAAGAACAGCAGCCACGCCATTATTGCCATTGATGATCATACAGATCAAGTTGTTGGATTTATTACGGCGATAAGCGATGGAGTTTTATCTGCTTACATTCCATTCCTTGAAGTTATACCCGAGTACAAAAATAAAGGCATAGGTACGGAATTAGTCACTCGAATGCTAAAAGAACTGGATGACATATATATGATTGATCTATGTTGTGACGATGACGTAGTCCCTTATTATGACAAGGTAGGAATGACAAGGACAAATGGTATGATTGTAAGGAATTACAACAGGCAAGCTGGAAATTAGAAACATATAAGCCAAAAACGCTTGGAAATCTTCCAAGCGTTTTTAATACAACTAATGAACATAAATTCAACTGAGATATCAACTTGGATATGATGTGATCTGAACTATTAAACATTAGACTGCGCCGTCTTTGACAAGACGATCAGCAGTTATTTTTTTGGCGTCAAAGCATACAATCTTAATCACAATACAGGCGAGCGCCAGTCCAATAAAGATGAATCCACTCCAGATCGCCCCCCTCACCCCTGCCATAGCAATAAACCATCCACCTGCAGTTGAACCGATCGACACGCCCAAATTAATAAAAGCAATATACAATCCTGTGGCAAACTCCGGTGCTTCCTGTGCCTCTGAGGTCAACCAGATCTGTGTTACAATCAGAGAGCTTGTATGGGCAGCACCCCAGAATAGCATGATCAAAATAACGAGAATCAAAGCAGAACTAGCTGCATAAAGGAATAGGAATGCCCCCGCCAGTGCAATCGGATGGAGAACTACCGTCCGCACCCGATTTAAGCCGATCCATTTACCTGCTAACAAATTACCCGCAACACCCCCGACACCAAATACAACCAGCATAACACTCAGTTCTTCCCCACTCATCCCAAATACCTGCTCTAAGTATTCAGCAGCATAACTGTACACCGAAAACATCGCAGCAAATATAAAGGTAGCTGCACCTATGTTTAACCAAAGCGGTACTTTGCGGAGAATGCTAAGCTGCTTGCCATAAGATACTTTCTCGCTCATAGGCGATTGTGGAAGCATAAGCGCAATTCCGATGCCAGCAGCAAGGTTCACTACGGCGCAAAATATAAAGGAGGCTTCAAACGAAACCTGCACGGCCATATATGTCGTGATTGGCACACCTAGCACCATGCCCATACTCGTACCAACAAAAGCTTTGGCCGAGGCTCGTGCAGCCTGCCCCTTCGGATACAGCGATACCGCTGCTACAAATGCCAGTGAGAAATACACGGGATGGAACATGGCAGGAACGATCCGAAGCACCATTAATGTCCCAAAATGAGTGGCAAAAGCTGAGCATAGACTGCTTGCTGCAAATATTAGCAAAGAAAGGATCATTATCTTTTTGCGATTAAACGAAGAAAGAAGAAGCACCATAGCTGGCCCAAAGAGAGCTATGACGAATGCAAACAGGCCAACAAGCATACCCGCTTCTGAAGTACTGACATGGTATCTTTCCGTAACAAATGGAATAACGCCCACAATGCCAAATTCAATTGTATACAGACCAAACAAACCAAGGGCAATAAAAAACAATGGATTTGCAAATCTATTGTTCGAATCCAATTCTCGTATCTTTCGTGCTGCCACTATAGGCCACTCCTTCCACATACGGTCTGCACACAGCGCCTAAACCGATTAATATCGCATGCAGGTTCTTGTCTGTTCCATACGTTATCCACTTATACCGTCATACACGGCTTGGCATAAATCAATCGTGAATTGTCCTGACATGCCTTCTAAAGCCGTATTAGTAAATGCCACTACGCTTAGCTTGCGCTGAGGATCGACGAACCACGAATGTCCATAAGTGCCACCCATGCGCCAGGTGCCTGGTGATTCCGGTGTATTTGCTGCGACGGGGTCCTTCAGCACCGTGATGCCGAGTCCGAAGCCGCGACCTGGCCAATAGGCCATTGGCAAGTCACCGATCTGGTTCTTCGTCAGTTCCCGCACAAGCGCTTCCGGCAGCAGCGGCGCTCCGCCCTGACGCAGCGTTTCCAGCAGGCGCATAAAATCACCTGCGCTGCCTACCATGCCAGCACCGCCAGATGGGAAGGCGGTGTGATCAAGCGCACGGCGAGGATCAAGCCGGAAGCCGGCCGTACCCTCGAGGAAAGCAATACGATCCGCGTCGCCTAGCCGTCTAGGCTCCGGAACGTCATTGGCATATGCGACAGCCAGCCGGGCCGGGTCGCTTGCCACAAAGCCTGTATCGCGTAAACCAAGAGGATCGGTTACTAATGTGCGCACGGCTTCGCCAAGCGAAAGCCCTGTCACTTTCTCTATCACAGCACCGAGTACATCTGTTGCAATGGAATACTTCCATTCTGTTCCTGGTGTGTAGAGGAGTGGAGTCGAGGCAATACGATACAAATTTTCCTCCAGTGTCCACTCAACAAGATCCATCCCATCTGAGACCTCTGCATGATGATATGAACCGTTCTCTTCTTGAAAGAAACGATAGGTCAATCCCGCAGTGTGCGTCATCAACTGACGAATCGTAATAGCCGGAATAGTACCGTCCTGCAGCTTCGGCTGAAACAGAGGCAGCCAGTGATCCACATGATCGTCGAGTTTCAGTTGGCCTTGTGCCACCAGAACAAGAGCCGCCGTTGATACGATCGGCTTAGAAACCGAGGCAAGCCGGAACAATGCATTTTCCTCCATTGGGCGCTTGCGCTCGCGATCTGCCAGCCCCGCAGCTCTGCTATATACAAGCGCACCATCTATTGCCACTTGAATGACGGTACCGATCAAACGTTTGTCCGTAATGGTACGATCGGTTACTTCATCGATTAACCTTGCTAAATTGTGCATAGTTTTTGGTGTTTTATTCAACATCCTTCATCCTCTCTCCATCATTAAAGCGTTGACCGCTTTACGATCATGAGTTAATTATATAAATGTTGTTCGCTTGCTTACATAAGCCGACTAAGTTAAATTAACCTTGTAACATTAAAAATCAAGTTAGTTTTATGTATATTGCTTAAATATAAAGGAGCCGATCACGATGGACCACGTTGATAAACAAATCCTCTCTCATCTGCAAAGCCAAGCTAGAATGTCCATGACCGAACTTGGCAAAAATGTGGGATTATCTCAGCCGGCAGTTACGGAACGAGTGAGAAGAATGGAAGAGCGAGGCATCATTACCGAGTACCGTACAATCGTGTCTCCGGAAAAAATCGGGAAACATGCTGCTGCTTACATGCTGGTTCGAACGCGAGAATGCCATCCCTTCCTTGACTTTTGCCGCTCAAACCCTGATGTGGTCGAATGTTACCGCATAAGTGGTGAGCATAATTACTTGTTAAAGGTCATAAGCAGCTCTACGCAATCCCTGGAGGAATTCGGCAATCAATGTGACAAGTATGGAACATATACGATTCTTATCGTGATGTCTGCTCCGATTGATCACAAGTTTTTAATTCCTACGATTCCAGACAACAGTTTCAATTTGCTGGACTAGTATCCTCGTTATGCAGTAGGCAGCACAAAAAGGAATCCGGCATTGGAGCCGGATTCCTGCGACAGCTAGTTGGATATTCAATTATTTCTATCTTACTTTTTAGACTATTAATAAGATAAACGTTTAACGCACATAAATTTGATGGACGCTGTCTTCCTTTCAACAGTTATTACAAATCTAGTCCAAATCGCTTTAACTCAATAAAAATCCCTTCTAAGCGCTTGCCTTTCTCCGTTAATGTGTACTCCACACGCGGCGGAACTTCTGGAAACACTTCTCTTATAACTACCCCATGCTCCTCTAATTCTTTTAGACGCAATGAGAGTGTCTTCGGGCTGATTCCATCCATGGATCTGAGTAGATCGCTAAATCGCATCGTTCCCTCTATAAGCAAATCACGGATAATTAAAAATGTCCATTTTGTTCCAATCACATCAAGTGTTTTAGCAATCGGGCATTGCTGACCGGGCGTCCCTTTAGTCAAAGTAACTTGTCCTTCGTCACTCATCAGAGTTCCTCATTTCTTTTGCAACTTCATTTATCCAAGTGTAACACAATAGTATCTTAATGGAAACTATATGATATAAATATCACTACTTCCCAAAGTATATTAACTACCCATATACTATACTCACCCACTACACAAGGAGCTGATCCAGTTGAGAAATATACTTATTATTAACGGTCATCAGAAATATCGCTCATCAGAAGGCAAGTTAAACCGTACCTTGTTTGAACACATGGCAAGTTTCTTAAGCAAACACAATCAGGTGCAAACGACTGTGATTCAGGAAGGTTACCATATCGACGAGGAACAGCAGAAGTTTCTATGGGCTGATGTCGTCATTTATCAAACCCCAATCTATTGGTTCAGTGTCCCAGGCCTATTAAAAACATACATGGATGAGGTATATGCTTACGGTTCATTCTTCAAAGGTGCGGATCAATACGGCAGAGGCGGCATGTTAACGGATAAAAAATATATGCTGTCCACAACCTGGAATGCTCCTGAGGCAGCATTTAACGATTCTGCTCAATTCTTTAATGGAAGCAGTCTGGATGAAGCGTTAAGCCATCTGCATCGTATTCATAGCTTTCTTGGCATGTCACCTGTCGAGAGCTTCACTTGTTTTGACGTCATCAAAAACCCTCAAATTGATACGTTTATTACTAATCTTAAACAGCATTTGCAAGCGACACTCGGATAACTAATGAACCGATAACTATATAACATTTAGGAGGAATTAACATGTTACAAGGTCAAAAAGTAGTCATCATCGGCGGCAGCTCCGGTATCGGATATGAAACAGCTAAGCAAGTTATCGCTCAAGGTGGAGAAGTGATTATCGCCAGCCGTTCCGATCAAAAATTAAAAGCGGCTCAAGCTCAATTAGGCCCTCAAGCAACAGCCTTAACTGTTGATACAACACATGAGGAACAAGTACAAGCTTTCTTTAATCAAGTAGGCCATTTCGACCACCTTGTGGTAACCGCGGCAGAAACATCAGGCGGTCCGTTCCTTCATACGGATACCTCTCAGTCCAGACAACTGTTTGAAAATAAATTCTGGGGTCAATATTACGCAGCTAAATATGCTGCACCTCACATTCGCCCTGACGGTTCGATTACCTTGTTCTCTGGTGTAGTCGCCTACAAATCAATGGTGGGCTCCTCAGCACTTGGTGCTGTTAATGCTGCCGTGTCAAATCTGGGCCAGACCCTGGCTTTAGAATTGGCTCCACTTCGGGTCAATGTTGTATCTCCGGGTATCATTGATACGCCTGCACGCAGCAAAATGTCGGAAGAAGCTCGCAGTCAATTTTATGCGACGCTTGGCAGTAAGCTGCCCGTGAACCGTGTCGGCCGTGCGGAAGACGTTGCACAAAGTGTACTTTATCTGCTGCAAAATAGCTTTGTAACCGGCACGGTACTTCATGTCGAAGGCGGCCATATCTTGATCTAAGCCAGCCGGACTGGGAAAAACACACTTCTAAAAATGCTAACAGCCGTTAATCCCAGAGGGATTAGCGGCTGTTGGTTAAGATCCCGAATAGCAAATTGCTGTGCGTAATAAAGAATCTCTTCCGGGTTATGCACGACATCGATCATTACTCCTTATCTTTCTTTCACAGGGTCGCTTTTATAATTATTGAAGTACCACTCTTCTACCCTATTGTTATGATCACACTTTCTTAGAAAGTCCATAATGAAAGAAACATCTAAGCGTTAGATATAGGGGGTATAGAACACCATCAAATTTCACCCTAATTGGTGTGAAGCAACCTCAATATTTTTTTATGTTTGGAATCGTACTCGAATTGTTCCTCGTCATCTTCCGCCTCTTGACATTTCTTTTCGATCGCATCGATAAGTGAGCACATATCCAAACTAGCTGCTTCTGGCACTGAAGCAAATTCCAATGCAGTCACCCATAATGGTAATGTAGTCCTGTCTCTATATATTCTTTGACACTCCCATCACAATTCCTTTAATGAAGAAAACACTGCATGCGCGGAGATGCTAGAATCAGAACAACATTTGCGTTGTTCACACCACTTGAAGTACACAAAAAAAAGCAAGCCCCATATAACAGGAGCTCACTTTTTCACAAATAAAATTAGTTATAAAAATTGTTTATTTCATCAATAGTTGCTTTGAAACGATCATTAGTTTGTACGGCATTTCCATTTCGATCAACCGTACCTTTGGCACCTAAATAGAAGCTGAAATATTTATCATCGTCTTCTAAACGCTTAAATTTATCGGTCGTATCCTGATATCTTTTCTTGTAGCTGGAAGACTCAAAATACTTGCGGTCAATCTCCATTTGAATCCCAACCGTCGTATAACCTAGATGTTTCTTGGCAACTAATTCACCATTGTATCCATAGATCTTATCCGCCTTTACACTGTCATAGATCGGATCTAAATTTTCAGGTGCACTTTCGAAATAATGATGTGGTTGGATGTACACGCGGTCAAAAATTTCCGTCTCATCAACCATATAAGCAATCGTCTCTACAACCCTTGTGTTGTTGTCTCCATAACCGAAATAAGGCGCCCACACCAATGATCTTGCGCCTTTCATCTCAGCACTGTCATTGATGTATTTTGCAATCTTCTCCAGTAGTTTTACTTGCGGCTGGTTTTTAATTTGGGAGTAACGGTAGTCTTTACTGCCGAAGTAATAGATTGCTTCATTGGGATAATAGAAACCCGCTACCGTGCCCCAATTTGATCCCAGTTTGTTTTTCATTTCATTCATATAGTCCACATATTTGTCGAATAACCGATCTACCTCAGTGTCACGTATGATCTTGTCATGTACAGGAAGCGGAAGAACAGCTCGGTAGGAACTATTAGCGTCTGTAATCGTATCAACGGTTTGATCCACGTACTTAATCAATTTACGATCCTCATAGTTGTCTATCGTATTTTGAAAGCCACTGCTAATAATAAATCGTTTGACCGTATCAAATCGAGTGAGATCATTGGTATCATACGGCGCATAATACGTATTATTATCAAAATAACCACTATACAAAAATGCAGCATTTTTAGCGGAAAGAGAACTACTAGCCCGGCTCTCCATTTCCTCACGTTCTTCTTTGGCTGCATGGGCTTCTATGCCACCAAACAAGCCTGAAAACAAACTAAGTGTCAACATCACTGTCAGCATCATGGAAAACCATGTCTTACCTGATCGATTTGAAATTCTTGTATTCATAGCTTCGACTCCTTTGTAAAATAATGATTTGCGATTCACCGATGTCTGTATGGATGAAAGGCATACATTAAGCTTACTAGGATTAGCCCAAGCGTAATACTAGACACGAATGACATCATTCGGTGGTATGATGACAGAATCTTACTCTATTTATGCTTTTCCCCCTATTGCTTGATACGACTAGGCGTGACTCCCCAATATTTGCGAAAAATTTTTGTGAAGTAACTGACGTCTCGATACCCAATCATCGAGGCCGCATCATATACTTTAGCTCCGTCCATCAATGCAGATTTGGCCCGCTCCATCTTTCGCTCCAATACGTATGCTGAAAAAGAAACCCCTGTTTCTTGCTTAAATAACCGACTTAAGTAAGAAGAATTGACATAGAATCGGTCAGCAACAGTATGCAGCGTATAATCTTGCTCTAAATCAGAATCCAGCAAGTCCATTATGTCCTGTACCGTTTTGTGAACAGCCTTTTTGCCGTGGCACAACGAATAGGATACAATCTGGTTTACCGAATGCTGCAGTACCTGGTACATTTGTTCAGGAGTAGTCAACAGCTTCAAGTCATGAAGATACTTAAAGTCTGAACCCACCACTTCCTGTACGGACCAGCCGTGCTTGCGTATAAATAAGGTCAGTATCCCTGTAATATACATGAGCTGCTCCATGATCACCTCATAAGATGCCTTTGACGCATGTAAATTCGCCCACATATCGGCTATCGCTTGCATTGCTAACTCCCCGTCTGCCGCATTCAAGGCCATCTCAAGGCGCTTATCCGCTTGTTGGGGTGCGCTTGCTTCAGCACCTGCATGAATATCTGGTTCTACGTAAGGGATCGCAATGCCTCCTCCATAAAGAATTCGATGCTGCAATGCCTTGGAAGCTTGAACGTATAAGGGGTACAATTCATGAAGGCGCCCGACTTGAGCACTAATCCCCGCGCTGACAGAAACCTGCAGACACTGGGTGATGTGGCTAAGCAGCTTCTCGATCGTGGTATGAACATGCAATAGCTCTTGGCGCACGTCCTCGTTTCCCTCGATTTTGGCTATTGCGACAATACAATCCTGCTTATCTTTGCACAAGTAATATGTGGCAGCCGGCAGCATTTCTTTAATGAGATACATAAACTGGTCTGAAGACATCCGTTCACCCGGCTCATGTCGCTCCATCAGGTCTATATCCAGAATGATTAACGCATAAGAGGCATTTACATCGATATCCAGCTTTAACGATTCCTTAAACGCTGCTATCTCTTCTTGAATGTAATGGCCGTATGTCAGGTTCTCATAGAAATGCTGGTTTAATACCGGCAAAAATTGCGTCCATCTCTGCTCCAGCCATACACGGTTGCTCCGCTCTATGAATTCGTTGTGCACACGATGTGCCGCATCCATCACAGCCTGTAGAATGGACATTTCGCCTGCCGGCTTCAGCAAATATTTAAATACCCCCAACTCAATTGCGGTCTGGGCATAATTAAAGTTGTCATGGCCGCTTAATATAATGAGCTTGATATGAGGATATTGACAACCGACCAGACGCGCCAGGGCAAGTCCATCCATTCCAGGCATCTGGATGTCCATCAGCATTATATCTGGCTGCTTTCGCTTGATTTGCAGCAGAGCCTCCTCTCCGTTACGTGCCGTCCCTATCATGTCGATACTGTGCTTGTCCCACGACATGCGGGCTAAATTATCCAATAATCGAATTTCGTCCTCCACAATAAGCAGCTTCATATAACGCGCTCCTGATCAAATGAATATTCGTGGCCAGCTGATATGGACGTCTTGCCTGCAGGATTAAGGGGAAGCATCATCGTCACCTTGGTGCCCATCCCCCACTCGCTAGTACATATAAGCCGTGCCTCTTTGCCATAATACATTTTCATGCGTGAGCATACATTACGAAGTCCGTATAAACCCGTATCGGATGCTTTCAAATAAGATAATGGGCTGACCTCATCCGCAATCTCTTGTAAAGCTTGATGGATATGTTGAAGTCTATCTGCTTGTATGCCACTCCCGTTGTCATGCACGGACAGGATCAGGAGTCCCCCCTGAACATAGCCGGACACGATCAACATCCCTCCGCTTCTCTTTTTCTCGAGTCCATGTATAACGGCATTTTCAACTAAGGGCTGCAGGAGCAGCTTTAATACAGGAATCGACTTGCATGCTTCTTGAACCTTGTACTTCACTTGGAAACTGTCCAAGAATCTCACCTGCTGTATCCGAATATAATAATCGAGATGCTCGATCGTTTCAGCAACTGTAAACGTATCTTTGCCTTTATGCAGACTTAGTCTGAAAAATTGAGACAAATTCAGCACCATCTCGCTGATTTCCTCTGCCTCGTAATTTTGCGCCGTCCAGTATATGGAATCCAATGTGTTATACAAGAAATGTGGATTAATCTGCGATTGCAGAAATGAAAGCTCCGTTTGTACGATCCGCAGCTGCTGCTCGTAATGATCTTGAATGAGATGCTTTTGATGTGAGGCCATTCGATTATATGCATGCATGAGGTATCCAAACTCATCTTTTCTCCTGGTCCTCAATCGAATATCGTAATGGCCCCCAATAAGACTTTTCATGGCATCCGTTAGCTGCCATAAAGGAGCAGCGATGCGATTGTAGATCCCCCACGAAATAAACAAAGCCAGCAGCAGACTGCTTATAATAATTAAGTACGTATACTGACGCATCGTCTTTGTTTCCTCGTAAATCTCCTCGTAGGGCAGCATCACTTCTAAAGTCCATGCATACTGTGGGGAATCAACACTCACTTTCAGCCTCTCCAGCTCTGTGATCGCGGTATCCTTCTGAATCTTTTCTGGAGCTGCAGCTATTGTATGGCCCTCTCTATTTCTTAATACAACGCTAGTATGCTCAGACGTTAGCAAAGGCTTAAGAATCGCGGCAAGCTTATTTTTGTGCAGGGTCATTATGATTAGGCTTGGTGCCTCCCCGCTCTGAGACAGATCTAATAATCGTGAAAAGGAAAGGGTATCTGCTGCAATTAATTGGTCAGCTGACCATCTGTTTTCTTTCTTATGTTCAGGCATCAAAACGGTTGTTCGTTGACTAGATTGCGCCACTAGTCCTGCTATCCACGCCTGCTCCGCTGCTTCATCTACGCGCCGTCCACCGAACTTTGTCGAAATAATCGTATTTGTCTCTGCATGGTATATCGTAATTTGGGAGACCACTTGACTTACAGCCGTAATATTGCCAAGCTCTCTAAGAAGTTCGCTATATTTTACAATTGTTAGCGGTGACAATTCCGTCTCTTGAATCGCCATCATGTCTAGTACTTTCGCATTTGTAGCAATCAGATTCGATAACACATCCACATGCTGTACGGTCAGCTCCAAATTGTTCATTACCGACTCGAGCTTGTGCATATTCTGCTCGTTTGCTTGCTTAACAATAATTTGATTGGCCCGATTATTGACGTATAGGCTTACCATGACTAGAGGGAGGAGCACGAGAAGGAAATAAGCGGTGAGGCGTACATGTGAGTTCTGAAGAAACTTATTATATGCATAGGCGAACATCTTCATTGCTGAACCCTCTGCGGCACGGTTTTATACCAAGCATTTACCTCTTTTGTAATTTGGCTGCCGCCGTACATCCCCCATCGCCCTACATAAGCATCAAAAGATTCGATTGGCTCCACTCCAACAATGATGTTAATAAAATCATACTGCATTTCATTTAATGCATTCCATTTTTTCTGCATGGTAGGCGTCGAGGGGCCCCAGAACAGATCACGAACAGCATGCTTTTCCACCCTTTGAATATTATCGTAAAGCTGATAATGCTTACCGTAAGAGTCCAGACGCATTTTTTGCAGCTTTGGATCGTGGACATTTACTAACGAAGAATAGATGCCCCTATATAGATGCTTGTCATGCTCTTTAAAATTGGTTATGATCTCACCGTTCTTTCGAGTCCATACTTGATGCTCGAACCCTAATATTAGGGTCTCTCTTCCCTTGCCTGCGATAAAATTCAGCAGCCGCATGACATCAGCCGCATGGTCACTTCCACGTGTAATGACTTGGTAGCCATGAACGAGCCTTGATCCTTCCACACCCTGTTTACCATTCTTACCGACCGGATAATCTAGTGAAACCCAGCGGGCTTTCGGGTCCTTTTTAATATTATTGGCGATCGCTCCGCGTGTATCATACCAGGCACCAGCGAACAACCCGATTTTACCGTGTTCAATGTTCGCCAACATCGTCTGTCTTGTGTGGAGCGGGAAGTAAGGATCGATCCATTTCTCTTGGTACAGCTCCTTAAAAAAAGACAGTGCTTCTTTCATCTCAGGTAGTGTGTTGGCAAATACAAGTTCGCCATTTCTTTCCGTCCACTGGTTCAGTTGGATGCCAAATGCACCAAACAATGGAGAAGTGTACTGCAAGCCAGCCAACATGGATAACCCGTAAGTATCATGCTTGCCATTGCCATCCGGATCATTAGTCGTAAACGCCTTAATGACCCGCTTATAATCATTAAGCGTTACGGGACGTGGCAGCTTCAACTTGTCCAGCCAATCCTGCCTTACATACATAAGTTCATTTCCATTAACGAGATAACTGCTGGGGATTGCATAAATGTGCCCGTCAAATGTAACCTGGTCCCAAGCCTCTTGCGGGATAACACGCTTTAAATCAGGTCCGTATTTTTCAATCCAATCCTCAAGCGGCATTAACTTATTTTGCTGAACGTAAGTAGATAGCCGAACTTTAGAATAAATACTAAGCATATCCGGAAGATTCGTATCCGATGAAATTAAGGTGTGAAGCGTATCCTCATAACTTGTTACAGGTGGCATATAAACATCGATTTTTAACCCCGTTTGCTCTTCGATATAGGTCAAATAGGGATTATGATTTTCATCCAAACCGTCTGGATAAGTAAAGCTTAGACTATTAATAACAATAGAAACGGGATGCTGATCATGCGAAGTTTTGTTAGAGGGAACTCCCGTAAAGATCGGGGTAAACTTAGGGAAAAATGCAACAAATAAACCGATAAACACAACCAGATAAATACTGATAAATAGGTAGTTTGTCTCTCTACGAATCCGTACCACCGTAAAGATCACCCTTCCATTTTTGTACAGAATTAATTACAACCGCCTCCTTATGGTTCTTATATGTGCCATCTTGGGTTGAACTTTATGAGTCAATTCCTCTATAATCTGATTCCTAAAAAATTAGGATAGGCAGACTTTTGTCCTATCAGACATACTATCAAAGTATAATACATTTTAGTAAGCGCATACAATATTGTTTGACCTTTGTTCAAATCTGCTTTACGTTTGCCCATACAAACTAAAAAAGAGATACTCTGCGTCTTGGCAGGCAGTCTCTTCTTGGCCGTATCCCATAATATTCAACATGTTCATAAAGATTAAGCTTGACCAACCTCTCATTTATCATGAGCTGACGTTTGAAACAACATTTCCCATTCCTGCAGCTGCTCAATAATCCCTCTTAGCTTCTCTCCCCTTTCTGTTAACTCATATTCTACCCGAGGTGGAATCCGGGTTAGGCATAGTGATTTATGATACCGGCCATCTCCTTGAGCGCTACTAGTGAAATGATGATACTATAATACTATGATTTAGTGATCAATTGATTTATATATGCTCATAACTTTGAAGGGGGATTCCCAATGAAATCCGATTTCGATTTTGTCTTGCTTAAGCAAGAGATTAAAGATGCAGCGGTGCAGGCCTTCAGTGAGATTTATAACAATAACCCGCACAATCCCATCATCAGCTTTGCGCTATACAGCGATGAAGGTGCCATGACAGTGTGTCCGTCCATGAATACGATCCAGCATTTGAATCATGCAGTTAAAGAAGAACCCGACCAGGCACTCTATTACAAGTACGAGCCTGCGGAATGGGCATTTGAAGCACAGGGAGCAGACCAAGCATTTGAAAGCATCTGCACAAAACTAAGGAACTATATTTTAAATGCAGAAGAATCTGATGATGATAATGACGCCAGCTTCGTTTCGTTCAGAGATACTTTATATGATACATGTATCGAAGTGCTAGAAGAATTGGTCCGTGCCAACTTCTTTTCTAATATTTCCAAGAACGACATTATCGTCCTATTCTCAGTTACAGACTATGAGTTTGATCGAAACTCTTCTTTAAAAATGATCAGCCGGCTAAACTCAGCCCCTGTCATAAAAGAGTACACCGCATGGTTGGAGGAATGGTGCGACTAGCACCTTTCCCCTCCTGTGCTGTGATCCACCCGAACGGAGCCATTTTTTAATATGATACTCTCCATTACATCTCTCTAGTCGGATTTCGTTTGCTTAACTTTGATGCTCCATGAACGATTAGATAAGAACAGCTGATGTTCGTCCTGTTTTATGAGCCATTAGAGATCATTTTAGCTGCACGATAACTAAGCGTATTCCCGCCTACTTTAAATACAACAATCCCCCCCACAATAACCAGAACTCCAATTAACTTATTAAAAGTAAAAGGAACCTTCTCTAAACCTAGCCAACCAAACGAGTCCCATAACAAAGCAGTTCCTAATTGTGAGGTCATCATAATGGAAACAGCATAAGTAGGCCCAAGCCGCTTTATCCCTTGTACCAGACAAGTCACAACGCCAACTCCGATAATGCCGCTGAACCAGTACCATAATTGCATATGGTCCAGTATAAATAGCTGTTGCCCTTCAAAGATAAGTCCCATCGTCATCGAGGCCAGGAAACCCATCCCTAACACCAGCGTTGTCGTTGTCCAAGTGCCCGCTTTTTCATTTACTTTGCTATTAAAAATATTTTGCAAGCCCACTAACGTGCCTGCCATACATGCTAATAACAAGCCTATTATCATAAAAAACCCTCTCATCTGCTATGGTGTGATCTCATCAGTTTATCTGATCTACGCCTTACGGACCTACTTCTTAAAAGCAAGCTTATTCATAAATATTATGATTAGCGAGTGCGCTTAATCCTCCTCGATCTTTGACTACGATCGTTCCTTTATGGCGTTCGATCAGACCTTCCTCGCAAAATTTGTGAATTATCCGATTCAGATGCCTGTAACTCGTCCCAATCAAATTAGCCGCATCCTTCAAACTGATAGGACTGATTTGCCCTGTTAATAATGGATCTGATTCATCAAAGGAAACAGACAATAAATAGCTGGCAATCCGAACTTCCACGGGATACATCAAATTAAAGCTTAAAGAATTGGATTTGATACAAAATTTCCGTGTAATGATCTCGAGTAACAGACGAAGCAGCGGTGCGTTGTCTTTTCCATATTTGCTAAGCCACCGCTGGTGAACCACAATAATATGGACTGGAGATACCGCCTCAACCGTATTTACAATGTCAGTTCCTCGTACATATTCAATATCCCCAATCACCTCTAATGGCTTCTTAAAGGAGAGGATAAGTGCTTTTCCTTCCGCTGAAGTCGTGTACACTTTTACTTTCCCTTTTACAAGCATGTATAGGTGTTGAGCTGGATCTCCTTGTGAACAGATCAATTCCCCTTGATGATAGCTGTACAGGGATAAGTTAGGTTCAACCTCTTCATTAAATATGGAATCAATCTGATAAGCCTGCAAGTAATGATGCAGCAGCTCACGATCCTTTATTTCTTTCACACACGACCTCCCCTTTCTCTCATCCGAGCTATTTACCGCTTATCGATTTATAATTTTAGTATGACAACACCAGCGATCATCATCCCGATCCCGATAAACTGTGGCAGTCGCATCTTTTGTTTTACGACACCAAACCATCCAGTACTATCCACAATAAAAGTTAAGCTTAATTGAGCAATCAAGAGCGCTGATATCATTAGGGTAACACCAATCTGATGGATAGCCGTGACATTGCTGAAAATAATAATCGCTGCGAAGGCCCCGCCTGACATATATAACGGCTTCACTTGCTTGAATTGGTGCCAACTTCCATCTCGGACAAACAGCAAGATAAGTAATGCTACCACAAAGCCCGTAAATTGAGTAATTGTTGCCGCTTGCCAAGTACCGATATCTTGGCTAATCCGCGAATTAGCTACTCCCTGCAGTGTAATAAAAGCACCTGCCAACAATCCAAATACAATTCCTTTCATGTTCCTTGCTCCTCCAATTGGATTTATTTCTTATTAAAAGATAAATCCAAGTATTTGGGAAAGGACATATGTCCTGAATTTCGTTTAAGCATACGCATTCATGATAAATTTGTATTGTTCATAAAATTCTACTTATTCTCGCATTACCCAATAGTACGATTATTTCCGTAAAAAAACTCTAGCATCGCTTTAACAGCAATGCTAGAGTTCAGAAGATTAAACTATAGTAGTTGAGCACAGTAAAGCCTGATCTTTGAAAATAATTGAACTATTAGAGCCGATGATTCCCTATTAAGTCGCACCTACCGGAAATGTTCCACATGTTCTTGAAGAAATGCATCCAGCGTACGCGGATCTCTGCCTATTATTTTCTTCACCGCACTTGTGGGCTTTTCCGGCAGCGCCACAGACATCGCTTGAATTTCGACCACATGGTTGGCAAGCCAAGGCGGCAACTGACCCAGTTCGATTAGATCCGTGCGGTGTTTTTCAGGCGAAAGGTTCATGTAACGAATAGGGCGGTCAAGCAGAGCCGTCAATCGGTCCGCAACTTCGGGGTAGCTGAACACCTCCGAACCAGTGAGCGTGTGAATTTGTCCTGCCCACTCTTTTTTTGTTAATACTTGGGCAGCAACGTCGGCAATATCTCGACAATCAATAAAGTTGCAGGCTGCATTCCCCATTGATCCAAAGAACATATTGGCAGCCTTTACTGTAGATGCCTGCCTTAATAAGTTTTGCATAAATGCATAGGGCCGCAGTATCGTATGCGTAATACCTGATTCGTACAAGACCCATTCAATTTCTTGATGCCACCTTGCTACCTCCACCGGTGCGCTGAGATCATACGCCGGGCTTGATATTTTCACAATATGATTGATTCCCATCTCTTTGGCGATACGTATAACTGAAGTCTCCAATTCAATCTGCTTCGGGCTGTTGGACATGGCAAGGAATAACTGACTGCCCCCTGCAAAAGCGCTTCGCATCGATTGTGGATCAGAGGCATCCATAGCAGCTACCTCAATCAAAGACTGATCCAGCTCCTCAGCCAACTTTCCGAGACGGGCTACAAGCTTCTCAGGTTCTCTGCTTAGAGCTCGTACAGGAACTCCGAACTGTGTTAAACGACGTAACAATGCGTTTCCTATTGTCCCTGTTGCACCAACGATAATAATCATTTTTGTTTCTCTCCTTTAGATGATTTTGTGCAGACTGTGGAATGCCATCGCCAAGTTACACTCACACACGCTATCGTAGTAGATAACGGGAAATCAATGCCAACTCGGCTAAACCAGACTATGTAGCTGTTCGGCCACCACAAGTCATGCAGCATGGTTGTTACTTCAGCTGCAACTAACCCAAATCCGGCGCCAAACAATGCAAAAGCTCCAACTGCCACAACATGCGGCGCCTTTACAAGCCACCGTTTATGGATCCCTCGGTTTTGCAGCCAGAAGCCAACCATCAAAGCTACGAATGCGGACATCCCCCCAATAGAAGACAATGCTCCTATCTGGAGCCCTTTGTCACCGGTGATCAACCCGCCGATGCCTGCCATAATCGCAGGGGCAGCATAAGCCATAATCACTTCGCGCCATAACACAAACTGCTGAGAGGAGCCTGCTTCCACTCTCCTGTTATTTTCTGAAAAGCTTGGGTAAGACATTCGTGATCTTCTCCTTCCTTGTCCATGATGATTCAGCTTCAATATAATTAGGAACCTAACTATATAGGGGTAAAAAGGAGCTAGATTCACTAGCCCATTTTACACTTACTGATGTGCGGTAATGGAATTATCGCCCTTAATCGGTCAGCGACGAGATCCCATGTGTAACCCTGCCTAACAGATCTAGAAACACACTGCGCTCCTCTACGCTTAGCAAGCCAACCATCGCTTCCATCCTGGCAAAGTGCTCTTGTGCCATGTCTTGCAGCTTCTTCGCTCCCTGCTCTGTCAAAA
The DNA here is from genome assembly GCF_030226685.1 of Paenibacillus sp. UMB4589-SE434. NCBI lineage: Bacteria > Bacillati > Bacillota > Bacilli > Caryophanales > Paenibacillaceae > Paenibacillus > Paenibacillus sp. UMB4589-SE434. The sequence goes on along the minus strand of NZ_JASOYK010000003.1, from coordinate 82,892 downwards.
CAACCGAACGTTGACGACCATCAACAGAACTGGCTCGACGGGATACAAGTCCGTCCCGCTCCAAAATATCGATAAGCCCCGTTACAGTAGCCCTTGTAACGCCAAGATGCTCCGCTAATTGCGAAGGCAGCTCCTCCCCTGCGTTATCCTCAAGGTCCGCCAGCAAACGATATCTGCCCGTCGATAAACCAAATTTGGAGAAATGGACTTCTGCCGCATGTCCAAGCTTTGTTCCCGCTGCCATTAGTCTGGCTGCCACAAGTATAGCCTGTGCATCTACGTCCAAATCGTAACGTTCGATCTGACGCTTTAATTGGACAAGCGAAGGAATTGCTTCATACTCATTTGGAATATTATGTTCACTAGTCATATATATAATATGGTACCTAACTACTTCGTTGTCAACCCTTATTTTTCTTTTACATACGAAAAAGATTAGATTATTCATAATAGATAACCTAAAAAGGGTGCTTCAATGTTAAATTGAAGCACCCTTTTCCAGGAATCAGATTAGCATACAAGCAGCTAGAGTGTCTCAGTCGCCTGTCTTACTAAGCTTAGCAATTGATCCATATCTACTTCATGCCCTTGCCTGATTTTGATCGTTTTTCGCTCTGGAGGCCCCTCAAACAATCCCTCTGGGAGAATGAGCCCCGTTGCGTTAAAAATGGTAAAGCTCACTGCATCCTTCGACGTCGAGATTACAGCCACGTATTTCCCATTTTTCAGAAAATGAGGCTTTTTATATTGGATACGTTCCAATGCATCTGGTAATGCTTGATGAACAACATCACGTAGCCGAACTGCTAACTCCTTTTGCCAAGGTTCTTTAATTGCTGCTATAAAATCGACTACTTCCGGATTCTGGGTCATTGTTCATGCTCCTTTTTAGTTTATGTAATTTTCCCCCTATTTCACCTACTAATAAAAAATATCTTTAGTATTGTTGAGGCTCGATTAGACTTTTAGAACAGAGTGATATTGATCTGAAAATAATGACCACACATTTCCTATGTCTATTAGTTATCACTTTATACTTGCGTATCTGCAACCATAGAACCACAGTACTCGCAAATAGCGGTTGTGTTTGGTAGTGTCAAGCTGTTTTGAGCACCGCAGCTAGAACAGACAATCATTTTCATAGGTTGTGTAGCACTTGCTTCTGTCACGTCTGCCGCTGAACTTACTCGCTGTGCTTTACCATCATCTGAGTCTACACGTTCACCCCTTTCCGATTGAATTGAACTCCCGGTTGCTTCCGTAAACGATTCATTTTGCTGAATGGCGCGACGCGCTTCCGACTTCCTGTCCAGCTTCGCACCTGCCCCGACCAGCAGCGCACCCGGCATAAAAAATAAAATAAAAAACAGAATAAGCAGATCAATCCTGGCATTCTGCTCTGACCAAGTTGAAAATACGGCCAGCAGCACCCCTCCATAAAACAACAGGAGTACTCCTCCGAATACACGCATCAGATTACTAATTCTGAAGATTTTCATTAGCCTTTTCAATTTCGATTCTCCCCCGACTCTATTTTAGTGTCATCAGTTGATCGTTGCGGAGCTGAATCGAGTTCGATAACTCCTGAATCATACCGCGCAGTTCATCTGCGGAATAAAGAGTATGCTGATCACGCACAGCTGAGCGCACTCCCTCTTCCAAACGAACGGCTTTTTCCATCAGGTGTGCCTCCTCCAGTACCATAGTTGAATGAGAGATTGGATCACTATATTGGGCTTGCTCATCCAACTTATTAACCAATGCCAATAGTTGATCCCGTTCCGGATGCTCCCAGCGCTCAAGCTCCAATCGTGCCCCATGCACAACCATTTGTAGTTTCTTCATTGAATGCTGACGCTTTCGCTCATCTTTCTCCTGACGGCCAACAAAAGTTTGGATCATGCCTAGCAACAAGGCCAATATGAACGCTACAGCAAAGGTAACCAAATGAATCCAAAAATAAACTTTAGAGGGTACGTCTAGGATCAGCCAAAACAATATAATATGAACTAAGACAGCCACGTTATAGAAAAATAATATCATACCGATAGACAAATAATTCGGGAATGCAGCCTTGAAATCAGGTCCACTGCTTAGCAGCTTGAAGGTGAACGTACAGCTAACCAATTCTGCCGTTACTAGTGAAACTAGTGACAACCACCATGATAAGTCACGAAAATCGACCTTACTGAAGGCCACAAACAACGTAATTGTGACTGATATAAGGGTCAAAAAAATAACCGATGTTATCCATTTGACGCTCGTATTACGTTTCAATACCTCGCATCCTTTCTACGTGAGCTTATGGCCGCACTCAACACAAAATTTTTGCCCCTGCTCCACATCATGACTGCATTGGCTGCACGTCAGTGCTGTCTCTCTTCCACAATGTGGACAGAACTTGACATTGGCAGCAATCACCTCTCCGCAATGTCTGCATGGGGCGGGCATTGCTTGCCCACATTTCGTACAATGCGAGCAATTGGGCTCGTTATCAGCACCACATTTTGAACATGGATTATAAGGATCACCGCAGTTGGGGCAGAACTTTGTATGTCGCGGCATCCAATCGTCGCAAGATTGGCATTTCACCACGTCAGGTAACTCTGATCCGTCTTTTGCTACTAGCGAAGATCCGCATCCCGTACAGAAAGCGGCATCCTGCTCGTTTTTCCGTTGACACTTGGGACACAATTTTTCGTCAGCCATGACCTTAAGCTCACTAGACAGCCGAGACATCGCGCCTCCAATCGTACCACCTACCCCGTATCCCATGCTAAGCCCAATCCCCGCTCCCATCAGATCAGACTGTATACTGCCTTCGTTCTTTGCCGCATGGCTGAGTGTATCAAACGTCCGCTCCTGTTGATAGGTGAACCCGATAATATTCATCTCAGCCCTTTTTGCTAACGCTTCCTGTAATCGCTTCGTAGCTGGATCATCTTCTGGTGTATTGATGGAGTCAACATAGAAGTTAAGCAAGCCAATCCCATACTCTTCAAATATTGGCGCCACTTGCTCTTGGATATGTTTTGAAATATCTGATATGTAAGCGTTAATTTCCAAAATGCTAATCTTTCGATGTACCAAATAGGAAGAAATATGTTCGTGAATGTTCATCATCAAGACACCACGGAAATATTCTGTCAGCATCTCTTGATTAAAAACGGACAGTGTCCCAACAAGCTTGTTCAGAAATTTACGAGCGTCCATAATCTGAATGCCAAACTGACCAAAAGAGCGCACTTTTACAAACAACTGATACTTTGGATCTTGCAGTTGAAGAGGTGAGCGTGTGCCCCACTTAATATTTAGCGAATGAAGCTTATTAACATACCATACCTCTGCCGTAAACGGTGAATCACCACCAAAGGGCAAATTGACAACGTGATTGAGAATAGGAATGTTAGCTGTATTAAGTGTATGTCTGCCTGCTGTAAACCGATCATGCGCCTGCCCACCCTTATATAGGATTGCTTCCTGCGCTTCATTTACTATCAACTGCGTCCATGTTCCTAGCTCATGGTTTGGATATTTCCATGCGAACACTTCAGGTGATCCGTCATATTTAATTACATCAATAATTGCCATACATGTTATACCTCCGCTGTTCAGGTTGATAAGAAGACAAGTGCCTATCCATGATAACTTCTACAACTATAATCACATGGAACACAAGCATATAGTATCAGCTCTAACACTGTATTCTGAATAATTATATAAGCCCTACTTTAATAGTATAGATGACAGCCCTAACAAGAACCATCCTAATATTAGTAAAATATATACTCTCTATAATAGACTATTTAATGTTATTAATTAGAATCAAAAAACCTGTCTATTAGACAGGCTCTGTTTTAATATGGCATGAGTGCAGCACATTTCTTAGCTAGACGCTATCAATAATAATTAGGTTCTTATTGCAAATCCTTCTTCATATAGTAGTGTGTGTGCGTCCCCGCATTCTCAATGGACCCATACACCTCAAAGCCATGTCTCTTATAAAAATCCAACGCTTGAAAGCTTAACGTATCCAGTTTAATAAAATCACACTTTTTGTCTCTTGCAATCTGTTCGACCTCGGCTATCAACTTGCTACCGTATCCTTGTTTCCGAAGTTCTTCATCCACATATAAATAATGCACCTCTAACCAATTCCAGCAGATCTCGCCTACAACACCGCCACATACTTGGCCTTCCTCATTTTTGATAAACAGATTTACTTCTTCATATCTGCTTTTTAAATGATCTGGGAAATGCTTTGCATTAAATTGAATAAGTCCATTCCTTACGTATTGCTTGTCCGTGCTATTTGATTCACGTGTAATGTGAAGTTTCATCGTTCCACTCCTGTTCTCTGCTGTATTCATTTGACGTGAAAGGGATTATATCTCAACATAAATTTAACACATTTAACCATATAAATATATCACTTGAAACTGAAATACGCATACTGCTTGGGCAAAACAAAAGTAGTCACACTACCTGTAAAAAAAGGATCGGCATTAACATAAGGTTAGCCCTTTTGTCCTATCACACCTAAACTAGAATTCATTCGATGATAAGCGCTCATTTAGACAATAAAAAAATCCATTTTAAGTGAGGTCGACTAAAATGGATTCTTAATGTATCTAATTCATGCTATTGCTATTTCTTTAATATAGTGAACTATTTTTTCTCCATAATCGCAAAATAATTTTGCTCCTCATCCGCAAAGTTAAATACTCTACCAGAAGGCATGCTTACCATTTCACCGACTGTAATATTTTTATCCACGAATTCTTTGTATAATTGTTCAAGATTATCTGCAAAGAACAGCAGCGAAGGCGTACCCAAATTTAATTCTGGCTGCATCTTGGCAATGAACTCCTTATTATGAAGGACGATGCTTGTTGCTGCCTCCTTAGAGGGTGCAATTTCTATCCATCTTAAACCTTGCCCGTTATCTTCCTCCGAAATTACGCTGAATCCTACTTTTTCTGTCCAAAATTTCACTGCCTCATCCTGGTTGTTTACATAAACCATAATTTGACCCACTTTATTAATCATCCGCTTCGCTTCCTTTCTGCTAGTCCTGATTATATTATTTTTTACATTTGAACTCTTGATTATACTTAAAATACAACATCAACTATCTATGTACGATAGGTCGGTCTAAAAGAGTGATAAATAAAACATCCTTATAGCGTCTACTTTATCACCATAGTGTCATTCTACCCATTTCAAGTCCCATTCACAACTTCATATAATGTAAAGAATTAACGGAATTGTTCTTCATGCATCCGGCTTAAATAAGTCGTTAGGGAACGACATACTAGTCAAGTCTAATATGTCGTTCCCTCCCATTACTTCTTTGTTACGCGTGTGCCTTTATTTCAATTTTAATGCCATCAGAAAAGCCACAAATAGAATACAACAGCCTGCCAGAAACGGGGCAAACATGTTCACATCAAATAAACAACCCGCTAGAGTCGGACCCAATATATTTCCTATACTGATATAGGCATTATTCATACCCGCCACATAGCCTTGTTCACTCCCTGCCATTTTAGAGAGTTGTGTATGAAGAGCTGGTCGAAGCATAGCCGTAGCAAAGAAAATACATGAGGTTACAAGAAAGATGCTCCAAAAATCTGCTGCCAATAGCAAAACTATATAAGCAATTGAAGTTAAAAGAAGAGATCCTTTTATCACTTGTTGTTCGCCAAACTTCTTAATGACTTTCGCTACAATCAATGCCTGTATGCCAACTCCAATAATCGCGCCCGTGGTTAGAATAATAGCAATATGCTGCGGTGTAAACTGAAAACGATTCGTTACATATAAACCAAGCACGGATTCAAAATTAGCGATGCCAAACGTCATCACCAGAACGAGCACAAAGAGCATCGCATACTTGGATGTTAAAGATTTCGCATACTGTTTAAAAATAGATTCTTTGGGCCGCTCCCTTTCTCGTGCTGATTTCATCTGTTCTTGCGATAAGCTTTCAGGTAAACAAATGATGGAGAAAATAACCGCAGCAACCGCAGCACCAGTTGCTACATAGAGCGGTACTCTCGTTCCATACCCTGCAAGAAAACCTCCAAGTCCAGGTCCAATTACAAATCCGAAGGACATCGCTGCGGACAGCATGCTATTTCCTTTAGCCCGATCTTCGGTAGTTGTAATATCAGCTACATAAGCCATCATTGGCGGAACCATTAAGGCTGCAGCCACTCCTTCTAGCAGTCTTGAGGCATACAACATCCATAACATATCCCCAATAGCAAATATAAACTTGGCTACAGCAAAGACAATGACACCTGAAATGATAAACGGCTTCCTTCCATATCGATCCGATAATTGTCCAGTTCTCGGAGACAGCAAGAACTGAGTAATCCCATAGGCTGCAACCAATAATCCCATCGATTGTCCATTTGCTCCAAATTCAATAATTAGTTCTGGCAGAATAGGGGTTATTAACCCTACCCCCACCATAACAATGAATATATTAATCATAAGAATTAAGAGTACTCTTTTATTGTTTGTTAATGTAATCATACGAATCCTCCTTACTTGCAGTACAGCAATTTATAATGTTCTTCAACCGCACCTTCGTAGCTTATAAATGCAAAAAAACCTCCTTATCCACGAATTACGGGATAGGAGGCAAACATGCGGAAATACAAACAATAAGATACACTGCTCGCGTTAAAGAGCAAATATCTTATCGTTAATATGTAAAAGCCCACACTAATCCTATCCAGAAAATCCGTAAGATCACGATTTTTCTTTTGTGGAATCGGATTAGTAGATCATTGGCTTTTGGTCACCCTTTCGATACTTATTGTCAGTCAGCATAGCATATTACAGTTTTGAAGGTCAATAAAGGATTTTCTATTTGGGAGCATGCCACTCCCATAAGGTGTCATCGATTTATAGACGTAACTCACGTACATATACGGAACAACTTACTTGAATACAACTATGTTGGAACAGTCGCTTAAAATAGTTAAGGGTTAAGCGCTCTAGCCATTGCGTCCACATAGTTTTGACTAGCGCGTTGGCTTACTTCCGCTTCTGGGACAAACACTTCAAAACAGTGGAAGCAGCCAGGATACAGCTGAAATTCAACGTCAACACCCGCTTGTGCAAGACGCGTCACATATTCGATCGTCTCATCTCGGAACAGATCAAGCTGCCCCACGCACGTATAGGTCGGCGGCAAGCCAGCCAAGCTGTCCGCTTTTGATGGCACCGCGTACGGAGACAACTCATGATCTTCGACACCCGCGCCCAAGTACATCTGCCAAGCTTCCACATTGTTTGTCCGGTTCCAAGTTGCGTTGTCAGCCGTGATTTCATAACTTGATGCCGTCGTATTGCGGTTGTCGATCATCGGATACAGCGGCATTTGGAAAATAAGAGCGGGCCCGCCTTTATCCCGCGCCATTAGGGCAAGCGCTGCGGTCAAGCCGCCACCCCCGCTTGCACCGGCAATCGCAACCCGATCTACATCGATGCCAAGTGATTCTGCTTCGTCCGTCATCCACACCAAGCCGGCATAACAATCCTCGATGGCTGCCGGGTAAGGATGCTCGGGAGCTCGTCGATAATCGACCGATACAACAACACAATGAGCTGCCTGCACGAAACGTTCACACAATACGTCGTCCATATCTGGATGACCCAGCACATAGCCACCCCCATGTGTCCACAGCATAGCGGGAAGCTTTGCGTCCGTTCTGTTTGCTGGCTCGTAAATTTTGACCAGCATCTCGCCTGCTCCGCCCCTAATCATTCGGCTTGTCGTGCTTACATGCTCCGATGCCTCAATAGGTGGACCGGACAGCATACTCCTGCTCCCCTCCAAGTTCGCTTCCAACTGGAAACCAGGGAATTGTGCTAACGCCGACTTTAATTCCGGTAATACCCGACTTTCAAAATTCATATGAATTCCTCCGACAATAGAATATGTTTTCGAATCACTTGCCATTTTATTATTTAGCCCTTAGATATAAACTCCATTTTCCGTCTCCGCTTCCCACTTGGCTATTTCCGCTCTAACCCGAGGCGCAACCTCAGTGCCTAACAACTCAATAGCTCTCATCACTTGGTGATGCGGCATCGTACTTAGCGGCACATACAGCATAAAGCGAGTAATGCCTACATGTTTGCGGAGGTGAATAATCTTCTGCGCGACAGTGTCCGGATCGCCTACATACAATGCGCCTTCAAAGCTGCGCGCGGCATCGAAGCTAGCACGATCATAGTACGCCCAGCCCCGCTCCTTGCCTAGCTTATTCATACCTGCTTGGGTAGATGGGAAAAATGTATCGGCCGCCAGCTCCGTATCTTCTGCGACAAATCCGATCGAATGCGAACCCACCTGAAGCCGTGATTCGTCATGGCCAGCGTGTGCGGCCGCCTTCTTATAAAGCTGCACAAGCGGTGCAAAGTGCAGCGGGCTTCCGCCTATGATGGCCAACATCAGTGGAAGTCCCAGCAATCCTGCACGGATAGCCGATTCCTGATTTCCCCCGCTGCCAACCCATATCGGCAAAGGATTCTGAACAGGCCGTGGATATACACCCAGATTGTTAATCGCTGGCCGATGCCCACCCTTCCAAGTTACCTTCTCAGATGCGCGTATTTTAAGGAGCAGCTCCAAATGCTCGTCAAACAGCGCATCATAGTCATTCAGGTCGTAACCGAATAACGGAAAAGATTCAACAAAGGAACCTCGTCCTGCCATAATTTCTGCGCGCCCATTTGAAAGGCCATCCAGTGCTGCAAAATCCTGAAATACACGCACTGGATCAGCCGATGAAAGTACAGTAACAGCACTGGTCAGCCGAATCCGTTTGGTCTGGGATGCAGCAGCAGCCAGTACAACTGCTGGTGAGGATGCTGCATAATCCTCGCGGTGATGTTCCCCTATTCCAAAGACATCAAGTCCCACTTGATCAGCAAGAACAATTTCCTCTACCACCTCACGCAATCGTTGTGCATGACTTATCACTTCACCCGTCTGAATATCCGGCTTTGTTTCTACAAACGAAGTAATGCCAATTTCCACCTGTCATCTCTCCTCTTTAAAGTTTCTTTTTAAATGGACATGGACTAGAATAAAGCCATTCACTTCGATATCGTATATCTTTAGTTCAAGTTATTAACCAGGTCTTAGTAGCAACCTGTCCATCCGACTCTTATTTCTGAATCTGAATAGCGTAGGACACCAGCTTTATGTTGTTGCTGCAGCTGTAGAACGACTAGTCATAGCCCAAAATAGTAGAGCTGCTGCACTAACAGAAAACCCAAGCAAGCTTACTCCCCCCCAGCCATAGTGAGCATACATATGGGTTGAAGCAATTGAACCGCCCGCACTACCTATAGAATAGAACACCATATACCCAGCAGTAAGCCGACTGCGCGCATCCGCACGCAAAGGAAGGATCATCGTTTGATTCGTCACATGTACCGCCTGCACAGCCAAGTCAAGCAGAACAATACCGATCACTAAAGCGAATAGGGACTGCTCTGTGTAACTGATGAACAGCCAGGACACTAACAACAGGCTCAAAGCAATACCCGTTGTTTTCTGCCCGTAACCTCGATCAGCCAGCTTTCCTGCCCGTGCTGCTGCCAAAGCTCCAGCTACTCCAGCAAGGCCAAATGCCCCAATTGCACTGTGCGTCAGAGATAAGGGTGGTGCATGAAGTGGCAGCACGAGTGAAGTCCATAAGATGCTGAAGTCAGCAAAGATCAGTAGGGCTAGCACCGAACGGATACGTAATATCCGTTCTTGTACAAACAACCTAAACACCGATCCAAGCAGCTGCATGTAGGACAGTGATTTCACTTGTCGTTCAACTTGAGGCAGCACTTTAGAAAACATACAGATCATCAAGAACATTAACGCAGCTGAAACCAGATAGACGGAACGCCAACCCGCAAGATCGGTCAAGACGCCTGCAATGGATCGCGCAAGCAATATGCCGATTACAATTCCGCTTGTAACGATGCCAACGACACGTCCTCGTTCGGCCGGAGCAGCCATATTTGCTGCAAACGCCACAATCGTCTGGGTAACTACAGCAAGCAGTCCCACCATTGCCATGCCAGTGAACAGCACTATACTGGTAGAGGCCGTTCCAACGATAACAAGAGCTAGCATGGAAAGTAACATCTGACCCATAATCAAGCGGCGTTGGTTCAGTAAATCTCCAAGTGGTACTAGCAGCAGCAATCCCAATCCATAAAAGATCTGAGTAATGGTGATCACCATACCAATAAAGGAATAATCGATACCGAACTCACGCGACAGTTGATCAAGAAGTGGCTGTGCAAAATAGATATTAGCGACTGACATGCCACAAGCAACAGCAAACAAAAGAATTACATAGAAAGACATTGAAACAGGGTGATTCGCATCAGACATGTTCAGCGGCGCCTGTGAAGAATCAGCCTGTATATCGGCGTTGACTGCTGCCCTTTCTATGACCTCCTCGATTTTATGCACACTGTATCCTCCATTCCTTTAAAATAACATACCGATCAGTACGTTATGGTTCCCAGTAAATATAACGCGTCGATCAGATTAGTGTCAACACATTTATTTAGTTACACTAATTATAATTTCGTTCACAATGATCTATATTGCGTATAAATCAATCTGTCTTTGACAAAGGTAACTGCTGAATATACAATAATAATATACTGTTCAGTACATAAATGGCGTAAGTCATTTTTGTACCACATTTATTTACCATGAAGAAGAATAAACGGTAACGAGAGGTATTCATGATGGCAAGAACCCGAGAATTTGACGAAGAAAAAGTATTGGATGCGGCCATGCAGTTATTTTGGGAGAAGGGATATGAGGCAACCTCAATAAGCGATTTAACGACTAGAATGGGTATACAACGTCCTAGCATATACTCTGCCTTTGGTGATAAGAAAGAATTGTTCGAAACTGCGCTGCGCAAATATACGATGTCCCGTGCTTCAGATGTGCGTGCTAGACTTCAAAGCCATTCATCTGTAAAAGAAGCATTTCTCACTTTTTTTGAGCATGTAGTTGCGGAGGAATATGCGGTGGATCGCAGTCGGGGCTGCTTTTGCATCAATACGATGGTGGAACTTGCACCTCATGATGAGAAATTTGAAATACTGACCCGGGAGCACCAAATGTACCTGGCCGTCATATTTCAAGAAACCATTGAACGAGGCATACAATCGGGAGAGCTTGAGGCAGATATAGATGCCAGATCCTTATCACAGGCGCTAATCTTATCGTTAATCGGACTAACTGTCATGTTGAAGTCTCGTCCGCAGCAAGCATTTATTGATAACGCGATAAAAGCGACACTTGCATTGCTAAAGTAAGTTAGTTGGACTAAAGCTCCTATTGTCGGAAGCTCCTGCGGCAGAGGTTTACTGCGGTAATCCTCTAGCACAGGAGCTTTCAGTATCTGCATCTCCATTGTTGTCGCGAAGACCATCTCATTCTAGAGAGCTATCTGTTATAAAGTGATCTGGTTATCGTAACGGGATAGAATGAGGATTGGCATGAAATAGCACATGTTTGCATAGCGGACTGGCGGACTCAACCCTTGGATGATTGAACGTTTTCAGATAGCGCATTCCTATTTTCTTCATCACGTTTTTGGAGGGCTGATTCACGTCGGCTGTAAAGCTATACACATCACTAAAACCTAATTCGTTAAATCCATATTTCAAACAAGCTGCTGCCCCCTCTGTTGCAAGCCCTTGCCCCCAAGCCTCTTTTTTCAGGCGCCATCCGATTTCTATGCAAGGTGTAAAATCAGCATCAAATGTGGCCCTATGAAATCCAATAAACCCGATAAATGCCTTGTCCTGCTTGGTCTCCACAGCATATAACCCAAATCCACATGCTTCAAATTCAGATATAATGGTGTGATAGAATTCATTCGTTTCAGTCGTGGTTAACGTTTTAGGGAAATACGTCATCACTTTTTCATCCGCATTTAGTCGACAAAAGGGCTCTACATCCCTTCCTTCCCAGTCGCGTAATATTAATCTTGAAGTTTCGATGTAAATCATTTTACCCCTCCCAATCCGTAACAATTTCTCATATATGACATTCTCGTGCGCACATAGTATTTATTTTACTTCAGGAAGTCACCTTGCCAATACGTCCCATTCCAGCTTCCCCCGCTGCCGTTTAAAGTAAGATTGATCTTTTTATTAAAGTCACCAATAAAGTGCGAATCTTTGTAAACAGCGCCATTGCTGACGAATTCTACTGTCACGGTCATTCCCCCTATATATCGGCCGTCTAGTCTATGAATCGTTAATTCTTTTAACCCTGCTGACATGTTCTTCATAGAAAGAAAATTCCCCACCCAAGCCGTACCGTTCCAGTAGCCGTTTCTTGCATTCAAATCAAGATTAATCTTTTGATCAAAATAATCCAATACTTCATAGTCTGTATGCAGAGCGTTATTGATCGTAAAATCAGTCGTTATTTTTAAATTGCTAATTAACCTGTCATCCGTATTCGTAATAGTGATTGTAGGGGCTGGATCGTCAATGGAGATATTGTTAACATCATGAGTACCCACCACTTTTAACATCACAGCACCATGCGACGGAACGTTAGCTGTATAACCGTTTGAAAATGTCCCTAAGTTTGATTTAGCCCACAAATCACGAACCGTTGCGCCACCAGCCAGTAATCCAATATCGCTCCAACTCACTGTAATATTGGTTGCAGCACCAGTACCGTTAAACAGTACAACTGCTCTTTCGTTATCATTCAGTAAGCGTTTGTTCCAGATGGTAACACCGTCGGCAATTTCTTTAACCACTCTTCCCTGGTAACCTCGGATGTCCTGATTTACAGCAATAACTTCAGGGTTCATTAGGATATCTTTCGTGGCCTGCGTCATCGAACTAATATCGTTACCAGCTATGAGCGGAGCGGCCATAATGGACCAAAGACTAAAATGAGAACGCTGCTCCGTATCCGTCATTCCCCCATTCCCAACTTCAAGCATATCAGGGTCGTTCCATGCACCAGGACCAGCGTATGAATATAAAAATTGATTTTGGCTGATATTGGACGTAATACTGTCCCAATGATCATAAATATCTCCTGATGTACGCCACAAGTTTCCTGTTTGCGCTCCCCAAACCCATGGTGCCTGTTCTCCCCAGTTGCAAATGCTGTAAGCGATCGTTCTTCCGGAGTTCAACAGCGAGTTTCGGAATTCGCCATACCATGTTGCCGCATCCGGTTTCGTCCCGCTTGAGTGGCTTGCTGGATCGACATAACACCAGTCAACCTTGACATAATCGATTCCCCATTCAGCATACGTGCTTGCATCTTGGTCATAGTAGCCACGGCTGCCAGGACGCCCTTCACATGTCTGATAACCGATATCTGTGTAAATACCGAGTTTTAATCCCTTGGCATGCATATAATCTGCAAGCGCCTTCATCCCACTTGGAAAACGTACGGTATCCGCTACAATTTTGCCTGATGCATCCCGTGAGGTTTGCCAGCAGTCGTCAATATTTACATATTGGTATCCAGCATCCTTCATCCCGCTAGTGACCATAGCATCTGCCATCTGTTTAATTAAGGTTTCACTTACGCCGCAGCGAAATTTGTTCCAGCTATTCCATCCCATTGGTGGTGTCTGAGCCACTCCATTCTGAAGCGCATGTGCGGTAAATACAGCCGTATGATCCAGAGATCCAATGATCAAGATGAAGAAAAACAACATACCAGTAGTTATGCACGACTTTAAATAAGACCGATCCTTTTTCATAAATCGACATCTCCTTTATTCATGTATAAATAAAAGACTGCTGCTTAAATAACCTTCTATACTACAGAATCAGTTATTGATCATTAGGAAGTATGCTGTCATTCAAATACGGGGCCTGAATTAGGGTATCTGCTATTGTCTACAGCGCTTGAAGGGGAAGTGCAAGAGAAGGAGTACTGAAATGAATTTAATCTATCTAGTTGGTTGATGTCTTTATGTAGGCATCATAACACCCCCGATATAAAATAATGGAGCTACCGCAAGGCAGCCCCCGAAAGGAATCATGTTGTTATTCTGGATGTCGAATCTAAGGCTCCGAGAAGAGCTGCTCAATTACAACCGCATCACTGTTATTGTGCGGTCCAAGACTTTACTTCCCCAGTCTACAACTATATAAATAATGTTCAAGACCTAAATCTCAAAAAATCCAATAGAGAGCTCTGCAGGTTATCCACGGCTGGTATGAAGAGTGCTTTATTTTTAATGATCATGGTCTAATCGAGAACAGTAAGCATTCCCGTCATCTGCGGGAAACCATTTTTAAACCCAAACTTTTCGTAGAATTCAGTCTTACCCTCTGCTGCAAACAAACCGATAAACGCAATCCCGTCGTCATGACGACGCTTCTCAATGTATGTCAATAAATGCCGCATAATAGCTTTCCCTACACCCTGACCTTGGAAGGAAGGGAGTACAGCAACATCTTGTATATAAAAATACATTACTCCATCACCAACGATTCGACCCATCCCAATCGGCGCACCATCTATTGTCACGGTAACCCCATAAAGAGAGGTCGCTAATGATCGCTCTGACATCTCTGTATTAAGACTTCCCCATCCTACTGATTCCCATAACTGCTTATGTTCCAAAACGGTAGGCATTCTCTCACTGATGGTATAATTTACTTTTTCCATATTAACTACCTTTCTTTCATTGATTTGCGGACTAACGCATTCGACTGCCTTATACCGTGATCTCCCATTCAACATGTTCCATGATCTCCACCCAACTTTCAGTTCAGTTCTATCTTATTTCTCCCCCTACCTCAAACACTCCTGTCCTTTCGACAGGTTAAATAATCGCCTCATTCCACTTTGCTGTGGTTTCCCTATAACTAGTCTGTTGATATGGATGAACCTTAAAATGATTAGTTCCCTTGACTTAAGTCAATGAACCGTCATAAACCGCCTATTACAATGGAATCAACACAACAACTAGGGGGTAATATTATGGTTTCCTCGAGAAAAGAACTAACGGATCAGCGAAAAATGGCTCTGACTGCTGCCATATCACTTCTCATCATGACCCTTGCTGCCTTTTTTTCATATGGGTTTGTCCATGGAAGCCTCGTGGTACAAGGGGATGCCACCGTCACATATCATAACCTCTTATCATTGAATGTGCTCTTCAAAGCTGAAATCTTGGGGTGGATCATTATCCTGTTCTGTGACATAGTGGTCGCCTGGGCTTTTTATATGTTCCTGAGGCCAATTGATAACCATCTTTCATTGCTCGGTGCATGGTTCCGTCTTATCTATACGGCAGTATTAGGAATTGCCATCCTGAATTTAATATTGGTGCTGCTTCTCACAAACAGTACAGTCCATTCATCATTATTTAAAAACGATCAACTTCAAGCACATGTGATGCTGTATTTGACAGCATTTGAAACGATCTGGTCTATTGGTTTAATCATTTTTGGCGGGCATCTACTGCTTGTTGGCTATTTAGCTTTCAAATCGAACAGCATTCCGAAAGGAATTAGCATCTTATTGTTGATTGCTTCAATTGGCTATATTGCCACTCATCTATGTAACACGTTTTTTCCACATTTCGATGTGATCATGACGATACTAAAATTTACATTTACTGTCCCGATGATTGTAGGAGAATTAGGATTTGGCATATGGTTGCTATTAAGAGGAGGGAAACTCATTGTAAAGGTGTGATCTCTGCCTAATGCATATCTTTATAGACCCGCTTCTTGATTCTACTTAATGACTCCGGTGTAATACCGAGATAACTGGCCAATTGATGTTGAGGGACCCGCTCGATTAAATGAGATCTTTTCAGCAATAGCGCTTTGAACCGTTCTTCAGGTGTGGAGGCGATAAATGCTGCGAATTCATCTTGTACTTGACCAAAGTTTTCCTCTATCATCCTGCGTGTCATAGATTCTAATTGAGTATATTTATTATACATGTCTTTTTCCACCTCTAGGTCTCCGACGACCAATGCAGAGTCCTCAAGACACGTCATGGAGTACTCGGATGACTTATCTTGTTTGTGATGATTGAACATCGAAATGGCCTGCTCTTCCGTGTAGAAATTCGATGTGACCTCTTTTCCCGTTTC
Source organism: Paenibacillus sp. UMB4589-SE434 (assembly GCF_030226685.1). Lineage (NCBI taxonomy): Bacteria > Bacillati > Bacillota > Bacilli > Caryophanales > Paenibacillaceae > Paenibacillus > Paenibacillus sp. UMB4589-SE434. Next base: position 66,732 of record NZ_JASOYK010000003.1, on the reverse strand, counting down.
ATCGATCGAATACTGCCTTATGCATCCCTTTAATACAAAATAACATTTTGTAGGAACATCTCCTTGTCTGAGAAGGACTGTTCCTTTTTTATATTCTTCGATCATTATATTTTGAACGATAGCCTGTTGTTGTTCTTCGTTAAGAGAAGTAAATTTAGTCAAATACTTAAACAATATGCTTTTCATTCTGCTTCCTCTCTTTTCCTAGAATATAGTCATGTTAGTTCACCTCATCTTATCACAATCAGTGCTAACAACTTGAAATTTCGAATGAGAGCGCAACATTTTAAACGTCTCCTTGTGATAAAACTATACTTGAATTCAAATCAAGGAGATGAGGATATGAATAAGTTGGAAGGTAAGGTTGCTGTCGTAACCGGTGCAAGCCGGGGAATTGGTCGTGGCATTGCGTTACGTCTGGCACAGGAGGGTGCTCTCGTTGCCGTACATTATGGAAGCAGACAAGATGCTGCACAAGAAGTAGTTCATACAATTGAGCAAAGTGGTGGATCTGCATTTACGATCGGTGCTGATTTAAGTACCCTTAACGGTATTGAAGACTTATATACGACACTGGATGAAACACTTCAAGAGCGCACAAATGATAATCGTTTTGATATTTTGGTGAATAATGCGGGAATCGGTCAAATCGTAACATTGGAAGAGTCAACAGAAGAGTCTTTTGACGAAGTTATGAACATGAATGTCAAAGCACCACTTTTTGTGACCCAGCAAGCATTGCCGCGACTGAAAGACGGAGGCCGCATCATTAATATCTCATCGTTTGTGACACGTGTAGCTTCACCTAGTGTGTTTGCCTACAGCATATCGAAGGGTGCTGTCGATACATTTACGAAAGTCTTAGCTAAGCAGCTCGGAAGCCGTAATATTACAGTAAACGCCATTCAACCCGGTATTATTAATACAGAGATGAATGCAGGGACGTTAAAGGATCCGAATGGACAAAAATTTGCTGCTGGACTTTCAACCTTTAAAAGATGGGGCGAACCTGAAGATGTTGCAGATATTGCATCTTTTCTTGCCTCATCAGATAGCCGCTGGGTAACCGGACAATGGATTGATGCAAGCGGCGGATCTCATCTGTAAACTGACGAGTTCTTAGACCTCGCGAAAGCGCTAGCCCGCTGCCCCTTTTACTCTCCTGCTCGTCCTTCAGCAGCGAGCGTAGGAAAATGGAATATTGGAAGGATCAAAAAATAACCTCTTACGTTATACTTCGTGTAAGAGGTTACTCTATATTATCTTATATCCTTATGGAAATATTCAGTAAGAGAAGATAGTTAAATGGAGATGTAATGTACAGGTTAAATTAACACGCTCCAACGCTATTATTTAACATATAAAGCAATAGATGAAATAATAGCTTCTGCTGCTGGCTCCCATTTGCCATCCATATAACTTCCTAGTCTTTGTCCGAGCGCTTGCAAGGTGTCGAGCGTAACGGGAATATCATTTTGCTTCGCTAGAGTAGCAAGGAATGGAGCGGATAAGCTTGTCCATCCACCACGGTCAATTTTGATATCCACATCTTTCACTTCGCCATTCTCTATGACAATACGATAGAATAATTGGTCGTCTGGACGATAGCTCAAGTGATGAGATATTTGTCCAAATACATTTGTTAGGTTATCCTTTTTTGTAATCGAAGCTGGCTTCACGTTAAATTCATGACCTAATACGTTTAACTTTTTCACTTCAGGACCTGTTAATGCTGCATGAATAGCCTTATCCATATTGCTTTGTAATGGGATGGATTTCTCTGTTACTGTTAATGGATGAACGGTCTCGTTGCTTGCGGCAAAAACGGCTGAAGGCAAAAGACTCGTTGTGACAAAGGCTGTTGCTACTAGGGCTGCTGAGGTGACCTTCATAAGTTTTTTCATATGATTATTCATCCTTTCCAGTAAATCGATTGTTAACCTTATGTACATTTTATCATTTAATAATATAAGCAGACAACGCTCATTTTCTTCCATAATGTAACAAAAATACAATTATGGAAACGCTTCCATTTTCAATGTAACTAATAGACCATTTTATTTGGAATCTATCATCTCACGCAACAGTCATGAATGTAATTTAAAATTTTAAAGCGAGAATATTTACTAAGTCCAATGACAGCTATTCAAGTACGGGGTACCCTTTAATTAGGCATGAGAATTTCCTTTATACCACTTTCTAAGCTGATTAATATTAGCCTGATGATAGCGGCTATGGTCAGCTATATGCCATAGTCCCCAACGAATGGTTGCTTGCTTTTCATTTTCGTGTCCGAAAGTTACAACCTTATCCAGATCGTCATCTGACAATTGTGCACATGTATCTTTTAACATGTTTATTACATCTTTATAGTTAGACATGAGTGTATTCAAAGACTTCCCTTTAACCATTGGAAGCCTATTATTGTCACCTATCATAGGGCCATACTGTTCTATTAAAGATTGAGGAAGTGTTATTCCTTTTATCCTATAAACCCAATTAAGGTCTACATACAAGATATGGCTAATTAACTGAGCGGTACTATTATAGTTATTATCAGGACCCTTATAGTCTACTTCATCTTGCGACATGCTATCCGTAATAAAGTGTAATCGTTGGCTGTTTTCTTTCACAGCGGAATATAATATTCCCACAATAGGTGACATATAAGTTTCGCCTTTTAAATCGTACAACATCTTAACTTTTCCTCTCTACAATTAATTATAAGTTAACTTTATTGTTGCAAATTTAAATAAAAAGACACCCTCGTCACTCTGTGCCAAATGGAGTACCCCCAAACACTTTACGCAGCGGAGAACAAGAATTATATCATACGTTTACGTTAGCACAACAAGTCAATTGGAACAATATCTTTCAATAATAGAAACTGTTTTATTTATCCATTTTAGTACTTCGTCATATTATATATAGGTACAAAATTAATTTCGGATATTAGAACAATTTTTAATGAACTCTTGACACTTGTTGTACGTTGTAACTATAATGGTTACATCCCAAGGGTGTTAGTAATACAAATAAGCAGCAAATTTTCCAAAGCGGTTCATCTTCTTTCATTGCTTGCTCCAGACTAGTATGCACAGTGCAAATCGAAATGGCTTATACTGGTGGCATCGGTACTAATTCGTTTATCGTTCGGCGGTTGCTTTCTGAACTTACTGAACATATCAACATGAAAGAGTGAACCTTTTCTTTGGAATAGTTGTAATCACATTGGTTACAACATGAATCTCGAAATATTAGAAAGGAGTGATATGGATTACGACGTGCATGACATGCTGCTCACCTAGTGGGGCATAAGGTAGGGCCAGGCGATTACGATAAGACAAAAATCTTAGCGGTAAGCAAAGGAAATAGGTTTTCCAGTCCATTTTTCCAGCTTGATTCTGACAAACATATTCGATGCCTATAGATTGGTAAAGTATGTAGTCAGTCTAGGTAAATTGCACCCGAATGCACAGAAACTGTTCCGGGCATACTTTACCTACTCTTGGAATTTAGGACCACAAAACACTGATGGAATTAGTGGTACAAGTCGGGCTGTATCGCGAGAAAGCACTCAAAGTGCTTGCTGGCGATGCTTATTCTGCCAAAGTTCACGCGGCGAGGAAGAGCCTGCGTAGCGTCAGTGAAGTCCCGTTCTGCGTCATCGCCCAAAAATACGCCGTACCGAGGGCCTATTCAACCGACATGTTTCAACACATTGCAGACGGCTTGGCATTAATAGCTATGGTTGAATCTATTTAACGATGTCGGGAGCGAATCTAAGCGAGCATTGTGTGCGAGCAGCGTTATATTACTGTTTCAAGTTATCAATATAAGAAAAGAGGGAGATTAGACGATGTTTAAGATGTTTAATAAGAAATCATCAATGGGAGTTATATTATTACTTTGTTTCACATTATTGTTGAGCGCATGCACCGGCGAGGCAAGTACGAAGAATACCACGAGTGAAGGAACTCAAGCGCCAACGACAGATCTCAAGATCACGCCGTTCAATCCTGGGGAAAACGGCCTCTTCTCCGTCAGTTCGAGCCTGATCGAAGGGCCAAATGAGATACTGCTCGTTGATGCTCAGTTCGAAAAGAAAAACGCCGAACAACTAGTCAAGATGATCCGCGACACCGGAAAGAAGCTGACTACCGTTTACATTAGCCACAAGGATCCCGATTTCTACTTCGGTCTGTCGGCGATCCGTGAGGCATTTCCTGACGTTAAGATCGTTGCCACCCCGGCCACTGTAGAAAGGATCAAGGCAACTATCCAGATCAAGAGCGATTTCTGGAGTCCGATCCTAAAAGACGACGCTCCGGCAGCACTAATCGTTCCTGAAGTTCTTAACGGTGATAAACTGACGGTAGATGGCGAAACCGTACAAGTGATCGGTCTAGACGGTTCAGATCCGTCACACACTGTCCTTTGGGTTCCGTCCAAAAAGACCATCCTAGGTGGTGTGCCAATCTACGAAAACCTGCACGTCTGGATGGCAGACAACCAGACGCCAGAGAGTCGTGATCACTGGCGGGAGATTCTAGATCGCATCTCGGACTTGAAACCGGAACGTGTTATCCCAGGTCATTATCTGGACAAAAGCTCTGAAACTATATCCAGCGTCGCATTTACACGTGACTACATTGCAGAATTTGAAGCTGCGGCAAAGCAAGCCAAAAATTCCACTGAACTGATTGCAGCGATGCAGAAGGCTCATCCAAACTTCAAGAATAAAAGTGATCTGGAAATGGGCGCACAGGTTATCAAAGGTGAGCGTTCTTGGCCATGATCTAACGCCGACACCAGCGTTAGCTACGAAGAGGGTTAGGGCGTAATGGTGACACTTTCACCTGCTCTTACCTTCCCATCCACTGCAATCAACGCTCGGTCGTCATAGTAAAATAATGGGTCGTCACGCCGCCTTTGGAGCATACTACCATCAGGTTATGTCCATTGTAGCGGCAGCTGACGGCCTTTATATAGTTAATCACTTCATCTGCAAGTTGCAATGCAATTTACCTTCTCTGAACAAGAAGCGGTGGTAGAGCGGCATCCTGCTCAGTATCTTCAGCTGCGTGGTTTCCCCCGAACTCTATTGCTTAATATTGCTTAACTCTGAATTCATTCTTCGAACATTCCTGCATTTGCTGTACCGCTGACCCAACAATCTGGACATAGGTTGCTAAACCCATGAGCATACTTATTGCGAATCATGAGGTTCCGCCTCTGAAGTTGATCTCGGTAACTGGACGTCTCACCCACAACTTTTTTCCTCACCAATAGGAATATAAAGAAGTTTCATAACTGGATTGGAAAGCAGACAGAAGGATAAGCTGAAGGAACTGGCTGACCCAAGGGATCTAAAAAGCGGAGATCATTTTTGTATCCTTTTAAACTAATAAAAGTTATGTTACTTTATATTATATAGTATAATAAAAATATAGGAGGCGAACACGATGACAGATAAACCGATAATGGAAATTGGAATCAGTACTTTTTTGGAGGCATCTACAAATCCGGCGACGGGCGAGCGTATAAGCCATACCGAAAGAATTCGGCGAGCGGTTGAGGAGATTGTTCTAGCCGATCAGGTTGGACTTGACGTCTACGGCATCGGCGAACATCATCGGTATGAGTATGCCGCTTCGGCCCCGGCAGTTATTCTGGCGGCAGCGGCAGCCCAGACGAAGCATATTCGGCTGACCAGCGCCGTGACCGTCCTATCCTCGGACGATCCGGTACGCGTCTATCAGCAGTTTGCAACGCTTGATGCCATCTCAAACGGACGTGCCGAGATCATGGCGGGCCGCGGTTCTTTCATTGAATCCTTCCCACTGTTCGGTTATAGCTTGAATGATTACGAGCAATTGTATGATGAGAAGCTGGAACTTCTGCTCGCTATCCGTGAGTCGGAAAAAGTGACGTGGCGGGGAAGCCGCCATCGCGCGGCCCTAGACAATCTGGGTGTATACCCGCGAGCTGTTCAGAATCCGCTTCCTGTCTGGATTGCCACCGGTGGTAACGTGGAATCTTCCGTTAGAGCCGGCATGCTTGGCCTGCCTGTAGTTTATGCGATCATTGGAGGCATGCCAGAGCGTTTTGCGCCGCTTGTCGAGCGCTACAGGCGATCTGCGGCAACGGCTGGACACGATGTAAATAAGCTGCAAATCGCGACCCATTCGCACGGCATTGTAGCGGATTCCTCAGAAAGAGCAGCGGAGCTGCTGTTCCCGGGGACACAAGCCTCGATGAACAAGATCGGACGCGAGCGCGGTTGGGGTTCTCAGTATACACGCGCAACCTTCGATGAGGACTGCAAATTGAAGGGTTGCTTGTATGTCGGCGACCCAGAGTATGTCGCTGAAAAAATCGTGCTGCTCCGTCGTAACTTGGGCGTGACGCGCTTCTTCCTGCACTGCGACATCGGATCAATCCCGCACCGTGATATTCTGCGTTCGATCGAACTGCTTGGCACGAAAGTTGCGCCGCTCGTGCGCAAGGAACTTGCACTTACTGAGGGCAAGGCATAAGATAACTATACTAAAAGAATAGATCGTATTTAAAGCATGTAAAGTAATAGTACATGCTTTTTTAATTACTTAAAATAATTAATAACTAGATATATTATTTATAGTATTTAAAGTATATAACGCACACATTATATGTATTTAAGTAAATTAATTGGGATTAATGTAGATGATCACTTTAGAAAGAGAAAAGAGATACATTTTACTAAATCAACAAGGGACGTGATAGTACCGGTAGCTAAGTGTAGCGGGTAGTACTACCACTTTACGAAAGGATGATTTCTTTTTGTTTTCCTTGACATAAAAAGGGGCAAAATCCCTCAGCCAATTTCACATGGCTTTTGGGACAGCCCCTCTAATCCTTTAACTGATAGAAAACCTGTTCAATTTTGCCTCAGTACCAAGTATGACAGTGTTAAGCTCATTCCCTCGGCTATCTTGTCCCCTTCTGAAAAAGAGACTGCGTAAAAAATTCTTGCTATTCACGCGAGCAATCACCTGACTGCGACTTCTCGGCAAATTACAGCATTCCGCTAAGCCTCTAATCCAATCAGCGATTTCTTGATGTGGAAGTAACTCTTTGTCAATCATCGTATCCACGATGTTTACCAACCGCTCATCATCCTCATCGCTAAAAATGTGTCTACCATTATGAAGCATGCCAGAAATAACAACAAGAACCTCACGCAGCATTGCGAAGCCGCTCTCCTTGCACTGCACCAGTTCGACAAAAACATCCGCACCGTGGGACACGCTGTGAGCCCAGCCTCCTACTGAAAGGTAACCTCGCAGATCCTTCTCCTCTTTATAATAACGGAGCATCGCATGCATTAATTGCTCAATTTCTGCTTGATTGAGAAATGGATTCTGTCTGTGGCGCTGCACAATCAAAGCGATAGGTAAGGCAGAGAACGTCCTTGTAAAAACTGACTGATCATCCTCGCTGCCAATACTATAGAACAAATGGTTCTCATCAGTCAGAACAGTTAAGAGACTTCGTAACTCCTCTTCACTGAATCTATTCTCTTCCTTAATCCACATATAGAACATCGGATAAATCAGGTTATCCCGTAATTCTGGCTGAGGATCGCCAATATATTGAAGTAACAAAGGTAAGAAATCTTGATGCTGCTCACCTTCGCGTAACTGATACTCATCCTTCTCAATTCTTTGCAAATCCAGTATCAATTTGGCCCTTGTATCGCTCATTTCCCTATCTCCTTCAACATTAACATAATCTCCTCTATAACAACCTCTGGCTCATCATGATGAATATAATGTCCACTTCGACTAGCAATCCGGTACCTGCTTGACGTTGATAGCCATTGGAATTCTGCTTGGAGTCTTTGCTCGATTTCCAATATTTCTTGCAAGCAGATTTTCGGGTAGAACCTTTTCAAAGGCAAGTTCTTTATATTCCGGTGCAGCATCAACCAAAACCATACCGCTGATGTTCAGTGGATAAAGGTTGGCATATAATCTAGCGACCAAACCACCAAAAGAATGTCCCACCATTCTTTTTATTTTGTATAGTCACTTTTAATCACCCAGTTCAATTATAAGCTTCACGCTATTAATATTTCCATAATATTCTGAGTATTATATAGTTTCGCGAACTTTCTCATTTTTTATTTTGTGACTTTAGCTGAAACCACGCCAAAAGAAATTTGTAGAATACCAATTGATAATTTGCTTACTTCTAAGTTTTTTTGTTTTAAACATTTTGCACTGAATCGCCGAAATCACTTGATGTCTTGTACATAAAAATAAACCATCGAAATGATGGTTTTGTTTAACTAAGCCCCCTTGCTTTTATCTCGTTCCATACAATACGTTTTTGGGATTTACAACGATGAGTATAACAGCCACCACAGCATACAAAATTGCGCTGTACATGATTAAATCTAGTAAGTTTCCGTTTATTAAGCCAATAAAGAAATTAAACAACTGGTGGATCATAATTGGAACGCCTAAATTATGATTTAAGTTATAAAATGCAGTCATGACGATCTTCGTAGCAAAAAGTGCAATCATAAAGAAAATAATATATTTGATTAGATCCATACCCATATATCCTGTAGTGAACCATAGAGGTAGATGCCACAGCCCCCACCAAAATCCTATGATGATCGAAGCTTTTAATGGCGAATGCCTCTTTTGGAGCTCCATTTGAGCGAAACCTCTCCACCCTAGTTCTTCTCCCATTGCCCCAGAAACAAGTTGTAGAAAAAAGTGATAGCTCAATACTCCCCATGACGAAATTGCAAACATAGAACCTACTTCACTATTTTTAGCTACGAGAAACAAGGTTATCACAAATATAAAAGTTTGAATGCTAACCGCAGCAACAAGCACAGAGAGTTTAAGTTTATTCTTGAATTTATTTTTTGCAAATTGGATAAAGCTTTCCCCGGGATAGATCCTTTTAAATAGAATTGCAAAAGCAAAGGTTGAGGACCAAGCCGCTATAATAAACGCGACATCAAAGAGCCATGCAGGAAATCCTAACATCTTTATAGCTCCTGCAAGACAAAACAACGGCCAAAAAATGATATTGGTTAGGACAACAAAACTTGTTATTGGTTTTTTTAGTTTCTTTTCTTTATTCATGCACAATCCCCGCTTCAACTATGTTTTTCGCGAATAAGTTAACGTTCCTATTCACGAATAACTTTAGCTTAAACCTAGGAGTTACTCACAGGTCAATACGGGTCTGTATCATTTGATTGGTGCATACATTTCAAAAAACACACGTTCAAGCCCATCTTCATAAGTGGTAAGTAATAGATTAATATAAACCTGCCCCAAAAGCTCATACCCATTTTCAATTGCTACTTTTCTTAAGCTGGCTTCCACGTTATGGTCAATATTTGCACCACCCGTCGACCATCTTCCATCTTCAATCACGGTATACATACATTTGGGATGAGCTAGAATTGCACCTTCTATTTTTTTATCGAAGTCATCTACTTTTCTGACAATGAGAAACTTATCTTCCAGAATGCCTTCGTCATTAAAACTTATGACTCTTGTTAAAGAGGTTAGTGTAACTGCTTTTTTCAGGCTGTCTGTGTTCTCTTTTAGAGTTGCATATTCATCGTACGCAGTGAAATGATCGATTTCTCCTTTTATTTCTAAAGGCTTCATTACTTTTACTGTGTATTTGCCTAAGAATCGTTTTATTTTCTCGCAATCCGTTTTAACACTCTGTAGTTTTTTTAAAAGTTGCTTTTTATATTCCATTTCCTCTAATACTGCTTGTTCTTTCTCTTCTAGTAATGATTGTATTTCCTCTATACTCTTCCCTTTTTTTAACTCCTGGATTTTTTTAATTTCAATATCCATTTCTCTATAGAAATTGATTGCTGTTATATCATAGATATCAAAATGATTATATTCTCGATACCCATTCTCCGTATTTTGCTCAGGCTTGACTAATTCCTTTTCTTCATAAAATTTCAATGTATCTCTAGATACACCTAAAAACTTAGCTACTTGTCCAATGCTGTACATCGTGCTCTCCTCTATCATTCCACATATTCTTTATAGTTTTATTATCCAAAGGGCTGTCGGATTATTTTGCACAGTGACCTGCTCTCTGCGGCTTGAACCCTGCCGGATAGTACCCATTTGTTAAGTTGCACCATATTGTAATCAAAAGAACCGACTATAAAAAGTCGGTTCTTTATCTTAACGTCGTCAATTACTATCGTTGGTTTACAACTTATCTTTTCTGGCACCTCGCCTAGTAAAGCTTCATGATCCGAACTTGTTTAAAGATCTATTGAAGCACATACACAAGCAGCTTGTCGTTTAAAAGGTCTTTTGTGTTTCGCATGAAGATATTATGAAGAACTAATTCTTAAACCGCTCCACTGCATCCATAAAACGCCCATCCATCAGTCGAACGATGTGGTTCACGATCGCCTCACAAGGCGTTTTCATCCCATCCTCAATCCAATCCAGTAGTGTCCCTGCAAAGGCATAGCTGTAAAATTGAACGATGAACGTCTTGTCCTCTTCCGAAATCGCACGGGAAACCGAAACTTCATTAATGACATTGCTTAGAAGTTCAAATAAAACCTGATTTAAAAACATCTCCAAATGCTCTTTTCCAAGAGAACGACATGTGTTCATACAAAGCGACTTGTTGCTTTCCACATATTCTAAAATAATTAATAGCCCCTGCTGCCAGGTTGCATAGGATTTGTTATTCTGGATAGCGCCTAGTGCCTCCGTTTTATAGATCCATCCAAGCAGGTCATAAATATCCTGAAAATGATAGTAAAAGGTTTGGCGATTTAACTTGCAGGCTTCCACCAAATCTTTAACCGTTATTTTATCTAAAGTCTTGGTGCCCAGCATATCCTTCAATGCATCAGCCAATGCATGCTTGGTGTACGGATGCATAAGAAACCTCTCCTTATGATGCGATGTTTCTTATTATTTTACCATAATCTATAGATTTTTTAGACATAGGGCACCTAACGTTGAAATATTAGACACAGGGCTTTTAGTGTCTATTTTTATTCCTTTCATACTCCTTTAAAGTGAAGGTGTAAGAACACTCAAGGAGGTTGTTAGGATGTATTACAGCAATGGAAACTACGAAGCATTTGCCCGTCCAAAGAAACCACTAGGTGTTGATCAAAAATCCGCCTATCTGATCGGCTCTGGTCTTGCATCACTGTCCGCAGCTGCATTCCTCATACGTGATGGTCAGATGAAGGGGGAAAACATTCATATTTTAGAGGAACTCGATATTGTCGGAGGTGGATTAGACGGCATCTACGATGACGGCCGGGGTTTCATTATCCGCGGTGGCCGGGAAATGGAAAACCACTTCGAGTGCCTATGGGATCTCTTCCGCTCCATTCCCTCTCTTGAAACGGAGGGTGCATCGGTATTAGATGAATTTTACTGGCTCAACAAGGAAGATCCGAACTACTCTCTACAGCGTGCGATCCTTAATCGTGGTGAGGATGCACATACTGACGGCAAATTCACACTTAGCCAAACGGCTTCGCTGGAAATTATCAAGTTGTTCTTTACTCCAGAAGAAGCGCTTGAAGATATGAAAATTACAGATGTCTTCTCAGAAGATTTCTTTAACTCGAATTTCTGGCTTTACTGGCAAACGATGTTTGCGTTTGAGCCTTGGCACAGCGCTATAGAAATGCGCAGATATATCGCTAGATTCATTCATCATATCGGAGGACTGCCAGATTTCTCAGCTTTGAAATTTACAAAATACAATCAGTACGAGTCTCTTGCACTGCCGCTAATGAATTATTTGAAAGACCATGGTGTTACCTTCCAATATGCAACGACCGTAACGAATGTTGAGTTTGATATGTCAGAGAACAAGAAAGTTGCTAAAAAGTTGGTCTATGTTCAAAACGGACACGAAAAACACATTGACCTGACTGAAAATGATCTGGTATTCATCACCAATGGCAGCAACACCGAGAGTTCTACTTTAGGCGACAACAATACGCCTGCCATTATGAACACTTCCCTCGGTGGAAGCTGGGAGCTTTGGAAGAAGATCGCGGAGCAAGATCCTGCCTTTGGCCGCCCAGACAAATTCTGTGGCAACATTGCCGAAAGCAACTGGGAGTCTGCTACCATTACAACGTTAGATAACCGGATTCCGCCTTATATCGAAAAAATATGCAAGCGCGATCCATTCAACGGAAAGGTCGTTACCGGCGGTATCGTGACGGTAAAAGATTCAAAATGGCTGATGAGCTTTACGCTGAACCGTCAGCCTCACTTCAAATCCCAGCCAAAAGACCAACTCGTCGTATGGGTATACAGCTTGTATTGTGACGTGCCAGGTGACTATATCAAGAAACCGATGAAGGACTGCACGGGTATCGAGATCACAGAAGAATGGCTCTACCACATGGGCGTACCTGAAGCAGAGATTCACGATATGGCAGTAAACTCCGCAAACTGTGTCCCTTGCATGATGCCTTATGTTACATCTTACTTCATGCCAAGAGCTGCGGGAGATCGTCCGAATGTAGTTCCTGATGGCTGTGTCAACGCTGCCTTTATCGGTAACTTTGCTGAAACACCACGAGACACGGTATTCACTACAGAGTATTCGGTACGTACCGCCATGGAAGCTGTGTACACGCTGCTTGACATTGACCGCGGCGTGCCAGAAGTATTTGGATCCGCTTATGATGTCCGTGTGTTGTTGGATTCCACAGCGAAAATGATGGATGGCAAGAAACTAACCGATATGGAGCTGCCTCCAGCAATCCAATTAGCAGCAATGACGGGTGTGCAAAAAATTTCTCACACCAGAATCTTGCAGCTGCTTAAAGAGTATAAGTTAATCTAAACGAAATCGAATATAAGAAAAAAATGAGACTGTTGCACAATGGTGAGAGAATCAAATCACCGTGCTCCAGCCTCATTTTTTGATTAGAACAAGATCCATCTCGAGTTATATGACAAACTATAGACATCAGGCGCTGGGCCTGAGGAACCACGACGTTCTTCCTTGTTAAAACAGGGCAATGTAAGCGCTGGTGTATTGTTGCGAACAAGCACCTAGTGTGACGGATATGTTTCGAATCAGTGGTGAGTATAATTACATGATCAGAATCCAGAGCGCGTCCAGAGAGAATGTTGGCCAATTTCAAAATGCTATCATTAGTTCGGGCCATCTAATTCCATGTCGTTCATCTCAGCCCGTTGTTACGGAAAGAGAATCACAATCTTCGACAAAAAATGAAAGAATATCGAACATATTTTCATTCGCTACAGCTGCTTTAATATTGCTTCCTTCAATAAACAGAACCTTGCTTGTATGCGCATCTTTAATCGCCCACTTTTTTTTCATTTTATTGTTAGCATCCTTTCATGTGAACACTCCCATAGTATTATGAATTAACTATATCAGGCTGGCTAATCTTTTAGAATCTTTCTTCGTTTTTAAAAATTGGTGGTAATGGCTATAAAGAACGGGTAGACATTGCATCAAGTGCTATATCAAAAAATTTGACAAAATGTCTCTCTCCTCTCCTGCTTGAGCTTAACTAGGCAGGAGAATTTAAGCAACAAGTTGAAATACCGAAGAAACAGTCTCATTGCAGTTCTTCGCTCAACTATTTTTAAAACCTCTTGCACCTTACGCAACGTCACGTTTTAAACTAAAGACACCGGTAAACAGCTAGCGCCAAAGAAAGGAGTGGATCATGCAGCAGCATTGGAAAGTGGGTGATCTCGCCAAATTGACCGGACTTACAATCCGCACATTGCGGTTTTACGATCAGATTGGTTTATTTTCACCGTCAGGGCATTCCAAAACCGGTCATCGGTTATATAACGAAGCCGATATCAGACGACTGCAACCAATCTTGTCTCTTAAAGATTTGGGTTTATCGCTTGAAGAAATTCAGACGGTGCTGAAAGGCCATACGTATACCCCGTCGGATATCGTGGCTATTCAAATTGAACGGATCCGAAAAAATATAAAAAACGAACAGAAGCTTTTGGCCGAGCTTGAACGCGTAGCCGAACGAATGAACCACCAGGAGCCACCTTCAATTGGTGCATTTATTTCACTTCTGGAAACGATGAAGTTGAACCATGAAAAGGATATTATAGAACATCGGTTGAACTGGGAACGACGTTTCGATCAGCTTGGCGATTTTCTAAACGATAATTCGACATAATTTCTCTAAGAGGAGGATTTACTTATGAAACAACGATTTACGACTCACTCTACATTTCAAATTGAGCGCATTTACCATGCTGCTCCGGAACGGGTATTTGCGGCATGGTCGGACCGGAAAGCCAAGGCGCGCTGGTTCCAGCCTGCAGAGGAATTTGACTTCCGCGTCGGTGGACGGGAATTTGGTCGAGGTGGCCCACCAGGTGGACCCATCTTTACATTTGAGGCCAATTACCAGGAAATCGTGCCCAACGAACGTCTGGTATACACATACAGTTTAGACCAAGGAGAAATCCGGATATCAGTTTCCATCGCTACCATTGAGATTATGCCGGTCAGCGATGGTGCCAAAATGATATTTACAGAGCAGGGAACGTTTTTCGACGGCCATGATACGCCAGAACAACGTGAACATGGGACAAAGGAAATGCTGGAACTTCTCGGAAAATCCCTTGGAGAAAGTAATCCAGATATCTTTGAACTCGTGTCTCGTCGGAAGTTCTATGCCCCTAGAAGTGTGGTATACCAGGCTTGGACGGAGCCAGAACTCCTCGCCGAGTGGTGGGGACCTGACGGTTTTACGAATACGTTCCACTCTTTCGATTTAAGACCGGGGGGCGTCTGGGAGCTTACGATGCATGGCCCTAATGGGGACGACTTTCCGAACCGAAACGTTTTTCATGAAATCGGGCCGGAGTGTATTGTGCTGAGGCACGAATCCAGCCCTCACTTTATTCTGACTGCCGCATTCGAGGAAGTTGATGGTGGGACGGAGATCACTTTCCGGCAAGCTTTCGAAACAAAGGAAGAATACAACAAGCTTAAACCCATATGCGAAGAAGCGAATGAACAAGTTTTAGACAGGCTCGGATCGCTCGTGAAGAGGCTTTCTGTATAGGTACGATAACCCCCATACATCCGATACTCTTGCCCGCACAACTGTACTAAGTTAATAAATAACTACATTTAAACATAAAGGGCACCATATATTAGTCATGAATAATATGTGGTGCCCTTTATTTAAAAGCTTACTGCTCTCTTTCCCGATAAAATCCTTTGCAAAATATTGAGTTTTTAGGCTTTATGAAGATTAAAAACGAATTAATGATATCGGAAGATGAGATGATCAAATTTAACCAACAAATAAATATTAACAGTGCCTTGATTTTACCTGACGAAAAGAATGAAAGGATCGCTGGAACTACTGACAATACTATATACGGTAGGCTCATGAATAACCAAAACCTCATTTTCGATAGAACTGCATTCGTATTAAGCCAAAAATGAAATCCAGTGTATGTTAAGCTAATATCACCTTTCTTATTGATAACAATAATGTGAAGCATCTCATGTGTTATAAAAACTGCAATCACAACAATGAGAATAACGGGAAATTTTATTGTCGTCGCAACGTTATTTGTGAACTCTACAAGCCCGAGCCAGTTGGGCGCTAGAAATAAAAAAATCCACATGACATAGACAAACTTCATAAAGTGCTTCCGAAACCAGTCATTTCGTATGAATGGCGTCCATTCATATAAGTCAAGGTTTACTTCAGGTAGTCTTTGAAACCACTTTACCAATTATCCCACCACCGTATCGCAACTTATCAGAGATCATTCTCACTCCACATATATTACCATCTTCCATTCATAATTAGAGCACATTCAAGGTAGCATGTAGTTCAAATAGACAGGGACAAGCCCTGCCTATCTACTTAATAGTTTGGCAACCATTGCTTATAGGTATCTGCACGTAATTGCAGCTCATTATACAGCACGCCGGCATGGTAGCCGTCGCAAACGGCATGATGAAACTGTCCCGACAACGGCAACAGTATTTTTTCGTCACACCGAAAATATTTCCCCATGGTAAAGATGGGTAGTAAATAAGTCCCCTCATTATAGACGTTCAGGTTAAAACCCGTGAAGCTGACCCACGGAATACTGGAAATGGGGAAGGTGTTCGGTGGCTCGCTTGTTTTAGAGACAAATCGTTTAATACTTCCGTACTTTTCTATATCATCTAAATAACGATTGTAGAAATCATCAAACTCTTCACTGTACAACGTCCAGATACTTGAAAAAGTCTTATCATCATCATGAAAAATGGTAAAGCTAGGGGATAAACTATCCCAATGACCTAACCTACCCTCAGAATCAATACATGTGCGAAATTCAACATTGCGGTTTACCACGGTAGTTATCATGTGGATTAGTGTTGGATACAGCTTAATTCCCTTATTATTAAGTTCTTCCAGCAACAGGGTGATATCAATATTTGCAGTCATGCTATAGGTGCATCTGACATTGTTTAAATAATGTTCAAAATAGGGCTTTCGACTCCAGTTATCCATGTCAATCGGATTGAAAATCATCTATTATACCTCCTAAAACTAAAATAAAAGCATTTTTCATTTTAGAAGGTTATATCGACTGCTTTAACCATATCCTCATCACAATCCTAATCATATATTTTTTCTTTAACGATGAGTCTACCATAATTATAGCCAAAACATCAAAAATGTTGCTTACAACTGATTTCCTTGTGCAACAAAAAACAGGCGTCCTTTGCACAACTTATATGTGCGAAAGACACCTGTTTGATTTTCTGACACCTGCAGCAGCTCTTCTTAACGATAGGAGGTTCCACTACTATGTTACACTGCGATTATCCCACATTGTAATGCGGTTTTAGCACAACATCTTGTTTCACTTCTTGGTTCTTGTTCGACTGATTACGCTGACCAGGTACTGAGATAAAGATCGCGATCAAGAAAGAGAGCATACACAAGACCGCGATGACGGTAAAGGTAATATGGAAGCCACCGAACAAAGCACTAAGGAACGAACCAGCCAAGGCACCTAAACCGAAACCTTGATAAATGATTCCATAGTTCTTACTTTGGTTCTTCAAGCCAAAGTAGTCAGCCACAATCGCTGGGAAGACTGTGATATTACCGCCAAAACAGAATGCGATCACCGCCACACATATGAAGAAGGTCCCCAAGTTCAAAGGTACGAAGTTTAAAGTCATAACAGACAATGCCGTTGCGAAAAGCGCTCCAGCAACCACTTTCATACGTCCTACTTTATCGGACAATGCGCCGAGAATGATCCGGCCGGCTGTATTAAAAATCGCTACCATAGCTACCGCATTCGCTGCTGTGCTGATATCAAGTCCGGCAAGCTGCACACCAATGTCTTTGACGATGCCAATCAGATACAAACCACTCATACAAGCTGTGAATAGAATAATGAAGAGCATATAT
This sequence comes from Paenibacillus sp. UMB4589-SE434, assembly GCF_030226685.1. Classification (NCBI taxonomy): domain Bacteria; kingdom Bacillati; phylum Bacillota; class Bacilli; order Caryophanales; family Paenibacillaceae; genus Paenibacillus; species Paenibacillus sp. UMB4589-SE434. The sequence continues at coordinate 49,232 of NZ_JASOYK010000003.1, read as the reverse complement.
GCTTCTTTTGTACGCAGCATTTCTTTGGCTGTGTAATTCCGCCCACTGTGCGATTGAGAATTTGCGTTTGCAGGCGTTTCTGTGATTACGGCTTCTTTGATTAAGAACGAACCGGCAATCACCATCACCATCACGATCAATCCCCAGACTAGGAATGCGTAGGAGACCCCCATGGTATTGATGAAATTCGCATTGATATATTTAAAGACCAAGCTGCCTGTCCCAAAAGCACCCACCGAGATCCCCGATATTAATCCTTTTCGTTCAGGGAACCATTTAATTAAATTCGATAGCGATGTGATATACGCTGTCCCATCCGCAAAACCAACAACCACACCAGCAAGCAAGTACAACATCCACAACGATGAAACCTGTGAGCTAGCGATGAGTCCAGCCCCGAGAACAGCACCTGCAATCATCGTCAAATGCCGAATACCGATACGATCCTGAATTTTACCAGCAAACAGTGTCGCAAAAGCCAGTGCAAAACTGGTGATGGAAAACGTAATCGATACGGAGCTAAGCCCCCATCCAAATTTGTCCGCTAATGGCTGATTAAATAAACTCCACGTATATATGGTTCCTAAACCCATTTGTACAATGATTGTTCCAAGGACGATCATCCATCGGTTGACCTGCGACCCAGTTGCTTGATGCGTTCTCATGATAGATCCCTCTTTCCATTCAGCTATGATCAAGTTGTGCGTTATCAGCAGGGAAGTGAAAGCTTCTTACGCCTTGCTTTCACACCTTTATCTTACAAGATAAAACGCTTTCTTGAGCCAAGAGCGACATGGAATGACGGGATTACGGAATGAACTGCATTTATATATGCATTAACTGCCTAAACTCTTTGACTTTACTTCGACTGACAGGCACTTTGGCATCCATATCACGTAAACGCAGCAGGTAGGTATTGTTGAACCATGGAACGATTTCATGAATTTGCAACAAATTGACGGTATAGGAACGATGACAACGATAGAATCGATCTTGAGGCAGCATCGCATGAAAGTCCGAAATACTCATCGGCATCGTATAGGTACCGCTCTTCGTGAATACATTCGTCACCTTCTCTTGTGCTTCCGCATAGTAGATGTCATCGCTATCCGTTACGATATATTTATCATTTTTCAGCAGATTAATGCGTTTCTCCTCAGTTCTTTGCCTGCTATCCACAGGATTTGAACTGCCTCCTTGCTGCAGCTCCCGTTCGAAGGCGGCCTCCAGCTTACGCAACATCGCGGCAATTCGGTTTTCGTCATAGGGCTTCAAAATATAATCAAAGGCTTCCAGTTCAAACGCTTGAGCAGCATGCTCCTTATAAGCAGTTGTAAAAATAACATACGGCTTTTGCGCGAACTTACTGATATTCGTCGCTAGCAGCATTCCGTCCAGGGATGGGATGTTAATATCGAGAAAAATCGCATCGACTTCCTTCTCCTGCAGAAATTTAAGCACATCAAGGCCATCCTCGAATCGTTCCACGATTTCGATGCGGCTATGTTTGGTAATCAGATATTCCAGCTCTTCACTGGCTAATACTTCATCTTCCACAATTATCGCTCTCATCGTGTCTCCTTTTGTATGTCGAAAAAGATATTCGTTCCTTGATCCAGCCGCTCTATTGTAACACCATGCCCGAAAATGAGCTTCACACGCTTATGAACATTAAAAAGACCAATATGGTTCGGTGGAACACGCTCTTCCATCACCTGTTTAATCATATCTTCTCGGATACCCACGCCAGTATCCTGCACACCAATCCGAATGTAATCTTCTGTATCTTTGACATAGATGGTGACCGTACCAGGCCCTTTCACCTTCAATATACCGTGGACAATCGCATTCTCCACTAATGGTTGAATGATGAGACTGGGAATCTTCACCGCGATTTCATCCACATCATAAACAACCTGCAACCGATTTCCAAAGCGTGCTTTTTCAATTTCGACGTAGTTCCGAACCTGCTCCAGCTCCTTATGGATATCGATCAATTCATCCGTTAGCTCCAAATTATATCGCAAATAACCGGATAAATTGACAATCAACTCCCTCGCTTGATCCGGTCTAGTCCGGATCGAGGAACCAATCGCGTTCAACGCATTGAACAAAAAGTGAGGCTGAATGGTTGTCTGCAGCGCTTTGAGCTCCGCTTTATTGGCCATCTCCTTTATCTCTTCCACACGGGAAACTTCCATTAATGTCGAAATGATCTGGGATAAACCGACGGCCATAGTCTGCAGCGGATAGGTAATTTTATGTGCTTTCTGATAATAAATCTTCAAGGTCCCCGTAACTTCTTCTCGCTCTTTCAACGGAATAATGAGTAAGGATTGAATGCCGGGCAGCGCATCGTCCAACGCATGGTTGCTGATCATGAACTCCCCGCTCCGTATCGTCTCTTTGGTCATATCACTTATAATCTCATGCCGGAATTGATAGCGATCTTCCCCAAAACCGACATAAGCGAGCACATTCGAGGCATCCGTAATCGCCACTGCATCGGCTTGAATATCTTCTTTAATAATAGAACAGATCTTGTGCAATGAGTCGGTATTGATGGAGCGGAAATAGGGTAATGTCTTATTCGCAATGTCCAAAGCCAACTTCGCTTGCTGCGCAGCGATTCCTTCCCGTTCACTTTCTACATTCTGAATTAACAAAATGATCAATCCTACATTCAATTGCCCTAGAATCATCGGCGTTGCAATTTTGGATACGATCTCTAGACCTAATGTTGTAGGCTGCGCCATGACTACGATCAACAGCATCGTTAATGCCTCGCAAGCCATCCCGGCAAGAATCCCGATAAACCAACGTTTCGCTTTAGGTGTTCGAAGATAAATATAGCCAGATACCAGCCCCGCAATAATACTCGTGATGAGACATGGAATCGAGGTCACTCCGCCGATATCGATCAAATAACGATGGATTCCGGACACCACACCCACGACAAGACCGACCCAAGGCCCGAAAAGAATTCCTCCTGCCATAATCACGATGATCCGTACGTTGACGAGCGATCCTTCCACATCGATGCCTGAGTAGGTGCCGAATAGTGCAAAGGTACAGAACACAATCGTAACGACGGTGAACTCCTTCGTTGCCAGCGATTCTTTTTGCAGAATCTGCTTAAAGCTCGGAATACGAGTTAAGAAAAACAAAATAATTAGCAATAATGCTGCCCGTTCAAAGAGCTGAAGCAGCATCGTGAAATCTCCGTCTATGGAAACTACCTCCCGTTATCACAAGCTGTTATTTGTTTATTTTATCAAAGTTTGCTCTGTTTTCACGTTCCAAATCCATACAGGATATTTAACATACACTTCGTTGGCCGTTATTTTGACATAAAAGATTATTTTAGTTTTTAAGACGAGAAAAGTTCATTCGCCTCGAATCTAGCAATGCTGCAGTTTTTGAAGGAAGATGGCATTAAAAGTATTGGAGATTACTTTTAAGTGCTAATTAGTGAGGGCGTAATCCATAGCGGGAGGCGCAGCGAGGTTAAACGGAACATATTTTAATTAGAGCAAGAACTCTCTACTTATCCTGAAAATATTATTCACACGGATGGATCTGTACCTATGGTGCAGGAGTACAGCCTTGAAGCTCAAGTCGAAGAAGATAAGGCAAAATCTCGACAGGAATCCATGAAGTTTCCAGTGACGATGATGTACATCGGAGCTTCCGATGTGATGCCGTAAACGTTTGTCAATTTCAATGTCAATTCACTGACTGGAATGCCCCTGGTTGTCTACGACATCACGAGCGAGCAGCCAGCGACGATTGAATGGGAGTAATAAAAGATACTCCGAAAACCCACTACATTCAAGGGTTTTCGGAGTTCTTTTTTAGAGTCGACTCTGTGCAAGGCTGGTCTTTATTTCATAGATTTTTTGGAGCGTATGGACTTGCTTTGTCTTCTCGTCATCGTCCTCCGTGTGAAGATACCACTCCACAAGCCTGTAGCCGAATACGAGAAGGATCAGCTCGTAGATGCAATTATCGGCGATAGGGGATACATCCGCATATTCCGAAAAGCCTTTGTAATATGCGGGGACACATCGCTGGTAGTATTCGACCATGTGATCAATATCCGCTTCATCCGCAATCAGGCTTGCGAGATCCTCACCTAGGTAGCCCCATCCGGATGTATCCCAGTCGATGAGAGCGATTTTCCCGTCGGCATAGATCAGGTTGGTCACCCAGAAGTCCCGGTGGCATAGCACGAGGGGCAATTTTTCGATGCGGGCGAGTATCTCGTCTGCTTGCTCATCGATGTCGATGAGCATTTGCCGCACGTGCTGCGGAAATTCGCAGTCCTCCGAGCGTATATAATCGTAGACAACCGGCCATGACCGGTAATGCAGGTACGTATTCTTCATGAAATCCGCATGGCTCAGGTTGGTCAAGCTCTGCAGCACAGCTGGCTGCTCCGCATACAGCTTGCCTTGGTAGCGTCCTAACTCCAGCGCGGCCTGTTCATACATGTCACCAGTCAAGTCTAAACCGCTTATGCCATCGATATATTCCAGCCACAGCTGGAATTTATTTTCTTCGGCATTGATCTCGGCGTGGTAGCAGGTCGGCCAGCGGAAGGAATCTGAGAACGTTGCTCCCAAGTCAGACGCATAGAGATCATATTCCCGGCGCCATGAATCCGGGTCGCCGTAACGCTCCCATTTCTTCTGATTTTTCAACACAATATGGTACGGCAATTTTTCGCCATCTGCGGTTTCGGCGATTCCCGTTACCAAGTATACATTTCCCACGGTTCCGCCCTGTAACGGCGTGGTTTGGTAGTCGGCCGAGACGATATCCTTCTTGAACCGTTGGCTTACGGCATAGATTAGCGTTTCGAATTTTATATCCATTTCTTTGATCCTCCATTTTTCTTCGTTTGCTTGCTCCACATGGCGATTGTTTTGTTTCGAGCCCTCAATGCTGTTTTTTGGACGCAAAAATGCCACGGACAAGCAGCCTCTAAAGAAGCTGCTGTCGCGTGGCATCAGGACGCAAAAAAAGATACGACCTTCATCGTATCCTGCAAACAGCTATATTCACGAAAGGTTACTTTGAACGGCATACCAAATAATACGGGCGTTTTCCCACTTTTTTCATGTATGCCTGCTATTCAGTTTTAAGACCAAACCACCATATAAGTAGCTGCCATTAAAAACATCTCCCTTCGTGCCAGGAACTTGCTTATCGCTAAGCTGTTTATAAAATAACCTGATTTGGTAAAAAAATCAATGCCTTACAGCACAGACAAGAAACTTATTGCATAATTGTTGCTTCGAACAATAAAATGGAAGAAAAATGGTTAGCATATCGAATCTACCCTGGGCCGCTTGGAATCGAATAGTCGCAATGGCGAGAAGCTCTCTCATCACAAACTAGCTATATTGAGTTGAATACGAGGAGGACTTAAATTGGATGAAAGCTTATCTCAATCAACCAGTTCCCTGACTACGTTGACCGCAGCACAGGTGCTTGCGCTTAATCATGTTAAATCGAGTGCGATGCTAATGCGATGTCACGTGCGAGAGTCAGCGGAGAGAATTCTAGTGCGTACTGGCGTGATCTCCGTGACTATTGACGATCTCATGTCGGGCATCGGTATGCACGCTCGTGTCGCATTAAACTTCCATCCGGACCGAATTCTGCCGAGCGGTCTAACCGTTGTTGAGGGCCTACTGCGAGATGGAACCTACCATAGTCAATTTGTAACCGGCGTTTCCAACGGAAGTCGTACGGCGTTCCCAGGCGGGGATCGCGATCGCTGGGAGGAAAAGCTTTTCGGTGGAGTTTACCAATCGGACGGCGTACGAGATTACGAGAGACCGAAATACGGTGCTCTCAACCTAATGAATTATGTGGATGGTGCATCCCCACGCTTTGGCTCATGCTATCTTCGACTGCGCCCTCATATTTTGAGCCGCTGCACATTTACATTCGGCGATAGTCATACCGATTCGAAGCATGTAGGGACGATCGATATATTTGATACTGTGCTAGCCGAGCTGCTAGGAAACACAGACATCACCCGCGAAGCGCTTGGCTCTCCAAATACTGATGTACCGAAGCTTGTAAAACATCTTCTCAAGCTGCACGAAGTCACACTCGACGATGCTTGTGCTGTTCTTGGACGATCACTAGATGACTACATTGAGACTCAAGTCCATGGAGACATCAAAATGTCCAGGGATGTCGAGGCTCTAGTTGCGGACTCGTCGTATAAAGAGACGCCGATTGGTGATCAACTTGAAACCTTGTGCTCTAAATACAATGTAAACCTAGCTTGGCATCCTGGTTTCAGACTTTCGGCGCAGACTGTTCCGGACGATTTCCGGGGTCCAGCGATGCCTCCTCTTGCAGAACGTGTCAGTCGCGGGTTCGCTATAAGACCAGGTGAGTTAGATGCAGTCACCTTGGGTAGAGCAGCAGCAACTCTCCACTTTAATCCTGAAAGTTGGCAAGACTGGGGCACCCCTAACGAGACATCACAGCACCTCAAACAGCTTTGGCACATCCTTGTAAGATACGGACAGCCCATATAAGGAGGTGAGACGCGTGGACGGAACAGACAAAATCTTTTTGATCGGCGAACTGGCCGCGGCAGCCGGTGTAACCGTAAGAACCCTTCAGCACTACGACAATATCGGGCTTTTACCGACATCCGGCCGTACTGATGGTGGTCGACGTTATTATACCAAGGAAGACATGCTCTGTTTAGAGCAAATCATGTTTTATAAATCATTAGGATTTTCCTTACAAGAAATACGCGACAAAGTAGTTAAACGTCCGAAGTTATCTCAGATCGATCAACTCCTGCATGAACAAGAGGTTTTACTCTATAGAAAAATAGAAGATGCTCATGCAAGCATTGCTTCAATCGAGGCATTTCGAACTGCCATCGCAGCTGGAAACGACCCGTCGTGGCAGTTGATAACCGGTTTTATCAGAACCTTAAATAACAGTAATCTGTTGGATTGGGGGCAATACACTTTCAGTGACAGCCTGAAGGAAATGTTCGGTGAATATTTTCCCAAAAAAGAAGCCTTCGATTTTTATCATACTTGGAGAGCAATAGCATTGAAAGCCGTAGCGCTTGCCAAGTCCGGGATGACGCCGGAAGATCCCGTTGCACAAGGATTAGCCGAGGCTTGGTGGAAAATAGTACTGAAAGTAACCGAAGGGGATGATGAACGGATCCATGCTTTTGCGCAGATTCAAGAAGATCGAGCTTCATGGCCTGAGGGAGACCGCGATCTCATGGATGCGTCTCAATCTTTTATTGATCTATCGGTGAATCACTATTTAAAATCCCGACCCAAGGAAAGCATAGAATACAGCTCTTTAAAACTTAAATACGATAAAGGCCAAATACAATCAGAGGAGGTTCCCTAATAAAATGATTATGAGCAAAAACTCATCTTCTAAAACAAGTCCCACATATTCGAATAAAACTTGGGCTGGATATGCCCTAGTCCCGCGAATGCTTTTTTACAAACACCAGCATTCTGTTGTTTATTTCTTCAGGATACTCCCCAGTTATCGCATGTGAGGCATTAGGCCAACTTTCGATATCAATATCTTTTACATACTTTTTACCATTTTGAACTGCCTTTTTCGAATTATGCATGATGCTGTTTTCTGCCATTAATGCAAGAATAGGAAGATCAATCTTTTTCAAATCTTCAACACTAATTCGATCAGGAGCTGGAAGCTTAAGCTTGTAGTTTCTCATTGCTGATTCTATTAGCTTTGCAATCGGTTCACTTTCATCAGCCTTAGCGCCTCCAGAAATATAGCTTAACATCTTTTCTCTGATAGCTTGGGGAATAACTGACACAGATGCCGGAATTGATAATGCAATCATCTTTAGTGAAATTGGAGCGAATACAAAAACTGGATCTAGAAGGCTAATAGATGCTATTCTTTCGGGGTAATATCTCGCTAAATTAATAGCAATCCACCCCCCTATTGAAACTCCAACAATATGAGCGCTAACTAAGTTTAACTCTTCAAGCACCTGATTTAACCATTCAGCTTGTACCTGCCGGTTGTCAATTGCAGCTGTCTGTATGCTCATTCCGGGCTCCCCGAGTAAATCAATTGCATAGATAGGCCTTTCCTTCATTAGCCCCTCCAAATTCGGCTCCCACATCGGTGTAGAAGCTGAGCGTCCAGGAAGCAATACGATAGGCTCTTTGTCCCGGTTATTCTCTTCAGTAAAGTAATAAACACGAACTGTACCATATTGAATTTGGATATCCTTTGTTTCATTAGGCTTTGGAATAAGTGCCATTGCTTCGTTATAAGCATTCTTAAACTCTGCTTCTCCTGCTTTAGAAGTAAAATGACCTAGTTCATTTTTTATCATAATAACTCGTTCCCCCTTAGTATTAACACCATTAAGAATATATAACTACCTGCTGTACAGGTTTCTTCCAACTCATTAATCGCATCTTTATTTATGATTTAATCATATTACGAAACGTAATGAGCAATCGTTATTTTCAATGGAGTTTGGAAACGATCCATGCATACAAATCATTTTTTTAAGAGCAATGTAGATGAGAAATGCTGCATATACGGCTAATTCTTTACGGGCACCCAATCTAATTGAAATTGTCGTGTCTGTTAGTTCAAAGCCAATCCCATTCCGAGTAATGGTGATTATTAGGCCCTCTAGGGTCTTTCAACCTCACACACTGTTCCATTGGATGCAACTGTATCAAAGACATTCTGACCGGCATGAATATAAAGGACCGGATTGTACAACAAATATCCCTAAACGGTTACACCCTCGTTGTAAAATTCTTTATAGTTTTCGGTGGAAATAAAGTTTTAGACTGGAGTCTTTGATTTAACGTGGTTTTTGAAATGATGAATCGGCAGCTTATGAAAAATAAGATTTATACTGATCCATTAAAAGAAGCAGCGGCAGACCAAGACTGGAAAAATGAAGTCTCTGACTGCCGCTGTAGTCATTCCACTAACGTTTCCTGTTAGTTGAGCAAATAACTTTTCCGTTGGGTTTGAACCTATCCTATCGATTCCATCCTTTGGAGACATGCATCTCAATTCTAATGAACTCAGGCTGATTCCTTAATCCGCCTGATTCCTTGCACGATACGCTCTTTGAGACTCTCCCGCAGCGAGTATATGACCGGTGCCGTAGGGATGTCGAATTTCAGATGGGAGTGGGGAATTTCCGTGAGTATGGTGCCGATCGGGTTACCTTGCTTGTCATGGATTACGTTCCAAAATATTCTCGATCTGTTGTCTTCTGTACCCCACTTTTCAAGGGAGTTTCGGAAAATCAAGCGCTTGGCGATAACGAAATCATTCTCCTCGAGCTTCTCCAGAGCGCTGAAACCGGCATCCTCCAACTGATCGAATATGACCGGCATAAGATGATCCAAATAATGACCATAGGCCGCATCTTCGATTTCAGCAAAAGCAGCCGTCAGTTGTTCATGCATGGATTCGTACATGGACCTCCACTCGGACTCGATGTAACGGTTGGCCACCTCGCTTATTTCCTCGATCGACATGTCTTGCCGGAAAATCGGGAATCCTTTTTTCACAAACAAACGCCTCCTCCTCTTCATTTCAATTTCATTGTACAACTTGTAAGCCAATTCGAAGGTTAAGCAAAAAAAGAGAAGGATTATCAACTATTTAATAGAAAACCTTATATGCTTGTTTAAGCTTGAGCTATTGTAATGAGGAGAGATGACGAGTTGACAATGCGCCCCAAAAAGATGGCGGCTAAATTCATGATTAGCGCCAGTACTATAAGGAATTACGAGGCTAAAGGCCTAATACCTCCTGCTGAGCGATCATCAAATGGCTATCGTGTTTATACGGACCAGCACGCAGCCTATCTGTCGTGTATCCAAGCCATGGCTCCGGCATTCGGAATGGAAGTGACGGCCCAGGTGCTTCGTTGTCTCCATCAGGGCAAACCGCAAGATGCAATGTGGCTCATCAGGGAAAAAGAAGTCTCTTTGTACGAGGAAAAGGAGAGATTGGAGAGGTTAATTCAGGATGTTCAGATATACGCTTACGAAAATAAATCTCCGTATACCGAGGAGACGTTCACCATTAACGAAGCATCCGAACTGACGCAGGTTCCGAAATCGGCGATCCGCTACTGGGAGCAAGCAGGATATGTAATAGCGGATCGGGACCCTAATAATCGCTATCGTCGATACAATGGATCTCATTTGCTAAAAATCAGGTTGATTCAAATGCTACAATGCTCCGTTTATTCAGAAGATACCGTGAATTTTAAGCAATCCATCGCCACGACCAAACATACGGATCTGCAGGGGGTTATGAATGTGGCTGAGAATGTCAGGTCTTATCTAGATAAGATCATCGAATCCCAAATGTGCGGGTTATCCTTTTTATACCAATTAATTCAACTTACAAAGGCCTCGACCTCCGATGGAGCTAGGATCATTCAACCGCGCCTGAATGGAACCGCCGAATAGATCATGGAAGGATTCTTCTAAACAAAAAATAGAGGAGATTAGCTCATATATTGAACTAACCATCCTCTATTTACGTTACTACAATTAACTCAGTCTAATACTTTAGTGTGCTGTCAAAAAGACATTCAATAGTTATTTAAAAGGCTGTCGATTTCTCGACAGCCTGGACAGAAGAATTACTTCTGCTGTTCATTGTATTTCAAATGTAAAATAGGATAAGGGCGGCCTGCTCCATCCGTCAAATCTTCACCTGTTATTCCAAAACCGCTTTTTAAGTAAAACCTTGTCGCATTCTCATTTTGTTTATTCACATCAACGGATGTGATCCCAAAACTATTGATGCATCTTTGCATAATTTGTTTCCCATACCCTTTGCCAATTCTATTCGGATCGAGAAACAGTGCTTCCAAGTGATTTTCATTAATGGCGGTAAAACCAATGACAGAGTCTTCGATATACCAGAGACGTACATCAAGATGAGGAAAATACATGGGTAATTCTTTTTTGATTTCCTCTTTATCCTTGAAACTCAAAAAATGATGAGTAGCCATTACCGATCTTTCCCAAACATTTATAATCATATCATAGTCATTAACGGTTGCTTTTCTGTTTTGTATCATTTCGTTCTGCTCCTTTTTCTTTTTAATTTATCACGCTCCTTTCATCACATTTTTGTAGATGGTGATCGTATATCTCCAATTGATATATGACTTCATGCTTACCACTCTTTTCGGATTTATATTAATCGATTTGCGATCAAACAGATTCCACTTTAATTATTTATACTATCATATTTAGTTGGATTCAATAAATGTTGCTCTCTTTTACGGTAGAACCAGCTCATCCCCATTTTACTTATTTCTCAAAGTATTCATTTTGACACAGACTTACATGTATGATGTCATGTCATTCACCGTCTCTAAATAGACTTTGTCTGCTGCTTCCTTCCTGTTGAAAACCAATTAGAATTAGATACCGAAATGAACAATCAGTTGGTTATTATCTGAAGCTTTGACAGCTAAGTTAATTAATGCTTCTAATTCACAAAAATACCCCATGATTTAAAGAAGCATCATCGGGTATTTCTAGCTGCTCAAGATTTTTTAGTTGATAATAAGCAGAAAAACACTCTTGTAATTTTGTAATGCAACAATGTGGTTCCACATTTTTTTTACGGGGACACAATTGTTCGATGAAAATAAAGTTCTAGACTGGAGTTGTTGATCTAATGTGGTTTTTCAATTATTAATTTGGCAGTCTTCGCAAAATAAGTTTTAGACTTCTCCAATAAAGTAAGCAGCGGCGGACTAAGACGTGAAAATAAAGTCTTAGACTGCCGCTGCTGTTTCAGCCTGATAGTGAACTAATATTCCCCAGTTAGCATAACGATTAGTTTTAATCGAACTCTTAGTTAACATTTGATTTCGACGGAAAGTGATTGTCCCTAATGTTAAGTCAACAGAAACTCTACTATTTCAGCCTTCAGCGTTTCGTGAAATTGCACGCGATCAAAGCCGGGCGGGTCTTGCGAGGGGGGAAAGCTTGGTGAAATCATCTCAGCTGGGAACGGAGTCAGGAAGGAATAATGTCCGGCATTCTCCACCGTCCGATAGTGAATCATTTGCGGTTCAGCAACACTATTCATGATGATCTGCGCGTGAAAAGGAAGTGCGTAAGGGTCTCGCTCGGCATCCAACATAAGAATGGGGAGTCGAACGTTGTTTAATGCTCCCTCATTGCGGAACCAAACGGACGCCGGGGCTAGCAAAACCAGGGACCGGATGCGTGAATCATGAGGGACATCGATCTGCTGCGGCTTCCCATCCGGGCTCTCAGCAGGGAAGGAGGTCGGGATACCGCCAGCTGCTGCAAGCGCAGTGTAGCCCCCCATGGAATGCCCGATGACCGAATAGCCTCCCGACTGTAGAAGCCCCTTAAATCTCTCATCTTCAAAAAACCAGTCGGCTGCCATGCGAAGGTGCCGGGGGCGATAGGTGAGATTTTGGACAGTACCTTCCATACTATTATCATTGCGGTTATTAAATGGATGTTCGAGAAGGCCAACGATAAAGCCGCTGCGCGCCAAATGCCGAGTGAGCGACCGGTACACAAGCGGTGAACCGCCTGTACCGTGCGAAATGAGGACTAGTCTAAATTTTCCTTCCAGCGGCGCTGCGTCTCTGGCCACCTCCAACGAGTACGGCCCTAACCTATCAGCCTGTTCCGGTGCATCTGTCGGATACATCACGATCATGGGAACGGTCACCTTCAATGCGTTGTCGGTAATTTGTACCTCACAGCAACCTGCATATCCTTCAACAATGTCTTCTTTTTTGTTCATCTTGATTCCTTCCTCTCCTTGAGCTACATGCTCCTAATATGGCGAGCCAACGGGAATATATATGTCTAATAACGAATCCTCGTTCATCGGTCCTAGATATCGATGGTCGTAACGCACAAACTCCGGGAAATTCGTACGAACGCTGCCTGACTGGGGTAACCAGGTTTCATAAATGTACTGGAGCGTATCGCTGAGTCTCGATAATATCCCCTTATGAGTAAAAACAGCATAAGTTACAACTGGGAGCAGCTTAGCGACCATTCCCAAAGGAACTACACTCTCCTCGCTAGCCACCTCGACACAAGCGATATACGTGACTTCCCATTGCCTACCTGTAAGTTCAATGACCGCATAAAATATGTCTTCCGTATCCGGCTTTCGCTCAATTTCAAACAAACGCTGCCTAAAGCTCCGCCATAGCTTTCCGACTTCGTCCGAATTGACACCCGGTATCGACATGCCGACCAGATGCAGCTTATTCAGGCAGACAATAGCTGGCACGAGGGAGATGCTCTTATTCAAATGCTGTAGCCCCACTTCATCCAAAGGAAGCTTCTCCATCGCCCGAAACAGCGTGTCCTTCATGTCCCTTTGCTTTCGAAATTGTCCAGGCGAGATGGAGAACATTTTCCCAAAGGCTCGGGCGAAGGATTCCTGAGACTCGAACCGGTACAGGATGGCAATATCTATGATCCTTTGGTTGGTATAAAATAAATCGTATGCTGCTTGTGTCAATCTCCGCTTGCGTATGTACTCCGAGACGGAGTTTCTCGTAACCGATAGGAATATCCGGTGAAAATGGTACGGCGAATAGCCCGCAGCCTCCATGACCTTGGTACTTAATCTCTCATCGGTCAGATGATCCTCAATATAGGTAATGGCCTTGATTACCACATCCTTATAATTCACTTTAATGCCTCCATATCGATATACTCACTTTACGACAGAGGGAACGCTCTGTTTTGATATTTTTTGCGGATTTTACTTTACTCAACAGCTAACAATACTTTCCAAACGCAGATAGTTTCCTGATCAGCTACACCCTTCGGTTCGCCAAAAGAGCGACCTCTGGAAATTGCTCAGTCTCGATGGTTATAAACAAATCTTCCCCGTTAGCCACACATGCGGGAAATCAAGGATTCTCGGAAAACGTCCATGTCTTATTCAATCCTTTCCCTCCTGGCTACGCAGCGTCCCGATCAGCTCTACAAAGTGTCGCCCGCGCTCTTCAAAGTTGCGGTATTGGTCAAACGCAGTGCAGGCAGGGCTCAGCAGCACCGTGTCGCCCGGTTCGACCAGCTTGTGCGCCTGTGCCACGGCATATCCTCAGCCTTAACATCTAAAAGCAAACGAAATTTCAGTTCTGACTTAATGGTTATCTGGATTTTTATTTACAATTTGCAAAAAAATGAGAATAATAATTCCCAGAACACTCCATAATAATTCATGTATTTTGTTTTCTGAAAGGAGTGGAAGAATGGGAAAGTGTGATGGGAGAACTTGTGGCATTAGTTGTGAGGGTGCATGTACTTGTATGATTGTAGGTGATGAACATACAGATTGTGAATGTTGGTGTCATCCATGGAGTAGTCCCCCTGTACCAAGAGGAATGAATAAATCCGATCCTGAAAAAATGATAAAATTCTTTGTATGTGATGAGATGCCTTTATCTTCTCTTGGTTATTTTTTTGATAACCTATTTCCTGAACAGATTTTAATACCAGCATCGAAAGTTAACACACAGGTCACTACCCAGTTGGAAAATATAAAAATAGGTGACCTAATAGAAGAATTAGGCCTGGTTGTGGTAAAAAAACCATTAGTAGGAAGAGATTTAGGAAAAGATTTAGCAAGAGATTTCGCAAATGAGATGAATGAGAAACTATAAAGAAAGTAAAAGACCGCCTGGTTAGGCGGTTTTACACTGTTAGAAACTTTTGCTTTAGTGGTAGACATTCTTTTATATTGGCATATAAAAGGATTGACTTTCATTCAAACGCTATTATATCAGGCTTTCAGTTTTTTTAAAGGCCCAAGTAGTTTTTCATAGAATTATTTCGGGGAGTTGACTATTGAATAGCTCCGTAGATAACTCAATTAATGACGTGCCGATAGATAAGTAAAATAATGTGAAAAATCCGAAATACTCTTAATTAGTTCGGATTCTTCTTGTTCTTTAACGTTTTTTTACTAACCTTCTTGAACTAAACTGCCCTGTTAGTTTAAGTACATTTCATCACAATATTTATAGTTACATTAACATAATTATTCAGCAAAGAATCATCTAACCTCTAAGAAATTTACAAAGGAGGGATGATTTTAGTCAAACTTTATTACAAATAATCGTTCTTTATTATAAATAATCAATCTTTATTACAAGCTACAAACGTATTGCCGTTCGGACTCTAACAGGTAAATGTGGCTGTAATATGCTATTTCCTTGCGAGCGACACGCAGCACTCCACATGTTTCGATTGCTCACTTAAGCTTCAATCTGGAGATTAAACATCGTCGCTTCCATCTTAAACTCCACCCTCTGCTTTACCACTATTTATGATACGGTTCATCGCGAATGATCTTAGACTATCCTGCCCGTTAACTTAATGAAATATCGTTAGTCTAATGTAGTGTAGTGCTTATAAAAATTCAATTAGCCCATCACCGAAATTTGGAAGCTCCTTAATTTCAAATTTGCAGGGCAATGGGCTATTTATGTTCTAGTTAAGGCAGTGTAAGATACTGTCGTTTATAAGACATCATCGTCAGCTAACTCATCTGCCTGACGTTCGTAAACTTCTAAATTAGATGGGATCTTTAATTTCACTTTATCGCCATCAAGGATCACTCCCATTTTGCTCGCGTGTTTGAACGGATCATACGGTTCGTTGTTTTTAAGGCATGAGTATAAAAATTTGGCTATCTTACCGCATACATGACCTATTGCTTTTCTCTTCGCCATTCCTCGATCAACTAACCGTTTATAGTAAACACGAAAACTATTTTCACTTATTTTTGGGGATACTAAAAACAAAGTCATTAAGAATAGAACTCTGCGAGTATCTCTAACACCATCGTATGTCTCCTACTCTTAAAAACAGATGTGCCCTAGATTTTAATCTCAGCGGCTACACCAAGGTACTTTTTAAGCTCTAAATATGTTGAGACGCGTTCAATATCACCAATAGCGCCGATAAATGTACATGCCATAGATTCACTCATGATAGGGAAAGACATAAGTATTTTTGTATAAGGATGCGGTTTGTATCCTTTTTCTTTATCACCATAAAGCAGGAAGGAAATCTGTTTATCCATGCTTTTTATCGCTTCATCTATACGCAAAGCTTCTTCAATTAGCCACGTTTGCCGTTCAGCTTGGTGTGGAATGTTCAAGGCTAATGTGTTGGGTCACAATTCTGCCAAGGTCGTAGAGGCTTTCGTAGCAGTAGTTTTTGCACCAATAGTTATTAGAGTTTGCCTAAGTTCATCCTGAGTTACCTTGGCCATTTCTTGCGCTGTAGGATACTTCAGAGCCAATTTGAGGACACTTAACGCACCTGTTTTTTAAAAGCTCGATTAAGTTCAGGATTGGTTACAGAAAATAATTGCTGGACTTGATTCTTCCGTCTCGTTAATTGAGTAGTAAGTAACCAGCGATTTCTAGTTAATGTGCGGTACAAAACCTGCTCTGCACTTGCAGGGCGAACTAATCGCACCGAACGCATATCAGGATGAAGGGTTTTGTGCCATCCCATATAAGCCATGATTCTAGCATCAATTTCATCGGATTTTTCATTAAGTCCTAGCTGGCGTTCACGAAAATCCTTTACAGCTTTATTTTCAACCTGATATATGGAATAGCCTCGATCTAATAGAACTCTAACAACTAAATATGAATAATGCCCTCCAGTTGGTTCCAGTAAAATAAAGAAATCCTGTGATTTATACCCGAATTGCGCTTGAATATCTTCCAAAACATGAATAAACTTTGTAATCCCTTGACTATCCGAGTTAAACTTTCATTGTTTTACTGCGTTTCCATTCCTTTTCACTGCGGAACTTTTCAAATGGAATGCAAGCAGCAACATGGAAATTCGAACCAATATCTATTCCACATGTCCGAGAAAAATAAAGTCTTAGACTGCCGCTTATTATTGAGCTATAGTGTCCCGTTAGTTTAATTAATCCTTGCTAATACAAAGTCCTCGTCTTCTTCATCCTTTTTTGGCTGGTATTTCATTCGTTCAAGATCAACTTTCAGCAAGTGGTGAAAATGTAATATCGTCGCTATAATTTTTAATTTAGTAATTTGTAAATTATATACCCTATAACCAATAATAAAATTATAATTCCAGTTCCTTTCCATCCCAAACCACCAAATAAACCAGTTAAATTTCCATATTCAGAACGATTTACTCCATCACTAAACGCACCAAAAGGATTATTTTTTAATTCTTCTTGTTTTAAACGTTCTATTTGTTCTTCAGGTGTTTCTTTTCGAGAACCCATTTGACCACCTCCTGAATAAACTTGCCCTTTCCTTCATCAAGAGCAACTCAAAAAAATTATCCATGAGTTGCTGATAAAACTAACCTGCCGTTAGCTGAATGCCCATTCCCAGTCTAATACTATATTGGCAAATATCAAGACCTATACTTAAGGAAATCAAATAAAATAAAGGGTTCTACATATTATGCATGACTAATATGTGTAACCCTTTATTTTTAACCATCGTGTCCCGTTAGTTCAAAACCACAAGCTCTATAAAAATGACATATATACACCCTTACCTTGTATTAATTTAAATCCAAGTTGTTTGTACAAAGTACGAGCAGGGGCATTATCATCATCTGTTTCGAGCTGTAATCGCGTTGCTCTATTAGAAATAGCTAAACCAATGGCATGCTCCATTAGTTTCCTGCCAACACGCTTCTTTCTATGCTTCGATGATGAATATAAAGCTTCTATACGCAATACTGGGTAGCCTTTGCTGATTGAGAAGCTCCAGGAAAGGATGATGAACCCAATATATTCATGATCCTGCTTAGCTAAATAACAATTAGATGAACCGTCATTAATAAACCTATTTAAGATTTGTTCACATTGTTCTAGCTGATCTGGTGATGGATCTGACTCGTTCACTCCATTGGAAGAAGAATTTAAGTAGCCTGCTATCAAATTTTTAACATTAGGAATATGAGATTCATCAAAGTGTATGATTTCTATATTCATTAATATCCCTCCCGTTCAAAAATAAATCAATTCATGAGATCCAATAATAACCGTCTTTATATACTTCATTATCAAAAAGTATAAATCCGACCATCTTATCATCAGAAAAAATGCGGTATGGTATAGATGTTGGTTCGTTAGTTTCATGTATAAGTGAATCGTCATTACTTGCAACCAAGGCTTTCTGCTGGCTACTGACGCTTAATTTGGTACACTCGCTTTCTAACTCTTTCGTAATCTTATCGCAGACTGTGTGCCCATCGAAACACTTGGTCCCCCCGCCCGCTTAGTGTGCGGTCGCCGGTTCTAAATAAAGGCAGCTTTGACTCGGCTTAGATTCACTATTTATCCGATATATGCAGCAATACAACGAGAAGAAGGGGCTGCGTGTTGCGGCTGAATTCAAGAAGATAAATTACTCAAATGTAACAGTAAAGCTTGAAAAGTGGAACTCAGCTACATTTTCGTGGCAATACAGTTCTACAGACTCATTTAACTATATAGTGAATCCACCAAAACATGTAATTGAGGATCAAGCAACCTATGGAATGTTAAATTCTGGCCGTTACCGTGTTACATTAGGAGGAACAATCACCACTGTTGAAGATGGAACATTTGCAGCAAGTACTCAGTTTCCAGCTACATTTGAAGTGGAGTAAAACCTAATAATATAATGAGCCGCAGGATGCATTTCAGTATGTCTCGGAAAGGCAATTGTTACGACAACGCATCAATGGAGAGCTTCTTCTCGCATCTTAAAACGGGAAGGGCTCTTTTCTAATCATATCCGACCATAAAGGGGTCCCGTCTGCACCTGCACCCCGTAAGTAGACTCTCATGCTCACTCCCTTGACTAGAAAAAAATACGTTCACGACATCACTTCCACAATATCATTTTACGCCCTTGTTCCTGGTTCTCTGCCTTTCCATGCCACTGGGGACCCACGGTTGCGAAGCCTCAAGGCGTAGCAAAAAAGTCCAATGGAAAACAGCGTGGTCTATCGCTGGTCGCTTGGGCTTTTGTGATATTAAATGAAACGACCATCTTTTTTTGGCTACTGTCAAAAGCAAATAAAGTATTAGACCAAGGTAGTTAATTTGACGCGGTTAAGGGCTTAGAAAATCGACAGATATTGAAAAATAGGTTTTAGACTAAGCCCTGCAAAGAGTCATAAGAGCGACCATTATTAGAAAAATAAGAATTAGACTGGTAAGGCAACTTGCAGCTGGCGCCACCAGCGTGCCGAACCGGCGCTTCCGGAATACTGTCAATCAGTCCACAACTTTATTTTCCCAGTCTAATTCTTTATTTTTGAGTCTAACACTTTATTTTCTCTGAACACCAACATAGAAGGGATAAAAAGATCTTGAGTTGTCCGGGTCTTCAATATTGCTCGTATCCGTAAGCATAAAATTATTCAATTTATGATCACCTATTCGAATCATTTGCACCATAGTAACCAAGTTTTCTTTAGAGCTCCGCAATGGGCCCAATGTAGCATGTCAGGTTTTAGATTTGGTGCATTACCCATAATAAACTGAGAGGTCGAGAATCCGCCTCAATAACTTTAAAGGGCTTCTGTTAAGTTCTTTCGACAAGAGGAAACATTTTCCTACTTCCTCTGTTAAGTTCTTTGTTTTTCAATGCAAAAAACCTGTCATTTCGACAGGCTGAATAATCATCGGATATGCAGCGCCAAAAACATGGAGCGCCTCATTTCTGTTAAAGAAGTCCAGGAGGGTGTCCTGCCGGCTCCAAACCTATTCTGGGCGGTTGTTCCCTTAGAGGTCACTGCACAATTATATATACGTCTTTTAGGGGGCTAATTCCTTCTAAATACCGACCAGTTACCACAAATACTTTATAGAAGTCTTTCTAAGCTCCACATTAAACTCAGAGGTTAACTGGTACTATGGTATTTTAGCATGTTGCTCAAAAGTGGTAAAAGCCTATTTGTTGAACTAACGTTTCCCGTTAGCTTAGTCTTTTTTCCTCCATAATCCTCCGGAACAAGGTGTGAATCCACTCTCTGAATAGAATGACGTGTGTTTTGAATCGTATGTCAACGTCACAATTTCTAACCCGTACTGCTCCGCTTCTTGAAGTAATTTCTTCACTAAGGCTTGCCCTATTCCTCTCTTCTGAAATTTAGGATGCACAATTATGTCCTCCATATAGCCATGTTGCAATCCCATTCCTGCAACATTGCCAAATGCTATAAGCTCAATGTTTTTTTCATCTCGAAGACCAGCCCAAAAGTTGCAACGTTCAAATATAGCAGGGTAATCAGAATGTCTGCCGTCCCATCCCACTAACTCTCTTAAAGTTGGTACTTCATGCGGTTCTATAGGCAGATTTATTACTATCTCTCGACTCAGCGATCTATCCCCTTCCGCAATACTTCTTTATCTAGAATTCTTCATCATATTGAAACTATCCTGCCCTTTAGTTCAATAAAAAGAACGCTCCCGCGCCTTCGCTTGGGCTACGTTCTCCTCATTATATTCCATTTCCAATCACCCATTAAAGAACGTACGCGGGTAGCATGTAGTGCTTAAACAGGGGCTTATCTTAACCTAAGCACTAAGAAAATACTTTATTTTTCAGTCTAGTACTTTATTTTCTTTCGTCAAGAAGCAGGCATGATGTGCTGCCTAGCATCGCGAAATACTTGTGCTTCGCAGCTCTCGCGAGTACTCATCCCCGCAGAGGTTCCATGTCAAATAGCTCTATTAAATTAGTAAACGTATATCACCACCAGTATAGCGAAGAGCCTTTTTTTATTTACTAATCATCCAGTTTTTAAATTTTATTTGACCAAGTGCATTAAAAATTTTACGAGTTAGGTCTTGCTGTTACATAGTATACAAGAAGAATATCTCATGGGTTATTTTCAAATAGTGAGTGGAGAATATTTTACGCTTACCCTAATATAAAATTACTAATTCGAGTATATACGAAGATAGCATTTATTCGAATTAGTATCGGCTCAATTTCATCTTAAATGCAATAATCTCGTCTTGGTCATTTGCTTTTAATTTATCGAATAACAATAGCAAATCTGCTTCCTTTTCATTGACTTCATTCACACCAATAACCTTATTATTTGAGCTTTCAGTCCCAAGCACAAGCCATGCTAAATCGACATGGAATATAGAGGCTATTGAAATTATGATCTCAGCCGAAGGCTTGTACTTGTCTTGCTCCACTTCACTCAGCGTAGCTTGTGAAATCCCCACTCTATTAGAGAAATCAATCTGATTCATTTCATTGAGCTTTCTGATCTTCTTAATACGTCGGCCTAGAGTTTCCATTCGAAGTACCCCCTATAAATAATAAAGTCCCGATGAGCATTTGCATCACCGGGACTGACATAGATGGTTCACGACTTTTTTATCACTTGACAACAATTTGTCCTCGAACAATAAATGTGGCACATGAAATACCATGATAATCAAGATCTTTATGAAATGACAATAAAAGAAGTGACAATAAATACGGAACATAGCTTTTTTCTGTTGTAACAATAAATATGACACATAGGATTCAACTTTTCTAACCCATTAACATAAAAACACTAATATTCCTCTGCTACTTTAATTTCCATCTCGTTCCATAAAGTATTAGCTTTTATTATTCATCTTCATTTTTTTCTTGCGAATTTTACGCATTTCACGTTTATATATTTGATCCGGATCATACGGACCAGTTTCCTTTTGATGCTTCATGTAAGCTTTCATTGAATAAATTTGAGAGATGAAGAGTAATATCACCATGACTCTCATCATATCTTGAAACCAAGGAATTAAATATTTCACGCCGTTATATAAAAATATGAAATCTAATACAAGTAGAATCAGTACCTTTTTCGTTACTTTTATCCCTAACTCTTTATCACGCTTTGAAATGTTTGATAATGTGCGTAAAAATCCTAATGCAAACAATGGCAATATGATTAAAATCATTACCCCTGTTTCTGATAACCATACGTAACTCTTAGCCAAAATTAGAGTCAATTGATAAAGAACATGAAAACCACTTAGAAGTTCATCTGGTGTAGTTTGTCGAATATCCGATAACCACAGTAGAAAAGATCGATATGATGGGACTATAATAATAGGTATCAATAAATAACGCAACCAGTGTAATTTCCACTTGTTGTCCCAAACTGCTATCATAAATAGCTTGTCCGAAAATAATGTTAATCGATGGCGAACATTCAAAAAAAACAACCTAGTAGAATGCGGTCTTTCATCTTTTGATCCATTATTTTTCCCCACCCAAAAAACCCCTTTTTTACAGATAATACGCAAATCAGGCTTTTTTGTTTCAAGTTGATACATTTAAACCATTTCTTGGAGTTTATCTTGTTTTACAATTAATACTTATTAATTCAATTATATTAATACATATGAAAAAGACCGTCATTAACTTTCGGTCTTTCAATTTTATTTTAATGAAGCAAGTTACCCCACTTTTTTATTGAAGATTGAGCAAAGAAGAATTCAGAAATATTATTTAAAATACGCTGATTAGAACAGACAACTCCAGGACTAAAATTCTGAATGGATTGTGAAATGGTTAGCGAAATCAAAAAAATTAAACTCCTGAATAGTCTCAGGAGTTCTTTTATTTTAAACACATAACTTCTACTTCAATTTGTTCAGCAACTCGCTGCGAGTGACTTTTTCTTAATCCAGCCTCCCGGATAATTTTCCAATCTTCTAAACTTTCACGTTTGGCGCGCAATTGATTAGCTACCCATTTGACACGACGAACTTGGATATCATCAATCGATTCTGCGTAAGTTTCTATAACTGTCATGGTTAGAGGTAATTTCTCGATATGTTTTTGCAAAAGAGCAAGGCGCCCGACCTTCTTACCTATAGAGCTAACACAAATTCGAATTGGTTTCATTTTGCCGCTCAGTTCTTCGTCAATAATCAATTTTACCTTTTTTGATAATTCTTCATCACGCTTCCCCCAATCTACTCGCTTGTCTGCATACTTTTGTCCTCTTCGTAATGTCGGAGAATTCTCCTCAAGCCATTGTTGATCGTATTTATACAACCATGTAAAATCCTTTGGCTGAATTTTTCGTAGATCTGTTTTTGTCATTTCCGGATTACTCTCCATAAGGTTTAACCAGTTTGAACGTCTCTTTATCCGTTCATTTTCTGATGAGATGAACATATGAACTTTTTTCACTGCACCTTCCTCTAACCGCTTCAACTGGTTTTTGACCGTAGTTGGATCGCATTTCATCCGCAAAGAAATTTGCCGCTGATTTAGTTTCTCTTCTTTCTTTAGCCGCAAGAGTTCTCTATCCCACACATGCCCAAACTCTTTAATACGACCTATTTTAAACTTATCATCATGTGTAGCATCTGTTCCCTTTCTCGAGTAAATAAAACCGCAGTTACATGCAAAAGTTCCAACTGGTACTGGACTTTTGTAATCCCTTGTAACCTTGCACTCGGTAATAGCAGTTTCCCCATAATGGTTAGCAACAGGATTTAGGCATAGCCAAGGTCCATTCCCAAAAGGATGATAAGTTTCTACTTGCCCAAAAAACTGGTTTGGCGTCATCCCTAAAAAACGCATCAATAAGATATGACGAACAGGGTGCATCGACGCTCTTGGTTTCCGAACAAGCTTCATAATCCAGCTATCCGCATGATAATAATCGACTTCACAATTCAACTTTTCTAATAAGTCGTCACCGTAAAAATGTCGAAAAGCATCGATAAACTCACGAACACGAACAGAACCAGAGTTAGTAGCTAACTTCCTTGCTTTTAAAGCATTCAAATATCGATGCTTGATATCGGAAAGTCCTTCGCTTGTCCATGAATATTCAAGCAGTTTCTGCACAGATTTGGCTATAGCAATAAAATGATCACCGTCTTTTTCATCGACTAATTCACAAGAATTGCTATCAGAGATTTGTGATTTTATGTCAATAAAATGGCGTTTGTTTTGTCTGGCTACAACTGTCGCGCTGCTATTGGTCAACGGAATTTCATGTTTGGCGCACATAAGTACACCTGAAACTTGATGGGATCTGTGCCAGTACATCTCACCGAACCTCACCTCATCTTCTTTTACGCAGAATGCGCAATACCGAAGAACTCGATTACTCGGCATTGCGCTAGGCATAACACCAATAGTTGTATAAATTCCACCTCCTTTATCTCCAGCCATCATTGTAATTAACTTCTCCACCCGCCAGCCCATTGCGCTATCATATAAAGTTTCACAGCAATATCAGTAATGCCCTGTGATTCTTCATAAAGCGTATCGCTGATTTCTTGTGTAAGAGGAGTCTACACGTTTGTCCATTGGTATCGCCAGAGCTCTTCAATGAATAGTTCCCATACATCACCTTTCGTGTAATTCGACCAAGTCATATCACCTTGATTCGTTGCACGTCTAGCATTGGAAAAATGCTTTGTAATGGGTCTCATTGCACCGAATGTTCCGATTAATACTATTTGTACCCCAATTGAATTAATTAGCTCGGTGAAAAAATCGAGCATCTATTTATCGCAACCGCTCGAAGCGGACTTTAGTCGCTGTATTTCATCTATGACGAGTACATCCAAACCTAGGTTAGCTGCAAGAAACGCCATATCTGGAATTAAGTCATCCGCAGATTTGCGTTGGCGAACAAATTTTCTGTAAAAACTTGTTCCTAAAATGGCATCGACTGTTTGGAAAAAGTTTAGAGCTAAAGCTCTAACAGATCCATTTCTAGGACACTCGAGTTTAAGCCATACCATCTGTTTTCTAATGAAGCGATGACCGTTATAGACGGTATGATCGATTACTTGTGGATAAAGAGACAGAATGCTTTCAACGGCTGTTGTTTTACCTATTCCGCTTGTACCAATAATGGCAAAGCCAGCAGCAGAAGAGCGAACAACAGGTAGCCGTTCTTGTTCCCTTCGATTGAATCCTTCGAATGCTTCACGCATTTGTTTTACATTTTCAGCCTCGATAGGATTTCTTGCAAAATAACCATTTCGAATCATTCGCGAAAAGCGTTGTTCCAATTCAATGAATTTGGGAAGCGGCTGGACAAAGTTAGCAATCCTTTGCACTGCCATACTGCGGTGCTCAGGACTCCAACTTCGTTCTGACTCGTGATATTTGGGGAATCTCTCCAACTCCTCAATAGCATCTTCTTTGGTCTTGATTGGGGGCAACGCTTCGATAAATGCATTATGCCGATGCCCAGGTTCATGACTCTCACGGTAGGATGCTTGTACTAGTCTTCCCACAAAAGGTGGTTTCGCATCTTTCAAACTCGCTGCGCTACTATCTCTCATTTCCTTCCCTCCTCTTTTTTATCAACGAAAGAACGCTTTGCTCTTTGGATTGACGTAATCTTGGCGACGGCTGTCCGAAAGGAACCAGCTCTCCTGTATTAGACGCAGGCTTTTCATCGCGAAAATCAAATCTCTCCGTTTCGCGATTTCGCATTTTTTTCTGCTTCACGTTCGGCTTTGGAAACTTTACCTCGGTTGCTTGGGCTAACATATGGCTGTTGCTTTTGTCGTTCTGATTGCTTTCTTTTCGCCTTTTCGACTGTATCTTCAATCTGGGCATCCCGTTGAACTCTTGTAGACTCTTCCTCATGCCGGGCACGATCAAGTGTTTTTAAAGCCAAGAACTCCTCAACATCTTCAAGTCTTCGTCCTTTAAACGTTTCCTTTTCCCTAGGAAGAAGCTCGCATGGAACCGGTTCGCCTTTCTCATCGATAAAATAAATAACATCTGTCATTCTTCTATCGTACGCAATGTTGATTTTGAAACTTTTACTCTTTGCTTTTTCAAACCAGCTTTCATTTAACGCCCTTTTTCAACCGTACGGCATTTTTTTGAAGATTATTCATTTTCGAGTAACGGTCGCATTAGCTCTTGGCAGCAAATTAAGACGAACAAGGCGCGGATCCATTTCTGGGAGAGCTCCTCCTGAACCTGAAATCCCCCAATTCCACAACTCATCTGGTATAGGTTTTACTTGATCTGCGATCAATTCTTTACTAAGCGATACGAGTCGATCCAGTGTGATTGGTTATACTGGAGAAATGTGTATATCAGAATCTGCGTAAAATCCTCCAGAGTCAATGTGGCATCTTTCTCTGGTGCCCTTTCTCCTCGTTTACGCATTCTTCCTTGTGTACTACCAGGTTGCCAATGTATGACCGATGTATTGAGTTGACCAAACATTCGTTCCACGATAGGCTTCCAATCGGCGCGATATGGTGCTGTATTTGAGACATGAATACCAAGGGAATCGGAAAGCATGTCAGAGTTTAAACAATAAACTCTGGACCTCGGTCGCTAATAATTTGCTCAGGTTTAAATGAGCAGTCCCATTCATAATTCAGCGATTGCGACTCCGTGCAATGCACAAAAGCTTGCTTATTTTCCATTGCATTTACAAGAGCCATCGCATACCCCTCCCAGTTAGGACCTTCGAGTCCCACATAAAACCCAGCGACCTTGCGACTAAAGGTATCACTGACCACATAAAGCACCACCTTCCCGATATTTTCACCGGTATAACTACTAACAAGAAACAAATCAACAACTGTTGAATCGATTTGATATAGTTTACCTGGACCATCTGCCATGCCTGCTGTACTGCCAAGTACAGCACGATATTCAAGATTAAACGCACGTTGACCGTTTCTCCCTCGTAGCGTCTTCTTGAAGTCTTCTCTTTTCTGAACCCAATATCGAAATTGGCGAATGCTGTGCCTCTCCCCTATTGGCGGCAAGATCGGTACCTTTTTTCCGTTTTTTTCTTTAAAGCCAATATTGTAGAAATGACGTAACATTTCATCGAAAGCTTTTATTAGAGACAGCTTTTTTTCGATATAAAATTTTTGATAGGCTATACCGAAAATCACTTCATCCTCTGGCGTAACATTCCTACCAATCTTGCCATCTTGAATCTCAAGCAACGATCTTCTTCCCCGTTTACCTGATCTACCCTCATGTATACTTTGACTCTTATCGCCTTCCACAATGGCTCTGGTATCTTTACTACCTCCTTTCTTTTCATTCTCACGAAACAAAGCGTCCCGTATCATACCATGCTTCCAGTACCGCCGAAGATACTTTAGCACATCGTTATATAGAACTTATTTTTTTTCTACCACATCTTTAATGAGCGCCGCTCGTAACGTTGGATCAAAAACATCCGGCTCATCTTTCACCATGTGCTCGATTAAAGACCAATAAAAGTCCCGCTTCGAATACTCATGCTTTTTCTTTTCCGGATCAGGCTTATTTAGCCTTAAGAAAGGGTCTTCCGTTCGTTTTATTGCACGCTTATCAGACAGCGCTTCTTCTAATTCTTCAGCATCGACAATGACCGGATTTGCCTTATCTTCCGATAAAGAAAAGAGGAGTACCTTTTTACGATCAGGGCTGACCCATAGAATTCGTTCGAACCGCTTTGTCTGCTCGTTCACATCAATCCACTCGATAACGGAGTTCGAAGTGAGCATAGTTTTTTAATTCAATCCCCCTTACCTGTTGCAAATTTTCATTCCTTTTTACCTGTAGTACTTTGGAGAAATCTTTTTTGACCATCATATCGATGGTCCATATTCTATTGGCGATTAAATGACGGATAATCCATAGGCACGTCCCGTGCCTTAGTTTAAATACATCGTCGACTTGCTTTGCTACCTTTGGAAAGGCTTGATGGCTATTTCCCAGTGCCTCAAACAAAATCAATTCGATTTCCCAAAGTAACGTTTCGTCAAGTCCTTTAATGTCCTTGAGGTGAAGGACTTTGTGTACCCAGGCAATATTGCTCACAAGAGCGGGCGGAATCTGCTTTTGAGTTGCAATGCTGAACTCAATCCCCTTTTCGCACCAGAACATCCTTTGAATCTCCAGTTTTTCAATCTCGCGTTTTTTCTTAAGCTGACCCTCTGGAATAACTGCAACGGCAACCAACTTTACTGTGTCATCGATACGGACATCGATTAAAAAATCGGTCCACATTATTTTTGGCTGTCGCTTTTTCATATCCATGGGATGTTTAATCCCCAGCTGCTCGCAAATCCTTATTGTATCTTTTGGCGGTAGCAGGAACTTTTCACGAATGTCAACAACAGACATTGCCCATTCGAGCGTATAAAAAAATGAAGCTCTAACAGTGACAGAAAATGATGCGTACGATTCGTTTTCCATCCTTTTATACGATGCGATAAGCCTGTCGAATGAACTCCTCGTATGGTTACGCCGGGCTTGTACTTTTCACCATAGCCCCGTGATTTACCCATCTTTTTGTATCTTTCGTATTGCTCAAACACCGTTTTTTGAGGTTTCATGCGATTTCACTCCAATCGTAAATTAATCCAGGCTGATTTCGACTCGCGGAATCGCCAGCGCAGGTATATTGATTATGAACCGTATTTCAAACTGTAATACAGAAATTTATAGACGTTCGCAAAAAAAAACCTCTTTCATTAGTTTATCCCTTTATTAAACTGGCTTCACAATTGACTACGAGTGCAAAAAAATAAAAACACAAAAAAGCGCCTGTACCTAGGCGCTTTTCGAATAAAAAAATGGAAAGATTCTTTCCTTTTACAAGCCCTGTATGTATAACTTTATTGCTTGGCACGCTTTTTCTTCCGGCTGCATATCCGATTTAATACGCGGCTTGGCTGACTCCCTTAGCATTAATTGGGTTAACTCGTTAATAATAACGGCAAGCCTTTGATGCATAATTTCATCTCTTTTCATATAACCGTATAATCTTTGAAAACTTCGCACATTGCTTAAGCCTTGTTTGTTGATACCGCCTAAAATCTCATCACGATCAATCCCAAAGTGGTTTTCTAAATTCAGGATATCCTCCGCATGCAAAGGTATTGGTGCTTGCGAGTCGTATGCGTTTTTGATTGATTTTACTGATTTATACTTATAAAAATGCGCAATTTTCTTTAGATATTGTTCTCTATTTGCATTCGTTGTCCGCTGTTCTATCGCTTTGTACAATCTAAGCGAAATGGATGATCTAAGCTCTTAAAAAACCAATTTTGTAAGTAGTTTACAAAATAGATAAATGATTATATCTTATATTCAAATCATAGTTAAGCAAAAGCACCGTAAACAGTGAGGATATCATCCTCTTGTTTACGGTGCTTTTGCGATTTTCTGTAGGAAGGATACAAAGTCATTACGACAAATGAAATTAACACTGACTGACTTCAATCTTCAGCTATGTTGAATTATACTTTTCGTTTAATCGTTGAAGTCCTTTTCCTCTATGTTGAGATGCAAC
Source organism: Paenibacillus sp. UMB4589-SE434 (assembly GCF_030226685.1). Lineage (NCBI taxonomy): Bacteria > Bacillati > Bacillota > Bacilli > Caryophanales > Paenibacillaceae > Paenibacillus > Paenibacillus sp. UMB4589-SE434. The sequence continues at coordinate 19,833 of NZ_JASOYK010000003.1, read as the reverse complement.
ATAGAGCCTTTCAATCCCTACAATTATTAGAAACAAATAGTCAATATCCATTTTTGTGTCCTTCAGCATGTCCCTAAGCAACTTACGATCAACTGATGAGGGTTTGGGATCAGACTCAGGATGGGTATGCCATTCCCCTAAGTATCTAATTTCACCATTAGAATCTTCCCACGCTTGATTTACAAGCTGTTGTGCTTTTTTAACATTACGATCAAAGAAAAACCGCCCAGATTTATCAACTCTCGACGGAACACTAACTTGTTCTATAACTACTTTCTCATTTCCATATAATCGTCCCAATAAAATGCCGCCTGCTTCATGCTGCTGGAGAGCAATTTGCCGATATGATTGAAAAAGCCTAACTACTTCTGGTTTTATTACAAGTAGCTTATCTCCGAATTCATACTCCATCATGCATTAACATCCTCATGGCTAATAAAATTACCAAGTGGGTACTTTCTTGTAGAATAATTTTCAGCTACAGCCCATCTCCCAGAAATTTTTCGTCCACTGTTCCGTTGTAATTGCAAATCTCCCAGCCAAGTGAACAATATATTTTCCTTTATTAGTCCTGAATTAATATCCTGTATAAAAAAAGTCAACTCCGATAAAAAACGCTTTACTTCGAGAATACCATATGGTACATAGGTACTTTGGCATCCTGCTTCACGTTTCGAGAATTTTCCTGGTTCTGCAAGAACACTTTGCTTGAATATGTGCTGTTCATCAAATAAATCATGAAAACAACCAACATTTTGAGCATCTACATATACAGCATGCGCCCCAGCTAAATATGGTTCAACCCATACGTACAATAATGGCTTATCTATAACACCTTCTTTCTGTAATTGATCCAATCGTAGTTCAGTAGGTAAGTGACCAATTGCCACTACGGAAAAATCACAGCGGTTCAAGAGAGATTCGTAATCACATAACACTTTTAGTACATCGTTTCTATATACTGTAATTTCACAATGGGGCAGATGGGAATCTAATTGCTGATTTATGGCATCAACTTTATATTTTCCTACATCAGATGCACCACATAGGTGGCGTGCAATATTCTCGAAAGTCAATTTGTCATTGTCGACCAATAACAACTTATGATTGCCAAAATCAATCAGCGACCTCGCAATATGACTTCCTATAGATCCACATCCTATAATTCCTATCCTTTGGCTTTCCGGTTTGAGTCCTACTCCCCCACGGTTGAACAGCCGTTCCTTGTCCACACGATTCAAAACTTGCTTTTTAATACTAAGATCTCGATAATCCCTTTGCAGTTCAAGAACTGCATTGCTCCTACCTGGGCGAAAACCTTTAATAGATTTTTGAAAATTCCCTTTACCTTTATATGCAGATGATTTATATTGTTGCGCTTTTGAATGCTCCCATGATCCTAACAAATATCCATCTCCATAAGGAATTGAGAATACAATTGTAGAGGGTCGTCCATTAATATTTAGAAAATCAATAAATGGCTTTACTGCTTCCGGACTTTCGGTTCTTAATCGTTTTAGAATTTCATTGTTGGTCTTTGGATACGGAGGCATACCAATAGACTTCAAAGGTAAATATAGCGCCTTTTTAATGCCATCATTTATTTTTGCTCCACCTTGTAAGAGCCACTTTTCTCCTTCCAATCTTGAATCAGCTACAAGAGTGGTCGTATCCCAATTGGGATGTTGATATGTTATGATATGAATTTCTTTTGCTTCTTCCGTTATTTTGATAAGTGACAACATTTCGTTACTAGAATCTTGCATCCAGTAGGATTCAAATTCATCGAGATAATCTTCAGAATTTTGTTTCTTTTGACCTTCTACTATTAATGAAAAAGCTTTATCAATAACGGCATCGATAACTCCATGTGGATCATCAATATTTGGATGGGCGACCTCATTATCAAACGTACACAGCACTTTACTTTTGGATAAATGAGGAATAGGATACAATTTAGAAAAGTAAGGCTCAGGAACAATTACAGTCGGAAAATCATCCGGAAAGTTATAAGGTAGTGCCAGTATGATGTCTATTTGATCTTGAATCGATATTTGAAATGACCTTGGAAAGAGCGCCTTTTCTAATTCCGGATACGTCATTTCAACCGCTTGATATTGATCGATGAGATGGAGTGCCGCCCTATGCAGCACTCCTTCATAATAGCTTTCAAGTCTAAGCTGATCTTCCATGGTTACCAAGTACCGCTGGTGCGGAGGCTTTTACAACAGAATTTGTTTCACAATTCGTAGCTTCCGGTTCTTCATATTCAGGGAAGCGGTCCCCGAATACTTCAATCCACTTTTTCGAAGCCTTTATTTTGTCCTGCTCTTCCAGTGCATCTTCACCTTTTTTAATAAGCGTTGCTAGCTTATTCAAGAAATTATTTTGCCTTGATTCTGACCAATCTGCCATGAGTTCTTCATTTGGAAAAACTGGTCTCTGCAGAGAAAAAGTTTCAGATAATTCCTTATGAATGGCTTTTGCTGTTGCCGCAAGTGCCGCATCATCATCGTCCGGATGATCGGATACAAAGTGGTTTGCCGCTAAGATTGTCAAGAACATTCCACTTGGGAGTTTAGTTTCCCCTTCTTTATAATCTTTCCACGCCTTTAAATAACGAACTAACCGCTTTAACTGGTCTCCTTTTGCCTTAACTTCATCATTGAACCATTTTGTTAATTCCTTAGGATCGCTATCGATCCATCCTTTTGATTTATGTGCAAGTTTGGGATGTTCATCTTTCTTCTTCACATAAATAGGAAGATCTACATGGTACTGTGATTTATAAATAACGCGTACACATGTATTTTTATCGACTGGGTCTGTCGCAGTATGTCCTTCCACGGCTTTTACAATCCAGCTATGTACTGTAGCTGGTGTTACCCATTTTTCTTCATCTTTATCTTTCAAGTGCTCTAAATAAACGCCGTCATCAACATCATATTCGCCATCCAGAGGTACAACCGTTGTGTTCATCATATACGAACCTTGACCGTAGAATTTAGGCTCTGTAACCCCTAATTCATCTTTAAAATGTTTTCTAATCTTTGCACGAATCGCATCACGGGATGTTCGAAGACTTTTCTTTTTTTCTGAATCGAGATAAATCTTCCCGTGAAAAGTAGTAAATAAATCATTGCAGTTTGACATTATGCAGTCTCCTCTTTAATTGTATTTTGAAATATTACTTTGACTTCGCTTTTTGTCACCCATTCTTTGCTTGCTTCTAAACCCTTTTCAATCAAGACTGAAATCGATTTTGGAGAAGCAAGGTCAAGCTGAATATGTTTTTTCTCATTCGGTAAAAGTTCCATACTGGGTATCCTGACATAGTCGCCACCGACATATGAACGTAGATACTCAATGTGATGATGCACTGCGCCACTTTGGGAATCAATCATTAAAGAGATTAAATCATCTTTCCAGCCCACAAATGATTTCCGTTTAAACACATTGTTTGGATTGGGAAACTTAATACGTTCATGTAATGTTGATACAGACAACAAGCTAAAATTGTCGTATCTCGTATCATTTTTATAATATTTAAGGTATTCTTGAATGCCGAGCAATGACGGATTATTGGCAACTAGACCACCATCTACAAACTGTTCTTCCCCCTTAAGTGTCTTCAACTGTACAATGGGGAAGTATGTCGGCGCAGCTGAAGTAGCAAGTGCTACTTCAGTAAGAAAGCGTTTTTTATCCCGTGTTAATTGCGGGTTATGATCGGATTTGAATACGTAAGGCTCTCCAGTTGTTATATTAACAGTAGGAATCAAAACATTCGTTTTACAATCTTCGATCCTCTTATCACCAAAAACATTGTTAAGTGCGTCACGAAGATCTTTATCCGAATATTTAGATCGTAGTCCTATTTGTTTCAACCAATGAAAATTACGTACCCACTTTTTTTTGAATGGAAATATTTGGGGACCAGATTCTTGGTAAAAACGAACGACTACACTTGCTGGAACGCCTGCCGCTAACGCTAATGCAATAATTCCTCCGGTGGATGTCCCACAGATTAGATCAAAGTTTTTATAAATAGGTCCGTACTCTTCTTCCATTTTCTGAAGAATTACTGCAGAGTACAGCCCCTTTATTCCACCACCGTCGATTGAAAGTATTTTATAGCATGATTTCATTTAATATGGTGACCTCCCGAATTTCCGCAATTATTTTTTCACTATATAAACTTGGAGCTCCTGCCAAGCTCCAAACGAATTATCATTGCTCCACTAATTACTAGTCGTGTTACAAATCCTAGTGTTACATTAAACACGCGAATATTTATATGTAGGACAGTACTAAGATCAACGTCAGCTTTATACTCTAACCGTCAGTTCCGTACTGGATCCGTCGGCTATCTTTTGATTTAAAATTTTTATTCCCCACTCATTACTCTCCACAAATAAGAGAATACATTTAAATTATGATCTTTAATTTCGACTTCTTGTTGGGTGTTACTTCATAATTTCTGTAGTAAACCCGGTGCAGTTACTGAAATATCAAAGGTGTCTCCAACTTTTACATACTTGAAATTATCTAGCCCAATAACTTTCCGCTTTATTGTATAAATATTTTTATCTAAAACGAATCTATCTTCATTCCACTCCAATATAGCTTTATTATTTGTTAGTTCAACTACAGTTGCTTTATAATTACTTATCACACTTGAACCGAATACAGCATTAAAAGCAGCACTTGCCATCGGGATGATAACGAATAGAGCAACACATAATATAGCAACTGGAAGAACTATGAATTTTACAATTCCTTTTTTCATCGTATAGTCCATCTTCTCACCCCCTTTCAATAATTCTGCTTCACCAGTTTCCTCTGTTTCACTAATACAGATGAAGCAGAGTTAAAAAAATTATATTATTTTTTTATAGATATATTGTTTTCCGCCGGTTGGAGCTATATGCTCTTCTCTACTGACCATTCCCAAATTCACAAGTGTTTTTAGACGATTATTACAACTAGTAACTGCAATATTTAAAGCATCTGCGATAGCGGGAGTATCAGCTTGTCCCAAAGTTATTACTTTATCTAATGTTTGCACTAGAGTCTCACTGTATTTACCGATCATTTTCCATGCGCCATCTTGAAGTAAAACCAATCCACAGAGTTCTGCTTTGTCGAGAGCTGCATCTATGTTTTCCTCAACAAATTTACTTAAACCAGATATAATTAGATGTTTTCCTTTTAATTCTCCTGATAAACGAAGAATTAATATTGAAACAATCTCACTAGCGCAAGAAAAATCAATACGAGTTACACCTGAGAAATTTAAAAGTAAGATATTGTCTCGTTGATTTAAGAAAGATTCAATGATTTCATCCCTGATTGATTTGCCCTGTTCTCTGCCCCATAGTTGTTCACCAAATCGTCCAGACATACTAATTTCAAATCTATCCATAATAATTCTCCTTCATCTACTTCTGTGAAGCTGTAATTAGATTATATGCAATAGTGTACAAGCTTGTCAACTCCGAAGATAGAATCCTATATTAGTTCCAACTATCAGCGGAACCCCCATTTCTAATTTTTTTTGTTTCTCCTGCGATATATTCAAACCAAACACTCCAGAATGCGAATGGATATAAAGAATAGCGCTTCTCTTCTGCGCTGCCTTGTACAATCGAGACAGCCCATTACCACGCGTTACATCATCTTGAAATCTTGAAATTCCTTTTAATATTACTTCACGGATGGCACGACAATCTTCCATAGCTGCCATATCTTGAACGCCGGCATCAACCAGGCTCTGTCTTATTCCAATACCAGCATCACCAATTGCCCACGATAAGAATGGCTCACCTTTTTTATTCTTATAAGATTGTATACATAATACTCCTGGTTGAGGAGTGTTACTGTGTTGAACAACATTTTGAACCATTTCAGAAATAAAAATTGAGATACTATTTTTATCTTCTTCAGAAAATCCGTGATTTTCCATCCAATCTTCTACTTCCGCATTAATCGGTTGAATGTCTTTTTCAGAATTAAAAAATCTTAGGACGCCCATATTTTGGTTTCGAATAAAATAATCTTTAATATTTTTTCGTCTTTCAATAGTAATAAACTGATCCTGAGGATTAATTTGAGAAAAGCCTGCTCTTTCCATATACGATCCTGCATTACCCTCTGGTAAAATTATAGAGGATTTCACGCCGTATGTATTATTCATATGGCGACACAATCCTAATAGAGTAACCATACCGAATGGATCAACAAATGTAATCTCGCTTAAATCCAGTTGCATCAATTTTGTTGATATTATTCCTTCATGGTTCCGTTTAACATTTTCACATACTTTTTGAAATGAATGAAATGTATATTTATCAGTCAATTTAACTATATTCATGGGACCTCCATCATGAATTGATTGTATATATCAGTATAGCAGTCCCTTTATAGGTATAAAAGACCCATTTTTAGTAACTATATCCTTCATAATATTTCGTCGATTCAGATTGTAAAATAGCGGATATCGCTTTATTCGCTTGTCAATGGACTTTAATAGTCAACTGCTCATCAGCACCTTAGTACCAAAGTAAAAAGCCTACCGATTATCGGTAGGCTTTACTAAATTTGTGATATCACACTAATACAGTCTAAAATTCATATACTACATGTATTCTTACAGAACACAGAGGACAAAAACACTGTTGAACCGGTTCCTAACTTTTTTGTTCAGTTCCCGACTTTTTGCATTTCAACAGACTGAGATTCATATGCTACTGTGCATTTATTAAAAAGTCGTGTTACGCCACCTTCTCCACCAAATTCCCGCTATCCCTTTCCCCACAAGGTTTTTTCTCAGCCTTTCCTCCTCCCCTACCCCAAATCCCTAAAGCAAATAAAGTCGCCCTACAAATCGGAGGAAAATCGGGGGCAAATCGGAGAAAAACGGTGAGAAAAAAGTAAATAAAGTCGAGTTGAAATGCAGGGGGAAACAGGGATTAGAGGAAAAGAAATCGGAGTGAAAATTGGAGAAAGATATTGAGGAAAAGCTTGAAAGAACAAGGGATTCGAGGAGTTTAAGTTCTCCCCTTCTCCCTAAACCCGCTTCCCTGATTTACAAAAGAAGCCGAGGAAAACAGGAGTGGATACCTGAGTTTCGCTCGGCTTTTTGATACGACTTTATAAACTTTGATACTACTTTATAAGCAGTAGGGCGACTTTAAAAGATGTACACAGCTACTTTTATTGTCCATGTTCCATATTTATTGTTACAGGACACAATTCTATTACAAGCCCCTTAACCTACTCAACCGTCACACTTTTCGCCAAGTTACGCGGCTTATCTACGTCGTTGCCACGAGCTAGCGATGCATAATACGAGAGCAGTTGCAACGGAATAACCGACAATGCCGGGCTTAAATGTGAAAGTGTTGTCGGCAGCACAAACGTGCCATCTACCGCTTTCGACACAAGCTCAGCGTGAGCTTTGTCAGTTACGGCGTATACAACACCGCCCCTTGCTTTCACTTCCTTGATGTTGCTAATCATCTTCTCCACCAACGAAGATTGAGTGACCAACGCGATCACCGGAATCCCCTCTTCAATCAACGCAAGTGTACCATGCTTTAACTCACCAGCAGCGTAAGCCTCAGAGTGTATATAGGAGATCTCCTTCAGCTTCAACGAGCCTTCCATGGCTACCGCATAATCAACGCCGCGACCGATAAAGAACATATTATCGTGTGTGGCCATTTCTTCCGCGACCCGCTTCAGCTCATCAGCTTGAGCAAGGATACTTTCCACCTGTTCAGGCAGTGCTTCAATCGCAGCAAGCTGATGGCGCAGCTCAGCAGTTTCCATGCGCCCTGTCGCCTCTGCCCAATACAGGCTCAACAGCATAAACGCAATCAATTGTGACGTATATGCTTTCGTAGACGCAACCGCAATCTCCGGTCCTGCCCACGTCACAATGGTGTCATCTGCTTCACGCGCGACTGAGCTGCCAACTACGTTCGTGATCGCAAGCACCGCAGCACCGCAGCGCTTCGCTTCACGGAGTGCAGCAAGCGTATCTGCTGTCTCGCCAGACTGGCTGACCACGATAACTAGCGTCTCTGGCGTAATGATCGGATTCCGATATCGGTACTCGGATGCAACATCCGTCTCTACTGGAATCCGGATCGCTTGCTCGATCAATGTGCGTCCGACCAAGCCTGCGTGATAAGCCGTTCCGCAAGCGACAATATGCACGTTACGAATTTCCCGCAGGCGTTCATTTGTCAGCACCTTCAGCTCCGTCAATTTGACACCGTTCAAACCTTCCTGCAAACGACCACGCATTGTGTCGCGATATGCCTTCGGCTGTTCGTGAATTTCCTTCAGCATGAAGTGGTCATATCCGCTCTTTTCCGCAGTCATCGAATCCCAATCGACAACAATCATTTCCCGAGAAATACTGTTGCCTTCAATCGTCATCAATTCGACAGCTTCCCTAGTCAATACAGCCATCTCATTGTCGTTTAATATATACACGCGGCGTGTATATTGTAAAATGGCCGGTATATCCGAACCAATAAAATTCTCGCCCTCTCCGATCCCAATAACAAGCGGGCTGGCACAACGAACTGCCACAAGTCGATCCGGCTCATACTCGGTAAGCACACCCAGTGCAAATGCCCCACGAATGTGAGTAATTGCGCGCTGTACCGCCTTAACGATATCACCATCGTATTCACGGGCAATCAGGTGAGAAATGACCTCCGTATCCGTCTCTGATATGAAGGGCACGCCTTGTGCCATCAATTCCTCTTTCAGTTCCATATAGTTCTCAATAATGCCATTATGAACAACTGAAAATTTCATTGTCGCATCTGTATGGGGATGTGAGTTCTCATCCGATGGTTTGCCATGTGTCGCCCAACGCGTATGACCAATACCAACTCCACCTGCAAGTGGCTCATCCTCTAAGCGCGTCGCCAGATTCGCCAATCTTCCTTGCGCCTTACGAATCTGTAGTCCTTCATTGGTAAACACGGCAATACCCGCCGAATCATAACCACGGTACTCCAACTTGCTTAATCCATCCAACAGTACTTCCTGCGAATTACGAGTTCCAATATATCCGACAATACCACACATAGTAAATAGCCTCCGATTATGTGTCTGCGCTCAGCAGCGCAATCGAATCGTTAGCCTGTCTGTTGGTCCTTATCCATCCAGATTAATGGCGCTCCATCAGACTGGAATCCTTATGCTGTTATCTTTATTACTCATGACCAAATAAAGCACTTGTCATGCTCAAAGGTCAACCTTCATCTGTTCCAGTCTGACAAAAACGAACATGGACACCGGAACCTGTCATATAGGCATATTTAAATATAGCGTCATCGACTGACACATTCGCCCTTTACACATCGTCCACCTGTTCCACCACTAAGGCATAGACAGCACCACCAAACAGAACGGCCCTTCCCCACAGGAAGTCCGCTTCGATTCATATTAGGCGCTTTTATGCAATGCAGACCATTTAGTTTAGTAAATTATTAATCCTATATAAATGATTCCTTCGCGTATATGTGAACATACTTAATCACCAAGATCGAGCGCGTTGTCCAACAAGTTGCCTCATTGATTTCCGCTATCTCGTTACGGTGCCGGTGGCACACCGGGAGGTCCCCGCCGAACAGGTTCGAACACCTCCACCTCGTCCACTTGTCGCTGGTTGCCGTCCGTAGCGTACAAGTGCTGGCGCTTATATGGCAAAGCTTATCCTGCGATAAGCCTTCTAATATGCAGTACAACCCTGCCTTTCTATAAATGAATAGGTATTACTTACTCCGACCATCGTCCGGCTTCTTGACTTGGAACAAGGCTGACACGGCAGTTCATCTCATGCTCCCGATAGGCGGAATATGCTCTATTATATGCAACCCGCTCCCGAATGGCAATACACAAGCTAAAAAAGCTGTATCCCTCTTAGCACTACAACCAAGAGAAATACAGCTTTTCAAATAATAATGATAAATTATTGCAATTCGTTAATGACTACATCTGCAATCCGCTTCACGTAAGCTTCCACAACATCCGCCTCAGGTCCTTCTGCCATAACGCGGATGAGTGATTCCGTACCAGATGGGCGCACCAATACACGGCCGTTATCTCCTAGCTCCGCTTCTACAGCGGCAATAGCCTCTTCGATAGCGGCGTTGCCCGCATACTTGCTCTTGTCACCTACGCGGACATTAACAAGCACCTGAGGATACTTACGCATCATAGACTTCGCTTGCGACAACGATCTGCCACTGCTCACTAATGTATCGACCAATTGAATGCCGGATAACATACCGTCTCCAGTCGTTCCGTGATCAAGGAAGATGATATGGCCGGATTGTTCACCACCAAGCGTGTAACCACCGCGTCGCATCTCCTCCATGACATACCGGTCGCCAACTGCCGTCTTGGCAGACCTTAATTCATACTTTTCCGTCGCTTTGTAGAAGCCAATATTACTCATGACCGTAGAGACAATTGTGCTTGCAGGAAGGCGACCTTCACGGTTCATCGCATCACCGCAGATCAACAATAGGTGGTCTCCGTCCACTTCCTCACCCAATTCATCAATCGCAATCAGGCGATCAGCATCACCGTCAAACGCTAAGCCAAGATTCGCCTTATGGCGAACCACTTCCTCACGCAAGCGCTCAGGATGCGTCGAACCACAGTGATCGTTGATATTTAACCCATTCGGCTCTGCGGCTATTGTAATGATCTCTGCTCCTAAATCACGGAACAACTGCGGTGCAAGCTCGTATGCTGCACCATGTGCACAATCCAGCACAATTCGGAGTCCTTCGAATGAATTTTTGACTGTTGTCTTCAAATACTTCGAATACTCCCACTTCAAGTCTGTATTCACGGTAACTGTGCCTAATCCTTCACCAACAGGGCGAGGCAGCTCATCTGCCGCCGCATCAATCAGCGCTTCAATCTCCAGTTCCGTCTCATCAAGCAGCTTGAAACCATCTCGTCCAAAGAACTTAATGCCATTGTCCTCAACAGGGTTGTGGGAGGCCGAGATCATAACCCCTGCATCCACACCCAGTGTGCGCGTTAAGTATGCAACAGCTGGCGTTGACAGTACCCCCAACTGAATAACATCTGCACCTATTGAGAGCAGACCTGCTGTTAAGGAAGCCTCCAACATACGTCCGGAGATGCGTGTATCCATCCCAATTAACACCTTAGGTTTCGTTACTTCCTTTGTTAGCACATATCCTCCGCAGCGGCCGATCTTATAGGCTAACTCTGCGGTTAATTCTTTATTTGCAACGCCACGAACGCCGTCTGTACCAAAATATTTCCCCATATGGATAATCCCCTTCTAATTCATACTATTCTGACCCAAGATGCTTAACATATTTAACGCAAATCAAACCTGCATGGTGCCTGATCTTTTTATCTGTCTGTATATCTGTCTTTTTAGATATCTTTTTCTGTCTTATATATTAAATTCCATCACGTATATCTGGATGTCAGCCTTCTGGATGATCTTGTCCACCAGAATGCTCATTCTCATGGTTGTCTGTTTCCCTGACACTTCCCCCTGGCGTTGGGCGATCTCCCTCCGGCTGTTGGCCATCGGTTGTCGGATTAGGCGGCGTTACCGGATCAGTCGTGGTCGGTACATCCTTATCCTTAATCTCAATTGTCGCCGTATATCTCTCTCCATCCGCCAGACGGACAAATCGCGGCAGATTAACCTGCAACGTGACCGCATGCTTACCTGGAGGCAAATCATTGATGTTGGCAATCAGTTGAATGTCCTCCACTGTCAATGCGTCCACTACGCTTGGTGAGCCAACTACTGTTACGTTGAACTTACGGGAAGCCGGTTCCGTAATATTAGTAATCAGCTTATCGTTGACGCCAGTAAGTGCGATCGGTACGTCTCCGATGACCCGCTTCTTATCTTGAGCAATGGTCACCTTAACAAGTATCGTACTTGGCTCCATTTTCTCAATGTTTGGCGGCGACGTCAACTTGACATTTACGTTATAGGTACCCGGTGCCGCGAAGGTTGAGACATCCAATTGCGGAACATCATAGAACTCAATGGAGTCGAGCGCAGCTTGAGGTCCATACAAAGTAACCTGATTCACGTTAGGTTCCAGCGCAGCAACCGACAATCCAGCAGGCAAGTTTCCTCTGACGTTCAACTGGAGTGGAACAGTCTTAAACGGCTTCGTAATCGGGATCTCAACCTCTACGACTGATGGCGTGATAATCGCATTCTTGACCTCACGTCCCGCTGCATCAAAAGCTGTCAACTTTACTTGTTTATGGAGAACTGACTCGTTAGCCTTGTGAATATCAACTATGGCACTGACTGACTTGATCTCCTGCATGCGAGAAGTAGGCAGCGTCACATGAACGCGGTTGGATGGCCTTACAATCGGTGTTCCTGCCTTGTAACCGTCCGCTGGTTTGCCCTCCGTCTTAATCAATACTTCATACTGCTTCGTCTGTACCTCTTCCAACACCACCGTAACGGAAGAAGGCTGCATAGAACGCATGTCTACTCCAAGCGGCACTTCATATTTCAAAGGGATACTATGCTTGCCAGGACCGTATCCTGTCAGATCAAGCACTACTTTATAATCTTCAGGCAGTGCGGAAGCGATGGTTGTACGCTTTCCGCTTACTTGAATGCGGACATCGCTAGGACTCATGCTGCGCATCGCCAACTGTTGATCATCTAATCCAATCGTATTTATTTTAACAGAATCAATCCAGCGGGTTTCAAATAAAGATTGCTGTGTCACCGTGTTCGGATCTTCCTTATGTACAACAGCAAACAACAATACTCCGAGCACAAGTGCGATAATCTTGGCTGCTGTATTGTTCATCAGCCACTTATCCATTTTGCTCACCCTTCCGCTTCCAGAACATACGTAGTTCTTTCTTTACTTTCGGCTTCAGTTCTCCGAACAGCTTCGAAATGAGCGATTCTTCCTTGATATCGCGAACTACCTGTCCGTTTAACGCCAGTGATACTTGTCCCGTCTCTTCCGAGACAATGATGGAGATGGCGTCTCCGACCTCACTTATGCCGATCCCGGCTCGGTGCCTTGTACCCAGTTCTTTGCTAATAAAAGGATTCTCCGATAACGGCAAATAGCAGGCGGCTGCAGCAATCGTATCACCACGAACTATAACAGCCCCATCATGAAGTGGTGTATTTGGAATAAAGATATTAATGAGCAGCTCCGAGCTCATTTGAGAGTGCATCGCAATACCGGACTCAATATATTCATTTAGACCTGTATTACGTTCAAACACAATTAATGCCCCTATTTTTCGACGTGACATATAATTGACTGCCTTAATTAACTCTCCAATAACACGCCCAGTCTCATCCAGCTCAGAATTGGAGCGGCCGCCAAATAACTTGCCTCGCCCGAGCTGCTCCAGCGCTCTGCGCAGCTCCGGCTGAAATATAATAACAATTGCCAATACCCCAAAGGTAAACATCTGGTTCATCAGCCACTTCAGTGTATACAAATCAAACCAGGTACTGATTGCCCAGGTTAATACAAGCACAAATATACCCTTGAGCAATTGTACCGCCCGTGTTCCACGGATTAGAACAAGTAATTTATAAATTACGTAACTAACGATTACAATGTCAATGACGTCCTTGATAGCGTCTTTCCAACTCATGTCTGCGAAATAATTCATGAAGGTACCCCCGGAGTTCCCTATAAGATCAGCCTTCTCTATATGTATAACTATAACCTTTTCGTCAGCTGGACGCAAAATTCCTGCTCTGTACACAAAAAACTCTCCCGCCAAAAACACGAGAGAGCAGTCATAAACTTTTAACCTCAACCCGCTCCACCTTACGGTGCAGTTGCATTACCTGGGAACAGACTTGAGATTTGATACCAGATCCAGCTCATAGCTTCATCTATTTGCTGTACCGATCCGGTGATGTGCGCCGTAGACGCCTGATATACTTTACCGTCAACAACAGTCACATTCCCTTCCACTTCACCATAAACCTCAGCGAGGCCATTATGAATGGTTAGGTCTCCTTTAACCACTTTGCCGTTCGGAACGATGACCTTGTTATCTTGAATGACAACTCCGTCGAGTTGTTGGCCTTTCACGAGCAATTGCTTATCAGCATTCCACATGCTTAGCGCACTCGTCATCATCACAAGTACGAAAACAGCGGCAACGGTTATGGCCGGATGGCGTCTCACCCACTTAAACATCGCGCTTTGCTTCTTAGGCTTCGGGATCACGCTCATAATACGTTCGGTCAATTCATCCGTTGTCGGCTGCAAACGATGATTGAATCCGTACAGCAGCTGTTCCGTTTCTTCCAACTGACGGAACCGCTCACGGCAAGCCGGGCATGCAAGCATGTGCTCTTTCAAGTCTAATGCGCATGATCGCTCCAGATCGTCATCCAGTAAGTTGTGCATCAATGAGACGGCTTGTTTGCAATCCATTTGAGCCAAATCCTTTCATCAGGTGTTCAAACGAAAGTTCAAGCTCACCTTGTCCGGATGTCCGCACAAAGACACAGCAAAGAACTTTTGTTGTTATACGATACGTCACGCACATCAAATCGTTTCAAAGTTTTAACCTGTTATTTATTTCATATTTTGCGTTCGAGCTTCTTACGCAAAAATTCGCGCCCACGATGTACTCGTGTTTTGATAGTCGTGACCGGCATATTCAACACATCACTTATCTCTTGAAGGGACATATCCTGCAAATACCTCAGGACCATAACCGACTTGTATTTGGCAGGCAGGCTGTCAATCGCTTCATGGATCATTCGCTGCGTCTCACTGACAAGCAAATATGTCTCTGGCGTCCTGTCATCGCTAGGAATCATGGAATAGCCATCAACACCCTCTTGGTCGTTCATTTCTGCATCTAGAGAGTAGCTTGGCTTTCGTTTTCGCAAACGATCGATACACAGATTCGTCCCAATCCGATAGATCCATGTCGAAAATTTCTGATTCTCATCATATCGATCCAAATTGCGATATACCCGCAAAAACGTATCCTGTACAACATCCTCCGCTTCATGCCTGTTGCTTAGCATACGATAAGCGAGGTGAAAGATCTTGTCTTTATACAGTTCGACTATCTCGGCAAACGCGCTTGTATCCCCCTTGCGGGCTAACATAGCAAGTCGTTTCTCTAACGTATCCACCAACAGTCTCCCTCCGTCCTCACTGCTCATGATCGACCGTAATTCGTTTTGCTTTCTGCTCTGCAATGACGATACCGGCCAAAATAAGCAGGATTCCAAGCCATTGGAGCAACGTAACCTGTTCGTGAAGCAGCACATATGCCACAACCGTGACAACAGGCAGCTCCATCGCACATATCATGGAAGCCAGGCTGCTTCCAATGCGCGGGATGCCTATATTAAAGGTAACTGTCGGAATAATATGGGATAACGATCCCAACAGTAATCCCCATAACAATAAGTGTCCCACGTCAGGTGGCAATTCCATACCACCCGCAATAAACGGCACATAAATACCGTAAATAACAGGCAAAGTTCCCGTCATCATCATCGCTGAACGCATGACCGGATCATGATGGGTCTGAATTTTGCCAGTTAAATATAAGAATAAACTATAAGTTATGGCTGAAGCTAGTCCAAGTACGACTCCGGCAAATGTAAACCTCTCCAGGTTGTCAGACGTGATCCCTACAGCTAATACGGTGCCTAGCAGTACGATAAATATGGATAACCACTGATAACGATTAGGCCAAGTTCTGTGTGTCACACATTCCATAACCAACGTTATCCATGTAAATTGAAACAATAAAATAATCGCAAGCGATGCATCAAGCTGCTGAAGTGCACTGTTATAAAATATGGTGGTCAATGAAAGTCCAAATATCCCAACAAACAATAGCTTCCATCCACCATGGGCAAATGGATTACGCCATGTATGCGGGCGTAGAAGCACCATAATCCATAGCACAGCCGCCCCTACAGAAATTTGACTTATCGTAACTTGAGCCGTCGAATACCCTTCTGCAAAAGCAAGCTTTACGATTGATGATACAAATCCGTAGCTAGATGCCCCTATAAGCACAAAGATGACGGAGAGCCAATACATGGCACTCTTTTTCATGGATGCACAACTCCTTTTATCAGTGACACAGGAAAGTCGAGCCCTGCATAGCAAGACTCGACTGCATCATAGCTGCACTTTATGTTCACGGTTGACCGATTCAAGATCTACAGGTGTAATACACTAAGCACACTCCCAATAGATACAATCAGCCTGTGTTTCGGAGACCCGAAGCAATCCCGTTAATGGTCAACAACACCTCGCGCAGAAGCTCTGGATCATCCTGCTCCTGTTCGCGAAGCTGACGTAATTCTGTTAGTAGTTGAACCTGCATATAACTTAGCGGGTCAACGTAAGGATTACGCAGCTTAATCGATTCTTGAATAACAGGCACATTATCAAGAATCTCTTGCTGACCTGTAATTTCCAGCAGCAGCTTTGAAGTGAGGTCGTACTCTTCTTGAATACACTTGAATATGCGCTCACGGATTGTGTCGTCTTTAACCATCGCGGCATACTCCTTAGCAATGATTAGATCCGCCTTGGCCAATGCCATTTGCAAATTATCAATCATGCTGCCAAAGAATGAGTAGTGCTCATACATATGACGGAGCGTGTCCATATTCTCCGCCTTGTTCTGGTAGAACGATTGCAGCGCTGTTCCAGCTGCATACCATGCAGGAAGCAAGTAACGACTTTGCGTCCATGAGAATACCCACGGGATCGCACGCAAATCTTCGAAGCGGTCGCTATTCTTGCGTTTGGAAGGCCTTGAACCGATATTTAGCTCGCCAATCTCCGGCAGCGGAGTTGACTCTTTAAAATAGGTCAGGAAGTCAGGATCACGGAAGATAAGATCCTGGTACTTCTGCTGTGCATCCTTTGAGATGTCAGCCATCCATTCTTCCCACTTCGGCTCACACGCTTCTCCCTGAGAGGAGCGTGCCATCACAGCCGCTTGCAGCAGAGCTGATGTGGCCTGCTCTAAACTGCGGTAAGCTATACCTTGCATGGAGTAACGGGAAGATAGTACTTCCCCTTGTTCGGTGATCTTGATGCCTCCACCAATCGTATGCGGCGGCTGTGCCAGTATGCTGCGATTAAGCGGCATACCTCCGCGACCGAGAGCCCCTCCGCGGCCGTGGAAGAACTTCAGCTTGATATCATAATCTTGTGCCACTTTCGTTAAATCATTAAGCGCTACGCGCAGCTCCCAGTTGGCAGTCAACATTCCGCCGTCCTTGTTACTGTCAGAATAACCAAGCATGATCTCTTGCAGGTTGTTCATCGCGTGGATCGCTTGACGGTAAACCGGCAACTCGAATAAGCTCTTCATAATGCCAGGCGCCTCATGCAGATCCTCAATCGTTTCAAATAGAGGTACTGCCTGTAATGTACAGTGTACGGTTCCGTCTGAATTCTTGCGGAATAAGCCTACTTCTTTCGAGAGCAGCATCACCTCGAGCACATCACTCGCACCCTGCGCCATACTGATCAAGTAACTCGTAATACAGTTAACCCCGAATTCCTGCTGTGCCTCAAACACTATACGATACACATCAAGACATTCTTTTGTTGCTTCACTGTAACGAATGTAAGGCGATGTTAACGGTCGTGGGTCGTTTAAAAGCTGATTTAACAACACGATCTTTTCTTGTTCTGGCAACGAGCTGTAATCATCTACAATATTCATGTTGGCCAGAATTTCAGTCATAGCATTCTCATGTTCCTTGCTATGTTGACGAATATCCAATGTAGCCATATGGAAGCCGAACAATTCAGCTTGTCGGATTAATTTCTTAATGTGCGTATCTGCCGCGTAATCCGCGAAATGATGGCGCAAGCTGCGATTAATGATGGATAGATCATCGATAAACTCAGTAACCGAGTTATATCGTTGGCTTGTACCCTTTGTTTCATCGACCAGCACATTACGCAGCTTCTCTAACATATAGGACAGCTTGACACGATAAGGTTCCTTGTCGTTTAACCAAGCAGGAACATATTTTAAAGTGACTCGCTGCTTGTCAGATGCAATTGATTGAACTAACTCATCGCTTACTTGCACAATCGTTGTACTGAAGCTTAATGAACGCATTATTTCTTTCATACGTTCTTCATACTTTCGAATGGCTAAGCTGCGATGCATCTCAAGTGTCTCCCAGGTAACGGAAGCAACAACAGATGGGTTCCCGTCACGGTCTCCACCAATCCACGAGCCAAAGCGAAGGTAAGTTGGAACGTGCCAACTACGACTGGCATAATATTTATCAAGGCAGCGTTCAAGCTCATGATATACATCCGGAAGTACATCAAATAACGTCTCGTTGAAAAAATACAAACCGTTACGCACTTCATCGATGACAGTAGGCTTGCGATCGCGCAGCTCGTCAGTCTGCCACAAAGTGATAACCTCGTTAAGTAACTGATCACGCAATTGCTGACGTTCCCGGTACGTAAGCGTTGGGTTGTCCAATTGCATAACATCGTTTGCAATCCGCTTATTAATATCCAATATGGCACGACGCATCGCTTCCGTTGGATGGGCCGTCATAACCAGTTCTAAAGAAATGCTGGACAGAATCTCCTCCAGATCTTCTACCGCCAATTTACGTTCCTTAAACTCAAGGATAATACTTTCAATTGAACCTGGTTGAACCGTCTCTCCCGCAGATCGTTCATAATCGCGCTTACGACGAATACGATGATTCTGTTCTGCGATATTCACAAGCTGAAAATAAATAGCGAAAGCTCGAATTACTTGGTGACGAATTTCAGGATTTAACGTGTTGATGAGCTGCTTAAATTCATCGTACAACTCCGGCAAAAATACGGCACGCAGTGATTTACTTAATTCACGAATCTTCTCCACGATATTCAGCAACTCATTGCCGCCCTGATGGACGAGCACTTCGCCAAGGATATTCCCAAGGAATCGAACGTCTCGCCGCAACAGGTTGTTGGAATTCGCTTTGTTTGCGGTTAACGTTAAGTCAGTCATTCGTCTCCCCCTCTTATCCAACCCAGTTTGCACTGTTTTTTAGACTTTCTTACCATCATACTACAATCTGTGGCGAAAATCTTTACTTTTATTTGAAAAATCAAACCTGGTTTCATGACACTTTAGGAACGCGCTAAATTCCTATTTCCCCTGCTGTTCGTCTTTGTACAGCGCCTTTTCCTCGTTGTTTCCTTGTAACTATCATCGTATGTTATTTATGAACAAACGATGCATTTATTGAATTGGTAATCATTATATTTCACGTTTGGTAAGCGCATTCATTTTGCATTAAACGTACAAAATAGGAGGAATGTATTCCAAGGAAATACAATCTGAGCATACCCATTTAAGATTAATATGATTTGCAGTTGATTGGGGCTTTTGACAGCACATTGGATCTTCATCGATCAATTATGAATTTTCTTACTCCATCATTGTACAGTTAAAGTTAACAAGCAGATCATTCAAATCTGCACTGATATCCTCATACTAAAAGATAAAATAAGGGTAGTATCAAGGGGAGCGAATCTTGTCTGGATACTAATCATAATAAAAAAAGCCACCTCGTAAGGTGGCATCACTGTAAAATATGGAGCGGGTGATGGGAATCGAACCCACGCTATTAGCTTGGAAGGCTAAAGTTCTACCATTGAACTACACCCGCATATAGATGGTCGGGACGACACGATTTGAACATGCGACCCCTTGGTCCCAAACCAAGTGCTCTACCAAGCTGAGCTACGTCCC